>UCMS01000046.1 GCA_900473805.1 Hyphomicrobiales bacterium | reverse complement strand
TCGGGATCGGCCATCAGCCTGGTCATCGGTAACAAGTACCAGAAGGGCGATATCCGCCGCGTCGAGCAGATGGTGCGTGGCACCCTGATGGGCGAGACGGTGGCTTGCCCGGCGCTCGGCGACATCGCCCGCAACATCTGCCTGCAATGGCAGGCCAAGCCCTATGCCCCGACGTCCTCGCTGCGCGCCTCGATGTATCGCGCCTGCCGCGACAACTGCCCCCATAGCCGGATCACACAGACACAAGGAGATGACGATGCTGTCTGACAGTCTCAGGGAATTGCGCGAGCGCATTCAGTCAAGCGGCATGCCGCAGGACGCGGCCGGCGTGATGCTGGCGCTCCGGGCCTACGAGATGGAGGCGCGGAACATGGAGGAGCGGATCGAGCTGGTCTCTGGCCGCCCGCATGCGCCGCTCTACGGCCAGTTGATGGTCGGTCCGGCGATCGACATCGCCGGCCGCCAGTCGCCGGCACACCACTCCTGAAAACTCGCTGAGACGCCTTTCAAACGGCGTTTCACACCCCCGTGAAACCAAGGATCAAGACCGATGAAAACTGCATTGAAGAACAAGGCGAAGGCCATTTCGCGAGTCCCGCAGAGCCGTGAGGATGCTGTGTGGGCAGTGGGGAGAATCGGCACGTTGCGGCGGGAGATCGCCAGACACAAGGCGACGGCAGACGAGACGGTCCGTGTCGCCGGTGAAACTCTAGAGGCAGCGACAGCCGAGTTGATGAGCGAGCTGACCGAACACGAAAAGGGACTGCAGACCTGGTGCGAGGCGAACCGCTTGGCGCTCACAGCAGAGGGCAAGGTCAAATACCACGACTTTGGGACCGGCCGGATCAACTGGCGTCTTCGCCCGCCAAAGGTTTCGATCCGTGGCGCTGAGGCTGTGATTGAGGCCTGCAAAAAGCTTGGGCTCACACAATTCCTGAGAACCAAGGAGGAGATCAACAAGGAGGCAATGCTTGCCGACGCTGACAAGGCTCGCACGGTTGCTGGCGTGACAATCACCAGTGAGGGCGAAGACTTCGTCATCGAACCAATCGAGATCGATGCACCTAATGGCATGAAGGCAGGTGCGTGATGGAGATCGATCTCATCAAAGTTGGCGGCATCGTCATCATTCTCGCGACCATTTCGGTTGCTGGCATCAGAGCCTGGAAAGGCCAAGAGGGTGGCGTCTTCGTGGTGTTCATCGCTCTCCTCATGACAGGAGTGATCTTCTCATGACGAAGAAATCCCGAACAGACAAACGATCGAAGTCCGGCGCTCAGACCGAATGCCCGATTTGCAAGAAGATGCTGCGCGGCGCCAAGGGCGTGAAGATGCACATGGACGAACGGCATGCCGATCAAAGGGCAAACGCCCAGGCAGGTGCGAAATGAGCCGGCCCGATATCGATACAGATGATGCGATCGAACTCGGCCTGAAGGTCGCCGAGATGGCGGAACGTGTGCGCAAGTTCGACAAGATCGTTCCGGGCGCTCAGGCGAAGTGGTTCTTCGAATGTGACGACATACGCTTCAAGGTCGTCGTCTCGGTTGATCATACCGCCGACGCGCGGCAAGAGGCAGGTGCGTGATGGCGGGCAAGATCTCCATCGTCGGCCAGATCGCCGAAATCGACCGCGAAATCGCCCTTCGCCGGCAGGTGTACCCGAAGCGGGTGCACGAAGGAAAAATGCGCCAGGAAGAAGCAACCATGCTGATGGACCGCATCCATGCCGTCCGCGAGACGCTGGTGTTTTGCCAGACATACGAAACCGAGATCCGCGCCTTCATAGCCCAGCGGAAGAAAGCAGGTGCAGCATGACGGTTATCGCATCCATCGGCCTCGGCATTGCGTGTCTGATCGCCGCCTTTGTCGTCGGCACCATCGTTGGTGCCCTTGCACTTGCCGTCTGGGCGGCGAGCGGGCTTGAAGTGGAGGAGGACGCATGACGGACCTCACCCGCCGCGAGCGCATCCGCGCCGCACTCATTGCCGAATACAAGGCCGACGGCCATCAGATGGTGGTCCAGGAAGGGGAAACCTATGCGCGCCTGGTCGAGAAGACGAAGGGCTGCACAATCGTGCTTGCCGACATCAACCTCGACACGCTGGCCAGCCAGATCGACAGGAGGCTGAGATGAGTACGACGCGCCGCCGCACCCAACCGCTTGGACAGCGCACCGTTCGCGACTGGACACCAAAGAAAGCTCATGCCTTCGCCGTGAAGCGCGTCAAGGAGATCGAGTTGCTGCTGCAGGAGATTTCCTACACCTATGACCAGATCTTCCAGCCCGTCGCCTATGAATGCGACCAGCTGGTCGAGAGCCTGAAGCTCATCCGCGAGGAGATTGATAACGCTCTTGAGATCGAGGCACAGCCATGACCTCCTCGATCGCTGCCATCAACATTGCCAAGAGCCAACTCGGCCTGGATGAAGACACCTACCGCGCCAAGCTGCAGAACATCACGGGCAAGTCGTCCCTCCGGGAAATGACGGAGCCGGAGCGGCAGAAAGTGTTGACCGTCTTCCGTAACGAGGGGTTTAAGCCGAAAGCCGCGCGGGGACTGACCGGCAAATATGCCGGCAAGCTGCAGGCGCTGTGGATCGCGGGCTACAATCTCGGCCTGATCCGTGATCGCCGCGACAGCGCCCTGGAGGCTTTCGTCAAGCGCCAGACCGGTCTCGATCGCGCCCGGTTCCTGCACTTCCACGATGACGCAAAGCTGGTGATCGAGGCACTGAAGGCCTGGCTTGCCCGTGACGGCAAGGTGGTCTGGGACAAGACACCTCAGTCCTGGCTTGTGTGCGACGGGGCGAAGATCGCCTGGGCGCAGTGGAAGATCCTCAACCCGGGCGCTGATCTGATTATGCGCAAGGGGTTCGATGGCGAGGTTTTGCGGATCTCGTGTTCCTCGGCCAGCTCTCTGGCTGGCGTTCCCGATCGCGGATGGCAGCCGGTCATGAATGCCTTCGGCGAGCGGATCAGGTCCCGGAAGGCAGGTGCGTGATGGCGGCGGATCATCCCTGCTTCTCCTGCCGTCTTCCCGACTGCGACGAGAGCTCCAAACGCTGCGCGCTGCGCATGGCGATCAATCGCTACAAGAACCTGCGGGCCAAGGGACAGGAGGTCCCGCAAGACATGAGCGTTCTCTATCGGCTCGCCAGGCGCGAGCTGACCAAATCCGGCAATGCGCCGCGCGGTGACCGGCGCGCAGAACAGGTGGGTGCGTGATGAG
>UCMS01000008.1 GCA_900473805.1 Hyphomicrobiales bacterium | reverse complement strand
GGGATGCGATCCTGGTCATTTTCGACCTCGGTCCTCATCCCCGCCGTTTGTTTCGCCCCGCCGTCTGGGTTCTTCGCGACAGCACGGGCGCCTTGTCTGTGTGCCTCTGAGGCACGTCCTTCCGATCGGGGTATCCGGTGAAGAGACATCCGACCCCGTCACCTTTGTATCCAGCCCCACGTCCGGAGGGAGACCGTTGCAGCGGGCCGGGATCTTGCACCTGCGACAGTGCTCCTCCCCGGCGCCGGCCCCGCCTCGTCTGACATCGCATCGTCAGGTGTATCCGAGGGCGGGACAGCATCGAGTCTACGAGGGTGGAAATGGGCGGGGGATGAAAAAATGTGTCGGGGTTTGATTTTGTTGGGAAATCTCTGCGGAGCGTCCCCCTTTTTTCGGGAAATGGCGCGCTCTGGCGTGACCGTCTGACGTGGAAGGCTTGTGTTTGGATCCTCGGGTCAAGCCCGAGGATGACGGAGTGTGGAGAAAGCGCCTGGTATCCTCCGCTACTGTCTTCACCGCACAAGGTCTGAGGAGGATACCCTTGTCTCCCCTAGAGGTCGTCATCCTCGGGCTTGACCCGAGGATCCAGACACAAGCGAGGGCCGCGGGCTCATCTCCCCCTTGCGGGGGAGACTTCGGAGCGGTGGCCGAAGGCCAGAAATCGATCCAGTGAATCGATTTCAGCGAACGGAGGCCTAAGCGCGACGCCGCGCGAAGGCTGTGAGAGGAATTGGCCCGCTCAGGGCCAAACCTCAGATTTCGCAAGAGGGGGGCGGTGAGGGGAGTGCCAACGGAACCGTGCCCCTCTCCGGGAAAATCTGAAGTTTAGGCGGCTTACGCGCGCCTAAGCCTTCGATTTTCCATCGTCCCCCGCATGGGGGGAGGTGGGCCGTTGCCGCCGAGCTTGTGGTCTTTGCCCCTCACCCTGCCCTCTCACCGCAAGCGGGGAGAGGGGCGCGCAAGCGGAGGCCGTCGTGGCCTTCTCCCCGCTCGCGGGAGAAGGTGCCCGCCCTTCGACAGGCTCAGGTGTGGACGAGGGGCTGGCGTGTTGCGCGAACATAGGATCGGGAGAGAATGAACCCGCAAAACCATTTGCGCTTTTCCCCCCGCGCGGTACATCCAGGACACGCAACGCGCAGAAGCCGCCGGAGACCCCATGACCGCCTCGAACCCGCCCGGTGCTGCGGCATCCGATCATGCCTATCCGAAGCGCTGGACGGCGCTTGCCGTGATGATGCTGGCGAATTTCATGAACCTGCTCGATGTCACTATCGTCAATGTCGCGCTGCCGAGCCTGCAGTCGGGGCTGGGGGCGACGTCGAGCCAGATTGAATGGGTGGTGGCCGGTTACGTGCTGGTCTTTGCCTTGGGGCTTCTGCCCTTCGGACGGCTGGGGGACGTGCGCGGCAAGAAGCGGGTGTTTCTGGCGGGGGTCGGCGCCTTCACCTTCGCCTCGCTGCTGTGTGGCCTTGCACCCGGCATCAACAGCCTGATTGCGGCGCGGCTGCTGCAGGGGGCTGGGGCCGCGATCATGACGCCGCAGGTGCTGGCCATTGCCCAGATGATGTTTCCGCCAAAGGAACGGGCCTCGGCCTTTTCGCTGTTTGGCCTGAGCGCCGGTCTCGCCTCGGTGTCCGGACCGCTGCTCGGCGGCTGGCTGATCAGCATGGATCTCTTCGGCCTTGGCTGGCGGCCGATCTTTCTCATCAACATTCCGGTCGGGCTGATCACCATCCTGCTCGGCTTACGCCTCATTCCCTCTTTGCCGGTGCGCCCCGGCCTGAAGAACGATTTCGGCGGCATCCTGCTCGCGGGCCTCGCGATCTTCTGCGTCATCTTCCCGCTGATCGAGGGACGCGGCTTCGGCTGGCCGGCATGGTGTTTCGCCATGCTGGCCTTGGCTGTGCCCCTCGCCATCGCCTTTGGCCTCTGGGAGCGTCGTCAGCATCGGACAGGCGGTCCGGAACTGCTGCCGCTCAATCTGATGCGCAACCGCAACTATGTCATCGGCACGCTGATGACGGCGACCTTCTTCTCGACACTGCCGGGTTTCTTCCTGACCTTTGCGATGTTCCTGCAGCAGGGGTTTGGCTTCACGCCGCTGCAGTCAGGCCTGACCACGGTGCCGTTTTCCTCCGGCATCTTCGTTGCCTCGCTGATCTCGGGTCGGTTGGGCAATATCACGCCGCGCCTGCGCGTTGTTGGCGGCGTGCTGATGGTCATCGTCGGCATGGCGGCGTTGCGCTATCAGGTCCTGGGTTTCGGCGACGTCGCCGACCGGGTGGCGCTGTTGCCCTGGTTGCTGTTGAGCGGGCTTGGCATGGGCATTGCGATTGCGCCGATGTTCCAGCTGGTGCTGGCAGGCGTGCCGCCACATGACGCCGGTTCAGGCTCCGGCGCGCTGCAGGCGATCCAGCAGGTGGGGAGCGCGCTCGGCATCGCCATTGTCAGCCAGATCTTCTTCGCGGATCTGGCGACAAGCGTGGCGGCAGGCGTCGCCAATCATGCGGCCTATATCCATGCGCTGGCGACGGGGCTGTTTTATAATTTTGGGGGTTATGCGCTGGTGCTGATCGCCGTGCTGATGATGCGCGCCCATGCGGGGCCGGCGGTGCAGGAAAGGCCCCTGCCGGTCGAGTGACCGGAAGGAGCAGTAGAGCTTAGGGCACCAGAAGCGTGCCGGCGCCGGTTTCGGTGAAGAGCTCGAGCAGGACCGAATGGGCGGTCTTGCCGTTGAGGATGACGACGCCCTGGACGCCGGCCTGGATCGCTTCGATGCAGGTCTCGACCTTCGGGATCATGCCGCCCGAAATCGTGCCGTCCTTGATCAGGGAGTGGGCCTCGGCAACCGACAGTTCCTTGATCAGGTTGCCGTTTTTGTCGAGCACGCCGGGCACATCGGTGAGGAAGAGCAGGCGTGAGGCATTGAGCGCGCCGGCAATCGCACCGGCAAAGGTGTCGGCATTGATGTTGTAGGTGGCGCCGTCGCGGCCGGGGGCGACCGGGGCGATGACCGGGATCATTTCCGAGCGGGCGAGCAGGTCGAGCAGGGTGCGGTCGACCTCGACCACTTCACCGACGAAGCCGAGATCGAGCACGCGCTCGATATTGCTGTCGGGATCGCGGATCTTCTTCTGCGCCTTTTCGGCAAAGACCATGTTGCCGTCCTTGCCGCAGAGCCCGATCGCCCATTCGCCGGTCTGGTTGATCAGGGCAACGATTTCCTTGTTGATCGAGCCGGCGAGAACCATTTCGACGATCTCAACGGTCTTCTGGTCGGTGACGCGCAGGCCGTTTTCGAAGCGTGATTCGATGCCCATCTTGGCGAGCATGGCGCCGATCTGCGGGCCGCCGCCGTGAACGACTATCGGGTTGACGCCGGACTGTTTCAAAAGCGCGATATCGGCGGCAAAGGCCTTGCCGAGCTCGGGATTGCCCATGGCATGACCGCCATATTTGACCACGATGGTCTTGTTCTCGTAGCGCTGCATGAAGGGCAGGGCCTGAACGAGAAGGCGGGCCTGAATTTCGCTTTCGGACGCTGACATGGGAAACCTCGCTATGGATCGCGGCCTTTTAGCGCATGTGTCGCCGCGATGGAATAATCGTCGCGGAATATAAGCGGCTGGTGACATGTATCGTCTTGTCGTCATATTGCCGAACCATGCTGCCGCCCTACATCGGTTCGGGTCAATGCATGGGGACATCATGGAACGCGACGATATCGGCGAGTTGCTGGCCCGAGTGGCGTTGCGTGACCGTGCGGCGTTTTCGCTGATCTATCGGAAGGTCTCGCCGAAACTTTTTGCCATCTGCCTTCGTATGTTGAAGGACAGGGGTGATGCCGAAGAGGCATTGCAGGATGTCTTCGTCCGGATCTGGGACAAGGCTGGCAGCTATTCGGGTGACGGGCTCAATGCCTATGGTTGGCTGTGCGCCATCACGCGCTATCGCTGTATCGACCGCTTGCGGGCGAGACGGCCGGAGAGCGAGGATCTGGAGGCGGCGGAAGAGCTCGCCGATCTCGGACCTGACCCTGAACACACGGCGATGCTGCGTTCCGAGGGCGCACGCATTGACACATGCATGGAGGCATTGGATCCTGACCGGGCGCGCGCCGTCCGGCAGGCCTATGTCGAAGGACTATCCTATCAGGAATTGGCCGAAACCTATGCCGTTCCGCTGAACACGATGCGCACATGGCTGCGACGCAGCCTTTTGAAACTGAGAGAGTGCATGGATGAGCACGCCCGACCAGAGCAAGGGTGACAGATCGCGAGACGAGGTCCTCGCCGGGGAATATGTCCTCGGCGTTCTCGGTGTGCCGGCGCGCGCCGAGGTGGAGGCGCGTCTGCGCCACGACCGGCAGTTCGCCGAGGTCGTGCGCCGCTGGGAGGCCAATCTTCTCCAGTTCAACGAGGAATACGCCGAGGTCCCGGTTCCGGATCAGCTGTTCGGCAAGATCGAGCAGCGGCTGTTTCCGGCGACGGTGGACAGTGCCGCCCGGCGCGGGCTGTGGAACGCGCTCTGGCTCTGGCGCGGGCTGACCTTCGCCTCGCTGGGCGGCCTCGCTCTGGTGGCCGGCCTGCAATGGGCACCAAGCTTGCGGCCGCAGCCGGCACCGAGCCGGCTGACGGCGGAGCTGTCGGGTGACAAGAGCGATATTGCGCTGGTCGCAAGTTATGACGCGGGCTCGGGCCAGCTGGCGGTGACGCCGGTGGCTGCCGGTGGAGCTGAGCAGAAATCGCTGGAGCTCTGGCTGGTCGAGGGCGAACAGCCGCCGGTCTCGCTTGGCGTGCTGCCGCAGACGGGGCAGGGCGAGATTGCCGTGCCGGAAGACCTGCGCGGTCGGCTGGCTGAAGGCGTTGTGCTGGCCGTCAGCCTTGAGCCCTTCGGCGGTTCGCCCACGGGCAAGGCAACGGGTCCGGTGCTGGCCGTCGGCCCTGTTCATCCGTGATCGACTAAAAGTTTCCATTCAAATCAAAGAGATGAGAGAGCGGCGCGAATTTTCTCGCCGTTTCTGAAACTTCTGTTCGAAGCGGTCCGTCCTTGGTGGTGTCCCCGATAGAGGGATCCCACTCAGGCGTCCGGCGGCCCGAACCGTCAGGACGCGTTCAAGAACACCAAGGACAGAGGAAACCGAAAATGTTCAAGATCGCCCTTCGCCCGCTCGCAATCACCGCCGCCCTGCTCGCCGGCTCCGTCGCTGCCTATGCCGCCAATCCGATGGTCGGCGGCGGTGAAATGCTCGAGACCAAGAACATCGTCGAAAACGCCGTCAACTCCAAGGATCACACGACCCTGGTCGCCGCCGTGAAGGCTGCGGGCCTCGTCGAGACCCTCTCGGGTGCCGGCCCCTTCACCGTCTTTGCTCCGACGAACGAAGCCTTTGCGAAGCTGCCGGCCGGCACCGTCGACAACCTGCTGAAGCCTGAGAACAAGGACCAGCTCACGAAGGTTCTGACCTGCCACGTGGTCGGTAAGGCCGTGATGTCGGACGCGCTCGTCAAGATGATTGCCGATGACGGCGGCGAGCACGATGTGCCGACGGTCGGCGGTTGCGTGCTGAAGGCGAAGGCCGCCGACGGCAAGGTGACGCTGACCGACGAGAACGGTGGCGTCTCGACCGTCACCATCGCTGACGTCAAGCAGTCGAACGGCGTCATCCATGTCGTCGACGCGGTGATCCTGCCGAAGATGTAAGGAGGATGGGCCTCAGAGCCCATCTGACTGAGGCAGGTGCCTGAGCGTCAAAGGCCCTGTTTGACGGCCTCGGTGATTGCGCCCCGCAATTGCTCGAGGCCGTCTGCTTTTTCAGACGAGGTCGCGAGCACTTCCGGGAAGGCGGCCGGGTGTTTCTTGATCTTGTCGAGCGTCTCGGCGATCAGGCGAGGCACACCGGCAGCCTTGATCTTGTCGGTCTTGGTCAGCACAATCTGGTAGGAGACGGCGGCCTTGTCGAGCAGCGTCAGCACCTCGTCGTCGTTCTTCTTGATGCCGTGGCGGCTGTCGATCAGCACATAGACGCGCTTCAGCGTCGCGCGACCGCGCAGGTAATCGAAAACGAGCTTCGTCCAGGCGTCGACCTGTTCCTTCGGCGCCTTAGCATAGCCGTAGCCGGGCATGTCGACGAGCGCCATCGGCGGCAGGTCGCCCTCCTGGCCGGAAAAGCCGTCGGGCACGAAATAGTTGAGTTCCTGGGTGCGGCCCGGCGTGTTGGATGTGCGGGCAAGGCCGGCCTGGCCGACCAGCGCATTGATCAGCGACGACTTGCCGACATTCGAGCGACCGGCGAAGGCGACTTCGAGCGGGCCTTCCGGAGGCAGAAAATCCATCGACGGCACGCCGCGGATGAAGATCCACGGACGGACGAACAGGGGATAGTCACTTCTCTGGTTGGGATCGCGCATGGCTCTGGCCTCTCGTGAACCGGTCAATTCAGGGTTTTGCGCGGCAAAGTCAAGCCGCAGCCCCGTCGGCGCGGTCGCTGGCCGGGCGCGCGTGGCTGACGAGATAGGTAAAGAGCGCGGCCATGACGATCGCGCCGCCAAGGATCGTCCGACCGGAGGGGATCTCGTTGTGCAGGATCACCATCCAGACCGGGGCGAGGATCATTTCGGCGGTGCCGAGCAGGGCGGCGAGCGCCGACGGGATGAGGCGCGCGCCGGTGACATAGAGCGCCATGCCGAGGCCGAGATTGAGGGCGCCGAAGCAGAAGAGCAGCGCGAGGTCCTGGCCGCCGACCGCAAAGGCGCCGGCCTGCGTGGCGGCAATGGCCGAGGCGATGAAGGAGCCGCCACAGGCGGCCGGCGTCATGCGGATGCCGGGATAGCGGCGCGTGATCACGGTCATGCAGGCGAAGATCGCCGGGATGCTGGCGGCAAGCGTCAGTCCGAGCACCGAGCCGCCTTCGCCAATCGAGGCCGAGACCATGATGCCGACGCCGAGGATCACGGCGAAGATGGCGCCCCAGGTGACCGGCGTGATCGGCTCGCCGAGAACGATGCGGGCGAGAAGGGCGGCAAAAAGCGGGATCGACGCCATGAACAGCACGACGTTTGCGACCGGCGTCATGGACACCGCAAGCACGAAGAAGGTCGAGACGAGGGCAAAGCCGACGGCAATGGAAAGGCCGGGCCAGCCAAGCGCTTTGAAGAGGCGGACCGTGCCACGCGGCCCGTCGCGCAGCAGCATGAAGACGGCGAGGAACAGGGCGGCGAACAGACAGCGCCAGAAGACGATGGTCCAGCCGTCCGAAACGCCGATGAAACGCTGAATCGCGCCGCCATAGCTCCAGGCGATAGCGGAGCCCAGGACCAGCGCGATGCCGGCCCAAGAACGGGGTGAAGGGAGGGAGGCGGCCTGGGTCATGGTGTTTCGATGCACTGCAGCAAGGGGCGACAAAGAGAAAGCCCCGGCGAGGCCGGGGCTTTGCAGGATCATTTCGTTCCGGCGGGCTTTCGCCGGAAGGCCTTGCCGATGTTCTTGAACAACTCGATGTCCACGCCGTGGCGCTTCATGATGATCGACTGCTGCAAGACCGAGAGCGTGTTGTTCCAGGCCCAGTAGATGACGAGACCGGCAGGGAACGAGCCGAGCATGAAGGTGAAGATTACGGGCATCCAGTTGAACAGCATCGCCTGGGTCGGATCCGGGGGCGTCGGGTTCATGCGCATCTGCACCCACATGGTGATGCCCATGATGATCGGCCAGATACCGAGATGCAGGAAGGTCGGAGCATCGAAGGGAAGCAAGCCGAACAGGTTGACGAAGCTCGTCGGATCCGGAGCCGAGAGGTCCTGGATCCAGCCGAAGAACGGCGCGTGGCGCATTTCGATGGTGACGTAGATGACCTTGTAGAGGGCAAAGAAGACCGGGATCTGCAGGAGCACCGGCCAGCAGCCGGCAACCGGATTGATCTTCTCTTCCTTGTAGAGTGCCATCATCGCCTGCTGCAGGCCCATGCGGTCGTCGGCATATTTGGTCTTCAGCTCTTCGAGCTTCGGCTGCACGCGCTTCATGTTGGCCATGGAGGCGTACTGCTTGCTGGCGAGCGGGAAGAACAGGACCTTGACGACGATGGTGGTGAGCAGGATCGCAACGCCGAAGTTGCCGACCAGATGGTAGAAATAGTCCATCATCTTGAACATCGGCTTGGTGAAGAAATAGAACCAGCCCCAGTCGATCATCAGGTCGAACTTCGGGATGTTCAGGTTTGCCTCATAGGCGTCGATGACCGGGACCTGCTTGGCACCCGCGAAGACCAGCGTCTTCAGCGAGGTGTTCTGGCCCGCCGGGATGCTGACCGCATCGGCCTTGAAGTCGGCCTGGAAGCGCGGCTGGCCGTCGGTGAAATGCGTAAAGCGCGATTCAAACGGCAGGGTCTGCGCCGGGATGAGGGACGCGGCCCAATACTTGTCGGTGATGCCGAGCCAGCCACCGGTTGCCTTCGGATTGGTGACCGCTTCCTTCTCGATGTTGGAATAGGTGTCCTGAACCAGGCTGCCTTCGGTGCCGAGCACACCGAGGAAACCTTCATGGAGTACGAAGATCGACGGCGTTGTCGGCTTGTTGTAGCGGGTGATGCGGCCATAAGGCGCAATGCTCGCGGATGCCGAGCCGCCGTTTGCGATCGTGTCCTCGACGGTGAACATGTAATGCTCGTCGACGGAAATCTTGCGGGTGAAGGTCAGGCCGGCATCATTGGTGTAGGTGAGCGTAACCGGCGTCGTCTCGGTGAGCGTTGCACCGGCCGGCGCGGTCCAGACCGTATTCGGACCCGGAACCTGGCCCGCATTCTCACCCGCAATGAAGCCGAGTTCGGTGAAATAGGCATCCTTGGTTTCGGCAGGATTGAACAGCGTGACGATCGGGCTCGTCTTGTCCACAGTCTCGCGATACTGCTTGAGCTTCAGATCGTCGAAGCGGGCGCCGGTGAGGTTGATCGAGCCCTGAAGGTCCTGCGTGTCGATCGCGACGCGGGCGGTCTTGGCAACGGCGGCATCACGGTTTTCGACGGTACCGGCGGTCGCAGCCCCTGCGGGAAGCGCGCCGTTCACGGCGGTGCCGGCAGCAGGCGTCGTCGCAGCGGCGGGATTGGCAGCCTTTGCGGCTTCCTGCTGCGCGATCTGTGCTTCCTGAGCCTTGCGCTGCGCTTCGATGCGCGGGTTCATGTAGAAGAACTGCCAGGCAAGGACGATCAGCACCGATAAGGCAATCGCGACGAAATAATTGCGGTTGTTCTTCATCATTCTTTCCTGGGACCGGTCTTGTGCGACCGCGTGTTGTTCGTCTGGCGGTTTTCAATACGATGGATCAGCTGTTGCGACAGCTGACTGAAGGGTGCACCGAGCACCTCGCGCCGGCCGACAATGACATAGTCGTGTCCCGGCTTCATTGCAAACGCCGCATTCAGTCGCACGGCTTCTTTCAGCCTGCGCCGCATGCGGTTGCGTTCCACTGCATTGCCATGTTTCTTGGTGACCGTGTAGCCCACTCGGGCCGGCGCGTCGTCCTTGCGGTCGAGGACCTCGAGGAGGAACAGTCGACCCTTGCGCGCTTCGCCGTTTCTGACGGCGAGGAACTGGGGCCGGCTTTTCAGCCGGCCAACAGATTTCTTGGAGTCCGTGGACGTCATGGGCCCGTCAATCTCGTCGGGCTCATCCGGCCTTAGGCCGAGAGCTTGGCGCGGCCGCGAGCGCGGCGAGCGTTGAGCACCTTGCGGCCGCCCTTGGTGGCCATACGCGCACGGAAACCGTGGCGGCGCTTGCGAACAAGCTTGGAAGGCTGGAAAGTACGCTTCGACATTTATTTAATACCGCGGTGTGCGGCCCTTCTTGGAAGTGCAATCGCGAGATTGCATCAGCGTTTGGTTTTGTCGCACGGGTAAGCGCCGCCGGGGCGCCTTTTCCGAACGTGCGCGGCTTATACGGGCGCAAGCCCGGGGAGTCAATCGCGCGAAGGCGTATTTGACCGGGCTTTCGCCGGCTCGACACAGATGCAGCCGGATGATCCGCCACTCCCCATAAATGGGGTAAAACGGACAGTTAAACTTCTGCCTTTAATGCTTCGACCGTTTGGGAGCATGCGTACTGATGCGCATATTTGAGGTGGAGTGCAGGACTTGAAAGTCAGCGGTAAGGTTTATTCATTAGTCGGCATCCTGGGGGCGGCGGCGGTCGTCATCGGGGCCATGGGCGTATTTGTCACGGTGCAATACGGCGCCAAGACCGCTGAGTTGATGCAGATTTCGCAGCGCGCCTTTCTAGGCGAACACCTCAATCGTCAGGTGACGGCAGTCGTCATGGAGGCCCGCGGCATATACGCTGCGCCCAGTGCGGAAAAGGCCAAGCCTTTCGCCCAGGGCATCCTGAAGAATCTGGATGACATGGATGCCTCGCTTGCCCAATGGAAGCCGCTTGTCCCCGAAGCACAAAGGGCAGCATTCGATGCGATGATGGCAAAATCCGCTGATTTCCGCACGTTCCGCTCGGAAACGGCGCGCCTGGGAGTCGAGGCCGGCCCGAAGGAGGCCAATGCCCAGGGCAATACCGAGGCGAACAGGGCCAACCGCAAGGCTTTCCAGGCCGATATCGATGCCGTGGTCGAGGCGGATCGTGTCGAACTCGACGCGCTGACCAGCAGCCTGGCATCCTTCAAGAGCACCATGATGATGCTGATCTCCGGCGTGACGCTGCTTGCGGTCGCCATCGGTGCCGGACTGGGCATTCATATCGGCGTCAACCATCTGAGCCGTCCGATCCGCCGCGTCACCCAAGCGATGAACGGCATTGCCGGCGGCGATTATGCCACCGACATCCCGTATCGCGGTCGCCCGGACGAAATCGGCGAGATGGCGGCGGCGGTCGAGGTCTTCAAGGAAAACGGTCTGGCCGTCCAGCGGCTCAACGCCCAGGAAAGCGCCATGCGCGCCAAGAGCGACGATCTGCAGACGAGCATGGCAGCTGTGGTCGCCGCAGCGGCAGCGGGTGATTTCTCCCGCCGCATCGAAAAGGATTATCAGGACGCCAACCTCAACCGCTTCGCTTCCAACATCAACGAGCTTCTCGGCTCGGTCGAGACGGGCGTTTCGGAAACCAACCGCGTCATCGGCAGTCTGGCGGCCAACGACCTGTCGCAGGAAATGAGCGGCAACTTCCGCGGCGTCTTCGCGGAGCTGCAGGAGAACGTCAACAAGTCGTTCCAGCGCCTGCGCCAGACCATGTCTGATATTCGCGGCCGCACCGACCTGATCAACGACAACACGGTCCAGCTCACCTCCGCGACCAACGACCTGTCGAAGCGCACGGAGCAGCAGGCCGCAGCCCTTGAGGAAACCTCCGCAGCACTCGACGAGATCACGGTTGTCGTTCGCCAGTCCAGCGAACGCGCCCAGGAGGCGAGCCATATGGTGACCGAAGCCAAGCACAGCGCCGCCCAGTCGGCGACCGTGGTTGGCGAGGCGGTGAACGCCATGGGCCGCATCGAACAGGCTTCGCGCGAAATATCGCAGATCATCAACGTGATCGATGAAATCGCGTTCCAGACCAACCTGCTGGCGCTCAATGCCGGCGTCGAGGCCGCCCGTGCCGGTGAAGCCGGCAAGGGATTTGCCGTCGTGGCTCAGGAAGTGCGCGAACTCGCGCAGCGCTCCGCCAATGCGGCGAAGGACATCAAGACGCTGATCAACAAGTCCGGTGAGGAAGTCGCAGGCGGGGTCAAGCTGGTGCAGCGCACCGGCGAAGCCCTGTCGGAGATCGAAAGCCGCGTTTTGAAGATCAACGACCACATCCACTCGATCGCTTCTGCTGCCAAGGAACAGTCGACCGGGCTCGCCGAGGTGAACAGTGCCATCAACCAGATGGATCAGGTGACCCAGCAGAATGCTGCCATGGTTGAGGAAACCTCCGCATCGACGCACAAGCTGTCGGCGGAAGCTGGAAACCTTGCCCAGATCATCGGCCAGTTCAAGCTGGGTGACGAGGCGAGAACCCGTATGGCGCCCGCGGCAGCAGCGAGCCAGCATCGCCCCGTGGCCTCGCCGGCCCGGCAACTGGCCGGGAGTGTTGCCCGCGCTTTCGGCGGCTCCGGCCGTGCGATGGCAGCGGCTGCTGCGCCGAAGGAGAACAGCTGGGAAGAGTTCTGATACCCGCCGCGATGCCGCAACGATTTTCAAACGGCCGCAGCATCCGATGCTGCGGCCGTTTCGTATTCATGACCAAAGATTAACGTATGCGGCGATCTTCCGCTTGGCCTTGTCTATCGCGCTGCACTAAGATGACGACGCGCCCCGATCCGAAACAGACCCTAGGGATGACAGGAACTCGACTTGATGTTTGACCGGCAGGACAGCGATGTGCAGTCCGACCCCTCCGGTGGTTACCGCATGCCGAGCCGGATCAGGGGGCTGTCCGGCAAGCTGTTGTGGCTGACCATCGCCTTTGTGATGCTGGCGGAAATCCTCATCTTCGCGCCCTCCGTCGCGACGATGCGGCAGCGCTGGTTGCAGGATCGGCTGAACACGGCCGCTGCCGCAGGCGTGGTCATCGACGGCCTCCAGCCGCTCGAACTGCCTCGTAACGTCCAGGAAGACACGCTCTCGACGACGGGCACCAAGGCAATCGTTCTGCGCAAGGAGGGCACGTCGCGCCTGCTGGCGGTGACCGAAATGCCGGCAGAGGTCGATGCCGCCTACAATCTCGCCGACTATTCCGAGATGGAATCCATTCGCGACGCCTTCTACACGCTGTTCTTCGGCGGCGACCGGCTCTTGCGCGTCTACGGGCCGATTGGCGACGCACCCGACACGACGATCGAGATCGTCATGGAGGAACGGCCGCTGCGTCGGGCAATGCTGGGCTATGCCCACAACATTCTGATCGTGTCGCTGATCATCTCCGTGATCACGGCAATCCTGATGTTTCTTGCCATCAACCGGGTGATGATCGTGCCGGTCAGGCGGCTCGCCCGCAGCATGCAGGCCTTCGCCGAGAATCCGGAGGATCCGGCCCGCATTCTGGCGGCGACCGAGGGCAAGGACGAGATCGCGGTGGCAGGCCGCCACCTGACCCGCATGCAGGACCAGCTGCAGAAGACGCTGCGTCAGCAGAAGACGCTGGCGGATCTCGGACTGGCCGTGTCCAAGATCAACCACGACATGCGCAACATTCTGGCTTCCGCGCAGTTGATGTCGGACCGGCTGGTCGATGTGGAGGATCCGCTGGTCAAGAGCTTCGCGCCGAAGCTCCTGCGCGCGATCGATCGGGCCGTCGGTTACACGAGCGAGGTCCTGTCCTATGGCCAGACCTCGGAGTCCGAGCCGCAGCGCCGCCGCTTCCGTCTGGCGGAGATCTGCCAGGAGGTGCGCGATCTCCTGCAGCTGAGCCAGGAAACGGGCATCGAATTTGTCGATCTGATTGCCGCCGACATCGAGGTCGACGGCGACAGCGAGCAGATCTTCCGGGTCATTCACAACATCTGCCGCAACGCGGTGCAGGCGCTGGTGAGTTTCGTGCCCGACGATCCCGATCATCCGCGCCGCATCACGATCTCCGCCCAGCGCAGCGGATCGGTGGTGGCGATCACGGTCGACGATACCGGACCCGGAATGCCGCCCAAGGCGCGCGAAAACCTCTTCACGGCCTTTCGCGGTTCGGCCCGCTCGGGCGGCACGGGGCTGGGTTTGGCGATCGCCCGCGAACTGGTGCTCGCCCATGGCGGCACGATCGCGCTTGTGGAAAAACCGGGCCCCGGCACGCTGTTTCGTGTCGAAATCCCCGACAGGCCAGTGGCTCTGGACGACTGGCGCGCCCGCGCCTGAGCACCGTGAACGGGGTGCCGAGCGATCATGTGACGGCAAAATGACTCTTTTTTTCCAAAGGGCGCTTGCATTCCAAAGCGTCACGCTTTAGAGGATCGCCAACGCCGACGAACAGTCGGCTGGCAAGCACCCGTAGCTCAGCTGGATAGAGCACCAGACTACGAATCTGGGGGTCAGGAGTTCGAATCTCTTCGGGTGCGCCATTCTTCTTCCTCCATGAAATCGCTGCGATAGGATGCTGGAAAGCACCGGCCGGTTGGCGCGGTTGCGTCCGGATTTAGGATCGGTCGCATTGGAGCGAACCCGCTCAGGAACCATTTACTGTTCCTGATTACCTGTTTCTAATGCATGGCGATTACAACGGTCTCCACAACGGCGGTCTGTCCGCGGATGATGGGGACGTTTATGGCATTGGCGAACTGGACCAACCAGCAGGTCATCGATCAGCTCAATTCGGGCTCCAAGTGGTCCGGTTCGACCATCACCTATTCCTTCCCGACCGTCATTTCGGCCATGGCCACCTATTCGGGCGAAACGGGGTTTTCCGCCTTTAACGCCACGCAGCAGGCGCGTGCCGAGCTCGCACTGACCCTTTGGGATGACGTCATCGCGTCCTCCATCCAGAAGGTCACGGCCGGCACCACGAGCACGGCCGCGAACATCGAATTCGGCAACGCGACCTCGGGCGTTGGCTATGCCCATGCTTATTTCCCCTCGGTCGGCAGCGTCTGGATGAACAGCGCCTATAACTCAGGCCAGGGCACCAATGACCTGATGACGCCGAAGATCGGCGCGCACGGCTTCCTGACCTTTGTGCACGAGATCGGCCATGCGCTGGGGCTCGAGCATATGGGAGAGTATAACGGCAGCGCCGACACGCCGTCGTCTTACCAGGACTCGACGGTTTATTCGGTCATGTCCTATTTCGGCCCCTCCTGGGGGTCGGGTGCGTCGAACGGCGAGGGGCTCGTCGCCTGGGCCGATTGGGTCGGATCCGATGGCCGGCTCTATTCGCCGCAGACCCCCATGATGAACGACATCATGGCCATGCAGGCGATGTATGGGGCCGATACCACCACGCGCACCGGCGACACCGTCTACGGCTTCCAATCCAACATCACCGGCAGCACCGCCGCGATCTACAATTTCAGCCAGAACCTGAACCCGATCATCTGCATCTGGGATGCCGGCGGCAACGACACGCTGAACCTCTCGGGCTGGAACACAGCCAGCACCGTCGATCTGGCGCCCGGGACCTTCTCGTCGGCCAACAGCATGACGATGAATATCTCGATCGCGCGCGGCGCCTGGATCGAGAATGCCGTCACCGGCAATGGCAACGACACTGTTCGTGGCAATGACCTTGCCAATGTCATCACCACCAATGGCGGCAACGACACGATCCTCGCGCTTGGCGGCAACGACCGGATCATTGCCGGAGCCGGCAATGACAGCGTCAATGGGGGTGACGGCAGCGACGTTCTGGTCTTCGGCGACAGCTGGGCCAATATCAGCTGGACCTATAACGTGGCGCTCGCCACCTTCACCTTCGCGGGTGTCCTGATCGGCACCGATACGGTAACGGCGGTTGAACGTTTCATCGATTCGCTGAATGTCGAGCGCTCGCTGGCCTCGCTGATCGACCCGGGCGCCCTGCCTGCGGTGGCATCCGTGGCCGCCGTCGCCTCGACGGTCAACGAAGGGAATGGTGGTACGACCGCAGTTACCTTTACCGTGACGCTGAGCAAGGCCGCGACCTCGACCGAAACCGTGACCTGGACTGCGGCCGGTACGGGGAGCAATGCGGCCAATGCCGCGGATTTCTCCGGCGCGTTGAGCGGCACCGTCACCTTTGCCGCAGGGCAGACCGCGAAGACCGTTACCGTCTATCTGAACGGCGATACGACCTTCGAAAGCGCCGAGACATTCGCGCTCACCTTGTCCGGCGCATCCTCGGGTCTGACGCTCGGCACGGCCGCGGCAACCGTCACCATCGCCAATGATGATGCCCAGACCACGCCCTATATCTTCAACGGCACCTCGCGCTCCGAGGTGATCACCGGCACCAATTTCATCGACCAGATTTCTGGCGGCGGCGGCAACGACACATTGCGCGGCAATGCGGGTAACGACGTCCTGATCGGCGCTGCCGGAAATGACATCCTCGACGGCGGCACGGGTGCTGACCGGATGACAGGCGGCGCTGGCAATGACATCTATTATGTCGATGCCCTCGGAGACGTGATCACCGAAGCCAGCAATGCCGGCACCGACCTCGTGCGCACGACCCTTTCGGTCTATTCGCTGTCGAGCTGGCTGGAAAACATCGAATATCTCGGTCCAGGCGACTTCACGGGCACAGGCAACGAACTGGCAAACCGTATCACCGGCGGCGCGGGCAACGACACCCTGTCGGGTGGCGCCGGCAATGACGCGCTGATTGGTGGCATCGGCAACGACGTGCTGAACGGCGGCACCGGCAGCGATGCCATGACGGGCGGTGTGGGCAATGACACCTATGTCGTCGACAGCACCGGGGATACCGTGTCCGAACTCTCGGGCCAGGGCACCGACACCGTCAGGACCAGCCTCACCAGCTATCGCCTCGGCGACAACGTCGAGAACCTGATCTATACGGGCACCTCGACATTCACGGGCATCGGCAACAGCCTGAACAATGTGATGACCGGCGGCAGCGGTGCCAATACGCTGGATGGCGGCAGCGGCCATGACAGGCTGAACGGCAATGGCGGCAACGACACGCTGATCGGTGGCGCCGGCAACGACGTGCTCTCTGGCGGCACCGGCAATGACATCCTCTCGGGCGGCGCAGATGCCGACTGGCTGTATGGCGGCCTTGGCAACGACACGCTGTCGGGCGGGGCGGGCGCCGACAAGTTCGTCTTCACGGAATTCGGGACCGCAAATGCCGACCGTATTACCGACTTCGATTCGCTCGATCAGATCCTGCTCGACAGCGATGTGTTCACCGATATCGGCTCGCTCGGTACCCTGCTTGAATCGGCATTCGGGTCGGGTTCGAGGGCGACGACGGCCGACCAGCATATCCTGCACGATCGTGCGAGCGGCGCGATCTATTACGACGCTGACGGCAATGGCAGCACAGCGGCGGTGACCATCGGTTACGTCACGGCGGGTCTGATCCTGACCCATGACGATTTCGCCCTGGTGGCCTGACATCAAACTGAGGGATTGCGGACGAGCGGTGCAGAAATTCTGCATCGCTCGTCTTTGTTTTGCCTCTTCCCCCGACAATAGGGCTTGGTGAACACGAAAGCGTGTTTTAACTGTCGACTTTATCGTTACAGGTCCGGATCCGGGTCCTCTCTTCCTCACGGCGGCACACAGCGCGTCATCAGGATGGGCATGGCCGACAGGTCGGGCGAATGCCGCCAATGTGAGAGTATGACATGAGATGGAAACGCACGATTCAGCTGCTCGACGTACATGCCGAGGGTGAAATCGGCAGGGTCGCGATTGGTGGCGTGCCAAAGATCCCCGGGGAAACGGTCGCCGACCAACTGGCCTGGTTGAACAGCGACCCCAAGGGGCAGGAACTGCGGCGCATGCTGGTGCTGGAACCGCGCGGCGCGCCCATCGGCTCCGTCAACCTTCTGCTGCCGCCGAAGCATCCGGATGCCGATGCTGCCTTCGTCATCCTGCAGCCGGATCAGGCGCATGCCAGTTCCGGATCGAATTCCATCTGCGCGACGACGGCCCTGCTCGAAACCGGCATGGTCGAAATGCAGGAACCCGAAACGATCGTGATGCTCGAGACGGCAGCGGGCCTTGTGAAGGCGACGGCGACCTGCCGCGACGGCCGGTGCGAACGGGTAAAGCTCACCATGGTGCCCTCCTTCGTGCATGAACTGGACGTCCGGCTCGACACGGAGCACTGGGGCCCGATCACCTTCGACCTCAGCTATGGCGGAATATTCTATGCGCTTGTTGACGTCGCCCAGGTGGGGCTGACCATCGACAAGGCCAATGCGCGGGCGCTGGTCGAGGCCGGCATGATCCTCAAGGAGGAGATCAACCGGAAGATCCCGGTCGTTCATCCGGAGATCCCGGCCATTTCCGGCGTCGCCTATGTCATGTTCCGCGATGTCGATCCCGATGGCGCCATCCGCACCTGCACCACCATGTGGCCCGGCCGCGTCGACCGTTCGCCCTGCGGCACCGGCAACTCCGCCAATCTTGCGACGCTGCACGCGCGCGGCAAGGCCAAGGTGGGCGATGTGATGCTGTCGCGCTCGATCATCGGATCGGAATTCGAAGTCGGGCTTTCGGCGCTGTCGGAAGTTGCCGGTCGTCCGGCGGTGATCCCGACCATCAGCGGTCGCGGTTTCACCTTCGGCTTGCATCAGGTGGCGCTCGATCCCTTCGATCCCTTCCAGAGAGGTTTTGCCCTGACCGACGTCTGGGGTCCCTCATCGGGCTCGATCGGCTAGCAGGCTGGGATGCAACGAAGGAAGGCGGGCATACGCAACGCAATTGAGTAAAATTGGCGTCTGCCTCCTAGGCGAATTGTAAGGGTCTTGGTCGCAGCCATCTTGCTATCTGGTGGTTCGACCGAGATAAGTGCATTCTCGAAATCATAACTGACAAGACCATCAAGTACAGCCGTAGATGAAGCCAATTACAACGACAGGTTCCATGGTTCAAACCGTTGCAGGCATGCCAATGACACTGAGAGGCTGCTCGGTATTTTCCGGCTTGAGCCTTGAAGAGGACCGTGAGTGGTTGTCGCGTTGCCATTCGCGCACGCTGTCGGCCGGAGAAAGTCTGGTCGACTTCGAAGATATGTCCAAAGACGTCTTTATCGTGCAGACCGGTGAAATCCGCGCAGTCTTGCGCTTCACGGTTGGCAAGGAAGCGATCCTCGGCAGCTTCAAGCGGGGCGATATCCTGGGCGAGCAGGCGGCGATTGACGATCTCGCGCGCTCGGCAAGCCTGATGGCCGTCAGCGATGCGACGGTCACGGTCATTCCCTATACGGTGTTCCACGATATCCTGAAGCAGCGCGCCGATGTGGCGCTTGCCCTGCTGCAATTGCTGTCGCGGCGTATCCGGGCCATGAACGATCGGTTGTCGGAACTGTCCTTCCTGGACACCAAGCACCGGCTCTACAACACACTGCTCCGCCTTTCGCGGGTCCGCAACGATGGCGGCCGCGAGCGCATCATATCGCCGCCGCTCGTCCATGCGGAACTGGCCGAGCATATTGGCGCGAGCCGGGAAACCGTGTCGCGGGAAATGTCCAGGCTGGCGCGGGAAGAACTGGTGGAACGGACGAGCCGGGCCATCGTGCTGAAGAACCCGGTCGAACTCTCCCGCCGAATCTCCCGCGCGCTTGAGGGCTGAGCCCGGTCTGGGTCAGGGGTAGATGACGCCCTTGCGCAGGACGACATTGGCGTAAAGGCGCGGTTCGCCGGTCTGCACGACCGTGTGCGCGGCCTTGACCCGGTTGTAGAAATCAGCCCCGATCAGCTTCGTCACGGGAACCTTCGGCTCGTGCCTTGCACAGCAGTCGATGATCTCCTGATGGACCGGATCGACCTGGTCCGGCTTGCCGCCGACAACAGAGCGGAAGATCGCCTCCGGAACGAAATCGTCGATCGGCATGACGCTCAGGATCGCATTCAACACCGGCACCAGATGATGCCCATCGAGGCGCACGAGGCGGCGGGCATGTTCGAGCGCCGGATAGTTGCCGTCGACGATGGCGATTTCGTCGCCATGGCCCATGGCGCGCAGGGTGGCGAGGAGTTCGGGGCTCAGGAGGGGATCAATTCCCTTCAGCATGATGTGTATCCTTGAACAAGACTGTCTGGTCGATGAGGTAACGGTCGAAGATCGGCAGGCTCGCCCCGCCGATGGCGCGCGCCTGATCGCCGACTTCGCCTTCGATGATTTCGGGCACGACGACGCCCTGAAGGTCGAGGCGGTTCATCGCGTCGATCGTCGCCTGGACGAGGCGCTTGCGCACCCAGCCCGGAAAGCCACCGTCGATGATGGCCGCGGCAAAGTCGATGATCGAGGCCGCGGCGACGACAGCCTGGGCAAGCGCGGCAGCCGTATCCTGGATCCAGATTTCCAGCGGTTCGCCGAAATCGATCCATTCATTGGCGGCATACCAGAGCGGCTGCGGATCGATGCCGCGTTCGCGCAGCAGGTTTTCGAGCACGAAGATCGAGGCGATGTCGAGCAGCTGGCGCGTTTCGCCATGTTTGTCGCGCACGGGCAGGGGCCCGATCGCGCCGGCCGTTCCCGTTCGCCCGACGAAGAGGGCGGCATTGACGACGATACCGCCGCCGATGAACGAGCCGATGTAGAAATAGACGAAATCCGGGTAGCGCTGTCCGGCGCCGAAGACAAGTTCGGCTCCGCAGGCGCTGGTCGCATCGTTGCGCAGATAGACCGGATGGCCCATCCTCGCCTGCACGGCGGCCTGCAGGTCGACTTCGCGCCAGATTTCCATGGCGCCAGGCGGGGCTCCGACCTCTTCGGCCCAGTTCCACAGTTCGAAGGGTGCGGCAATGCCGATCCCGGCGATACGGCCGCGCTGCGTCTCGTTCATTCCGGCTTCGAGCGCGGCAATCCCCTCGCAGATGAAGGGGAGCAGATTGTCCGGATGCGGATAGGGGTAGGTCTGGTGCTTCTGCTGGCGGATCCGCCCGGCAAAATCCATCAGCACCAGATCGGCGCTGCGCCGGCCGATCTTGACGCCGAAGGAGAAAACGGCCTCGGGATTGATGAACATCGGCACGGACGGTTGCCCGACGCGGCCGCGGATCGGTTCCCCCCGGATGAGCAGTTCGTCGCTTTCGAGCGACCGCATGATGACGGAGACGGTCTGCGGGGAAAGGCCTGTGAGCCGGGCAATGTCGGCCTTCGAACAACCGGGATACTGGCGCACCAGCGACAGCACGAGCCGCTCGTTATAGGCGCGAACGCGCACCTGGTTCGAGCCGCCGCCGGCGCTCGACTTCAGGCCCTGATCGACCGCTGAGATGTACGAATCCTGTGACACGAAGGTCGCTCCTCCCGACCGCTCCCTTTTACGGCAGCCCGATGAGAATGTCACAGCGATTTAATAATTCAACTGGATTTATTTATTGACAGCCCAAAACTTCTGTTGTTTTTAATGGGTCGTGGAGGAGTGGGGCCGAGAGGCTCCGAAGCGGATTGCGAAGGCGCGATCCGTGCCGACACGTTGCGGCCGGAGGAGCTGGCCCACCAACTTTCGGGAGGATACCTAATGAAAAAGTCTCTGCTTACCGCTGCCTTGTCGACGCTTGCGCTGGGCGTTGTCTTCGCCGCTCCGGCCTCGGCTGCCGACGTTTCGGCCTGCCTCATCACCAAGACCGACACCAACCCCTTCTTCGTCAAGATGAAGGAAGGCGCGACCGCCAAGGCCGCCGAACTCGGCGTCAACCTGAAGGCCTATGCCGGCAAGGTCGACGGTGACCATGACAGCCAGGTTGCGGCCATCGAATCCTGCATCGCCGACGGCGCCAAGGGCATCCTGATCGCGGCTTCCGACACCAAGGCGATTGTCGACCAGGTCAAGAAGGCCCAGGAAGCCGGCCTGCTCGTGATCGCGCTCGACACGCCGCTCGATCCGGCAACCGCTGCCGACGCCACCTTCGCAACCGACAACCTTCTTGCCGGCAAGCTGATCGGCCAGTGGGCTGCTGCCACCCTCGGCGACAAGGCCAAGGACGCCAAGATCGGCTTCCTCGACCTCGTTCCCTCGCAGCCGACCGTCGACGTCCTGCGCGACCAGGGCTTCATGATCGGCTTCGGCATCGACCCGAAGGACCCGAACAAGATCGGCGACGAAGATGATCCGCGCATCGTCGGCCACGACGTGACCAACGGCAACGAAGAAGGCGGCCGCAAGGCCATGGAAAACCTTCTCCAGAAGGATCCCGACATCAACGTCATCCACACGATCAACGAACCGGCCGCTGTGGGCGCCTACCAGGCTCTGAAGGCTGTCGGCAAGGAAAACGACGTCCTGATCGTTTCGGTCGACGGTGGTTGCCCGGGCGTCAAGGCCGTGGCCGACGGCCAGATCGGTGCCACCTCGCAGCAGTATCCGCTGCTGATGGCGTCGCTCGGCGTGGAAGCGATCAAGAAGTTCGCCGAAACCGGCGAAAAGCCGAAGCCGACCGAAGGCAAGGACTTCTTCGACACGGGCGTCGCCCTCGTCACCGACAAGCCGGCTGCCGGCGTCGAGTCGATCAGCGTCAAGGAAGGCACGGACAAGTGCTGGGGTTGATCCCCGCAGCTTGATGGCGGACCATGACATGACAGGGAAGGCCCTTGGCCTTGCCCTGTGAAGATCGGGGCGGCCCTTGGCCGCCCCGTGCCAAATACCGGGCCCGAAGTCCGGCACAAGAACCAAATCGGGAGGGAAGTTCCATGGCGGGAGCCCAGGAATTCGAGAAGGTGCTGACCCAGAGTGAAACGAGCGTGGCAACGTTCGAGGACCGCTCCACTCTGCGCAAGATCCAGCACTTCCTACACTCAACGCCGGCGGCCGTGCCCCTGATCGTCCTCGTCATGTCGATCATCATCTTCGGCCTGACGATCGGTGGCAAATTCTTCTCCAGCTATACGCTGACCCTGATCCTCCAGCAGATCGCCGTCGTCGGCATCCTGGGGGCGGCCCAGACGCTGGTCATCCTGACCGCCGGCATCGACCTGTCGATTGGCGTGGTCATGGTCATCTCAGCCGTGGTGATGGGTAATTGCGCCATTCACTACGGTATCCCCTCCGGAATTTCGGTCATCATCGGCCTGGCCGTCGGCGGATTGTGCGGCCTCCTGAACGGCGTGCTCGTCGCAAAGGTCAAGCTGCCGCCCTTCATCGTCACGCTGGGCACGTGGTACATCGTGATGGCCACCAACTTCATCTATTCGGCTAACGAGACGCTGCGCGATGCCGATGTCGAGGCCATCGCACCCTTCCTTCAGGTCTTCGGCGAGAGCTTCAAGGTCGGCAAGGCGGTCTTCACGCTCGGCGTCGTCTTCATGCTGATCCTGGTTATCGGGCTCTGGTACGCCCTCAACCACACCGCCTGGGGCCGGCATCTCTATGCGGTGGGCGATGATCCCGAGGCGGCACAGCTCGCCGGTATCCGCACCGACCGCGTGTTGCTCGGTACCTACGCGCTCGCCGGTGTCATCGCAGGGCTCGCCGCATGGGTTTCCATCGGCCGTAACGGTTCGATCTCCCCTTCGGCAGCCGTGACGGATTACAATCTGCAGGCCATTACGGCGGCCGTGGTCGGCGGCATCTCGCTCTTCGGTGGACGCGGCTCGATCCTGGGCACCCTCTTCGGGGCCTTGATCGTCGGCGTGGTCTCCATGGGCCTCAACATGCTCGGCGCCGATCCGCAATGGAAGGTGCTGCTGACCGGCGTGCTGATCATCGCCGCCGTCGCAATCGACCAGTGGATCAGAAAGGTAGCAGGCTGATGACCCAGGAACCCATTCTCACCGCCCGCGGTCTGGTCAAGCGTTACGGCCGCGTCACCGCTCTCGACAATGCCGATTTCGACCTCTATCCCGGCGAAATCCTCGCCGTCATCGGTGACAACGGCGCCGGCAAGTCTTCGCTGATCAAGGCGATCTCGGGTGCTGTCGTGCCGGACGAGGGCGAAATTCGCCTTGAAGGTCGGCCGGTCAACTTCCGCTCGCCGATCGAGGCCCGCAAGGCCGGAATCGAGACGGTTTATCAGAACCTCGCGCTGTCGCCGGCACTGTCGATCGCCGACAACATGTTCCTCGGTCGCGAAATCCGCAAACCCGGCGTGATGGGCTCGATCTTCCGCAAGCTCGACCGTCCGGCGATGGAAAAATTCGCCCGCGACAAGCTCACCGAGCTCGGCTTGATGACCATCCAGAACATCAACCAGGCGGTCGAGACGCTGTCCGGCGGCCAACGTCAGGGTGTGGCGGTGGCCCGTGCGGCAGCCTTCGGCTCCAAGGTGATCATCCTCGACGAGCCGACGGCAGCGCTTGGGGTCAAGGAAAGCCGCAAGGTGCTCGAACTGATCCTCGACGTGCGTTCGCGCGGCATGCCGATCGTGCTGATTTCCCACAACATGCCGCATGTCTTCGAAGTGGCCGACCGCATCCATGTCCATCGCCTGGGCAAGCGGCTCTGCGTCATCAATCCGAAGGATTACACCATGTCGGACGCTGTCGCCTTCATGACCGGCGCACGGCCGGCCCCGGATGCCGGTCTGGCGGCATGAGCATGTCGCTCGACGAACTCGCCGACGAAATTGTGAAGCGGGCTGAAGGACGAGCCCGCTTCCTCGTCGGTATCGCCGGCCCGCCGGGAGGCGGAAAGTCCACCCTGGCCGACGCTTTGTTCGAGCGGCTCAAGTTGCTGGGCGAAGCACCGGCCGTCTTGCCGATGGACGGCTTCCATCTCGACAATCGTCTGCTCATCGAACGCGGCCTCCTGCCGCGCAAGGGGGCGCCGGAGACCTTTGATGTGCGCGGTCTCCGGGACATCCTTCACGCCGTGCGCGCCGGCGGCGAGGTCCTGGTTCCTGTTTTCGATCGCGCCCGGGAGCTCGCCATCTGTGCGGCCCGCTGCATTGCGCCGGAAGACCGCATCATTCTCGTTGAGGGCAATTACGTCCTTCTCGACCGCGAGCCCTGGCGGCCGATTGCCTCGCAGTTCGATCTGACGGTCATGGTGGCGCCGGAGGAGGACGAGCTGGAGCGTCGGCTCGTTGCTCGCTGGGTCCATTACGGACTGTCCCAGGACGAGATTGAGGCCAAGGTCCACGGAAACGACCTGCCCAATGGTCGCCTCGTGCTCAGCGCCAGCCATCCCGCCGATATTACGCTCCGTTTCGGCTAAGCCGCTGGTGTGGCTGGACAGTTCGTTCGCCCTTTAATTCTTAAGTTCTAATTAAATGCGCGATCGATAAAATTGTATCGGTTTGCTTCAGCCAATTTCAGCCTCCTCCTGATACAACTCCTCCATGAAAGATTAACGCGTGCAACGTCTTCCCGAGCGTTCGGGAGACGGGCAGTCCGACGGACCAGCGCAGGAGAGGAGTGGCGGCATGACAATTCTGATCGTTGAAGACAACCCCACCAATGCGATGATCATCAAGCATCTCGCCAAGAAGGTGACCAATGAGGAGATGGTTGTCGCCTCCGACGGCAACGCTGCCTTGACCTTCTGCCACGCCGAAGCCTTTTCCATGCTGATCGTCGATCACCTGCTGCCTGGGATGTCGGGCCTGCAGTTCATCAAAGCCGTGCGGCTGATGGATCGCTACCGTGATGTGCCGGCCGTGATGGTCACGGCCGAGACCGATCCGCGCCTTCGCGACGAGGCCCGTGCGGCCGGTGTGACCGACTTCCTGCACAAACCGGTGGAGGCCATGGCCTTCCGCAAGCTGATCGCCGACCATCTCGGCGCCGCCGCGATCGTGCAGGATTTGCCGAAGTCCGCCTGAAACAACACCAAGATCCGGAGAAACCCCCATGAAAGGCATGCTGCTTGCTCTTCTACTGGGCACCGCCTGCGCGAACTCCGCGCTTGCCCTGGATGCACCCAAAGGCCCGGTCGTACTGACGATCAAGGGCGCGATCACCAACACCAATGCCGGCGATACGGCTGAGTTCGATCTCGCCATGCTGGAGGCGCTGCCGGGTCGCAAGGCGACGATGGAGACGCCCTGGACCCAAGGCAAGGTGACCTTCGAGGGCCCGCTGCTGAGCGCTGTGCTGGAGGCCGTCGGCTCCGACGGGTCGCGTCTCTCTGTCAAAGCGCTGAACGATTATGCCGCCGAAGTGCCGGCCGATGACGCCAAGCTGGCGACGATTCTGGCGACCCGCATGGACGGCAAGCCGATGTCGGTGCGCGACAAGGGGCCGTTGATGGTCGTCTATCCCTTCGACCAGGATCCTGGTCTCTACAATGAGAAGTATTTCTCCCGTTCGGTCTGGCAGATCAAGGAAATCGAGGTCGGCAAGTGAAAGATCGGGAAGCGACACTCCGGAAGGCGGCGGGAGGCGGCAGCGTCGCATTCCTCCTGCAGCTGATTTCGGCTGTCCTTCTCTCCGTGCTGCTGATCCTCTTCGTCGATATCGCTCGCCAGTACCGGATCATGGAAGACGGTGTGCGCGAAAACTCCATGTGGTCGGTCTATCAATTGGACCGGGAAAGCCGTCAGCTGGACTACACTCTGTCGGTTCTGCGTCGCGGAGAGCCGACGGCGGAGGCCTATCAGGAACTCGGCTTGCGCTACGACATTCTCTATTCGCGGATCGCGATCCTCGACCAGTCGAAGTTTGGTAGCTACTTCGCCAATGATCCGAAAATTCGCGGTCACATAAGCGATATCAGGAAGACCATCACCGACATCCAGCCTGTGTTCGATGGCATTGCCGCCGGCATGTACCCCACGTCGCAGCAGCTCGATCTGCTTGAGACGACCGTATCCGGTCTGGGCCGCATCACGGAACAGTTCCTTCTTTACACGAATACCCGTGTCAGCTCCGAGCGCGCCGAAAGCCGGCAGACCATTCTCGGGCTGGAACGCACTTCCGGCATCATGCTGGCTCTCCTGATGGTTTCGGTGGTTTTCCTGGTCGTCACGTTGAACCGGCAATTGCGCTCGGTGCGCGAAACCAGCCGCGAACTGCAGGCGATGGCATCGGAACTGACCGAGGCCTATGAAGCAGCCGACGCCGGAAACCGGGCCAAGTCGCAGTTCATGGCGACCATGGGTCACGAGATCCGCACACCGCTCAACGCCATCCTCGGCATGTCCGAACTCCTGGAATTGTCGGAACTGCCCGACGATGCCCTGTCGAGCGTCAAGACGATCCGTTCATCAGGCGAAGCGCTGCTCGAAATCATCAACGAGATCCTCGACTTCTCAAAGATCGAACACGGCAAGCTGGAGCTTGAGGAGCGCGCCTTCGACATCTGTGGTCTGGCCGAAAGCACCGTCAGCATTATCCGCGGGCGGGCTGACGATGGCGGCAACACCATCGTTCTCGACCTGCCGGAATCGCTCCAGTCGCTGTTCGTCAAGACCGACCCGACACGCCTGCGCCAGGTTCTCCTGAACCTCTTGTCCAATGCGGTGAAGTTCACCAGCCAAGGCACCGTCACGCTGCGACTGCGCGAATTCTACCGCGAAGGCAAGCTGATGATCCGTTTCGAGGTCGAGGATACCGGGATCGGCATCGACGAGGCCGGCCTCGACAAGCTCTTCAAGCCCTTCTCGCAGGTGGATGCCTCGATCAGCAGACGCTATGGCGGCACCGGCCTCGGCCTCACCATCTGCAAGCAGATCGTCGAAAAGCTGGGCGGCGAGCTCGGCATGAGCAGCACGGTGGGCGTCGGCTCGATTTTCTGGTTCGAATTGTCCGTGGTCCCGGTCAGCCGCGAGGAGGCCGACAGCGTCGCCGCCAAGATCGTGGCCGAGGAAACCCTGCCACGCTATCGCATCCTTCTCGTCGAGGACAACAAGGTCAACCAGATCGTGGCGTCCCGCTTCCTGGCCCGTCTCGGACAGGAGGTCGAGATCGCCAATGACGGGGCCGAGGCTGTCGCGATCACGCGTCACCAGATCTTCGACCTCATCCTCATGGACATGCAGATGCCCGTGATGGACGGGATCGAGGCGACGCGCCGGATCATCGCCGAGGCCGGCCCGTGCGCCGCTACCCCGATCATCGCCATGACGGCCAATGCCTCGGACGACGACCGTCGTCGCTGCATGGATGCCGGCATGCAGGGCTTTGAATCCAAGCCTGTGACCCTGGAGAGACTGAAGCAGATGATCGCCTACGCCACCACGCCGGACCGCAACACATCGCGGAGCCAGAACCCGTCTGAGGCCGGCAAGGCTGCGGTCGAGCGCTTCGAGCTGCCGGAACCCGACATGAGCGGCATGCCGATGCGCGCCCTGCCGGGCCTGGGCATCGAGGGGCTGGACGAAGCGCGCCATGCGGAGCTTGTCGAGGCCCTCGGCGAAGAGGTTTTCCAGGAACTGGTCGAGTCTTTCTTCAACGATGCGGAAGAACTTCTGGTCGAGCTGGACGAGGCCCTGCGCAAGCAGGATCCGGACAAGCGTGACCGGGTGCTGCACACGATCAAGGGTGCGGCGTCAAATGTCGGTCTCAATGACCTGGCGGTGAAGGCCAACGCCCTGCGCCACCAGGCGCCGGAGCCGGCCGATATCGAAATGTTGGGCGACGAAATCCAGGCCCTCAAATTCAAACTCGTTGCATAGAAGCACGGAGGTGACCATGCGTATCTTGTTGGTTGACGACAACAGCACCAACCTGAAGCTTCTGACCAAGCTGGTCGGCAAGCTCGACAGTTGCGAGGCGCTGCCCTTTGCCAGCCCCGACGCCGTGCTGTCGGCCCTGCCGGAACTCGATTTCGACATTGCGATCATCGATTACCAGATGCCGGTCTATAATGGCGTCGAGCTCTACACGGAGATCGTGCGCTTCGACAAATATGCCGAAGTGCCGGTGATCTTCGTGACCGCCGACAAGGACATGACGACCCGCATGGCGGCGCTGAATGCCGGCGCGATCGACTTCCTGACAAAACCGGTCAACCCGGTCGAATTCCAGGCCCGCGTGCAGAACATCGTCAGCCTCGCCCGTGCCCGCCGCCAGCTCGCCGACCAGGCCGAATGGCTCCGCCGCGAAGTGGAGCGCGCGGTCGGCGAGTTGCGCGAACGGGAGCAGGAGATCATTCATCGCCTGACGCTGGCAGCCGGCTACAAGGATCCGGAAACCGCCCGCCACACCATGCGGGTCGCCTGTTATTCCGAGGCCATCGCCATCGAACTGGGTCTCTCGGCCCAGCTCTGCCACGACATCCGTCTTGCCGCGCCGATGCACGATATTGGCAAGGTGGCGATGCCTGATACCGTGCTCTTGAAGCAGGGGCGTCTGACCGAAGCGGAATATCGCCAGATGCAGGCCCATGCCGAAATCGGCAGCGACATTCTCGGACGCTCGCATTCGTCGCTGCTGCAGCTCGCCTCCGAGATCGCCGCCAGCCACCACGAGCGCTGGGACGGGCAGGGCTATCCCAACCGTCTTGCCGGGACGGCAATCCCGATCTCCGGCCGCATCGTCTGCATCGCCGACAATTTCGACGCGCTGACCACCGAGCGGCCCTACAAGCCGGCCTGGAGTTTCGCACGGACGGTGGAACACATTCTCGGCCGTGCCGGCACCCAGTTCGATCCCGATTGCGTTGCGGCGTTCGAACGGGCACTGCCGCGCATCCAGGCGATCATGGAACAGGACCGGCGTGAACAGGCGGAAGAGGCGGAGCGCGCCATGGCGAACTCGACGGATCGCTTCCCCGGCGAACGGGTCGCCTGATGCTTTGATCCGGCGGATTGGACATGCTAAGGGCGGCGAGTTCTCGTCAAGCCGGAGGTTCGCCCCATGTCATCCCTCACCATCCGCCGCCCCGACGACTGGCACCTGCATCTGCGCGATGGCGCCATGCTGGAAGGCGTGATCGGCGACACCAGCCGGCATTTCGCCCGCGCCATCATCATGCCGAACCTTGTGCCGCCGGTCGTCACTACGGCGGATGCAAAGGCCTATCGTGAGCGAATCCTGAAAGCGGTGCCGGCGGGCGACCGCTTCGAGCCGCTGATGACGCTCTATCTCACGGAACACACCAATCCCGATGACGTGGAGGAGGGCAAGCGCTCAGGTCTGATCACGGCGGTGAAGCTTTATCCGGCCGGTGCCACGACCAATTCCCATGGCGGCGTACGCGACATGGAAAAGGCCATGCCGGTGCTGGAGCGCATGGCGAAGATCGGCCTTCCCCTCTGCGTGCACGGCGAGGTGACGACGCCGGAGGTCGATATCTTCGACCGCGAGAAGGTCTTCATCGACACGGTCCTCGATCCGCTGCGCAAGCGCCTGCCGGAGCTGAAGGTGACCATGGAGCATGTGACGACCGAAGACGGCATTGCGTATATCCGCTCCGCGGAGCGCAATCTGGCTGGCTCGATCACCACCCATCATCTGATCATCAACCGCAACGACATCCTCGTCGGCGGCATCCAGCCGCATTACTACTGCCTGCCGGTCGCCAAGCGCGAGAACCATCGCCAGGCGCTGCGCAAGGCTGCTGTCTCTGGCGATAGCAGGTTCTTCCTCGGCACCGACAGCGCGCCGCATGTCGATCCGCTGAAGGAATGCGCCTGCGGCTGTGCCGGCATCTATACCTCGATCAACACGATGAGCTGCCTGGCTCATGTCTTCGAAGAAGAGAATGCGCTCGACAAACTTGAGGCCTTTACCTCGCTGAATGGTCCGGCCTGGTACGGACTGCCGGCAAACGAGGAGACCATCACCCTGGTGAAGCGCGAGGAGCCGGTCGAGTTCCCCGTCAAGATCTCCACCGGCGCCGGACCGGTGACGGTGTTCAACCCGAAATTCGCGCTGCACTGGGATGTTGCCTAATACAGCCAAGCCCCGCCTGTTTCCCGGCGGGGCTTCGCTTGGTGCGGTGTCGTAACGCGTTCTCTTGAAGTGCGTCAGGGTTTCGCGTGCTGCATGCCGCCGTCCATACCGTGACCCATGCCGTGGCCTTTTCCGTGTAGTTTGCCGGATCCTGCGCCCTCGCCACCACAGCGCTGAAAGGCGGGAAGGTGGTTGTTCTCCGAGGCGTCGCGCAGTGCGGTGAAAACCGCCGTTACATCGTCATAATCAGTGGCGGCAGGCAGCAGTTCCTTGCCGTAGAGATCCCGATTGGCAATTTCTGCCTGCACGCCCATGGCGCACGCTTCGGCCAGCGTATCCGGCACTGTCGCCGCGATCGCCTCCGAACCGATGTCGCGGTTGCTACCCGCTTCCAAGCCATGGCTTATCATGACCTGCCGGAGTTGCTCCGCATGATGTTGTTCGGCGACGATGATGTTGCTGAACGGGCGTACCTCACCGAACTTTCCGATCACCGCATCATAAAAGGCCTCCGCGCGATACTCGTCAGCGAGTGCCGCGTAGAGGGCGTTTCGAGTGGCCGGCAGTAGTTCTGCAGCAATGGTCGGTTGCGAAAAGCCTGAAAGAGCCGCTGTCAGACCGGCAATCAGGAGAATTGGAGAGCGCATCGGGTTGTCCTTTGGAAGATTCCGTCAATACATATAAATAAACATATGTATTGACGGAATCCGAGTGAATTCTCGGTAATCTTCCATCCAGCCCGCCGTCACAAATGACGTCGCCCGGCGTTCGTCCTTATGGCGCGATGGTCGCCAGCTGCGGCCACAGCCCGAGCACGCCGATGACGATTAGGTAGATCGCGACGACGTAGTTCAGCAGGCGCGGCATGATCAGGATCAGGATACCGGCGATGAGCGCGACGACCGGCTGGATGACGAGCATATTGTCCATGGAATGGTTCCTTCGTGGGTGGTGAGCCCTTAAAGATTTGGCAAAGCGGATTGTTCCATGCGGGACCCATCTGGCGGGGCGTTCGCCTTGCTGCTATTGCCGATAAAACCGGAAAGACAGGAGAACCCGATGATCCAGACCCCCTTCACCGACCCCGCCGTCATGGCAGACCTCGTGGCGAAGATGCTCTGGGAGATCAAGGCGGTGCACTTCAACGCGGCCGAGCCTTACAAGCTCTCTTCGGGCATGAAGAGCCCCGTCTACATCGACTGCCGCAAGCTCCTGTCCTATCCTCGCGTGCGCTCCGCTGTCATGGACTTCGCAGCCGCGACCCTGATGCGCAATGCGGGCTTCGAGCAGTTCGACTGCATTGCCGGCGGCGAGACGGCGGGCATCCCGTTTGCGGCGCTTCTCGCCGATCGCCTCGGCCTTCCGATGATCTATGTGCGCAAGGCGCCGAAAGGCCATGGCCGTAACGCCCAGATCGAAGGCCATATGCCCGAAGGTGCGCGTGTTCTCGTCATCGAAGACCTGACGACCGCCGGCGGCAGCATGTTCAAGTTCATCGATGCGGTGAGGGCGGCCGGCGGCGTCGTCGACCACGGCATCGCATTGTTTTTCTATGGGATCTTCCCGGAGGCCGAGCAGCGTTTCGAAGATGGCAAGGTGAAGCTTCATTTCATTGCCACCTGGCGGAATGTTTTGGCCGTCGCGCGCGAACAGAAGCTCTTCGACGAGAAGACCCTGTCGGAGGTCGAGGCCTTCCTGGATGCGCCGCTTGCCTGGTCGGGCCGCAATGGTGGGATTTCGTCGCTTGCATGAGCAATTGCTCGAAGTCGCACTGGAAATTCGCAGCGGCTTGGTTTAAATCGATTGAAACGATGTCTGGGAGGTCTCGATGATCCTATGTTGCGGCGAAGCGCTGATCGACATGTTGCCACGCGAAACCACGCTCGGCGAGCGGGCCTTCTCGCCCTATGCCGGCGGCGCGATCTTCAACACGGCAATTGCGCTGGGCCGTCTTGGCATCGACACCGGCTTCTTCACCGGCCTCTCCGATGACATGCTGGGCGATATCCTGCGCGATACGCTGAAATCCTCGGGCGTCGATTACAGCTATTGCGCCACGCTCTCGCGGCCTTGCACGATCGCGCTGGTCAAGCTGACCAACGGCCAGGCATCCTATGCCTTCTACGATGAGAACACGGCTGGCCGGATGATCACGGAAGCCGATCTGCCGACCCTCGACGACCGCTGCGAAGCCCTGCATTTCGGCGCGATCAGCCTGATCCCGGAGCCCTGCGGCTCGACCTACGAGGCGCTGATGACCCGCGAGCACAAGACGCGCGTGATATCGCTCGACCCCAACATCCGCCCCGGCTTCATCAAGGACAAGGCGGCTCACCAGGCCCGCATCGCCCGCATGGCCGATATGTCCGACATCCTGAAATTCTCCGATGAAGATCTCGACTGGTTCGATCTTAAGGGCAGCCAGGACGAACGCGCTGCCTATTGGCTGACGCGCGGCGCCAAGCTCGTGGTGCTGACCAAGGGCGCGGAAGGGGCAACCGCTTATACCGCCAACTTCAAGGTCTCGGTGCCCTCCAACAAGGTCGAAGTTGTCGACACCGTCGGCGCCGGCGACACGTTTGATGCGGGTATTCTGGCATCGCTGAAGCGTCAGGGATTGCTGACCAAGGACAAGGTCGCGACGCTCTCGGAAGAGGCTGTGCGCGAGGCGCTGACAGTGGGCGCGAAGGCGGCGGCCGTGACCGTGTCGCGGGCAGGGGCGAACCCGCCGACGGCGGCGGAGATCGGGTTCTGAGAGAAGCGACCGGACGTCGGCCCGTTTCGGAACCGGTTCCGTAGTGCGCCATTGCCGGCGACGTATCTGGCCGCAACCCTCCGTCCGTCGCTAAAGGTTGACACAAGATTTGATTGCAACTGTCTGCGCAGAAGGGAGTGCAATCATGAAAATCGACACAGCCGCCAGCTACCTGTTCTCGGGCACACGGAACGTTGCGAACAAGGGTGCGGGGACGCAGGAGTTCGAGGCGATGCTATCGGCGAAAACCGCGGATACGCAGGCGCCCACAGACGACAGCGCCGATGCCGAGCCCCTCGATTTCACCTGCATGACCCGGCAGGACCTGTTCGACTGGATGAATGAGCAGCTCCGCAGTGGCAAAATGTCCTTCGAAGAAAGCTCGCCCTTCCTCGGCATGACCATGAAGATTTCTGCCGCGACCGGCGAGCCTGTGGACATGGCGACCGATACGTCGCGCATCGACTTTACCGACAAGGCGCGGCAGGGGATCGAGTTTTATGAGGCACATTTCGACTATGCGTCCGCCGATGCCTTGCAGGCTGCATTGGATCGAATGCTGGCGGGCGGGTAATCGGCCGGAGGCTTCCGGATCTCGTTGAAACCCGGCGATGCCCTTCACGTAGAGGGAATTGGAACAAGTGTGGGTATCTTTGTCGACAACATTCGAGTTGCCGGGGATGGCGTGGGACGATCAGGCCGTTGACGCCGCCACGAACTCCACCTTGATCCGGTCCGGATCCTCGACGAACAGCGCATAATATTCTGCTCCGCCATTGGCAAAAGGATGGCGGTCCTCATAGAGGACAGTCACGCCGTTCGCGCGGCAGAAGTCATGAAGGGTATCGACGGTCTTTCTATCCGGCACACTGAAGGCGAGATGGTTTAGCCCGATACCGCTCCGGTGATAGCCCCGATGGGCATGCTTCGCCGCGACTTGCACGAAAGTCAGATAGGTCCCGCTCTCGTGATCGAGCGAAAAACCATCCTCCCAGCGACCGGCTTCCACATAGCCGATCTTCGTAAGCAAGGACGTCCAGAACGCATGCGACGCGTCCAGGTTCGAAACGTAGATTTCGATGTGATGAAGCATGCCCGTCCCCCTGGTTTAAGGACATTGCGCGGCACTCACCCCAACTTCCGCCCCGCCAACGCCGCGACCAGCCCTACCGTCGAGCTGTCATGCCCGGTCGCCGCGACCTTCCCCTGCACCACCGGCAACAGCCCTGTCGCCAATTCCTTGCCGAGTTCCACGCCCCATTGGTCAAACGAGTTGATACGGAAGATGACCCCTTCGACAAAGACGCGGTGTTCGTAGAGCGCAATCAGGCGGCCGAGGGTGAAGGGGGTCAGCTGGTCGTAGACGAAGGTGATCGAGGGGCGGTTGCCGGAGAAGACGCGGTGGGGAGCGAGGAAATCGGCTTCCTCGTCCGAAACGCCCTTGGCGGTGAGCTGGCTCTTGGCTTCAGCGAGCGTGCGGCCCTTCATCAGGGCTTCCGACTGGGCAAGGCAATTGGCAATCAGCAGTTCGTGCTGGTGGCGCAGCTCCGGCTCGAAGCCGTTGGCGGCGATCATGAATTCGGCCGGGATGACGCTCGTGCCCTGGTGGATCAGCTGGTAGAAGGCGTGCTGGCCATTGGTGCCGGGTTCACCCCAGACGACCGGGCCGGAAGCGCCTTGGACCGGCTTGCCGTCGATCGTGACGCTCTTGCCGTTCGATTCCATGTCGAGCTGCTGCAGGTAGGCCGGGAAGCGCGACAGGCGCTGGTCATAGGGCAGGATGGCGCGCGTCGGGTAGTTCAGCACCTTGCGGTGATAGACGCCGAGCGCTCCCAGCAGCATCGGCAGGTTGTCGCGGAAGTCGGCCGTGCGGAAATGCTCGTCCATGGCATGCGCGCCATCGAGGAACTGGCCGAAATGATCAGGACCGATGGCAATCATCAGCGGCAGGCCGATCGCCGACCAGATCGAATAACGACCGCCAACCCAGTCCCAGAAACCGAAGACGCGGGATGGATCGATGCCGAAGGCGGCGACCTTGTCGAGGGCGGTCGAGACGGCGCAGAAGTGGTGGCCGACCGCGGCCTCACCGAGAGCATCTGCCACGAAGGCGCGGGCCGTCTGGGCATTGGTCATCGTCTCGATGGTGGTGAAAGTCTTCGAGGCGACGATAAACAGGGTGGTTTCGGCATCAAGCGACTTCAGCGTGTCGGCGATATGGGCGCCGTCGATGTTGGAGACGAAATGCAGGCGCGGGCCGTCATGGAAGGGGGCAAGCGCCAAAGTCGCCATGACCGGACCGAGATCCGAGCCGCCGATGCCGATATTGACCACGTCGGTGATGGCCTTGCCCGTTGCGCCCTTCAAATCGCCGGACCGAATGCCTTCGGCGAACTTGCCCATGGCTTCGAGAACCCCGTTCACGTCAGGCATCACGTCTCGACCGTCTACGACAACCGGACGATTAGAGCGGTTGCGCAAGGCGGTGTGCAGAACGGCACGACCTTCGGTGAAATTGATCGGGGCGCCCGAGAACATCTCGTCCCGCTTGTCGGCGACGCCGGCGGTGGTGACGAGTTCCTCCAGGAGGTCGAGCACTTCACTGTTCACCGCGCATTTGGAATAATCCATCAGCAGATCGCCGAGCGTGACGCTGAAATGCGAGAAGCGCTGCGGATCGGCGGCAAAGGCCGCGCGCAGGTCTTCGGCATGGGTGGCGGCAACGGCGCTCGTCAGCTTGTCGATGATGGCTTGCATCGGAATGTCCCTGTTAACGTGGTTGCCGGGGACATTAGTCGCAGCGCAAGGCGCTATCAAGACAGGGGGAGCCTGACAGCTCCCCCAATTTCAATCGATTTATTTTCCGTCGCGCAACTCGCGCCGCAGGATCTTGCCGACATTGGTCTTTGGCAGTTCGGTGCGGAACTCGATGTAGCGCGGCCGCTTGTAATTGGTGAGGTTGGCGGCGCAATGGGCTTTCAGCTCGTCGATGGTCAGCGCCTGGTCCTTCTTCACCACGAAGAGTTTCACGGCCTCGCCCGAATGCTCGTCCGGCACGCCGACGGCCGCGCATTCCAGCACGCCCGGATGCATGACCGCGACTTCCTCGATCTCGTTGGGATAGACGTTGAAGCCGGAGACGAGGATCATGTCCTTCTTGCGATCGACGATTTTCACATAGCCGCGCTCGTCCATAAGGCCCATGTCGCCGGAGCGGAAAAAGCCATCGGCGCTCATCACCTTCGCCGTCTCTTCCGGGCGCTGCCAGTAGCCGGCCATGACCTGGGGTCCGCGAATGCAGATTTCGCCGACCTCGCCGATCGGCAGGGTGTTGCCGTCCTCGTCGCGGATTTCGATATCGGTGGAGGGGAGCGGCAGACCGATCATGCCCGAGAATTCACGCGCATCGAGCCGATTGACGGTCGCAACGGGGGAGGTTTCGGAGAGGCCGTAACCTTCGGTGATCGGACGTCCTGTCATGGCAAGCCAGCGCTCGGCCACCGGCCGTTGGATCGCCATGCCCCCGCCGAGAACGAGCATCAGGGAGGAGAAATCGATCTTCTTGAATTCCGGATTGTTCATCATCGCATTGAACAGCGTGTTGAGGCCCGGGAAGATATGTGCCTTGAAGCTCTGCAATTCCTTGATGAAGGCAGGGATGTCGCGCGGATTGGCAATCAGCAGATTATGGCCGCCGAGCGCGATGCCCATCAGCGAATTCACGGTGAGCGCGAAGATGTGGTAGAGCGGCAGCGCGCAGACAAAATTGAGGACGTCGGGGCGGGACTGACCGGCAAAGGCCGCCTCCAGCCACAGCGCGATCTGCTGCTTGTTGGCGAGAAGATTGGCGTGGGTGAGGGCGGCGCCCTTGGAAACGCCGGTGGTGCCGCCCGTATATTGCAGGAAGGCGATATCGCCGGGAGAGACCGGGACCGGCTTCAGCGCCAGTTTGCCGCCCTCTGCCAGCATGGCCTTGAAGCTGGTATGGCCGGGAATGGTCCAGGCCGGGACGAGCTTCTTCACCTTCCGCACGACAAAATTGACGATGTGGCCTTTCAGGCCCAGCATGTCGCCCATGGTGCAGACGACGACATGTTTGACGTCGGTGCGGTCGACGACCTGCTGGACGGTGTGGGCGAAGTTTTCCAGAACGACGATCGCCTTCGCGCCGGAATCCTTGAGTTGGTGCTCAAGTTCGCGCGGCGTGTACAGCGGGTTGACGTTCACCACGGTCAGGCCGGCGCGCAGGATGCCATAGACGGTGACAGGGTTTTGCAGGATGTTCGGCGTCATGACGGCGACGCGGTCGCCCTTGGAAAGCCCCTTCGACTGCAGCCAGGCGCCGACCTTGCGCGACTGGTCTTCCAGTTCCCGGAAGGTCATGGAGCGGCCCATACTGGTGAAGGCCTGACGTTCGCTGAATTTCGCGCAGCTGGCTTCAAACAGGGCACCCAGCGAGGGATGGGCGTGCGGGGCGATTTCCGCCGGCACCGAGGCGGGATAGGATTGGACCCAGATCTTTTCGGCGGCGCGGCCGCTGAGGCGGCTCATAGTTTCCGTCATATTGTCCTCCCGAACCATTCTTTTCGTCTGCACCCCAGGTCGGGCTCCTCCCCTTATCCTGGAACCTCATGCTAGCGCAAAGGTCGTGCAAGTCTCGAAAAATTATATAACCTTGACGTAAACGTCAATACGTTGAAACCCGAGCGTTGGAAAGGGAGGGGGTGTGCCGACGAACCTGCCATGCGCTTTGGCAGGAGAAACCACACCCGGCTGGACTTGGGTAAGGTAGAAGAGAGCTGCTGGTGTGGTCGAGAGGAACCAATCCGAGCAGCTGTTCGTTGACCGGTACGAGAAACAATCCAAGGAGGATGTATCATGGACCAGGTCAACAATGCCGTTTCGGGCAAGGACCCTTACGCCAAGGATACGGCGACCCTGATCGCCAGTGATAAGGTTGAAGGCACGGCAGTCTATGGCGCCGACGGCGACCGCATCGGTTCCATCCAGCGTGTTCTGCTCGAAAAGCGTGGCGGCCGAGTTGCCTATGCCGTGCTCAGCTTCGGCGGTTTCTGGGGCATTGGGGATGAATATTACCCGCTGCCATGGGAAACCCTGACCTATGACGAGCAGCTCGATGGTTATCGCATCTCGCTGACCAAGGAACAGGTCGAAGGCGCTCCGAAGTATCGCGACGACAGCGAGGATTGGTATCGCAACAACGGTCGCTCGGTCTACGACTACTACGGCGTCCCGCCATACTGGATCTGACCGATCCGTTCGCAACATCTGACGGAAGAGCCTCGCTTGCGGGGCTCTTTCTGTGTGCGCGGGTGGTGAGGAACAGGACGGCAGCGTAATCGCGCTGCAGCAGGAGAGACGTCAATCAGCCCGCCCGAGCCCGTACTAAAGTTTACGGCACTCGCGTCCGAGCCTCTCCTGACATGAAAAGCTCTGCGGGGAAAGGCTGTTTCTGCCGACGCGTTGCCACGCGGGGAGAGAGGGCGGATTTGACAGGCTGCGCCGCAAACGGAGTGGATTACCGGGCGAGCCGCGACTAGGCTGTTGTGATCGCAGGAGTGACATCCTGTCCATCGAATGGTTTTCACATGACCGATACCCATCCCAAGGCGCCGACCGAACCCGGCATTGTCGAATTCCTCGAAATCTGTGCGGCTTTCTATCCCGATGATGCCGTGGATGCCTCGATCGGACAGCAACGCGCCTGGTATGACGCCCTCTGCGCCCGTTTCGACCGGCCGCTGCCTCCGGGCATGGTGACAGAGGACCGCACAGTGGAAGGTCACATTCCGGTCCGCTGGTACCGTCCGGCGAAGATCCGAACCCGAACCGTGCTCTATTACATCCATGGTGGCGGCTTCGTCGTCGGCTCGCTCGACAGTCATCACGCCATCTGTGCCGAACTGGCGGAGCATGTGGGCGCGGAACTGGTTTCGGTGGATTATCGGCTGGCACCCGAACATGTCTGGCCGGCAGCGCATGACGACGCATTTGCGGTGTTGACCTCTTTGCTCGCCGACGGTCGCAAGGTTGTTCTGATCGGGGATAGCGCCGGGGGCAATCTGGCGGCCGGGCTGGCGCTTCGTGCACGCGACGAAGGGCTGAATGGCATTGTCGGCCAGGCGCTGATCTATCCGGCGCTCGGCGGCGATCTCGTCTCCGGCTCTTATCACGAGATGGCGCAGGCGCCGGGGCTGGCGACGTCGGATGTTGCCTATTACCGGCAAGTGCTGCAGGCGCCGGCCGACAGCCCCGTCGCCCATCCGCTCCTGTCACGTTCCTTGGCCGGTCTGCCTCCGACCTTCGTCACCGTCGCCCATTTCGATCCGCTGCGCGATGACGGCCGTGCCTACGCAGCGCGCCTGGCGCAGGCGGGGATCGAGGTTTGGTTCCGCGAAGAGCCGCAGATGGTGCATGCCTGGCTGCGCGCCCGCCACATGAGCCAGGGCGCGCGCAGAGGTTTCGGGGCGCTCTGCGCGGCGGTGACCCGTTTCGCCGCGCAGGACTGAAGGCAGCGTCGTTTACATCAGATCGCGCGGAATGGCCCTTTGCGGGAAGATCTTTTCGAACACCTCGATCTCACCTTCGTAAGCCACGACCGACGCACTGATCAGCCAGTCCGTCTCAGTGCAGGCGATGCGCGAGGTGGAGACTGTGCGCACGAACCAGCCGGGGCGCTGCATGTCGCAGGTCCAGACGGAGGTGCCCGTCATCGACTGCGGATCACCCGGCGAGATCGACCAGACTTCGTCGCGCACCTGGCGGGTCGATAGGCCCGTGCCGGGATGCTCGAACAGGCCGGTATCCTCATAGATCGTGTAGGAGGTTCGGTTGGCCTGGAGGTCGCGCAGCACCTGGCGGCGGGTCTCCGACGGCGCATGTTCGATATAGGTCGGCAGCGGGTTGGGATTGTCCGGCTGCTTCATATCGAAGGTTTCGTGCCCGCCGAGTTTCGGCAGGGCGAGGCCGAGCGTGGCGATGTCGAGCGTCAGTTCCGCATCGGTCGGGGCGGGAAGGACCATTGGCCAATAGGAGGACGAGAGCGACAGCCGGATGCGGTGACCGGGACGGAAGCGATATCCGCAGGCATCGAGCGTCAAGCGGATCGGTGTCGGTTCGCCGGGCACCATCGGCTCAGGTTCGCCATTGCCGTTGCGATGGGTCAGGTTCAGCACGCCGAAGGCGACGCGGGTGGCGGAGCCGTCGGGATGCACGTCGACGATCCGGGCGATCAGGTTCGCGACGGGGGCGTCGCTCGACAGCATCACAGAGAGTTCCGGGCGCCCGAAAATGTCGAGCGTGTGGGTGAGCGGCGCCGTCTGGAAGGTCAGCGATCCCGCATCGTCGCCGCGCTGGTCGCCGGCGAGTTCCGCGTCCGGCTTCAGCGTGAACCATTCGCCGGCGGCGGTGCCGGTGTCGAGCGGGGACTTGAGCGTGACTGTATGGGTCGGCGCATGGGGGACCGGATGCCCCGCCGTCAGCGAGCCGAAGGCCTCGACGTAGAAATTCAGCATCTCCGGCGCTTGCCAGCGGTCTTTCGAAATCCAGAAGCCCGGATCGACATCCCGGCGTGGAGCGGGCTTCACGGCGTCGAGGATATAGGCACGCACTTGCGGCACCGCCTCGGTTCCGTTTTGCTCGCCGCGCAGCCAGCGGTTCCAGAAGGCGATGGCCTCGCCGTGGAAATCGGCGCGCGGCTTCGGCCAGGCGAAATGCGGGTATTTGTGGATCCAGGGGCCGATCAGCGCCTTGGAGCGATCAGGCATGCCCTCGACGGCAAGAAGCGGCGTGTTGCGATAGCCGTCGGCCCAGCCGGCGATGACGAGCGATGGGATCGCGACGGCGGAGAAATCCTCGCCGATCGAGCCGTGTTTCCAGAAGGCGTCGCGGCGCTGGTGGGGGAGCCATTCCTCCAGGAAGAAGGGCTCGTTTTCCAGCCGTTCCATCCACATCTCCCGCCAGCGGTCGCCGACGATTTCCGGATCGGGCGAGCGCGACTGGTAGGCGAGCATGGTGGCGGCCCAGGAAAGCTGGGCGGAGAGGTGGCAGCCGTTCTTGTAATGAATGTCGTCGTTGTAGCGATCGGTGGTCGAGGCGATCGAGATGACGGCTTTCAGCGCCGGCGGGCGAAGGGCGGCCACCTGCAGGCAGTTGAAGCCGCCCCAGGAGATCCCCATCATGCCGACGGAACCGTTGGACCAGGGCTGCGCCGCGATCCAGGCGATCAGCTCGCAGGCATTGGCGAGTTCCAGCTCGGTATACTCGCCATCAATGACGCCATCGGATTCGCCCGAGCCTCTGATATCGACGCGTACTCCGGCAATGCCGGCGGCGGCGAAGACCGGGTAGGTGGATTCGTCGCGCGGGCTCGTTCCGTCCCGCTTGCGATACGGCAGGAATTCGAAGACGGCCGGAACGGGATCGATGTCAGTGCCGTCGGGCATCCAGATGCGCGCGGCGAGCCGGGTGCCGTCGGCAAGGGTGATCCACTGGTTTTCGATGGTGGTGAACGGGCGCGATGTCATGCTGTGCCTTCGGGTGATGAATTCGAGTGTGTGGTTTTCCCCTCCCAAACCCTCCCCACAAGGGGGAGGGCTTAACCCAGCCGCTGCCCTCAGTGGCGGAGCCGGGGGGCCCGCCGCGTGTTCTCTCCCCCCTTGTGGGGGAGATGGCCGGCAGGCCAGAGGGGGAATTGTTCAAATGCGATAGCTCTGCTGTTTTAGCGGGGAGACGATGCCGGCAGGCAGAAGAAGGGTGTTCTCAGTGGCCGGCACTCTCCATGCGACGGGTCGCAAGCGCCTTCTCCAGCCAGCCCAACTCCATCTCTGGCACGGACTTGAGCAGCAGGTCGGTATAGTCGTCGAAGGGCGGCGACAGCACCTCCGACTTCGGGCCGAAGCGCACCAGGCGGCCGCGATGCATGACCGCCACGCTGTCGGCGATGGCGCGCACGATCGCGATGTCGTGTGTAATGAACATGTAGGAGACCTGCGTTTCCGCCTGCAGCCGCATCAAAAGCGACAGGATGCCCTCCGCCACCAGCGGATCGAGCGCCGAGGTCGGCTCGTCGCAGAGGATCAGCTCCGGCTCTGCCGCAAGTGCCCGGGCAATCGCCACGCGCTGTTTCTGCCCGCCGGATAGTTCTGCCGGATAGCGGTCGATGAAGCCGGTGGCCATTTCGATCTGTTCCAGCAGTTCCTTGACGCGGGCGGTTTTCGCCGCGCCATGGAGGCCGCGATAGAAGGTGAGCGGCCGGCCGATGATGTCGCGCACGGTCTGGCGCGGGTTCATCGCCGTGTCGGCCATCTGGTAGATCAGCTGGATGCGCCTGTGATCGTCACGGCTGCGCTGCTTGAGGGCTGGCGTCAGCGGTTTGCCGTCGAAGGTGACGGTGCCGGACATCGGCGGCAAAAGGCCGGTGATGACGCGGGCAAGCGTCGACTTGCCCGAGCCGGATTCGCCGACGACCGCGAGCGTCTGGCCTTTTGGCAGATGCAGCGACACGTCGTGCAGCACCTTGAAGCCGTTGGAATAGCCGGCAGTGACGTTCTCGATCTTGAGCTGCCGATCGCTCTGGTCGATCGCCTCCTCCTTGCGCGCCTGGCGGACATTGACGAGCGCGCGGGTATACTCTTGGGCCGGCGCTTCGATGATCTGCTGGGTCGTGCCGTATTCGACGGTCTTTCCCTGGCGCAGCACCATGATGTCATCCGAGATCTGCGCGACCACGGCGAGGTCATGGGTGATGTAGAGAGCGGCGGTGTGGGTCGTCTCGATCGCGTGTTTGATCGCGGCCAGCACGTCGATCTGGGTGGTGACGTCAAGCGCCGTCGTTGGTTCGTCGAAGACGATCAGTTCCGGGTTGGAGCATAGCGCCATGGCGGTCATGGCGCGCTGCAGCTGACCGCCGGAGACCTGGTGCGGATAACGGTCGCCGAACGTTTCCGGGTTCGGCAGACCGAGCACGCCGAACAGATAGGTGGCGCGGGCACGGGCCTCCTCTACGGTCATCAGCTTGTGTGCAACGGTCGCCTCGATGACCTGGTCGCCCAGCCGGTGGGCGGGATTGAACGCGGCGGCGGCCGATTGCGCGACGTAACAGACGCGGTCGCCGCGCAGCTTGCGGATGCCGGATTTATTCAGCTTCAGGATATCCTGACCGTTCAGCAACACTTCGCCGCCGGTGATGCGCACACTACCACGTCCGTAAGCCAGTGCCGACAGGCCGATGGTCGACTTGCCGGCGCCGGACTCGCCGATCAGGCCAAGCACCCGACCCTTGGGCAGGCGGAAGGAGACGCCCTCGACGATAGTGATGTTTTTCGGCGGCTCTCCGGGCGGATAGGATGTGGCTTCGATCTTCAGATCGCGGACGGTAAGCAGTTCAGACATCGCCACGGCCTCCCTTCAGGCTGGATGTGCGTCCGAGCAGCCAGTCGACCACCAGGTTGACGCAGACGGCGAGCGCGGCAATTGCCGAGCCGGGTACCAGGGCTGCGGAAATGCCGAAGATGATCCCGTCCTTGTTGTCCTTGACCATGCCACCCCAGTCGGCGGCCGGCGGCTGGATGCCGAGGCCGAGGAAGGAGAGGGTAGAGAGGAAGAGGATCGAGAAGGCAAAGCGCAGGCCGAATTCGGCGAGCAGCGGCGAGAGCGTGTTGGGCAGGATCTCCCGGAAGATGATCCACATCGTACCTTCGCCGCGCAGCTTGGCGGCTTCGACAAATTCCATGACAGCGACATCGAGCGCCACGGCCCGGCCGAGGCGGTAGACGCGGGTGGAATCGAGGATCGCCATGACCAGGATCAGCACGAAGAGGTTCTGCGGCAGCACGGCGAGCACCACCAGCGCGAAGATCAGCGTCGGGATCGACATCATCAGGTCGTTGAAGCGTGACAGGGTCTGGTCGATCACGCCGCGCGAGACGGCCGCAGTGAAGCTGAGGAAGATGCCCAGCGAAAACGAGATGACGGTCGCGGCGAGCGCCACCGTGAGCGTTGTGCGCGTGCCGTAGATCATGCGCGAGAGCAGGTCGCGGCCGAGATTGTCGGTGCCGAGCGGGAAGGCGCCGCCCATGGGTTCCCAGACGGCGCCAACGACCTCACGCTCGCCATGCGGCGCGATCAAGGGGGCAAAGAGCGCGCAGAAGACGGCGAGCGTAATGCCGAAGATGCCGACCCAGGCGCTGATGGGGATCTGTCTCAATCTCATCTCGGATGCCTCAGTCTCGGATTGGCGACGATGGCGATGATGTCGGCCAGCATGTTGAGGAAGATGTAGACGGCCGCGAAGATCAGGCCGCAGGCCTGGACGACGGGCATGTCGCGCACCGTGACGGCATCGACCATGTATTGGCCCATGCCGGGATAGACGAAAACCACCTCGACCACGACGACCCCGACGACGAGATAGGCGAGGTTGAGGGCGACGACGTTGACGATCGGCGCAATGGCGTTGGGGGCTGCATGTTTGACGATGGCCCGGAGCGCCGAGAGGCCCTTCAGTTCAGCGGTTTCCATATAGGCCGACGACATGACCGAGAGAATTGCGGCGCGGGTCATGCGCATCATGTGAGCGAGCACCACGAGTACGAGTGTTGCCGTCGGCAACGCCATGGCCTTCAGCCGTTCGGCAATGGTCATGCCGTCATGTACGGTTGAGGGAAAGGTCGCTATGTTGAAATTGATCGCGAAGACCAGGATCAGCAGATAGCCGATGAAGAATTCCGGCAGCGAGATCGCCGCAAGCGAGATCACGTTGATGATGCGATCGGGCATGCGATTGCGGAAATGCACGGCGAGCATGCCGAGGCCGACCGCGAGCGGCACGGAAATGGCGGCGGCGAGTGCTGCCAGCGACAGGGAATTGCCGAGCCGCTTGCCGATCTGTTCGGTGACGGAATTCTTGCTGGCCCAGGAGGTGCCGAAATCGCCCTGAATGGCGCCGCCGAGCCATTCGAAATAGCGGCTGACGATCGGCCGGTCGAGACCGAGATCGGCGCGGATATTGGCGACCGCCTGAGGCGTGGCGGACTGGCCGAGATAGGTTGTGGCAAAGTCGCCGGGAAGCGCCTCGACCCCGCCATAGATGAGCACCGAAACCGCGAGCAGCAGGATCAGGCTCAGCACCAGACGCTGCACCACCAGAACGGCCAGCGGAAACCGCTGGTAGAGGGAGAGGGCCGGCGGGTCGCCGGCATCGGTCGATTGGGTCATGCGTTTTAAGCCGCTATCCAGAAAAACGGGTTTGGCCCGCGAACCTCATGTCCGCGGGCCGATGACCGGAGCAGTGCGTTGCCGACTGCCCGTTTCGGGCGATCAGGCTTCCAGCCAGACGCGGGTCGCGACATAGCCGTTCGACATGTCGTTGCCGATGTCGTGGACGTAACCCTTGACCGACTTCTGGGCGGCGTTGACGAAGTCGTTGAACATCGGGAGGATCAGACCGCCCTCGTCGCGCACCATCATCGCCATCTCGCGATACATCTCCTTGCGCTTGCCTTCGTCGAGTTCGGCGCGCGCCTGGAGCAGGATCTTGTCGAAGTCCGGGCGCAGGAAGCGGGTGTCGTTCCAGTCGGCGGTCGAAAGGTAAGCCGTGGAATACATCTGGTCCTGGGTCGGACGGCCGCCCCAATAGGAGGTGGAGAAGGGCTGGACGTTCCAGACGTTCGACCAGTAGCCGTCACCCGGCTCGCGCTTCACCTCGATCTCGATGCCGGCCTTCTGGGCGCTGCCCTGGTAGAGAACGGCGGCATCGACAGCGCCCGGGAAGGCGACTTCCGACGTGCGCAGCAGGACCGGACCGGAGTGACCGGACTTCTTGTAATGGAAGGCGGCCTTGTCAGGATCGTAGGTGCGCTGCTCGATGCCCTCGGGGAAGAGCGCATAGGTGCTGTTGATCGGGAAGTCGTTGCCGACCTTGCCGTAACCGCCGAGCACGGTCTCGACCATGGCTTCGCGGTCCATGGCATATTTGAGCGCGAGGCGAAGATCGTTGTTGTCGAACGGCGCCGTGTTGCAATGCATGATGAAGACATAGTGGCCGCGACCGGAGGTGGAGAGGATCTCGACATTCGGCGAGCGCTTCAGCATGCCGACGGTCTTCGGATCGACGCGGTTGATGAAATGCACCTGGCCGGAGGCGAGTGCCGCGATACGCGCAGTCGCATCGTTCATGCCGATGATTTCGATCGTATCGACATAACCGCGGTCCGAGCGCCAGTCGTTCTGGTTCCGCTCGAGCGTCGCGCGCACGCCGGCTTCGAAGCTGGTGAGCTTATAGGGGCCAGTGCCAATCGAGGCGAGCGGATCGTCGTAGCCACCGTTCGGCTGAATGACGAGGTGGTAGTCGGTGAGCAGCAGCGGCAGATCGGCATTGCCTTCGGTGAGCACCAGGACCAGCTTGTCGCCGTCCTTCTTGATCTCCTTGATCGACTTCATCACGCCGAGTGCGCCGGATTCGGACTTCTCGTCGGTGTGGCGCTTCAGGGTGGCGACGACGTCGTCGATGGTGAGTTCCTTGCCGTCATGGAACTGCACGCCCTTGCGGATGGTGAAGGTCCAGGTCGCGGCATCGGCCGAAGGCTCCCAGCTTTCGGCAAGCGCCGGGACGGCAGCGCCCGTCAGCGGATCGCTTTCGACCAGCATGTCGCCCCAGCAGCGGCCGATGCAGAACATGAACTGCGACAGGAACTTGGCCGGGTCCTTGCTGTCGGTGGCGGAACCACCTTCGAGGCCGAGCTTCAGGTTGCCGCCGCGCTTCGGCTCCTGGGCCGAGGCGCTGGTGGCGTAGAGCGAGCTGGCGGCCGTGAGCGTCAGGCCGGCGGCCATGGCGCGGCCCATGAACTCGCGCCGGCTGAGGGCGGCTCTGCTCAGGCTCGAAAGAAATTTGTCGTTGCTCATCGTCTGTTCCCTTGTTCTGGTTGGTTATGCGTCCGGCATTTTTTCCGTGACGGTGGCGATCGTACGGTTGCGCAATCGGGCCGACCGCCAGGGCCCTCACGCGGCTGCTTGAAACTATCTCCCTTTCCAGACCGGCTGGCGCTTCTCGGCAAAGGCGCGCGCGCCTTCGATCTGGTCTTCGCTGCCGTAAAGCACGTCGACCGTCCGGTATTGCCGTTTGGTGATCTTGTTCATCGTCGTCTGGAAATCCCGGCCCTCGGCATCGCGCACGATCTCCTTGATCGCGGCATAGACCAGCGGCGGGCCGCTTTCGAGCAGGCGTGCGAGCGCCCAGGCGCGGTCCATCAACGTGTCTGCCGGCAGGATCTCGTTGACGAAGCCCCAGCGATGGGCCTCCTGTGCGTCGAGCCAACGGCCGGTCAGAAGCATGTCCATGGCGATGTGATAGGGGATGCGCTTCGGCAGCTTGATCGAGGCGGCGTCGGCCACCGTGCCCGAGCGGATTTCCGGCAGTGCAAAGGTGGCGTGATCGGCGGCGAGGATCAGATCGGCGGAGAGCGCGATCTCCAGGCCGCCGCCGCAACAGATGCCGTTGATGGCCGCAATGACCGGCTTGTTGAGGTCGCGCAGTTCCTGCAGGCCGCCAAAGCCGCCGACGCCGTAGTCTCCGTCCACCGCATCGCCCTCGGCGGCCGCCTTCAGGTCCCAGCCTGGGCAGAAGAACTTGGGACCGCTACCGGTGATGATCGCCACCCTCAGGGTTTCGTCGTCGCGGAAGTCTGCGAAGATATCGCCCATGATCCGGCTGGTTGCGAGATCGATGGCATTGGCCTTTGGTCGGTCGATCGTGACTTCGAGGATGCCGTTTTCGCGACGGGTGCGGATAGGGTCGGCCACGCTTTAACTCCTCATCCGGATGAAGGCGTCGACGGCAATTGCGCCTTCGCCTTCCGGCAGCACCAGAACCGGATTAAGGTCCAGTTCTTCCAATCTCGTTGCGTTGTCTGCGACATAATCTGCGACAGAGGCGACGAGTTGTATCAGTGCGTTCATATCGCCTGACGGGCCGCCGCGATAGCCTTCAATCAACTTTGACACCTTGAGTTCCGCCAGGGCGGCGCGGATTTCCTGGGCATTCGTGGGGAGGAGCAGGACGGTGCTGTCATCGATGAGGTCGACCAGCACGCCTCCGGCGCCCAGGGTCAGCACCGGACCGACGACCGGATCGCGCAGCGCCCCGACAATGAGCTCCGCCACCGGTTTCGGGGCCATTTTCTCGACGAGGAAGCGTTCGGCAACCGCGCTCATGGCGGAGGCTGCGGCGAGAACTTCTCCGGCACTTCGGATGTTGAGCCGAACGGCTCCGACATCGCTTTTGTGGGCGATGCCGAGGCCCTTGAGCGCGACCGGATAACCGAGCCGTTCTGCGATCGCGACCGCGTTTTCCGGCCGGTCGGCGACCATGCCGTAGGGGATCGGCACGCCATAGGCGGCAAGCCTGGGTTTGGCACGCTCCTCGTAGAAGGTGGTGATGTCGGTCTCTACCAGGTTTGCGGACAGAACCGGCGCGGCCGCCGGTTTTGCCCAGGTGGCATGAATTTGGTGGGCGACTTCAATGGCGCAGAGTGCCTCATCGATCCCGCAGAAGGGCACGATGCCTTCGGCAACAAGCCGGGTCGCGACGGTTTCCGGCATGGTTTCCGACAGGCTGGAGACGATCGCGGCGGCCGCACCTGTCGCCCGTCGCGCATCGATCACGGCATCGACGGTCGTGGTCCAATCGGTGGCATCGCAACGGTCGGCACGCGGGAAGTCGAGCACCACAAGATTGATGCCATAGCCGCCGCGCATGACCGAGGAGAAGGCTTTGGCCTGGCGCGTACGATCACCCCAGACGAAGGTGTGGTAATCGAGCGGATTGGACAAGGTGACCATCGCGCCGAGCGTTTCCCGAAGTTCGGGCAGGTGCTGCGGGGGAAGATCGCGGAACTCGACCGCCTTGCCGACACCGGCATCGGCCATCAACGAGGCCTCGCCACCGGAACAGCTCATCGACGAGACAGAGTTGGAGGCGAGCGGCCCACAGACATGCAGGAGTTTCAGCGTTTCCAGCATCTGCGGCAGGGAATGCACGCGGCCGATGCCGAGGCGTTTGAGCAGCGCCGAAGAAACCCGATCATTGCCGGCGAGCGAGGCGGTATGGGACAACGTTGCGCGCTGGGCGGCAGCCGATCTTCCGACCTTCAACGCAACCACTGGCTTTCGCAGCGCCCGGGCGCGGCGTGCCAGATGCTGCAGTGCGTCGAGATCGTCGAAGCTTTCGATATGCAGCCCGACGGCCGTCACCCGCTCGTCTTCCATCGCCGCAGCAGCCAGTGCCGAAAGCCCCGTCTGGGCCTGGTTTCCGGCCGTCATCAGATAGGCGATCGGCAGGCCGCGGGCCTGCATCGAAATGTTGAGCGCGATGTTGGATGACTGGGTGAGGATGGCCACACCCCTGTCAACATGGACCATGCCGTGCTGGTCGGGCCAGAGCAGCGCGTCATCGAGCATGTTGATGAAGCCGTAGCAATTGGGGCCCAACATGGCCATGGTGCCGGCTGCCGCGACCAGTTCCGCCTGCAGAGCGGGGCCGTCGGGCAATTCTGCAGCGGCTTCTGCAAAGCCCGAAGCGTAGCAGATGGCGCCACCGGCGCCGCGCTGGGAGAGCTCACGCAGAATCTCGACCGTGAGCGTGCGATTGACGCCGATGAAGGCGGCATCCGGCGCGCCGGGAAGATCGGCGGCGGAGCGATAGCAGCGATGGCCATGGACCGTCTCGCGCGTCGGATGCACGGGCCAAATCTGCCCACGATAGCCCGCCTTGCCGCACTGTTCCACCACCCGTGCCGCTTCCTTGCCGCCGAAGACGGCGATGGATTGCGGACGGATCAGGCGGGTGAGCGGCGAGCGGGCGTTTGTCGTCATTCAAGCACCCTGCCGAGCCGACCGTCTGTCGGGTAATGCCGAGCCGGCTCGCCTGGAAAGGCGCGACCAGAGCCACGTCTTCCAGCCCGGGATGTCCTAAGATCGGCATGCCTGCCCGGCCACAGGCCCTGATGCGGGTCCTGTGGCCATCGGGGGGAGGAGTCTGAGATATCTCGGATCGAGTGTGGGGAGCCGTTCGCCATGATCATGCTCCAAACGGCCGCAACAGGTCGCGGCTGATAATGTGCCGCTGGATTTCAGAGGTGCCGTCCCAGATCCGCTCCACCCGTGCGTCGCGCCAGAAGCGCGCCAGTGGCAGGTCGTCCATTAAGCCCATGCCGCCATGGATCTGGATCGCCTCGTCGGTGACGCGGGAGAGCATTTCCGAAGCATAGAGCTTGGCGGAGGCGATTTCGCGGTTCGCCGGCAGCCCCTGGTCGAGGCGCCAGGCGGCGGCGAGCGTCAGATAGCCAGCCGCATCGATCTCGGTGATCATGTCAGCGAGCTTGAAGGAAACGCCCTGGTTGGCGCCAATCGGCTTGCCGAACTGGTGCCGCTCGGCGGCATAGGGGACCGCGAGGTCGAAGACCCGCCGCGCCCGACCGACGCAGCTCGCGGCGACCGTCAGCCGTGTGCCGTAGAGCCAGGCATTGGCAAGCTCGAAGCCCTTGTGGACCTCGCCGAGGATCTGCGCCGAAGGCAGGCGACAATCGTCGAAATCGAGGATGCAGTTCTGGTAACCGCGATGGGACACGGAGGAATAGCCGTCACGGATGGTGAAGCCGGGTGTGCCGCGATCAACCAGGAAACAGGTGATCAGCTTCTTGACGCCCTTCGGCGTTTCTTCCTCGCCGGTGGCGACGAAGACGATGACGAAATCAGCGATATTGGCATGGCTGATGAAATGTTTGGTGCCGTTGAGGACCCAGTCATCGCCGTCGGGGCGGGCCGTGCAACTCATGCCGCGCAGGTCCGAGCCCGCGCCGGGTTCGGTCATGGCCAGGGCATCGAACTTGTCGCCACGCGTGGCCGGCAGCAGATAGCGTTCGCGCTGGTCGTCATTGCAGCCCATCAGGATCCCGGAGGGTCGGCCGAAGAAGACGGTGAGCGCCATGGAGGCACGACCGAGTTCGCGTTCAACCAGGGTGAAGGTCTGGTGGTCGAGCCCGCCGCCGCCAACTTCTTCCGGCATGTTGCAGGCGAAGAAACCGAGTTGCTTCACCTTGGCCGCGATCTCCCAGCCCATCTCAGGCGGGACAAAACCCTGTTTCTCGACCTGATCTTCGAGCGGATAGAGTTCGCTCTCCACGAAGCCGCGGACCGTATCGACGATCATCTGCTGCTCTGCGGTGAGGGCGAAATCCATGCCTTATCCTCCTGCCTTCGGTCCGGGTTGCGACATAGGGCTACCTCTTCTGCCCGACATGCCGACCGGCACCATCGGGCACCGGCAGCGAAGCATGACCGGCGATCAGCGGTTCGAGCTTGGCGAGGATCGCCGGCAGTGGCGGCACGGTTTTGCCTTCGGCCGAGGAGACATGCAGCATCAGGTGTTCGCAGGTCGCCACCAGACTATCGTCCGAGGCGCGCCGCAGCCAGAAGAAGCTGTGCAGCTTCTTGCCATCCGAGGGCAGCAATTGGACTTCGACGTAAAGAGCATCGCCCAGCTTGCACTCGTCGAGCAGCCGCAGATGATTTTCGACCGTGTAATAGCTGTGGCCGGCACCAACATAGTCCATGTCCACGCCGATGAAGCGCAGCAGCGCATCGGAACTGTCGGCAAAACACTGGCTATAGCGGTATTCGGTCATGTGGCCGTTGTAGTCGACCCAGGACGGATGCACGCGGAAGTCCGCAAGCTTGATCGGCTCGGTGGTGTCTGCGGCAGCGGGCGCGGGTGCTGCCGACCAGAGATGCGCCTCGAACTCCGCCAGCAACTTGCCGGAGCCCCAGCCGCGACCGGCATCGCCGGCCTTCAGGGCCTGCATGATGCCGACGAGGTTCTGGTCGCGGATGCGTTCGAGATCACGGATGCCGCGCGCGCCCGACTGGGCGTCCGACTGGCCGGCGATCTTGTCGACGAGTTCGTCGTTGAGGTCGACCACGTCGGTGAGCTTGGTCCAGGGCCAGGCGAGGCAGGGGCCGAACTGGGCGAGGAAATGCCGCATGCCGGCTTCGCCGCCGGCGATCCGATAGGTCTCGAACAGGCCCATCTGCGCCCAGCGCATGCCGAAGGAATAGCGGATGACGTCGTCGAGGGTCTCGGTGTCGCAGATGTCGTCCTTGATCAGCCAGAGCGCCTCGCGCCACAGCGCTTCCAGCAAGCGGTCGCCGACGAAACCTTCGATCTCCTTGTTGAGGATCACGCCCTTCATGCCGATCGGCGCGAGCTTCGCCTTGGCATCTTCCAGCACGGCGCGGCTGGTCTTTTCGCCGCCGACGAGTTCGGCGAGCGGCAGGAGATAGACAGGATTATAGGGATGCGCGACGAACATGCGTTCGGGATGGTTCATGTCGTGCTGCAGATCGGTGGGCAGGATTCCGGAGGTCGAGGAGCCGATCAGCGCCTTGGGGTCGGCTGCCGCATCGATCTGGGTGATAACGCCGCGCTTGAGTTCGACACGCTCCGGCACGCTTTCCTGGATCCAGTCGGCGCCGGCGACCGCCTCCTCAAGCGAGGCCGCATAGGTGAGCTTTCCCTTGGGCGGCAGCGGCGCCATGGTCAGCATCTCGTAGGCACGTTCGGCATTGGCCATGACTTCGCCGATGATGCGCTCGGCCTCCGGATGCGGATCGAAGATCGTGGTGTCGATGCCGGCGAGCACGAAACGCGCCGCCCAGGCTCCGCCGATCACTCCGCCGCCAATACAGGCCGCCTTTTGAATTCTGCTCATCACGTTCTCGTCCGCATGTCGGTTTGTCGAGTGACCCGCCCCCCGCAATCGCGCGGAACGGGCGAGGCATCAGCGCTTGGTGAGCTTGAGCTTCTTGCGCACCTCGTCCGGCCCGATGATCCGGGCGCCCATGCCCTCGATCACGGTCACGGCCTTTTCGACGAGCTGGGCATTGGTGGCGAGCAGGCCCTTGCCGGCATAGAGATTGTCTTCCAGCCCGACGCGCACATTGCCGCCGGCAAGCACGGCAGCCGCCGGATAGGCCATGGCATTGCGGCCGATGGAGAAGGCAGAGAAGGTCCAGCTCGCTGGCACATTGTTGACCATCGCCATGAAGGTGTTGAGGTCATCAGGCGCGCCCCAGGGAATGCCCATGCAGAGCTGGATGAGGACCGGATCCTCGATCAGGCCTTCCTCGACCAGCTGCTTGGCGAACCACAGATGGCCCGTGTCGAAGGCTTCGATCTCGGGGCGCACGCCGAGATCGGTCATCTGCTTCGCCATGGCACGCAGCATCGACGGCGTGTTGGTCATGACATAATCGCCGAGCGAGAAATTCATCGTGCCGCAATCGAGCGTGCAGATTTCCGGCAGGCATTCGGCAACATGCGACACGCGCTCGGTCGCGCCGGCCATGTCGGTGCCCTTAGGGTTGAGCGGCAAAGGCTGCTCGACATTGCCGAAAATCAGGTCCCCGCCCATGCCGGCGGTCAGGTTTAGGACGACGTCGACATCTGCCGAGCGGATGCGGTCGGTCACTTCCTTGTAGAGATCGTTGCGGCGGCTGGCGGCACCCGTTTCCGGATCGCGCACATGGCAATGCACGACGGCGGCACCGGCCTTCGCGGCATCAATGGCGGACTCGGCGATCTGCTTGGGAGTGATCGGCACATGCGGCGATTTCGAGGTGGTGTCTCCGGCGCCGGTGACGGCGCAGGTGATGAAGACATCACGGTTCATGGTCAAAGGCACGGATTGTTCTCCCTCGTTCGTTGGCCCTATTACGAGACAGAATGCCGCAGCATGCTTTGCAGGATCGGATAGTTTCTATACACTATCGGCAACATCGCGAGATCCGTGCCGCATGTCCGATTCCAGCTCCACCACCACGCTCGACCTTCTCGTCGTACCCGATACCAATCTCATTCTGGTCGCCTCGGTCATCGAACCCTTGCGCCTGGCAAACCGGGTAAGCGGGCTGGAGCTCTATCGCTGGCGGATCCTCAGTCCCGACGGACGGCCGATCGAAACCAAGAGCCATATTCCGATCCCGGTCGATGGTCCTTTCCAGCCGGGCAGTGAGGAAGACCCTCTCTTCGTCCTGTCGAGCCACAACTGGAAACGCCACGCCACATCGGACCTGAAGCGTCTGCTGGCGAAATCGGCGCGGCATCGCAGCATCGTCGCCGGCATCGAATCCGGCGCCTGGCTGCTGGCGGACACGGCTCTGCTCGACAATTTTTCCGCGACCCTGCACTGGGAAGATTATGACGACTTCGCCGCCGCCTATCCGCAGGTGAAGACGGTGCGCGAGCGCTTCGTCATCGACGGCAAGCGCATCACCACCGGCGGTTCGCTGCCGACGCTCGACCTGATGCTGGAACTGATCCGCCGCCGCCACGGCTATTCGCTGGCGCTCGAAGTGTCACGTCAGTTCATCTACGAGCAGGGTGGCGTCAGCAGCAATGCCACCGCCATGCCCTCGACCGGCAGCATCCGGCTTGCCGACCCGCGCGTCAGCCAGGCGATGCGGGTGATGGAGGAGCATCTGGAACAACCGCTGCCGCTGGTGCGGCTGGCCCGCCGCATCGGCATCAGCGAAAGACGGCTGCAAACCTTATTTATAGAGGCGATCGGCGCCCCGCCGCACATTCATTATCTGGCGCTCCGCCTCAACGCCGCCCGCCGCAAAGTGATCGAAACCCGCATCGCCTTCGCCGACATCGCCGCCGCCACCGGCTTCAACTCGGCCTCGGCCTTTTCCCGCAGCTACCGCGCGCATTTTCGCGAAAGCCCGTCGGATACGCGACGGAGGTTGAAGGGCTATGGGGCGGGGGGATGACGGCGTGGTTGAAGAAAGGTTGACGACTCTGAAGGCTGAATGGTCGTCTTGGGGACGAAGACCACGGGTTCTTTGTCCCGCTAGGTATCGACCCAACGGATCTCTAAAACAAGAAACCCCGCCACGCTTGTTATCGCCTTGGCGGGGTCTGCCTCCATGGAGGTCTTGAGGCTGAACGGCTTTCGCCGCCAGCGATCATGTTGAATATGGGTGTTTGCTCGTTAAGGTCAAGTTAAATTCCAAGCCCACATCGAATGCCAGCTTTGATCCTTTCGAATGTCTCAGTGTCGACACGTCTTGTCAGATACTTGCGGTTGCCATTGGTATCGCGCCCACCTCGGAAGAGATCGAGGCGCTCAAAGCCTACGGTTGCGATCATGTCGCACTTTGCCCACATCACCGGCGAATCAAATGGCGCTGGCAACGCCGGATCCAGGGTGATCTCCACCACATAGTTGAAGTTCCTTTCAGGCGGGGACGTGGAAAGTGGAACGACTGCACACAGTCCATCTCGATGAGGAAGCCTGGGGGAAATCACGATCGCAGGGCGCCGCTTGACCATCTCAGGCGGCATGAAGCCACCGAGAGCATAGTTGCAGAGAAGAAGTGTTCCGGGCGCAACGGCATATCGAATCGGCATAATCCAATTCTACTGAAAGATGTCGCCTCACCCAGCAGGTTTTTTCTCGCGGCGTTAGGTCAGCCCCAGATCTCTAATGTCGTGGCTGTGCTCGTAAGCGACCAATCGCTCTATGATCTCCATCGCGACTGCCTCGTACATCGGATAACGCACTAGATTCTCTTCATCGAACTGGGCGTCGCTTAGGACCGCATGATTCTTGTGCTCCAGAGGTACTCCATCCTTCAGATCTCTTAGGTGCCGCTCTATGAGCTCGCGTGAGGTCTTGATTCCCGTCGCGGCGTGGATCAGCATCAGGCCCAGCCAATAGCGGTAGGCCTCTGTTTCCATAGTCATGCTAATACCTCCTAAAGCTGGTGCTCGTCGGCGAAACTCAACCGCCGCGCATTCTTCTCAGCTATTGGTGTCATTCAACTTGGATCTGTAGTCATCCAGTTGATCAAACGTGAGCCTTCCCTCTCGGCCACTGCGCTTCTTCTCCTTGTCGAGCATCTCTCGGAAATGAGTACGCAGGACATCCAAGATCTCTTCAAACGTCATCAGCTCCGCGATCCCCTGCCTGTTAATCTGTTCACCAATGTGGACCAAGATTCCTGAAAGCCGCAATGCCACGCTTGGCTCTCTGGTGGAGAGCGAAATCTTCAGAAACGCGATTCTGTTTTTTGGATGCAGTTGCCTAGGTACAGGCCAGCGCAGATTGAAGACGCGGTGCTCGCTACGGACCAGATACATAGGATTGCGCAATAAAATGTCCCTACGGAGTGTCTCGTCCGTACAGAAAGCAATCTAAGTTATTGATTTTAAATGAAATGGTGCCGCTTGCAGGAAGCGGGGTCCTTGATCTGAAATAATTGATTTTGCTTATGTTTTGATGTGCGCCTAATTGGTTTTGTGTAACAGTCTCGTGCAACATTGCATTCGCGGCTGTCAAGGCGTTTGGTTACTTGTAGTGGCGGCAACCTTCTTGCATGGGTGGTAAAGGCTGTTAGTGTCTCCCTGATTTGCATGGGGGATAAGATGGTTGCACTGCTCGCTGGCTGGACGTTCGGCATTTTCTTGTATTTGAAGATTGCGCTGGAAGCAGCTTATTCCGATGGGGTCACTGTGCTTGCCGCCCTCCTGATGGCGATCGTTGCGGCGCTTGCAATCTTCGGTTTGACCGCGATTTATGTGATGGGATTGGCGCGGCTGGACGCGTTTTCCTTCAGCGCTCGCCGGTCGGTATTTCGTATCGTCTCAGCAACAGGCGTGGCGTTCGCAATCGGCTCGTGCGTTTACATCCTCGCGTGTCTGCTGATCGTCTTCGGGTTCTCAGAAGACCTCAGCCGGGATATTGGCCGCTGGACGCTCTACCGGTTTGGCCGTGCAAACGAGGACTTCATTACGTTCTGCCTGATAGCTTGGGGGCCGATGATGGCACACTATGCGATGATCGTGTTTGGATCGCGCTACAGGACCGCGTAACGCCTAGATGAACTCGGAGGACCTTCCATCTCGTTTGGGCCAACTGAAGGCTGCGCTCATTGCGGCGATACCTTGTGCGCCGGATGAAAGAGAAGCGCGCGAGATGCTGGCCAGCAAGCCACTGGCGGATGTTCTCAAGCACTATATGACGTGGGTGGACAGGCTCATCGCAAACCGACCGCGCCGCGTGGAGTTTGCACCCGATTTCTGGAAGCATGGTCTGCCTGATGATCAGCTCGCCCGCTTGGCCGAACTAGCGCAGGTGTTCAAAACTGGCGGCGACCTGCGGCCATATCTCTCGCACTATGTCCAGACACATGGATATGTCCTGCGCCCGACACCACGTCGAAGGGGGCCGGATTGGGCAGATGGGGGCGGTGGAGCAATAGATTTCGCGGTCAACATGTTCGGTGTTCACCATTTCCACTTCAAGCCTGTCATGGATGGGCGGCGCCGTGGTCAATCGAACGCCCTGCTTTTTGCGAAGGTCTATCGAGATAGCGTCTTGCTCCTCATGGTCGGCGACCACAAGAGCTTCGATAGTGAAGCCCTGCGTAAGCGTGCAGCCGAAGCACATCATGCGGACGGCCTTGCGGTGAAGGACATGGTGTCCGCTGGTCCCGTCAAGGAGGACATAGGGAGGATGCTGCGCTGTGGCATCATGACGACTGAGACGGTGAACGGCGACTTAGTACCCGTCGGGATTACCGCTCTTGATGGCACTTCGTTATGGACCATCCGTCACGTCACCAATATCATGAGGCTTTTGCGTGATCATGATGCCAAACTCGACACACCCGCCGGTCGCGCGGAGTTTGCACAACTGATGAACATTTCGGACGATTTGGAAGGTGCGGAATGGCAGTTCGCTCATGGGGACTTTTGCCTCGTGGCCCGCAGCCAAGTTGCTTACGTGTTCTTCCACTGGATGCGCTAGCCGCACATTCCACGGCCGTCCGGATGTTTTTGTGCCGGAGATTTATTCGAGACCCTATTCCTGATCAGGCGCGCGCGGTTCCCCCCGTGGCCCGGCCCGGCGATCCTCTCAGCCCAACGGGGCGACGGGTCTTTCGCTTGGCGCGCGGCCTGTCCATTGGCTGGCTATGCTCCAGTGTCCCGACCGTTCAGCCGTTCATAAAAGAACGCCAACGACTGCGACAACGACCGACACGCCTACCGTGATTGCTGAATACTTTGTCCAGCGCGCCGTCTCGACAGTGGCATCCGCCGCAAGCTTTTGTGACCTTGCCGCTTCTATCTGTGCTTCCGACGTGCGCTTCTCCATCAGGTAAGTGCGCCGCTTGACCTCAACGTCCCTCTCATAGGAGCGCTGCGATCCCGGCTGTTCGCCGCCTGTTTCGAAAAGCTGTTCATCGGTGAGGTCTTGCCACTTCATCAGGTCGTCCCTTCGCTATCATTCGCCCCTCATCTGACATCGATTGCCCTTGCTCTTCAATCCAGCCAGCCAGTCCCAAAAGACCCTGCCCGTGTGGCACTGTCTCAGGCTAGCCAAAAGCAGTGCCACAGAAATGGGTATTGACTTTTGGGACGATCAGGATCATTCAGTCTAAGACTTCAATGGCACTGACTGGAGACCAGACAAATGACCGCCGCCCTCGTAGGATATGCCCGCACCTCGACCCTCGACCAGATCGCCGGGCTTGACGCTCAGCTTCGCGACCTGACGGAAGCCGGATGTTCCAAGGTCTTCCAAGAGCAAGTCTCGTCGGTCGACACCAAGCGCCCGGAACTGGAGCGCGTCCTAGAATACGTGCGAGAGGGTGACATTCTGGTCGTGACGAAGCTCGACCGTCTGGCCCGCTCCATGGCGAACCTGATGGAGATCATGGGCAAGCTGACCAAGAAGGGCGTGAGCCTGAAGGTCTTGGCCCTGAACCTCGACACCTCGACCCCGACCGGCAAGCTCATGCTCAACATGCTTGGGTCTATCGCAGAGTTCGAACGGGACCTGATGCTTGAACGCCAGCGGGAAGGGATCGCCAAAGCAAAGGCGGAAGGCAAATATCAAGGACGCGCACCGACCGCACGGCGAAAGGTTGACGATATCAGGCGCCTGAAGGCTGACGGAAAGACCGCCGACGCGATTGCCGCAGAGTTGGGGATTGGTCGCTCCAGCGTCTTCCGGGTCTTGCGGGAGGGCTGAGGCCCTTTCGTTACCCTTTTTCGGTTATGTTATTACATAACTAGACTGTTCTTCCGTGCGCCTATCTGTTCTTATTTCGACCGAAGCCCAGCCGACCGCACCGCCTAACGCCATTACCCAGGCCCAGCCGTCCGGGTCTATTGGAACGTCGCCGTGGTCTTGTCGTAGCGCTTGCCTTCCGCGATCTCGACCAGCTCTACCAATTCGTCTTCCTGATCAATGCCGCTCTGAACCGCCTCGACAATGAGTTCGCGTGTGTTCGGGTCTCTGGCCATCCATGAGCCGTGAGCCTTCCGCACCTTTCGCACGGCACGGGCGATCAGGACACGTTCAGCCGGGTCTTTGCTTTCTTCTGACATAGCTGCCTCCTTGATCAGGCCATGTTGGAACATCAATGCGACAGCGGCAAGACGCTAGAATTCATGGGTAAGCACCTCGCCTCCGGGCCTCACTACAAGCCAGTAAAATAGATGGCGTGTCAATATCAATATCAAATTCCGATATGAAAGTATCGCTTGCATATTTGACACTGCAAATCTCAAAATTCTTATTGTTAATCTGGAGACGATTGACGGAACTGCAGGAGATATGCTCTCTGCTTTCTGTCGGCAATGCATTCAGCTAGCCTAAGAGGAGACGAAACCACATGCGCATATCGATTGAGACCAGAAAATTCGAATTTACACTGACTGGTCTGTACTTATTCTCCAGGATCAAGACCCGTGAAATGTATTGGGAGTTCGGCGCCCGTCCGATCTTCAGCCGCTAACCCGGCGCACCGCAACAAGCAGGAGCCTAACGCATGTCCAAAGGCTGCGCGAAAATGGTCAGGGGGCTGGAAGTGTTCCAGTCCCATTGGAGATCCTTCCCGATCCAACATATGCGGTTCTTCGAAGTCGCCCGCAACGACCTGGAGCGGCGCGAATGGGGCGTGATGGAAATGGCTGAGCTTCTAGGGGTTCCACCGGCCACCGCTTCCCGCCACATTCAAGACCTGTCGAAGTGGAACGTGCCGAAAGGCCACGCGCCGCTTGATCTTGTCACGACCCGGAGCGCCCTGGACGATCACCGCAAGCGCATCCCTATGCTCACCGACAAGGGCGTGCAGGTCTATCGTTATCTGGACGCCATTCTGTCCGGTCGGGCCTAGATCGCCGCCCTGCATGTGAGACCTAACGACGCCCCTTTGGTCTTCATGCCATTCGAAAGGCTATTCCCATGGCAATCCAATGTGTTGACCGGCGATACGTCGTGACCATCAAGGGCTTCGGTGGAGGTCGCCCGGTCCCGCTGATAGGCGTTGCCCAGACCCGCGACGACGCCCGCGCCCTGGAGGCCGATATGATCGCGGCCCGCCGTGCCAATCGCCCATGGCCATCCTCTCAGCCCGCCAAAGGCACGCTTGCCGCCTTCCTCCCCATCGCCTGGAACCGGCCTGGAGGCTGGCACTCCAAGCGATGCGGCCCGGCCCACTACGCGACAGCCCTGGAGTTCATCACCGAAGCAGGGGCCGACAGCCCAGCCTCAGCACTGACTGAGACCATGATTGCCGACCATCTGGCCAAGCGACCCGATGCGGTGGCGGCGGTCTTTCAGTTGCTGGAGGTCATGGCCGAAGGCGGTGCGGTAGGATGGCGACCAGTGCGGAGGAGAGGCCAGTCCGACCGCTGCCCGATAGCCTTGCTTACGGAACACGTCACGACCCGCACCAAGATTGTCCCGGTCGCCAATCCCACTAAGAGGGGAGCGCTTTGGGAGGTGGTCGAGGTCAAGCGGAAGGCGTGGCGGTAAGTGTTCCCAAAATTGGGGAGACGTCCCGACATCGTTGAATAGCACGTGAGATACGCTCAAATTTGAGCACATCTATCGCGACGCATGACCCAGACAGCACCCACCAATCCGGTCGTCTCTCTTAAGGACGGCCGCGCCGTGGCTACGAGCAAGGATGTTGCGGACTTCTTCGGGAAGCGCCATGACAACGTGATGCAGTCCATTGCCGAGTTGGTGCGCGAGCTTACACCTGAAAAGTCAGGCGTATGGTTCGTGCCTACCACCTACAAGCAGCGTGTTGGTTACGGTCTACGTGACTACGCATGTTACGAGATGACCCGCGACGGCTTCACACTTCTGGCCATGGGCTTCACCGGCAAGAAGGCGTTGCAATTCAATCCCCAGCCCCATTGGTCTTCTGCAATCCGTCACACCGTAAAGAAGGGTCTGAATTGGGTTCATGTCCTGGAATGGAAGCAGAAGGTTTCCGACGAAGAAGGGATCGACCTCGAATGAACATGCTCACCACATTTGCATATCTGGACAACTCAGTGCGCGTGGTCGAGGTCGACGGTCAGCCGTGGTTCGTCGCGCTGGACCTGTGCAAGACGCTTAACGTTTACCTCGGCACACGCAGCAAAGCGCCAAACGTCACGCTTCTTGCCCGCGACCTTCTCCCCGACGAGACAGCACTTAACCAGATTAAAGGCTGTCTCGTCGGGGAGGAGAAGTTGAAGACCGGCGAGATGTCCATCGAAGAGATGCAGGATCAATCCCACTCGCCATTGGAGTGTTGGCGATGATCGCGCCTAGCCCAGCCACAAGCTTGGCCGGAAGAATAGCGGGAGGGACTTGGATAACTTTCTGGAGAAGAGGCTAGAACAGTTCAATTTGAAGAACGTCTAAATTCGTTAAAGTCGCGGCCTGTCATGGAGTTTGGCGAAAGAGTAAAGTTAACGCGGCCGGAAATACATAATCTGTTCGCCAAATTGTGCGGATTTATACACCAAGATTCCCGCTGCCCAATACCCCCACCTGTGGGCATCAGCCCAAGAAAGCGCCCGCAGCTCTTCTCTCCAGACTTCACTTATACTTGCTTGCCGCTTCATCGGTTTGGCCACTGCCCCGCGCCCAATACCTCACGCCATCGGTTGGCTGCAACACCCGCGCACCTTCGAGGACCGCGCCCCGCTCTTCCTCATCCTGCCCTGACACGTTCAGCCCTTCCTTTCCCAAACGCCACCATAGCACCGCCTGACGCGCCCGCCTGTTCGTGGCTGGTCAAGTCGGCGCTTGTCCCGGTGCGCCTTGGTCGCGCTTGCGTAGGGAATGGGCTGGACATGTGAGCGCAGGACGCTCGATCACCCACAACACCAAACGAAAGCACCAGCCACATGCACAAAAACATCAAAACCAAGCGCCCGGTGCGCTTTTCCGACGACGGCCTGACGGTCTTCGTAACGCTGCCTTCTGGCCAGTCAGTTATGATCGATCGCGACGATTACGAGCGGTTCGTCAAAGAAGGCGTATCGCTCAACTGGTCTCTCATCACCGACAAGTGGTCGAACCAATATGTGGTCGGCCACGACAGCCACCTCCGCAACATTGTCCCCATTTCGCGCCGCATCATGCGTGCGGGACGTGGCGAGGTCATCTCATACTACAACGGCAATCCCTTCGACCTCCGCAAGGCCAACCTCCGGCGCGGTGAAGGTCCAGCTTGGCGCGAACTCTACGCAGCCTGATCATCCAACAGCACCCAATCCAAGCCCCTTGGCATCCCGCCGGGGGCTTTTCTCGTTTCGGAGACCAAAGATATGTCGAACGAATACCTGATTTTGAACAACAAGAACGCAAAGCGGAACCTCCCGCCCAGCCCACGGCTCCAGCAGTCGCTTGCCTTCCTCCAGGACCTGGGCGTCACCGCTGAAGTCTTCTCAGGCGGACAGGTGACGAAGGAAGAAGCGGCCCGTGGTGAAGGCCAGCGTACCGGATCGGTGCGGCATGACCACGGAGACGCGGCTGACGTGTTCTTCTATCGCAATGGCCGGAAGCTTGACTGGTCGAACCCGCAGGACGTGCCGATCTTTCAGGAGATCGTGAGGCGCGGCAAGGCGAATGGACTGACCGGCTTCGGTGCTGGTGACGGATACATGCAGCCCGGCTCAATGCACGTTGGCTTTGGCACACCCGGAGTCTGGGGCGCTGGAGGGAACGGCGCGAACGCTGCGCAGTGGCTTCGTGAAGCGTATGAAAGCGCCGGTCAGGGTAATGTTACGGTCGAACAGGAAGCCGCTCTCGGCGGTGCTGTCGCCCAGGGGACCGGCCCTGCCCCAGACCCTCTCATGACCTCGCCGACAGTCCCGGATAACGCCGACTGGACGCAGACCATGGGACCGCCCGCAGCAGCCTCACAGCCAAGCTTCACGCCTTCTTGGGCTGACGTTGGCAATGCGGCCGGTAACTCGACGCCTCTTGGCCAGTACGGCACATGGCTGTCGAACCTGGAAGAGCCGGTCGACATGGGATGGGTCAATGAGCCGGGCGAGCAGAAGTACGGCACGCTCCTCTCAGGTCTGAACCCTGACGAGACCGAGTACATGCTCCAGACCGCCCGGTCCCAGCAGCACGCCGAACGCCTTCGGATGCAGCTCGACCAGTACCGCCGGGATGGCGAGACCTTCGCCAACTCCTACACGGCCCTGCCCGCCAGCCTCGCATTGAACCTCTCCGATCCCATCTCCTTGATGGCCGGTGGCGTCTTCGGGAAGGCGACAGTCATGACCTCCAATGCACTGCGCGCCTCCACTGCCGCAGGGCTGGCCACACGCATGGCCGAAAGCGGGATCATTGCGCTCGGCGACACGGCTGTCTCTTCGGCAATCCAGGCCCAGGTAGACCCCAACTTCGGCGCCGACGACATCGCTATGAACGCGCTGACAGGCTTTGCCTTGGGCGCTGCGGTAGGAACGCTTGGCCGTGGTGCGTTTGTCGATGAGGTGAATGGCGAGATCGCCGCCGCGTTCGGCAACCGCGCTCGGAACATCCTGGCGGATCGGGTCGAAGGCATGGGCTACAAGCTCGGCCCCAAGGCTGAGAAGATGCTGCGCCCTGAGAAGTTCGTGGACAACTCTGCCGGTGCGGCGCGCAACGCGATGGCCAACACGACGCAGCGCGGTCGGACAGAACGGTTCGCCGACTGGCTGACCTCCTTCAGCTCCAATGACGCGATGCTGAGAAACGAGGCTGGCGCGGACGTGGCTGGCATCATGGACGCACTGTACCCGAACCTCACCCGCGATGGCGGGCGCTCTCTGACGGGTGTTGAGACGGCCTGGGAGGTGAAGAGCCGCTTGGTGCAGACCACAGTGAACAACCTGGAGCGCAAGTTCCAGAACCACTTGGACGACTACATCAAAGAAAGCGGCATCCCGGCGTCTGAGGCACGCTTCCGGCGTGGATCGGTCGAGCATCAATTCGACCAGGAAGTCCAGAACGCCCTCCTCTACCCGCACACGGCTGCACCCGACAGCGCGGTCCAGAAACAGGCCGACGCGTACCGCGAAGGCTACCGGCAGATGCTGAAGGAGGCCAAGGACAGCGGCGCGGCATGGGCGAAAGATATCCCGGAGGACGACTACTATGTCCCGTTCCAGGTCGTCCGTAAGCGCCACGCTGAAGTGACCGCGAAGATCGGCCGTGATGGCTTGGTCGACGTGATCAAACAGGCGTTCCTCCGTGCCCAGCCTGACCTCTACAAGAAGATGGAGGCAGTGCCCGGCGGTGCGAAGGCTCGCAAGGCCGCACAGGATGCGCGTGAGGCCAAGCTGGAAAGGCTGGCTGATCGCTATCTCTCGATGCTGGAGGAGACCAAGATCGACGGCGGCAGTGCCCGGCGGGTCGCGGCTCTTGGCGGCGACAGTGAGACCGCGCTGCGTGAGGTGCTGGTGGACAATGGCCTGGGCGAGAAGGAGATCGATGAGATCATCGAAGGCTTCGGCTTCACCCAGAAGAAGGGTCCGGCCAACTTCCGCCGACGTGCCGCCCTGGAGCGTGAGATGCCCTTCATTCCGAAGCAGTATGCTCACCTGGAGAACGCACGGGACTATGCCGTCTCGCTGCGCGATCTGACCAACCCCAGCGCCCGCGACACGTTCGATGACTATGTCCGGTCTGTGAGCGCGCATGTGGCTTTGCAGAAGGCGGGCTACAAGTCGGAGAGCGAGCTGCGGACGCTGATCGATGAGGCAACCAACATCGAGAAGCTGAAGCGTGATGGAAAGGCGTCAGGTCTGAACAAGACCAACCTCGACACCGCCAACGCCGAGCTGCACTACCTCACTGACCGGCTCATGGGCTACGACACCAATCCGAAGGGAAGCGAGAAGACCAATCTTCTGATCTCTATCGCGAAAGACCTCAACTTCATCAAATACATGCAGCAGTCCGGCATTGCCCAGCTAGGGGATATGCCCATGATTGCCATGCGGTACGGCGTTGCGAACGTGGCGAGAACTGCCAAGATGAAGGACTTCTTCCGCGTGATGCGCCGTGGCGGGGTCGAGGCTGACGACCTGTTGCGGGAGATCCAGGCAGACCTTGGGGTCGGCATCAGGACGACCGATAAGCGGCTGATCGTCACCCACCAGGACCTCAACCTGGACGATGAACTGTTTGATGCTGATGCGACCACCAAGCTTTTGGCCCGCGTTCATGGTGTCACTCAGTCAATCAGCCGTGTCACTGCCCAGGTCTCCCTCCAGAACCCGGTGAACGACTTCCTCCAGACCACTACCGCCCGTGCCGCGTCTCAGCGTTTCATTGACATTGCGACAGGCAGGGCGCGGGAAAGCCGGAAGTGGCTGAATGAGTACGGGCTAGGGGAAGACGCGCTGCGGGACATCCGCATGGTCGCCGAACATATGACGCTGGACGATAAGTCCGGCCTCATTCTCCGGTGGAATAGCCGCAAGCAACGGTCCATCAGCAAAGAGCAAGCCGACGCTTATGACCGCTTCCTGGGCATGGTCCGCAGGGAGGTCAACCGGACGATCATCGAACCGTCGCCCAATGCCATCAAACGGAATTTCTCGACCCCGTTTGCAGGGCTGGTTCTCCAGTTGAAGTCCTACATGCTGAACGCTTTGGCGGTGAACACTGCCGGTGCGATCAAGCTTGGCCCGGCCTATCTGGGAATGTCCCTCCTGACGACTTCCGTTTGGGGGTCGATGGTCTATGCCGCGCAACAGTACCTCAACTCGATTGGGCGCGACGACCGGGAGAAGTTCCTAGAAGACCGCCTATCCGCCAAGGGTATCCTTGCCGGTGGTTTCCAGCGGTCTGCCGTATCGTCCATCTTCCCCATGATCATCGACAGCATGGCCGGTGGCGTCGGGCTGATGGTGACAGGAGAAGACGAACGGTTCTTCACCAACACGCGAAGCTCTGGCCTTGGGTCGGACTTACTATCCGGCATTCCCATGGTCGGAACGGCCAATGATGCGGGCAAGCTCCTAAGCGGCGTGGCTGCGGCGATCATGAGAAGTGATCAACGCCTTGATGAGACTGAGGCGCGCGGCTTCCGTGACTTCGTGCCTTTGGCCCGTGCGCAGGGAATGCTCCAGGCGACCAATGCAATCTTGTCGCTTGCCCCTGCCGATAGAGATGGGCCGCTCTTGGCGCCCGACCGCTAACACGTCTCCAGCATCACCAAATCAAGCACAGGCCTCCGGCATCCCGCCGGGGGCTTCTTCATTTCTGCAACCCTGGAAAAGGTAACCAGACCAATGACAGACGACACCCAGCAGCCGACCGTGACCATCGAACTGGTCGGCGCATACACGGCCCGCCACGTTGAGGGCGGAACCACTATTGACTTCACCGCCCGCCGCAACCGCAGCACCACGAAAAGCCCGCTTCCGGTCCTTTGCCGCGAGCTACTAGCCCGTGGCTTCGACCCTGAGACCCGCGCGCATGTGATCCGAAAGGCACTCGACCAGGAGGGCTTCATCCCGGTGTTCAAGAGAGACCGCAAGCTAGGCATTTGGGCAGAGCTTGACGCGGTCGAGAACGAACGGACCCCGCCGCGTGTGGTGAAATACAAGCCGTTCCCTTCTGATGCGGTCGAGGCGATTTTCTCACGGGAAGAGGTCAAAGCTACCTCAGGCCCAGCCGACACCAAAACGCTTGAAATCGGCGCCCGCCGAATACCGGGAAATGCCGATTATGCGTGATGCTACCGAGTTTCAGCACAAAGCCATCCTAGCGCTTGCCGAAAGCGGGGCCTCTCGCGAATACATGGCCGACCTGTTGGACATATCGTTGCGCAGCGTCCGGCGATACCTCAACACCGACTGCCCGGCCTACGCCAAAGAGATGGCCGAAAGGGCTGCACGGGAAGCAGAGTTCGACCGATTACGTCCGACCCGCGCCGTTACGCCATTTGTTGACGAGGAAGAAGAAGCCACGGCGATGGCCACGCGGTCGGTCTCGCGGAAGGTGAGGGTGAAGGCCCGGCGAATAGGCGCGTTGCTGAAGGCTGGCCAGACCCAAGCCGCGATTGCACGGGAGACCGGGATACCTCGACAGACCGTCTCACGCATTGCGAAGACCGTCCTTGCGGCCTGAGACCCCGGCCAAATAGGTGGCCAAATTCGACGCGCAGAAATGGGCCAAAATTCGAATTAAGCCATTGATGTAATGTCTGAAATCCCGATTTATCGATGACCCATTCTGCTTATATAGTAATAGCCTTTGGCCATCCTATCAGCTTTGCCTACAAGACCGAGATGATGATGAAGACCCGAAATAATGGGCCCTGTCTCATCTCATCGTCTGACAGCGGCACCTCAGGCCATTCGATAAGCATATCCTAACGCTCCACTATCGACTGATGATCATGATCAAGACTGAATATTACGGGTCTTCATTATCTCATCGGTCTACGGCAACGCTCATGGCAGGGCCTGAGGTAGTGCCTTGCGCAGCGGCCTCCAGGTCGATCTTGGAGATTGCAGAGAGCATGTCTCCGACGCTTGCATGATAGTACCGCCCACCTTCGTTCGCAGCGGCATGACCTTGGATAGCGTCGGCCAAACGGTCGCTGCATCCGGTGCGTCCAAGCTCGGTCTTCACCCAGCGGCGCCATGCGTGATTGGGGGCCTTTCGCGGGTCAGCAATCCCCAGACCACGCACCCACCCGGCAAGCCTGTTAGAGACGCCCTTCGATGGGTGTTTCTGCTCGTCACTATTCGGTGCGGCTGGCTTGGCCTTCGTGCCTCCGTAAAACAGCGGGCCGCTTCCTCGCGCCTTCACGAAGTCAAGAAAGCCGTCTTCTATGATGGTCGGATGAATTGGAATGGTCCGCTCAGACGTGTCATTCTTGATGCGCCCGCCATCAGGGGCCGGGGTGATGTTGATGCATGGAAGACCGTCAACCGTGACGACCATTGATCCCCAAAGCTGCGCTAGTTCCGCAACGCGCGCACCTGATGCCGCCTGGAGCCAAGGTATCCAGCGGAGATAAGCCGCCTTCTCGGCACGGGCTGCGGTGAGGATCGTCGCCACCTCTTCGCGCGAGAATGGCAACCGGCCCGTTCCAGCCTGGACCTTTTGCTTGGCCTTGACCTTGTCGAACGGGTTCTCAGTAATCCCGGTGGTCTCGGCATTCTCGACGGAATAGCCGTACAGGCGCCGCATGGTCGCAAGGAAAGACATGTCGATCCGCTGGAGACCCGCCCCAACAAGATCATCCTTCCAACGTAGCGCATCAGCTCGCGTGACGCGGCGCGGATCGTCATGGCCTACGAATGCCTTGAACCTCTTCAGGATGCCGCGCCATCTGGTGAGGGTCGCTGGTGCATGGGTTCCGATACTCTTCCACTTGTCGAAGAGGTCATCGAACGTTCTAACGCCGCCCTCCACGCTCGCCTTTGGAGAGACCGCTAGTGGTGCGTAACGGGCCGGGGCAGGGTCGGGCGCATAGTTGGAACCGCGCCGCAGGTGCAGGACCCGCACCGCCTCCGCAAGCGTGTCAGGCATGGCCTCCAGGAAGTCGACACGAGACCGTTCACTAAGAGCGATACCAAGGCTTGTGGCCGTGCCGCTGATGAATGCGTCCAGGTCGAGCCATTTGCTCACCGCTGCGATTGCCCTTTGCCGTCCTGCCTCAGAGCCATGGTCGATGTTGTGCCGGGCCTCCAGCGCATCGCTTGCCATGAGTTCAAGTTCAACGGCGGTCGGCGGGTTCTCCTCGCGCGGCCCCACGATATGCCGATACAGTTCCCCGCAGAGGGCGTTGATCTGTTTGAAGGTGAGGTCTTCAGGCCCACGACGGGCAGCTTCGAAGAAAGCGTTGACCTGTTGTTGGGCGGCTGCGTGCCGGGCGTTCCGAAGCGTGGTTTGCGCGGTGCGCAGCGAGAAGACGACCGTATCCCCGATCTTGGTTTGAACGGTAAACGTCTCGGAAGACCCCAGCTCGACCGGGAGACGCGCAACGAAGACCTGACCACGCAGCTTCTCCGCTAGGTCGGTTGGCACTCGTTGCCTGAATTGAGCGTTTGCGCTGTTGTTTCTTTTCGCGGGTCTTGCCATCCGAAAAACCATGCGTGTGCATTCCTGTTGTGTAACAGTATGCGCCCAACAAGCTCTTGAAAAGCCGAAACAAAAGGAAAATCAACGACCGGAAGGAAGGCTGGTGCCGCTTGCAGGACTCGAACCTGCGACCCCATCATTACGAATGATGTGCTCTACCACCTGAGCTAAAGCGGCATCTGCGAACAGGCCAGAGGCCCGTTGCTTGCGGTGAGGGGCTGATACAGGGATTGCCGGGTGATTTCAAGCCGGTTTTCCGCAGCCGGGGAAATTTTCCCAGGCGAGGTGAAAGGTGGTCGTCTTGCCGCCGGGTGCCTTACTTTACCGGCCATGTCTTCGGCCAAGTGCCGGGATCGATATCGTCCGTCTCGCTGAACTCTTCCGGGCAGTCGCGGAAGGTCTCCTCGATCAGCACGAGTTGCGGACCCATCGCGCCTTCGGTCAGGCGCCACTGGCTGTAGGTGCCGCAATCGCCGATGCCGCGGCCCTTGAAGAAGGAGGAGAAGCGCTTCTCTTTCCAATCATAGGCGAGATTGAAGGCCTGGGGAGAAGCGCTGGGGGCGCCGTCGACCATGGTCGGGAAGGCAAGCGGGGCGATCATGCCGAAGCTATCGACATAGGCGGCATAGGGCACGTTATAGGCGCCGCTCGAGCCGCAGGGCGTGATGTAGATCGTCGTGTTTTCGTCGAGTTGATGCGACAGCGCATTGCCGTTGAACATGGTGGGGTCCGTGTCGGCGCAGTCGCCGCCTTCGGCGAAATGGGGGCGGATCGCCTCCGGCAGCTCGGCGATCGTCGCGATGTCGCTGATCGGAAGCGGCGGGTTTGGCGCCTTGTCGCCCCTGGCGCTCAACGCGTCCACATGGTCGATGCGATCCTGATATTCGTCGATGAACAGGAGGCTGGCGGCCGCACCTGATAGCGGAAGATCGCCCTTGGCGGTCTGGTCGCCGCGTGTCAGCGTGATCGTTGCGGTCGTGCCGTTCTTCAGGCTGTCGATAAGCCCATTGCCGATGAAGTCGCCTGTCAGGGTAAACGCATAGGTGCCGGCATCCGCCGTGACCGAGGGACCCTTCAGCACCAGCGGCTCGGCCCCGTCGACCGCGATGCTCACCTCCGGCGCGCCTTCGGCTTCGGTGACGGCGTTGTCGCGCGGCGAAACCACCAGCACGACCGGCGCCTCCGGCTTGCCGCTGCGTTGCAGTTCGAAGCCGGACAGCGGGTTGTCGGAGAGGAATTGCCGCATGGTGCAGGCACGGGTCTGGCTGCAGGAGACCTGCCAGGCCTTGAACTCCTTGTAGGAGACATCCTCGGCCTGGCTGGAAAGGGTGCTGCCCAGCAGGGTGGCGAGCGTGAGCGTGAGTGTCAGGTGGCGCATGGGGGTCCCCGCAATTGAGATCTGCGGGGACGCTAGCAGGGCCTGCCTCAGCCGCAAATCGCCTTTTTTGCGTCTATATATTCGCGCTCCAGCCGATCGACGACTGCCGCCACCGGCTCGATGGCCTTGACCGCGCCGATCCCCTGGCCGCAGCCCCAGATGTCCTTCCAGGCCTTGGCGCCTGTCGTCGCCTTGTCGAAGTCTATTTTCGACGGGTCTGCGACCGGCAGATTGTCGGGGTCCATGCCGGCTGCGACGATCGAGGGCTTCAGATAATTGCCGTGAATACCGGTGAAGTAGTTGGAATAGACGATGTCATTGGCATGGGCATCGACGATCGCCTGTTTATAGGCATCCGACGCGCGGGCCTCCGTGGTCGCGATGAAGGGCGAGCCGATATAAGCCATGTCGGCGCCCATGGCCTGGGCCGCAAGGATTGCACCACCATTGGCAATCGCGCCGGCGAGCAGCAGCGGCCCGTCGAACCATTCGCGGATTTCCTGGACGAGAGCAAACGGCGACAGCGTCCCGGCATGACCGCCTGCGCCTGTGGCCACCGCGATCAGACCATCGGCCCCCTTGCGGATTGCCGAATTGGCGTGACGGTTGTTGATCACGTCATGCAGCACAATGCCGCCATAGGAATGCACGGCGGCGTTCACCTCCGGCACGGCGCCGAGCGAGGAGATGACGATGGGGACCTTGTATTTGACGCACATCATCAGATCGTGCTCGAGCCGCTTGTTCGACATGTGCACGATCTGGTTGACTGCGAAGGGGGCGGCGGGGCGATCCGGGTTCTTCGCGTTGTGAGACGCGAGCTCTTCGGTGATTTCCGCCAGCCACTCGTCGAGCTGCGCTTCAGGGCGGGCGTTGAGCGCCGGGAAGGAGCCAACGATGCCGGCCTTGCACTGGGCGAGCGTCAGCTGCGGATGCGATATGATGAAGAGCGGCGAGGCGACGACGGGCAGCCTCAGAGTGTCTTTCAGGATCGACGGCAGGGCCATCACTTCACCTCCCAGGAAGTTTACGTTTACGCAAACGTCAAATAACAGATCCTGCGGACTTGGGAAAGAGAGCCGTAGGATCGGTAAGAGCCCCAACCTGTGGCAAGATCGAAGCGGCTGGTCTCATTCCTGTGTTTATTCGCAGCCATAGCAGGCTTCCGGGCTTGCCCTTGAAAAATCGAGCGTTTACCGAATCGAAACTATGGATGCGATGTGGCAGGGGCGATCCCCGAAGGAGTATGGCGACCAATGAGCGGATTGGAAACAGCCATCCGGAATGCCCTGGAGCGTTCTGACCGGGCCAATGCCGAATCACGGGCACGGGTTTATCAGTCCGCCCGACAGGCCCTGGAAACCGGACTGCGCAAGCAGAATGTCGAAGATCCCGAAGCGATCAATCACCAGCGGCGGCGCCTGGAAGCGCTGATCCACGCGATCGAGCTGGAAGAACGCGCACGCCTCGACATGCGCGTCGAGCCACCGGTCCCCACGGTTCAGCCTCAGTCGTCCGCCGCGCCGGACGTCACAGTTGAAGGTCCGGCCGCGTCGCGTGTCACGGGCGATCGTCAGACTGGCCGCGTCGAGCCGGGCTTTGCCGCCGATCCCGTCGAGCATGCCCCGCCGGTTGATCCGGTGGCCGACCGCGAACCCGCTTTCGATGAGGATCTGCGATCATCAAAGCCGGACAGTCTCGAGGCGCATCTCGCCGATGAAGGGCCGGTCCCGGACATGCGTTCCGAACGGGCCGTTCAGCCGCGGCGCAAACGCCGTGGCGGTGTGGCGCGCCTGATGATTTTCACCATTTTCCTTGCAGCACTCGGCATCGGCGTTTGGTGGGTCTATACGTCGGGTCTGCTGCTGACAGCGGCCGAGCGCGACACCAGCGTTCCCAATCCGCCGCCGCGCGCCGAGGAAGAGGATTTTTCCGGCGCGCCGGCACCGGCCGAAGTTCCGCAGGGGCCGCAGGCCATCGACACCCGCGGCGGCTTCACCGACGACTGGATCGGCGTGTTCGCCCCGGACCAGATCTCCGCTTTGCATCCCCGCGCCAATGCGACCGTCGACATGGTGACGGCGAGCGACGGGACCGCAGCCCGCATCGTCTCGCGCAGTAGCGATGCCGAAGGTGCCGTAGAGATCACGGTGCCGGTCAATGTGCTGCGTGAGCTCGCCGGCCGCACCTCGACGATTGCCTTGACGGTCCAGTCCCCGGACGACAACCCGGTGCAGATCTCGGTGGAATGCGATTTCCCGCGGATGGGCGACTGCCCGCGCCATCGCTTCACCGTCAATCCGCAAAAGCTCGACGCGCTGTTCCGCGTCACTTTCGACAGCGGCATGGCACCGTCGACACCGGGCAAGTTGATCGTCAACGCCGATCTGTCGGGCAAGGGGCGCGGGCTCAACCTCTACGCCGTGCGCGTTCTGCCGGGACAGTGATCGTCCCGGCGGGTAAATGGGCTGAGAGGCGGGGGAGGCTTCTCAGTCGAGAAAGCCCGGGCCGCTGCCGATGATCTTCTTGTTCAGCTTGCCGATCTTGTCCTTGTCTTTGCCCTCGTAGTCCAGAGACAGAAGGATATGGCGGATCAGGTTCAGCCGTGCCCGGCGCTTGTCGTTGGCATGCAGCACGGTCCAGGGAGCCCGCTCCGTATGCGTTTCTTTCAACATACGGTCGCGCTTCTGGGTGTAGTCGTCCCACTTGTGCAGGGCGGCGATGTCCATGGGTGACAGCTTCCAGCATTTCAGCGGATCATGTGCCCGATCGTGAAAGCGCTTGAGCTGCATTTCCTGCCCGGTATCCAGCCAGAACTTGAAGAAGTGGATGCCTTCCTGCTCGATCAGCTTCTCGAAGCGCGGTGCCTGCTTCAGGAAGGCTTCGTATTGCTCCGGCGTGCAAAAGTTCATCACCGGCTCGACCCCGGCGCGATTGTACCAGGACCGATCGAAGAGCACGAATTCTCCGGCGGTGGGGAAATGCGAGACATAGCGCTGGAAATACCATTGTCCCTTTTCCGTTTCTGTCGGCTTGGTCAGTGCGACGACACGGGCGGAGCGCGGGTTCATGTAAGCGAGGGTGGCGCTGATCGCACCGCCCTTTCCGGCGGCATCCCGGCCTTCGAACAGCGCCATGACGCGCTGTCCCGTCTTCTGCATCCAGAACTGCACCTTCACCAGTTCGATCTGCAACTGGGTCAGTTCCTCGACATAGTCCTTTTCCGAGAGCTTCTTGTCATAGGGAAAGCCGCCGGACTTCAGTGCCGCGTCCTCGATCCAATCCGGCAGGTCTGGCAGGTCGATGTCGAAGATCCGCTCCTTGCCACGGATCTTCAAGGTGACGGCACGGCTCTGGCTTTGCGTATCCATGGTCTTCCTCCGGCTCCACTGGCCCTGTTTGTCCTTGATAATTGAGCGCATGCGAAGATAGAGCGCAAGGCCGGCATCCAAGATGGAGCGCAACAGGATGTCGGCGGGGATAAAGCGCCGCCCGCCATGGCAGGCCACCGGAACTTCTGTCATGAATCACCTTTATCAGGCTTGGCATGGGTGAAGCGCGAGGTGCGTTGCAGGTGGCAGAAAACGGTGAGAGCAGCGGCTGGCGCCGCCCCATGAGGCATTTGCTCTCGCGCTGGCTGGCGATCGTCGGTTGTGCGCTGATGGCCGTGGCGGCCTGGTACTCGGGCGCGGCGGCAGGATATGCCCTTGTGCTCTTCGTGCTGCTTGTCGGCCTCGTCATCGTGGTCGACCCGCGCGCCGAAGATGATGGCGCCCCAACGATCGCCACCCTGCAGCCAGCCATGCCCGTCGATCCGCTGCCCTCTATCCGCGCTGCGATCGAGGCGCTCGATATGCCGGTGATCGTGATGGGCGCGCAGGCGGACCTGCTTGCCCAGAACGCGGCGGCCGAGCGTGCCTTCGGTGATCTCGGCGAGGGCCAGCATGTCTCCGCCCGCTGGCGTTCTCCCGGTATCCTCGACATGATCCGGGAGACGATCGAGACGGCAACCCCCAATCAGATCGAGCATTCGGAGCGGCTACCGTCGGAGCGTGTGTATATCGTGCGCGTGGCACCTGTGGAGGCTGACGGGCGCCCTCTGTTTCTCCTCTCCTTCCGCGACATCTCCGAACTGCGCCGGCTCGACCGGATGCGCAGCGATTTCGTCGCGAACGCCAGCCACGAATTGCGCACCCCGCTCGCCTCCTTGCGCGGCTTCATCGAGACCATGCAGGGGCCGGCGAAAGATGATGCCAAGGCCAAGGAGCGCTTCCTGGCCATCATGCTCGATCAGGCCAACCGCATGAGCCGTCTCGTCGACGATCTCCTGTCGCTGTCGCGCCTCGAACTCAAGGCGCATCTGCCGCCTGATCAGATGGTCGACCTGAAGCCGGTGCTCGGTCATGTCCGGGACAGTCTTGCCCCCCTGGCCGCAGATCTCGGTGTCGAGATCCGGCTCGATCTGCCGGAGGAAAAGGTCGAGGTGATGGGCGAGCGCGACGAACTGGTCGAGGTCTTCGAGAACCTGATGGAGAATGCCTGCAAATACGGCCAGGAAGGCAAGTTTGTCGACGTGGTCTTGCGTCGCGAGCCTGGCCTGGGCACGGAAGTTCGCGTCCGAGACCACGGGCCAGGCATTCCGGCCGAACATGTTCCTCGCCTGACGGAGCGTTTCTATCGGGTCAATGTAGAGGACAGTCGCTCGAAAAAGGGGACGGGTCTCGGTCTTGCGATCGTCAAGCACATTCTCACGCGCCACCGCGCCCGCCTGATCGTGAAGTCGGAATTGGGCGTCGGCAGCGAGTTTACAGTCCGATTTTGACATAAAACTCTCCCCTGACATGACTGCGTTGAAAAATGGATAGTTTTTTCAATGAGATGAAGTGTCACAAATGTTTCATCCAACTGACATAAAAGCGTGAGCTGAGAGCCGCTATGAAGCAGCTGCCGGAGCTTGGCAGACGCCGCTCGGCCGCAAAGACACACAAGCCCATTCCGGGAGATGATTATGACCGCTCTGAAACTTTCCCTCGCTGCCTTGGCGGCCACCGTGGCCTTCGCCGGCGCAGCAGTCGCCCGCGACCAGATCCAGATCGCTGGCTCCTCCACCGTTCTTCCCTACGCATCGATCGTTGCCGAAGCCTTCGGCGAAAACTTCGACTTCGGCACGCCGGTTGTTGAAGGCGGCGGCTCTGGCGCCGGCCGCAAGAAGCTCTGCGAAGGCGTGGGCGAAAACACCATCGACATCGCAAACTCCTCGTCGCGCATCAGCAAGTCCGACATCGAGCTCTGCAAGACCAATGGCGTAAACGACATCCAGGAAGTCCGCATCGGTTACGACGGCATCGTCTTCGCCTCTGAAATCAGCGGCCCGGAATATGCCTTCACCGCAGCTGACTGGCACAGCGCCCTTGCAGCTCAGGTCGTCAAGGACGGCAAGCTGGTCGACAACCCGTACAAGAACTGGAACGAGATCCGCGCCGACCTGCCGGCGCAGCCGATCCTCGCCTTCATCCCGGGCACCAAGCACGGCACCCGCGAAGTCTTCGACGTGAAGGTCATCGAAGCCGGCTGCGAAAAGGACGGCACGCTGGAAGCTCTGCTCGCCGCCAACAATGGCGACAAGGATGCTGCCAAGAAGGCTTGCAACGCTCTGCGCACCGATGGCGTCTCGGTTGACATCGACGGCGACTATCCGGAAACGCTGGCTCGCATCGCGGCCAACAAGAACGCCATCGGCGTCTTCGGCCTGTCCTTCTACCAGAACAACACCGACAAGCTGCGTGTAGCCACCATGGAAGGCGTTGTTCCCTCGGTTGAAACCATCGCCAAGGGCGAATACCCGGTTTCGCGTCCGCTCTATTTCTACGTCAAGAACGCTCACCTCGACGTTATCCCGGGTCTCCAGGAATACGTAGAGTTCTTCGTCTCTGACGAAATCGCCGGCCCGAACGGTCCGCTCGCCGCTTACGGTCTGGTTTCGGATCCGGAACTGGCCAAGACGCAGGCAGCCGTCAAGGCTCGCACGCCGATGGCGCCGCTGAACTAAGGCTCGATCTGACCGGCGGCACATCAGTGCCGCCGGTTTTCGTTTCCGAAGGCATGGCGGGGCAAAATGGACGTTAGTATCATCATCCTGGGCGTATTGGCCCTTGCGGCGATCGGTTACGCGCTGGGACGCCGACGGGCGATGTCCCTCTCGGCCGAACGCGGCAGAAAGCTGCATTCTCTTCCCGGTTTCTACGGCCAGACGGTCGCCCTGATTACCGCCGTCCCGGCGCTGATCCTGCTGATGCTCTGGCTGACCCTGCAGCATCCCATCATCGACGCTCGTATCAGCGGCATGATCACGGATGCGTCTGTCCCGCAAGGCGGCGCACACAGCCTCGTCATGGCGGATGTCCGCCGCATCGGCGACGGCCTCGCCGTGCTGCGGGAAGCCGATGCGAAGGCCGGTACCGACGTCGACATCAAGGCGCTGGACGCAGACAATATTCGCAGCCGCCTTGCCGCCGCTGGCATTGCGCTCGGTGCAGACGTTCCGGCGGAAGTCTTCGAGGCGGCCAAGGCCTACCGTGCCGATATTGATTTCAGCCAGTTGCTGATGACGATCGCGGTCTTCGCGCTCGCCATTGGCGCCTTGCCGCTTGCCTATATCCGCATCGACCCCGAACTGCGTGCCCGCAACATCAGCGAGAGCTTCGTGAAGGCGATCCTGATGATCTCCTCGCTGGTGGCGATCATGACCACGGTCGGCATCGTCGGTTCGCTGGTCGTCGAAACCTATGTCTTCTTCACCATCTATCCGGCCCAGGACTTCTTCTTCTCGACCGTCTGGAACCCGCAGTTCCGCGGTGGATCCGATCTCGGCATCCTGCCGCTGCTCTGGGGCACCTTCTACGTCTCGCTGATCTCGCTGATCATTGCCGTTCCGATCGGCCTGATGATCGCGGTGTTTCTGTCGGAATATGCCGGTCCAAAGACCCGCAGCATCGTCAAGCCAGCGATCGAAATGCTGGCCGGTATCCCGACCATCGTCTACGGTCTCTTCGCACTCGTGACGGTCGGTCCTTTCCTGCGCGACTGGCTCGCCCAGCCGATGGGTCTTGGAAGCTCGTCCTCCTCCGTTCTGACCGCCGGCCTGGTCATGGGCGTGATGATCATCCCCTTCGTTTCTTCGCTGTCGGACGACATCATCAATGCCGTTCCCCAGGCGCTGCGTGACGGCTCCTATGCGCTGGGTTCCACCCAGTCGGAGACCATCAAACAGGTCGTTCTGCCAGCCGCCCTTCCGGGTATTGTCGGCGCCGTCTTGCTCGCCGCCAGCCGCGCGATCGGTGAGACCATGATCGTCGTGCTCGGGGCAGGGGCCTCGGCCAAGCTCGATCTCAATCCTTTCGAGGCGATGACGACGGTGACGGTCAAGATCGTCAGCCAGCTGACGGGCGACACCGAATTTGCAAGCCCCGAGACCCTGGTCGCCTTCGCGCTCGGCCTCACCCTTTTCGTCATCACGCTCCTCCTGAACGTGATCGCCCTCTACATCGTCCGTAAGTACCGGGAGCAGTACGAATGACCGACCTCACCGCATTCGGAGCCCCCGCTGCAAAGGGGCAGGCCAAGTCTCTTCTGAGCGTCGACGAACGGACCCGCAAGCGCAATGCCGCCGAAGCCCGCTTCCGCCTGCTCGGCAAGGCCGCTGTCGCCTTCGGCATCATCGCGCTCGTCGGCCTGCTGGCATCGATCCTGACCAACGGCTTGTCATCCTTCCAGCAGACCTACATCACGATCGACGTCTATCTGGATCCGGCCAAGCTCGATCCTTCTGGCACCGGTGATCGCGCTGCCATCTCGAAGGTATCCACCTTCGGCTACGCGCCGCTCATCGAAAAGGCACTCGCTGACACGATCGCTGCCAAGGGGCTCGCCGCCGAAGGCCTTACGCCCAAGTCCGTGGCAGAACTCGTTTCCAAGGATGCCCCGGCCAACCTGCGCAACTATGTGCTGGCCGACCCTTCGGTCATTGGCAAGACGGTTTCCTTCGATCTGCTCGCAGCCGGCCGTATCGACGGCTACTACAAGGGCCGCGTAACGATGGAGAGCGCCAAGCTCGATCGCAACATTTCGCCTGAGCAACTGGTTCTCGCCGACACGCTGAAGCAGGCCGGTATTCTGGTGACGAAGTTCAACTGGTCCTTCTTCACCTCGGCGGACGCCTCGGACACACGTCCGGAAGCCGCCGGCCTTGGCGTGGCTATCATCGGCTCGGCCTACATGATGCTGATCGTCCTGGCATTGTCGCTGCCGATCGGCGTCGCCACCTCGATCTATCTCGAGGAGTTCGCTCCGCAGAACTGGTTCACCGATCTCATCGAGGTCAACATCGCCAACCTTGCGGCCGTTCCTTCGATCGTCTTCGGTATCCTCGGTCTTGCCGTGCTGATCAACTTCGCCGGTCTGCCGCAATCGGCGCCGATCGTGGGTGGTCTGGTCCTGACCCTGATGACGCTGCCCACCATCATCATCGCCACGCGCTCGGCGCTGAAGGCCGTACCGCCCTCGATCCGCGATGCCGCCCTCGGCGTCGGTGCTTCGAAGATGCAGTCGATCTTCCACCATGTGCTGCCGCTCGCCATGCCGGGCATCCTCACCGGTGCGATCATCGGCCTGGCCCGTGCGCTCGGCGAAACGGCTCCGCTGCTCCTGATCGGCATGGTCGCCTTCGTCAAGGAATTCCCCGCCGGTCCGCCGGATGGTTTCTTCCAGCCCGCCTCGGCTCTGCCGGTGCAGGTCTACAACTGGACCCAGCGCGGTGACCCGGCTTTCGTGGAGCGCGCCTCCGGTGCCATCATCGTCCTGCTGGTCTTCCTGATCCTGATGAACCTGGTCGCAATCATTCTGCGTCGCCGCTTTGAGCGCCGTTGGTAAGGGGGTGTATGATGATGAACAATCTCTCGACAAAGATGACGACGACGAAAGCACCGACAATGACTGAATCCAAGATTACCGCACGCGACGTGCAGGTTTACTACGGCGAGAAGCAGGCCCTGCGCGACGTGAACATCGAGATCCGTCCGCGCTCGGTGACCGCCTTCATCGGCCCGTCGGGCTGCGGCAAGTCTACCTTCCTGCGCTGCATCAACCGGATGAACGACACGATCGCGAGCTGCCGCGTCGAGGGCAACATCCTGATCGATGCCGAAAACATCTATGACACGAAGGTCGATCCGGTGCAGCTGCGCGCCAAGGTCGGCATGGTCTTCCAGAAGCCGAACCCGTTCCCGAAGTCGATCTACGAAAATGTCGCCTACGGTCCGCGCATCCACGGCCTCGCCAAGAACAAGGCCGATCTCGACGAGATCGTCTCGACCGCGCTGCAGAAGGCCGGCCTCTGGAACGAAGTCAAGGATCGCCTGGATGCCGCGGGCACCGGTCTGTCGGGTGGTCAGCAGCAGCGCCTGTGCATCGCCCGTGCCGTCGCCGTTAGCCCGGAAGTCATCCTGATGGATGAACCCTGCTCAGCACTCGATCCGATCGCGACCGCCAAGGTCGAGGAACTGATTCACGAACTGCGCGAGAACTACACGATCGTGATCGTCACCCACTCGATGCAGCAGGCCGCCCGCGTCTCCCAGCGCACGGCCATGTTCCATCTGGGCGAACTCGTTGAAGAAAACGACACCGACAAGATGTTCACCAACCCGGACGATCAGCGCACGCAAGACTACATCATGGGCCGCTTCGGCTGAGAGGTCTCAGCGCATACCCTGGCTCTCTTTACAATCAAGGATCTGGCTTATGGCTTCCTCACACATCTATTCGGCCTTCGACGAGGAACTGAAATTTCTGATGCGCCGCATCTCCGAGATGGGCGGTCTGGCGGAACAGATGGTCGCCGAAAGCGTGCGCTCGCTGGTCAATTCCGACGCCGCCCTTGCACAGAAGGTGATCTCCGACGACGTCATCATGGACTCGATGGAGAAGGAAATCGGCGAGAAGGCCGTGGTCACCATCGCCAAGCGTCAGCCGGTCGCCTCCGACCTTCGTGAAATCATCGGCGCCCTGCGCATTGCCTCCGACCTCGAACGCGTCGGCGATCTCGGCAAGAGCAATTCCAAGCGCGTTGTCGCCATCCAGGCGACGGGCGTTCCGCGCAAGCTCGCCCGCGGCCTTGAGCATCTGTCCGATCTGGCCCTTGCCCAGCTCAAGGAAGTGCTCGACGTCTACACGACCCGCTCGGCCGAAAAGGCGAAGTCGATCCGCGACCGCGACGAGGAGATCGATGCGATCTACACCTCGCTGTTCCGCGAATTGTTGACCTACATGATGGAAGACCCGCGCAACATCACCAGCTGCACGCATCTTCTCTTCTGCGCCAAGAACATCGAGCGCATCGGCGACCACGCGACCAACATCGCCGAGACCATCTACTACATGACAACAGGTGCGCCGCCGGAAGGCGAACGGCCGAAGGAAGACCTGACGTCTTCCGTCGGTGCGATCACCGAATGAGCCTTGGCCACAGCGAGGTGATGGTCTGATGCAACCTAAGATTGCCGTGGTAGAAGACGAGGAGGCGCTGAGCGTCCTCCTGCGCTACAATCTGGAATCGGAAGGATATGAGGTCGAAACGATCCTGCGCGGCGACGAGGCCGAGATCCGTCTGCAGGAGCGGGTGCCGGACCTGCTGATCCTCGACTGGATGCTGCCGGGCGTCTCGGGCATTGAGCTGTGCCGCCGCCTGCGCGTCCGGCCGGAAACGGAGCGCCTGCCGATCATCATGCTGACGGCACGGGGCGAGGAAAGCGAACGGGTCAGGGGTCTTGCGACCGGCGCCGACGACTATGTCGTCAAGCCCTTCTCGACACCGGAACTGATGGCGCGCGTCAAGGCGATGCTGCGTCGGGCCAAGCCGGAAGTGCTCTCGAGTGTCCTGCGCTGTGGTGACATCGAGCTCGACCGGGAAACCCACCGCGTCCATCGCAAGAGCCGCGAAGTCCGTCTCGGCCCGACCGAGTTCCGCCTCCTGGAATTCCTGATGACCTCGCCCGGCCGGGTGTTCTCGCGCTCGCAACTGCTCGACGGCGTCTGGGGCCACGACATCTATGTCGACGAACGCACCGTCGACGTGCATGTCGGGCGGCTGCGCAAGGCGCTGAATTTCTCCAACATGCAGGATGTCATCCGCACCGTTCGCGGTGCGGGTTATTCGATGGAAGCCTGAAGCTTCAATCACTTGACGCAAACGAAAGGGCCGCAAGGATAATCCGTTGCGGCCCTTTCGTTTGGCGCATGGCCAAAAGAAAACGGGCCCCGAAGGACCCGTCCAAAATCTATATGATCGTCCGCTCGTCTTAACGAGCGGCCTTGCGGCGGTCGCTGACCGGCTGGTAGGCGAGCTTCGCATGATAGGTGCAATAGGGCGAGGCGTCGCTGATCTCGCAACCGCAGAAATGGAAATCGTCCTTCATCGGATCGCCGATCGGCCACTTGCAGGTGCGTTCGGTGAGCTCCGTCAGGGCCAGGCGGCGCGAGATCGGCACGACGACATTCAGCGGACGGCTGACTTCGACTTCCTGGAAGGCTTCGACCTCGATCTCTTCCTTGAGAAGGGTCGCGCCGGCTGCACGGGTCACAGTCCGGGTAGCGGTTGCTGCCGGGCGAGCCTGGAAGTTCGCCGGACGCTGGGGTGCGGCGGTGCGCTTGGCAGGACGCGCTGCAGAGGAGCTGCCGCCGGCCTTCGCACGGCCAGGCAGGTTCAGCCGGTGCACTTTACCAATTACCGCGTTTCGACTTACGCCACCCAACTGTGCTGCAATCTGGCTTGCGCTCAGGCCTTCGGCCCAGAGGCGCTTGAGTTTTTCAACCCGCTCATCAGTCCAATTCATGCCATACTTCTCCGCCGCTCGCGTGTGTCATGGCAGAATCCGTCACCGTTGCTTCGAACGAATTCGAAACAAAACCGCCTCGTAACTGTCGGTGATCACTTCCGCCGCATGCAATCTCTTAATGAAATTTAACCTAGAGGTCGGCCGACTCTGTGACAAGAGTCGCCGGAATCATCTGGAATCGATTTTCCGGTTTTCCCCAACTTGCTTCCCGAGTGAGTCAAGTATGCAACAGGTGGAATCGACTTCCGGCACTCGCGTGCGTCGCAAGCCGGATTTTGTGCCGGACCGCCGAGATCCCGCAAGTTTCGTTGACATTGCAGGGTTAAATGCAGATAGTGCCGACGCCGCCGCAAGGCGGCATTTTTAATTGTTTCGAGCCCGCCGGGCTCGGTCCCGTCGAACGCACGGGCATGCAGAAGGAATGCAATCGCCATGGCAGACGCTACGCCGCTCTATCAGACCTACAATCGGGCGCCCCTGCGTTTCGAGCGAGGCGAAGGCGTGTGGCTGATCACCGAGACCGGCGAGCGCTATCTGGATTTTGCAGCCGGTGTCGCCGTGACTTCGGTCGGCCATGGTAACCCGCATGTGGTCGGCGCACTCAAGGATCAGGCTGACAAGGTCTGGCACCTGTCGAACCTCTATGAAGTGCCGGGTCAGGAGAAGCTGGCCAAGCGCCTGACGGACGTCACCTTCGCCGACCGCGTCTTCTTCACCAATTCGGGTGCGGAAGCGCTGGAATGCGCGATCAAGACCGCTCGCCGCTACCATTTCGCCAAGGGGCATCCGGAGAAGTTCCACATCATCACGATGGAAGGTGCCTTTCACGGCCGCACCATCGCAACGATCGCTGCCGGCGGTCAGGAAAAGTATCTCGAGGGTTTCGGCCCCAAGGCGCCCGGCTTCGACCAGGTCCCGTTCGGTGATCTCGATGCCGTCAAGGCCGCCATCACGGACGCGACGGCCGGTATCCTGGTCGAGCCCGTGCAGGGGGAAGGCGGCATCCGGCCAATCCCTGTCGAGATGCTGAAGGCCCTGCGCGCGATTTGCGATGAGCACGGGCTGCTCTTGATCCTCGATGAAGTGCAGTGCGGCGTCGGCCGGACCGGCAAGCTGTTTGCCCATGAATGGGCCGGCATCACGCCCGATCTTATGGCTGTCGCCAAGGGCATCGGTGGCGGTTTCCCGCTTGGCGCCTGCCTGGCGACCGAAGAGGCCGCCTACGGCATGAAGCCCGGCACTCACGGCTCCACCTATGGCGGTAACCCGCTCGCCATGGCGGTCGGCAATGCCGTGCTTGACGTCGTGCTGGCCGAGGGCTTCCTCGACCATGTCCGGGATGTGGCGCTTGTCTTCCGTCAGGGGCTGGCGTCGCTGAGCGATCGCTATCCCGATGTCATCGAAGAGGTCCGCGGTGAGGGCCTGATGCTCGGCATGAAGGCCAAGGTTCCCAACACCGAATTGCTGATGGCGATGCGAGACGAGCATCTGCTTGGCGTTCCCGCCGGCGATAACGTCATCCGCCTGCTGCCGCCGCTCACGGTCAGCGCCGCCGAGGCCCGCGAGGGCATCGCCCGCATCGAGCGCGCCGCGGAACACATCCGGGCCAAGGCCGCAGTAACCGCGTAAGGTCAAGACAGGTACAACTCATGGCATCCCCGAAGCATTTCCTCGATCTCTCCGCCGTTTCAGCGCAGGACCTGCGTCACATGCTGGACGACGCGCGCAGCCGCAAGCAGGCGACGAAGGCCGGCAACGCCGACAAGCCGCTTGCCGGCAAGATGCTGGCGATGATCTTCGAGAAGCCATCCACCCGTACCCGCGTATCCTTCGATGTCGGCATGCGTCAGTTGGGTGGCGAGACGCTGTTCCTGTCGGGTACCGAAATGCAGCTCGGCCGTGCCGAGACCATCGGCGACACCGCGAAGGTGCTTTCGCGTTACGTCGACGCCATCATGATCCGGACGACGGATCACTCCCGTTTGCTGGAACTGGCCGAGCATGCGACGGTGCCCGTGATCAATGCCCTGACGGACTTGACCCACCCCTGCCAGATCATGGCAGACATTCTGACGGTCGAGGAACATCGTGGCCCGATCGCCGGCAAGACGCTCGCCTGGACGGGCGACGGCAACAATGTCCTGCATTCGCTGGTCGAAGGCTCTGCCCGCTTCGGTTACAAGATGAACATGGCCGTGCCGCTGGGCTCCGAGCCTGACGACAAGATCCTCAACTGGGCTCGCAACAATGGCGGCGAGATCATGCTCTGCCATGATGCCGACCGTGCCGTTGCCGGCGCCGACGCGGTGATCACGGACACCTGGGTGTCGATGAACCAGGAGCACAAGGCGCGCGGGCACAACGTCTTTCAGCCCTTCCAGGTCAATGCCGAGTTGATGAAGAAGGCCAAGGACGAGGCGCTCTTCCTCCACTGCCTGCCGGCCCATCGCGGCGAAGAAGTAACGGACGAGGTGATCGACGGCGCCCAGTCGGTGGTCTTCGACGAGGCGGAAAATCGCCTCCATGCGCAGAAGTCCATTCTCGCCTGGTGCCTCGGCGCCATCTGAGGCGCGGGGCAAGCGGGCAGGGCGATGTCTTGACCTTTGGCGCAGGTGATCCCATCTGTGCGCTTTCTGATCGGGCTGCTCAGGCCCTGCGAGTGGGCGTTCCTACGCCAGGAGTACATTCATGTCGAATAGACAAGCAGAACTCGGCGAATTCGGTTTCGCCGGTGACGATAGCGTGGTGCCCTTTCAGGTCGAAGGGCTCGACGTGCGTGGTCGCGCCGTCCAACTCGGCCCGCTGATCAACACCATTCTCGACCGCCACGCCTATCCGCAGCCGGTCGCGCGTCTGCTTGCGGAAGCCATCGTCCTGACCGTCCTCATCGGCACGTCGCTGAAGTTCGAAGGCAAGTTCACCGTGCAGACCAAGGGTGACGGGCCGGTCGACCTGCTGGTCGCCGATTTCACCACGCCGGAAAATGTGCGCGCCTATGCCCGCTTCGACGAACAGGCGCTGGCCGACGCCGTTGCCGCCGGCCGCTCGTCGCCGGAACAGCTTCTGGGCACCGGCGTGCTTGCCTTCACCATCGACCAGGGCTCCTTCATGCAGCCTTATCAGGGCATCGTGCCGCTCGACGGAACGTCGCTGGAGGATATTGCCGGCGTCTATTTCCGTCAGTCGGAGCAGATCCCGACGCGGGTGCGCCTGGGGGCTGCCGAACTCTTCGACCGCGACGAGAACGGTAAGCCGCGCCGCACCTGGCGCGCCGGTGGCCTGATCGCGCAGTTCCTGCCGGAAGCGCCGGAACGCATGCGACATCCGGATTTGCATGGCGGGGACGGTGACGACCGCGACGCCGAACTGCATGGCGACGAGGCCTGGGAAGAAGCGCGCATGCTGGTCGACACGATTGATGCCGACGAGCTGACCGATCCGCAGGTGGGTGTTGAACGCTTGCTGTTCCGGCTGTTCCACGAACGCGGTGTGCGCGCCTTCCCTGCGCAGGCGGTGCTGGATCGCTGCAATTGCTCGCGCGACAAGATCAAGGGTGTGCTGCAGGGCTTCTCAGCCGAGGAGATCGAATCCAGCACAGAAGACGGTCGGGTCACCGTCACCTGCGAGTTCTGCTCGACCAGCTACCACTACGCGCCGGACGAGTTGACGCCGGCGTAATGTGGTTCCCCGCAGCCGGCGCATTCGCGCCGCTGCCGCTTGTCCTCGGCATGCCGTGTGCCGGGGATATCGGGCCATTCATGTATTCTAAATAGGCTTCCCTTACTCTGTTCTCAGACCTGGTTTGAGGATGACGATGGGATTGCATGCTCGTAAATATCCGGCGAAAGGCGCACTGACCGCGCCCGCTGACCCGGTCGAACCTGCGGCCATCTGGACACCCGCCGTCCTGCTGAACAGCCTGAAGAGCCAGTATCATGCCTGGACCAGCGCCACCCGCCGTCGGGCCATGGCGGATGCATACCGCCCCATCGTGCGGGGTTTCCTGCTGCCGGGCTGTGCCTATTATCTCTTCGTTACCTGGGGGCATTGGGGAGACGAAACAGGGATCCACCTGCTGATCCTTGGCGGATTGAGCCTCGCAACGGCGATTGCCTATGCAATGTTCCGCTGGGTTCTTCTCCCGGCCGGTCGCACACCGCTTGCGCGGCTTGAAGCTGTCGGTCTCGCGACGAACGCCCTGATGTACGGCAATGTCGTGGCCTACATGCTGCTGCACTTCGAAGAGCAGAAGCTGATCTATTTCGTGCTGATGGCCGTTGTCTTCTCGACGACCGGGGTTACGTTGCGTGCAACGCTCGCAAGCGTCGTCGTCTCCATCGCCAGCATGTTCTGGTTTGCCCAGAAAGCGTCGCCAGAGATTGCCTACCAGTTCACCTTTATCGGCGTCGCGACATCCTTTGCCTCGCTCGGCATGGCGACCCTTCTGCGCAAGGCAATCCTGCGCCAGATCGATGCCCGCCTCTTTGCCGACCAGCTGGCGGCCCTCGACAGCCTGACCGGGATCGCCAACCGTCGCTCGATCTTTGCCCGCATCGATACGCTTGTCGAAGGAAAGACGCCGTTTTGGCTTGGGATCCTCGATCTGGACGGCTTCAAGTCGATCAACGACATCTATGGTCATGCGGTCGGCGACCGTGTGCTGTGCGAGGTAGTGGATCGGCTCGGCGATCGCAGTGATCACGACATCCAGTTCGGTCGTATCGGGGGCGACGAGTTCGCCGTACTCGTTATCGGCAGCCGTGAAACCTCCGATGTGGAGACGCTCGGCAATGCTCTGATCGCCGACATCAGCCGTCCATACGAGATGCAACCGCTGCAGCTGACCCTTGGCGGTACCATTGGTTTCGCCCGCTTCCCGACCATGGGTACGACCGCTCGCGAGATATACGAGAAGGCCGATTTCGCCCTTTACCGAGGCAAGCAGTTCGCTCGGGGGCATACGGTGCTCTTCACCGATGACCAGGACACGGAAATGCGGGAGTCCCTCGCTCTTGAGCGGGCTCTGCGCGAAGCCAATCTGGAGCAGGAACTCTATCTCTTGTTCCAGCCGCAATTCGATCTCACCCGCAAGAAGGTCGTGAGCTTCGAAGCGCTCGCCCGCTGGCAGAGTCCGACACTGGGTCTCGTCCGCCCGGATCGCTTCATCCGGGCCGCGGAGCGGGCGGGTCTCATCCAGAACGTGACGCGGGTGCTGTTTGGCAAGGCGCTCGACGCTGTCGATCTGTGGCCCGACGAGATCACCATCTCCTTCAATCTCTCGGCCCAGGATCTGGCGGATCGCGCCTTCATCTTCTCGCTCGTCGCTCAGGTGGCTGCGCGTGGGATCGTCCCGGCTCGGTTGGAGCTCGAGATCACCGAAACGGCCGTAATGAAGGACATCGACGCAGCCCGCGTGCTGCTCGAGGATCTGTCTGCGCTCGGCTTCAAGATTGCGCTTGATGATTTTGGGTCCGGTTACTCGAGTTTCGAATATCTGGACCAGTTGCCCCTCGACAAGGTGAAGATCGACAAGAGCTTCGTGCGAAAGGTTGCCCAGAGCGCCACCTCCCGCGAGATCGTGGCTGGCATCATCACCCTGTGCCGCAATCTCGATCTGAGATGCGTGTTGGAAGGTGTCGAAACCGAGGAGGAGATGCGGACGCTGACGCCTCTCTCGCCGCAACTGATACAGGGATATCTGTTCGGCACGCCGATGACACAGCGCGACGTGTTCAGCCTGCTTCTTGCGGCCGATCAAGCCGGCGGTGCCGCGACGGTCGCCTGACCGGCGGTCTGGTCGAACTTGCCTTCGCGGTTCCCAGGGGGTAGGAAGCCTGCATCCACTTGGACCCGGTGAAAATCCGGGTGGCTTTTCTGGCCGCCGATCCGCCAGACAACCTCAGCAACGCAACCCTCTCCCTGTCGGGCTTGTCCCGGCCCGTTGTCCTATTCTGTGGTTATTCATGACATCTTTTATCGCTTACCGTCGCGAGTGGTCCGCCAACCCTTTGCGTGAAATGCTTGCCGGTGCTGTCGCGACTTTCGCCCTCATTCCCGAGGTGATTGCCTTCTCCTTCGTCGCGGGCGTCGACCCGGAGGTCGGCCTCGCCGCCTCCTTCGTGATCGGCATCGTGATTGCCTTTACCGGCGGTCGCCCGGCGATGATTTCGGCAGCTGCCGGCTCCGTCGCGCTCGTCGTGGCGCCATTGGTGGCCGCGCACGGACTTCCCTATCTGCTGGCCGCGGGCCTGCTGGCTGGCCTGATCCAGATTGCCTTTGGCATCCTGAGGCTCGGAGTCCTCATGCGGTTTGTGTCGAATTCGGTCCGCACCGGCTTCGTCAATGCGCTCGCGATCCTGATCTTTGCAGCACAGCTGCCGCATATCCTGCATGGCGGCTGGCTGAACTATGCCATGATCGCAGCGGGTCTCGCGATCATCTACCTCGTGCCGCGGCTCACCAGGGCGATCCCGTCGCCGTTGTTTTGCATTCTGCTGCTGACGATCGGCGCGTCGACGTTGAACCTGCCGGTGCTGACGGTTGCGGATCTCGGTCACCTGCCGGAAGCGCTGCCGACCTTCTCCTGGCCTGCCGTTCCGCTGACGCTGGAAACCTTCCGGATCATTGCTGGCCCTGCACTGGCAATCGCCATGGTAGGCCTGTTGGAATCCATGATGACGGCGAGTGTTGTCGACGACCTCACGGATACCCCGAGCTCGAAGGACCGGGAGTCGGCGGGCCTTGGTCTCGCCAACGTCGCCGCCAGTCTCTTTGGCGGCATTGCCGGTTGCGGCATGATCGGTCAGACGGTGAGCAATGTGAAATATGGTGGGCGGGGGCGTCTGTCGACCTTGTTTGCAGGCGCATTGCTGCTTGTTCTGATGGTGCTGCTGAAGCCATGGGTCTCACAGGTGCCTGTCGCGGCTCTCGTCGCGATCATGATCATGGTGTCGGTGGATACCTTCGACTGGTCCTCGCTGCGCAGCCTGGTCGTTCATCCCAAGATGTCGAGCGCCGTGATGGTGGCAACGGTACTCGTGACCGTCTTCACGGCCAATCTGGCATTGGGCGTGGCGGTCGGCGTGCTTCTGAGCGGTGTCTTCTTCACCTTCAAGGTTGCGCGTCTGCTGGCGGTCGACAGGGTCGTCGACAGCGCTGCGGGCATCCTCACCTACCGGGTGTCCGGACAGGTCTTCTTCGCCTCCGCCGATCTCTTCGTCGATGCCTTTGACATCAGAGAGGCGGAGAACCTGCGCGTGGTGATCGATCTTACCCACGCGCATCTGTGGGACATCACAGCCGTCGCTGCACTGGACAAGGTTACCCAGCGCTTCCGTGCCCATGCCATTCCGGTTGACGTACTGGGGCTGAACCACGCCAGCGCCACCCTGATCGACCGGCTCGGGTCCTCGGGTGAACCCGATCTCGCCTGACGGATGACGCAATGTGAAGCGGCCACGGCGTACGGCGGCATGCGCCTCCGGAGGATCGGTCGGACCGTCGGGCTCTCAGGTCTCGCCGATCACTTCCTGTTCGGCCAGTGCCGTTTTGACGGCGAGATCCGCCATGCGGAGGATCGCCTCACGGGTGGAAGCTGCGGCGATGAAGCGTCCGTTGTGGCAGAAGGTGGCGCCCTTGACGCCGCAGACGGCTTCGAGATCGCCATTGCTGAGCCCGGCCCAGGCGGCCGGCAGATCGGCCCGCAGTTCGAACCCTTCCTCCGCCTGCCGGATGCCGGTGATGCACCAATCGCGATCGCGAGGGTGAACGACAAACAGAAGATGGTCCGCACCCGCTTTCACGATCGCCGGGCGGAACGGCATCCCGTAAGGCAGTTCCAGGACCCGGCGGTCGCCGGTTTGGGCGATTGCGGCGGTCACGAGCGCCTCAGCCCGAGATTTTGCGGCCCGCTGCGCGATGCCCGCTTCGACCAGGCTACGCGCAATGGCAAGGGCAGCCTGGAACCCCCGATCTTCGGCGTCGGCATCTTTCTCGTCGAAGACTGGCTTCAAGGTTTCGAGCAGGCTCGGCAGCGTCAACCCGGCAAGCGGCCCTGCGCTGGCGGGATTCAGCGCCCCATTGTCCATGAGGTCGATCGGCAGGACGAATTTCCGGTCGAAGTCGCCGTGCACCACCTCGATATCGGCTTCCGGCACGCCCAGCGCGGCAAGATAGGCGCGGCCATGGTGCTTCCAGACCAGTCCGAACGAGCTATAGGGCTGGCCGTCTTCGCGCAGCGGCGCGCCTCGCTGGTGATGATCGAAGATCTGCGCCTGCGGATCGTAGAGCCCGCCAACGTCGTAGATGATCCGGTCCGACCCGGGCGTGATCCATTCCGCCGCCCGGCTGCGCACGATGCGCGCCTCGGGAAACAGCCGTGTGAGGATGACGCTGGAAAGGAGTTCGTCGGCATGGAAGCCACCATTGTGGGTGACAAGAAAGTCGGGCTTCATGCCTTAGTTTACCTTTCGCTGATCATCGCGGATGTCCCGTTCTGATAGCGTCAGGAGAGACTGAACTCAACCCGTCCTAGTTCAGCGTTCGGTGCATGCCCGGACTGTCCAGTGAGAAAGCAGGGATATCGACGTCGAAGGTCTCGCCGTCGTCCGTCTCCATGCGATAGCTGCCATACATCATGCCCGATGGCGTATCGAGCGGGCAGCCGGAGGAATATTCGTAGCTGTCGCCGGGATCGAGCCGCGGCTGCTCTCCGACAACGCCGGGGCCGCTGACCTCGTCGACCTGACCATTCTGGTCGGTGATGTGCCAGTAGCGATGGGTGAGCCGGACAGTCGAACGCGAATGATTGGAGATAACGATCCGGTAACCCCAGACATAGCGGCTGTCATCGGGGTCGGACTGTTCCTCGAGATAGTAAGGTTCGACCCGAACCTCGATGTCCCGTGTCAGTGCGCGATACATGCCTGGACCCTGCGAAATCTGCCTGCGTTCATGACGACATGAAACTCCGACGACGACAATACGCGCCGAAGCGTCAAGTGTAACTATAGCATGGGATAACGTCGCAACTGTGTGCGTCAAGGCCGGTTGGCCAGCCGCAGTCCAGGCTGCGGCTGAATATTTTTGGATTTCGACGAAGTTCGCCGAGTGTCAAAGCGCTTTCAGCGCTCGACCGAAGTCTTCCAGCAGGTCCGCCGTGTCTTCGATGCCGCAGGACAGGCGCACCGTTCCACCGGAGATCCCGAGCTCTGCACGGGCCTCATCGGTCAGGTTCTTGTGCGTGGTCGTCGCCGGATGGGTGATCAGGCTCTTGGCATCGCCGAGATTGTTGGAAATCTTGATGACTTCAAGCGCATTCTGCAGCTTGAAGGCCGCTTCCTTGCCACCCTTCAGCTCGAAGCACACGAGCGTCGATCCGCCAGTCATCTGCTTGGCGATGATGTCGGCCTGCGGGTGGTCCTTGCGGCCGGGATAGATGACCTTGGCAACCGCGCCCTGCTCGGCCAGGAAATCGGCAATCGCGGCGGCATTCGCCGTCTGCTGCTTGACCCGCAGCGGCAGGGTTTCGATCCCCTTCAGAAGCGTCCACGCGTTGAACGGCGACATGGCCGGGCCGGTGTGGCGGAAATAATCGTGCAGATTCTCGTCGATCCATTCCTTCGACGACAAGACGATGCCGCCGAGGCAGCGGCCCTGGCCGTCGATATGCTTGGTCGCGGAGTAGACGACGACATGGGCGCCGAGTTCCAAAGGCTTCTGGAAGAGGGGCGTCGCAAAGACATTGTCGACGATCAGCTTGGCGCCGACCTGATTGGCGAGTTTCGCCACGCCGGCAATGTCGACAACTTCGAGCGTCGGATTGGTCGGGCTTTCCAGGAACATCACCTTGGTGTTCGGCCGGATGGCGGCTTCCCAGTTGGCGAGATCACGGCCGTCGACCAGCGTGCATTCGACGCCGTAGCGCGGCGCGAGCGTCTCGACGACATAGCGGCAGGAGCCGAACAGGGCACGAGCGGCAACGATATGATCACCGGCCTTCACCTGGCAGAGCACGGCGGCCGCGACGGCGGCCATGCCGGACGCCATGGCGCGGGCATCTTCGGCACCTTCCAGAAGGCACATGCGCTTCTCGAACATGTCGTTCGTCGGGCTGCCGTAGCGGGCGTAGATATAGCCGTCGTTCTCGCCCTTGAAACGGGCTTCGGCCGCTTCCGAGCTGTCATAAACGAAACCCTGGGTCAGGAAGATCGCTTCCGAGGTTTCGCCGAAGGGAGACCGCAGCGTGCCGCCATGGACGAGTTGGGTGGCCGGGCGCCAGTTCTTGCTCATGCACGTGCCTTTCGAACACAAAAAAACCGGTCGCGAAAAACGGACCGGTTTACAAGTAACCCGGTCTATTTAGCCACTTGTTTAACGTGGCTGCAAGCCGACCGGCCAAATCACCACGGGATAAGGCTGCCTTACGCCTTCGCGGGCCTTGCGTCAATTGGCGGGCTTTGGTTTTGTCGAGCCCAAACAGGATAGAGAAAATGACCACTAAACCCGGCATTCTGGCGGACCGCGCCATCGGCGCCTTGTTCGGCCAGGGACGGTTGATCAGCGAAGCCATGCTCGACCACGACCAGATCCAGCCGGCGAGCCTGGACCTGAGGCTGGGCGGCAAGGCGATCCGCGTTCGCGCGAGCTTCATGCCGGGCCGGGGACACACCGTGGCCGAGAAGCTCGAGCGTCTGACCCTGCACGAAATCGACCTGGAAAACGGCGCAGTGCTCGAAACCGGTTGCGTCTACATCGTGCCGCTGATGGAAAGCCTCGACCTGCCGGCCGAGATCTCGGCGTCAGCGAACCCGAAGAGCTCCACCGGCCGTCTCGACATCTTCACCCGCGTGATGGTCGATTACGCGCAGGAATTCGACAAAGTGCCTGCCGGCTACAAGGGAAAGCTCTATCTGGAGATTTCGCCGCGCACCTTCCCGATCATCGTGCGGCGTGGCTCGCGCCTGTCGCAGATCCGCTTCCGCGTCGGTCATGCGTTGTTGGCGGAAGCCGAACTCTTCGACCTGCACAAGGCCGAAACTCTGGTCGCAAGCGACATGCCCAACGTCTCCGGCGGCGGCATCGCGCTGTCGATCGATCTCAAGGGGTCCGGACCCGATGGCCTCATCGGCTATCGCGGCAAACACCACACATCCGTCATCGACGTCGACCGCAAGGGCGCCCATGATGTGCTGGATTTCTGGGAACCGCTCCACAGCCGCGGCCGCGACGAACTGATCCTCGACCCGGATGAATTCTACATCCTCGTCTCGAACGAAGCCGTGCACGTGCCGCCGCTCTATGCCGCCGAGATGACGCCTTATGATCCGCTGGTCGGCGAATTCCGCGTCCACTACGCCGGCTTCTTCGACCCCGGCTTCGGCCATGCCCCGGCCGGTGGCTCCGGCAGCCGTGCCGTGCTGGAGGTTCGCAGTCACGAAGTGCCCTTCATCCTCGAACACGGCCAGGTCATCGGCCGCCTGGTCTACGAGCACATGCAGGAACGCCCCGAAGGCCTCTACGGCACGGGCCTCGGCTCCAACTACCAGGCGCAGGGGTTGAAACTCTCCAAGCATTTCCGCCTGCCGGAGTAACAAAGGCACCGGCAAACCCAGCCGCCGCCGCTTGACACCGGCGGCGAACTGTTGGATTCCTCTCCCCGTCGCGGGTGTAGCTCAATGGTAGAGCAGCAGCTTCCCAAGCTGAATACGAGGGTTCGATTCCCTTCACCCGCTCCAGCTTTTCTTCATCTGTCTCCCGTAAACCGCCCAAACGCCGCCAGCAAATCCCCCAACCGCTTGGCCGTGGCCTCGTCCGTCAGGTTACCCTCGGCATCGAAGAGCGTATGCGCCCGCGACACCATCAGCCGCTTCTCTGAAAACACCCGGCAGCCGAGCGTGTGCAGCACACTAAGCCAGGCATTCTGGCTGAGCAGCGTGCCGAAGTTGCCGGGTGAGGCACCCACGAGGGCGAAGGGCTTGCCGCCGAAGACTTTTGCCGTGTCGGACGAGGGGCGCGACAGCCAGTCGATGGCATTCTTGAAGGGGCCAGGGATGCCGTTGTTGTATTCGGGCGTGAACAGGATCACGCCGTCGGCGGCGATGATCTTGTCTTTCAGCGCGGTGACGGCGGCGGGAATGCCTTCGGCCTCTTCGAGGTCGCCGTCATAGAGCGGAATGCCGTGAATGCCGGCCGCTTCCAGCGTGTAGCCCTCGCCCTTGATCTCTGTCGCGGCCTTGAGCAGCGCCGTGTTGAGCGAGCCCTTGCGCAGGCTTCCCGAAATGCCGAGCAGTGTCACCATGTCTTTTCCTCGTCGTGATTTGTTGTAAGGGAGGGTAGAACAGGGAGACGAGCATGACCAGCGGCCTGCACCACATCACGGCGATCACCCGCAAGATCCAGGCCAATGTCGATTTCTATTGCGGCTTTCTCGGCCTGCGTCTCGTCAAGCGCACCGGCGGTTTCGAGGATGCGGCACAGCTCCATCTCTTCTACGGCGATGCGGTGGCGAGCCCCGGCTCGCTCGTCTCCTTCCTCGCCTGGGAAGACGGGTCTCCGGGGCGTGTGGGCCATGGTGCGGCGAGTGAGATCGCCTTCGCCATCAGTCCGTCGGTAATCGGCTTCTGGCTGACCCGTGCGCTGCAGTTCGGCATCGGCAGCGAAGGGCCGCTCATGGAATTTGGCGAGCCGGTGCTGCGCCTGAAGGATCCGGACGGCATCATCGTCAAGCTGGTCGGGACCGGCGCGGTTGTCGGTGGCACGCCCTGGGCCCTGAGAGGTGTCGACGTAGGCGACGCGATCATCGCCTTGCGGGGCGCGACGCTTCTTTCCGAGCATCCAGCCGAGACGACCGCGTTCCTGAGCCGCCACGGCGGCTTCGTGGCGGCAGACACTCAGGGCAGCATCACCAGAATGACCTCGGAGAGCGGCCAGATCATCGATGTGAGGGATGCGACCGGTTTCTGGCCGGCTGCCCCTGGCACCGGTGCCATTGACCATGTGGCGCTGCGCCTGCCGGATGTCGCCGCTGTCGACGCCGAGGTAAAGGCGCTCTCGGCTGAGGGGATCGATGCCGTCAACGTCCACGACCGCAAATACTTCTATTCCCTCTATGTCCGCGAACCGGCCGGCGGATTGATCGAACTTGCGACCGATGACGGGGAGGGCTTCTTGGTCGACGAGTCGTTGGATGAACTGGGAACCGAGCTGTTCATTCCCGACCATTTTCGTCTCCGTCGGGAGGACATCGTACCCATGCTGCCGCAGTTCGGCCTGCCGGGCGAGCCACGCATTTTGTATCGGGATCTGCCGTTCGTGCATCGTATCCACGAAGCGGATGCCCCGGACGGATCGACGCTTGTTCTGTTGCATGGCACCGGCGGCAACGAGGCGAGCCTCTTGCCCCTTGGCCGCAAGCTGCTGCCGGCCGCAACCTTGATCGGATTGCGCGGTCGGGCAACGGAGGAGGGTGTCGCCCGCTTCTTCCGCCGGTTCGGGCCATTGCAGTTCGACGAGGCGGATATCCGCGCCGAAGCGGCAGCATTTTCCGCCTTTGTCGAGCAGGCAGTGGAGGCCTACCGCTTGCTGCCCGAGAAGACCGACTTTCTCGGCTATTCGAACGGGGCCAACCTGCTGGCGGCGGCGATCGAACTCGATCCAGGTGTTGTCCGCCGGGCGGTCCTGTTGCGACCGATGCCGGTTCTCGATGCCGTGTCGGGCGGCGACCTCGCAGGAACCGCAGTGTTGATCGTGGCGGGTAACGACGATCCCTACCGGGAACACGCCGAGCGGCTTGCAGATCGCCTCGATGCGGCAGGCGCAGCGGTCACCTTCGCGCGCGTGGCTGCCGCTCACGACCTCTCGGAGGAAGACGAGGGACTGGCGAGAGAATTCTTGCGCTGAGCAATGGCCACCCGGCTTGGGCTGTGCGGCGTCTTGTTCCAGTAGAAGGGCCGAAGCCGAAGTTCGATCACGGCCTTCCACGCAGCAAGCGACACGCCCATCCAGTAGCCCGGGACCATCGCCCATTTCCAGCCCATGCCCTTCTTCTCGCGATCGCTCATCGGCGTCGCGCCGAGCGCGAAGAACACCGCATAGCTGCCGATGATGTTGAGGATGTCGATGCCGAGCATCATGGAGGTAAATACGCCGGGCTGCGGCGCTGGTATTTGCATGAGCGACAGGATCGACAGCGTAACAAAGACCAGCATGCCGGGATGGCTCAGCGCGGCAATCAGCATGCCGCCGACAAGCAATTGCGAGACGACAAAGGAGATCCAGCCCATCTCTCGTGCCGTTCGGACGGGCTGTCGCATCATCACCAGCCAGGTCTGCAGCCAGCCCTTATACCAGCGGGTGCGTTGTCCGAGCCAAACCCGGAAGCTCACCGGCGCATCCTCGAATGTCGGCAGCGTCAGCGTTGCGGCACGGTAGCCCATTCGGTAGAGCCGCATGCCGAGATCGGCGTCCTCGGTGACATTGTAGGGGTCCCAGCCGCCACTTTCGATCAGAGCGCGCGTGCGAAAATGATTGGAGGTTCCGCCAAGCGGCAGGGGCATCCGATGAAAACCGAGCGCGGGCAGAAGGCGTCGGAATAGGGCGGAATATTCGAGCGCGAAGATCGCACTGATCCAGCTTTCGCCGGCATTCGCGATCACCAGCGGGGCCTGCAGGCAGACGAGGTCCGGCGGGCCCAGGCAGAAACTCTGATAGGCCTCCCGCAATTGCTGCGGGTGCGGACGGTCTTCCGCATCGTAGATCGTCACGAAGCTGCCCCGCGCCCCGGCGAGCGCATAGGTCAGGGCTTTCGGTTTCGTGCGGGGGGCCATGGCGGGAACCTCGACAACCTCGACATGGGGTCCCGGTCGCGCCGCGCGGATGGCAGCCAGCGTGTCTTCGTCATCCGCTTCGCAGACCAGCTTGATGTCGAGACGGCTTTTTGGCCAGTCGAGGGCACTGAGCGCTGCGAGCAATTGCGGAATGACGGCCGCTTCGCGATAGATCGCGACCATCACCGTATAGACCGGCAACGGTCCGGCACCGTCCTCGGATTTTATCGTCCGTGGCTGGTTCTGACCGTAAGCGACAACGAACACACGCAGGGCAAGGCCGCCGAGATGGAAGGCCGAGACGAGGAAATGGGCGAGGTCGAGACTGACATGCGGTGCCACGGTCGCGGCGATGGTCGCGACGCAAAGCAAGAGACCGGCGAGAAAACCCTGATCTCCTGTTACCACCAGGCGCGCAGAAAGCGGTTGCGCCGTGTCGAAAAGCCGGTGCACGGCGTTGTGCGCCCGTCGTGCTTCGCCGACCCGCCAGACCGCCCGCCGGATCGCCGAAGGTGTGGTGGTGACGCAGGCTTCGATGAGGCTCCCGCTGCGTTTCAGCCTTGCACCCATGCTCTCGATCTGGGTGATGGTCGGCACGATCGCCATGACCGGCGGACGATCGGGATGATGCAGCCTAAGCATGCGCGGCTCGACGAGCTGGCTGTCGATGGCGCGGTGATCGATCACGAGTTCGCTGGGAATCTCGGCCAGAAAAGGCAGGCCGTACATGCGTGCGAGGCCGCCAAAATACGCGTCCTCGTCGATTTCGCCGCTGGCCAGAAGTTCGGCTTCGATCGTCGTTCCGCGCTGCATGGCGGTGCGCGCCATGCGCGCCAGCAGCGGCTTCGAAATGCCGAGGGTGTGCAAAAGCCTGGCTTCTTCCCGAAGCGACGCCGTGGTGCCCGAACCGGGAGCGATGCTCTGGTCCGGGTCTTGTGTACTCACCGCTGGTGGTTGGCGCACGGCAATCAGCCGCGGGCCGTATTCCCTCGTCCAAACCAACCTGATAAACATCACCGGATCGCGATGACGCCCCCACTTTCCCCGGTAGAAGATGATAGAGATGCGCGCTAAAGTTTCATCCCTAGATTTTGTCGGGTTGTGGCGACGGATTCTTGTGCTCGCCTTGGTTTTACCCTTGTCGGCGACGCATGCACCGGCCCAGCAAGGGGCTGCTGGGCAGTCTGAAGATGATGCGACCTTGCACGGGCGGGCGACCGAAGACCTGCCGGTGTTGTTCGACGCCCGGGAGCGGCTTGTCCGGCCCGACATCAGCGGCATGCTGCGCCTGCGTTTCCTGACGACGACGGACTTCCCTCCGTTCAACTTTATCGATCAGGCGGACAGACTTTCAGGCTTCCATGTCGATCTCGCCCGTGCCCTGTGTGAAGAACTCGCCATGCAGACGCGCTGTCAGATTCAGGCTCTGCCGTATGAGCAACTGGCGGATGCGCTGGATGCGGGGCAGGGCGAAGCGGTCCTCGCGGGTGTGGCGGTGACGACGGAGCTGCGCGAACGGTTCCGCTTTACGAGGCCCTATCTGCTGCTGCCGGCACGGTTCCTGGTCAACCGTGAGAAGCGGCTCACCCGCGCAGATGCAGGTGCCTTGTTCGGGCGACCGGTCGGCGTGGTCGAAAACACCGCCCATGCGGCGATGATGAAGGCTTTCTTTCCGGATATCCGCCCGGTCCCCTTCAAGGATCGCGACAGCATGATGCAGGCGATGCGCGACAAGCGCATTGATGCCGTTTTTGCCGACGCGCTGCAACTCTCCTTCTGGATGCAGAGCCCGGCGGCGGGCAATTGCTGTGTCTTCCTCGATGGTGCCTATCTTTCGGAGGCCCATCTGGGAGAAGGCATGACCGTGATGGTCGCAGGCAAGGATCAAAATCTTGCCGCGGCGCTGGAAAGCGGACTGGCCGCCCTGTCGAAAAACGGCAGGCTCGAAGAAATCTATCTGCGTTATTTCCCCGCCGGACTTTATTGAGGTTCCGGACGCGAAGAACCTAGATGCGCCGGTATCGGGCCGATGCGCTGCGCTCGAGCGCGGCACAGGTGAGCTTGTCGAGCCGGAACCGGTCACGCAGCAGTTCCAGGAGACGCAGTTCTTCCCGCTTGACCGAGAGGTCGACGGCGACGATTTCGACGGCCAGCGCATAGGCCGTCTCGTGCAGCGCTTCCGGCAGCGCGTCTCGGATTGTCTCCAACGCGATCTCAAGCCCCTCCGGGCCGGCCAGGATCTTGGCGCATCGCTGCGACACGTCGAGCAGGTCCTCTTTCTCGAAATCGTCGAAAACCGGCAGGATGTCGATCAACTGGCCAATGCGCACCAGTTCGGTCTCGGCCATGGCATTGTCGACCGCAGACGCCATCACCATGACGAAGATCAGGGCCTCTTGCGGGGAGACGTGGTTGGTCATGAATGTGTTGTTCCTGTTGCTGGCTTCAGTGTCTCGCGAGAGAGTAGGAAGTGGCGGGCCGCCTTTCAAGCGAAGTGACCGTCCTTTCATCACACCGGGCAGGGTGGAACGGCAGGGTCTGTGCGCGGGCAGGAGAACCTCTAGCGCACCGCCTCACCAAAAAGCCCGCGTCTTTCGGCGCGGGCGAGTTCGGTCAGAGGGGCAAGAGAGGATGAGGGCTCCGCCTCGGCCCAGCCCTGTTTGGCAAGCCAGGCGGACACGTCCTGCAATCCGATCCAGCACCGTGTGCGGATTTCGCCCTGCCAGGCGGTGCTTGAAGTTTCGCAGGCGAGCGAGCGGTTGCGGATGAACAGCCGCTGCTGTGTGCGGGCCATCACCCCGCAGGGCCAGGTGGCGTTCGTGGCATCTCGGCAGCTGCGATCAAGTTCCGTTGCCGTGATGTCGACCAGCCTCAGCGTCTGGCTTTCCCCGAACCCGATGACACCTGCCTGCAGGCTGGTCGGTCGATGCAGCAGAACCACCTTGGCCTTGGCGCGTTTCGGCGGGTCGGCAAGCGGCGCCCGCGCCTCCACCCGTTCGAGATCGCCGGTGTCGGCAAAGGCGGGCGAAGCGAATTGCTGCGGCTCGATCGCCCGCACCTGGCGCCGGGGTTTGAGATCAGCCGTCTCTGTCGGGGGCGCTGCCGGGACCGCAGGCGCAGCACTGACATCCGGCAAGTCGAGTTCTGCAGGATCCGGAACGTCGAGATCCTGCATGTCGTAATCGACCGGATCCTCGCGAAAGCTCTGGCCGGCGGTGACCACCAGGAAGCCCCAGAGAAGGAGCCCGGCCACGCCCGCGATCAAGGTGAGGGTGCGTCGCATAGGTCGCAATTCCTACTGGCTTGCCCAGATGATCCGCGCCACCCATTCCACGTCGCTCATCTCGAGACTGCGCGGCGGATGTTCGGGATTGAGGGACTGCAACTCGATTGTCTTGGCGCTCTGGCGTGCAAGGATCTTGGCCATGACCTCGCCCTCGCGCGTCTTCACCACGACACGGTCGCCGCGCCTGACCTGTGCGCCCGGCTCGACGATCAGGATATCGCCGTCCCGGTAGAGCGGCTTCATGCTCTCGCCCTGGACTTCGAGCGCATAGACACCGTTGTTGCGGCCGGGTGCGGCCGGAAACTCGACGAGATCCCATCCTTGGCCGGCAGGAAAGCCGCCGTCATCAAAAAAGCCGCCGGCACCGGCCTGCGCCATGCCGAGCAAGGGAATCGAGCTTGCCTGGGGCGGAAAGGAGCCTTCGGGAATCTGGCGCGCCCGCAGGCCTTCCGGAGACACGTAGCGCATGAATTGGTCGAGGCTGGCGCCGGTTGCCTCCAGCACCTTCGAGATGGACTCGGTTGACGGCCAGCGCATCCGCCCGTCCGCCCCGACGCGCTTGGATTTGTTGAAAGAGGTGGGGTCGAGACCGGCACGACGCGCGAGACCGGACGGCGTCAGCGCATGCTGCTCCGCCAGCCTGTCAATCGCGGCCCATATGCTGTCATGCGAAAGCATCTTCGCGCCCCACCCGGCGCCGGAAGGTCGAATGATCCTAACCGGCCATCGCAAGAACAATACTGGAGCGGGGCCTGCGAGTAAAGCAAAAAGGAATAAAATCCTCGGGCCGAAGCCGAATCAAGCCACCATGGCCATGTTGATCTTGCCGAGCTGAATCACGGCCTGGGTCCGGCTGTCCACCTTGAGCTTCAACAGGATCGCGGACACATGCGCCTTGATGGTCGCTTCCGAGACGCCGAGCTCATAGGCGATCTGCTTGTTGAGCAGCCCCTCGCCCAGCATGCCGAGTACGCGGCTCTGCTGCGGCGTGAGCGTGCGCAGACGGTTGATCAGATCGGCGACGTCGGGGTCGGTTTCCTGCCCGCCGGCATAACTGGCCGGGGTGGCAATATCCCCCTCCAGCACGGACTGGATGCTGGCGCGGATATCCTCGATCCCGGCCGATTTCGAGATGAAACCGGACGCGCCGAGTTCGAGTGCCCGTCGGATGGTAACGGGATCGTCGGTGGCCGAGACGATGACCAGCGGCAGGCTGGCGAATTCGGCCCTGAGCGACATCAGCCCGGAAAAGCCGGAAACGCCGGGCATGGCGAGATCGAGCAGCATCAGATCCGCGTCCGGATGGCTTGCCGCCGCCTTGCGCGCGGCCTCGAAATCGCCGGCCTCGATGATGGTCTGGGTGCCGTCGATACCGGTGACCGCCTGGCGCAGTGCACCACGGAACAGCGGATGATCGTCGGCGATAATGAAGGTCGATGCAGCCATGTCAAAGCCCCCTCCCAAGAGCGATGTCATTTGCGCGTGATCGCGTTCTTATCTTTTAGCGCTTGCTGCGCCACTAGACAATGGTTGTAGGCAAGGGCTGTTCACGGAATACGCTCACGCAGGGACGAGGCGTCACGTTCGGTCGGGCAGGGGCTTTGCCTCTTCGCTGCGAAATTCCTGCACGAGGTTGAAGAAGGCGCGCATGAAGCGCTCCATGATGCCGATCGAACGGTCGATTTCGGCATCGCTCGGAAGAGGTTCGCCGGTGGCTCGAGGAGCGGAGGCAAGTTGTCGTTCGAGCGCGGTTACGCGCTGTTCCAGCCGGGCGAGATCGGCATCATAGGCCGCCCGCTCGTCGGCGCCCATCCGACAGGTGAGTGTGCCCTCGGTTTCGGTGCAGAGCGTCACGGCACCGGTCTGGCGATCGAGCCTGACAAAGCCGCTCTCGGATTTTTCCAGCGTATAGCGATCGGTTCCGCCATCCTGTGCGATGGCGAGCGACGTCGACACGGCGAAAGCGAGAACGGCTGTGGCGAGCGACACGCCCAGGAACCTGGAAAAACGCATCGTCTCCTCCTTTTGCTCCGAACGACGGACGCCCTGGCGTGGACATTTGCGGCGGTTTGCGGCAAACCGCAGCCCGATGCCTGATCATCAGCGAGGAACCGGGCCGTGAAGACCATATACAAGATAGTGCCGCGAGAATTATGGCAAGACGCACGAAAGACGGGCGTTTTCCAGGGGGCGCCGATCGATCGCAAGGACGGCTACATTCATTTTTCGACGGGCGCCCAAGCTGTCGAGACGGCGCGGCTGCATTTTTCCGGCGAAGCCGACCTGCTGCTGGTGGCGGTCGACGCGTCCGTATTCGGCGAAACGTTGAAATGGGAGCCGTCGCGGGGCGGCGATCTCTTCCCGCATCTGTTCGCCGATCTGCCGCTCGATGCCGTGCTCTGGGAAAAGCCGCTGCCGCTCGGGTCCGACGGCGCCCATGTCTTCCCAGCTGAATTCCAGGAGGCGTGATCATGCCCGATCTTTTTTCGCTCGGCCGGCGCGGCCTGTTTCTCTTTGATGCGGAAACGGCCCATGGCCTGTCGATCGCGGCGCTGAAATCGGGCCTTGTGCCGGCCTGCCGTTTGAACGCTGATCCACGTCTGATCCAGACGGTGGCGGGCATACGGTTCGAAAATCCGCTCGGCATGGCCGCCGGCTATGACAAGAATGCGGAAGTGCCGGATGCCCTGCTGGCGCTCGGCTTCGGTTTCGCCGAAGTCGGTACGTTGACGCCGAAGGCGCAGGCCGGCAATCCGAAGCCGCGGATCTTCCGGCTGGAGCGCGATCGCGCGGTGATCAACCGCCTGGGCTTCAACAATGGCGGCCATGAAGCGGCGCTCTCACGCCTCGCCGCACGTGCCAGCCGGCCCGGCATCGTCGGCGTCAACATTGGCGCCAACAAGGATGCGACCGACCGGATCGCCGATTATGTCGCCGGCATCCGCCGCTTCTATTCCGTCGCCGGCTATTTTACCGCCAACATTTCCTCGCCCAACACGCCCGGCCTCCGCGACCTGCAGGCCAAGGAAAGCCTTGATGCGCTTTTGTCGGCTGTTCTCGCCGCCCGCTCGGAAGAGGCGATCCGCGCCGGCAAGCGCCTGCCGGTTTTCCTGAAGATCGCCCCCGATCTGACCGAAGAAGGCATGGACGACATTGCCGAGGTGGCGCTAGCCCATGATCTTGACGGCCTGATCGTCTCCAACACGACCTTGTCACGGGATGGCCTGTCGGACCGCACGCATGCGGCCGAAGCCGGCGGCCTCTCAGGCGCGCCGCTGTTCGACAAGTCCACGGCCGTACTCGCCCGCATGCGCAAGCGCGTCGGTCCCAACCTGCCGATCATCGGGGTAGGCGGTGTCTCGTCGGCCGAAACGGCGCTCGAGAAGATCCGTGCCGGTGCCGATCTCGTCCAGCTCTATTCCTGCATGGTCTATGAAGGGCCGGCGTTGCCTGGGCGCATCTTGCGAGGCCTGTCGTCCCTGCTTGACCGCGAGGGAGTGTCGAATATCCGTGAGCTACGCGACAGCAGGCTGGATCACTGGCTGGCGGCAAAGGTCTGATCCGTCTTCGCCTTCAAGCGTGACAGGAGCAGCAGGCCGCGCAACGCCAGGAACACGTTGAGCGCGATCCACAGGCCGTGATTGCCGAGAGGCGGCACGAGGGCGGCCACGCTTGCGAGATAGCCGAGAAGCGCCAGGATCATCATGTTGCGCATCTCCGACGACCAGGTGGCGCCGATGAAGACGCCGTCCATCTGGAAGGCGAGCGCGCCGGTGAGGGCGGTTAGGGCCGCATAGGGCAGATAGTTTTCGGCGAGCGCCCGGACATCGCCAGCCGTCGTGATGAAACCGATGATCGCGTTCCCGAAGGCGAGGAAGAAGAACACGCTGGCAACCGCGAGGCCGAAGGACCAGAGGCCCGTGAGCTGGACCGCCTTGACGAAGGCTTTGCGCTGGCGCGCCCCGACCGCCTCGCCGACGATCTGCTCTGCGGCTGTCGCCATCCCGTCGAGATAAAAGCTCGCGATCATGAAGAAGTTCATCAACACGGCGTTGGCGGCGAGCGTGATAGCACCGAAACCGGAGCCGATGCGGGTCATCACGGTGAAGGCGGTGATCAGCGAGAAGGTGCGGATGAGGATGTCCCGGTTGAGCCGGAAGAGCGCCATAAGCTTGGCGCCATCGGTTAGCATCGACATGCGCGGAAAGGCTGCGGCACCGTAACGCCAGAAGACGAAGCCGAGGCCCGCAAGCAAGGCGATCGTTTCTCCGATGACCGTGCCCCAGGCGACCCCGGCAATGCCGTAGCCGAAGGTGATGCCGAGCAGGATCGACATGGCGATATTGACGCCGTTGAGCAGGAGCTGCAGCGCGAGACCGACCGATCCCAATCCCCGTCCGAGGACGAAGCCGAGCAGCGTGAAATTGCACAGCGTGACGGGCGCGGCGAAAATGCGGATGCCGATATAGGTGGCTGCCGCCGTCTGGACGTCGCCGCTGGCGCCCATCAGGACAGGTCCGCCATGGATGATCAACGGCGCCATGAGCAGGATCAGCAGACCGAAGCCGACGGACAGCGCGATGGAGCGCCAGAACACTGCAAAAAGCTCGTCCGTTTCGCCCCGCCCCTGCGCCTGGGCTACCAGGGCCGTGGTCGAGGCGCGCAAAAAATTGAGGCTGGCGAAGAGCAGGTCGAAGAGAGCGGCGGCGATGGCAAGGCCGGCCAATGCTTCGGCCGAACCGGAGCGCCCGACGACAGCGGTGTCCGTCAGCCCGAGCAGCGGCGTCGTGACGAAGCCGAGAGTCATCGGCACCGCGATCGCCAGCACGCTCCGGTGGGAAACCTCGATGTGACGGGATGGAATGGAGGGATGGCTCATCGAATGCTCCGGCAGGGACCGGAGCGGGGAATCACTCAGGCCGAGAGCACCATGGCCCAATAAGGCCGGTTACCGGAAGAGGCATCCCAGGCGACCGCAACGCCGAGCCCGTTGAACTTGCCGAGCATGTTGTCGAGATGCCGCTTGGAATCGATCCAGGCCTGCACCGCGCGCTGGACCGTATTTTGGCCCGTCGCGATGTTCTCGGCAGCGGGCAGGGGCACACTATGCCCCTTCATGCGGGCCGCGAAACTGTCGTTGAAACCGATCAGGTGAGACATATGTCCGGCGCGGGCCATACGTTTTGCCTGGGCAACCGCAGCGGCTTCGGCCTGCGGGTTGCGGCTGAGCGCCGAAAGCCCGCGAGACTGGCGAAGTGTGTTGACCATGGCGAGCGCTGCCTCCGTCTCAACCCGCGACTGGCCGTCGGTTGGGGATAGGACGTCGGTCGTACGGCATCCGGCCATGGCAGCGGCAAGGCCACCTGCGGACAGAAGAAGCAGCCGCCGGCGCGGCAGGGAGGGTATTGTCATCGGCGATCAGTTCCGCGAGGCGAACAGGCGCAGAATGATGAAGGCCGGGATGACCACCGTCGCACCGATCAGGAAATACTGTCCGACGCGCCCCAAGGCATCGAAACCGGTGTGCCAGAGATCGATGATGAAATAGCGGATGCCGTTGATCAGATCCATCGGCTCCAGACCGAAGACGGCCATCACGAAGCCGACGATCAGCGAGACGACGATCAGCTTGACCAGCGTTCTGCCGGGTGTGTCGCCGAGAAATCGATTGATGCCGTCTGCCATGCCTGTCTCCTGTTGATACCGAGAGATATGGACGCACCGCCCTGTCCGCGCAAGCCGCCGGATGCGGTCCTGCCGATAGGACTTGAGTTTTTTCCGCCGATCGGTCAAGACCGCGCGCCTTGCCGTTTCGGGAAAGGCACTGAGGAACGGGCCGATGCATCCCACGCAATTCTCATCCGGCGACGTGATCGCCGATCGCCGCGCCGACTACGCCCGCATGCTTGCCGACAATGGCGAACATGAGGCGGCTGTCGAACTGATGGAGCAGGCCCTCGAACTGGCCCCCGACTGGCCTGCGGGTCTCGTGCGTCTCGCCGATTATGCGGAGAAGGTGGGCGCGAAGGACAAGGCCGTGGCGGCGCTGCGCAAGGTGCTGGAGCGGGATGCCGAGGACCTTTTTGGCGCGCGGCTGAAGCTCGCTCTTCTCGGAGCCGAAGACGTTCCGGACGCGCCGCCAAGCGCCTATGTCGAAGCCTTGTTCGATGACTACGCCGATCGTTTCGACAAGGCACTGGTCGAGCGGCTCGATTATACGGTGCCGGCCAAGCTTGCCGCCCTGGTGACCGAGCATCATCCGGAAAGATTTGCAACCACCGTCGACCTCGGCTGCGGCACGGGTTTGTTCGGCGCCGAAATCCGCGAGCGCACGGACAGGCTGGAAGGCTTCGATCTCTCGCTCAACATGCTGGCCAAGGCCGGAGAGAAGAAGCTTTACGATCTCCTGGCAAAGGCGGATCTGTCTCTGGATGCGGCAGCATCGGGCCTGTTCGTCGAAGGGCTTCGGGAGGCGCGTGCCGGTCTCGTTTCGGCTGCCGATGTGCTGATGTATCTCGGCGATCTCGGCAATGCCTTTATGCTTGCAGCGGCACTCGCCGAGCCTGACGCATTGTTTGCATTTTCCGTCGAGGATGCGGGTGACGGAGAGGGGTTCCAGCTCGCGCCGAGCCTCCGTTACGCCCACACCGAGCCGCATGTGCGGACGCGTCTTTCCGAAAACGGCTTTGACCTTCTGAAACTGCGGCGGACGACCATTCGCATGGATGCCGGCAAACCGGTCTCCGGCATCCTGTTTCTTGCGTCGAGAAGGCCCTGAAAAGCAGCATTCTTGCGATTTGATCGTTAGGTCAGGTTTCCTGACCCATCGCTCTTGCGAAGCTGGGATTCTCGCGTAGCATTTGCACTCGGGAGGCCTCGTTTTCCGGAGAGATGTGATGGCGCAAATGACGAGCATGCTGGGCATCTGGAATTCCAATCCGACCCGCCACACGCCGGCGGAAGATCTGCAGGGCCTCGTGGCCGGCAGCCTCATTGCGGCGCTCGGGCTGTACTTCCTCGCCAAGGTCGGCCTACTGACCGGCGGCATGGCGGGTCTCGCCTTTGTCCTGCACTACTGGAGCGGCTGGAGCTTTGGTCTGCTCTTCTTCCTGCTCAATCTTCCCTTCTACATTCTGTCCTTCCGCCGCGTCGGCCTCGACTTTACCATCAAGACTTTCGTCGCCGTCGGATTGACCTCCTTCCTGGTTGAAATCGAAAGCCGGTTCCTGGTGATCGAGAGCATCGCGCCGGTCTGGGCTGCCGTGCTCGGTGGTCTGCTGCTCGGTTTCGGACTTTTGGCACTTTACCGCCACCGGGCGAGCCTCGGGGGCCTCGGCATTCTCGCAGTCTACATACAGGATCGCTTCGGCATTCGTGCAGGGCTTGTGCAACTGGCCTTCGACCTCTGCGTCATGGCGCTGGCCTTCGCGGTCGTCAGCCCGAGCGTGGTGTTCTATTCGGTGATCGGCGCCGTCGTGCTGAACCTGTTTCTGGCGATCAATCACCGCTCCGATCGGTATATCGCGCTGAGGTAGGGCGCTCTTGTCGGTTGATCCCTCCGCCAACTCCCGAATTCTCCTGGCACGCCTGGGTGTCTTCTACGGCGCTACCCTGGCATTCTCCTGGACCTACTGGGGATGGATGTTCCTCACGGGGCAGATGGTACAGCCGGACTCGCCAGCAACACATCTGCCAGGCCTCGCCGGGCCGCTTGTCGGAGCCATGGCCTCGACGGCAGTTTTCGAAGGCAGGACAGGTCTGATCGATCTCTTGCGCAGATGCCTGCGTCTGCCGGTGCGCCATTGGCTGGCGTTGTTACTTGTCCTTCTCCCGCTCCTGCTGCTGGTCCTTGCGATCCTGATTGACCGCGTCCGGGGGACGGACTGGCCGGCGCCAGACGCCTTCTTTGGTTATCCGGGGGTGCCACCAGCAATCGGATGGTCGATGACGATTGTCCTCGTTCTTCTGCTCAATGGTTTTGGTGAAGAGGTCGGGTGGCGGGGATATGCGCTCGAGTGGCTGGCGATCGACCGCTCGGCGCTAAAGGCGACCCTCTGGGTTTCCCTGCTCTGGCTCATCTGGCATCTGCCCCTGTTCTTCGTTCACCGCAACATGGCCGACATGATTGGTCCCGCCCTTGTCGGCTGGGCGATCGGGCTTCTTCTCGGTGCCTTCGTCCTGTCCTGGCTTTATCTGAAATTCCAGCACTCCATCCTCGTCTGCGCGCTTTGGCACACGGCCTACAATTTTTCCGTGGCGACACCGGCCGCTGGTGATCTTGCCCCCGCGCTCGTTTCCACGATGGTCATGGTTGCCGGCCTGTGGGCGGCGCGCGCCCTGCGCGATGGTCGCATGACCCCGCCGCACTAAGGGTGCAGGTCACATCCCCCTTCTTTTTCCCTTTGCGTCCACTACCTTGGCGCAGTGAGCACCGCTGATTCCACCTTGTCCCTTTTGCCTGCTCCCTTTCTCCGTTGGTTCGGTGAAAAGGGCTGGAACCCGCGCGCCCATCAGCTGGAGCTGCTTGGGCGGGCGCGCGCCGGCGAAAGCCTGCTGTTGATCGCGCCGACAGGCGCCGGCAAGACCTTGGCCGGCTTCCTCCCGTCCCTGACCGAACTCACCGAGCGAGGCGCCAAGAAACCGGGCGAAGCCTTTACCGGCATCCACACGCTTTACATCTCGCCGCTCAAGGCGCTCGCCGTCGATATCGAGCGCAATCTGATGAAGCCCGTGACCGAGATGGGCCTGCCGATCACCATCGAGAACCGCACCGGCGATACGCCGGCTGGCAAGAGGCAGCGCCAGAAGACCAATCCACCGGACATTTTGCTGACCACGCCCGAACAGCTGGCATTGCTGCTGTCCCATTCCGACGCCGGGCGCTTCTTCAAGGATCTGCGCTACGTCGTCTTTGATGAGCTGCATTCGCTGGTCACGTCGAAACGCGGCCATCTGCTGTCTCTGGGCCCCGCGCGGTTGCGCAGAATTGCACCTGGATTGCAGACGATCGGACTTTCGGCGACGGTTGCCCAGCCGATGGATTTGCGTCGCTGGCTCGTGGGCCAACGTCCCGATGTAGACGCGGCAGCTGGTGTGATCACCGTCGACGGAGGCGCGCGGCCCAACATCACCATCCTGCAAACCGAGGAGCGCATTCCCTGGTCGGGTCATTCGGCGCGTTACGCCATACCCGATGTCTACAAGGTGTTGAAGGATTTTCAGACGACACTGCTTTTCGTCAACACGCGGTCTCAGGCCGAGATGCTCTTCCAGGAGCTCTGGACGGTCAATGACGACAATCTGCCGATCGCGCTGCATCACGGCTCGCTCGACGTCTCGCAGCGCCGCAAGGTCGAGGCGGCCATGGCCGAGAACAAACTGCGGGCGGTCGTTGCGACCTCCACCCTCGACCTCGGCATCGACTGGGGCGATGTCGATCTCGTCGTGCATGTCGGCGCCCCGAAAGGCGCCTCGCGGCTCGCCCAGCGCATCGGCCGCGCCAATCACCGCATGGACGAGCCGTCGCGCGCCATACTCGTGCCCGCCAACCGTTTCGAGGTGATGGAGTGCCAGGCGGCTCTCGACGCCAATTATCTCGGCGCACAGGACACGCCGCCGGTCGGCGAGGGTTCGCTCGACGTCTTGGCACAACACGTGCTCGGCATGGCCTGTGCCGGCCCCTTCGACGAGGAGGATCTCTACGCCGAGGTGACGAGCGCCTCGCCCTATGCCGGTCTGCCGCGCGAGACCTTCGCCCGCATCGTCGATTTCGTTGCAACGGGCGGTTATGCCCTTCGCACCTACGAGCGCTATGCCCGCATCCGCAAGACGAAGGAGGGCCTCTGGCGCGTTTCGAACCCGCAGGTGGCGCAGCAGTATCGCCTGAACCTCGGCACCATCGTCGAAATGCCGATGCTGAATGTCCGGCTCGTCAAGCGAAACCACCTGGGTTCGATCGGCCGGGGTGGCATGACGCTCGGCAAGGTCGAGGAGTATTTCTTCGAGCAGCTGACCCAAGGTGATACCTTCCTTTTTGCCGGAAAGGTGCTGCGTTTTGAAGGCATTCGCGACAACGAATGTCTGGTCTCGAATGCCTTTTCGATGGATCCGAAGATCCCCGCTTACGCCGGCGGCAAGTTTCCGCTGTCGACCTATCTCGCCGAGCAGGTCCGCGCCATGCTGGATGATCCCGATCGCCGCACGGGTCTGCCTGATCAGGTGCGCGACTGGCTGTCGCTGCAGGCGGAAAAGTCTGTCCTGCCGAAGCGTGGCGACCTGCTGATCGAGACATTTCCGCGCGGCGAGCGCTTCTACATGGTCGTCTATGCCTTTGAAGGCAGGCTGGCGCACCAGACGCTCGGCATGCTTTTGACCCGGCGACTGGAGCGGATGGGCGCCAAGCCGCTCGGCTTTGTCGCCACCGATTATGCCCTTGCCATCTGGGGTCTGGAGGATATGGGTTCGCGCATTGCACGGGGCGTGCTCAGCCTGTCGGAACTCTTCGACCAGGATATGCTGGGCGATGATCTCGAGGCCTGGCTCGACGAGAGCTGGATGCTGAAGCGCACCTTCCGCACATGTGCTGTCATTGCCGGCCTGATCGAAAAGCGTCATCCGGGGAAGGAAAAGTCCGGACGGCAGGTGACGGTCTCGGCCGATCTGATCTATGACGTGCTGCGCAGCCACGAACCGGACCACATCCTGATGCAGGCGACGCGACAGGATGCCGCCGCAGGACTTTTGGACATCGCCCGACTTGCCGATATGCTGGAGCGAATCAAGGGCCACATCCTGCACAAACGGCTGGACCACATCTCGCCGCTCGCCGTGCCGGTGATGCTGGAGATCGGCAAGGAGCCGGTGGCCGGCGAGGCGCAGGAACACGTGCTCTCCATGGCCGCCGACGATCTGATCGCCGAGGCCATGGCCTGACGCCGGAGGAACCGGCAGAACGAACGCCGCAAGCGGCAGGACTGACGCATGACGAGCTTGACCGCACGGCGACTATCGCCACCCGACACGACCGTGGTTGCCACCGAGATCGCGCTCTGCGGCGTTGCGGCGGTGTGCGACCTTGTGGGTGCGCTTTATCTGCCCGATCTCGATACGGTGGTCGTCTCGGACCTTCATCTTGAAAAAGGTGCGGCCTTCGCCCGACGCGGCCAGCTTCTGCCGCCTTATGATACGCTGGCGACGTTGCGCTTGCTCGAGGGTGTCGTGACCCGTTATCAGCCGAAGACGGTCATCAGCCTCGGCGACAATTTCCACGATCGGGTTGGCTCGGCCCTGATGCCTCTGCCGTTTCGGGAAATGATCCTGGCGATGGCGCGTGGCCGCGATTTCATCTGGATCAACGGCAATCATGATCCGGATGGTACGACCGATCTTCCGGGCATTTCTGCCGACGAGATCACCCTGGCCGGCCTGACGTTCCGGCACGAACCGTCCCTTGCCCATGGCAAGGGAGAAGTCGCCGGACATCTCCATCCGTCGGCCACTGTTCGTCGCCGGGACAAATCCGTGCGCCGGCCCTGCTTTGCCACCGATGGCAACCGTCTGGTGATGCCATCCTTCGGCGTGACCACCGGCGGCCTGGACCTGCGCCACAAGGCCTTCACCGGCCTTTTCGCCCGCAGCGACCTGATCGCCCACTTGTTGGGTCGCGACCGGATCTACTCGGTGCGTTACGGCAATCTGCTGGGCTAGCCTCAATCCTTCCGGAAAACCAGGCTCGCCAGCCAGCCGGTCAGCAGTGCGATCACGACCGCGAACACGCCGTAGACGAGGGGCTGCTGATGCGCAGCCTCGGTGATTGTTTCCTCCAGGCCAGTCTTGATCACGCGCAGCGGCAATTCCTTCTCCGCGATGAACTCGCCCGATTTGAACAGATAGGCATGCACCATATGGACCCCGTCGGGGATGTTGGCGGGAAGGCGGAGCGTCGCCTTGAACAGGCTGGACGAGACGAAGCGCACGCCGTTCGTGTCGCGCTGATAGAGCCCTTGGCTCTGCTTCAACCGACGGAACGCATCGCGGAATTCTGCGAGGTTGGCGGCCGTGGTGATGTAACCCGTCGGCGTCAGCGCCAGATGGTCGATGCCGATGTTGCGGGAGGTCAGCTCCCGCGCGGCCGAAATCTGCTCGACAGGCCGGGTACTGGCCAGCGAATAGGAGATCGGCATCTGTTCGAAGGTCATCGACGTGCGGTTGACCCAGATCCCGAACAGCCGCTCCTTGCGCCGCACGGTCGTCCAGTCGCTCGGGCCTTCCAGGGTGACCACAACATCGTATTGGCCGATGGCGAGCAGCAGCTGGTCGGTATTGGCGAGCGCCCCGAATATGGTGAGGTCTGCGCCGGAGAAATCTGAGGTAATCGCGATTTCGCTGGTGGAGGTGCCGATATCGAGGCTCTCCTTGCCCGTGAAGTCGAGGGCGAGTGGATCCTGCGCCGCCACCGGGCGGATGGTGAGCAGCGATATCAGCAAGACCGAGGCAAGGGTCGGAAACCGGATCGACATCTCAGCCTCCGATCGCAATCGAGTAGATATCGTCTGGCGGCACGATCAATTCGATGGCCAGTCGCACGCCGACGGCGAGAACGAGCAGTCCGAGCAGCGCGCGCAGTTGTTCGCCGCGCAGCTTCTGGCCGACACGCACACCGTATTGCGCACCAATGACACCCGCAACCATCAGGATGAAGGCGAGCACGATGTCGACGGAATAGTTCGTCGCGGCCTGCACGATTGTCGTATAGGCCGTGGTGAAGATGATCTGGAACAGGGATGTTCCGACGACGACATTGGTCGGGATGCGCAGGAGATAGATCATCGCCGGCACCATGATGAAGCCGCCGCCGACGCCCATGATCGAGGTCAGGATGCCGATCGCAAAACCCAACGCCAGAATGGGGATGACGCTCAGGTAGATCTTCGACTTCTTGAAGCGCATTTTGAACGGCAGGCGGTGGACCCAGTTGTGCTGGCCGGGCCGCTTCAGAGGTGCCGTTTCGTTGCGGGCCGCTCGCCGCAGCGCCCGAAGGCTTTCCGCCAGCATCAGCCCGCCGACGGTGCCGAGAAAGACGACATACAGCAGCGAGATGATCAGGTCCAACTGACCGAGCCGACGCAGCCAGGAGAATATGCCCACGCCGATACTGGCGCCGGCAAGGCCGCCGATCAGCAACACCGTGCCGAGCTTCATGTCGAGCGTGCCGCGACGGAAGTGGGTGATGGCACCGGAGACCGAGGAGGCAACGACCTGGTTCGCCCCGGTGGCGACCGCAACGACTGGCGGAATGTTGTAGAAGATCAGGAGCGGCGTGATCAGGAAGCCGCCGCCGACGCCGAACATGCCCGAAAGGAAACCGACAGCCGCGCCCATGCCGAGGATGATGAACACGTTGACCGACAACTCGGCGATCGGCAGATAGATCGTCACGTCAGGACCTCAAATGCGATTATCCGCGCTTGCGGCGCGGATGTCGTGCGGACCTGGGCGGCCCCGTTTTCAGATCAGTTCGAAGAGACCAAGTATTTGATCGGACTTGATCCCTCGGCATTTCCTTCTTGCGCCCGCATCCCCTGCGAGTCAATTCGAGATCCTGCATAAGCAGGGAATTTACGCCTTTTGTGACGGCGCGATCATTTGTTGCGGGCAAGCAGTTCCTTGACCAGCTTGTCGCTCACCTGACCGTTCGGTTCTTCGCCGATCGAGGTCTGGAAGGCCTTGATGGCGGCTACCGTCTTTGCACCCATCACGCCGTCCGGATTGCCGGCGTCAAAGCCGTTTTTGTTCAGGATCGCCTGGATGTTGCGAATCGCCTTCTTCATGTCGATGCTGGCGGTCTTCAGCCCCTTGCCGGCCCATTCGTCCGGCGTGTTCGCCGAGTTGGCATCCTGGTCCAGAGGCGTTGCCTTCCACAGATCAACCTCGGCACGAGCGCGCTCCAGCTGGTCCGGCTTCATCGCATTGGCCACCTCGTCGCGTTTCTGGGCCGCATCCTTGTCGCCACCCTTGGCCGCGATGGCAAACCACTTGTAGGACTGGACGAGGTCCGGTGCCGCTCCATTGCCGCGGGCGTAGAGGATGGCGAGGTTGAACTGGCTGTCGGATACGCCGCGCTCAGCGGCTTTGCCGAACCATTCGACCGCCTTGGCATAATCCTGTACACGGTCCTTGCCGGAGGCATAGATCACCGCCAGATTGTGCATGGCACTGGCATTGCCGGCAGCTGCAGCCAGCTCATAGTAGCGCTTGGCTTCCTTGATATCGGGTGCGAGGCCCGTTCCCTTTTCCAGGAAATTGGCCAGGCGGTATTGAGCGAGGGCAAAACCCTTGTCAGCGGAGAGCTTGTACCACTTCGCCGCCTCGGCAAAATTGTTCGCGACGCCGCGTCCTTCGGTGTAGCGCGCGCCGATTTCGAACAAAGCGAGCGGATCGCCGTTCTTGGCCGCAATCGTCAGCGATGGCGGCGTGATCTCGGCAGGGACGACGATGTCCGCAGCGGGAGCGGTGGGAGCGGTGGTGGCTGTCTCGACTGGCGCGGAGGGCGCTTCGGAAGCAACCGCGGGGGCCTCAGCAACGCTGAGCGTCTGAGTTGGGCCCGTTTCGACGGGGGACATTAGCGCATTGACAGGGGCTGCTGTAGGTGCGGCGGCGGTGATGGTCGCTGCAGCCGTGGATGCAGCTGGAGCAGCGGACGGTTCGTCGGCAACCGGAGCCGCTACCGTGGCAGATGGTTCCGCAGGAGCCTTGGCTGCCACCGCGCCATTATCGGGTGCAGCGGCATCGGCTTCCGGCAGCGCCTCGCTGGTGCGTTCGGGGGTGCTCGGTTCGATCGGGGTCACCGGGCCATTGTTTTCGGGAATGGCCTCTTCGATCGCGGCAGGAGTTTCGCTCCTCGTCAGCGTATTGACCAGCGGCATCGCCATGGCGGCAAGCAGGATGGCGCCGACGGCCATCAGGATCGGTCGCCGATAGCGGGCAAACAGCGAGGGCTGACCCGACGCCGAAGCGGGTTTCGCCTTGGCGCCGGCCTTGCCGGCCGGTTTTGCTGTCGCCTTTGCCGAGGGGCTGACTTTCTGCGTCCTGTTCATCTCCATCGCGGCCGCCTGGGCGGCGCGGCGGGCAGCGGCAATGTAATCCGTGCGGTCGCCACTTTCCGGCTCCGTGCCACCGGACTGCGCGGCTTGCTGGCTGGCGCGGACACGCTCGAGGATCTTGCGGACATCGGGCGCACCCGATCCCGGTTCCAGCAGTTCGTTCGCCTCGTCCGGCGGCAGAACATCGACGGGATCGAGCGAGGGTGCCGGTTCGATCACCTCGCGCGTCTCGACCTTCGCGGTCTGGGATGCCTTCTCTGCCTTCTTGCCCGGCATCAGCTTCTTGCCGAGTCCCGCCAGAAGGCTGGGCTTGGATGCCTTTTTCTCACGAGCTGCATCGATGACCGGCATGGCTGTCATCGTCTGGGCGAAATCGTCGGCGGCTGCCAGCAGCTCGTCATCGATCGGGTGGCTGGCGGCCGGTGCCGGCATCTCCGGCGGCTTGACGCTGGCCGTCTGGGGCTGAGCCTGAGGCTCGGCCCGGCGCGCCGGCTGTGCCGTTGCAATGGGCGCCTGGGCAAACATGGCAGGCGCATCCTGCCGCTGCGCGGACTCATGCAATTCGTCCAGACGTCCGGCAATCTGCACCAGCGTGTCATGCAGCGCTTCGAAGGTGCGGTGGGTCCGCTCCTCGGAATGGCGGGAGTAGTCTTCGAGCTGCTTCAGGTGGTCGGAGAGCGCGGTCAGGGCCGAAAGATCGGCCGGCTGCGCCGTTCCGTTCAGGAGGTTGCGCTGGGTGAAGTTGGCCATCACCGTTTCGGCCGCCTGGCGGGCCGCCTCAATGATGTATTCGTCGCTCGTCGCGACATAGTCTTCGAGAGCGGAGATGCGGCCAGCAACCTCCGGATCAGCCGGGGGCTGGCTGATCAGAGCGGACAGATGGGCGATCTGCTCTTCGAGGCCACGCAGGCTGGCATTTTCGGTGACCGAACCGCTGACGCTGGTCTCCTCCAGCCGGTCGACCACGGCATTCAGCCTGTCCTCAAGATTGCGCAGCGCGTTGTCGTCGATGATAGCGGCGGGGTGTGGCGCGTCGAGATCCTCAATGCGCCGCGCGAGGATATCGAGACGATCGGCGAGACGCTCGTTGCCCGCGCCCTGATCAAGCGCATCGATCTTGCGCGAGATATCGGCAAGATAACCCGTCAGTTCCGGTGCCGCTGCCGGGGACTGGCCGCGTTCCAGCATGTGGGACAGCTGGTCGAGCCGCTCTTCGAGGCGTGCAGCACCCTGTTCGGCCGACAGCTGCTCGATGCGCATCGTCAGTAGTTCCAGCCGCTCGGCCAGTTCCTGCGAGGCGTCCGGCTCCGGCTGGCGGCGATCCGACAGCATCTCGATCTGGCGGGCGAGCCCGACCAGACGTTCTTCCAGCCGGTGGAAGGTGGCCGGATCATTCGCCGGTCCGCTGGCGCGGCTGTTGGCGGCAATGGCGCGGGTGATTTCGTCCAGACGAAGGTCGAGACCGGCAAATTGCTCCATCACCAGCCGCTCGTTCGGGTCGATGTGAGCACCAATATGCTCGAGGGCGCTGGCCACCGTCATCAGCTTGTCTTCGAGCGCCCGAATGGTGCGGCTGTCGCCCATGGCGCCGAGCTGGCTCTTGATCTCGTCAAGGCGGTCTGCCAGCCGGATGATCTCGTCGCGCATGGCGCCGGTGTCGAGTTCATCGAGACGCACCTCGACGTCGCTCCAGCGCTGTTCCATGCGCTGCACGCTCTCCTCGCGGGCAAGCCCATCCATCAGTGAACGCAGCGCGTTGAAATCCTGCTTCAAACCGTCAGTCCCCGGCATCCGCGCGGTTTCGAGCTGCTGGAGGCTCTCGGCGAGCCGCGCGATGTCGGCGCGCATGTCGTCCTGGGGGCGCTGCTCTTCGGCGATGGCGCGGATTGCGCGCATCTCGTCGCGAAGCCCGGCAATTTCACGCGACAGGGTTTCCGTCACGTCCTGGCGCAGCTCCTTGCGAAGATTGGAGAGGGCGGAGTTCACGTCATGGTTTGCGATCGGGCTAGCAGCCGGTGCCGGCTCTGCGCGGGGCTCACTGCGTGTGTTGAAGGCGGGGCGCGACTCCGACAGCGGTGGTGTCCGGACGGGCACGCGCGCAGGCTGATCGTCGCCACGATTGTAGAGGCTACCGCGTTCCGCGCCACGGGCGCGACCTTCTTCGAGGGCCTTCTGGCGCTGGCGAATTTCGGCGAGCGGATCGAGCCGGCGAGGTTGCTCCTCAGCGCGGCTGCGGGGCAGGGGCCGGGGGGCAGATTCTGGTGCTGCAACCCGGGCGCCCGATTGGTTCATCAGGCCCTCGATCCTTGCCTCAAGCCCTTCGATGGTACGGCTGAGCGCATCCAGCGAGGACGGGCTGCCGGGGCGCGGAGAGGAGGATCGAGATCCGTTCATGGTTCTGCTCGCTTCATGATGCGGGGAAGGCGTCGCACCCCCCGATGCGTCCGGTGCCGGTGATTTTGTCCTTCGTTTCCCGCTCCTGGGCGCAAGAACGGCCAAGGGGCGGCGGGAATCGGTGTTCGATCATCGGCTTTCAAACGCAACCTTTCATGAAACATGGTAAACAAGCCGTTAAGTCCGGTTAAGAAATACGCAAACCGAGGCTAGTTCAGGGATGTCTGAAATGCCCCGCGCAAGCCCTTTCGCGCACATTGTCGGGGGGAGGACTGCTGCCCGCCCGCGCGCGAAAAACCGGCTCAGGATAAATTTTGACGTTTACGCACACGTCAATTATTTGTATAAGCCAGAACAGTCCGATCCCGTCGGAACCGAAGTCTTTGGAGGAAGATGACCGATGCCTGTCTACAAGGCCCCCGTAAACGACACGCTTTTCATTCTCAACGACGTCCTTGGTCTCGAGCGGTACAACAATCTGCCGGGCTTTGAAGACGCGACCCCCGACATGATCGAGGCGATTGTCGGCGAGGCGGCCAAGCTTGCGGAAGAGCAGCTTTTCCCGCTCAACCTCTCCGGCGACCAGGAAGGCTGCGTTCGCTCGGACGACGGTTCGGTCAAGACGCCGAAGGGGTTCAAGGAAGCCTATGACGCCTATTGTCAGGGCGGCTGGCTGGGTCTTGCCGTCCCGGCGGAGTTCGGTGGCCAGGGCCTGCCCTACACCCTGCATTCGGCCGTCGGTGAATACATGTCCTCGGCCAACATGGCGCTGATGATGTATCCGGGCCTGACCCAGGGCGCGATCGCCGCGATCCTGGAACACGGCTCCGACGAGCAGAAGCAGAAATACCTGCCGAAGATGGTCGAGGGTGTCTGGACCGGCACCATGAACCTGACCGAGCCCCATTGCGGCACCGACCTCGGCCTGCTGCGGACCAAGGCGGTTCCGAACGGCGACGGCTCCTACAAGATTTCTGGCCAGAAGATCTTCATCTCGGCCGGCGAACACGACATGTCGGATAACATCATCCACCTGGTGCTGGCCCGTATCGAAGGCGCGCCCGAGGGGACCAAGGGCATCTCGCTCTTCATCGTGCCGAAGTTTATGGTCGGCGACGACGGCTCCGTCGGCGCGCGCAATGGCGTCACCTGCGGTGCGATCGAGCACAAGATGGGCATTCACGGCAACGCGACCTGCGTGATGAACTATGACGAGGCGACCGGTTATCTGATCGGTGCCGAGAACAAGGGCTTGGCTGCCATGTTCGTCATGATGAACGAGGCCCGTCTTGGCGTCGGTCTGCAGGGTCTGTCGATCTCTGAAATCGCCTATCAGAACGCCGCCAACTACGCCCGCGAACGCATCCAGGGTCGCTCTCTCTCCGGTGCCAAAGCGCCGGAAAAGAAGGCGGATCCGATCATCGTGCATCCGGACATCCGCCGCGCTCTGCTGACCATCAAGTCCTTCAATGAAGCCGGTCGCGCCTTCACGCTCTGGACGGCCTTGAAGTCCGACATTGCGCATCGCTCGGGCGATGCCGCTGAAAAGCAGCTCGCCGACGACGTTCTCGGCCTGATGACGCCGATCCTGAAGGGAGTCCTGACCGACAAGGGCTTCGACCATGCTGTCATGGCCCAGCAGGTCTATGGCGGCCACGGCTACATCGAAGAATGGGGCATGAGCCAGTATGTCCGCGATGCCCGCATCGCGATGATCTATGAAGGTGCCAACGGCATCCAGGCGCTGGACCTCGTTGGCCGCAAGCTCGGCCTCAATGGCGGCCGTGCGGTCATGGCGCTGTTCAAGGAAATCGGTGATTTCTGTGAAGAGCATCGCAATGACGAGAAGATGGCCTTCTTCACCAAGGGCCTGAAGAAGGGCTTGAACGACCTGCAGGCTTCCACCATGTGGTTCATGCAGAATGCAATGGCCAAGCCCGACAACGCCGGTGCCGGCTCCACCGACTATATGCACCTCTTCGGTCTCGTCGTGCTCGGCTACATGTGGGCGAAGATGGCGAAGGCCGCCAACGACAACCTTGCCGCAGGCTCTGGCGATGCCGATTACTACAAGAACAAGCTGTTGACCGGCCGCTTCTACATGGAAAAGGTCATGCCGGAGACGGGCCTGCGCAAGGCCCGCATCGAGACCGGCGCCGACAGCCTGATGGAAATGGCCGCAGAAGCGTTTTGATTGCGCGACCTGCTCCCTCCCCTTTGTGGGGAGGGATGGGGAGGGGCCTCTTGAGGTTAAATCCCTCCCCGTCGCTGCGCTCAGACCTTCCCCACAAGGGGGAGGGTTGACCCCGAGGATGCGGCCCCGCCTTGCCCAGAGTTGGCAGGCGAAGGACAGTGAAATTCCGGCGCCCCTGCGCGCCCAAGGGAGAGAGACGATGACTGAAGTCTTCATTTATGACCACGTGCGCACGCCCCGCGGGCGCGGCAAGAAGGACGGATCGCTGCACGAAGTGCCGACACCCCGCCTCGCCGCCAAGACGCTGGAAGCGCTGCGCGACCGCAACGGCCTCGACACCTCGACCGTTGACGACATCATCTTCGGCTGCGTCGACCCGGTCATGGAAGCCGGCGCCGTCATCCCGAAGGCGGCTGCCTTCGAGGCCGGTTACGATTTTGCCGCCCCCGGCATCCAGATCTCCCGCTTCTGCGCCTCCGGCCTCGACGCGATCAACCTTGCAGCCGGCAAGGTCGTGGCAGGCTCCGACGACATCGTCATCGCCGGTGGCGTCGAAAGCATGTCCCGCGTCGGCATGGGTATGTCGGGCGGTGCCTGGTACATGGACCCCTCTGTCAACTTCCCCGGCTATTTCATGCCGCAGGGTGTCTCCGCCGATCTGATCGCCACCAAGTATGGCTTCACCCGCGACGACGTCGACGCCTATGCCGTCGAGAGCCAGAAGCGCTCCGCCGCCTCCTGGGCTGCCGGCAATTTTGCCAAGTCGGTCATCCCGGTAAAGGATGGTAACGGCCTCGTCATTCTCGACCGCGACGAACACATGCGCCCCGGGACCGACATGCAGTCGCTGGCAAGCCTCAACCCCTCCTTCCAGATGCCCGGCGAAATGGGCGGCTTCGAAGCCGTCGCCATCCAGGCCCATCCGGAAATCGAGCGCATCAACTACATCCACCATGCCGGCAACTCGTCCGGCATCGTCGATGGTGCCGCCGCCGTGCTCGTAGGCTCCAAGGCTGGCGGTGAGGCGATGGGCCTGAAGCCCCGCGCCCGCATCCGCGCCTTCACCAATATCGGCTCCGATCCGGCGCTCATGCTGACCGGCCCGGTTGACGTAACCGAGAAGCTCCTGAAGCGCACCGGCATGAAGATCTCCGATTTCGACCTTTTCGAACTGAATGAGGCCTTCGCTGCCGTCGTGCTGCGCTTCATGCAGCATTTCAACGTCGACCATTCGAAGATGAACGTCGCCGGTGGCGCGATCGCTATGGGCCATCCGCTCGGTGCGACCGGCGCGATGATCCTTGGCACCGTGCTCGACGAACTGGAACGCCGCGATCTGAACACCGCGCTGGTCACGCTCTGCATCGGCGCTGGCATGGGCACGGCAACCGTCATCGAACGCGTCTGATTTCCGGGAGGAGTAAGATATGACTTACAAGAACTTCACCATCGAGACCGACGCAGACGGCATTGCCCTCGTCACCTGGGACATGCCCGACAAGTCGATGAACGTCTTCACCGTCGAAGTAATGGACGAGATAGAGAAGATCCTCGACCAGACCGTTGCCGACGACGGCATCAAGGGCGTGGTCTTCACCTCCGGCAAGTCATCCTTCTCGGGCGGCGCCGATCTCACCATGATCAAGGGCATGTTCTCCATGCTCGAAGAGGAAAAGGCCAAGGACCCGGCCGCCGCTGTCCAGAAGCTCTTCGACGCCGCTGGCCGCATGACCTGGCTGTGGCGCAAGATCGAAACCTGCGGCAAGCCGTGGGTCTCGGCGATCAACGGCACCTGCATGGGTGGCGCGACCGAGCTGTCGCTCGCCTGCCATGGCCGCGTGGCCTCGAACGCGAAGTCGGTCAAGATCGGCCTGCCGGAAGTCAAGGTCGGCATCTTCCCCGGCGCCGGCGGCACGCAGCGCGTCGCTCGCCTCGCCAACACGCAGGATGCCCTGCAGATGATGACCACGGGCCAGACGCTGTCGGCTGCCCGCGCGAAGGCGATGAACCTCGTGCACCAGGTCGTCGAACCCGGCGAACTGATCAATGCGGCGAAGCAGATGATCAAGGATGGTCTGAAGCCGGTCGCGCCTTGGGACGAAAAGGGTTTCAAGGTTCCCGGCGGCGGTATCTGGACGCCTGCCGCAGCCCAGCTCTGGCCGGCCGCTTCCGCCATCCTGCGTCGCGAAACCGCCGGCAACTATCCGGCAGCGCTCGCCATCCTGAAATGCGTCTATGAAGGCCTTCAGGTGCCGTTCGACACGGGCCTTCGCATTGAGCAGCGCTACTTCACCGAGATCGTCCAGACCACCGAAGCCTATTCGATGATCCGCTCGCTCTTCGTCTCCATGCAGGAGCTGAACAAGGGCGCCCGTCGTCCGGCCGGCCAGCCGAAGTCCGAGATTAAGAAGGTCGGAGTCGTCGGCGCAGGCTTCATGGGCGCTTCAATCGCTTACGTCACGGCAGCAGCCGGCATCAATGTCGTGCTGATCGATCGTGACATGGACGCCGCGGGCAAGGGCAAGACGCATTCGGAAGGTCTCGTTGCCGGTGCTGTCGGTAAGGGCAAGATGACCAAGGACGAGGGCGACAAGCTGCTCTCACTGATCACGCCCTCGGACGATTACGGCACGCTTGCCGACGCCGATCTGGTCATCGAGGCCGTTTTCGAAGACCGCGACGTCAAGAAGGCCGTCATCGAGAAGGTCGAGGCCGTGCTGCCGGAAGGCGCAATCTTCGCCTCCAACACCTCGACGCTGCCGATCACCGGTCTCGCCAAGAATTCCAAGCGTCCGGTCGATTTCATCGGCATCCACTTCTTCTCGCCGGTCGAGAAGATGATGCTGACCGAAGTCATCCTCGGCAAGGAAACCGGCGACAAGGCGCTCGCCGTCGCCCTCGACTACGTCGCCGCGATCAAGAAGACCCCGATCGTCGTCAACGACACCCGCGGCTTCTTCGTCAATCGCTGCGTCCTGCGCTACATGTCCGAGAGCTACAACATGCTCATCGAAGGCGTGCCGCCGGTCATGATCGAAAATGCCGCGAAGTTCGCCGGCATGCCGGTCGGTCCGCTCGCCTTGAACGACGAAGTGGCGATCGATCTTTCCTACAAGATCCTCAAGGCCACCGTTGCCGATCTCGGCGAAAAGGCGATCGACCCGCGCCACATGGAGCTTGTCTCCCGCATGGTGGAGAAGGAAGAGCGCTTCGGCCGCAAGAACGGCAAGGGCTTCTACGACTATCCGGCAAAGCCGGCGAAGAAGCACATCTGGCCCGGCCTGAAGGATCTCTATCCGCAGCAGAAGCCGGACGCCGTCAACGTCAAGACACTGCAGGAACGCTTCCTTGCAACCATTGCGCTCGAAGCCGCCCGCACCGTCGAGGAAGGCATCGTCACCGACCCGCGCGAGGCCGATGTCGGCTCGATCCTCGGCTTCGGCTTTGCACCTTACACCGGTGGTGCCCTGTCCTATATCGACGGCATGGGCGTGAAGACCTTCGTGGAACTCTGCGAGCGTCTCGCCAAGGATTATGGCGCGCACTTCACCCCGACGCCGCTCCTCAAGGACATGGCTGCCAAGGGCGAAACCTTCTACGGCCGCTTCGACCCCTATGGCGAAGCCGCGAAGGCCGCCTGAGGCAATCGGTATGAGTTGGAAAAGGCGGCTTTCGGGTCGCCTTTTCTGTTTTGGCTGCAGGTGCAATGGTCAGTTGGTCAGGTCGTAGGGGCGTCGCAGCCCCTGGGCATCAAGCCAGGCGATCACGGCCTCCGGTTCATCCGTCTGGATGATCGTCACGCCCCGATCGACGAAGAAGCCCCACACATCCTCCGGACGACCGGTCGAGAGCGCGAGATAATCGCCACGCCCGCCGGCCACCATGCCCTCAGGGCGGTCGGTGATCGGATAGGTGTTGATCCAGAGATGCGCATTATTGCGGATCGCCGCAGCTCTTGAGAGGGGCGAAAGCAGCGGCCCGCCATCCGACGTGAGCGGCTGCCCTGCATCACGGTGCCAATGCACCAACTCCGCTGCCGGTGCGCCGAGTGTCGATTGTGTCCGATCAATGAAAGCCGGTTCCGTCACTGCGTCATCGGCGAGGATCGGCATGAAGGCAATGTCGGGGCCGATAGCCCGGCGGATGTCCCGGGCAAGCTGTAGGCGATCCGCGTTCCAGACTGCGAGCTTGAGCAGCACGCCATCGGTCATGCCGAGGCTGCGGGCGAGCTCCGCCACCTCGACCAAGGCCTCCGGCTCGAGCTTGTTGTCGATATTGATCATGATCCGGCCGCGTGCATGCAACATGGCTTCTTCGAGCGTGAAAACATGCTCGTCCGTCAGCCGTCGCTCACCTTCTACAACGAGTCGGCAGGCTCGCAATTCGGCGAGCGTGTGGTCAGCCACCTTGCCGCGACAGGTCGTGGTTCGGTCGAGCGTTTCGTCATGCATGATCACAAGCGCCCCGTCTTTCGTGCGGCGCACATCGAGTTCGACCATCTCGACGCCGATAGATATGGCGTGATCAATGGCCGCGAAGGAATTTTCGGCGCGCATGGTCACGCCGTCCTTTTTCCATCCGGCCCGATGAGCCACGACCATGACATGATCGCGGTTGAGATTGGCATGCGCCAACCGGTCGTGAACGAGAGCGGCCCGGTTCGCCATGGGAATGGGCGCAAGACTGGCCGCCCCTGTGACGAGCGAAAGCAAGAGGCCGAGGACGAGAACGGCGAGACGCATGAGCAGGACTCCGATCTTCAGTGTCGTTCCCGCCGCAATAGGCGCGTCGCGTGAAACCGCCGTGAAGGTTTTCTGAAGCCTATGTGACATCGAGGTATGGAACAGGCCCGCGCATGCTCCCGTTGAGCGCGGGACAACAGCCAGAAAGGGAGATGCCGATGAAGACGACGACCGCCATACCCGAGGATCACAGGGCGATCGAGGTCGACCTTCCCGTGAATGCCGTGTTGCATCTATGGCTGAAGGCGGTCACACCGAATGAACCTGGGTCGGTCTCTCTTTACAGCGTCAACGGCAAGTTCGGTGAAGTTCAGGCGGTCAATGCCGAGGAAAATTCCTTCCGCATCTATCACGTTTTCGGCGGCGGCACGGTGACGCTCGCCTACGACACGGCGGTCACGTCCCTCTCGGTCGCTTACTGGTTCACGCCGTCGGATGTGCTGGAAACCGGCATCACGGTGATCCACACCAATCCCGCCAACGAGCCGCCGGATCTTCCCGATGGCTATCACTTCCGCCCGCCCTTCGGCTGGATGAACGATCCCAACGGCTTTGGCCGCTTTGGCGGACGCCCGCATCTCTTTTATCAGCACTATTCGCATGGCCGGATATGGAACAACATGCATTGGGGCCATGCCGTCTCGGCGGATTATCTGCGTTGGCGTCATCTGCCGGTCTTCCTGTTTCCCTCGGAAGAACTCACCGTGAGGCCCGACAAGCGCGGTGGCGCTTTCTCGGGATCGGCGATCGCACGGACCGATGGACCGGGCATCCGGGTCTTCTTTACGGAAAAGATCGCGGACCGCATCCCCGAACAGGAAATCCAGCTCACGGCCACATCGACGGATCTCTTTAGTGCCGGTGCAGCTGAGGTCCTGCTGCCCCGCAGACCGGATGGCGAAGGCCTCACCTTCGACTTCCGCGATCCTTATGTGTTCAAGGGTCCCGATGGACTCTGGAAGATGCTGCTCGGCAGCCAGAGCGCCGAGGGCGGAGTTGTGTTGCTGTATGAGACACAAGACAACACCGCTGCCGGCGGCTGGACCTACCTGGGCAAACTCTACACCGAGACCCGCTTCGAAACCTCTGCGCTGGAATGCCCCTGCCTGCTGCCCATCGATGGCGATCACCGGGATCCAGCCACGCGCTGGGCCTTGATCTATGGCCTGATGAATGGCGAGGACAAGGAAACCGGCCGCCGGAACCTCACGATGATCGATATCGGCTGGTTCGATGGCAAGAGCTTTGCCAAGGCCTTCGGCCGCGAGCTGGATTTTGGCACCGACAACTACGCCTTCCAGGCTTTCGTCGACGGCAACACGCCTGTCGGGATAGGCTGGCTCGGCAATTGGGCGGACACGGGGCCGACCGTCGATTTTCCCTCGGCCATGACGCTGCCGCGCACCCTTGTTCTGGAGGGGGACACACTTCTGACCCCGCCGATCGGTGCTGCCGAAAGCCTGCGGACGCGGATGCTGGATCGCACCCGGCTCGCTGCCGGGCAGGTGGTCACGCTGCCGAATGGTGCCGCAGAAATCACGTTCGAGCTGACAGAGGCCGCAGGCGCTTTTCGGCTGGAATTCGATCACCCGGAAATTCGCCTTGCGCTTGCCCAGCATGAAGAGGGGCTGGAGATCCTGCATGCCTATCTCGACCGGGCAGAAGAGCCTCCCGGCCCGCGATATCTTGCCAAGGCCGCCTGTATCCGCCGCGTGAGGGTCTTTCTCGACTACGGGTCGCTGGAAGTCTTCGCCGATGGCGGGCGGATCGCGGGAACCAAACGCATCGCGGGGTTCGAGCCGATCCGTTCTGTCAGGCTGATCGCCGAACAGGGAGTGGTCAACAACGCAACCGTCTGGTCTCTTCGGCTTTGATCTGGCATGGCCGGTTCAGGCGTGACCGACCGTCTCGGCCTCGTTGTCGTCACCCGATCCGTAGACCGGCTTCAGCGACGTCGCACCTCGCACCCTGACCACCGTGACGGAGCAGGGTGCGGATGCCGCCACCTCGCCGGAAACACTGCCCATCAACGAGCGCAGCGTCGAATTGGCTCTGGCCCCCATCACCACATGATCGACATTGTTGTCACGCGCAAAGGTCAGGATCGCCTGGGCCGGGGAGACGGCTTCCAGAACGTGATAGGTGATATCCGCTTCGTCGGCCCCGAGCGGCGCGGCCCAATGCTTGAGCGCGGCAAGCCGCATCACATGTTTGCTGTTGCCCTCGGCGTCCAGATCGTCGTCGAGCGCGATACGCGCTATCTTCAGCACGTTGACGCAGGCGATGCGGGCATGCGGCGTGTTGCGGATGATGCGCTTGGCCGTCTCCCGTAAGGCTTCCGCCAGTTCCTGGCTGGCCGCGTTCAGATCGATCGCCACCATCACGATCGGTGCGGATGCGAGGATCGCTGCCGCCCCCTTGGGTTTGATCAGTTCGATCGGGTCGGGGTTCAGCACCGCTTGACCACCTTCCGCCAGCCATCCCTGCTGGTTTTTTCCGCCCGCGCAGTGAGCTGGACATTGTAGAGATCGCCGAGGTCCAACGCGAGCTGCGCTGCGGATTGGTAGCGGCGGGCAGGGTCCACTTCCAGGCAGCGCAGGATGATCTCCTGGCAGGCCTTGGAGACCATAGGATTGAGCTCGCGTGGCGGCGGCGGGTCCCACCAGAGGCGCTTCTTCAGCCCGTTCATCCGCTGCGGATCGCCGAAGGGTCGCCGGCCGGTCGAGAAGAAATACATGAGAACCCCGAGCGCGAACAGATCCGAGCGGAAGTCGGAGCGCACGCCGAGGATCTGCTCCGGTGCCATATAGGGCGCCGTTCCATAGGGCAGGCGGAACTCCTCGTCCATCAGGTCCGGTAGTTCGAGATGACGGGCGAGGCCGTAGTCGACGAGCACGGCCTCGCCGGTATCCCGAAACAGGATGTTGGACGGCTTGATATCGAGATGCACCACCTTCTGCCGGTGCAGGTCGGCAAGCGCAGTCGCAATCTTGGATGCAATCTCAACGACTTCCGGCTGGGAGCAGGGCAGCCGTTCCAGGAGTGGGTAGAGCGACTTGCCCGGCAGGCGTTCGACGACGATATAGGGTTGCCGCGAAAAGTCGCCGCGCGCCACGAAGCGTGGGACATGCGGCCCGCTGATCCGCGGCAGGATCATGAGTTCCATTTCGAAGCCGACGATGGTGGCCGGATCTGTGCCAGAGCCGATACGCGGCACCTTCATCAAAAGGGGACCCGGGTGATCGGGATGGGTCACTTCGTAGAGCTTGGCCATGCCCCCGGTATGGGCGGGCTTGCCGAGCGAGAAACCGTCGATGACGTCGCCTTCGTCGATGCGTGTGCGTGCCATGCGGCCCCCTCTGTCCCGCGCCGTCGAGGCGCCCTTTCTCAGCGTCCCTTGTAAAGTCTGAGCGCGAGCCCTTCCGGCAGGGAGGCAGCGCGAATGGCGGAAGCGGCTCCGTCTATGTCATAGGCTGTCCAGCGGAAGGACAGCTCATAGGCATCCGTGTCGTAAAGGGCCCAGGCCGCTGCCGGATTTCCATCACGCGGTTGTCCGACCGATCCGATGACGGCCAGCCAGCGTCGCGGGGGACCGACGGGAATGCCGATATCGGAGGTCGGAACAAACGTCGTGACCTTGCCGCCGAGACCAAGGCCGTAAAGGGCAGGCGCATGCACATGACCGCAAAAGCTGAGCCGCGCATCGCAGCCCCGGAAATGCGCATCGGCATCGCCACGGTCATGGACATAGGTGAAGCGGCTCGGTGCTGATCCCTCCGCATGCACATAGAGCCGGTCCTCGTCGGTGGCGGAAACCGGAAGCCGGGCGAGAAACTCCCGATGCCGTGGTTCCAGCGCCATCCGGGTCCAGTCGATCGCGATACCGGCGGACGCGTTCATGGCATAGGAAGGATCGCTGATCGCCTGATCATGATTGCCCCGCACCACGACAGCGCCACGGCTGACCATATCCACGCATGTTTCGACGCACCATTTCGGGTCGCCGCCGTAGCCCACGATGTCGCCGAGGATGACGAAGCGCTCTGCACCGCGCGCGCGCGCATCCGCGAGCACGGCCTCGAAGGCCTGCCGGTTGCCATGGATATCGGACAAAATTGCGATCTTCATGCCTTCGTCAGCCCTCCCTGCCGCGTCGGTTGGTGGCACCATAGAGTGCTTTGTCGCGCACCGCTATTCGCCGGAAGACGAAGGCTTGACGTGTGTCACGTGAACGTCAAGATCCCCGGTGTAGCCTGTCGGCAGCATCAGCCGGAACAAGGCAAGACAATGAACATCACCGCCGCCAACACCCCCGCCATGCGCGCCGCTGCAGCCCACGAAGAGCTTCTTGGGCTTCGGGCGCAGATCCTGACGGATGCCGCCGAACGGAAAACACGGATCAGCGGCGAAGGGGGCGCCCAGGACGACCCGGCCATCGACAACCTCTGCCATTATCTCGCCCTACGCCACCACGACATCCGCCCCCTCCAGCGCCGCTTGATGGCGCTTGGCCTCTCCTCTATGGGTCGGCTGGAAAGCCGGGTCCTGCCCACTACAGATGCCGTGCTAAACGCGCTGTCTGCGCTCGCAGGCGGACGGGCCGATGTACCTCCGCCGGCCACCGACGAAGCCTCATTCTTCGCAGGCGAAGCCCGCCTGGACGAAGCCACCGGCGCGCTACTCGGCGACAGAGGATTAGACCGCCGTACCCGCATTATGGTCACGCTGCCGGGAATGGCAGCAGATGGTCCCGACATGACCCTCGACCTCGCCCGCGCCGGCATGGATGTCGCGCGCATCAACTGCGCGCACGATGGCCCGGAAGTATGGCGCGCCATGACCGCTTACGTGCGTCAGGCCGGGAAGGTGGTCGGGCGTGACATTAAGGTGTTGATGGATGTGGCCGGCCCGAAGATCCGAACCGAAGCTGTGGCAACCGCTGAGAAGAAGGCCCGCCTGCAGGCCGGCGACCGGCTGCGCCTTGTCGCGGACGGTGAACCTCGTCTCGACGACGCGGTCCGCTTCTCCGCCACCGTCTCCCTGCCCGAAATGGTGACGCGCCTGACAGCAGGAGACCGGCTGCGTTACGATGACGGCAAGCTGGAGGCCGTTGTCGAAAGCGTAGGGGATGGTGAGGCTGTGGTCGTCGTGAAGCGAACGAAGGCAGGCGGAACCAAGCTGAAACCGGAAAAGGGCGTCAATCTGCCGGACACGGCACTGGGCCTCTCACCGCTCACCGCCAAGGACGAGACCGATCTCGAAACGGTCATCGAATGCGCCGACCTCATCGGTTACTCCTTCGTCAGCCGGCCCGAGGATATCGACCTTCTCGATGCCGTTCTCGCCCGACGCGGCCAGGGCGCTCGACAGTTGGGCCTGATCGCCAAGATCGAACAACCGCTGGCACTGGCCAATCTGCCCGGCCTGATCGCCCGTGCGCGTCGACGGGGCCCCTTCGGCGTCATGATCGCCCGTGGCGATCTCGCCGCCGAAATCGGCTTTGAGCGGCTGGCCGAGATGCAGGAGGAAATCCTCTGGTTGTGCGAGGCGGCCTCCGTTCCCTGCATCTGGGCAACGCAGGTCCTGGAGGACATGGTCAAGGAGGGCATTCCGACCCGCGGCGAGATGACCGATGCGGCCATGGCAGCCCGCGCCGAATGCGTGATGCTCAACAAGGGGCCGGCGATCGTTGAGGCGGTCTCGCTGCTCGACCGTCTGCTCGCACGCATGGACGGACATCTGTTCAAGAAGACCCCGACACTGCGTGCGCTGAAGAGCTGGTGAACTTCCCCTCTACTCCGCTGCGACGCGACGCTGCGAGGAAATCTGTGTCAGGAAGGCTCTCAACGCCGCCGGACGTACCGGCTTGTGCTGCAATGTGATTGCGTGACGCTCTGCCTCTGCGCGCACCTCTGCCGAACGATCGGCGGTGATCAGCAGGGCGGGGAGTTCTGTTTTGGTCAATGCACGCAGCCGGAGAATTGCGCCAATGCCGCTGCCGTCGCCAAGATGGTAGTCGGCAATCACGAGGTCGGGTGCGGCCGCACCTTCCAGAGTCGCATCCATGTCGGCAATCGATCCTGCGCATGAGACGTCGCAGCCCCAGCCCGAGATCAGCAACTGCATGCCCTCCAGAATCTTCGGCTCGTTGTCAATGCACAGCACGCGGAAGCCGATGAGCGACGGTGTCGCGCGACTGTCGCTCGCAAGCTTGACGACGCCGTCGGAAGCCGGCTTGGCAACGTCGATCGGCATGACCACCTTGAACGTCGTGCCTCTGCCGGGCTTCGAAGCCAGTTCGACCGGATGGTGCAGGACACGCGCGATGCGGTCTACGATCGAAAGCCCGAGGCCAAGTCCGGAAGCGGTGCGCATCCCCTCTTCCAGCCTGGCGAATTCCTTGAACACGGTGCGGAATTTCGACGACGGAATGCCGATGCCGGAATCGGTGACCTGGATCACGACCTTGTCGCCGCGACGCCGGGCGCCGACGACGATCCGGCCGGAAGGCGTATACTTGATCGCGTTCGAGACAAGGTTTTGGATCAGGCGGCGCAGCAGCGTCGGGTCCGAGCGGACGGAAAACCGGGTGGGCATCACCACCAGTTTCAAATTTTTCTCGCGGGCCATCGGCGCAAAATCGGTCTCGATCTTCTGCAGCAACCCGGCAAGGGGAACCGTGGAGAAACGCGGTTTCATCGCCCCCGTATCGAGCCGCGATATGTCGAGCACGGCACCGAGAATGCTTTCGACCGATTCCAGCGCGGAATCGATGTTTTCGACCAGCGCGCTGTTTTCCGAATCCCCGAGACGTTCGACAAGCGAGGAAGAATAAAGCCGTGCGGCATTCAACGGCTGCAGGATGTCGTGGCCCGCCGCTGCGAAAAAGCGGGTCTTGCCGATGTTCGCCTCGTCGGCCGCCGCGCGGGCTTCGGCGAGCGCATGGTTGACGCGGGTGAGTTCTGCGGTGCGCTCGCTGACGCGCTGTTCCAGCGTCTCGTTTGCCTGTTTGAGCGCCTGATCGGCCTCGACCCGGGCGGTAATGTCGCTGAAGGTTGCGACCAGACCCTTGTCCGGCATCAGATTGCAACGGACTTCGATGATCCTTTGCCCGCCACCAAGCACCATCTGGAAGGGGTGATCGAATTGGTGGAAGCCATGGATGACGGCGGCCACATCGGATGCGGCGACGTCACCGCGCTGTGCGAGGATGGCGATCATGTCGGCGAGCGGGAACCCGACCTGCCCCACATGCTCCGGCAGATCGAGAAGGCTGCGGAAACGCCGGTTCCAGATGGTGAGACGGTCCGAGGCGTCGAAGACCGCGATGCCCTGTTCCATCTGGGCCAGTGCCGTCTGCAGCATGTCCTGATTGTACTGTAGCGCCTCGGAGGCCTGGTCGAGCAGCCAGACGGTGTCGGCCGACGGGTCTTCGGCCTTTTGCAGGATCAGCGACAGCACAAGCCGTGCGGAGGACGAGCCGATCGCGCTGCCGAGCAACTGTTCGGAGAAGTGGATGAAGGCCATGTCGGCCGGGCTGTCATCCGCGAGCTTGCGGCCGGCCGCCTGTTCGTAAGAGCGGAAAGAACGCTCCATGCGCTCATTGCCGAGATAACGGGCGATGGCCGTCTTGAGGTCGCCGACCGCGACACTCGTTTTCCAGCCCCGGATGGCAAAATTGGAGCGTGGCTGCCGCTTGATGAAAATCGCCGACTGGATGCGTTCGACCGGTCGCGGATTGCGGCTGAGCGAGCCGACGATGAAGGCGAGCGTATTAATCAGCAGACTGAAGATCGTCGCGTTCACCAGCGCGTCGGCATATTGCGGCTCGAACATCGAGAGGCCGGGCAGCAGGAAGCCGAGCACGCTGGACGCGATCCAGGAGTGATCGTCGGCGCCAAGGCTCGGTAGGAACAGCAGATAGGCCCAGACGAGGAAACCCGAGGTGAGCCCGGCAATGGCGCCGCGCGCATTGGCTCGCCTCCAGATCAGCCCGCCGAACATGGCAGGTGCGATTTGCGCAATGGCCGCAAACGAGAGGAGGCCGATCTTCGCAAGCCCCGTCGTGTTGTCGGCGGAGCGGAAATACACATAGCCGAGCGCCAGCACGCCGAAGATTGCGGTGCGTCGGATATGCAGCAGTGTCTTGGCAAAATCCTCCCGCTGGCTCGGCCGCCCCAGCAGCCGCTGCCTCAGGAAAATCGGCAGAACCATGTCGTTTGAGATCATGATCGCCAGCGCGACGGACGCAACGATGACCATGGCGGTAGCCGCCGAAAAGCCGCCGATGAAGGTGATCAGCGTGACAAGGCCGTGCCCGGCTTCGAGCGGCAGCGACAACACGTAAAGGTCGGCGTCACCACCGCCCCCGAAGGTCATCACCCCGCCGATGGCGGCCGGCAGCACGAAGATGTTGATGGCAATCAGATAGATCGGCATCAGGATACCGGCGAGTTTCAGTTCGCGGGCTGTGCGGTTCTCGACGACGGTCACGTGGAACTGGCGCGGCAGCATGATGATGGCGAAGGCCGACAGCAGGATGAGCAGGATCCACCGGCTTGCCGGTGTCTGATGCGCCACCGCGGCCATCACCGCAGGGCTTTCCGTCGCCTTCTGCCAAAGGTCTGCCGGCCCGTCGTAAAGCGTGAAGACGACGAAGATGCCGAGCGTCCAGAACGCGACGAGCTTGACGACCGATTCCATGGCGATAGCGAGGATCAGGCCATCCTGGTGTTCGGTGGCATCTGTGTGGCGGGTCCCGAATACGACGGCGAAGCAAGCCAGCAGAAAAGCGACGATCAGAGGTAGGTCGATGAAATAGAGATTGCCGGTGCCAATACCATAGGCCGAGGGGTCCATGACGGCTGCAACGGAACTGGAGACCGCCTTCAGCTGAAGCGCAATATAGGGAATGATGCCGACGAGATAGATGATGGTGACCAGGAGCCCGACGATCGGGTTTTTCCCGTAACGCGCCGCGACGAAGTCCGCGCCTGACGTGATCTTTTCGGTTTTGGCCAGCTCGACGATGCGCCGGAGGATCGGCATGCCGAGCGTGTACATCAGGATCGGCCCGATATAGATCGCCATGAATTCGAGGCCACGCTCGGCTGCCAGGCCCACGCCGCCGAAATAGGTCCAGGAGGTGCAGTAGACGGCAAGGCTCAAGGCATAGACCATGGGCCGGCCGCCCGGCGGCACGCCGTTGATCTTCGACTTGCGGTCGCCATAGCTTGCCACGGCAAACAGGAACAGCAGATAGCCGAGCGCCGCGACAACGATAATCCAGCCTGGGAGCACGCTTTCCTCCTCATCGTACCCGATGGGAACTCTAGGGGATGTCTGGCGATTTTGAAATCGCCTCGCGACTTGACCTAAAGTCGAAGAGAAATCGCGAAAGTACGAAAATCACCATTTCCGAATGGACGGATTTTCATTAACCATGGCTTGAACCGCCGGGGACGGCGTCGGGCACGGCAGGACAAAAGGAGAGCGGTATGCTGAACGAATTCAAGACATTCATTGCACGTGGCAACGTCATGGACCTGGCGGTCGGCGTGATTATCGGGGGGGCCTTTGGCCTGATCGTCAATTCGCTCGTCCAGGACATCGTCATGCCCGTTGTCGGCGTGATCTTTGGCGGCTTCGATTTTTCCAACTACTTCATCGCACTCAGCAGCAAGGTCACCGCCACCACGCTCGCGGCCGCACGCGAACAGGGCGCCGTCTTCGCCTATGGCAACTTCATCACCGTCGTCATCAACTTCCTGATCCTCGCCTGGATCATCTTCCTGATGGTGAAGGGCGTGAACACGCTGCGCAAGTCGCTGGAAAAGGAAGAACAGAAGGCGACGGAAGCAGCACCGCCGCCGGCAGACATCCAGTTGCTGACCGAAATCCGCGATCTCCTGAAGACCCGCTGAGCGGGGCGAACTGCGGCCGTATCGTCGCGGTCCGGCCGCAGCCACCCATCAGCCGTATCGATCCCTTCCTCACGGAATATCATGGGATTTTTCTCTTTGGATGAGCTAGACAGGGCGCTTCGATGGAAGGAGAGCCCACTGCATGTCTTTGCTGGAAAGCCTGAGCCCGCGCGCCCTCGCAGCCCCTGAAAGCGGCATTGTCGAGATCATCAATTACGCCCGCGGCCGCGAAGGCTTGTTGCCGCTCTGGGCCGGCGAGGGCGACCTTCCGACGCCAGACTTCATCAATCGCGCTGCAAGCGAAGCACTGCTGGGCGGCGAGACCTTCTACACCTGGCAGCGGGGCATCCCCGAGCTGAGGCAGGCGCTTGCCCGCTACTATCGGCGCCATTTCTCTGTCGATCTTCCGGTCGAGCATTTCTATGCAACGGGCTCCGGCATGCAGGCGATTGCGCTGGCCGTGCAGGCCATCACCTCGCCGGGCGACGAGATGATCTATCTCTCCCCGTGCTGGCCCAACATCGTTGCCGCAATCGATCTCGCCGGCGGCAAATCGGTCGGCTTGCCGCTGACATTCGCGGAGGGACGCTGGGTTCTGGATCTCGACCGCTTGGAAAAGACGATCACGCCGAAGACGCGTGCGCTCTTCATCAACACGCCCTCGAACCCGACCGGCTGGACGGCCTCCCGGGAAGATCTGAAAGCGATCCTCGACATCGCCCGTCGCCACGGCATCTGGATTTTGGCAGACGAGATTTATGCCCTTTACTACTATGGAGCGGCCGAGCGCGCGCCCTCCTTCCTCGACGTGATGGAAGAGGGCGATCGGGTGATTTTCGCCAATTCCTTCTCGAAGAATTGGTCGATGACCGGCTGGCGTGTCGGCTGGATCGTGGCGCCGCCGGAACTGGGACAGGTGCTGGAAAATCTCATCCAGTATTCGACATCCGGTGTTGCCCAGTTCATGCAGCGCGGTGCGGTCGTAGCCCTCGACGAGGGCGACGAGTTCGTGCGTCAGAACATTGTCCGCGCAACCACATCCCGCGACATCCTCTGTGATGCCCTGATTGCCACCAACCGGGTGGAGACGCTGAAACCCGAAGGCGCTCTCTATGCCTTCCTGAAGGTCGACGGCATCACGGACAGCCGTCAGGCGGCGCTCGACATTGTCGATCAGACTGGTGTTGGCCTGGCACCGGGTACGGCCTTCGGCGAAGGAGGATTGCCGTTCCTGCGTGCCTGCTTCCTGCGCAATCCCGCCCACATAGAGGACGCGGCAGAGCGACTTGCCGGCTTCATCAAGGCCCTTTGAGGTCTCGCTTTGGTGCGCGCAATGCAAACTGCATAAAATTCGAGTGAATCCGTTTAGGCGATCTTCAGCAAAACTCCTAAAATGCGATCGGTTTCAATGGCTTGAGTGCGCTTGATAAGCACTCGGAAAGATAAGTCGTGCTTCCGTCTTCCCCATAAGAAAATGCGGGAAGAAAATCATGGCGATCTTGGTCACCGGCGGTGCCGGCTTCATCGGCAGTCACATGGTCTGGGCCTTGCTCGATGCGGGCGAAGAGGTCGTTGTCGTCGATCGTCTGTCCACCGGCTTTCGATGGGCCGTCGCCCCGCAGGCGCGGTTCTACCTCGGCGACATCGGCAGGCCCTCGGTATTGAAGCATGTTCTGGCGGAAAACGACATCGAGGCCATCATCCATTTCGCGGGCTCGATCGTCGTCCCGGATTCCATCGCAGATCCGCTCGGCTACTACGAGAACAATACCGCCAACACCCATCGCCTGCTGACCGCCGCCGTCAAGGCTGGCATCGATAAGGTGATTTTCTCTTCGACGGCGGCCGTCTACGGGACACCCGACAGCGCGCTGCCGATCCGCGAGGACGCAGCTTTGCGGCCCGAAACACCGTATGGCCAGTCTAAGCTGATGAGCGAACTGATGCTCAGGGACACTGCCCGCGCCCATGGCCTCAACTACGTTGCCCTGCGCTATTTCAACGTCGCCGGTGCCGACGTGAGGGGGCGCACTGGAAATTCGGCTGTGGGCGCGACCCATCTTCTGAAGGTCGCCTGCGAGGCAGCACTTGGCCGCCGACCGTCGATGTCCGTCTTCGGCACAGACTACGATACGCCTGACGGGACCGGCGTTCGTGACTACATCCATGTCAACGACCTCGTCGACGCGCATTTGCGGGCCTTGTGTTACCTGCGCAAGGGTGGCGGTCCTCTGGTTGCCAATTGTGGCTATGGTCGCGGCTACTCCGTACTCGACATCATCGAAGCCGTCCGCCGTGCAACGAACCACAACTTCTCAGTGGAATATGTCGACCGCCGTCCAGGTGACGCGGGTCTGGTAGTCGCGGATTCCAACCTGGCTCGGACGGTCCTGGAGTGGCAGCCAAAATACGACGATCTCGACGTGATCGTCGAGACGGCGCTAGCCTGGGAGCGGCATCTCGAAGCGATGGCCACACCCGACATCAGGGATCTGCGCAGGCTCGCCAGCGGATTTTAAGACACGTTTGTCGCCTCCGAAAGCGCCGTCCGACACCGTCGGGCGGCGCTTTTCGTCGTGTCCTTCCCAGACGCTACCGGTTCTTGATTTGAATCAAGATCAATGTTGCGCTGCGATCCTATCACTGCTTGCGGAAGCGCCGACCGCCGAATTGGGTTGGGCGCACGGGTTTGCGGAGAGACGAGATGGCGATGCGACAGGGCGGTTGGCTTGCTGCAGTGGTGATCCTCCTGGCGGCGGGCGGTGGATACTACGGCTGGAAAACCTATGCCGGAGACGGTCTGCCGGACAATATCGCCAGCGGCAATGGACGCATCGAGGCCGTCGAGATCGACATCGCTGCAAAGGGTGGTGGCCGAGTTAAGGAAATTCTCGTCGGGGAGGGGGATTTCGTCACGGCCGGCCAGATCCTCGCTGTGATGGACACTGATCAGCTACAGGCGGGACTTCGCCAGGCGCAAGCCGAGCGACGGCGAGCCGAGATCGGGGTCGAAACCGCCAAGAGCCTTGTCGCTCAGCGCGAGGCCGAACGCGCGGCAGCTTTGGCGACGGTCGATCAGCGTGAGGCGCAGCTCGATGCGGCCGCCATCAAGCTCGCTCGCGCCGAGCGCATGATCCAGAGCAACACCACCAGCCAGCAGACGGTGGACGATGACCGGGCCAATGTCGCCAGTGCCCGCGCGGCTCTTGCTGCCGCAAAGGCACAGGTCGCGGCCTCCGATGCCGCGAGCGGCGCGGCCAGAGCCCAGATCATCGATGCCCAGGCGTCTGTCGACGTCGCTGCCGCTTCGATTGAAAAGGTGACAGCTGACATTGCCGACAGCGTCCTGCGGGCCCCGCGCGATGGCCGGATTCAGTACCGGGTTGCTCAACCGGGTGAGGTCCTGGCTGCCGGTGGGCGTGTATTGAACATGGTTGATCTCGCCGATGTCTACATGTCCTTCTTCCTGCCCACGGCCGAAGTCGGACGAATTGCGCTGGAAAGCGAAGCGCGGATCGTTCTCGATGCTGTCCCGAATTATACCATTCCGGCCCGGGTAACCTTCGTCGCCGATGTCGCGCAGTTCACCCCAAAGACGGTCGAGACAGACGAGGAACGCCAAAAACTGATGTTTCGTGTCAAGGCGACGATCCCCAAGGAACTGCTGCAAAAATATATCCGTCAGGTGAAGACGGGACTTCCCGGCATGGCCTATGTCAACCTCGATCCGCAGCGGCCCTGGCCGGATGCACTGACCGGCACGTTGGTGAAGTGACATGGACGCCCTGTCGCGCAACGACGCAGGGCAAGGCCCGGTGGTCCGTCTGGAGAATGTCAGCCTCGCCTATGGCAAGACTTCGGCGCTGAGATCCGTCACCCTTGACCTGCCTGCCGGCGTCATGGTCGGCCTGATCGGGCCGGACGGGGTCGGCAAATCGAGTCTGCTCTCGCTCGTGGCGGGCGCACGGGTCATACAGTCTGGCCGGGTCGAAGTCCTCGGCGGCGACATGGCAAAGGCAAAGCACCGACGCGACAGCTGTCCCCGCATCGCTTACATGCCACAGGGATTGGGCAAAAACCTCTATCCCACGCTGTCCGTCTTCGAGAATGTCGAATTCTTCGGTCGCATTTTTGGCCAGGACCGGCACGAGCGCGAAAGGCGCATCCGCAGCCTGCTGGCCGCGACGGGGTTGGCACCCTTTGCTGACCGGCCCGCCGGGAAGCTGTCGGGCGGGATGAAGCAGAAGCTGGGTCTGTGTTGTGCCCTCATTCATGATCCGGATCTTCTGATCCTCGACGAGCCGACCACAGGTGTCGACCCCCTGTCGCGGCGGCAATTCTGGCAACTGATCGAAGAGATCCGAGTCGGGCGCCCGGGAATGAGCGTTGTCGTCGCCACCGCCTACATGGAGGAGGCGGCACGCTTCGATTGGCTGGTCGCCATGGATGACGGCCGAATACTGGCGACGGGGACACCTGCAGACCTTCTGGCCCGAACGCATACGTCGAATCTCGACGCGGCCTTCATCGCGCTTCTCCCCGCCGAAAAGCGCGGAGGCCACGAGGCCCTGTCCATCCCGCCGCGTTCGATCTCGCAGACAGTGGAAACCGCAATCCGGGCCGAAGGTCTGACCATGCGGTTCGGCGATTTTACCGCCGTGGACGGTGTCAGCTTCGAGATTCCGCGTGGCGAGATTTTCGGGTTTCTGGGCTCGAACGGATGCGGCAAGACCACCACGATGAAAATGCTGACGGGCCTGCTCGCAGCCAGTGCCGGCACGGCCGAGGTTTTCGGGCGTCCGGTGGATCCGAAGGACATCGGCCTCCGCCGCCGGGTCGGCTATATGAGCCAGGCCTTCTCCCTCTACGGTGAACTCACTGTGCGCCAGAACCTCGATCTCCACGGTCGGCTGTTCGGCATGGCAGATACGGAGATCGCCCCCCGTATCGAGGAGCTCACACGTCGCTTCGGCCTGTCCTCCGCACTCGACAATCTGCCGGACAGCCTCCCTCTGGGCATGCGCCAGCGGCTCTCTTTGGCTGTGGCCCTCATCCATCGCCCCGATATTCTGATCCTTGATGAGCCGACATCGGGTGTCGATCCGGTCGCACGTGACGATTTCTGGCGCATCCTGGCGGACCTCTCCCGCTCGGACAATGTCACCATTTTTGTCTCGACCCATTTCATGAACGAAGCAGAGCTTTGCGATCGCATTTCGTTGATGCATGCAGGCCGGGTGCTCGTGACGGACACGCCGAAGGCGATCGTGGAAAGCCAGAAGACGGAAAGCCTGGAAGAGGCCTTTATTGCCTACCTGGAGCAGGCGATCGGCGAAGCGCCTGTGCCGACTGAACCTCTCAAGGGTGTCGCCTCCGATACGGTCGCGGGCGAAGTTCCCTCCATGGCTCCAGCGCCTCGCGCGTCGACGAGGTCGCGACCGCTCATAGATCGGCGTCGTCTCCTGGCCTTCAGCCGTCGCGAGGCACTGGAGCTACGCCGCGATCCCATTCGCGCGACGCTCGCCATGGTCGGCAGTCTGATCCTGATGTTCGTGATCGGCTATGGAATCAATCTGGATGTCGAGAACCTCACCTTCGCGGCGCTCGACCGCGACGACACCGTCCTCAGCCGCGAATACATCGCGGAGATTTCCGGGTCTCGCTATTTCGTCGAGCGCCCACCGATCACCGACTATGCCGATCTCGATCGGCGCATGCGGTCCGGGGACATCAGCCTCGCGATCGAAATTCCGGCCGGTTTCGGGCGTAATCTGGAACGGAACGGGACGCTCGTGGAGATCGGTGCCTGGATAGACGGCGCCATGCCGATGCGGGCGGAAACGATCTCGGGTTATGTTCAGGGCATGCATGCCGGCTGGCTGACGCGCAAGGCGCGTGAACTCTATGGCGATGCCGCAGCGACAGGACGGTTCGGGCTCGCGCTTCGTTATCGGTATAACCCGGGTGTGGAGAGCCTCGTGGCGATGGTGCCCGCCGTCATCCCGCTGCTCCTCATGCTGATCCCGGCCATGCTTTCCGTGCTCAGTGTCGTCCGTGAAAAGGAGCTCGGTTCGATCACCAATTTCTATGTGACACCGGTGACTCGACTGGAATTTCTGCTCGGAAAGCAAATCCCCTATCTCGCCATTGCCTTTGCGAATTTTTTGATGCTGACGGCTTTTGCTGTCTTCGCCTTCCGGGTGCCACTGACGGGAAATTTCTGGGCGCTCGCTCTGGGGGCTCTGCTTTACGTATTCGCGTCCACGGCGCTGGGACTTCTCTTGTCCAGTTTCATGAAAAGCCAGATCGCGGCCATCTTCGGTACCACCTTGATCACGATCATTCCGGCGGTCCAGTTCTCAGGAATGCTGTCTCCGGTTTCGGCTCTCCAGGGCGCGGGCGCCTTGATCGGTCAGGTTTATCCCGCAAGCCATTTCGTCACCATCTCCCGTGGTGTCTTCTCCAAAGCTCTCGGTTTCGCAGACCTCGGCACGCCGCTGGTGGCGCTCGCCATGGTCGGTCCCATACTGCTGATCGCGGGGACCCTTATGCTCAAGAAGCAGGCGGAGTGAGGGATGCGACTGGCAACGATCTTCCAGCTCGGTATCAAGGAACTGCGTGGTCTCGCCCGAGATCCGGCATTGATGCTTCTGATTGTCTACGCCTTCTCCGTAAACATCTACACGGCGGCGACCGCCGAACCGGAGACGCTCAACAAAGCCGCGATCGCCATCATCGACGAGGACCGTTCGCCGCTCTCGGAGCGCCTCGTCGCTTCCTTTTATCCACCCTATTTCCTCTCCCCGAAGCTGATCACGCCGGCTGAGATCGACGGCAGGATGAATTCTGGTCTCGATACCTTCGTGCTGGATATCCCGCCGGACTTTCAGCGTGACCTTCTTGCCGGCAAGCTGCCGGAGATCCAGTTGAACATCGATGCCACACGCATGACACAGGCTTTCACCGGCGGCGGCTATGTCCAGCAGATCGTCACGAAGGAAGTCAACGATTTCCTCGCGCGCGGACGCGATGACGCGACCATCCCGGCCAATCTGGTGCTTCGCTCCCGCTTCAATCCGGAACTCGACAAGAGCTGGTTCGGCTCGATCAACGAGGTCATCTCGGCGGTGACCATGCTGTCGATCATCCTGACGGGGGCTGCTCTCATTCGTGAGCGAGAGCACGGCACCATAGAACATTTGCTCGTCATGCCGGTCAGCCCATCAGAGATCATGCTGAGCAAGATCTGGTCCATGGGACTCGTCGTTTTGCTGGCGACCATCTTCTCGCTGTTCGTGGTGGTCGAGGGAGCCCTGCAGGTTCCGCTGCACGGATCGATGCTCCTGTTTATCCTGGGAGCAGCCCTGCAACTGGTCGCCGCGACCTGCATGGGCATCTTTCTGGCGACGATTGCCGGTTCCATGCCGCAGTTTGGGCTCCTGCTGATGCTGGTGCTCCTGCCGCTGCAGATCCTGTCAGGCGGTATGACGCCGAGGGAAAGCATGCCGGAGGTGATCCAGTGGATCATGACGCTGGCCCCCAACACGCATTTCGTCATCCTGGCTCAGGCGGTGCTGTTCCGCGATGCCGGCCTCACAGTGGTTTGGCCGCAGCTTTTGGCGCTCCTGGCCATCTCGGTCGTGTTTTTCGGGCTGTCCCTGCGTCGGTTCCGCGACTTCCTGCGCTGAGCCTCCTGTGACGTTCGCGGGATAAGAGAAGTCGGAGAAATCGACCCTTCCGGCCTCGACGGTCTCGAGGAAATCGTATTCCGGTAAGCCCGTTCTTCCCTGGGAAGAGTTGCGTTCATTAATATCTTCTACGAAGCCGTGTATTGATGCGTGCATAACACGCAGCAGAACGGAAAGTGTTTGATATGCACATGCCACAACAATCAGAAAGCTGAGGTTTTGCCGCGTTGGATGCGTCTACATTTGCGAATCAGATTGGCTGCAAATATAGAATCTGTCGCTAGACTGCCTCCTGCCCTGATGGGGCCAATTCTCGAAGGACAACCATGAAGAAGCTGCTTATTGCCTCCGTTTTCGCGCTCTCTATTCCGTTCGGGGCATCTGCTGCTGAACTTATCTTCCCGAGCGATGATCCGGTTGCTTCCGTCACCATTCCCGACAGCTGGGGGCCGAAGGAAACGGACACCGGCGTTGACGCCACGTCCGAAGACGGCGCCATCTACTTCTCCATCGATGTGGCGGATGCCGCATCTTCCGACAAGACGACCGAGATCGCGATCGACTTTCTGACAAAGAACGGCGTGAAGATCGACCCGGCGACGCTGAAGGAGTCACCTGAGACCGACGTGAACGGCCTCAAGATTTCCTCGCTTGACTACCAGGGCACAGACGAGGACGGCCCGGTCGACGTATCGATCGGCTTTGCGGCCGCCGGCGAGAAGGTCCTGATTTTCACCTATTGGGGTTCGAAGGAAACCCAGGACGCTCACCAGAAGGAGCTGGGTGAAATTCTCGCTTCGCTCAAGCCGGCGAGCTGAGGGAAACCAGACGGTCGATGACCTTCACGCTTCTGCGAACCCGTCGGTTTCCGGCGGGTTTTTTGTTCGAACTGCTTAGACTTATTCGTCTGCTTCGAAATTGTCGTCTTCGGCACTCAGGCACATATCGGCACCCTCTTCGAGCTCGCTCCTGCTGAGCCCGTCGAAGAAGGCGACAGTGCTGCCGATCATCTGGTTCGCGGCATCCTTGCCGCCATTGAGCTCTTCCGATTTCGCGCGGAATGTCGCGGCGGCCGTTTTGTAGTCCTCTTCGTCATCGGCATCGATAGCGCCATTTTCAAGCGCCAGTCCGATAATCACCACACAGGCCGAAGGTGAGGCGTGGTCCGGCAGCTGGTCTTCTTCGGCGCTGACCGGGGAGGAGAGGAGTGAAGCAAGGAAAAGGACAAGAAGCGGCAGTCTGGGCACTTGGGGCATCCTACAGCGTTTAAGAGACAGGTCTTGTCGGAAGTCGTGTCACGCATCCTGTTTACAATCTGTGAAAAGCAGATCTGCGCCAGCCTTCAAGATCCCGCCGGAATGCAAAAAGCCGGAGACGCGGCGGCATCTCCGGCTTCGAGGATACCGGCACCGCAAGGGGTGCCGGTCCATAGGGTCGCGTCAAGCCTGCAGGTCGAAGCGATCCGCGTTCATCACCTTGGTCCAGGCCGCCACGAAGTCGTGCACGAACTTTTCCTGGTTGTCGTCCTGGGCATAGACTTCCGCATAGGCGCGCAGGATGGAGTTCGAGCCGAACACCAGGTCGACACGGGTCGCGGTGTACTTCACGGCGCCGGTCTTGCGGTCGCAGATGTCATAGGAGTTCTTGCCCGTCGGCTTCCAGGTAAAGCCCATGTCGGTCAGGTTGACGAAGAAATCGGTCGTCAGTTGGCCTTCGCGGTCGGTGAAGACGCCATGCTTGGAGCCGCCGAAATTGGCACCGAGCACACGCAGGCCACCGAGCAACACGGTCATTTCCGCACCCGTCAGACCCATCAGCTGGGCGCGGTCGAGAAGCATCTCTTCCGGGCTGACAACGTAGTCCTTCTTGGCGAAGTTGCGGAAGCCGTCGGCAAGCGGCTCGAGCGCTGCAAAGCTCGCGGCATCGGTCTGCTCCGCCGTGGCATCGCCACGACCAGCGGCAAACGGTACGTCGACCGTGAAGCCGGCAGCCTTGGCCGCCTGTTCGATGCCGACATTGCCGGCGAGCACGATGACGTCAGCGACGCTGGCACCAAACTCTTCAGCGATCAGTTCGAGAACCGAGAGCACCTTGCCGAGACGGGCCGGCTCATTGCCTTCCCATTCGCGCTGCGGAGCGAGCCGGATGCGCGCACCATTCGCACCGCCGCGCATGTCGGACTGCCGATATGTGCGGGCGCTGTCCCAGGCGGTCGCGACCAGTTCGGCGATCGAGAGACCGGAGGCGGCGATCTTCGCCTTGACGGCACCGACGTCGTAGTTCTTCGGGCCGGCCGGGATCGGATCCTGCCAGATCAGGTCTTCGGTCGGCGCTTCCGGGCCGATGTAGCGAACCTTCGGGCCGAGATCGCGATGGGTCAGCTTGAACCAGGCGCGGGCAAAGGTGTCCTTGAAGTAGTCCGGATCGGCCATGAACTTTTCGCAGATGGCGCGATAGGCGGGATCGACCTTCATTGCCATGTCGGCATCGGTCATCATCGGCATGCGACGGATCGACGGATCGGTCGCGTCAACCGGCATATGCTCTTCCTTGATGCCGACAGGCTGATACTGCTGGGCACCGGCGGGGCTATGCGTCAGTTCCCAGTCATAGCCGAACAGCAACTCGAAATAGCCCATGTCGAAGACGGTCGGGTTGGTCGTCCAGGCGCCTTCGATGCCCGAGGTCACGGCGAGGGTCGCCTTGCCGTTCTGGTTCGGGTTGAGCCAGCCGAGGCCCTGGTTTTCGACTTCACCGGCTTCCGGCTCGACGCCGAGTGCCTGGGCATTGCCGTTACCATGCGCCTTGCCGACGGTGTGGCCGCCAGCGGCAAGTGCAGCGGTTTCTTCGTCGTTCATCGCCATGCGGGCGAAGGTTTCGCGGACCTGGGCGGCGGTGGCGAGCGGATCCGGCTTGCCGTTCACGCCTTCCGGGTTGACGTAGATGAGGCCCATCTGCACGGCGGCAAGCGGGTTTTCCATGGTGTTCGGCTTGGTCACGTCGTCATAACGGTTGTCCGACGGGGCAAGCCACTGCTTTTCTGCGCCCCAGTAGACGTCCTTTTCCGGACCCCAGATGTCGGGACGGCCGAAGGCGAAGCCGAAGGTCTTCAGACCCATGTCCTCATAGGCGACGGTGCCGGCAAACAGGATGAGGTCGGCCCAGGAGATCTTGTTGCCGTACTTCTTCTTCAGCGGCCAGAGCAGGCGGCGGGCCTTGTCGAGGCTGGCATTGTCAGGCCAGGAATTGAGCGGAGCAAAACGGATGTTGCCGGTGCCGCCGCCGCCACGGCCGTCGGCCAAGCGGTAGGAGCCGGCGGAGTGCCAGGCGAGACGGATCATCAGGCCGCCGTAATGGCCCCAGTCGGCCGGCCACCATTCCTGGCTGTCACGAAAAAGGGCCTTCATGTCGGCCTTGAGGGCAGCAACGTCAAGCGACTTGACCGCTTCGCGATAGTCGAAGTCCTTCCCGAGCGGGTTGGTCTTCGTATCGTGCTGGTGCAGGATGTCGAGGTTGAGCGCGTTCGGCCACCACGCCACGGGCGTTGCGCCGGTTTCCGTGTTCGAACCGTGCATGACCGGACATTTGCCGGCACCTTTGTTGCTCAGGGTATCCATTGTAACCTCCTAGAAGAACCCGCGGATAGTTGGCCGTGGCCGCCTTGGCCCTATGTAGCATGCCAGCGTCACAGCCTGATGAAGTCGCCGGCGAAAGGCGGGGGAGCCATCGCCGACTGCCGATCCAGAGCGCCTTCACCCCTTGTGAATGACGCTCTGTCGGCAGCTTCTGGAATTGTTCTAGCAAAGCGGAATCATTAATGTAAGTTAGAAATACTGATAAGTTCCATAGGTAAAAGTTATGATGAATTTCACCCTCCGCCAATTGCGCTATTTCGATGCGCTGGCACGTCATGGCCATTTCGGCCGTGCCGCCGAGGCCTGCTCGATTTCCCAGCCCGCTCTGTCGGTGCAGATCAAGGACCTCGAAGAGGCACTCGGCGCGGAACTGTTCGAGCGGTCTGCCCGGCAGCTCCGGCTTTCGGCCTTCGGCGAGGAATTCCTGCTCAGGGTTCGCGACATCCTGCGCTCGGTCGATGAGTTGGGCGATCTCGCCCGCGCCAACCGAAACCAACTGGTGGGGCGACTGCGTATCGGCGTGATCCCCACGGTTGCGCCTTATCTCCTGCCGGCGCTGATCTCCAGCCTCACAACCGCCAATGCGGATCTCGACATCCATGTGCGTGAAACCGTAACGCCCAAGCTCCTTCACGAGCTGGCAGAGGGACGGCTCGATACGGCGATCGTCGCATTGCCGATCTCGGAGCCGCAGATGGAAGAGACCCCCCTGTTCAACGAGAGCTTCGTCCTGGTCCGCCCGCTGGAGGATCAAGGCAAGCCCGTTCCGAACAAGGACATGCTGCGCGAAATGCGCCTGCTGTTGCTGGAGGAAGGCCATTGCTTCCGTGAACAGGCACTTTCCTTCTGTGACATGGGGTCCGTCCGTCCCCGTGAGATCCTCGACGGCAGTTCGCTGACCACGCTGGTGCAGATGGTCGGCGCCGGCATCGGCGTGACCCTCATCCCGGAAATAGCCATGTCGGTCGAGACCCGCTCCGCCGCCGTCTCCATCGCGCGGTTCCAGGAGCCACAGCCCTCTCGCACTATCGGTATGATCTGGCGCAAGACGAGCCCGATTGCTCGGCAGTTAACCGAGGTGGCAGACCTGGTGCGAAAAGCGGCGGACGGATTGCGTACGGCTGCCGCGTGATCTTGTGTCGCGGTGGTGACGCTGCGCGAGCAAGGACCCCGGTAAAACCGCTGGAAAGCGGCGACGTGTTAATCCTACATATGGAATTGGCGTCGCAAATAGGCTTCTGTGCCTCTCCCAAAGATCTCTGAAGGCTCCTATTGATGACTGATCTCACCCAATGTGTTCTGAACCCCGTTGTGTCGTCGGAGGGTTTTGATCCGCTTGGCGTCGCGATCCACCGGGGTTCGACCATCGTCTTCAAGGATGCGGCGGCTTACGCGGCGCGCGGCGAGCGCGGCCATCAGGGTTACTCCTACGGTCTCTACGGCACGCCGACGACCCGCACGCTCGAAGCCAAGCTGACCGCGCTGGAAGAGGGAGCCTGGACCTTCCTGGCTCCTTCGGGCCAAGCCGCCAACATTCTGGCGATCCTGCCCTTCATCGCGGCCGGAGATCATCTGTTGATGGTCGACAGTGTCTATCCGCCGATGCGGGATTTCGCCCAGACGGATCTGCGACGCCTGGGTGTCGAGGTGGATTATTTCGATCCTCTCGATGCGGAAGACGTCGCTGCCCGCATAAGGCCGACAACGCGCATGGTCTGGTGCGAAAGCCCTGGCTCTACCACCATGGAAGTGATCGACCTGCCCCGGATCGCAGAGATCGCCCATGCCCATGGGGCCTTGGTCGGCCTTGACAACACCTGGGCGACGCCGCTCAACTACAAGCCGCTGCGCCACGGCGCCGACATCGTGACGGAGGCCCTGACGAAGTTCGTTTCAGGCCATTCGGACGTGCTGATGGGGTCGCTGACGATAGCTGACGAGCGGCTGATCGCCTCCATCCGCGCACAGATGGGCCGGTTCGGCATCGGCGTGTCGCCCGATGATGCCTCTCTGGTGCTGCGTGGTTTCGAAACCCTTGGCGTCCGCCTGCGGCATTCGGAGCGTGTCGCACTGGAATTTGCCCGTCGCCTCGCCGCCCATCCGCTGGTGGATCAGGTGCTGCATCCGGCCCTGGAGACTTCGCCAGGGCACGCGATCTGGAAACGCGATTTTCTGGGGTCCAGCGGCGTGTTCAGCATCGTCTTCAACAAGACGGTTTCCGACCGTGTATCGGCGGCTCTCGACGCCTTCCGGCTCTTCGCCATCGGCGCATCCTGGGGCGGCACCCGCAGCCTGGTGGCGCCGATGCCGGTTGCCCGACACCGCAGCGTTACGCCCTGGACCAGACCGGATGTGGTTCTCAGACTCAGCATCGGCCTCGAAGACGAAGCCGAACTCTGGGCCGATATCGAAAGGTTCCTACAGGCGCTGGAACAGCTTCCGGGATAAGGCGATCAGCCGCCCGGCTTGAACTGCGCCGTCACGACATGCCGGCTGCCGGGATAAGTCAGCCGAACATTGGTGACGGGCCCGTCCTGGCCCCAGGTCTGTCGTTCGATGACAAGGCAGGCCTGGTGTGGCGGGAGCCGAAGCAACCTTGCTTCCTCCTTCTCGGCAGAGATCGCCTGGATGCTGTGCTGTGCACTCGTCCACGGCACTTCCGCCAGCAACCAGGGGCCGGGCGCGATCTCGATGAAGTCGAAGCCTGCCGCCTGCTGCACCATCGCGAGGTTGATCAGTCGCTTTTCAAGGCAGAAGGGGTCGGGCCCAGCGCTATGGAGGCAGGTGATATCCAGCACGTCTGTTGCCTTGGCAAGCCCCAGCCGCCGCATGTCCTCGGCATCCGAACGCCGCGTGGTGCGGGAGATGAGGGCATAGCCATAGGTGAGCTTCAGGGACTGAACCTCGTCCTTGATGTCGTGGATCTCAAGTACGGCAGACTGCGCCTTGGGCTGGGCGACGAAACTGCCCGACTTCTTCCGCCGTTCAATCAATCCGCTGCGCACCAACTGCCCCATGACCTTGTTCACCGTCATGCGTGAGCAGCCATATTGTGCCGCGAGATCCACCTCGAACGGCAAACGGTGTCCGGGCGGCCACTCGCCCGAGACGATCTGTCCCTCGATGTCGGCAAGGATCCTGCTGTGCAGGGTGGTATCACCAGAAATCGCCGTATCCTTCCGCAATCATCACGCCACGTTTTTCCCTTATCGGATAGCGCATGACCGTCTGAATGCAAGGCCGGTCAGGCGCTCATCAAGGCCTGCATGGTCTTCACAAACCGGCGCTCGATTTTCGTCCGCCGGACATGCCGTCCACCTGTGACCTGTTTGCGCCCACGCACCCAGACGCTGTCGACCTTAACGCCGCCCGTAAAGATCCAGTGGTCCAGCAACTGGTCTTCGGAGAGATAGGGCAGGGCAGTCGTGTCGAGCGCGATGATATCGGCGGGGTTCCCGACGCTGAGACCCGCCTGCGTCCCGAGTGCGGCCGCACCGCCGACAAGCGCCTGATTGAACAGGTGCCGTCCGGTTGAGCCATTCGGCTCCGCGATCACATTGCGGGCCCGGCGGGCAAGCCGCTGCGAATATTCCAACTGCCGCAACTCGCCCGGCAGCGAGATCAGCACATTCGAATCGGAGCCGATGCCATAGCGGCCCCCTTCGGAGAGGAACAGCGGCGCTTCGAAGGTTCCGTCACCGAGATTGGCCTCGGTGATCGGGCAAAGGCCCGCGATTGCGCGTCGCTGCGCCATCCGCCGCGTCTCCTCCTCCGTCATATGGGTGGCATGGATCAGGCACCAGCGTTCATCGACCGGCGCATGCTCCAGCAGCCATTCCACCGGGCGCGCGCCGGACCAGGCGACGCAATCCTCGACCTCTTTCACCTGTTCCGCCACATGGATGTGAACCGGGCCGCCCTTGGCAAGCGGCACCACCGCTTCGAGTTCCTGCGGGGTGACAGCGCGCAGGCTATGCGGCGCGACGCCAAGCACGGCGCCGTCCAGACCCGCTACAATCCGTTCGCAGCCGTCCATCAGCTGGGCGAAACTGTCGATAGAGTTGATGAAGCGGCGCTGCCCGTCCACCGGGTCGGCACCGCCGAAGCCGGAATGAGCATAGAAGACCGGCAGGAGTGTCAGGCCGATGCCGGCTTCCGCGCTCGCCGCGCCGATCCGCTCGGCCAGTTCCGCGATGTTGGCATAGGGGCGGCCATCCTTGTCGTGATGCAGGTAGTGGAACTCGCCGACCCGCGAGAAGCCCGCTTCCAGCATCTCCATGTAGAGCTGCGTGGCCACGGCCTCCATCTGTTCGGGCGTCATCGACAGAGCGAACTTGTACATGATCGTGCGCCAGCTCCAGAAGCTGTCGCTATCAGGTCCGCGCACTTCCGCCAAACCCGCCATCGCCCGCTGAAAGGCATGGCTGTGCAGGTTCGGCATGGCGGGCAGGAGGACGGAATGTATCTCGTCTCCACTTTGCGGCGAAACGCCGGTTTCGATCCGTGCGATCGTCCCGTCGGCGACCTCAACCCGCACACCTGTCGCCCATCCCCCTGGGAGCAGGGCATTAATCGCATGAAGGCTGGTCGTTGCGGTCTGTCCCATAAGTTCCGTCTCTCCCCGATCGGGCGCAATTCCATGCTGGCAATCATGCGCCGGATTTTTCGCTTGTCATCGGATTATTATGTATATACATATTTCGATCAAAGGAAAGGCGGAGTTGCCATGACCGGGAACGAAAAGCTGAACCACAAAACTGAAACGGATGGCGCGATCCGCCTCTGGCGCAACGCGCGTTTGCTGACGCTCGCGGAAGGCGCTGGCATCGATCTGATCGAAGATGGCGCAATTGCCGTGCGTGATGGCCGTATTCTGTTTGCCGGAGCTGAAAAGTACCTGCCCGTGTCCGTGGAAGAGGCTGCAGAAGTCACCGACTGTGGCGGCCGCGTGGTCACTCCCGGTCTCGTCGACTGCCACACACATCTCGTTTTCGGTGGCGACCGCGCCATGGAATTCGAGATGCGCCTGAATGGCGCGACCTATGAAGAGGTCGCTCGCGCCGGGGGCGGGATCGTCTCTTCGGTCAAGGCCACCAATGCCCTGACCGTCGAGCAGCTTGCCGAAGCGGCGCTGCCGCGTCTCGATACGCTGCTCGCCGAAGGTGTCTCCACGATCGAAATCAAGTCGGGTTACGGTCTTTCGATCGAGGGCGAACTCAACATGCTGCGCGCCGCCCGCCGGCTCGAAACACTGCGTCCGGTGCGCGTCGTCACCTCTTATCTCGCGGCCCATGCGACACCCGTCGAGTATCGCGGCCGAAACGATGCCTACATCTCCGAAGTCGTGCTGCCTGGCCTGGAGCAGGCCCATGCCGAAGGCCTCGTCGATGCGGTCGATGGCTTCTGTGAAGGTATCGCCTTCTCCGTCGAGGAAATCGCCCGGGTATTCGCCAAGGCAGCCGAACTCGGCCTGCCGGTCAAGCTGCATGCCGAACAGTTGTCCAATCTCGGCGGCGCCAAATTCGCCGCCTCCTGTGGCGCCCTCTCGGCCGATCACCTCGAATATCTCGATGCCGAAGGTGCTGCGGCCATGGCTGCGGCCGGAACCGTTGCTGTTTTCCTTCCCGGCGCCTTCTACGCCATCCGGGAGACGCAAATACCGCCGGTCCAGCTTCTACGAGACGCAGGCGTGCCGATCGCCATTGCCACCGACTGCAATCCCGGCACCTCGCCGCTCACCTCCCTGTTGCTGACGATGAACATGTCGGCGACCCTGTTCCGGTTGACCGTCGAGGAATGCCTGGCCGGCGCGACCCGCGAGGCAGCGCGTGCATTGGGATTGCAGCACGAGGTTGGCACGCTCGAAGCCGGCAAGTCTGCCGATTTTGCAATCTGGAACATCCAGCGCCCCGCCGAGCTGGTCTACCGGATCGGCTTCAACCCGCTTCATAGCAGCATATTCAAAGGCAAAAAGGTGTCAGCATGACCGTCATCCTTCACCCAGGCAGTGTAACGCTCACCGATCTCGCCAGAATTTATTGGGAAAACGGTTCAGCCCTGCTTGATCCATCCTTCGATGCTGGCATCGTCCGCGCAGCAGACCGCATCGCCGAAATTGCCTCGGGCAATGCGCCGGTTTACGGCATCAATACTGGCTTCGGCAAACTCGCCTCGATCAAGATCGACTCTGCCGACCTCGCCACCCTGCAGCGCAATCTGATCCTTTCCCATTGCTGCGGCGTCGGCAGTCCGCTGCCGGAAAATGTCGTGCGGCTGATCATGGCGTTGAAGCTGATTTCGCTCGGCCGCGGGGCCTCCGGCGTGCGCCTCGTACTGGTACGCCTGATCGAAGCCATGCTCGATAAGGGCGTCATCCCCGTTATCCCGGAAAAGGGCTCCGTCGGCGCCTCGGGCGATCTGGCGCCACTCGCCCATATGGCCGCCGTGATGATGGGCGAGGGGGAGGCCTTCTTCGCCGGTGAAACGCTTTCGGGTAAGGACGCCCTGACAAAAGCCGGCCTGCAGCCGGTCGTTCTGGCGGCCAAGGAAGGTTTGGCCTTGATCAATGGCACCCAGGCCTCGACCGCGCTGGCTTTGGCCGGCCTCTTCCGCGCCCACCGCGCCTTGCAGACCGCACTCATCACGGGCGCTCTGTCGACCGATTCCGCCATGGGCTCGTCCGCGCCTTTCCATCCGGACATCCACACCCTGCGCGGTCATCGCGGCCAGATCGATGCCGGTGCGGCCCTGCGCGAGCTTCTCGAAGGCTCGGACATCCGCGAAAGCCATGTCGAGGGCGACGAGCGCGTGCAGGATCCCTATTGCATCCGCTGCCAGCCACAGGTCGACGGCGCCTGCCTCGATCTTCTGCGCCAGGTGGCGAATACCCTGCGCATCGAAGCCAACGCCGTGACCGACAATCCTCTTGTCCTCTCCGACAATTCGGTCGTTTCCGGCGGCAATTTCCACGCCGAACCCGTGGCGTTCGCTGCCGACCAGACCGCTTTGGTCATCTGCGAGATCGGTGCGATCGCCCAGCGCCGCATCGCCCTCCTGGTCGATCCGGCGCTGTCCTATGGCCTGCCGGCCTTCCTCTCGAAAAAGCCGGGTCTCAATTCCGGCCTGATGATCGCCGAAGTCACCTCTGCCGCCCTGATGAGCGAAAACAAGCAGATGTCCCATCCGGCGTCGGTCGATTCCACCCCGACTTCGGCCAATCAGGAAGACCACGTCTCCATGGCTTGCCACGGCGCACGTCGCCTGCTGCCAATGACGGAAAACCTCTTCGCTATCATCGGCATCGAGGCGCTCACTGCGGTGCAGGGCATCGAACTGCGTGGCCCGACCAAGACCAGCGCCGAATTGCAGAAGGCTGTGGCCGTATTGCGCGCCCATCTGCCGACACTGGAAGAAGACCGTTACATGGCGCCGGATCTGCAGCAGGCCGCTAACCTCGTCGCATCGGGCGCTCTCACCGCTTCGGTCTCGCCAGGCATCCTGCCAGCACTGGAGGTTTAAGAATGAGCGTCATCGACGTTGTCAGGGGTTCGTCCCCTGTCATTCTTGGTCTGCCGCATACCGGCACGCATGTGCCGGCCGACATCTGGGCGCGCCTCAATGACAATGGGCGCCTGCTCGCTGATACGGACTGGCACATTGAGGACCTGTATGACGGTCTGTTGGCCGATGCCACTACGGTGCGCGCCACCTTCCACCGCTACGTGATCGACGCCAATCGCGATCCTGCCGGCGTCAGCCTCTATCCGGGTCAGAACACCACCGGGTTGGTGCCGACCACGGACTTCGACGGCCTGCCGATTTGGCAGGACGGTGCCGAGCCGACAGACGCTGACACCGCGGATCGCTTGGCCGCTTTTCACGGCCCCTATCATGCGGCACTCCAGGCCGAGATCGATCGGGTGAAAGCGATCCACGGCGTTGCCATACTCTATGATTGCCATTCCATTCGCTCGAGGATCCCGTTTCTGTTCGACGGCATCCTGCCGGATTTCAACATCGGCACCGATGGCGGCCGCACCTGTGATGTCAGCATCGAACAGGCGGCAGTCGAAGTGACGTCCGCTGCCACAGGTTACACCAGCATTTTGAACGGCCGCTTCAAGGGCGGCTGGACAACCCGCCATTATGGTAGGCCCGAGAGCGGCGTGCATGCCATCCAGATGGAACTCGCCCAATCCACCCATCTCGCCACGGAAGCCCCGCCCTTCGCCTATGGCGCGGAAAAGGCAAAGCGCCTGCGCGGCCACCTCAAGACCATGCTCACCCGGATCGAAGCGATCGCGCTCGACCTCAAATCATAAGGGGATCAGACATGACCAATTCTCGCCACAACATCCGCGAAATCCGTTCCCCCTGGGGCAATGAACTGACGGCCAAGAGCTGGATGACCGAAGCGCCGCTGCGCATGCTGATGAACAACCTCGACCCCGATGTTGCGGAAAACCCGCACGAACTCGTGGTCTATGGTGGCATCGGCCGCGCCGCCCGCACCTGGGAGGATTTCGACCGCATCGTCGCGACGCTGAAGACGCTGACCGAGGAAGAAACCCTGCTCGTCCAGTCCGGCAAGCCGGTCGGCGTGTTCCGCACCCACAAGGATGCCCCGCGCGTCCTGATCGCCAATTCCAACCTTGTCCCGCATTGGGCAACCTGGGACCATTTCAACGAACTCGACAAGAAAGGCCTGGCCATGTACGGCCAGATGACCGCCGGCTCCTGGATCTATATCGGCACGCAAGGCATCGTGCAGGGCACCTATGAAACCTTCGTCGAGGCCGGTCGCCAGCACTATCAGGGCAATCTCAAGGGTAAGTGGATCCTGACCGGTGGTCTCGGCGGCATGGGTGGCGCCCAGCCGCTCGCCGCCGTCATGGCCGGCGCCTGCTGCCTCGCCGTCGAATGCGACGAGACCCGCATCGATTTCCGCCTGCGCACCCGTTATGTCGATGAGAAAGCAAAGACGCTCGACGAGGCGCTCGACATGATCGATCGCTGGACCAAGGCGGGCGAAGCCAAATCCGTCGGCCTGCTCGGCAATGCTGCGGAAATCTTCCCGGAACTGGTGAAGCGAATGCAGGCCGGCGGCCCGCGCCCCGATATCGTCACCGACCAGACCTCGGCCCATGACCCGCGCAATGGCTATCTGCCGATCGGCTGGACTGTCGAAGAAGCCAAGGCCAAGCGCGAGACCGATCCGGTCTCCGTCGAAGTCGCGGCCCGCGCCTCGATGAAGGCCCATGTCGAGGCCATGGTCGCCTTCTGGAACGCCGGCGTGCCGACGCTCGACTACGGCAACAACATCCGCCAGGTCGCCAAGGACGAGGGTCTGGAAGATGCCTTTGCCTTCCCGGGCTTCGTCCCGGCTTACATCCGCCCGCTCTTCTGCCGTGGCATCGGTCCCTTCCGCTGGGCAGCCCTGTCTGGCAATCCGGAGGATATCTACAAGACCGACGCCAAGGTGAAGGAACTGCTGCCGGACAACAAGCATCTGCACAACTGGCTCGACATGGCCCGCGAACGCATCGCCTTCCAGGGCCTGCCCGCCCGCATCTGCTGGGTCGGCCTCGGCGACCGCCACAAACTCGCCCTTGCCTTCAATGAAATGGTACGGAGCGGCGAACTCTCCGCCCCCATCGTCATCGGCCGCGACCATCTCGACAGCGGCTCCGTCGCCTCGCCAAACCGTGAGACGGAAGCCATGAAGGACGGGTCCGACGCCGTCTCCGACTGGCCGCTCCTGAACGCGCTGCTCAACACCGCCTCGGGCGCCACCTGGGTATCGTTGCACCACGGCGGCGGTGTTGGCATGGGCTTCTCCCAGCATTCCGGCATGGTCATCTGCGCCGATGGCTCTGACGATGCTGAGCGCCGCCTGGAGCGCGTGCTGTGGAACGACCCTGCAACCGGCGTCATGCGCCATGCCGATGCCGGCTACGAGATCGCGCTTGATTGCGCGAGAGAGCAGGGGCTTCGCCTCCCCGGCATTCTCGGCAACTGACCCCATGCGCGTCCTGCGGTCGGTCGATCACAAGCGCATGCCCTGGAAGAACGGCAAGGGAGAGACGGTGGAAATCGCCGTCTCGCCCCCAGGCGCCACGGTCGATAATTTCGACTGGCGCATCAGCATGGCAACCGTCGTCGAGGACGGTCCCTTCTCCGTCTTCGACGGCATCGACCGGACGCTGAGTGTGTTGACGGGCGAGGGGATCACGCTCTCGGTGGCCGGGCAGGAGGCTCCCGCCACGCTCCGCCGCGACACGCCGCCCTACGGCTTCCCCGCCGACAGAGAAACGACCGCCACCTTGGTGAGCGGCCCGATCACCGACCTCAACGTCATGACCCGCAGGGGCGCCTTCACCCATGCTGTCGAACGCGCGGTCACAGAGAACCTGACGCTTCCGCCGTCAGCCCATATCCGAATCGTGCTGACCTTGTCTGACTTGACGGTCGGGCAAGAACGCGTCCGCCTGCAGCGATGGGACGCCCTGTTCCTGGAGCCCGGTGAGGACGCCCGGCTATCCAGCGCATCTCCTGCCACTATTTACGTGATGCACCTCGCCATCATCACCACATAATCGCGCCAAGGCGCCGCCCTAGGGGGATAGCCGCTCGCAACGCAGGTGACTGGTCCCATGTCGGGTCGCTGCAAATAATTTGAAAGTTTAGTAAAAATGGTGCTGCTAGAGAGATTTGAAGCCTCAAAGCAGGTGCCAAAAACCCCGGATTTCCGGGCTTCTTGAGAAGGCTCTTGTAGCTGTTGCTTGTAGTTCTTGCAACACCCTCAAACGAACCGGAGACAACCTATGACCAAAACCACCGGCCCCTTCGACGCCATCGCTCCCAGCCAGACCGTCGCTGAAACTGTGACATTGCTGAAGAACCCCCACGCCGCCATCGGATGGGCACTGGAGCATCTGCCCCACCAACTTCACGAGTTCTTCACCGAGTACAAGGAAGACGCCGACGAGTACCAGTGGTCCGTCAATATGACCCAGTGGGTGGAGCATAGCCGCTCCTAATCCTCCTTCCAGAAGTCATCGCTTTAGGGACTGGCACCTGATGCCAGTCCCATCATGCCATTTCATCCAAGGAGACGCCTTTGTCCGACCACCGAGCCCTCCGCACGTATTATGAAGCTGGCCAGTACATGGCTTCCCTATCATCCACACTGCTACTTCCCGTGTCTGTCTATGTGACCTTCATGGGTGTAGCCATGTGGAGGGACCGGAGGGATAAGGCAGACGGACCGATGCCCCTAGAGGAACTTGCAGTGCGGACAGGAAACACTCCCTCCAGCATATCCGCGCAGCTACGCTACCTGGGCGACCGCTACAGAGACGGAAAGCCCGGTTTCGGACTGGTGAGGACCTACGAGCACCCGACTAATGGACGGATGAAGACATTCGATCTGACACCGAGGGGAGAGGCCGTAGTGGAGCACTTGAAGTACATTCACGACAGAGAGTGAGAGGAGGTCTAGACAATGCCCTCCTACTTGATCAGCCCTCAACTCGCGGCGGAAATCTAATAGGCGTCTACTTGATAGAGGGATGACCTAATTCGCCCGCCGCGCTCCCAAAAGCTCGATGCCTAAGACGGGAGTCCAAGCCTCAAATCCAATCTCCACGTACTTGAACAGGCCGCGCCTGATCGGCTGCTATGGGTAATTCCCTTGTATCAGAAGAAGACTATACGAAAACCGTCATTTCTCTCAGCCGCTATGGGCTAATGGCCTCCCACTTGAACAGGCGTTAGCCCGCCTCTGGCCATCTCATCCTCGACCACCACCTAGCCGCGCCGCCTTGCACTGGCCCGCAAAGGCTTCACCACATCCCGACATCACATCAAGGAGAACACAATGGCAGGTCCACCGACCTCTCAGCCAAACGGCGCAATGCGCCTTCAGCCCACATCCGCCACCGTCAACGAGGACCTCCTCCTCCAGGCTCTCCAGGAAGCCGACGCGGAGATACCTGACGCCGCTCAGGAAGACTCCTCGTCCATGACTCCGGAGCAGATCGAAGAGGTCCGCTACTCTGGCCCCCTTGGTGCCATCAACAAGGCGCTCCAGCCTCCCGAGATCCTCCAGGCAGCAGCCGAGGGTGTCATGGAAGCTGGGATGCAGACCAAGGACTTCTTCTTCGGGGAGCCCGAGGAGGAGGACAAGTCACTCTTCCGGCAAGCCCACGAGGCAGAGGCCGCGAGGATCAAGGACAGCGGCTTCGTCAACTCTGCGACCTACAGCATCTCCCAGATGGTCACCGGCCTCGTGGGTGCTGGCAAGCTGATGAAGCCCATCAAGTTCATCCAGAACCTCCGCAAGGGTAGTCTCGCCGCCAAGGCATCCGTGGAGATCGGCAAGGGGGCTCTGGCTTCCACCGTCGTCCTCGATCCCCATGAGGAGCGCCTCTCTGACATTATCGAGGAGTTCCCCGCGCTCCAAAACCCGGTGACCGACTACCTGTCATCTGACCCGGAGGACTCCACCGCCGAGGGCCGCTTCAAGAATGCCATCGAGTCCATCGGCCTGGACTTCGCCCTGGTAGGTGCCGTGAAGGTGGTCAAGCTCCTGAGGGCTGGCCAGACGGAAGAGGCCCTGAAGGAAATCAAGAAGCTGGAGGCCGGTGGGCAGGCTCCCCAGGTGGATGCAGCCCTCAAGCCTACGGGAGACCGTCAGGCCCAGGCAACAGCCCGCGTGATGGAGGAATCGGGAGCCCAACGCCAAGCCGTCTCAGAGACACCTCCAGGCGCGGCGGAAGCCCCTCCAGTCAATGCCTCACAGTCAACCGAGATTGCTTCCACGGCGACTCCTGGAGTCAAAGAAGCCAGCCCACAGCGCTACCGGCCCACCGAACTCTCAGACGAGGACTTGCGGACCATCCTGAAGGGTGCATCTGACGAGGATGCAGCCATCCGGAAGTTCGGCTCCAAGGAGGCGGCAAGCGAGGCGGGACAGGTCCTTTCAAGGACATCCTCTCTCCCGTGGCAGAAGCTTCGAGGCACCAAAGAAGTCCTCTCCTTCGTCAACCGCTCCGCCAAGGTCCTGAAGACCCAGATGGACACCGCGAATGGTGGGGCCGTGATATCGGACGCTAAGGTGTCGGAAATGGTCCAGGCCCGTGCCGAGCTATTCGGTGAAGACCCGCTTCTGGTCATGGGGAAGATCCAGGAAGCAGGGGAGGCCGCACGGGGAATGGTCGCCACCATGGAGGCCTCGTACCTCGTGGCGAACCGGATGTTTCAGGAGACCTATGATGCGGCCTTCAGGCTCCGCAATGGCATCCTGGACGAATGGGGTGGAGATGCAGTCCGCGCCGAGAAGGAACTCAAGGACAGGCTCATGGCCTCCGCAGACCTCCTCGCCAATGCCCGCGCCATGTCCTCAAACAGTGGCCGTGCTTTGCGCCGAATGCGGGGACACTTCCAGTTCAAGCCCGAGGACCTTGCCAAGGTGAAGAACCTGGACGGGGCCAAGCTCGCAGACCTCATCACCCAGACCCAGGGAGACCCCAAGAAGCTGGCGCAGATGGCAAACCCGACATTCCTTAACAGGGCCTTGGACGAGGCGACCTTCAGTCTCACCAATAGTCTGCTCTGGCTTTGGCCGACTCACGTCACCAACATCACTTCCTCCGTGATCATGCTGGCGGGCCGCCCCACCGAGAAGCTCATCGGGTCTATGGCTCTGGGTCCGAAACAGGGCGGCGACATCATCCGACAGAGGGCCATCAAAGAGTATGCCTACACCGTGGCTTCCCTTGGGGACGCCTGGACGGCCATGAAGGACGCCTTCTTGCGTGGGGACTCCATCCTCGCCCCGCACAACACCGAGTTCTTCACCGGAGCCAGCACCCTAAAGACGGCTCAGCAGCCTCTCCCCTGGAAGCCGGTTACCTCGATTATGGACCTCGCACACAATGCATGGGTCTCCGCCAACTACCGCAACATCGTGGGCCTCCCAACGCGGGCTCTGGGTGCCGTGGATGAGTTCTTCAAGACGCTCCGCTACCGGGCATATGTCCAGGCGGAGGCATCAACGGCGGGGATGCAGCGGGGTCTGAAAGGGGCCGACCTCCAGCAGTACATCCGGCAGAAGATGGAGGAAGCAATCGATCCGGCGACAGGCCAGGCCCTAGACCAGAAGGCACTCCAGGAGGCCCAGGTGACCACGTTTCAGCAGGAACTCCTAAAGGGCACCGCAGGGGCAACTGTGCAGCAAGTGAGAGCACAACATCCAGTCCTCACGTTCATCGTTCCTTTCGTGAAGACACCCGTCAACGTACTCCGTTACGGGTGGAAGATGACCCCCGGCTTGAACCTCATCCAGAAGGAGTTCCGCGACAGCTTCCGGGGCGTGAAGGGGGCCGAGGCGAAAGCACATGCCGTAGGCCAGATGGCACTTGGTACCGCATTTATGGGGCTTGCCGCCACCCTTTCGCTAAATGGTCGGATGACAGGAGGTGGACCGAAGGATGCAAAGCTTCAGCAGGAATTGAGGGCGACTGGCTGGCAACCTTATTCCTACGTGATCGAGAAGCCTGATGGATCAAAAAAGTACCTTCCCATGGGGAGGCTCGATCCGGCCTCGATGTCGATGGCAATGATGGCCGATCTTGTGGAGGCTCTGCGACATGAACCCGAGAACCCTGAACTTGAGGTGGGTATCGGGGCATTGGCTCTAGCGCTGGGGAAGAACTTTAGCGACAGGACCTTTCTCCAGAATCTTCACCAAGCCCTGGAGGCCCTCAGTGACGACACTGGCGACAAGGGAGAAAAGTACCTCGCCAGCCTCGCGGGAAACACGATCCCCATGTCGTCTGCCCTGCGCGGGATGAACCCGGACCCGTATCTGAGAGAGGTACGTTCCTTCATCGACATGACGTTGAAGAACCTCCCAGGCTACTCCCAGAGGCTTCCGCCCACGCGGGATGCTTTTGGAGAGCCGGTGGCAAGGAAAATTGGTCTCAGCACCACACAATCCTCCGACGTCGTGGAAGCCGAGAACGTACGGATGATGTTGGAAACAGGCCGGGGTGTCGGCAAGCCAGACCCGAAGTTTGAGGGTGTTGATCTTCGCGACATCACCCTGGAGTCGGGACAAAACGCCTACGACCGATTGCAGGAACTTGGCGGGGATCTGCCGCACCGAAAGCCTCTGAAGGACTATCTCGCCAAACTCATTCAGTCGCGTTTCTACCAGAACATGCCGGATGGTGAGAGCGGAGTTAAAGGGACCCGCCTCCACGCGATAGGTAAGCTCGTCGAACAGTACCGCATGGAGGCACGGCGGAAGCTCGTGGTGGAAAACCCCGAACTTCGAGCGCTGATCAAGGCGCGGCAGAAGGAAGCCCGTGGAGCCATCCTCAAGAACCGAGAAGCTCAGACGAAGCGTGAGCCGGGAGCACAGGAGCTTCTGCAGGCTCTGGGACGCTGACCGAACGAAAAAAGGGGGAGGCGGTTGCTTGCCTCCTCCTTTCCATATCCACAAGGACACCCATGAACCACTACAAGAAGATCCGGCGAAGCGTGGACCTCTCGACGCTGCCGTCACAGACGCGGACATGGCTGATGGAAAAGCGGCGTCAGGAGATCGACCTGGAGCACCGCCTGAAGACCCAGGTGCGAAGAGCCAAGTCTGAGGGACGCTGCACGGCTTTTATCATGCCGAAGCCAGGAGTGGAGACTATGTACCGCTCCGAGCCGCCGACCCCAGGCCGACTTTGCGGAGAGGAGGCTGTCCACCGAGGGTACTGCATGGGCCACTTCATCACTCACGGACTGCACCTAATGGACAGGAAGGGAGGAAGGGCCGGGAGAGGCGTCACATCCAGACCGTTCGCGGCCTACCAGTTTCCATGCGGGAGACTGAGCACCATCCAGGAGGACCTCATGGCCGACCTGGAGCGACTGCCCATGAACACCTCAAGGGAGGGGTGCTGGGAGCGCCTGAACGCCGAAGATCCCTCCAACCCGCTCCCACCTTTGTCCGATAGGAAGCGGTTGAACTAACCCTAGAAGGCACACCCTCTACAAGCATTAACAATGGCTTGGATACATTAGGGGTACTAGGACAATAATGCATGGACGTTGATCTTGTTATGCAAAATTGCATCGCTTGACACATCTGATCAATGACCCTTTTCGGTCGCTCCCCTTACCTCAAGGACATCACCATGGACCACCAACGCCTCCGCGAGGCGCTCGCAGAGTTGAGCCCTGAAGACAAACTCCAAGCCACCATCGCGCACTGGCATGAACCCTCCGCCAAGAAGACGCCAGGAGCCGCCACACCTCTAGCCGCCTGTAGCTACTCCACCGCGATCCTCGTTAATGGTCGCGTCAGGTGGGTCATGTGGGGGACCGGCTATGCACCTGAAGCCATCCCGCCCACGGTCTACGGCATCGAGCGCCTCCTTACAGTCCTCCCCGAAACCCGACGCATCGAAGTCCACGCCCTGGATCAACTGTACGGCTACATCAAGCGGGGCGGCACGGGGGAACACGCTCTCCGCACCGAGGGCCTCAACAAGGGTCTCAAGCCGCTCGCCATCTATCCGGCTCTCGTGTCGCTCATCGAGACCACGCCGTCCAGGTGGTCCCTATGCCCGCACAAGGTCATGCAGGAAGCTCCCGGCTTTGCCCATGCAGTCGCCTTCGCAAGGGGGAAGGCCAAGACAGCCGCCCTCAAGCACAAGGCAGACCACGCGCCCACCACGGCGTATCACCCCAAGCCGATCATCCTGGAGGAGTTCGTTGATGTCTTCCCCGAATGAACTGCCTCCTGCCATCTTCCTGGACCCGTGGTTGACGGCTGAAGGTGACGGCTTGAGGTCGCTCTCCCAGACGATAGCGGAGAGGGTGGAGCGGCGAATATCAAGCAACCTGAGTCAATCAGCTAGGCGGGATGCGATCTCAAGGCGCGGACTTGTGGTGGAGAACCTAGTGGCAAACTTGGCGATCATGCATCTGAGCCCGCACCTACAGAACCGAGACCTCTTGGCCGTTGCGACCGCGAAGACCAAGGCGACTCGGTATGACCGTGAAGATTACCCGAGGCGGCTTCTTTCCTGGGTGGTCCTTGCGATGGAGGAGCTTGGCCTCCTCATCCGCCATCCCTACGCCTTCCGGGAGCGGAGCACGACGGTAGCACCCACGCCGGACTTTGCGGCGACCATCGACAGGCAGAGGGTCAAGCTCTCCGACATCGGAAGAGCGTCAGGGGCGGAGACCATCTGGCTCAATGCGCGAACCGGGGAGATCAGCTTTGCGGATCGAACTCCCCTCAAGAGCCGCATCGAGTACCAGGACACGGAGGAGACGGTCCTCTTGCGGGAACAGATGGAGCGGATCAACGTCTATCTTAATCAGTCTGGCTTCAGGTTCGACGGTGAGCACCAAGGGCCAGTCTGCCTCCGCCGCATGTTCCTCCTCAGGTCATTGAGCGATCCCCACAGCTTCAATCTGAGTGGTCGGCTCTTCGGTGGATGGTGGCAGGAACTGAGGTCAGACAGGCGGCACCGGATCGCCATTGGCGGCGAACGCATCACGGACTTGGACTTCCAGGGAGCCTTCTGCCAACTCATGTACGTCCATCTCACGGGTAAGCCGTTCCCAGGTGACCCTTATGCAATCGAGGGCCTGGAAGACCACCGGGGAGGGGCAAAGCTCGCAATGCTCACCCTCCTGTCACGACGGGGAGACCTAAAGCGGCTTTCGCCAGAACTCAAGGCGGCGCTTCCTGAAGGCTGGACAGGAAAGCGTCTTATCGATTCCTTCACCCGTCACCATCCGGCGCTTAGGGATGCCATCGGCAAGGACTACGGGGTGGAACTGATGGCTACCGAAAGCAGGATCATGGTGGAGCTACTCTTGACCCTGGAGGCCAAAGGGATTGGCGCTATGCCGCTACATGACGGGGTCCAGTGCGCGGTTTCCTCAGGAGGGCTGGTCGCGGAGGCGATGCACGAGGTGTCTGAGAGGATGCTGGGTGTCGCGCTACCCGTCGTGGAGAAGCCGGTGGCCGGGCAGGAATGGGGATACCTAGAGGCGGCTTAGGGCGGCGGCGAATAACCGGCCACTAAAGGTATATCTACTCCAAGTCTCCCCTCTAATTGCTGAGGTCTGGCCTGCCTTCATCATCGGCCTCTAGGCTTGGAGGAGCGCCTTACATTAGTGCTTAAAGTGACTGACGTCCTACCGGGACCCTTTTGGGTCAGGAGAGGGAGTGGGTGAAGGCTATTTCTCCCCTCAAGTCAGCCACCTAGAGAACTTCACCTCCAGCCAACCCATCACGCCTCTCCCCAATGCCCCCACCTTTAGATCCCCTGTTGATGAATGGTGGTCTAATGAACGTCAGTAGGTGACGACTCAGGGTAGCTACTCCATGATCATGCAAGCCTACAACGAAGGGGGGTCCCATGTCTGCTAAATGTCCCATCTGGGGCACCCCCGTCCTGTCAATGGAGAGGGAACCTGACGCCGGCAAATACCATTCGCCTCGCGCTGGAGGTTGGTACAAGATCACCGGCAGTGCGGAGGAGACGGTAGGCAGTCTCGATGGGCGACAGAAATCGTACCTGACAACATGGATTGTCGAGCAGCGGCGCATTGGAGAAAGTGTGCCAACCGTCACGTCATCAGACGTCTCACGCTTCAGGAGTGCATCACCGAAAAGCTTAACGTCTCGTCGCGACGATCTCCTTAAGGCGATGCTAAAGCACTCCCCCGGCTTAGGGGATACAGTAGAGTATAGCGGCTCGGCCTTTCTCCCCTACATATTGGCTGAGACTGAGTCACTGCAGATTATGGAGGTGGGAGCGCTCGTCGGTTTCTGTGTAAATGATGGCCTTCTTTCTCAGCCTTTTAGGGGGCACGTCGCGCTGACGTTCAAAGGCTACTCCCGCCTTGAAGAGCTTGACCTGAAGGCATCATCCGGGACTCAAGCTTTCGTTGCCATGTGGTTCGGGCCGGAAGTCGCTCAGGCCTATGCCGAAGGTATCTCCCCGGCGATTCTCGATGCCGGATACATACCGATGAGAATTGACCAGAAGGAGCACAACAACAAGATTGATGACGAGATCATCGCGGAGATACGGCGCTCCCGCTTCCTCGTTGCGGACTTCACTTGCGACCTCGTGGAAGCTGACGGGACGCCGACAGCGATACCTAGGGGCGGCGTGTACTATGAGGCAGGCTTCGCGCAAGGGCTCGGGATTCCTGTCATATGGTGTTGCCGCGAGGACCACATCAGCCATGTGCACTTCGACACTCGTCAGTTCAACCACATCACCTGGAGCAGCCCCCAAGAATTACGGGAGAAGCTGAGAAACCGTATAGGTGCGGTAATTGGGGATGGTCCACGCGCGGCGTAGCTGCCAGTTAGAACATGCTCCATTGGACGGGCATCGCTCGCCGGGCAGTGCAGCAACAGTTAGTATCACTGAGGCGCGGGTAAGATCTTGTCGAGCCGTTCGAACACTGGCGAGAGGTAATCCTTTTCCGGCAACCCATACTTGGCACGAAGATCATTAGCCAAATTCCGCGCCCGCCTGCCCAGCTTGATGCAGTTAGTTTGGAGAGTCCAAGGGTTATTCTCAAAGAGCCGCGCGTAGTTGGCGTCCGCTTGCAACATCTTGATGGCATTTAGGAATGACATGAGGTCTTCAGTGTCCTGGAGGTCCATAAGCCGCCAATCGCAGTCCGCAGGGTATACGGGAGAAGGTGGAAGCTGGTCCGCATTGATCTGCCCGTATGTCTCGTGACCCGCCAGGATCTCCTCCGCCAAGTTAGCGCACCTTAGGGCGAACTCCTCAAGGGCCACCGCAGAGAACAGCGCGATGAATTGGCGCTCAGACTTCCTCCTGTCTCGTCCGCGATACCACTCGATGCCCCCTGAGATCGCCGTGGATACTGCTCCCGAGAGGATGCCAGTGGCCGCGATAAACGTCACCATGGCTCCCCATGTCCACTCAGTGCCTTCCATTAGACCTCCTTGGATACCTTCAAGATTTACCGGACATGCAAAATGGGTCACTCACGCGACATCTGGAATGAACGTGCCAGCGGTCGCACTTCCCCCCGTGACCCCCAGGCGGAAATTGGCAGTGTGCCTGCTCACCGGAGGGACCTACTTGTGTTGGCTGGCCACCTCTTCCGCCTCACACCTAGCGTACTCCTCCGCCTCCTGGGCAAATGCAGTCGCTTTGCGGGCCACCTCTATGGCCTCGTTCATGTAGTCCTGGAGGTCATCGACATACTCCTCCACTTCGTTCTGATACGAGGTGATCTCCCAATCATCACACGTGTGGGTCCCTGAGTAGCCGAACCCCTGAAGGCAATACGGCACGTCTGGCTTTGAGAAAGACGATGGGGCCGTGGGCATCGAGAGATAGACGGACGGCTCATAGCAGCCCCAGGAGGCCGATGCGGAGGAGAGGAGCAAGGAGGCAGCGATGGTAATGCGGATCATGAAGCACCTGGACGAGAATGTGGATGCGGCAAGCATTGGGTGAACCGTAGAGCCTCAACCCGAGATTCGACTTGCTGCGAGCAGTGCTATCGCAAGTGGTGACTCATGTGCAAGAAAGCGTTAGCGTAAGAGGGTGATTCTTAAGCGGACTCCCCGATGGCTATTAATTCCCTCTCCGATACTGCTTTTAAGAAAATCCTGAGTGAAAACTTTACACCGTCTGCGACAATTAAGACGCCGGAACGGCTATTCGGTCGGGATAAGGCGCTAATTACTATCGACCGCGCGTTTGCCTCACCGGGTCGCCAAGTATTCATCTATGGTGATCGTGGAGTGGGGAAATCGTCTCTCGCGGAAACTGCAGCGCTTCTACATCAAGATTCAGCCGATGCCCCCATTTATGTCGCATGTGCCAACAGCGGAAGCTTTGCGGAGGTACTAACGGCAATTGGTAATGCCACCATGGATATTGCTAAGCGCGTAGAACTGCCGGGTGCCACTGGGAACTATGGTGCATCGATGCTTGGAACTGGCATCAATTTCAAGCCTTCTGAAGCCAAGCGCATTTCATTGCCGGATGCAGGTACCTTGAGTGGCGCGTTAGATATCATCCGATATGTGCTGAGCAAGCGCTCGGGGATGCAGGTGATTATCATCGATGAGATGGAGCGGATTGGTGACCCTAAAGAACGAGCAAAATTTGCAGAGTTCATCAAAAACATTCCTCAGCTTGAGGAACGAGTAAGGTTCATTTTCTGTGGGATCGGGACGACGGTTGATGAGCTAATTGGCGCTCATCCATCCGCCGGTCGGATTCTGGAGACAATTAGCTTGGAGAAACTACATCATAACTATCTGTGGGACATTATAAACAATGTTGCAAACAAGACAGGTATTTTGGTTGCCAATGAGATGTTCATAAGGATCGGCCAAATAAGCGATGGCTTCCCCCACTACGTTCATCTTATCGGAGAGTCCATGTTTTGGAGTGCCTTCGACGACGATCAAATCGTAACGGCCATGGCCCCACGACATTTCAAAGCCGGAATTGCGGGCGCATTGGCCCGTGCTGAGGGGGTGCTTCGTCAGCAGTATCAGAAGGCGACTCGTAAGACTAAGAACACTAGCGATTACGAAGAGGCGCTGTGGTCAGTCGCAGATACAACATCAGACAGTCGGCAACTCTCTGAGATTTACGAATCTTCGTACAAGCGAATCATGCTTAAACGGCAGAGAGAAAGGCCGATGCTGACCAAAGAGGTGTTCAATCAGCGTCTTCTTGCCCTTAAGAAGGACGGCCATGGCGCAATATTGAAAGGGTATGGATCGGGGTGGTTCGGCTTCCGAGAGAATATTATACGGGGATACGTCCGACTTATGGCCGAACAAGAAGGCGTCGAGTTAGGTCGGGAGATACGCTGACTTTCTCTTTCCGAAACGAAAAGCCTCAAACTGTCATATCCATGCTGCCCCCCCTATTCTACAATTTCCATGACGGTCACTTGCCCAGAAATTAGCGTTTCCCATCGAGGTGAGTGCGACGCCTCTCCTCTCCAATATGATCGCGCCTTTTGATATGTTGTGCTGATAGGCTCGCTGTCCGCAACTAACAGGTTAGAGTCCGCGACGTGGCGATGCCCGACGACATTCAGGCGCAGAATGCTTCCCGTCTGGCCCAGCACCTGATGCCAACTCTGAGCCTGTACATGGCTGTCTGATACCCAGAGGCAGGTCTTTCTCGATGGCAGTTCAGCGTTTTCTTCGCGCCTTACCTCTTCGTAGATCAACTCCCGCGTAAGCATCAGATAGTGATTTGCTACCTCGACGGCGACGGCTGGGAGGTTGCCGCATTGCACTTCGCCAGCCTGAACTGCTTTTAGAAAAGATAGGGCGGGCAGCATGATGCCTTGTCCATCTTGCATCGTAACGCTGTACGCCCTGGTGTTCTCATAGAATTGGAAAAAAGGGTTGTTGTTTGACCCGATATGAAAGGTATCACCGACACTCAAAGCCGCCGTCGGCCCGTAAGGAAGCTGTCGCCTAACGTGAAAACATTCGAACTGAGCCATTTTTAATCCTGCGAGCCGCCGTGCCGCTCTCTGACGCGATGACATGACACTGCGCTGTGGAGCCAATATTGTAGTGTGGAAGGGCTGGTGGCCGGACCTCACGTGATCGCCTGCTGCAGCATCAATAGTAGAGGTGCTGAACGGTACTCACCCAGGGAAGTCCTTATCTCGACCCAACAAGGCCACCCTTCCTGCCCACCGGACGTGATCTCAAGGTAGTCCCCGACGGAGTACGTGAAGAGGCCCAACGAGACAAAGCGGGTCATAGTAAAGTCCAGGGCCTCGGGTGGGACGCCGAAGGCTTCGAGTGGCAGTACGGTTGCCTCAACAGTCTTTACGCTGAGGTCGATTTCAAAGAACCGACGCAGGATCGGAAGGTCTTCTGGTTCCAGGGATCGTATCGTCTCGGTTAGACGCCGGTTTATGGACACTCCAGGCTTCGCAGGATTCATGGCGTTCGTCACATACTTTGCCCAGACCCGCTGAACCTCATCGTCATCTTCAATCTCGACAGCGGCCAACAAGGGGAAGGCTTGACGATCCGCTATTCGCTCAAGTTTGTCTGTAAGCCCTGCCACCTCTATTTCCCGCTGAAGCACTTTAGTCCAACGAATCCTGTTCTGAAGACGCTTAGCCTGTTCGTTGTCGCTCCATCGTCCAACCGCGTTGCCGATGACATCATGAAAAATCTCCGCCAAGTAGCTCCCGGCGCGACCCCCGCTCTCGATGGCGCTTTGACCCAATTTAGCAACTTCTTGAACGGCTTTGGCCTGCTCGTCAGTGATCACCATGGCCTCCGAATCTTTGCCCATCCTGCGTTGTAACCGTCGGTCACTTCCCCTGGAGAGTCAATTTCTCATAACTGCTCCAGAAGCCCTTGCCGGATTGCTCCAGGGGTAGCTCGCGCGAGATCTCCTATCTACGTGGCAATGCGGCGGCTTCCCCCTGGTGGGGGTGGGTGGTGGCCCATGAACATCCTGGAGGAGGCGCTTGTGGTCTGACGCGAGGGGGCGGGAGGGTGTCACCCGATACGCCTCGCTTCCCAGATCACGAAATAACATGCACAACCAACGTTGACATTAGATAAATGATGATTCAGAATCCTCTCATCATCTGGAGAGGCACATGAAACGCTACGTCATTTACACACGAGTCAGCACGGCAGAGCAGGGCAAGAGCGGCCTGGGCTTGGAGGCGCAGCATCGAGACATCGAACTCTTCCTCCACAATTTCTCGGAGACCCCCTGGGAGATCATCGGGGAGTTCCAGGACGTGCAGTCGGGCAAGGTGGACGATAGGCCAGAACTCTTGAAGGCCCTGCAATTGGCCCGCAAGGAAAAGGCGGAGCTTCTGGTTGCAAAGTTGGACCGCCTGAGCCGTGACGTGGAGTTCATCGCCAGGACCATCAAACAGGCGACTATCCGCGTGGCCTCCATGCCCCACGCAGATAACTTCCAGCTTCACATTTATGCAGCCCTTGCCGAGCAGGAGCGGGAGTTTATCTCGAAGCGCACCAAGGCTGCACTCCAGGTCGCCAAGGAGCGTGGGAAGAAGTTGGGAGGCTTGAGGGACAAGACCATGAAACGCAATGAGGCCATCCAGGAAAAGGCCGTAACTGAGGCGGTCAAGGTCATGAAAATTGTGGGGCCGCTACGAGACGCAGGCCTGACCCTTGCAAGTATTGCCGGGACCCTCAATGAAATGGAAGTGAAGACTTCGAGGGGTGGTCAGTGGACCCCGATGCAGGTGAAGAGGGTTTTGGACAGGGTGACAATCGGAAATGACTGAGGTTATAGCGACGGAAAAGGACCGGGAAACCAAGGGCCTCGTTCAGGTCTTCGTACCGGACCTGACATACCACTTTACGATGGAAGATGAGCACAGCGAGGCCATTTCGAACGGTTACAGAAAAGGTCTTGAGGCAGAGTTCGACGCAGAGTTCTTAGAGGCGAACATTGGCCCCGGCTTTGATATTCCAGCGTTCTCTACGGTAGTCGATGTTAGCGTCTACTTTGGTGCGGGCTTTGCTCTATTCTTCAAAGGAGCGGAGATCGTCCAGGGCTGGGAAGCGTGGGCATCAGCCTATAAAAGGCTGCATAGGTTTCTCCACCGTCGGCCTACCTTTGATCGTGGCGCAGCGGCAATAGTCGCACTTGACCGGATAATTCACGCGACTGGGAAGCCTCCTGAAAGACTTAAGTTAGTCGGTTACAGTGCCGAGCTATCCTTCGTGGCGGAAGGCGATACCATCGCCATTCCTTTGGAGATTGGCGACACAGTTCCTGACCTCAACCTGGGCATTACATCACACATCTTCTCTATCGAGGTCGACGGGGTAGTTAAAGTTGCCCGTGTGACAGAAAACAAGGTGGAGATACTATAGGCGACCGGGTCTCCGCCTCCATCCTCTCAAGGCTTGCCAAGAGGATAAAGTCAGAGGAACCATATGTCCGAGAGTAGAGGCTCGGGGTTGGAGTAGCTGATGCCTAGAAAACGGACGGTGCGGACCGACAAACCGTTTTATGATATGATCGAAGTACACGGTGAGAGGGCGATCACGTTTAAAAGCAAGAACCGTGAGCTTCTGCGCGTCTTCAACCATATGTTCGGCTATGCGTTCATTACTAGGCAGTTCATGAGTGCGCTTGACAGTGCTACCGCGATAGAGGCTTCCACCCCTGAGGATCTTCGCCTTCAAGAAGTGAAACGCCACCAAATGAAAGTGCGTCTGTCGTTAGAGACCACATTCAACAATAGCCTTTATGCCGCAGTAAGGCTCTTGTCTTTCGGGATGATCCGGGAAGCCAACTCGCTCGTCAGAACTGCTTTTGAGGCTCTGCAATATTTTCGGCTGCTGGAATTTGACAATACAGCTTTCGAGGAATTTGACACGAAGCCACTAAAGGCTGTCGAGGTACGGAAACGACTCGAAGCGTGCGGCCACGACCCGGCACCTATCCGCCAGCGATACGGCGAACTTAGCAGAGCCAGTCATCTCGGAGGCCCAGGGACCCTAGACTTTTCCCTAGATGAGTTAGACGCCGATGTTATCCGAATTGGCGGTTACTCCGATGAGCAACTACAGACCGATTTGCTACGGGACATTGTCCTCCTGACCCATCTTTTCCAAGCCTTTGGTCTGGGGATATCAGACGAGAACGCTCTGACGTATTTCGAAGAATTGCGCACCGTCCTGAACAGTGGAGAGGCCCCCTCTAAAGAGGCCGCTGCTAAGGTGATCGAATTGATTAATACATACCGCTTTAGCCCAAAAGGCCAATAACAGACTTCAATCTTCTTGAGACCTCGTGCCGGAGCCTTCGATTGTGAAGCGCGGGAGCTTGTTGATCTCGGCCTTCAGAATTGGTGGTGGCCAATCGCCATATCCCTCACGCGCATCTGTCTGGGATCGACTACCGAGCATGAAGTCTCGCGCCTCTTTGTCCATCCCACATTGACGGCTCCGAGTGGTGAACAGGTGTCTCCAGGCGTGGTTAGGCCGTCCATGTGGAGCCGCGATGCCAACCTCTTTGGTCACCCAGTCCGCTACCCGCTTGGCAGTGTCTTGCGCCCGATGCTTCTTGCCGTCCAGGTCAGTGATATCAGTCCCCTCATCGTACGGATGGTAGAACAGTGGACCATTTCCTCTAGACCTGATGAAATCCAACAGACCAAGCTCGATGAGGTGCTGATGGATACCGACCGCCCATGCCTTGCCGCTCTTGGTGCTGCCATCTTCGGGGGTGATTAGGAGGTAGGGGACGCCATCCTCTTCCTTGAGGTTCTTCCCCTGAAACTGAGTAATCTCCGATACACGGAGGCCGGTGTAGGCGAGCATCCAAGGTACCCAGCGAATGGCCAGCTTATGGGGCTCAGACACGTCCTTCGCAGTGCCTCTGAACGTTGCCTCCAAGATCGCCACGGCTTGCTCTTCAGTGTAGCCTTTGGACCCAGACGGCGGAGGTGCGGCCCTATTGTCCTTGATGCCGGAGGCTACGTTGATAGGGAGGTCGAACTCCTTCACCCCGTGAGACAAGACTGAGCGCACGGCGGAAAGGTATCGGTCAGAAACGGTCTTCGGCGAGAGCTTGCCCCGCGAAATCAGATCATCTCGCCACCTGCGAACATCATCCTTGGTCACCCGGTGGGCGTCATCGTGTCCGACAAACTGGACGAACTTCCGGAGATGGCTCCTGGTATCGTCTACCGTCTTGGTCTTGATGCTCTGTGATGATGACTTGTGCTCCAGGAGGTAGAGCAGTGACAGGCCTTCGGGCTTGGCTTTAGGCTTGCTAGCTGTGAACGCAGGGACGGCCTCCAGGGCGGCTACCGGGCGGTAGTCACCCGCCTTCCTCGCCTCGATTCCTCGTTGTGCCGTCCCCATGAGTTCCAGCATCCGCAGATTGATGATGCGTCGGGTCTCTTGCGGAACTACTAGGCCGTACTTCGCGAGAGCCGCAGTCGTGTCCTTCCCATGGGCCTCCTCAAGCATGACACCAAGGTCGGGACCGAGGGCCTTAGCGAGCATCGGGTAGTTGGTTATCATCCGGAGGGCTAGCTTGGTTCGGGCGTGAGATCGCGCCGCGAGGAATGCCTTGAGGTCACGCTTAAAGGCCCGCCGCTCAGGGACCCCCATCTTCGAGAGCATTTGCGGCAACGTGTGACCGTCATCGGTAGGTGGTTCTGGGAGAGGAGCCGGGGGAGGGGCGGAATACGGATCATCCTCATACTTTGCGAGGAACTCCTTGGCATGGTCACCAGCGATTGCCCACTCTTCCTTGGGTGTAAGCGCCTCAGGCCCTTCCTTCAGCGCCTTGCGCCAGAGGTCCCATTGAGCCTCCACCTCTTCGGAGACCTGCTTATAAGCTCTTTCGGCGGGCTTGCGGTCTCTCGTGCCGAGTGAGCGCTGGATCTCCCTGGCTACCGTGATGCCCATTTCATTGAGTCGGGCACGCTCAGAGAAGAGATCCGGGGGCGTCGCCTTCCGGTAGTAGAGGATGCCGGTCTTTGGATGAGGCCATGGCCCAGTCATTACCCACCTTCGCCGTGATGCGACTCGTGACATGTTTTGTAGCTCCACGATTGACGGAAGCCACGGAAAACAGTAACTTATTGGGGCTTAAGGCGCTTTTCCATAGGAAAAATGGTGCTGCTAGAGAGATTTGAACTCTCGGCCTCTCCCTTACCAAGGGAGTGCTCTACCCCTGAGCTATAGCAGCATCTGGCGGGCGAAGCGTGGTGTCGCCCGGAACGAGGGGCCTATTGCCATAGACTTTCCGGCAGTGCAAGCCGGAAAGCGAATTGTTCTGAAGTTTTCGAAGGCTCTCGCCTGGGCCTTTTGCGTCAAGAGGCTTTGGGCTATCAAGCAGGCCATGACAGACCCATTGGAAAACAAGGCTTCGCGAGCGCCCGCGAACATTTCGGATCCTGCGGAACGCGCGGTCACGGACCGTGGAAAACCGAAGCTCAGTGCGGCCGAAGAGCAGCGCCGGTTGCGGGTTGCCGCCAAACTTCGTGAAAATCTCGCGCGCCGAAAGCAGCAGGCGCGCGCGCGGCGTGCTGGCGAAGCGGAAGATGGCGAAGGGCTTCCTGCCGCAAATTCGTCCAATCCGGATGCGAGTGCGGTGAGCAAGGGAACAAGGGATCAGGAAGCGCCGTCCGGCGATTGAAACCATGTTCCGCAGGCTCGATTGAACCTGAAATGCTTTTCGTCTAAACAGCCAGCCTCGCCAGACTGGCTGACCCCTTACAACTCATCAGGAAAGGCGGGCCTCTTCGCCCGTATTGCAGGCTCATATGGATCGCATCAGGATAGTCGGTGGCAATGCGTTGAACGGGATCATCCCGATCTCGGGCGCCAAGAACGCAGCGCTCCCCCTGATGATCGCCTCGCTTTTGACCTCCGATACGTTGACGCTGGAAAACGTGCCGCATCTGGCCGATGTCGAAGGCCTGATCCGCATTCTTGGCAATCACGGCGTCGATATCGCCGTCAACGGCCGCCGCGAGCATCAGGACGGTTCCTATTCGCGCACCGTGCATTTCACCTGCCGCACGGTCGCCGATACGACGGCACCTTACGAGCTTGTCTCCAAGATGCGTGCCAGCTTCTGGGTCATCGGTCCGCTTCTCGCCCGTGAAGGCCAGGCCCGCGTCTCGCTGCCCGGTGGCTGCGCCATCGGCACGCGTCCGGTCGATCTGTTTATCAAGGGCCTCACGGCGCTCGGCGCCGAGATGGAAATCGATGGCGGGTATATCAATGCCAAGGCGCCGAAGGGCGGCCTGATCGGCGCGCGCTATACGTTCCCGAAGGTCTCGGTCGGCGCGACCCATGTCATGCTGATGGCGGCCTCGCTCGCCCGCGGCACGACGGTCATCGGCAATGCCGCCCGCGAACCCGAAGTGGTCGACCTCGCCAACTGCCTGATTGCCATGGGTGCCAAGATCTCCGGCGCCGGTACGTCCACCATCACCATTGAAGGCGTGCCGAGCCTCTCCGGTGCTCGCCACCGCGTGCTGCCCGACCGCATCGAGACCGGCACCTATGCCATGGCGGTTGCCATGACCGGCGGCGATGTGACGCTGTCCGGTACCGACATCACCCTTCTCGACACCGCGATCGAGGCGATCCGCCGCGCCGGTGCGGAAGTCTCCGCCGTCGACGGTGGCATCCGTGTGATCGGCCATGGTGATCAAATCCGCCCGGTCGATATCGTCACCGAACCTTTCCCCGGCTTCCCGACCGACCTTCAGGCGCAGTTCATGGGCCTGATGACCCGCGCCAATGGCATCTCGCACGTCACTGAGACGATCTTCGAGAACCGTTTCATGCATGTGCAGGAACTGGCCCGTCTCGGCGCCAAGATCACGCTGTCTGGCCAGACCGCCCGCATCGAAGGCGTCACCCGCCTGCGCGGCGCCCCCGTCATGGCAACCGATCTGCGTGCCTCCGTCTCGCTGGTCATCGCCGGCCTTGCGGCTGAAGGGGAGACCATGGTCAGCCGCGTCTATCATCTCGATCGTGGCTTTGAGCGGCTGGAAGAAAAGCTCACCCGCTGCGGCGCCATCGTCGAACGCATCAGCGATTGATCTTCGCACCGTCTGAGACGGCGTGAACGGCGGTAGCGGGGCGAAAAGTCTTTTTGTCCCGTTGCCACTGGACAAGCGGCAACCTATGTCCAAAACATGAAATCCGTCACGCATGAGATGGATGCGCGGATAAGACAGGCCGCAAGGCAGGACGGACAGGTGACATGGCAGACGTGAAGCTTCTGGCACTCGACGCGGATGATCTGGCGATCGTGTCCGCCCATATGCAGGATGCGGTTTTCAAGGTTGCCGACCTCTCTTTCTCGCCGCGCTCCGGTCTGTTTTCGCTGGTGGCCAACCGCTTCGTCTGGGAAAAGGTGCAACGCAGCGCAAAAAGCTTTGAACGCTGCCGCGCAGCGCTCAGCTTCAAGCGTGTCGGCGCCGTGCGTTCGATCGGCTTCGATCGGAGCAAGACCGAGGAGGTCCTGAGCCTGCTCGCCATCCGCTTCACGGCGAAGGGCGAGGGGCCCGACGGCGTGGTGGAACTGGTGCTGGCCGGTGGCGGCGTGATCGCGCTCGACGTCGAATGCATCGAAGCGCAGCTCGCCGATACGGGCGGCGCGTGGGAAACAACGTCGCGACCGGCCCACGAGGCCGATTGAAACAGCCTGGCCCGGGAATATCGACAGGGCAAACTGCAGAGAGGAAGACTGGGGACGTGGCAATCTGGCTCAATCAGACATCGGGAGACTTCGAAGCGCGTTTTGCTGCCTTCCTGACGACGAAGCGTGAAGTCTCCGACGACGTCAACGACGCCGTCCGCAAGATCATCGACGATGTGCGCGCCCGCGGAGATGTCGCTCTCGCCGGCTATTCCAAACGCTTCGACGGCATTGATTTTGCACAGGTCTCCATGCGCGTCACCGATGCCGAGATCGATGCGGCGGTGGCTGCGACCTCGCCGGAGCTGATGGATGCGCTGAAGCTGGCCGCCGAGCGCATAGAGCGCCATCATGCCCGCCAGATGCCGAAGGACGATATCTACGAGGATGCGATCGGCGTCGGCCTCGGCTCACGCTGGACGGCGATCGATGCGGTCGGCCTGTATGTGCCGGGCGGCACGGCCAGCTATCCGAGTTCGGTCCTGATGAATGCCCTGCCGGCGAAGGTCGCCGGTGTGCCGCGTGTCGTCATGGTTGTTCCCGCCACCGGCGGCGCCATCAACCCGACCGTGCTGGCGGCGGCCAAGATTGCCGGCGTCACGGAAATCTATCGGTTGGGCGGTGCGCAGGCTGTTGCGGCCTTGGCCTATGGCACAGAGACCATCGCGCCGGTCGCCAAAATCGTCGGCCCGGGCAATGCTTATGTCGCCGCCGCCAAGCGCCAGGTTTTCGGCACAGTCGGCATCGACATGATCGCCGGTCCCTCGGAAGTGCTTGTGATCGCCGACAAGGACAATGATCCGGACTGGCTGGCCGCGGATCTGCTGGCCCAGGCCGAACATGACACCGGCGCCCAGTCGATCGTGATCACCGACGACGAGGCGCTCGGCAAGGCTGTCGAATCTGCCGTCGAGCGGCAGCTGAAGACATTGCCGCGCGCGGAAACCGCTTCGGCCAGCTGGCGCGATTACGGTGCCATCATTCTGGTCGACCGGCTGGAGGACGCGATCCCGCTGGCCAACCGCATCGCCGCCGAGCATCTGGAACTCGCCGTCGATGACCCCGAGCCGCTGATCTCGGGCATCCGCAATGCGGGCGCGATTTTCGTCGGGCGCCACACGCCGGAAGTGATCGGCGATTATGTCGGCGGGTCCAACCACGTGCTTCCGACGGCACGCTCCGCGCGGTTCTCTTCGGGGCTGGGTGTCCTGGATTACGTCAAGCGCACCTCGATCCTGCGGCTTGGCCCGGACCAACTGCGCCAACTCGGACCCGCGGCCATTGCTCTGGCGAAATCGGAGGGGCTTGAAGCCCATGCCCGATCGGTTGCCATCCGCCTCAATCTCGGGGACTAGAGGATGGCGGCGGGCGATTTCCGGCTCTCAGATGTCGTGCTGGACGAGACCATCGGGCGGTCGACACCCGATGTCGAGCATGAGCGGGCAGTCGCCATCTTCGACCTTATCGAGGAAAATTCTTTCGAACCAGTTGGCCATGCCGGCGGCCCCTACAAGCTTTTCCTCTCGCTGATGGACCGGAAGCTCGTCTTCTCCATCAAGACGGAGGCGGGAGAGGATGTCGCCGTCCACATCCTGTCGCTGACCCCCTTGCAGCGGATCATCAAGGACTACTTCATGATCTGCGAAAGCTATTATGAGGCGATCCGCTCGTCGACGCCGTCACAGATCGAGGCGATCGACATGGGCCGTCGCGGCATCCACAATGATGGCTCCCAGACGCTGATGGACAGGTTGTCGGGCAAGATCAAGCTTGATTTCGATACCGCCCGCCGTCTCTTCACCTTGGTCTGCGTGCTCTATTGGCGGGGCTAGGTCCGATGCAGGATGGCGGGACTGGAAGCCGCCGGACATCGCGCCCGGGTGCGATCCTCTTCATGTGCGGGCAAAATGTCATCCGCAGTCCCATGGCCGAAGCGATTGCCAGACACGCCCTGCCATCCGGCACATGGATTGCGTCCGCCGGCGTCAAAAAGGGTGAGCGCGATCCCTTCGTCGATGCGGTACTGGATGAAATCGGACTTTCGCTTGGCCGCCGTCAGCCGCAGACGCTCGAAGACATGGCCGACGACTTCTTTGATCTCGTCGTGACCCTGACGCCGGAAGCCCATCATGCCGCACTCGAATTGACCCGGCATTCCGCCATCGACGTGGAATACTGGCCGATGCCGGATCCCACGGTCGAAACCGGCAGCCGCGATCAGCGGCTATCCGCTTACCGCGACGTTCGCGACCGCCTGACGAAATTGATCCAGGAAAGGCTCGTGCTGGCGCCGGAATAGCGGCGTTTTCGCAGAGCGTGAAACAATTTCCGAAAGCCGAATCTACAAGGTTCACAAATGCCGGGCGATTGTGTAGTTTCCGCCCACATTTTAAGGGGCCCTCCGCGCGCCCCGCTTTAAACCCCAGGAAAGACAATCGTTCTATGGCCAAAGAAGAAGTCCTCGAATTCCCCGGTGTCGTCACCGAACTGCTGCCCAACGCGACGTTCCGCGTGAAGCTCGAAAACGAGCACGAGATCATCGCGCATACCGCAGGCCGCATGCGCAAGAACCGCATCCGCGTTCTCGCGGGCGACAAGGTTCTGGTCGAGATGACCCCCTACGACCTGACCAAGGGCCGCATCACCTACCGCTTCAAGTAAGCGCCGCCGAGAACGGCCGCGAGGGGTCATGGAACTCAGACAGAAGCTGATCTTGGCCTCCGGGTCGCCGCGCCGTGTCGATCTGCTCAAGCAGTCCGGCATCGAGCCCGCGCGCCTGATGCCGATGGACCTCGACGAAACGCCAAAAAAGTCAGAGCATCCGCGTTCGCTTGCGCGCCGTCTGTCCGCCGATAAGGCGAAGGCGGCCTATCAGCAGATCCGCAAGGATCTTGCCTGGAATAACAGCTATGTGCTGGCGGCCGATACGGTCGTCGCCGTTGGCCGGCGCATTTTGCCCAAGGCGGAACTCGTTCAGGAAGCGTCCTCAGCCCTGCATTTGCTGTCCGGTCGCAGCCACTGGGTGTTCACCGGTGTCTGCCTGATTGCTCCGGATGGAACGGTGCGCCAGAAGATCGTCGAGACGAAGGTCCGCTTCAAGCGGCTTTCGGGCTATGACATCGAGTGTTACCTCGCCTCTGGCGAATGGCGCGGCAAGGCTGGCGCCTATGCCATCCAGGGTATTGCCGGAAGCTTCGTCCAGAAACTCGTCGGTTCCTACACCAATGTCGTCGGCCTGCCGCTCTTCGAGACGCTGCAGATGCTCCAGGGCGAGGGATACGACGTCCACACCGGCTGGACGGAGGGCTGACATGGCCGACGAAGACAGCCCGCGCGTGGCCAAGGTGGAGCCGCTGCGTAAGGCGCTCCCCTGTCCCGAATGCCGCCGCCCCTCGACGCGGGAAAACTATCCCTTCTGTTCGGACCGCTGCCGAAACCTCGATCTCTCCCGCTGGCTGAACGGGTCCTACGCCATCCCGGTCGCAGACGACGAATCCAAGGCCGACGACGAAGGCTACAACTGAAGCACGCGTGCCGGACTGGTAGACGGTCTCGATCCTCTTGTTCGGATTGGCTTTTCTGCGATTTTCACATCTTCTTCAAAAAAGTGCTCTCAAGCGCTTGCCATGGCCGAACAAGATGTTATAACCCCGCTCGCTCCCGGGGACATACCCCGGCGGTTTCGAGAGAAACCGGCAGGCTTTGCATAAAAGCCGAGATGCCCGGATAGCTCAGTTGGTAGAGCAGCGGATTGAAAATCCGCGTGTCGGTGGTTCAAATCCGCCTCCGGGCACCATTTATTTCCCGTTATGCATCGTAAAGCGCAGACATCGGATATTGCTCCCGAAACATCCTGCTTTGCCTTGTGGACTCCACGTGCTTGCGGTCCCAGGGTGGTTGCAGTTGAGGTTGCCACTTGCCGTTAGAGGCTGCAGCTTCTACGCCGCTCTCAGGGCGTAGGGCGATCGTTTGTTGGTGGACCTGGAGTTGTTGCAGCCAAACTGCGTCTGAGCGAGGCAGGGTGCGATGTGTCACTGGTTCGACTGCATTATGCCTGTCTCAGGCGGGCTCAACCGGGCGCTGCGGGAAGGTTGCCCCTCCTGTTGCGCCGACAGAATGCTCTCTCTGGCGATGCCGGCGAGTTCAACCAACTCGTCGAGATCGTTGAAGCCGCTCTTCACGAGATCGGTGACGACCCTGCGAATTTCCTCCGAGCAGTCCTCAAGCTTCAGCAAAGCGCTCCGAATGAGTGTGTCTTCGGTCTGATGCAGCACGGCATTCTCCTGACACGATTTTGTTGCAAGTTAGCCCAAAAAAGGTCGCAGCGCCTAACCGATTTTTCACCATGCATTTTATGGCCGGCTTCGATGTTAATGGTGCCCTTCTTCAAAGACGACCGAGCGACGGTGTCTGCGGGTGGAATATCATTCGCACTGCCCCTCCGGCACGTCGATTTCATAGGTCGTCTTACCAGGGCCGTTCGGCAGGATCGGGACGAGGAAGACCGTCAGGTCGCAGTCCTGCGTTCGGATCGTCCATTCCGCAGCACCGTCTTTGCGGGTTCCCGTATTGCTGATCGCGCCAATGGGCTGTTGGTGCAGGATTTCGGCGAGCCGTTCGTCCGCCAGGATCGCCCCGATCCGCTCGAGGCTGTCGTAATAGCCAGATAACGCCGCCTGTGCCGACGTGGCATGGCTCACCGACATCAACATTGCGATCAAGGTCAGGTATTTCATGTGCATCTCCCGGTTGGTGGCCGGAAGGTTCCACGGGTGGAACTCTTTGGCAAGTCTCTCGAAAGCCGCTCCGGGCCCCAACGACTATCACCACAGGCGTTAACCGCGTCCGTAAAGATTGCATTCAGCATTTGCCGGTAAAGCTTTGTTAGCCATTCCCGGAGTTCCCGGGCGCGCCCTCACGTGTCCGGCCAACCTGCGAGTTCCTGTGTCATGCGTTTCAAGGCTCTTCCGTCCCTTCTCGCCCTCACATTGGCGCTGACCAGTTGCACGGCACGGACGAGCCCCGTGGAAGCATTGCGGCTTGCGCCGCCCCAGCCGACGGCACAGGTTGCGCAGGCTCCGGTTCAGACACCCGTTCCGGCTGTTGCCGTCGATGAGCAGACGGGCGCAATCGCCCCGTCGCAGAACGCAGCATCGCATCCCGAAGCACTGGCCTGGGCGGGCAATACGCCAAACCAGGCACATTTCGAGTCCGCGACCATGTCGGCCGGCATGCCGGTGCCCGATCAGCGCCCGGTCGCCATGTTGATGCCCCCGGTACCACCGGCATCCTCGCTGCCGCCCGCGATCGCGCCGAGCGAGGATCAGAGCCCACGCGCCGACGGACGCCACCGGGTCTACAGCCAGCGTTTCAAGGATGCCAAGCCGATGAATTTCGGCAAGGTCAAACCGAAGCATCATGCCGTACACGGTGTCGATGTATCGCGCTGGCAGGGTGACATTGACTGGGTGAAGCTGAGAAGTCAGGGGGCGAACTTCGCCTATATCAAGGCGACGGATGGCGGCGATCACACCGATCCGATGTTTCGCACCAACTGGCGCAAGGCCAAGGAGGCCGGCCTGAAGCGCGGTGCTTACCACTTCTTCTACTGGTGCCGGGTTGCCAGTGACCAGGCAGACTGGTTCATCCGCAACGTGCCGCGCGATCCAGATGCGCTGCCGCCGGTCATCGACGTTGAGTACAATGGTGAATCGAGCTGCCGCTTCCGACTGTCTCCGGAAAAGGCGCGCGAAAAAATGCAGGTCTTCATGGACCGCCTGGAACGCCACTACGGCAAGCGCCCGGTGATCTACACCGCGCCGGATTTCTACAAGGATAATCTGGACGGCTATTTCCTGGATTATCCCTTCTGGCTTCGCTCCGTCGCCGCCCATCCGTCCAAGATCTATCCCGGTCGCAAATGGGTCTTCTGGCAGTATTCGGGCTCAGGCCTGTCGCAGGGCGTGAACGGAAAGATCGATCTCAACGTCTTCCGGGGCTCGGTCGCCGATTGGCAGAACTGGGTGTCCGGCTCCAAGAGCTGGAACAAGGTTGCGGGGCTGCGCTAAGCGCCGTCCCTCCACGGACCGCGGTGTGACCTTCATCGGAACCTAAATGCCGGGTACCGGCTCGACGACGGGTGGCTCCGGATTCTCATCGGGATTGGGGGTCGGGAACTCGTCCGGCAGAAGATCCGGCGCGGGCTCTTCAATCTCCGGCACCCAGGTCGGCGCGGGCATGGGCGGCTGGTCTGCTGGCGGTGTCTGGGGCGGCGTCACGCCGTTGCTGATCCACATGTGATCTTTCCTCATTCTGGTCAGGGCAGAAGACGGCCTCTGCTGCGTCTCAGAACAATTCCGACAGATCGCCCTATGTTCCCTCTCAAGTAAGCGGATGAGCAACGGTCTCATTCGGAACTTTTCCTGCAACCTGCCGTTCGGTCCGGACAACGTCACTGAAGGGGAATGGTATGGATGCGTCGGAACGGTCGGTGATAGAGGGCGAACCGGCTGAGTATCGGGTCTTCCCCAAAAGCTGGGGCTCGGAATACACGGCCGCCGGTGAGGTTCGTTTCCGGCTCTGGGCACCCTCGCTTGAGGCGCTGACGCTGCGATTGGCTGATGAAGACGTGGCCATGTCCAAGACGCCGGATGGTTGGTTTGAACTCCTTGCGACCAATGTCGCTCCAGGAACACCCTATGCCTACGTGTTACCCGACGGGCTTGTCGTGCCGGACCCTGCCGGCCGCGCCCTGAAGGGGGACGTTCACGGTCCCTCCGTTGTTGTTGATCCGACCGCCTACCGTTGGCGCAGCAGCACCTGGAAGGGTCGCCCCTGGCACGAGGCGGTGATCTACGAACTGCATGTCGGTACATTCACATCTGAAGGCACATTCGCTGCAGCGGCGGACAAACTGGAAGAACTCGCAGCGCTCGGCATCTCGGCCGTCGAACTCATGCCGGTCGGCGCTTTCGCCGGCAAGCACGGTTGGGGCTACGACGGTGTGCTTTTCTACACCCCGCATCCAGCCTATGGCACGCCCGATGATATGAAAGCCTTCATCGACCGGGCCCACGCACTGGGTCTCATGGTCTTCCTCGACGTGATCTACAATCACTTCGGCATCGACGGTAACTATCTCTCCGTGTACGCCCCCGAAGTGATGCATAAGGAGGGCACGCCCTGGGGTCCGACCATCGACTTCGAGCAGAGGCCCTGCCGCGACTTCGTGATCGAAAACGCCCTCTACTGGCTTGAGGAGTTCAATCTCGATGGCTTGCGGCTAGATGCCGCCGATCAGTTGAAGGACGAGACCTCGGAGACACATATCCTTGAGGAATTGGCACTTGCAGTTCGAGAGACATTGCCCGGACGCCACGTCCATCTGGTGCTTGAGGACGCGCGCGGAATAACCCGCTTTCACGAACGCGAAGAGGACAATTCCGTCCGTTTGTACGACGGCGTTTGGAACGACGGCTATCATCATCTCGTCCACGCCTGGGCCACCGGCGAGCATGGTGGGCACTATAAGCCCTTTGCGGAGAACTTCTGGCCACGGATCGGCAAGACGCTGGCAACCGGTTTTGCGCTCCAGGGAGAGAAAATCGAAGGCGAGGGCGACAGGATTTTCGGTGAACCCAGTGGGCATCTGCCGCCCGTCACCTTCGTCAATTTCCTGCAGAACCATGACCAGGTCGGCAACAGGGCGCGAGGAGAGCGCCTTTGGAGCCAGATTGATCGGGACATGCGTGACCGCTTAATGGCCATGCTGATGCTTGCGCCGCAAATACCTCTGGTCTTCATGGGCGACGAATTCGCCAGCCGCTCCCTCTTCTTCTTTTTCAGCGATTATCCGGATGGCTTGAACCAGAACAACCCGGAGGACCGCTTGAATCAAGCCCGCAGTTTTGGCGCGGGGGACGATGTGACGGTAAGCGAACTTCGAGATCCCAACGACCTCCAGACCTTCAGCCTCTCTAAACTCGATTGGGACGAAGCGCACACGTCCGATGCCAGTGACGCACGGACGTCCTTCAAAGCTCTGATCGACAAGCGGCGAACCCATCTCATGCCGCTGCTCGACGGCGTGGGAGGGGGCAATGGACACGTTCTCAAGGCTGAAGACGGCATTTTGGCAATCGACTGGCAGCTGGGAGACAAACGCTGGCAATTCAGGGCCAATTTCACCAACACCCGCACGACGGTTCCGCCGGTGAAGGGAAAGCTCATCCATGCGCTGCCGGCTTCTGCCGAAGCCGACATGCTGGACCTGGCCGAACTCGCGCCGCAGGGCCTTGTCTTTGTTTGCAGTTAACGAAGAGGGATTTCTTTTGGGCGACGCGGGAACCAACTGGTTTCATGATCGTTTGGGAGGAAATGAGGAGGAGTGCGGCCATGACTGAGACCTACTGCGATATCATCCCACAAGCTGCCGGCTGGGCCTTTGTGTTTGAAGGGCGGCAATCGGCCGTTTATCCAACCTATAGGATGGCAGTCGAAGCGGCCCGTCATTGCTCAGAGAAGCTCGCAAGCAAATCCGGCAAATTGGTATTGCGCCAGCAGGATTTGCGCGGTCGGATGCACGAAGTGCAAGGCCGTTCTGACATCTGGTCGCCTCTTGGGCGTGGCTCCTCGATGTCAGCCCATGCCGGCACAGGCGGTCAGGCGTAAGGCCCGCTTGGGCGGAAGCTGGCACAGCGGGGTGGATTTCCAGAAAGCAATTGTCCTGCAACTGTACGAGCGGCCGTCTCGGTCGCTCGTACAGTTGTGCGTGTCTTCAGGGTGTGCCCGGCGCTTGCGTTCGGATGGTGACTTTCTCAACGCCCGCAACTGCGAGGCACACTTCCACGGCGCGATCGAGTTCGCGGCGCGACGCGATTTGCCCGCCAAGAAAGATTTCCCCTCCTGCTGCGACCACAGTGAGGCCGGTAGCATCCAGTCCTTCGGATACGGCAAGCGCCGAGGCAACCCTTTCCTCAAGCGACGCTTCGGCAGGAAACTCATCGGCCACCACCGGTCTTTCGTCATGAAACTGCTGTGGCTTGAAAACCATATTGCGCTCCCATCTCTGTCTGAGAATTCTAACGCGGTAGCCGGTCTTTGGTTCGCTTTGTTGTCATCAATGACGCGACAAGTGAATCGCAGTCTTGGCGTGAGATCTTGGGGTGGGCGATCAGCATGAGATGGTTGCGGCGCATTCTCCTCGACCTGCTCCCCACGGCCTCGATCGGGACCTACCTGACGATCATGGTTGCACTGGCGACCCTGCCTCTGCTGGGCTTCGCCGCATTTCTTCTCCTTGAGCTCGAACAGTCCCAGTTCCAGTCTCTCAAGCTCAACGCCGGCCGGGACGCTCAAACGATAGGCAGAAGTGTCGAACGCAAAATTTCCGATATGGAGACCGCGCTGACGCTCGTCGCCAACTCACCGGAGATGCGTGATGGGGATCTCCGGGCGTTTTACAACCGGGTTTCGGAAAGTCTCAAGGGAAGCTCGATGTATATCCTGCTTGCCCAGCGAGACGGCAAGCAGTTGCTCAATACCCGCAGGCCATGGGGATCCCGCCTTCAGCCGATGTCGAACATCGCCTCGCTGCAGTCGGCCTTGCGATCCGGTCGTGTTGAGCTATCCGGCATCTTTTTCGGCCAAACCAGTCAGCAGTGGGTGGTTAATCTCACCATGCCGATCCCGGATGGCAATCGCGCCGGGGTGGATGCCGTCGTCCTCACCCAGGATGCGGCAAGTCTCGCCAGCCATACCTCCAGGGAAAACCTCCCGCCGGGCTGGTCGGCAGCCCTTCTTGATGATGATGGCAAGGTGGTGGTGTCCAGTGGCGAAGACAGCCGACCCTCCGGCGAGCAGTTCCCGCCAAACTGGTTGGAACTGATGTTTGGTTCCACGGGGAGTGCAGTTTTCTATCAGGATGGCGATCAGTATCTCCTCGGTTATGCACGGGTCGACGAATGGCCGTGGCGCGTCGCCGTTTGGGGGCCGGTCGCCAGCGCGCAGCAGACCTTCGTGACGGCCTGGCGGAGTCTGTTGCTTGGCAGTCTGGGGCTCATGGCGCTCAGTCTCGCCGTGGCTTTGATCGCCGCCCATCAATTGCGGTCTTCGATCAGAACCATCGCCTGTATGGCGGACCGGATCGGCCAGGGCGACATCGTCTCGCCCCAGCGCACGCGGATCGTCGAGGCGAACTACGTCGCCGTTGCCCTTTCCAATGCCTCCTTCGACCGCGCCGAAGCCGAAGAACGTGTCCATTTCATTCTTCAGGAACTGGTCCACCGCACCAAGAACATTCTGTCGCTGGTCCAGGCGATGATGCGTCAGCTCGCCCGCAGTGCAGACAGCGTGGAAGACTTCCAGCGTGCCGTCAGCGGTCGACTGGCGGGTCTTGCCCAATCCATTGAGGCGCTCGCCCGGCAGGAATGGGGCGGCATACCTTTGGCGACGCTCGTTGACCTTCAATTGGCGACGGTGGTCGGTTCGGGGGATAGGGTCGAGCGCCATGGACCGGATCTTCTTGTCAACGCGAGCGCGGTACAGAATCTCGGCCTCGTCTTCCATGAACTGGCCACCAATTCCGTCAAGTATGGGGCACTCTCGGTCCTCGAAGGGCGCATTCGCGTAGAATGGGCGGTGGAAGAAGAGGCATCAAGAGAACCCCAGCTGCGGCTCACCTGGAGCGAGGAGCACGGCCCACCGGTCGTTGCGCCCACGCGCCGCGGTTTCGGTTCCACCGTCATCGAGCGACACGCCGCCAGTTCGTTCTCCGGGCAGGTGACGATGGACTTCCGTTCGAACGGTCTGCGCTGGGAGCTGCTCGCGCCGTTGAGTGCCTTCACTGGCGGAACCGCCCCCTGATCAGGAACCTTGCGACCGTCACGTTGTTCTCTTCGAGAGATGCAGAGGAGAGATGACGATGCACAAGGATCAATCCCCAAAAGCCGATGCAAAACAGAAGAATGCGATTGAAAAAGATGCTCAAGGGCAGTTCGCAGGCACCCAACATGGCGGTGAAAGTGACGGAGTGGTCAGTGCCAAGCCCACGGTGATCACCGGTTCCGAGGACGCCACTGTCCACAAATGGCCACCGAACAAAAAGAACCCGCCGGACGACTGGGACGCCAATTTTGATCTTCGGGACCAAAAAGAAACGTGAGCTGAGGTATCGCCCGTACGAGGGCGCGGCAGCCGCGTGAGGGTCAGGACTCGGTCCCGTCCGCATTGCCGTCTACGATCCGCCGTAGCGCCTGCGCCCGCTCCTTTGCCGTTTCCAGAATCTCGCGGATCTCCTGGCTTTTCTCGTTGCCACGCGCAAGGCCCGCAGAAGGGGTCGCGCCTGGATCCTCCGAGCCGTCCCGCAGTAGCACCTCCTGTTCGAGGTTGCGCAACAGATACGGCGATCCGCCGGGCGCCAGTAGCGCTTCGGTCACGAGCGAAATGAGAATTTCCCGATGAGCGTTCAGCCGGCCTTCGGTCATTTGGGCATTGTCTTGCATGATTGCTCCATTGTCTTCTGCAGCGGGACTGGAAAGGGGAACAATGACCGGCGGCAAAAGTTTCCTGAACAACCGATTTGTGTCTGTGAAAGGACAAGGCCATGACCCGTACGGTCCGCCCTCCCCAATGGCGCCGCTATCCCGATCCCCGGGATCGATTGATCATCGCGCTCTTTGCCCAATTGGAGGCCGAGCGCCAGACGCGAGAAACCTTGCGTATGGCTCTCCGCTCCGGCGCCCTCGACCCTGCCGTTTTGGAAGCGATCGCGGAAGACCCTGTGCCGGCAACCAGTGACGATATCGCGGCACTGGAGAGAAGCATCGCGCTGCGCGGCGGTGCCGTCGGCACTGAGCACAGAGGAGAAGATTGGCGATGAAAATCAGCACATGGATACTGGCTCTGGGCCTCGCGAGCCTGCTGACGGCCTGCGGCGATGGCGGAAATACAAGCGGCAGCGCTGGTTCGGCAACACAGGAAACCACCACTTCGGGCACGGTACCGGCCGGCGAGGTCGACAAGGATCCAACGCCGCAGACTGGCACAGGCGGACCGAGCCAGAGCACCACCAACGCTCAAGTAAGCCAGTGACGTGAGCGAACCCTGCGTGAGGGAATACAAAAAGGACCCGATGTTGTTATCGGGTCCTTTTTGTATTGTCGGCATCAATGCGTGGCTTGGAACCGCTGCTCTGTCAGCCGCCCGTAAACCTGGGCGTAGCTCTCCGCACTGCGGTCCCAGGAGTAGTCGGCACGCATGGCCTGCAACTGCAGCCTCGCCCACTTCCGCTTGTCCTGATAGGCGTCCGCAGCGCGCCTGAGCGCCTGGCGAAGACCTTCGGGACGCACCGGGTGGAACTGGAAACCAGTGGCCGCCCGGGCCGAAAGGGCCGCATCATTGGCATCGATGATCGTTTCCGACAATCCGCCGGTTCTTGAGACGACGGGCACGCAGCCATATCGCATGGCATAGAGCTGGGTGAGGCCGCAGGGCTCAAAGCGGGACGGCTGGATGATGGAATCCGATCCGCCGTGAATGAGGTGTGCTGTGGGTTCGTTGTAGCCGACACTGACCGCCATCTTCCCGGGAAAGCGCGCAGCAGTCGCTTTGAGCGCATCCTCGATCGCATGGTCGCCCTGCCCGAGCACGATCAATCGTCCGCCGCGGTAGAAGATCTCATCGGCCACCTCGGCCAGCATGTCCATGCCCTTCTGCCAGGTGACGCGCGTCACCGCCGAAAACAGCGGCCCGTCGCCCGGCTGCAGGTTGAAGCGCTCCAGCAGCAAAGCCTTGTTGTTCTTTTTGTTGCGAAGCGACTTCATGTCGAAACGGAATGGCAGATACGGATCGGTCGAAGGATTCCAGACTTCGTTGTCGATGCCGTTCACAATCCCCTGGAGCCGGTCGATGCGGGTGTTCAGCACACCATCCAGACCCATGCCGAACGTGGGAGACAGAATCTCGCGGGCATAGGTCGGGCTCACCACCGTAATATGGTCAGCCGTCATCAGCCCGCCCTTGAGGTAGCTGATGTCGCCGAAATACTCCATGGAATCGACCGAATACGCTTCGGGTGGCAAGCCGATCCGGGGTAGCAGGTCGGCGGCGTACTGGCCCTGAAAAGCGAGATTGTGGATGGTAAGCACGACGGGAACAGGCGAGCCCATCTGGCGCAGATAGACGGAGGTCAGCGCAGACTGCCAGTCGTGGGTATGGACAAGATCCGGCCGCCAGCCGGGCAGGGCGCCCGCCGCGATCTCGGCCCCGGCAAGGGATAGCACGGCAAAACGCTTCCAGTTGTCGGGATGGTCGTAACCGTTCTCGTCGACATAGGGACCACCAGGCCGGTCGTAAAGCGTCGGAGCGTCAAGAACGAAGAGACTGATCCCGTCGATTTCAAGGTGCCGCAGCGTTGCCCTCTCGCCCAACAGGTCGTCGAACTCCATCAGTGGGGGATGAAGCCGGGCGAGAGCGAGGATCGACGGGTAGCCGGGGATCAGCGTATGGGTTTCGATGCCATAGGTGGCGAGCGCCTTGGGCAGGGCACCTGTGACATCCGCAAGACCGCCGGTCTTGACCAGCGGGTAGATCTCTGACGTCACCGCCAAGACATGCAAAGGGACGCGCGTGAGGGCGCGGCGACGGTTGGCGGCTTCATCTTCATCGCGATAATAGGCCTCGCGAACGCGTTGTATAAACTGAGCCCGGCTGAGGGCGAGAGAGAGATCGAGTCCGGCCACTTTCGTCACCCTTTCCTGCTCCTCGCTGCCTTTCGCCGCGGTTGCACGGGTTCTTCCGTTATGATTAGGCCTTCCTCTTCCGCGGCGACCTGTGCCTGTGCGATCCGTCGTTCGGCCTTTTCGGTGGTTTCGTTTGCGGACGACTGAAGCCGTTCCCAGTCATCCAGGGCGGTCAGCCAATGGGCTTCGTCGGCGCCTTCCGGGCGCCCTTCTTCTTCCCAGAGCGAATAGGCTCGCCGGGCGATCCAGTCATAGTCTCGTTCAGGCATGGCAATTCTCCGTCGTCGCCGCTGGCCTGTCTCCACGGGAATGGCGTTTCGGACGGCGCGTCTCGTCGCGTCCGCCGGTACCCGGATCGTTCGCCAGTGGTACCCCTCAACCGCTGGCAAATCCCCGGATTGTCATTCGAGGGGAACTGGCTTGAGATGAACGCGAATGCGGGCAAACAGTTCCCGTCGCAACCACCGAATTCATCCGCAGGGGAACACTTCCGGACTCGGGGCGTTTCTCGGGGCAGGCCCGTGCGCAGGCGGCGTCGACGGAGGGAACGCAGTGGCACAAAGATCGTTCTGGAAAGGCTATCTGAAACTGTCTTTGGTGACCTGCCGTGTTTCGATGACCCCGGCGGTCACGGAAAGCACCAAGCTTCGTTTTCATAATATCAACCGTGACACCGGAAACCGTGTGGTCAACCGTTACGTGGATGCCGAGACCGGCAAGCCCGTGGACGATGAGGATCAGGTGAAAGGCTATGCCCGCGGCGAAGACGACTATGTTCTCTTCGAGGACGAGGAACTTGATGACGTGGCGCTGGAGAGTACGCGCACGATCGACATCGAGAGTTTCGTCCCGCGGGGTTCCATCGGCTGGATTTGGTACGATAGCCCTCATTTTCTCGCCCCCGCCGACAAGGTCAGCGAAGAGGCGTTTGCGGTAATCCGTGAAGCGATGCGAAAGAGCGATACCGGTGGAATAGCCAGGCTCGTTCTCTATCGGCGTGAGCACTCGGTGCTGCTACTGCCGCGCGACAACGGCATGGTGGTCTGGACGCTCCGTTATGGCGACGAAGTCCGAGACGCCGATCCGTTCTTCTCGAAATCCCGGGAAGAAGCGCCGGCCGCGCGGGCCAAGACAATGATGAAAAAACTGGTCCAATCGCGCATGCGCGAATGGTCGCCGGAACTGGTGCATGATCCCGTTGAAGATCGCCTGCATGAGATCATTGCGATGCGCAGCCAGAAGCGGTCGAAACCGAAACCCGCGCCGAAGCAGGAGCGAAAGGACAACGTCATCGACATCATGGAAGCCCTGCGCCGCAGTCTCGCCTCTGAAAAGAAGAGTTCAGGCCGGAAGTAGCGGGCGGCCCTTTTAACGCCTGCGCCGGGACCGGGTGGTTTTCGTGGCGATCGGCGCCTCAGCCTTGCGGAAATCCGCCCAAGGATCGCTGTCGAGCTGCTGGAGCCGGCTTGGCGTGTTCTTTACCGTGAAATGGGCAGGGCCGATATCAGGTCCGAGTTCGTCGAACGACAGCGGCATCGAGACCGGCGCGCCGGCTCTTGCACGGGTGGAATAGGGTGCGACGGCCGTATTTCCCCGCCCGTTGCGCAGATAGTCAATCAGGATCTTGCCGTGCCGCTTTGCCTTGCTGATCGTTGAGACATAATCTTCTGGGCTGTCACCGGCCATCCCGTCAGCCAGCGCTTTCATCGCCGCCTTTACGGTCGGCCACTCGGCTTTGGGTTTGAGCGGCGCGACGACGTGAAGACCCTTGCCGCCCGATGTCTTGACGAAGCCGGACAGCCCCATGTCGGCAAACCGCTGCCGCACTTCGAACGCGGCAGCGATCACGCGCTCCCAGCTCACGTCCGGTCCCGGGTCCAGATCGATGTTCACCATGTCCGGTCGCTCAAGATCGCCGCCACGCGATCCCCAGGGATGGATCTCGAGCGCCGCACCTTGAACCAGCGCCAGAAGGCCGTCGAGATCGTGGACGCCGACCAGAGCCTGCTCGTCTTGGTCCTTCAGATCGCGGATGGTGATGATCTCCTTGCGCATGCCGCGCCACCCGTGTTTCTGGAAGAAACAGGTCCCCTCATGACCCTCCGGGCAACGGAGCAGTGCCAGCGGTCTGTCGACGATGAAGGGGGCCATCCGTGGCCAGACCTGCACGTAATAGTCTGCCAGACCTTCTTTCGTGACCCCGGCTTCTGGCCAGTACAGCCTGTCTGGATGGGTAAGGGGCACGCTGCGCCGCGCCGTGACTTCGGTCCGCGCACGCGGCTTGGACGCCCGCTTGCCACCCGGTGGCGGGCCACTCTCCTGCACGACTTCGTCCGCCGTCTTGTCTTCACGAAGACCACGGAACGAGGCGTGCCGCAGATGGGCATCGCCGGTCCAACCGCGAAACTCCACCTCTGCCACCAGCTTGGGAGTAACGAAGACCGCATCCTTGCGCTCCAGGCTGGTCAGCTTTTCCGAAAAGGGGCTCGTCGATTGCACCAAGGGCTGCAGTTTCCGAAAGAGCTGCCGCGCCAAATTCTGGCTGTAGCCTGTTCCGACACGACCAACATGGCGCAGCCCATCCTTGTCATTCACACCCATGATCAGCGAGCCGATCGCCTTGTCCGACACGGAAGACGGCACATAGCCGCCGATCACGAGCTCCTGCCGCGCGGTGCACTTCGACTTGACCCAGTCTCGTCCACGACCGAAACGATAGGGAGCGTCTGCCACCTTGGAGATCACCCCCTCAAGGCTGAGCCGGCACGCATGTTTCAGCACGAGTTCGCCGCTTTCATCGAAGTGTGCGGAGTATTTCAGCGCCCCTTCCGCCGACGCCAGCAAGGGTTCTAGCGCTGCTTTGCGATCCGTTAGCGATGCGCCCGTCAGATCTTGCCCGTCGAGATGCAGGAGGTCGAAGACATAGTAGACAAAACGGTCTTGTCGCCCCTCGCTCAAATCGGCTTGCAGAAGGGAGAAATCGCTGCTGCCGTTGCCGCTCTCGACGACGATTTCCCCATCGAGCATGGCTGTTTGTACCGGAAGCGCAGTCAGCGCCTTGCGGATGTCCTTGCCGAAGCGTTCCGTCCAGTCCAACCCAGTCCGGGTCAAAAGCCTCACCCTACCATGCTCGATCCGCGCTTCGATCCGATAGCCGTCGAGCTTGATTTCGTGCAGCCAGCGCGCGCCCTTGGGCACGGTCTTGACCAGCGTCGCAAGTGCCGGTGGAATGAATTCTGGCAGTTCCGCCGGCTTGCTTCCCTTGAGGATTTGGGCCGGCGCAAGGTGCGCGCCGCCTTCTTTGCGGGCGCCGTTAGCGGCTTTTGTCTGGGTGGATGCTTTGGTTTTCGAACGCGTCTTGATTTGGCGGGAGTTCCAGACCTTCGCCTTTCCGTCGCCCTTCAGGCTCTCGATCGGGCGTCCGCTTTTCACCGAGAGAGGCAGTTCTTCGATGATGTCGGGATCGTCAGCGGTGCGGGCAAACTCGTCCTCGCCCTTGATGAGGAGCCAGTTTTCCCGCGTCTCGCCCTCGCGCTTGGCCATCCGCACGAGATGCCAGTGCCCGTGAAGCTTCTCGCCTTTCAACGAGAATTCGAGATGTCCTTTCTTGTAACCCTTTGCCGGATCGTGGAGCGGCTCCCAGTTGCCGCGATCCCAGACGATCACCTCGCCGGAGCCATATTGGCCTGGCGGAATAATGCCTTCGAAATCGCCATAGGCCAGAGGATGGTCTTCGACATGCACGGCGAGCCGCTTTTCGCCGGGAACGAGACTTGGGCCACGTGTGACCGCCCAGCTCTTGAGTACGCCGTTCATTTCGAGCCGAAAATCGTAGTGCAATCGACGGGCAGCATGTTTTTGGATGACGAAGCTGTTGCCTTTGGACTTCGACGCTGCCGCTTTCGGCTCCGGCGTCGCTTTGAAGTCGCGTTTGCGCCTATATTCCGACAGTGACATGCTCAGCTCGCTTTCTTCTGCCGTGTCTCGGGGGCAGGGCTTTTGCGCGCTTTGGTGCGCTGCTTTTTGGAGCCGGACTTAGGCTCGGTGCTGGCACCTGCACTCTTGCGGAGCGCATCCATGAGGCTGGTGACGTTCTCCGCCCTCCGCTTCGGCAGTTTCTTCGGTTTGCGCCCTGCGATCTTGGCCCGCACCAGTTCGGCCACCGCAGCCTCATACCGGTCCTCGAAGGCAGCCGGATCGAATTCTCCCATCTTGGTCTCGATGATGTGTCGTGCGAGATCGAGCATTTCGGGATCGATCTTCAGCTTGGGAATGTCGCCGAAGCTTTCGGCCGGATCGCGGACTTCGTAGTCGAAGTTCAACGTCGTCGCGATCAACCCGCGTCCCTGTGGTCGTATCAGCACGCTGCGCACCCGGCGAAACAGCACCGTCTGTGCGATCGCAGCGACATTGGTCGCTTCCATGCCTTGGCGGATCAGAGTGTACGCTTCGGCCGACTGCGCGTCGGCAGGCGCCAGGAAATAGGGGCGCTCGAGGTAAAGCGTGTCGATGTCGGAGCAGGGCAAAAATGCTGACAGTTCCAGCCGTTTGTCACTGTCGGGAACCGCCTCGCGGATTTCTTCGGCTTCAAGGATCACCGTGCGTCCGTCAGGCTGGTCATAGCCTTTGACCAGCGCATCCTTGTCGACCGGCTTGCCCGTGTCTTCGTCGACATATTGCCGTCGAACCCGATGGCCAGTTTCCCGATTGATGATGTGAAATGAGGTTCGCTCCTGGGCGTCGATGGCGGAGTAGAGCGCGACCGCGCATCCCAGATCTCCGACCGAGAGATAGCCTTTCCAGATCGCCCGTGCGCTCACGTCTCGCTCCCGTGTTTCGCTTGCAACGAGCGCCGGCACAGCTTTGTTCCACCGGGGGTTCCCCAGGAAAACGGGTGTCTTCTCAGCAGAAACAAAAATGATCTCTAATATTAGATGGATCGGGACAACGGCGAAGTTTTATTAACCTTCAGGCAAGGAATTAACCATAAACATGAGGGGACACGTCGGAGTGGGACTCACCTCGAGGCTCCTTCGGGCATGACGCCGTCCCGTCGTACCGGTTCTGGTCCGGTTTGAAACGTTCATGAAATCTGTTCGACGAACGACTGTCCCCGACACGGACGGTGACGGAGGCTTCTGTCTCCGGTGCGCTTCCCCGTGTTGAAACAGCGGCATCGCCGAACCGATGGGGAAGCGCCGGTCTCTCGCGAGCCGGAGGCTGTGCGGTAGGAATGACAAGTCAAGGCATGTCGACGGAGCGGGCGGCGGGATCACAGGCGGGAAGCCTGCGTGACCGGCTGCGTTTCGCCGGCCTCGACGAGGGCCAGTGTGACCTGCTCCGCCAGAACCGCCATCTCCTGTCGCCACAGTTGAAGACAGCACTGCGTGATCTTTTCCAGCGGCTGCAGTCCTCGCCGGATGCCGCACGGGCCTTTACCAGCGAGCGCCAATACGACCGTTTCCACGACCTCTTGTCCTCCCATTGGGACGTCCTGACGGACGCCCGCTTCGATGCCCTTTATGCCGAACGGGTGAAGGTGCTGTCCGACAGCGAAAGCCGCATGGGCCTTGATCCGCGTTGGCACATCGCCGGCCATGCCGTGGTGCTGGAGCATCTGGTCACTGCTGTCGTTTCGGAAGCCACCGGCTCCGGCCTCCTGCCATCCAGCCGCCGCAAACAGCGCGAAGTCGCAGATCTCGTCGGCTCGCTCATCCGGCTTGTCATGGTCGATGTCGAGATAGCCGTGTCCCTGCGCTTCAATGAACTGCGCCTCAAGCACCACCGCGACATGGCGGCCCAGCGTGTCGAGGACCGTGCCGAGTTCGAGACGATATTCCGCCCCGTCATAGACGGCCTTGCCGAAGGTGATCTGACCGTGCGCGTGGCGCCGGAAGTGCCGGATGCCTATTCCGACCTGTCGACCCGCATGAATGATGCGCTTGAGCATCTGCAATCGGCGTTCCTGGCCTCGGAGGCAAAGGTCGACCGGGCTCGCGGTGCGACCGAACAGGTAACCCAAACGGCAAGGGATTATGCCGGACGTGTCGAAACGCAATCCGAGACCCTGGCTGAGACTGGCCGCGCCCTGGAAACCCTGACGGTCGGCGTCAGAGACAGCGTTGCACGCACGAAAAAAGCGGAAGGCACGGTGGCTGCAACCCGTCAGTCCGTGGAGGCGAGCGGCCAGGTAGTTGGTCAGGCGATTGCCGCAATGGCCGATATCGAGGCCTCTGCCGAACAGATTGGCCACATCATCGGCGCCATCGACGAGATCGCCTTCCAGACAAACCTTCTGGCGCTGAACGCGGGGATCGAAGCGGCCCGGGCCGGCGACAGCGGTCGTGGCTTTGCCGTCGTTGCCCAGGAAGTCAGGGCGCTTGCACAGCGCTCCGCCGATGCCGCCCGCGAAATCAAGACCCTCGTCGCGACGACCAAGAACCAGGTCGAAGCCGGCGTCGATATGGTTGCCCGAACGCAGGGCGCAATTGCAGACATCGTTGTGCAGGTCGGTGATATCAGCGGAACGGTCTCCGACATCGCCCGCCAGACGGGTCAGCACGCTGGAGAACTCGGGGGGCTGACCGCAACAGTGACGGCTCTCGGCGCGGATCTTGCCGGTACCGCAGAGCTTGCGCGGCAGACGAGCGACGGTTCGCAGGACCTGCACGCAGTCATCCTCGAACTCGGAGCCACCATCCGGGAATTCCACATCGAGCGTCAGTCGCGCAGGCCGCGCAACACGGCTCCGCAGATCCAGATCTCCAGCGGACGCAACGGCGATCCAACGCTTACGCCGCGTGCCGCGCAGACAGGTTTCACAGACGCCGAGGTCCCGGCGGAAGACTACGGGATGTCCTTCCCGCTCGCAGGGCTGGGAGGTTGAGAAGATTGTTTACCACCATACGCTACAACAAGAATCGACGGGCGTGCATCGCGACCAGACTGACGGCGGAATTCTTCAACCGGCAGGAACTGTTTGGGCATGTTGCGGCGGTGGCCACATCGGACAAGGAAAACAATGATGGCGAGTAAGAAAGGCGAACAGAAAGGTTTGAAACTGGCAGCAGTTTTGGATCTGAACGAGGCATCCAATCTCAAGGCCAACATTCTGGCCATGCGCGGCGCGCCGCTGGTGATCGACGCCTCGGGCGTCGAGCGCCTCGGTGCTCAATGTGCACAGGTTCTTTTGGCTGCGGCCAAGGCCTGGGAAGTCGACAAGCATCCGTTCTCGTTTGGGAAGGCCTCGGAGGCGTTTCTCAAGACACTTCAATTGATTGGCGTGAACATCGATCATCTGCTCGCTAAGGAGATCCGGCAGTGAAGAAAAAAGTACTTACCGTGGACGACTCCAGAACCATTCGGAACATGCTTCTGGTCACTTTGAACAATGCAGGCTTTGAGACCATTCAGGCCGAAGACGGCGTCGAGGGTCTGGAAGTTCTCGAAGAATGCAACCCCGACGTCATCGTGACCGACATCAACATGCCGCGTCTCGACGGTTTCGGCTTCATCGAAGGCGTTCGCAAGAACGAGAAGTATCGTGCGGTTCCGATCCTGGTCCTCACCACGGAAAGCGACGCCGAGAAGAAGAACCGGGCCCGCCAGGCTGGCGCGACCGGCTGGATCGTCAAGCCGTTCGATCCGACCAAGCTGATCGATGCCATCGAGCGTGTAACCGCCTAAGCCAGGAATTTTTCCTATGGATATGAACGAAATCAAAGAGATCTTCTTCCAGGAGTGCGAGGAGCAGCTCGCCGAACTGGAATCCGGTCTTCTGAAAATGAATGACGGAGATCGCGATCCGGAGACGGTCAATGCCGTGTTCCGGGCCGTTCACTCCATCAAGGGCGGTGCAGGCGCTTTCGGTCTCGACGACCTGGTCGCCTTCGCGCACGTCTTTGAAACGACTCTTGATTGCGTTCGATCCAACAAGCTGGATCCTGGCCCCGAAGTCATGAAGGTCATGCTGAAGTCGGCCGACGTCCTGGCCGACCTGGTGACCGCGTCCCGCGACGGTATCGGTGTCGACCCGGGCCGCTCCAGCGGGCTCGTCAAGGAACTCGAAGCGCTGGCAAATGGCGAGGTGCCGGCGCCCTCTGCGGCTGTTGCGCCCGCGCCGAAGGCTGCCGCTCCGGCTCCGGTCGCTGCCGCCCCGGCTCCCTCTGACGAGAGCGGCTTCCAGCCGATCCCCTTCACCTTCGACGGCTTCGGCGGCGAGGAAGAGCAGACGGTTGTGCCGTCGACCTTCGAAGTCGTCTTCAAGCCGCGCCGCGAGCTCTATTCCAAGGGCAACGAGGCCGCTCTCCTGCTCCGGGACCTGTCGCGCCTCGGTGAGATGAGCATTCACTGCAATACCGACAGTCTGCCGGCTCTTGAGGACATGGACCCAGAGGCAGCCTATCTGAGCTGGAAGATCCAGATCACCGCTGAAAAGGGCGAAGAAGGCATTCGACAGGTCTTCGAATTTGCCGAATGGGATTGCGATCTCGAAATCAAGGTTATCGAAGCGGAAACCAAGGAAGCCGGCGAAGAGCTGCCCATGGTGCCGGTGCCTTTCGATCTCTCGGCTCTTGATGAGGGTCCGGAATCGGACGACAGCAGCGCTCACGAGGAAACGGTGACCGCAGCCGTTGCCGCAGCCGAGACCGCATCGAACGTTTTGAAAATGGCAGCCGGAGCCGCCAAGCCGGAGAAGAAGGAATCGCCGGCCGCCGCAGCTGCGGCCGCAGCCGCCGCTGCAGCCCAGGCCAACAGCGCCGCCGGTCAGACCATCCGCGTCGATCTGGATCGCGTCGACCGCCTCATCAACCTTGTCGGCGAGTTGGTCATCAACCAGGCCATGCTGTCGCAGAGCGTCATCGAAAATGATGCGACTGGCACGTCGGCCGTGAACATGGGTCTCGACGAGCTGCAGCAGCTCACCCGCGAGATCCAGGACTCGGTCATGGCGATCCGCGCGCAGCCGGTAAAGCCGGTCTTCCAGCGCATGTCGCGTATTGTGCGCGAAGTTGCCGACATGGTCGGCAAGTCGATCCGCCTGGTGACCGAAGGTGAAAACACCGAAGTCGACAAGACGGTTATCGACAAGCTCGCCGAGCCGCTGACCCACATGATCCGCAACGCCGTCGACCACGGTATCGAAACACCGGAAAAACGCGCTGCCGCCGGCAAGAACCCGGAAGGCACGGTCAAACTGACCGCGAAGCACCGTTCGGGCCGTATTGTCATCGAGCTCGTCGACGACGGCGCCGGCATCAACCGCGAACGTGTCCGTCAGAAGGCCATCGACAATGATCTGATCGCGGCCGACTCGAACCTGACCGACGAAGAGATCGACAACCTGATCTTTGCCCCGGGCTTCTCGACCGCAGACAAGATCTCCGACATCTCCGGCCGCGGTGTGGGCATGGACGTGGTCAAGCGTTCGATCCAGGCGCTCGGCGGTCGCATCTCGATCACCTCGCGCCCCGGCCAGGGCTCGACCTTCACCATGAGCCTTCCGCTGACGCTGGCCGTTCTCGACGGCATGGTCGTCACGGTCGCTGGCCAGACCCTTGTGGTGCCGCTGACGGCAATCGTTGAAACCCTTCAGCCGGAAGCACAGAACATCCATTCCTTCGGTGCCAACCAGCGCCTGATCTCGATCCGCAACTCCTTCTGCCCGCTGGTGGATGTCGGCCGGATCCTGAATTTCCGCGCCAGCCAGGCCAACCCGGTGGAAGGTGTCGCCCTCCTGGTCGAATCCGAAGGCGGCGGTCAGCGCGCCCTCATGGTCGATGCCATCCAGGGGCAGCGTCAGGTCGTCATCAAGTCGCTTGAAGCCAACTACACCCACGTTCCGGGCATTGCCGCCGCAACCATCCTAGGGGATGGCCGCGTCGCGCTCATCCTCGACGTCGATGCTGTTGTCGCCGCCTCCCGTGGCCAGTCACTCAAGCAGGAAATGTCGTTAGCCGTCGCAGGGTAATCGTATGTCGTACGCGGTGAAAAACTTGATTGATGGGGCCCGGGAGCTCATCGCCTTCCGGGTTGGCGATCAGGAATTTTGTGTGAACATCATGGCGGTGCGGGAGATCAGGGGCTGGACCCCTGTGACGCCGCTCCCTCATGCGCCGCAATATGTCATGGGCGTGATCAACCTGCGTGGTGCGGTCCTGCCAATCGTCGACCTCTCGCTCAGACTGGGCATGAGGTGCGCCGAGCCGACCCCCCGCCACGTCATCATCGTGGCGCAGGTCAAGTCGAAGGTCATCGGTCTCTTGGTCGATGCCGTGTCGGACATCCTCACGGTAACCGACGAGCAGATACAACCGACGCCGGAGATTTCCTCCGACCTCGAAAGACTTTACGCCCGCGGCATTCTCGCGATCGACAAGCGGATGATCTGCTTGATCGAGCTTGGTGCACTCTTCAACGACGCCGAAAGCGAGGCTGCATGACGATCGCAATGAGCACATCCCGTCAGTCCGACGATGAAGTACTGGCCAGCGGCGAATATCCGCTGACCCGTCGGGATCTGAACGAGATTGCATCGATGATCTACTCGGATGCCGGGATCGCGCTCAACGATTCCAAGGCGTCTCTGGTCTATTCCCGTCTTTCGAAGCACATCCGCAATCTGGGCCTGTCCGGGTTCCGCGCCTATTGTCAGTTGGTTTCCTCACCCGAGGGAGCGACGGAACGGCGTGAAATGCTGTCGCATCTCACCACCAATTTCACCCGCTTCTTCCGGGAGAACCACCACTTCGAACACCTCCGCGACGAAGTGCTGCCCGGCCTGATCCAGCGCGCAAAGTCCGGCGGGCGTGTCCGCATCTGGTCGGCAGCGAGTTCCGATGGGCAGGAGCCGTATTCTATCGCGTTGACCGTGTTCCAGGCCTTCCCGAATGTTCTGGACTACGATTTCAAGATCCTCGCGACCGATATTGACCCGAAGATCCTGGCGATTGCCCGGCAGGGCGCCTATGACGAACAGGCGCTCGAGACCGTGTCGCCGGCTATGCGCAAGCAGTGGTTCAAGGAAGTCGAGATCGCTGGCCGCCGCAAGTGGCAGGTCGATGATCGCCTGAAGCGTCTCATCACCTATAACGAACTGAACCTGATGGCCCAGTGGCCCTTCAAGGGCAAGTTCGACGTGATCTTCTGCCGCAACGTCGTCATCTACTTCGATGAGCCGACGCAGGTCCGCATCTGGAACCGGTTCTGCGAACTGCTGCCGGTCGGCGGCCACCTCTATATCGGCCATTCCGAGCGGGTTTCGGGTGAGGCGAAGAACGATTTCGACAACATCGGCATCACCACCTATCGCTATCTCGGTAAGCAGGGAGGACGCAGGTAATGGCTTCTCCTGCTCGTGTTCTCGTTGTCGATGACAGCCCCACCATGCGGGGCCTGATCACGGCCGTCCTCAGCCAGGACCCTGATGTCAGCGTCATCGGCCAGGCCGGCGATGCCATGGAAGCGCGCGCCGCCATCAAGCAGCTCAATCCCGATGTCGTCACGCTCGATATCGAGATGCCGAACATGAACGGCCTCGAATTCCTCGAGAAGATCATGAAGCTCAGGCCCATGCCGGTCATCATGGTCTCCACCATGACCCACCGCGGCGCAGAAGCGACGCTTGCGGCTCTGGAAATCGGTGCCTTCGACTGTGTGGCAAAGCCGCAGCCAGGTGAACCGAGGCCGTTTGGCGAACTGGCCGACAAGGTCAAGGCCGCCGCCCGTTCGCAGTTGCGCCAACATCCGGTCGTCCAGGCCCAACCTGTCCAGCCGGCTGCCGTCTCCGATTTCCGCGTCGGTCGCAAGATCGTCGCCATCGGTTCGTCCACCGGGGGGGTCGAGGCGCTGATCACGGTCCTGCAGAAATTCCCGCGCAATTGCCCGCCCACGGTGATTACGCAGCATATGCCGCCAACCTTCACCAAGAGCTTTGCCGAGCGTCTCAACCGTCTCTGTGCGCCCGTGGTCGAGGAAGCGACGGATGGTGCACGCCTCGAGATCGGCAAGATCTATCTTGCTCCGGGTGGAGAACGCCATCTGCAAGTCTCGAACGTGAACGCACCGTGCTGCCGTCTGGTCGAGCGGGGACCCGTCAATGGTCATCGTCCTTCCGTTGACGTCCTTTTCGACTCCGTGGCTGAATTGGCCGGCCGCAATGCCGTCGGTGTCATTCTCACGGGAATGGGCCGCGACGGAGCCTCCGGCCTCTTGAAGATGCGCCATGCCGGCGCGCGCACGATCGGCCAGAACGAAAAGACCTGCGTGGTCTACGGAATGCCGCGCGTCGCCCATGAACTGGGCGCCGTCGAGCATCAGCTGCCCCTGACTTCCATTGGGGAGGAAATCCTCAAACTCACTGCCGCCCGAAAAGAAGGTATCGAATAATGTCCCTAGCCGAAAAAATCAAAGTTCTGATCGTCGACGATCAGGTCACAAGTCGCCTCCTCCTCAGCGACGCGCTGACCCAGCTCGGCTTCAAGCAGATCACTGCCGCCGGTGACGGCGAGCAGGGCATGAAGATCATGGAGCAGCAGCCCCATCACCTCGTCATCTCGGACTTCAACATGCCGAAGATGGATGGTCTGGGCCTTCTGCAGGCCGTGCGCACCAATCCCAACACCAAGAAGGCGGCCTTCATCATCCTGACGGCCCAGGGCGACCGGGCTCTGGTCCAGAAGGCTGCACAGTTGGGCGCAAACAACGTTCTCGCCAAGCCGTTCACTATCGAAAAGATGAAGGCGGCGATCGAAGCTGTATTCGGAGCACTGAAATGATCGATGACGGGGCAGCAAAGCGCGTCCACATCATTCAAGGGGAATGGAAGGTGGTCAACGATCCCAATGTGGTTCTGTCGACCATCTTGGGTTCGTGCGTCGCTGCCTGCATTCGCGATCCTATCGCCGGTGTCGGAGGCATGAACCACTTTCTCCTGCCCGGATCTGCGGTGCCGGGGGCAGGGGGCGGTGATGCCACCCGCTACGGGGTTCATCTGATGGAGCTCCTGATCAACGGTCTCCTGAAGAAGGGCGCTCGCAGGGACCGCCTGGAAGCGAAGATTTTCGGTGGTGCGAAAACGATCGCGACGTTCTCGAACGTCGGCGAACAGAATGCCGCCTTCGCGCAGCAGTTCCTGCGCGACGAAGGCATCAAGGTGGTGGGTTCGTCGACGGGCGGCGATCACGGCCGGAAATTGGAATTCTGGCCGGTCAGCGGTCGGGCAAGGCAGTATCCGCTCACGGGCGCAGAAACGCAGAAGACGGTTGCGCTGGAACAGCGTCCCGTACCTGTCGCCAAGCCGGTGGAAAGTTCAATCGAGTTTTTCTAGTACTGGAAATCGGATGCAAAACGAAAACAAAGCGGACAATCAGGGCTTCCAGGAAGAACTGCCAGAAATCCTCATGCGCATCGTCAGCGAGCTGCACGACGTGGCTTATCTGATCGAACGCGTCGAACCGCAGCTGTTGGAACTCGGCGGTCCGAACATCCTGTCGTCTCCGGACAGCCTGAAGGTCCTTCAAGGCATCGACCTCGCCGTTCAGAAGACGCGTGGACTTGCGGAGTTCATCGACACCATCACCGGCACCATTCCGGCCGACTGGATGATCGACATGACAACGGCGCTCAGCCTCGTGAAGCTCGCCGACATGCAGAAGGCGCTGGGCGCCGGCTTGCGTCACGGCCATTCTCAGCCCCTGGTCAAGGCGGCCGGTGATTTCGACTTTTTCTGATTGTCCGGTAACGGACGGCGGAGCCTTACATGCCTGAACAGCCGAAATGAATTCGGCTTTTCCACCCCGCGAAACGTTCGCACAAGTTTCGCTTCCTATTGTCTCGCCAAGGGCTAGAGCGCCCAGACCTTTCATGTTGATGGTGCGAGACAGAATGAATCTGTTAAATCAATTAGTTCAGATATCAAAAAACTTTGCGGCGATGGGTCAGGCGAAGCTCTTGGCCATGGCCGGTGTCACGCTCGTTTCCTTCGCAATCATCATTGCCGGCGCTCTCTACGTCAACAAACCCTCCTTTGAAACGCTCTATGTCGGCCTGGAACCGGTCGATCTCAACCAGATTAGCATCGCTCTGGCCGAAGCAGGCATCGATTTCGAAACAGGCAGCGACGGCGCAAGCGTGATGGTGCGCGCTGGCATGACGGGCAAGGCGCGTCTTCTGCTCGCCGAGCGTGGGCTGCCGAACAGCGCCAATGCCGGCTATGAGCTCTTCGACAACGTCGGCTCGCTCGGCCTGACGTCGTTCATGCAGGAAGTGACCCGCGTCCGCGCTCTGGAGGGTGAAGTCGCACGCACCATCCAGCAGATCGCTGGTATTGCGGCTGCCCGTGTGCACATCGTCATGCCGGACGTTGGAAATTTCCGTCGTGGCGAACAGAAGCCGACGGCCTCGGTCATGATCCGCGCATCCTCTGACGCGGGTCGCAAGGCCGCCAGCTCGATCCGGCAACTCGTCGCCTCCTCCGTCCCGGGCCTCAATGTCGAGGACGTGACGATTCTCGATTCCACCGGTCAGCTTCTCGCGGCCGGCGACGAGACGGGTGGTGAAGCCGCACGCTCTCTCGGTGTCGTTCAAAACGTCCAGCGGGAAATCGAAACCAATATCGACAAGGCGCTCGCGCCTTTCCTTGGCATGGACAATTTCCGTTCCAGTGTTACCGCACAGATCAACACCGACAGCCAGCAGATCCAGGAGACGATCTACGATCCGGAATCGCGCGTCGAACGCTCCGTCCGGGTGACCAAAGAGGCGCAGAAATCGCTGCAGCGCCAGTCCGATACCGCGGCCACCGTCGAGCAGAACATTCCGCAGGCCGCGCCTGAGTCCGGAGGCGGTGGTCCTGAGTCCTCCGACGAGCAGGACAAGAAGGAAGAGCAGACCAACTACGAGATCAACAGCAAGACGGTTGCCACCGTCAAGAACAGCTATGTGGTCGAGAAGCTGTCCGTGGCGGTTGTTGTCAACCGCGGTCGCATCGCCAAGATGGTCGGCGAACCGGTAGATCAGGCGAAGATCGACGCCTACCTTGCCGAAATGCAGAAGATTGTCAGCTCCGCATCGGGCCTCGATCCGGCGCGTGGCGACGTCGTCACGCTGACCGCGATGGACTTCCTCGAGAACCAGCTTCTCGAAGAATCGGCCACTGGGCCCGGCGTCATGGAAATCCTCAGCCGCAATCTCGGTGGCATCATCAACTCCCTGGCCTTCGTCGCCGTCGCCTTCCTGATTGTCTGGATGGGTATCCGTCCGATGATCCGCTCGGCTGGTGGCGGTGCGGATGCGGCCCTTGCCGGCGGCGTCGGCGAGCAGGCGGCCGGTCTGGAGCTGCCCGACTTCTCGCCGGCCATCGGCGGCGGCAGTGCCGGCGGCCTCATGGATGGCTTCGGTTCCGACTTCGGCTTCGACTCCACCGACGATCTTCTGTCCATGGACGACGACCCCAATGGCGGCTTCAACCGCCGGGTCAAGGAAGGTCCGGAGCGCCGCCTGTCGCGGATGGTGGAGATCTCCGAGGAGCGTGCCGCCAAGATCCTGCGCAAATGGGCTGTGGAAAACGCAGCCTGACCGCAAGAGGAATAGATCATCAGACCGATACGAACCGCGCCCGCAAGGCGCGGTTTTCCTTTATGTGCAAAGTGGTGTCTATTGAATTGCGGGGCGTGCTGGCGCATTCTCGGTCCAGCTCCGCAATACCGGATCTACTTGTGACCTTTGCCACTTTATATTTTAGAATGAACATGATTCGTTACGATGTAGGCGGATCTGTCGTTGAGTCGGCAGGAAATGATTCGGGCAGCAGGCGGGCCGTCCGAGCGGCAATGACATCGAGGGGACAGGGCAGATGGATGCCGAGCTGACGACGGGGCAAGCGGAAGGACTGGCGCATGCGGTCGATTCCGGTGTGTCGGCGCAAAGCTCGACCTCGAAGGACACCCTGATCCGCAAGCTTGCCTCGCCCGCCATCGCCGGCGACATCGCACATTGCCTGCGGCTCTTGTGCCAGTATGTCGGATCGTCCCACTATCTGCTGGCGCGCTACGATCTGGTGCAGGAAGAGGGGCTCGATTTCGTCGTGGCGGCCGACTGGCCGTTCGACATGGTGCGCCGTCTGGAAAGCGAATTGGCGACCAGTTACTCGCAGTCGACCGAACTTGAGAAATGCCTGTCGGTCCTGCAGCCGAAATACAATATCCTGCCTGAAGACGTCTATGTGCCGATCGGCCTCAGCCGCCAGTACTGCTCGATCACCCTGAATGTCGGGCGCACGCGACTGGCGCTGATGCTGCTTTTCCCTCAGGACTTCGTGCTGTCACCGGAGCGGTTGCGTGAAGTCGGCCTGTTGGCCGGTTATGCGGTCAGCCTGTCAACGACCAAAGGCCAGAAGAGCGAGCGGGATTTCGAACTGACCGACCGTGAACTGGAATGCCTGTTCTGGATCGCCGAGGGCAAGACCAGCGACGAGATCGCCACCATCCTGGGGATCTCCCGCAACACGATCAACAACTACATCACAAGTGTGATGCGCAAGACAGCGACGAAGACCAGGTCGGAGGCCATTGCCTATGCGGTCCGAAACAATCTCGTCTAGGGGAGGCGGAATGGCCAATAGCACAAGGCCGGGTGGGTCACTTCTCGAAGATGCCACCTGGTCGGGCCAGCGGCCGGTCACGTCGCGATCCGATATATTTCCCAAACTCGTTTCGCTGCAACGTTCCCTGAATGCGCGTGGGTTCGCGGCGTTTCGTATCGCCGGTGCCAATCTTCCGCACAAGCGTCGTCTGGACCCGGAGTTCGAAAACTGGAGCCCAGGTTTGGCCAGCGGCAGGGATGCCTTCATTTCGGCCTATGGCGAGACGCTTCTGGCACACATCGAAGTGTCCACGCAGCCGATCTTGTGGAGCGCGGAAGAGAAGACCAGTTTTCTCGATGCATCTGACTTCACGCCCTTCGTGCATCAACTGGAGGCCCGCCTGCTGCCCTATTCGGGTATCGCCTTCCCGGTTCGCCTGGGGGCTGTCGGCAATGGCTACGTCGTCTTCCCGACCATCGGAGGCGCGGATCTCCCCGGCGACCTCATCCTCGCGGTTCATAGTCGCTGCTATAAGGTGATGACGGATATTCTCTCTCTCGACGAGAGGCGGGCGACGCCCTCGGAGACGCTGAGCGAACGTGAGATTGCCTGTCTGCAACTCGCGGGCGATGGTCGGATCAGCGAAGAAATCGCCGAGCGCCTGAACCTCTCGGTTCACACGGTCAACGCCTATCTTGGCTCGGCGACGATCAAGCTCGACTCGGTGAACCGGATTCAGGCGATCGCCAAGGCAATCCGCCTTGGCTACATCACCTGATTACCCTCATCCGTAAAGCGGGGATGCCTGTCCCTTGACGAAGCGCGCTTCCTTCAGCCGCTCTTCCAGAATGCGCGTATTGCTGTCCGGATCGCCGGACGTTTCGTGAAACGCGATATGCTTGATATCGATGGCAGCGTGTTCCTCGGTCAGGGTCAACTGCGAGTAGATCGTGATGCCGCGCGGCTTGATCTCAAGATCGAGCACCACCTCCGGGGGCCCGCCCCATTCCAGCCGATAGTCGCCGCCGGCACCGAAGACGATGGTGCCGGGATGGAAATAAAGTTCGGCGGCCGACGAGACGAGATCGGACAGGTTTCCGTAAAGTTCAAAACGCAGAAGTGAAATAAGGTCGGCAGCATCGAGAAGGCGCAATTCGCTCGCCACGGGGCTGATCGCCTCTGCCACGATGCGTTCACGCTGGTTGGTAAAGGAGCATTTCTTCATCGTGGCTAGCGTATCCGTCTTTTGGGGGCCTTGGACGCATAGACTCGGTGCACGAGTTCAGCGACGGCCTTATAAAATATCGACGGTATGACGCTATCGACCGAGACTTGCGCAAACATGGAGCGGGCAAGCGGCGGGTCCTCAAAAATGGGGATATCGTTCTCCCGGGCGATTTCGCGGATGCGCAGGGCAACGATATCCTGGCCCTTGGCGACCACCACGGGCGCCTCGTTTTCCTCACGCACATAGCGCAGCGCCACCGCAAAGTGGGTGGGATTGGTGATCACGAGCGTGGCGCGGGGAACGTTCGACATCATGCGTTTTCGCGCCCGGTCCCTGGCGATCGACCTCTGGCGTGCCTTGACCACCGGGTCACCCTGGGACTGCTTGTACTCGTCCTTGATCTCCTGTTTCGTCATTCGCAGCTGTTCGTACCAGTGGTGCCGGGTCCAGAAGACGTCGACGGCCGACAGCAGCGCAGTCGCCAGAAGAATCACCATCATCATTTTCTGCATGATGGTCGCGAATTTCACGAAGATGACCTGCGGATCGGAAAACATCGCGTCGATGACGCCGAAATACTCCCCCTTGAGTGCAAAGACCATGATCACCGAGACGACGACGATCTTGAAGACGGACTTGGCAAACTCCACCATGCCCTGAGCGCTGAACAGACGTTGCCACCCCTTGAAGAGCGAGATGCGGCTCACCTGGGGCGTGATTCGCTCCAGGATGAACTCGGGAAGATGCTGTGCGACGTTCGAGGCCACGCCGAGCATGATGAGCATGATCAGCAGCGGTGCGAGCAAGGCGCCGATCTCCCACGCCAGGTGCGTGAACAGAGACACGACATCGACCGCCGTGCCGATTCGCCACTGGTCCGGTTGCTCGAAAATATCCTTGAGCGTCTCGCTCATGCGGGTGATGCCACCGGGCAGGAAGAAGACGGCGTAGAAATAGAAGGCGAGGGCAGTGGCGAAGATCGGCAGTTCGCGCGAAGAGGGCACGTTGCCCTTCTCCCGCGCGTCGCGCATCTTTTTCTCTGTCGGGTCTTCTGTTTTGCTGTCGTCGTCTTCGTCGGCCATGATCGACGCCATCCCCGGGGGCTTGCCGGGCGATTCCATGCGCCCTGAAAGATCAAGTCGGCCGCGTTTGCGGCGCGCCGGCCGGCGATCGTTCGGAGCGCCTCAGCAAACGTAACCGCCCGCCGATCGGGGTTCAATCGGCGGGCGGCGGATCCTCGTGGTTTTCAACAGAGCCTGGGGCTCAGGCCGCCTGGCTGTCGCCTTCGGTATCCTTGAGCTGGATCTGACCCGCATTGGCAAGGCGGATCGCTTCCTGCGCAACGGCGCGGCGGGCAATCGCGATTTCCCGCGGATTGATGCCCGTCGTGCCGGATTGCAGATCCGATTCGATCATGCGGCGTGAACGCGGACTGATGGATGCCAGCACGCATTCCTTGATCTCGGCATTGGCGCCTCGCAGCGCCATGGTCAGAATGTCGCCGGAGATGTCGTTGAGCAACAGGACGCGGCTGCGCTGCGGCATGGCAAGCAAGTCTTCGAACAGGAAGATCTTCGGCCGCACCTTGTTGACCGAGTCCTTGCTGATCGATTCGAGCGACTGCAGCAGGGTATCGACTTCCGGCTTGTCGAGTTCGTTCATCAGTTCGGCGACCTTTGCCGAACCGGTCGAATTCTTCTCGGCCTCGATCTCGGCGATCAGGTCATGAACCCGGTTCTCGATGATCTGGGCGGCCTTCGGGCTCACGTTCTTCAGGTTTACGGTGCGGTTCATGATGTCTGCCCGCCGGCTTTCCGGCAGCTTCAGCAGAACCTTGGCGCCAAAGGAGGAGGGCAGCATCGAGAGGATATAGGCCACCGTCTGCGGGTGCTCGCGCATCAGGAACTTGGCGATGAAATCGGGGTCCGCATCCTGCAGACGATCCCAGATCGATGCCTCATAGGCCTGGAACGCGGTACGGCGTCCGAGCAATCCGTCAACCTCTTCCGGTGTCAGGCCTTCCTCGAGAATGCTTTCGATGGCTTTGGCATTGTCCATCAGGCCGGCGCCCTCGGTGAACAGGTCCTCGAACTCGTTGACGAGTTCGGTCAGTTCATCCGGCGGAATCGTGCGCAGCGTCTGGGCAGACGCGATGATCGTCTGCAATTCGGCCTGAGTGAAATATTTGAGCAGCTTTCCGGCAACACCCTTCCCCATGGCCAGCAGCACGGCGGCTGCCTTGTCGGCCTGGGAAAGCGGTTTACCGGTTAAGGGGCCGCCAAAATCGTCAAAGTCCATCATGGTCTTGCCCTCTCTGGCCCGTCATGGGTCAGGATGTCTTGGTCGCCATCACTTCGATCAGTTTAACACCAAAGCGCGTATCGTCGTTTTCGAGAACCGTGATCTCGCCGCGCGCGATGCGCCGGCCGTTCACCATGATCTCCACGGGTTCACCGATCTTCTTGTCGAGCGCGATGATGGCGCCCTCCTCAAGATTCATGAGACCCGAAACCTGCATCCGGCTCGACCCCAGAACGATCTGGACGTCGATCGGGATATCCATGATCAGATCGAGATTGGCGGTCAGGCCACTGCCGGGTTCCTGCTGGGTGCCACCCATCCCACCAAAGGACGTGTCGCCGCCGAAGCTACTGGAACCGCCCAGATCAGCGCCGCCGAAATCTCCGCCACCGAAGTCTCCGCCGCCGATGTCGCTGCCGAGATCGCTCATGCCGAAGCCCGAATCCGTGCTCGCAGCAGCGCCGCCGAAGTCGGATTCGAATGCCGCCAGCGGGTCCGACTTGTCGTCGCTCGCGCCGCCGAAATCGCCGAAGTCGGAGCCTATGTCCGGAAGGCCCCCATCTGCATCCGCCTTGAGGACGCCGCGCAGGTCATCGACCGCCTGGTCGAAGTCGCTGTCGCTCGCACCTGGCATGGCCAGTGCGTCTGCATCCGTCTGTGGAGTCTTTTTCGTTGCCATGGACCCATTATTCCTCTTGAAACTTGCCTCAAGCTGCCTTCCGGCTCGCCTCGATAAATGCCTAGCTCATCAAATGTTTTAGAATTTCATCTTCACTGCTCACATTGTCCTTCACCCGGACCGTGTAGCGGTCGCCGGCACGGCCGAATTCGCAACGATAGAGATCTTTTCCATTCGCGCTGACGTCGACCATGACGTCACCCTTGTCACGGAAGGCAATGACATCGCCGGCGACCAGGCGTGACACCGTGGCGAGCGTCAACGACTCGAGACGCACGCGCGCTTCGAGCGTGACCTGCGAACGCCGCACCTGTTCGGCAATCTGTTCCTGCCACTCCTTGCGCGAGCGCCCGGCTTGGTTCTTCGACTTCGGGATCGTCACAATCGTTTTCAGCAGGGCCTTCTGCGGGATGATGAGATAGAATTCCGAGGTCACGGTGCCGAGCGTAATGCCCATCTTGACCGTCACGGCATATTCGTCGACGTGATCTTCTTCCGGTTTTGCCCGGTCTTCGGCGTTGTGTGCCTTTTCCAGCAACGGTTCGAAACCGCCGGCGGCATTGACGCCCGAGCGCAGCACATTGGCGATCTTGTCAAACACCATCGCCGAAAGGTCGAGTTCGATCTGCGACAGGGGCCGTTCGATCGGTTCCTGAATCGTCTCCGGCAGGGCGCCGAGCAGGTTTTCCATCAGGGTAATGATGAAGCTGTTGCCGCAGGCCAACACGAAGTTCGGCGACCAGTTCCGCAGCTGTCCATCGGAAAAGGCCACATTGTCCCCGAGCTCGGCAATGAGGTCGAGCATCAGGCCGCTTTCGTGGCCATTGTAGTGAACCTGCATCGTCAACCCGGTCTCGCTATGAAACACGTCGGGCAGAAATTCGGTGTAGAGCTGGCCGAATTCGCCACACAGCCGCTGCAAGGACTTGGCGTCGCCGAGCCCGCCGGTCAGCATGGCGAGAAGTGCTCGATCCATGGCGGGAGGGGTCTGAGTGCTTGTATCGCTCATGGTCAGGCTGCCTTGCTTTCACCGCCGCCGCCGGGGTTCATCATTTCCTGCTCGACGGCGTCGATGGACGGACGCTCATAAGAGGAGATCGTCTTGCGGCCGTATTCCAGAGCCACCTGCGGAACCGAGCCGTTCATGTAGGCGAGCAATGTCTGCTTCACGATGATGTAGAGGCGGTGTTGCTTGGTACGAACGGTCTTGATCTGGGCGATCAGCGGGTTGCAGAGGCAGTATGACAGGAAGATGCCGAGCATGGTGCCGACGAGCGCGGCGCCGATGAGCCCGCCAAGAACTTCCGGAGACTCGTTGATCTTGCTCATCGCCTTGATAACCCCGAGAACGGCCGCGACGATACCGATCGCCGGGAAGCTGTCGCCCATGGCCGTCATCGCGTGGTAGGGCTTCATCTTGTCATAGAGGATGGTGTCGATTTCCTCATCCATCAGCGCTTCGATCTCATGGCTGCGGGCATTGCCGATGATGATCAGGCGCACATAGTCACAGATGAACGAGGTCAGTTCCTTGTTCTTCAGGAGGTTCGGCGCTGCCGTGAAGATCGAGGATTCCTCGGGATTGTCGATATGCGCTTCGATCTCGTTGCGCGACTTGGTGCGAAGGTCGCGCATCAGCGAATAGAGGACACCCAGAACATCGAGATAGGCGCGTTCGGTCGGCACTGAATGCTTGAAGGCTTCACCGACGGCCTTGCCGGTATCCTTGATCACCTTCATCGGGTTCGCCATGATGAAGCCGCCGACGCCTGCGCCGCCGATGATCATGAGCTCGAAAGGCTGGATGAGAACGTCGAGGTGGCCACCCATGGCCATGAAGCCGCCGAGGACGCAGCCGATCGTTATCACAAATCCGATGATGATATTCATTGTGCCCGCACCTGAACGTTACATTTCACCGAAAGCGATACGTCTCGTGCCTTGCGTGAGGCTGAATCACGGCCTCATTTTTGGGCCGGCAGACGGCTAAAATCTTGCCGTCCGAACCGACAGTTTCGCACAAGGCTTTTGGCTCAGAAGAGCAGGAGCAAGCGTAGGCAGTCTGCGTTAAATAATGATTTACTGATATTCATCTCGATCGGAGGCAATACAGTGCAATCCGGAATCTATGTGTCCCTGTCGTCGCAGATGGCGCTCGAACGCCGCCTGACGACCATCGCCGACAACATGGCCAACGTGAACACCGTCGGCTTTCGTGCCACAGAGGTGAAGTTCGACGAGATGTTGAGCAAAACAGGCAATGACCTGAATGCCAAGATCGCCTTCGTCAGCCAGGGCAACGACTATCTCTCCACCAAGAATGGCGAACTGGCTCAGACCAACAATGCACTCGACTTTGCGATCAAAGGCGACGCCTGGTTCGCCATCGACACGCCCGTCGGTCAGGTTCTGACCCGTGACGGCCGCTTCACGATGACCGACACGGGTGAGTTGGTGTCGGTCAAGGGCTATCCGGTTCTCGATGCCGGTGGTGCACCAATTCAGCTGAACCGTGCCGGCGGGCCGCCCGAAGTCGGCGCCGATGGCAAGATCCTGCAGGATGGTCGCCAGGTGGCAACGATCGGACTGTTCACAGCGGACGTCCGCAACGGCTTCCTTCGCTATGAAAACAGCGGTGTCACGACCGTCGACAATCCGCAGCCGGTTGTCGACAATCCGGAAATCTCGGTCATGCAGGGTTATGTCGAGAATTCCAACGTCAACGGTATCAGCCAGATGACGCAGCTGATCCAGGTGAACCGCGCCTTTGAAAGCGTAAGCGCGCTCATCCGTGACAGCGAGGCCTCCATGGGTGACGCGATCAAGATTCTCGGCGGAAGCTCCTGATCCTGAAATGGGACGTTAATGACATTGCAGGCGACAGACGACCTCCCACTCTCCCCCAAGCTCGGCCAGTTGGTCTCGCTTGCGCAGCGTTATTCCAAGCCTGAATATGCCGTCACTCACGGAGGTCATGTCCGGACCATTGCGGCCGGACACTATACCGTCACCGGGCTCTCGCGGCATGTGCGGCTGGGTGAATTTGTCGCTCATCGATCGTCGAATGGCATACATCTTGGCGAGGTCATCCGGGTCGAGCCGGATGTCTGCTATGTCTGCCCGATCGAGCCGGGCGAGCCAATCGGTATCCACGATGTCGTCATCCGCAAGGGAGCTTTTCGGATCGCCCCAGACGACAGCTGGTGTGGCCGCACGCTGAATGCGCTGTGCGACCCGATCGATAATGGTCCGGCCCTGGCGTCGGGCACGGAACGTCGGCCTATTTCGACGACGGCTCCGCCCTCCATGACGCGAAGCCGCGTGGAAACCGGTTTCAAGACCGGCGTGCGCGCCATCGATATCTTCTCGCCGCTTTGCCTTGGCCAGCGTCTCGGCATTTTTGCCGGCTCGGGCGTCGGCAAGTCGACGCTTCTGTCGATGTTGGCTCGCGCCGATGCCTTCGACAAGGTGGTCATTGCGCTTGTTGGCGAACGTGGCCGCGAAGTCCGCGAGTTCATCGAAGACACGCTTGGCGACAACATGGCCAAATCGATCGCGATCGTCGCGACCAGTGACGAGAGCCCGATGTTGCGCAAGATGGCACCGTTGACGGCAATAACCATAGCGGAACACTTCCGCGACAAAGGCGAGAACGTTCTCTTCATCGTCGATAGCGTGACCCGTTTTGCCCATGCGATCCGCGAGGTTGCAACTGCGGCCGGTGAGCCGCCGATTGCCCGCGGCTATCCGGCCTCTGTCTTCACCGAACTCCCGCGTCTCTTGGAACGCGCCGGCCCGGGCGCCGAAGGGGCAGGCACGATCACCGCAATTATCTCCATCCTCGTCGATGGTGACAACCACAACGATCCCATTGCGGACTCCACCCGTGGTATTCTCGATGGCCATATTGTGCTTGATCGCGCGCTCGCCGACGAAGGGCGCTATCCGCCGATCAATCCCTTGACCTCCATTTCGCGACTGGCCCGCAAGGCCTGGACCTCCGAGCAGGAGAAGCTGGTCTCGCGCCTCAAGGCGTTGATCCACCGCTTCGAGGAAACGCGGGATCTGCGCCTGATCGGCGGCTATCGAAACGGTTCCGATCCCGACCTCGACATGGCGATCAAGCAGGTGCCGGTGATCTACGACATCTTGAAACAGACGCCGGGCGACAAGCCGGCAATTGATGCCTATGCCGACCTGGCGAATGCCCTGAAGGCAGCGGCCGGTGGCCAGGCAGGCATGAGGCAGAGGGGCTGACAATGACCGATTTCGATGCAGACGAGCCAGTCGTGCCGTTGGTGCCGAGCCGTTCCAAGCGGCGCGTGCCGACGGTTGACCGCGTGCTCGCCTTCACCGGCATAGCGCTTGCCTGCGGAGCAGCCCTTTTCCCCTGGTACGTCTTCTTCAATGAAGAAAAGTTCGGCATCCGCGTTGCCGACTGGACCAGGACGCGCGACCTGCCTGAAGGGCCGGGCCGCAACGTCTTCAGCGTTTCACCGCTCGCGCTCGTCGACAAGGACGATGATGGAGGCGAAAGCCCCGCAGCGCCGCCGCAGGTTGACCAGATCGTGACGGCCACGGTGCCGACATTGGGCAAGGAGCGTCCGGAGGGTCTGGAGCCCGCGACGTCACAGCCCTTCCCGGGCAAGAGCGGATTCCGCCTTCTTCACGTCGCCAACGGGCGCGCCCTGATCGAGGATCAGGGAGGCATGTATCTGGTTCGCGTGGGGTCGATTCTCCCCGACAACAGCCGCGTCGCCACGCTCGAACAGCGAGACGGCAAGTGGGTCATCGTCACGTCGACGGGCGACATCTATCAAAACAACTGACGCGGCGCGGGGCGAGCAAGTCCCACGCAAGATTACCGGCCTAGGCTCCGAACAGTACAAGACGGAGTGACGCCCATGAATCCCATCCAGTTGTTCGAGCTGGCCTCGCGACAGGCCGAATGGCTCTCGGTGCGCCAACAGGTGGTGGCGACGAACATCGCCAATGCCAACACGCCGAAATACCTGGCCAAGGATATCACCCCCTTCGACGCTGTTCTGGACCGGACAGCGATGGTGCAGGGCATGGCCGTCACCCAGCCGGGTCACATGGCATCCAACGATCTCAGCGACGAGAACATCGCCATCGAAGAATCGCAGCTGAACGATGAGATCGGTGTGCAGGAATCCGGAAACTCCGTCGCCATTGCGGAAGAACTTACCAAGACCGGTGAGATCAAGCGCCAGCACGAGCTCAATACCTCCCTGATGTCCTCTTTCCATCGCATGATGCTGATGACGGTGAAACGCTGATGACCGATCCCTTAAGTGCAGCCCTCAAGGTCGCGGGCAGTGGTCTGGAAGCCCAGTCCACTCGCATGCGTATCGTCTCCGAAAACATTGCCAACGCCCGCACGACTGGCGACACACCCGGCGCCGATCCCTATCGCCGCAAGACCATCACCTTCGGCAGCGAACTCGACCGGTTGACCGGCGCCGAGACTGTCGAGGTGAAGAAGCTCGGTGTCGATAAGTCGGATTTCATTGAGGAATACGACCCTGGCAACCCGGCTGCCAACGAGAAGGGCATCGTCAAGATGCCGAACGTGAACGTCCTGATCGAAATGGGCGACATGCGCGAAACGAACCGAACCTATGAAGCCAATCTGCAGACCATCAAGCAGACCCGCGACATGGTTTCCCAGACAATTGCCCTGCTGAAGGCCTCGCAATGATCGAATCCATCACAAAGGCCGGCATGATTTCCGGCACCCAAGGCCTCGACTCCATGTCGAGCATCTTCTCGGCCAAGAGCCAGGCCGCCGAAGGGCCGACCCCTGGCATGTCCACCGGCGAGACCTTCCTGTCGGCATTGACCGACATGGCGACCCAGGCGTCGAACAACCTCAAGCAGGCCGAACAGACCTCCTTCGACGGTCTGACCGGCAAGGCGAACACGCGTGAAGTGGTCGATGCGGTCATGCAGGCGGAGCAGTCGCTCCAGACGGCGATCGCCTTCCGCGACAAGATCGTCAACGCCTATCTCGAAATCACGAAGATGCAGATCTAGTAGGGGTATAGACATATGAGAGCGCTTGCCATCGCAGCCACGGGTATGGATGCCCAGCAGACCAATCTTGAGGTCATCGCGAACAATATCGCCAACATCAACACGACGGGCTTCAAGCGCGCGCGTGCAGAATTCACCGACCTTCTCTACCAGACCGAGCGAGCCCAGGGCGTGCCGAACCGCGCCAATCAGGCGATCGTGCCGGAAGGAGCCAATATCGGTCTCGGCGTTCAGACCGCTGCCGTGCGCAACATTCATACTCAGGGCGAACTGACGCAGACAGGCAATGAACTGGATATCGCGATCATCGGACGTGGCTGGTTCCAGATCGAAAGCCCTGATGGTCAGACCTTCTACAGCCGCTCCGGCGCCTTCAACATGAATGCTCAGGGCCAGTTGGTGACCATTGATGGCTACCTGGTTACCCCACAGATCACGATCCCCCAGAATGCGACCGAAGTCGTCATCAGCCGCACTGGTCAGGTGTCTGCTCGTCTGGGGAACGATTCCAACTACACAGACATCGGCCAGCTCACCGTGGCCAACTTCGTCAACGAAGCCGGCCTGAAGCCGCTCGGCGACAACCTCTTCGCCGAGACGACCGCCTCGGGCGAGGCGATCGTCGGCGTGCCGGAGGACCCGGGCTTCGGTTACCTGAAGCAGTCCTACCTGGAAGCCTCGAACGTCGATTCCGTCAAGGAGATCACAGACATGATCTCTGCACAGCGCGCCTACGAGATGAATTCCAAGGTTATCACCACCGCCGACGAAATGGCTCAGATCGTCAGCAAGAACCTCAAGTAAGACAACTGGAGGCAAACATGAGGTTTCGCCGAACACTCGGATATTTGGCACGCATTGCGGCGCTGGCCGTCGCCACCCTCGGTCTTGGCGCGGGTCTCGCGTTCGCGAAGGACACGGCCGTGGTTCCAACGCGTGTGATCTATCCCGGCGAGACCGTGTCTGCCGACCAGGTCAACGTTGTCGACGTGACCAACCCCAATCTGTCCGGCGGTTACGCCCGCACCAAGGAAGAGGTGGTGGGCATGGTGACCAAGCGCACGCTGCTGCCTGGCCGAACCATCCCGGTTGCCAGCCTGCGCGAGGCCTTCGCGGTCAAGCGCGGCGGCAGCGTCCGTCTGACCTTTGCGATCGGCAATATGCTGATCAGCGCCAGCGGCACCCCGCTCACCGATGCCTTGGTCGGCGACGTGATCAAGGTGCGCAATATTGACTCAGGCACGATCGTGTCCGGCACGGTTATGGCCGACGGGACTGTACAGGTGATGGCAAAATGAGATTGCTCTCCAGAACGCGGATCATCTTCTGCATCCTGTCGCTCGTACTTGCTCCCTTCGAGCCGGCGCTGGCGACGAATTCGCGCATCAAAGACATCGCCTCGCTGCAGTCCGGCCGTGACAACCAGCTAATCGGTTACGGCCTCGTGGTCGGCCTTCAGGGCACCGGTGACAGCCTGCGTTCTTCGCCGTTCACCGACCAGTCCATGCGGGCGATGTTGCAGAACCTCGGAATTTCGACGCAAGGCGGTCAGTCGAACGCTAAGAATGTCGCGGCCGTCATGGTGACTGCCAACCTCCCGCCCTTTGCCAGCCCCGGCAGCCGCATCGATGTGACCGCAAGTTCGCTCGGCGATTCGACGTCCCTTCGCGGAGGAACGCTGGTCATGACCTCCTTGACCGGCGCCGACGGTCAGATCTACGCCGTCGCGCAGGGATCCGTCATCGTGTCCGGCTTCACGGCGCAAGGCAATGCTGCCAGTGTTCAGGAAGGCATCACGACCTCAGGTCGTGTCCCCGGGGGCGCGATCATCGAGCGCGAACTGCCTTCCAAGTTCAAGGACGCGGTCAACCTCGTTCTTCAGTTGCGCAATGCCGACTTCACCACGTCGCTGCGGATCGCCGATACCATCAATGCCTACTCGGCCGCCAACTACGGTGCGCCGATCGCGGAAGCGCGTGACAGCCAGGAAGTGGTTATCCAAAAGCCCCGGACGGCCGATCTTGCGCGTCTTATGGCGGACATCGAAAACCTCGTTGTGGCGACAGACTCGCCCGCCAAGGTGGTGATCAACGAGCGCACGGGAACCATCGTGATCGGCGCCGACGTTCGGGTTTCCCGCGTTGCCGTGGCATACGGAACGCTGACCGTGACAGTCTCCGAGACACCGCAGGTCGTCCAGCCTGAACCCTTCTCCCGTGGACAGACCGCGATCCAGGACCAGACCGACATCATTGCTCAAAAGACCGGTGACAAGATCGCCGTCGTCGAGGGGCCGGACCTACGAACCCTGGTCAGCGGACTGAACAGCATCGGCGTCAAACCGGACGGGATCATCGCCATTCTCCAGGGCATCAAGTCGGCGGGTGCGCTGCAAGCGGAGCTCGTCCTGCAATGATCCAATTTAAGACCTTTACGCCGTCCCGAACCATCCTGCGCAGCGGTGCCGCGGTCATCCTGATCGCCACGCTGCCGGCCTTCGCCGGAATTGCGGTGGGCCAGCAACAACCGCAGCCGCCGCTCGACGCGGCTTCCGAGGCTGAAATCAAGCAGTTCTGCTCCAGCATTGCCGATGCCGCGCGCGACCAGCGCTATTTGCTGCAGAAACAGGAACTCGAAAAGCTGCAAGCCGATGTCGACAGTCGCATTTCGGTGCTCGAAACGCGCCGCGCTGAATACGAAGACTGGCTGACGCGGCGTAACGAGTTCATGAAAAAGGCGGATGAGCAGCTCATCGAGATCTATCGCAAAATGGCACCGGACGCCGCAGCACCACAGCTGGCGGAAACCGATGTGATGCTCGCAGCCGCCATCATCATGAAGCTGCCGCCCCGTCAATCGAGCCTCATCCTCACAGAGATGAAGCCGGACAAGGCGGCCGCAGTCGCCTCGATCATGTCGAGCGCCGGCGACCCCACCACTTCGAAGGATCCGTCATGACCAAGCGTTCTCCAGCCCTGCTGGCCATTCTCCTCCTGGCTGGCTGCCAGAGCCAGACCATCAAGGAAATCGGCAACGCACCGGCGATGAGCCCGATCGGATCCGGTCTCCGCTACAGCCAGACCCCGCAAATGGCGCTTTATCCGAAGCAACCGATGCAGACCGCGAGCGGATACTCGCTGTGGAGCGACAATCAGTCGGCACTCTTCAAGGATGCTCGCGCTCTGAACGTGGGCGACATTCTCACGGTCAAGATCGAGATCGACGACAGGGCCTCGTTCAAGAACGCGACAGACCGCAGCCGGACCAATGGCACGTCTCTGACATGGGGCGCCGAAGTGAAGGAGTTCCTCGGCTTCTCTACCGACACCGGCACCACGGGCGACCTCTCGACGGATTCGAGCACCAGCAGCAAGGGTGACGGCAAGACGGAGCGTTCTGAAAAGTTGAACCTCCTGATCGCGGCTGTTGTCACCGGCATTCTCGAAAACGGCAACTTGCTGATCAGCGGCTCGCAGGAGGTCCGCGTCAATCACGAGATCCGCATCCTGAATGTCGCCGGTATTGCGCGTCCTCAGGACGTCGATGCCGAGAACACCATCTCCTATGACAAGATCGCGGAAGCCCGCATTTCCTATGGCGGCCGCGGCCGCCTGACGGAAATGCAACAGCCTCCGATCGGCCAGCAGGTCGTCGACATCTATTCGCCCTTCTGACCACGGCGGGAGCATAGGGATCACTGATGGAAGAGAACCAGGAAGCCGAAGGCAAGAAAAAGTCGGGATTGATGGCGCTCGTCATTCCGCTTGTCGTGCTGACTGTCGTTGGCGGCGGCGGCGGCTGGGCAATAGGCACCATGCTGGCCCCGAAGGTCAAACAGGCGGAAGAGGCCGCAGCTGCAGCCGAAGCCCCTGCGGCTGGTCATGGTGAGGCCAAGAAGGAAGAGGGTCTGCCTCATATCTCGACGGAGGCCAACGGGGTCGTGGCCCTGGAGCCCATCACCACCAATCTCGCCTATCCCTCGGAAAACTGGATCCGGGTCGAGGTCGCCCTGATGTTCAACGGCCCTGCGGACGTCAAGGTCGCGGAGGATGTTCATCAGGACATCCTCGCTTATCTGCGCACCGTTTCCCTGCAGCAGGTCGAAGGTCCCCGGGGCTTTCAATATCTCAAGGATGACCTCCAGGAGCGAGTTGACCTCCGCTCGGAAGGGCGCGTATCCAAGGTAATGTTCAGAACCCTTGTGATCGAATGATTCGGCTTCTTATCCTCGTCGCCGTCATGATGATGGCGCCGGAACTGGCTGTGGCCCAGCAGTTCCCGACCGAGATCTTCAACACCCCGATCGACGGGTCGGTGGCGGCGTGGATCATTCGGACGTTCGGCCTGCTCACGGTGCTGTCGATCGCACCCGGCATCCTGATCATGGTCACCAGTTTCCCGCGCTTCCTGATCGCGTTTTCGATCCTGCGCTCGGGCATGGGCCTGGCGACAACACCTTCCAACATGATCCTGACCAGCATGGCGCTTTTCATGACCTTTTATGTCATGGCGCCCACCATGGATCAGGCGTGGACAAACGGCGCGCAACCCCTGCTGGCCAACCAGATCACCGAAGCCGAAGCGGTGGCGCGGATCGCAGAACCCTTCCGCACCTTTATGACCGCCAATACCCGTGACAAGGACCTCAAGCTCTTCGTCGACATCGCCAATGAGCGCGGGCAGGCAACCATTGCCGACGGTAAGATCGACTACCGCGTCCTGATACCGGCATTCATGTTGTCGGAAATCCGTCGCGGTTTCGAGATCGGCTTCCTTATCATTCTGCCGTTCCTCGTCATCGACATGGTCGTTGCGACCATCACCATGGCCATGGGTATGATGATGTTGCCGCCAACATCGATCTCTCTCCCCTTCAAGATCCTGTTCTTCGTCCTGATCGACGGCTGGAATCTGCTCGTCGGAAGCCTGGTCCGATCCTTCGCCTGACATGCGGCACGCATGCCGCGAAATCATTATTTCCCTGTTTACCATAGGCCCCGGAAGCATGAATGCGCCGGGTTGGCTTAAGGTCTTGGCAACAAATGGCTGCGAGTTTGGAGCTCGCACGACGGGTCTGGTGGCAACCGAAAAAGCACCAAATGGCATGATGCCGTACCGTTCGTGACCGGTAAATTTGAAGTCCGGTATGTCCCCGTTAGTACCTCGTTTTTAAGGGACAAATCCTATGGCCAGCATTCTGACCAACACCAGCGCAATGGGCGCGCTGTCCACCCTCCGCTCGATCTCCGCCAGCATGGAAGACACCCAGTCCCGTATTTCGTCGGGCCTGAAGGTCGGTTCTGCGTCCGACAACGCCGCCTACTGGTCGATCGCTACCACGATGAAGTCCGACAACATGGCGCTGTCGGCTGTTTCCGACGCACTCGGCCTCGGCGCTGCCAAGGTTGATACCGCCTATTCCGGTATGGAAGCCGCCATCAACGTCGTCAAGGAAATCAAGACCAAGCTCGTTGCCGCAACGGAAGACGGCGTCGACAAGACGAAGATCCAGGAAGAAATCACGCAGCTGCAGGACCAGCTGACGTCGATTGCCGAAGCTGCCTCGTTCTCGGGCGAGAACTGGCTGCAGGCCGACGTCACTGCCGGCACGGACCTGGCGAAGAGCGTTGTTGCTTCCTTCGTTCGTGACGACTCGGGCAACGTCTCGGTCAAGAAGGTCGACTATACCCTCTCGGCCACGAACGTACTGTTCGACACCGGGGGCAACCAGGGCCTGCTCGACGCAACGAGCACGATCGATGGCGCCTCCGTAACGCTCAGCGTCAACCTCGCCGGTGTTCAGACCGACGTGACGGTTGCCTCCTTCACGACCGACGATGTCATCACCGCTGGCTCGGGCAGCTCGACCTTCGATGGCAGCTATGCCAACGACGGCACGTCTGACTACGTCAAGGTCGCTGACGACACCTGGGTCAAGGCTGTCGACCAGACCGGCGTTTCCGATCAGGAAGTCGCTTATGAAGACTCCACCGGCGCTCTGTGGGCAATCGACACCACCAGCACTGCTGCGTCGACGACGTCTTCGGTATCGACGCTTTCGCTCACGGCAGCAACGACCTCTGCTCAGCTGGACGGCATGATCCAGATGGTTGACGATGCTCTGACCTCCATGACGAGCGCTGCTTCTTCGATCGGTTCGATCTCGGCCCGTATCGACCTGCAGGAAAGCTTCGTTAGCGATCTGAGCGACTCGATCGAAGCCGGTGTCGGCCGCCTCGTCGATGCCGACATGAACGAAGAGTCGACCCGCCTCAAGGCCCTGCAGACCCAGCAGCAGCTGGCGATCCAGGCGCTTTCGATCGCCAACTCCGACTCTCAGAACGTCCTGTCGCTGTTCCGTTAATCGGAGCTTCAGCGGGCTTTCTTCAAACCTTAACGGTTTACTCGTGACACACAGGCCGCAGTTAACGCTGCGGCCTGTTTTTTTAATAATTCGATTTAAGAATTGTTAACCATGTTTACGTTAGATGAACCCATCGCAACGACGGGTTAACACTCATTAAAAGCAGGTTAGCAGGCATGAAGCTGACCGTCGTTCCCGGCCTATCCGGAATGTCCCTGTCTATATCAGCCAATCCAAGGGGCAGACTTCAATGACCAGCATATTGACCAATGTCGCGGCGATGTCCGCTCTCCAGACCCTTCGCAGCATCGACGCCAGCATGGAAGAAACCCAGGCACGTGTATCGTCGGGTCTTCGTGTTGAAACCGCGTCGGACAATGCTGCCTACTGGTCGATCGCAACCACGATGCGCTCCGACAACATGGCTCTCTCGGCCGTTGAGGATGCGCTTGGCCTCGGTGCCGCGAAAATCGACACGGCCTATTCCGGTATGGATTCAGCCGTCGAAGTGGTGAAGGAAATCAAGGCAAAGCTTGTGGCCGCCACCGAAGACGGCGTCGACAAGAACAAGATCCAGGAAGAAATCTCGCAGCTGCAGGACCAGCTTGTTTCGATCGCCGAAGCCGCTTCATTCTCCGGCGAAAACTGGCTGCAGGCCGACATCACGGCCGGCACGGACCTCGCCAAGAGCGTCGTCGCCTCCTTCGTTCGTGATGCCTCGGGCAATGTCTCGGTCACCAAGGTCGCCTACACTCTGTCGTCGACCAACGTTCTCTTCGACACCGGGGGTGACCAGGGCCTGCTGGACAGCCTGAACGCAATCGAGGTCGCCTCGGTAAACCTCAACATCAACATCGCTGGTGTCGTTACTCCGGTAAACGTGGCTTCCTACACCACGGATGACGTCATCGCCGCCGGCGCAGGCGCATCGACCTTCGATGGCAGCTATGCCACTGACGGTACGGACAACTACGTGAAGGTCGGAACCGATACCTGGGTGAAAGCGGTAGACCAGACGACGGTTCCGGACCAGGAAGTCGCCTACCAGGACTCCACCTCGGCGCTCTGGGCTGTCGACACCACCAACCTTGTGACGACGGCGACCGCCTCGGTCGAATCCTTGACCATCGACAACCTGACCACGAATGCTCAGTTGGATGGCCTGATCCAGATGGTCGATACGGCTCTGGAAGCGATGACGAGCGCGGCTTCTGCCCTCGGCTCCATCAGCACGCGAATTGAGATGCAGCAGAACTTCGTTGCCAGCCTGACGGACTCGATCGATACCGGTATCGGCCGTCTGGTGGATGCCGACATGAACGAAGAGTCGACCCGCCTGAAGGCACTGCAGACCCAGCAGCAGCTGGCCATCCAGTCGCTGTCGATCGCGAACTCCTCTTCGGAAGTCATTCTTACGCTGTTCCGTTAAGACGAGGTCGGGGCAGGGGCCCGTCCATCTTCTTCTGGATCATCCTGATCTCCATGCCGCGCCTTCGGGCGCGGCATTTTTCGTTCGTGGCGGCAGGCCAGCCTTGTTGTGGGCCGCAGTGTTGCCAGCTCCTCATCTGTCGCGCATTCGCGCACCGCTGCGGCGTCCACTCGTTAACGGCGGCAGGTTTTCGTGCGCCCCATTAATTTTGCGGTCATAGAGTTTAACGAAACCTTCTCGCAATTATGAATTTATTAATTAAAATCAGCAGCTTAGTTCACTCTTGATTAACTGCGTTCGGTTAGGTTGAGGCCATAGAACGAGACATTAACCCTAACGGGAATTGATGGGCATGACGCTGACACTCGTTCCCGGTGACTCCGGAATGTCCCTTTCTTAATCAGCCATTCAAGGGGCACTGAATATGACTAGCATTCTGACGAATGTCGCAGCTATGGCTGCGCTCTCCACACTGCGCTCGATCAATTCGGGCATGGAAGAAACGCAAGGTCGCGTTTCCTCGGGCCTGAAGGTCGGCAATGCATCGGACAATGCCGCTTACTGGTCGATTGCCACCACCATGCGTTCTGACAACATGGCACTGTCGGCTGTTTCCGACGCGCTCGGTCTCGGCGCAGCCAAGGTCGACACGGCTTACTCCGGTATGGATTCCGCCATCGAAGTCGTGAAGGAAATTAAGGCAAAGCTCGTTGCCGCCACGGAAGACGGCGTCGACAAGGACAAGATCCAGGAAGAAATCACGCAGCTGCAGGACCAGCTGACCTCGATTTCCGAAGCCGCTTCGTTCTCGGGTGAGAACTGGCTGCAGGCCGATATCACTGCCGGTACCGACGTCAACAAGAGCGTTGTTGCATCCTTTGTTCGTGACGCCTCCGGTAACGTCTCGGTCAAGAAGGTTGACTACACCCTTGCTGCCACCAACGTTCTGTTCGACACCGGGGGCACTCAGGGCATTCTGGACGCCACGAACACTGTTGAAGGTGCATCCGTAACCCTCAGCGTTAACCTTGCTGGCATCGCGACCGACGTAACTGTCGCTTCCTTCACCACCGACGACGTTATCGCCGCAGGTGCTGGCAGCTCGGTCTTCGACGGCAGCTACGCGAACGATGGTACCGACAACTACGTCAAGGTTTCGGCCGACACCTGGGTCAAGGCTGTAGACCAGACCACAGTTGCCGATCAGGAAGTCGCCTACGAAGACACCTCCGGCGCTCTCTGGGCAATCGACACCACCAGCACCGTGACCTCGGTCACCACGTCGGTGTCCACGCTGACCATCGACAACACGACCACCTCGGCCACCCTCGACGGCATGATCCAGATGGTCGATACCGCTCTGACCTCCATGACAAGCGCCGCTGCTGAAATCGGTTCGATTTCTTCGCGTATCGAGATGCAGACCGAATTCGTTGCTGCACTCAGCGATTCGATCGACTCCGGCGTCGGTCGCCTCGTGGATGCCGACATGAACGAAGAGTCGACCCGCCTGAAGGCACTGCAGACCCAGCAGCAGCTGGCCATCCAGTCCCTGTCGATCGCAAACTCGTCTTCGGAAGTCATCCTCTCGCTCTTCCGTTAAGAGTTTCGCTGATCCGATTACTCGCAAAGTTGACATCCGCGCTCCGAAAGGGGCGCGGATTTCTTGCGTCTGCCTTGCGCGAAACTTTTCGCCTTTCTCATTCTTGGCAGTTTCGCGCTTATGAGCCTTGCTTAACCAAGGTCACGCTTGTTAGATGTCACCGTTAACGATTTGTTAACTGTGACGGGGGCTGCGCGATCGCGCCGTCTGCATGATGCCCACCCGTCTTTGCCGACGTTTGTCGGATGCGCACGGACGTACGCTTGAGGGCTCACGCATGACCAGCATTATGACCAACGCGGCCGCAATGGCCGCGCTCCAGACGCTTCGCTCGATTGATACCAATCTCGAGACCACCCAGAGGCGGGTGTCGTCGGGGTATCGGGTTGAAACGGCGTCGGATAATGCCGGCTACTGGTCGATTGCCACGACCATGCGCTCCGACAATGCTGCACTGTCGACGGTTGCCGACGCGCTTGGCCTTGGTGCTGCGACTGTTGATACCGCTTACACATCGCTCGACAACGTCATTGAGGTCATGTCGAGCATCAAGGCGAAACTGGTTGCCGCCAGCGAGCCGGGCGTCGACAAGAACAAGATCAACGAGGAAATGAAGCAGCTGAAGGACCAATTGGTGTCCTCGGCGCAGTCTGCCTCCTTCTCCGGTGAAAACTGGCTTTACAACACCAATGTCAATCCGCTCGGAATAAAGCAGGTCGTATCCTCCTTCATCCGCGGCGCCGACGGCACCGTGCAGGTAACGACGCTTGACTTTGATACGGAAAACTCCGTCCTGATCGACACGCAGGACGCAAGCCGCGCCTTCCTCACCAAAGCCATCGATGCAGACGCACTGAGCAGCGCGCCGACAGGCACGGCCCGTGACTACTATCTTCTCGACGTCGGCTCCCTGACCCCGGTAACGGGTACCGAGATCGCGATCGACACCAGCACGACGACCGCACAGCTTTCCGACATGATCAGCGTGATCGATGATCTTCTCGGCCAGTTGACCGATTCGGCCGCCACGCTCGGCGCGATCACCAGCCGCATCGAGATGCAGGATAATTTTGTCTCCAACCTGATGGACGTGATCGACAAGGGCGTCGGCCGTCTGGTCGATGCCGACATGAACGAGGAATCGACCCGGCTGAAGGCCCTGCAGACCCAGCAGCAACTCGGCATCCAGGCGCTTTCGATCGCCAACACCAGTGCCGAAAAACTCCTGACGCTGTTTAAGAACTGACCGGAACTCCCGGTCACACTGGCATGGCAGCCGGCACGGGTGAGGCGAGGGCCATGGGGCCGGAGATCCCATTCATCTTCGCGCAAGTTTGACCCCCTAGTTTTGAACATTGTCCATGGCAGAAAACTGCCGAGAGCTGCGGCCCCGAAGCGAAAGCCGATTCCGGAAGATGAGAACACGTTCTGGCCCTGTTGATGTCGATGTTCCACGCGCCCACGGCGCCGTGTGCATAGCGTTCCTTGTCGTCGACGGAGGGTTCCGTCGATGAGCATGCCTCTGGCCAGATATCTGAAGGACTTCTCGGCGCCACCCGCCCCACCACAGCCGGTCGAGACCTCATTCGGCGGTGGACTGGACGATTTTGAAATGGACTTTCCGGCGCTCCCTGAACCGGAGCCGGAACCGGTCGATCTCGAAGCGGTGCGCAACGAGGCTTACGCACAGGGACACGAAGCGGGCGAACAAGCAGCATCCGAGCGGTTCGAAGCCGAGCGACAAGCGTTGGAGACGGCCCATGCCGAAGCATTGGCCGAGATGGAGCAGCGCCTCAGGGACGAGTTCGCGGCCGCTTTGGCCGTTCAACTTCCTGAGGTCGTGAAGCAGCTTTCGCTCAGCGTCAGTGAACAGGTTGCTGAGGCACTGGCACCGCTGATCGAAGAAGGGATCGTCGAACGGGCGATCGATGAATTGGCCGAGCAACTTCAATCCGCCATCTCAGGCGGCGAAGCCGGCACCATCCGGGTCCGCGGGCCGCGTGAACTGTTCGAGAAACTGCTGTCTGAACTGCCGGATCACGCGGAAATGTTGCACCACATCGACGGCCCGGATCTGGACCTGACGGCTGAATTCGGCGACGCGGCGCTCGTGACCCGCATCTCCGCCTTCAGCGCGAGCCTGAAGAAAGTGCTTTCATGAGCGACGAGAATCACCATCACGGCAAGAACGAGATCATCATCGTGAAGCGCCACAAGGGCGACCACGATGGTGCTCACGGTGGCGCGTGGAAGATCGCTTATGCCGACTTCATGACCGCGATGATGGCATTCTTTCTCGTCATGTGGCTCGTCAACGCTGCAAACGAGGAAACTAAGGCCTCCGTGGCAAGCTATTTCAATCCGATCCAGCTCTCGGACGAGAAACCGACCGAAAAGGGTCTGAAGAAGCCCGTTGATCAGGCGGAAGGCGAGGAAAAGAAGGAACGGTCGAAGGTCGAGGATGACGAGACGCGCGTCGGCGCGGCTGCGGCCACGGGCGAAGATATGACTGCATCGTCGGGCGAGAACTCCAACTACTCGGAAGCCGACTTCTTCGAGAACCCGTATTCGGTTCTGGCCGAGATTGCCCAGGAAGTCGGCCAGCAGGCCAATGTCAGCGCCAAGGGCGAGGGCGGTGCTGCCGATTCAGGGCCCTCGACCGGTGCCCAGGGCGGCGAGGCCTATCGCGACCCCTTTGATCCTGATTTCTGGACCCAGCAGGTCCAGACGGCGAATGGACCGGCCGGAAAGCCGACCGACGCCACGACGCCCTCGGATCAGCAACAGCAGACAGCGTCACAGCAACAGCAAGATCAGTCAGAGCCGTCCACCGAGCCGGAGCAGCAGATCGCGCTCGTCGTCCCGGGGCAGAAGCCGACGCCTGAGGATATGAAGGCGGAGAGCAGCCAGGCGGAAGCGAAGCCGCCGGCAGCCGAGGGTGAAAAGCCAGAGGACGGCAAGACGGAAGAAGCCAAGCTTGCCGATCCAGCGTCGGAACCGCCTGCAACCAAGGCGGAACTCCAGGCGGCCGATCAGCTGAAGCAGGATATCGAAAAGGCAATTGGCGGGACAGCCGGCAAGCTTGCCGAGGGGTTGATCGTCACCCCGGCCGAAGGCGGGCTTCTCGTCACCATCAGCGACCAGAGCGATGCTGCCATGTTCAATGTCGGTTCGGCAGTACCTCAGCGTGAAATGGTCCTGGCCATGGAGCGGATCGGCAAGCTGTTGCAGGACCGGCCCGGCCAGATCGTCATTCGCGGACACACCGACGGCCGCCAGTTCAAGGGTACCGAAAACGACAACTGGCGTCTCTCGATGGCGCGTGCACACAGCGCATATTACATGCTGGTCCGCGGTGGTCTGAAGGAAGATCGCATTGAGCAGGTTTCGGGCTTTGCGGACAGGCGTCTTCAGGTTCCGACCGACCCGCTGGCCGATGCCAATCGTCGCATCGAGATCCTGATCCAGGGAGAACAGGGATAAGCCATGACGATCCGGCGGTTCTCCCTCGCTTTGTTGGCCTGCGTTGCGGCTGCCCTTTCGGGCGGCCCTGCAGCCTATGCCCAAAGCACGGACGATACCATCGAGCCATATCGCATGCTGCGCTCCCTGCAGTTCGTGCAGGACACCGTCGTCCGAGGCGATCATTCGGCGGCCGAAATGCAGCGGTTCATGCTGGGAGCCATCGACAAGCGCTTGCGCTCCGCCGATCCGGCCATCTTTGCCGATCCTCGCAATGTCGACGCGGCCCTGATCTATGCCATGAGTGGCGGCAATCCCGCGACGCTGGAGTTTCTCGTGGCGCGAGATGTCGACGGAAATTTCGATAATCGCATTGCCGATGCCCTGCGCAAATATCTGAGCGGCAAGGGCACCCTGATCGCCAAGACGCTGGGCGAGATGGTCAAAGAATACAAGGACGCCGACATTGCGCCCTATCTGGCGCTGGTCGCCGGCAACGTGACGATCGCCAAGGATCCTGCCGGGTCGCTGAAATTCTATGACTGGGCGCGTTTGACGGCTCCCGGAACCATTGTTGAGGAAGCGGCGCTGCGACGTTCGCTTGCCGTCGCTGTCGATTCGAAGATCGTCGACAAGGCGTCCGGCTATGCCAATCGTTATGCCCGTCGCTTCCTCTATTCTCCCTATGCGAGCCAGTTCGCCGATCTTTTCGTGCGCTTCGTCGTCGAGCATTACGACGTTCTGAAGCCCGAAGACATTGAAGCGACGCTGGGCTACATGGACGTGGACCGCCGGCGCGAAGTCTATCTCAGGATCGCCCGGCAGGCAGCCATCGCCGGTCGGCGCGAGCTCGCGGTCATGGCCGCGGATCAAGCCAAGGCGCTCTCTGGCGATGGTGCGGGGGCAGATGCGCTGGCAAAGCTCTATGGAAGCCTGGTGACCATTCCGACCGATAAGGTCGATGACGCGATGGCTGCCATATTGGCCATTCCCGAAGATGCCCTTTCGCCCAAGGACCGCGCCCTGCGCCAGGCCGCCGAGGCGGTCGCCAAGGAAGTGCTGCGCAAACCGCAGGCTCCGGTCGCACCGCCTCAGGCGGCCCCGGCGGATGCATCCACTGCTGATGCCGAAGCAGCGGCCGCTGATCCGGAGCTGCAGGATCCGCTGGCGGCTCCGCCCCAGGCCGAAGCGGCGGTTCCCAATGCGACCGACCCGGCTCCCGCAACCGTTCAGCCTGCAGCGGCTGAACCTCAGACATCCCCCACCATAGATCCGGAACTGCGCACCTTCGTCGATGCCGGGCGTTCCAAGCTCGATGCCATCGACGATCTTCTCAAGAAGGAAGGCCCCTGACATGTTGGATGCATTATCGGCCCCCCCGACGCCCGCACCGGGCGCAATCGTATCGCAATCGGGGCCCGGCACGCGAGCGGATCAGGCGCAGGACGACAGCTTCTCCAAGGTGCTCTCCAACTCCGGCAACCAGGAAAAGTCGGGACGGCAGAGCGAAGATGATCAGGTGGGGCAAGCCCATGATGGCGATGCTGGAAAGCACGCGGTCGATGAGCGCCCGAAGCGGCCGGTCATCGATATCTCCGCGAACTCGGTGACCTCTGCTGAAGAGACGTTGTCGGACATCGGCGATCTGTCGACGGACGAACTGGCCCGGTTGCTCGCCGCCGCGCGTTCGAAGGCAAAGAATCCGTCGGAGGATGGACCGAAGTCCGCGAATGACGACCATCCCGAACATGCCGTGTCGAAGGCGGAACTGGCCAAGGCCCTTGCGGGTGCGCGCGAGAAGAAGCCGGTCACAGAAGGCGAGACGGCAACGGAAGCGTCTACTGACCAGATCACCGCCGGTGACGCAAAGTCTCCCGACCTTGCCGATGTCTTGCGCTTGCTCGCTGGTGCACCCCGCGAAGAGGCAAAGGCAGATGACGTCGCCGGTGAAGCCGACGATACCGCGAAACTGCCCGGTGAACCGAAGAACCAGGCCGCGTTGCTGGAAGCCGTCTCGGCCGGCATGGGCACGGCGGCGGATGACGCTGCAAACGGCCAGGACCAGGATGCGGATCCAGAGCGCACGTTCCGGGTTGTCAGAGGTGACGGCAAGGGACAACCCGTGGGCCTGCAAAACGAGCAGACCGGACGGCTCGACGACTCCGCGGACAGCACGCCTGTCGAGACCATCACCGTCGTCGAGGCACGCCGTTTCATCGCGCCCGCCTCGTCCACGAATGGTGCGGCTATCACGGCTGCCATGCTGGGCGACAGTGAATGGATCAACGCCATGTCTCCGGGCTCCGAACTGGCGAATGCAGCCGCCCAGTCAGGCCACGGCAAGGTGGTCAACACACTGAAGCTGCAGATGACCCCGATCGAACTCGGCAGCGTGACGGCAACGCTCAGGCTGACAGGCGAAGAATTGAGCGTTCAACTGACCGTGGACAATCCGGCAGCCCTGCGTCAGCTGTCGAACGACACGAGCGACATCCTGAAGGCTTTGCGCGCGCAGGGCCTGACCGTTGACCACGTTCAGGTCAACATGCAGGTCTCGTCCGTCGATCGCAGCGCTGATGCCGGCCAGAACAGCGCGGCGGGCCAGCAGCCAGGCCAGCAGACATTCCAGCCCGGCGGTCAGGGAAGTGACGGCCGCGCGCGGGGAGAAAACACCAGCAGCACGAGGGTGGCAGATGAGAGAGTGGTGCAGCAGACCGAGATCCAGTCTCCTGACGCTCGCGGCACTCGCCCTGGTCAGCTTTACCTCTGACGCTTTCGCAAGCAACGGCAGTTGCGAGCGAGAAATCAGCGCTGCAGCAGCCCGATACGGCATCCCGGAGGGCATCCTGTATTCCGTCGGCCTGACGGAAACGGGCCGCAAGGGGAGCTTGCAGGCCTATGCTCTGAACGTGGAGGGGAAAGCCTACTATTTCGACGGGTTGGAGCAGGCACTGAACGCCTTCCAGCGCGCACGAGACGGCGGAGCCAAGCTGATTGATGTCGGATGCATGCAGATCAACCAGCACTTCCATGGCGAACATTTCACCTCTGTCCAGGCGATGTTTGACCCGCAACGCAATGTCGACTACGCAGCGCGGTTCCTGACCAACCTGCATCGGCGTCACGAAACCTGGACGATGGCGGTCGCTCGCTATCACGCCGGGCCAAACAACGACCCCGCGCAGAAGCGCTACGTGTGTCGCGTGATCGCCAATTTGGTGGCGACGGGGTATGGAAACTGGACGCAGCCGGCGCGGCAATTTTGCGGTGAATAGCAATTAGAAATTGATTGACAGGGCCCCACACTGCGATTTGCGGAATGTGGCAAGACTGCGTCGAAATGCGGCAAAGCAAGAGCTTGCGCGAAGCTTGTGTTAACTTTTCCACTAAAAAATAGTGTTAACATCTCGTCCAACATACTAGATCTAGTTCAAATCGGCACCAAACCCTTAATCAATTATTAATATCTGTCATTAAGTTTACCTAGTTGTCCCTGAATCGCACGATTCGTACCCATAGCCTATCGAAACACCACACTGATTCGGAGGCGGCTGAATGATCGTCGTGGTTGATGAGCGCGAGCTCGTGAAAGACGGGTACACATCTTTATTTGGGCGCGAGGGGATTCCTTCGACCGGATTTGACCCAAGAGAATTCGGGGAATGGGTCAATACGGCGGCCGATTCCGACATTGCAGCGGTTGAAGCCTTCCTGATCGGGCAGGGCGAAGCCATGCTGGAATTGCCGCGGGCAATCCGCGACAGGACCCAGGCACCGGTGATCGCGGTCAGCGATCAGCCGTCGCTTGAGGCGACGCTCGCGCTGTTCGACTGCGGCGTGGACGATGTGGTTCGTAAACCCGTTCACCCCCGTGAAATCCTGGCTCGGGCCGCGGCGATCCGCCGCCGCCTGCGCGCGATTACCAACTTCACCGAGATCGGTCCGATCAAGGTCTTCTCTGACGGTCGCGATCCCGAGATCGCCGGCGACATCTTCCCGCTGCCGCGCCGCGAGCGCCGCATCCTGGAGTATTTGGTCGCAAACCGCGGTCGCCGCGTTTCCAAGACCCAGATCTTCAACGCGATCTACGGCATCTTCGACGAAGAGGTCGAGGAAAACGTCGTGGAAAGCCATATCTCGAAGCTGCGCAAGAAGCTGCGCAAGAAGCTCGGTTTCGATCCGGTCGATTCCAAGCGCTTCCTGGGATACTGCATCGACTGGAGCTGATCGGGCGCCCAAGCCGGATCGCCGCTGCGGCGGCTCTTGAACGATTTGGATCGAGAGCCGCAATGCCAGACAGCTTCACGCAAGGCCCACCTCATACCCTCTACATGACTACGGAAACGAGGATTTCAATATGAGCCTTTACGGAACCATGCGAACGGGTGTCTCCGGCATGAATGCCCAGTCCAACCGGCTGAGCACTGTCGCTGACAACATCGCCAATTCCAGCACCGTCGGCTACAAAAAGGCCTCGGTTCAGTTTTCATCCATGATTTTGCCGACCACCAACGGAGCCTACAATTCCGGCGGCGTGGAGACGGACGTTCGCTACTCCATCGCCAGCCAGGGCACGTTCAGCTACACGACGTCCGAGACGGACCTCGCCATCAATGGCGACGGTTTCTTCATCGTCAAGGGTGGCGACGGCACGCCCTATCTCACCCGTGCGGGTTCCTTCGTTCTGCAGGACGACGGCACGCTCAAGAACACGGCTGGCTACACCCTGCAGGGTTACGAATACGACTCGACCACCGATCCGACCATCGTCGTCAACGGTTTTGACGGTCTGCAGCCGGTCGATCTCTCCGGCTCTGGCATCTCCGCCGTCGCGTCGACAACCGGCACGCTCAACGTCAACCTGCCGAACGGCGCGGCCGACGGTTTTGAGCAGAAGACGTCGCTGAAGGTGTTTGACAGCCAGGGTTCGAGTCGCCTGATCGAATTCACCTACACGAAGGTCACCGACAACGAGTGGACCGTCACGGCCACCGGCCCGGGAACCCCGGCCACGGTATTGGCCGCGACGACGTTGCAGTTCGACACCGATGGCCAGCTCATCACTCCTGCCAGCGGCGAAGTCGATCTGGATCCGTTTACGATCAGCGGTGCAGCAGTCCCTCAGATCACGCTCCAGATCGGCGGCACCAGCCAGCTCGCATCGAGCTTCTCGGTCGAAGTGGGCAAGGTTGACGGTAACGCGGCGTCCAAGGTCAAGGGTTACGAGATCGATGAAAAGGGCGTGGTCTCGGTTGCTTATGAAAACGGCGACCTGGTTCCCAAGTTCCGCGTCGCCATGGCCAGTGTCCAGAGCCCGGACAATCTCAATCCCGTCGCTGGTAACCTGTACACCCAGTCCAACAATTCGGGTGTCGTCATCCTTGGCTATGCTGGCTCCAGCGGCTTTGGATCGATCATTTCCGGCGCTCTTGAAGACTCCAACGTGGACGTCGCCGAGGAACTGACGGCGATGATCGAGTCCCAGCGGAATTACACCGCAAACTCCAAGGTTTTCCAGACAGGCTCCGAATTGATGGAAGTCCTGGTCAACCTGAAGAGATAATGGAAAGAGTAGGTTAGTCCTATGTCGCTTGCATCGTCGCTTAACACGGCCAATTCGATCTTCCGGAACACGTCCCAGCAGACGGCGGTGTTGTCCACCAACATCGCCAACGACGGGAACGAGAATTATGTTCGCCGGCAGCCCGTGGTCGTGCAGACGGTTTATGGCGCATCGACCACTCAGAACGAACGGTCGCAGCACATGGCGCTGCTGCGGCAGCTTTCCTCTTCGACCTCAGAGGAAAGCGCGCAATCGACCCTGCTCGAGGGCCTGGGCACACTTTCCGACGCCCTGGGCGGAAACGACTACGAGCTGTCGACATCGACCTATCTCGCCAACCTGCAGAGCAGCCTGCAGTCGTTTGCGGCAGCTCCCGGCGAATATGCACTCGCCTCGACCGTCGTCACCGATGCAATCGACGTGGCGAATTCGCTGAACAATGCGACTGTTGCCGTTCAGGACGTTCGCCAGGAAGCGGATGCCCAGATCTTCCAGCAGGTCGAGTCCCTGAACAAACTCCTCGCGGAGTTCAAGACCGTCAACGACACCGTCGTCCGCATGACGGCGACGGGCGAAGACCCGAGCAATTATCTCGACCGCCGCGACACGCTTCTGAAGGACATTTCCAAGATCGTCGGCGTCAGCGTCAACATGCGCGACAACAGCGACATGGTGCTCTACACCTCTGATGGCACGACGCTCTTCGAGACCGACCCACGTGAAGTGACGTTCGCGCGCACCTACACCTACGATTCGACCGTCACCGGAAATCCGGTCTACATCGATGGCATCCCGGTACGTGCCGGTGTCGGCGGCAATACCGATGCCAAGGGCTCGCTGGCAGCTCTGGTGCAGTTGCGCGACGAAATCGCGCCGACCTTCCAGACGCAGCTAGATGAAGTGGCGCGCGGCCTGATCGAAGCCTTCGCCGAAACAGACGCAGGCGGTCTCAACGAACTGCCGGGCCTTTTCACCTGGCCGACTGGAACAGTTCCGGCAACGGGTACGGTTCAGCCTGGTCTTGCAGCCCTGATCCGGGTCAACCCGGCCGTTCGCTCGGATGCCGGCGGAGATCCGATGCTGATCCGCGACGGCGGCATCAACGGTGCGGGCTATGTCCGCAACACCGATGGTGCGTCGGGCTACACCGACCTCATCAATGCTTATGTGGATGCGCTCTCTGCTGAACGCGCCTTCTCCGCCGATGCGGATCTGAAGACGACGGCAAGCGTCCTGTCCTTCTCCAGCAACTCGATCGGCTGGCTCGAGGAGCTTCGCTCCAACGCGACCACCGCAAACGAGAACAAGACGGCGCTCTATGAGCGCAGCTTCCAGACCTACTCCTCCAAGACGGCCGTCAGCCTCGACGAGGAACTATCGCTGCTGCTCGATGTAGAGCAGTCCTACAAGGCCGCAGCCAAGCTCGTGAGCACCGTTGACGAGATGCTGAAGGCCGTACTCGAAATGGCGGGATAATTCCTGATGTCGACGTCCAGCGTCTCCAACCTCTCAACTCAAACTGCGATGCGGTTGACCATCCGCCAGGCTCAGAACGAGCTGCTCAAGTCGCAGCAGGAAGTCAGCACCGGCTACTTCGCCGATGTCGGCGCGGAGCTTGGCAGCAAGACCTCGACGGTCGTCGATCTCAACCGGGAAAGCCTTCGGCTGACCTCGATGATCAGCAACAACTCGATCGCCACGCAGCGTCTCTCGGCATCGCAGGAAGCGCTGAACCAGATCGCCAAGGCGGCAGAGGACATGAACACCTCGCTGATCACGATCGCAGGCGCGTCCAACAGCGACACGATCGACACGACCGTCATGACGGTGAAGAACTCGCTGTCGACGATGATCAGCATGGCCAACCAGTCGGCCAATGGCGAGTTCCTGTTCGCCGGCATCAACACGGACGTGCAGCCGCTCGCCGACTATACCCCCACCTCGAACGCGAAGGCGGCGTTCGACGCGGCATTCACCGGTTATTTCGGCTTTGCACCGACCGACACCGCCAACACCGCAACAATCGTCGCAAAGGGGCCTTCGCCCAGTATGGAGGATTTCATCTCCTCGACGCTGGAGCCCATGTATTCCGGCACGGACTGGAACACCGACTGGTCGGGCGCCACGGACACGGTGATGACAAGCCGGATCACTCAGTCGGAAACGGTCAACACGTCGGCATCGGCCAATGCGAACGGCTTCCGCTATTTCGCTCTGGCTTCCGTCATCACCCAGGAATTGCTGCAGATCGGCGCACCCGCTGACTCCGTTTCGGCGGCGGTCGACGCAGCCATCGGCTACACGGGAAAGGCGATTACCGGCATCAACTCGACCCGCTCTGAACTGGGCCTTTCGGAGAACCGGATCAAGAAGGCGGATGCGTCGCTGCAGATCCAGGTCGACATCATAGAGACCAGTCTTTCCAGCAAGATCGAGGTCGATGCATACGAAGCATCGACGCGCGTTAACAGTTTGCTGTCCATGGTGGAAGCATCTTACACGCTGACCTCCAAGATACAGGCGCTGAGCCTTGTCAATTACCTTTGATGAGCAAAGGGTGAAATGAAACTGAAGGGCAACTGAATGTACCAGTTCTCATACGCCGAAATCATGGAAGATGGCGTTGCCGACGCGAAGGAACGCGAACGCCAGGCCCTTGACCGTTGCATCCAGCTTCTGAGCGCCGCTCGCGACAAGAGCGGCTACGGCCGGGATGCGATCGAAGCGTTGTATTATACCCGGCGGGTGTGGGTCCGTTTGATCGAGGACCTGCAGAACCCCGAAAATCAGCTGGCCGACGACGTTCGCGCCAATCTGATCTCCATAGCCATTTGGATACTGAAGGAATGCGACCGGATCCGGAAGCGCCAGTCCGCAAATTTCCAGGGCATCATCGACGTGACAACCATCATCAGGGATGGACTTAAATGAAGAGCACTTTGCGCATCTCGCTCAAGTCGGGCGAACGTATTTTTATCAACGGGGCGGTTCTGCGCGTCGACCGCAAGGTGGCTCTCGAATTTCTAAACGACGTGACCTTCCTTCTGGAAAACCACGTCCTCCAGCCCGAGCAGGCCACGACGCCGCTTCGGCAGCTCTACTTCATCGCCCAGATGATGCTGATCAATCCCGAGGGCAAGGACCAGTCCCTGGCCATGTTCCGCAAATCGGTGATCATGCTGCTGTCGTGCTTCGAAAACGAAGAGATCCTGGCCGAACTCAAGCGCATCGACGGCATGGTATCGTCCGGCCGCGCCTTTGACGCCCTGAAGGCCATTCGCTCGCTCTATCCGATCGAGGACAAGATCCTCAACAACCAGGAAATGGCGCCGGCGACCATCGAGCAGATTCGCAAGGAGATTGCGCCATGGCGGTAGACCCGGTTACAGGCGCCAGTTCGACAACGACGCAGGAAACCGCGTCGACGACAAAGAACGCGGCATCCTCGGCGTCGGCCAAGGCTTCGCTGGATTATGACAACTTCCTTCAGTTGCTCATCGCCCAGATGAAGAACCAGGATCCCACCGATCCGATGAAGGCCAGCGAGCAGATCGCCCAGCTGGCAACCTTCTCCCAGGTCGAGCAGACGATCCAGACAAACACCAACCTTGAAACGCTGATCAAGGGCAATGCTCTGAACAGTGCCTCCTCCTACATCGGCCAGACGATCACCAGCGCTGACGAAAAGACCACCGGCGTCGTGGCCTCGGTGCGGGTCTATTCCGATACGATGGTTGCGATGACCACCGACGGCAAGGAAATTCCGATTACTGTCGGTGTCCGCGTCGGAACCAAGCCGGCGACCACGACGACCGGCTCGTAAAATGCTAGGCCTTCTGGAGTGGAGGGCATGATTCGCCGCTCCGGAAGGAAACCGCCATGAATGAGGCAGATGCCCTCGACATTATGCAATCGGCGATCTGGACCATCCTGGTCGCATCAGGGCCGGCTGTCGCTGCCGGCATGATCGTTGGTATCCTCATTGCCCTGATCCAGGCTTTGACCCAGGTCCAGGAAATGACACTGACCTTCGTGCCGAAGATCCTGGCCATTATGATTACCATTGGCATATCGGCTCCCTTTGTCGGCGGCCAGATCTCGCTCTTCGCCAATCTGGTCTTCTCCCGCGTCCAATCCGGATTCTGAAACCCGCTGCGGCTGACACCCTCGCGCAAGCTTCGACGGCTATCCCTCGTCTGTAGACTGCCAGAGACATGACACTCTGGCCGACTTCTCATGAAGAGATGGAACAGACATGGCGCAACCACCTGCACTCGTGATTCCGAAAGTCAGTCCCAGCGGGCGCGATATCGGCTTTGCTTTCGGCATTGTCCTCATCCTCTGCATCCTCTTCCTGCCCATTCCACCGTTCATGATCGACCTTGGGCTGGCCTTCTCGATCGCCTTCTCCGTGCTGATCCTGATGGTCTCCCTGTGGATCCAGCGGCCCCTCGATTTCTCGTCCTTTCCGACCATCCTGCTGATCGCAACCATGATCCGCCTGTCGCTCAACATTGCGACGACGCGTGTGATCCTCTCCCACGGACACGAAGGTCATGATGCGGCGGGCGGTGTTATTGCCGGCTTCTCCAGCCTCGTCATGGGCGGCGATTTCGTCATCGGTTTGATCGTTTTCATGATCCTGATCACGGTGAACTTCATCGTCATCACCAAGGGCGCGACCCGTATCGCGGAAGTTGGCGCCCGCTTTACACTTGATGCGATCCCCGGCAAGCAGATGTCGATCGATGCCGACCTGTCGGCCGGTATCATCGATGAGCGTGAAGCCCAGCACCGCCGGCGCGAATTGGAGCAGGAAAGCTCCTTCTTCGGTGCCATGGATGGTGCGTCCAAGTTCGTCCGCGGCGACGCCGTCGCCGGCCTCATCATCACTGCAATCAACGTCTTTGGCGGCATCATCATCGGTTATTTCCGTCACGGCATGGAAATCGGCCAGGCCGCCGACGTCTTCGTCAAACTCTCCGTCGGTGACGGTATCGTTTCGCAGGTTCCGGCCCTCATCGTTTCGCTCGCCGCCGGCCTTCTCGTGTCGCGTGGCGGCACCCCCGGCTCGACCGACCAGGCCGTCGTTAATCAGCTGAGCGGTTATCCGCGTGCGCTTTCCGTCGCTGCCGCCCTGATGTGCGCTCTGGCTCTGGTTCCCGGTCTGCCGCTCGTTCCGTTCCTGGCGCTTGGTGGTCTCATGGCATTCGGTGCCTGGTTCATCCCCCGTCAGGTGGAAGCCGAAAACAAGCTCAAGCGCGACCAGGAAGAAAAGAAGGTCATCCAGAGCAAGGAAGCGGAGAAGGATTCGGTCAAATCGGTCCTGAAAACCGCCGAAATCGAGCTGGCGCTTGGCAAGCTCGTTTCGACCCGCCTTCTGGGAGCCCATCAGGAACTGGCCTTCCGCGTCGGCAAGATGCGCAAGAAGTTTGCCAGCCAGTACGGCTTCGTCGTTCCGGAAATCAAGGTCACCGACGACATCGGCATTCCCGAAAAGTCCTACCAGATCCGTATCCACGGCACGACGATCGCGTCGAACAACCTGCGGGTGGGGGAAGTTTTGGTCGTCACCGGCTCCGGCCGCAAGCCCAATGTCCCGGGCGACGAGATCCGCGAACCCGCCTTTGGCATGCCGGCTGTCTCCGTACTGGAAACCTTCACCGAGGAATTAAAACGCGAGGGTTTCCATCCGATCGACAACGTCTCCGTCGTGCTCACCCACGTCAGCGAAGTCATTCGCAACAACCTGCCGCAGCTGTTGTCCTACAAGGACGTGAAGATCCTCATCGATCGCCTCGACCCCGAATACAAGAAGCTGGCCGACGAGATCTGCTCGTCGCACATGTCCTATTCGGGCCTGCAGGCGGTGTTGAAGCTGCTGCTCGCCGAACGCGTCTCCATCCGCAACCTGCACCTGATCCTCGAAGCGGTTGCCGAACTGGCGCCGCATGTCCGCAAGACCGAGCAGATTGTCGAGCATGTGCGTGTTCGCATGGCCCAGCAGCTGTGCGGCGATCTGACCGACAACGGCGTGCTGCGCGTCCTTCGTCTCGGCTCCAAGTGGGACCTCGTCTTCCACCAGGCGCTGAAGCGCGACGCCAAGGGCGAAATCGTCGAATTCGATATCGACCCTCGTAATCTCGAGGAGTTCTCCGAACAGGCGAGCAGCGTAATCCGTGAATTCATGGACCGCGGGCTGCCCTTCGTTCTTGTAACCTCGCCGGAAACGCGCTCCTATGTTCGCATGATTATCGAACGACTCTTTGCCACTCTTCCGGTTCTCTCTCATGTCGAACTGGCCAAGGGCATCGAGATCAAGATCCTGGGCTCGATTTCATGATTTCTGACCCGCAGGGGACTGTCCTGGTGCTGTTTGCGGTTTTCTGCCGCATCGGCGCCTGCTTCATGACCCTGCCGGGCTTCTCTTCCGCCCGCATCTCGGCGACGATCCGGCTCTTTCTTGCAATGTCGGTTTCGATGGCGATGATGCCGTTGCTCTTCGACAGCATCTATCCGCGGGTGTCCGGCGGTGGTGCTCCGCTCATTCCGGTCTTGATGGCCGAACTGATGATCGGGTTGATGTATGGCCTTGTGCCACGCTTCTATGTCCTTGGCCTTCAATTCGCGGGTACGGCGATTTCCATGTCCATCGGCCTCAGTTCGCCGGGTTCGGGGGATGTGCTTGAAGACACCAGCGAAACGCAGCTCACCAATCTCTTGAGCTTCGCCGGTCTTCTCGTGCTCTTCCTGCTCGATTTCCACCATGTCGTCTTCAAGGCCCTGATGGAATCCTACACGGTGATGCCGCTCGGCGGCATGCCGGAAAGCCAGAAGATGCTGATCACGCTGACGGATACACTGTCGCAGACATTCGTCTTGATGCTGCGTCTGGCGAGCCCCTTCCTGATCTTCGGCCTGATGTTCAACTTTGCCGTCGGTCTGGTGAACAAGCTCGCCCCGCAGATTCCGATTTTCTACATCTCCACGCCGTATCTTCTCATCGGCGGGCTGATTCTGGTCTATTTCACGATCGCGGCCCTCGTCATGCAGTTCGGACGATATTTCCCGATGGTCTTCAATTTCTGAGGCGGGGTCTCTATGGCGCAAAAGAAATCCGACAAGTTGAAGCGTCTTGTCGCCGTCCAGAGGCACATGGAGCGCATGGCCGAAAGTGACCTCGGCATCACCGCGCAGCGCATCGAGGAAAACGCGCGCTCCATGGACATGGTGATGGAGGCCATCGGCTCGCTCGATCCGCTCCATCGTTTGTTTGCTCAGAATTATGCGGATCGCTTCGACCGCTTGTCCAACACTGACAAGCAACTGCACGGCCTCCAGCAGGTCCAGGAGATGAAGCTGATGCGCGAGCGCGCCAAGGGCGATCGGCTGGAGGAGAACCGCCGCGACGCCCGCGCTCATGAACAGCGCGAAGCCGACGATGATGCGATTTACGATCTGATCGACATCCGATTTGGCACGCCAGCCTCCAGCAAGCTTGGAGAGGGATAGTTGCCACGAACATGAATCGAGGATGTCATCGTGGCCATTTCACTCCCGAGCGATCTCGTGCTGGACGTCGTCCGCGCCGCTGATCCGTCACAAGTTGCCGCCGCTCAGGCGCAGATGAAAACCAATCGCGCCAATTTCCTCGCGACCAGCCTTGCCGAGAAGGGCGAAGGTTTTGGCGCGACTGTCGACATCCTGAACCGCACGACCAATGCGGCCCGTATCGAGAATACCGCCGAGACCCTGGACAAGCCGGGTGAGGTTCCCAAGGTCTACCGCGACTTCGAAGCCGTCTACCTGACCAACTTCGTCCAGACCATGTTGCCGAGCGACAGCGAGGAAGTTTACGGCAAGGGGAATGCCGGTGAGATGTGGAAGAGCATGATGGCCGAGCAGATCGGCTCGGTTTTGTCTGAATCCGGTGGCGTCGGCATCGCCAAACAGATGTACAGCGAGGCGCTGCAGCGGACGCGCGGCCAGGACACGGTGAACGCCAAGACCGACGAAACCCAGCGTGACACAGCGCTGAGCTGGGTGACCGACCTTGAGCGGCGCACTCTTGGCGCGAGCGCCGAAATCCAGAAGCCATAAAATTCAAGAATAAGGTATAATTTCATGGAAGTTGTTTCGAGCGAATACCGCGTCAAGACCGTTCTGAGCCGGCTTGAGCGCATCATCGACAACGAAAACGAGCGGATCGGCAAGGATCCGGAATTCGATTTCAAAGTGTCGAACGCCCACAAGAGCCGCTGCCTTTATGAGCTGACCATGCTGTTTCGCGACACAGACCCGCGCGAATTCGCGGTCAATTATGTCGACCAGCTGCATGTTCTCAAGGAAAAGCTCGCGACCAATGCCCGTCGCGTCGAGGCACACCTCGCCGCCGTCCGCGCTGTGGCCGATCTTCTGAAGAATGCCGTCCGGGATGCAGATGCCGATGGCACCTACTCCCAGGAACAGTTCCAGTTCAGCGAGTTCTGATGGGCAAGATACTCGGCATCGGTCTGTGGGTCTGCATCGTGACGCTCGGCGCCGTCTACGGCTCGATCTATCTCGCCACGGCACCTGCCGGACCGAGCGAGGAAGAAACGAAGAAGGCCGCCCTGGAACTGGTGCGCGGTGAGCCGATCACCATTCCGGTCCTCGCCGGAGGAGACGTCCAGGGCTATTTCCTGACCCGTATCTCCTTCATGATGGACAAGGAAAAGGTCAAAACCCAGGCTCCCCCGGTCACCGAGATGATGACGGACCAGCTCTTCACCCTGCTGGTCGGCAACAAGATGGTGGACATCGCCAATGTCGGCACCTTCGATGTCATGGCCTTCCGGGACAAGATCAAGACCGAAATGAACGCCCGGCTGGGCGAAGGCATGGTCGATCAGGTCATGATCGAGCAGCTCGACTATGTCTCCAAGGATGCAGCTCGCAAGGCCGCCGACGGCGCCCCGGGCCCCATGGAGAAGACCACCGTCGTCGAGGGCGAAAAGGTCGAGGAAAAGCCCGCGTCAGGTCACTGATCCCGGCCTTCTTCAAGATTGCGTTCGGCACGCCGGGCCTCACTCTCTTGGTGAGGTCCGGCGTCGTCGTAGCGGATTGGGGGTATCAGCCGCCCTTGCAAAATGCCGCAATTTGACAGCATAGGACGGGGACAGGCAAATGCGACGTCTGCGATGGCGTTAGCTTGCTGCCAGTCTGAGGCGAGGAACAAGCACAGTGACGACGGTGATTGATGGAAAGGCGGCCGCCGCATCGGTGGTCGAAGCGGTAGGCTCTGCGGCAGAAAAGCTTGAGGCCCTTGGACATCGCCGTCCGGGCCTGGCCGTCGTGATCGTCGGCAATGATCCCGCAAGTCACGCCTATGTCGGCGCCAAGAGTCGCATGGCCAAGCAGTGCGGCTTTAACTCCGTGCAGCATACCCTTCCGGAGGAAACAGGTCAGGATGAGCTGATGGCGCTGGTGGCCTCGCTGAATGCCGACCCTGAGATCGACGGCATACTCGTTCAGCTTCCATTGCCCGGTCACCTGAAATCCGATCCCGTCATCCAGTCGATCCTTCCCGAAAAGGATGTCGACGGCCTGCATGTGGTCAATGCCGGTAAACTCGCGACCGGTGACATGGACACCGGCCTCGTCTCCTGTACGCCGGCGGGTGCGATGATCCTGGTGCGTCAGATCCATGGCAAGGACCTGTCGGGCCTGAATGCGTTGGTCATCGGTCGTTCCAACCTGTTCGGCAAGCCGATGGCACAGCTGTTGCTCGCCGCCAATGCGACCGTCACCATCGGTCATTCTCGAAGCCGGGATCTCCCCGCTCTTGCGCGTCAGGCCGACATTCTCGTTGCAGCCGTAGGCCGTCCGGAAATGGTCAAGGCCGACTGGGTCAAGCCGGGTGCGACGGTGATTGACGTCGGTATCAATCGGATCGACGCCCCGGAGCGCGGTGAGGGCAAGTTCCGCCTCGTCGGCGATGTCGCCTTTGCCGAATGCAAGCCGGTTGCCGCTGCAATTTCGCCGGTACCCGGCGGTGTCGGTCCGATGACGATCGCGATGCTGATGGCCAACACCGTCATTGCCGCCTATCGTCGGGCTGGTCAGGCCGCGCCAAAGTTCTGAGGTCCCGAGAGACGCGAGCGCTTCATCAGGCTCCGGCAGGGGCCGGACCGGTCGACGCCCGCACGACGAGCTCCACCTTCCACAATTCCTGCATCGGCAGGGCAGGGGTGTCCCCGTTGATCATCGCGATCAGCCGCTCGCCGACACGTCGTCCGGCTGCGCGAAGCGATGACCGCGTCGTGGTCAGTGGAGTGGAGAAATTCTCAGGCTTCAGGAGCGGCAGTTCATCGTCATGGGCAATCAGCGACATGTCGACGCCGAGCTTCAGCCCTGCCTCGTTCATGGCCCTGACGGCACCCAGTGCCAGGACGGTGCTTGCGCAGAGCACCGCGGTCGGTCGGTTGCCATGCGCTAGAATTTCCTTCATCCCCCGATAGCCCTGTTCGTCTCCCATGAATGTGTGACGCACATGAGCGGGGTCGAGGCTCAACTGCGCCTGGGCCAGGGCCCTTTCAGCGCCGAGTTTGCGTCGAAAGGCGAAGTCGAGATCGGCCGGACCATTGAGAAGGGCGATGCGCTTGTGCCCGAGCTGCATCAGGAAACGTGTGGCGTCGAAGAAGGCCCCTTCGTTGTCCACATCGAGATAGGGGTAATCCAGCTCCATGCCATAGGAGCGGCCATGCACGATGAAGGGCAGTGCCAGCGTCTTTGCCATGGTGATGCGCGGGTCTTTCTCCCGGACATAGGCGAGGTAGTAACCGTCCACACTGCCGCTCGCGACCAGCCAGCGGATCGCCTCTTCTTCCTGTGACGCCTTGGCGGGCATGATGACGAAATGAAAGTCGCGCAGGATCGCGGCTTCAGCAAGACCGCTTTGAAACTCCGCGAAATGCATGTCGGAACTGTGGTCCGGTGAAATCGGCATGATCAGTCCGATCGACCCGGCCTTTCCCGTGGCCAACCGCTGTGCGGCGCGATTGGGCCTGTACCCGGTTTCCTTCGCGGCCAAGAGAACCCGCTGCCGGGTTTCCTCGTTGACCTCGGGATAGCCGTTGAGCGCCCGGCTGATCGTCGTTTGCGACAGCCCGAGCATCTGGGACAGTTCTTTCAGGTTCACGGGTCGCATTCCTCTCCGAAATGGGCGCAAATTTCCTCCCTTGCGGCCCAAAGCGCTTCGAATATGGCTCATAGGGGGGAGTGTTAACAAGAGGAAATATGAATAAAATCAAGGCATCTGCATGTTGCGGTGCGGCATGTTGCGGCGAATTTGCTCAACTGGACAAAAGCGCTTGACTCCATATGGAACCCAATGGGATGAAATGAGGGCCAAAGCGCTTTGAAAAATGCGCATTCGAGGGACGTTTGGCGGTCCGATGTGATGGGAGGTAAATCACATGAAGAAACTGTTTTTGATGACCGTGGCGGCTGCCGCGCTGGTCGCCGGCTCTGCTGCCGCTGCGGACCTGAAGTTCAAGCCGGGTGAAGACAGCAAGTTCAACTGGGCGAGCTTTGAAGAATACAAGGCCGCCAACAGCGCCTTGAAGGGCCAGACCCTGACGATCTTTGGCCCCTGGCGCGGCGAAGATCAGGTTCTGTTCGAAAGCATCCTGGCTTATTTTGAAGACGCAACCGGCGTCGACGTCCAGTATTCCTCTTCTGAAAACTACGAGCAGCAGATCGTCATCGATACCCAGGCCGGCAGCCCGCCCAACGTGGCCATCCTGCCCCAGCCGGGTCTGATCGCCGACCTCGCCTCGAAGGGTCATCTGACGCCGCTCGGCGACGAGACCAAGTCCTGGCTTCTGGAAAACTATTCGGCCGGACAGTCCTGGGTCGATCTCTCGACCTACAAGGGCAAGGATGGAGCCCCGGCTCTCTATGCATTCCCCTACAAGATCGACGTGAAGTCGCTGGTCTGGTACGTGCCTGAAAACTTCGAGGACGCTGGCTATGAAGTCCCGAAGACCATGGAAGAGCTGAAGGCACTGACCGAAAAGATCGTCGCCGATGGCGGCACGCCTTGGTGCATCGGTCTCGGTTCGGGCGGTGCGACCGGCTGGCCGGCAACCGACTGGGTTGAAGACATGATGCTGCGCACGCAGCCGGCTGACGTCTACGACAAGTGGGTCACCAACGAAGTGAAGTTCACCGATCCGGCCGTTGTCGGCGCGATCGAGGAATTCGGCTGGTTCGCCAAGAACGACAAGTTCGTTGACGGCGGCTCCAAGGCGGTTGCCTCGACCGACTTCCGCGACAGCCCGAAGGGCCTCTTCGGTGCACCGCCGAAGTGCTATCTCCACCATCAGGCTTCGTTCATCCCGTCCTTCTTCCCGGAAGGCACGAAGGTGGGTGAAGATGCAGACTTCTTCTACATGCCGCCTTATGCCTCCAAGGCAGACCTCGGCAATCCGGTGCTGGGCGCCGGCACGCTTGCCATGATCGCCAAGGACAGCCCGGCTGCCCGCGCTTTCATCGAGTTCCTGAAGACCCCGATCGCCCATGAAGTCTGGATGGCGCAGTCGAGCTTCCTGACCCCGTTCAAGGGCGCCAACAAGGAAACCTACGCCAACGCCCCGATGGCCAAGCAGGGCGATATCCTGCTCAACGCCACGACCTTCCGCTTCGATGGTTCCGACCTGATGCCGGGCAAGATCGGTGCTGGTGCATTCTGGACCGGTATGGTTGACTACTCCGGTGGCAAGCCGGCTGCCGATGTCGCCGCCGACATCCAGAAGGCCTGGGACGGGCTGAAGTAAGCTCGCGATTGATCGCAATCCGCCGGGCCGCCTTCGGGGCGGCCCGGTCGTCGATACAGAAGAACAAGTGCCCCGGGCGCCATAGGTGACGCGGAGCGATCGACAGGGAGGGGACATCTTGGAACAGTTACTCTTTGCATTGCTGACGATTGTCGTCGGCGTCGCAGCGGCGATCGGATATTTCTACGGTTCGAACCTGCTGCTGGACCGCATCTTTCCGTCTCGCATCGCCGATACGGCCAAGGCCTCGCGCAATTTGCGCCGCGCCGCGTTGATCCGCCCCTGGCTCTTCCTGGGGCCCGCCCTGATCTCCCTGACCATTTATCTGGTCTATCCGCTCTTCTCGTCCATTGCCTATTCCTTCATGGATCGCGGCGGCGAGAATTACGTCGGCCTCGCGAATTATCGCTGGATGGTCAACGACGGCGAGTTCCGCCAGTCCATCTACAACAACATTCTCTGGCTGATCGTGGTGCCCGCCGGTTCCACCTTCTTCGGTCTCATCATTGCCGCACTCACCGACCGCATCTGGTGGGGCAATATTGCGAAATCGCTGATCTTCATGCCCATGGCGATTTCGTTTGTCGGCGCATCCGTCATCTGGAAGTTCGTCTATGACTACCGCGATGCCGGATCGGAGCAGATCGGCATCCTGAACGCCATCGTCATGGCCTTCGGCGGCGATCCCCAGATCTGGATCTCGCTCCCCTTTTGGAACAACTTCTTCCTGATGGTGATCCTCATCTGGATCCAGACCGGCTTTGCCATGGTCCTTCTGTCGGCGGCCCTGCGCGGCATTCCGGAAGAAACCATTGAGGCCGCCGTCATCGACGGTGCCAACCCCTGGCAGATCTTCATCAAGATCAAGGTTCCGCAGATCTGGACGACGATTGCCGTCGTCTGGACCACCATCACCATCCTCGTTCTCAAGGTCTTCGACATCGTTCTCGCGATGACCAACGGTCAGTGGCAGACCCAGGTTCTGGCGAACCTCATGTTCGACTGGATGTTCCGCGGCGGCGGCGACTTCGGCAAGGGTGCCGCAATCGCTGTGGTCATCATGGTCATGGTCGTGCCGATCATGATCTGGAACATCCGTAATGCCCGCCGGGAAATGGAAGGACGCTGAGATGGTCGCAAAGAAACTCTCCCCGCTGACGATCGTCGTCAATCTGACTGTCCTGTTCCTGGTCGTCCTCTGGACCCTGCCGACCGCCGGTCTGCTCATCTCGTCCTTGCGCGACAAGGACCAGATCGTGGCCTCCGGCTGGTGGACGGCGCTCGGCACATCGAGCCAGAACGCCATCTACCGAGCCCCTCCGCCGAGTGCGCAGGTTGAGGAGAACGGCGTCTTCGTCATTTCCGGCAATGTTTTCGAAGGCAATGCCGGCAATGTTTCGGCCTTCGGCATCAACATCAACGCGCCTACCGCCTATGAGCCGGGCCAGACGGCGGAACGCAATGACGGCAGCAAGCTGACCGTTCAGGAGAACGGCGATTTCCGCATCGAAGCCGCCACTGCCTTCGAAGGTTCGCGCGGCGACCGAATCTTCTTCACTGCCTCCGTGCCGCCCCGCTTCACGATAGAGAATTATCAGACCGTTCTGACTGCCGAGGGCCTTGGTAAGTCTTTCCTGAACTCGCTCACGGTCGCGATCCCATCCACGATCATCCCGATCCTCGTCGCGGCATTTGCCGCCTATGCACTCGCCTGGATGAAATTCCCTGGTCGCGCGCTTTTGCTGGCGGTAATCGTTGGTCTGCTCGTGGTTCCGTTGCAGATGTCGCTCATCCCGCTTCTGAAGATGTATAACGGCGTCGGCGCCTTCTTCGGCGTCCCCGCCAAGGGCTATGTCGGCATTTGGCTCGCGCATATGGGTTTCGGCCTGCCGCTCGCCATCTATCTGCTGCGCAACTACATCGCCGGCCTGCCGCGCGAGATCATGGAATCGGCCCGTGTCGATGGCGCTTCCGATTTCGAGATCTTCACCAAGATCGTGCTGCCGCTTTCCTATCCCGCACTCGCATCCTTCGCGATCTTCCAGTTCCTCTGGACTTGGAACGACCTCTTGGTCGCCATGGTCTTCCTCGGAACGGGTGACAACGAACTCGTGCTGACCGGACGCCTCGTCAACCTCCTCGGCTCCCGCGGCGGCAACTGGGAAATCCTTACGGCCTCGGCCTTCATCACCATCATCGTTCCGCTCCTCGTCTTCTTCGGCCTCCAGCGCTACCTCGTCCGGGGTCTGCTCGCGGGTTCGGTCAAGGGGGGCTGACCGGGACGGTCAACTTCACGACATGCATAAGGATTGACTATGAGTTCCACGACGCAATCGACGCTGGTCGCCGACAAGGATTGGTGGCGCGGTGCGGTGATCTACCAGATCTACCCGCGTTCCTATCAGGATTCCAATGGCGACGGCATTGGCGACCTGAAGGGCATCACCGCCCGTCTCCAGCACATCGCCGATCTCGGCGCCGATGCGATCTGGATCTCGCCCTTCTTCACCTCGCCGATGAAGGACTTTGGCTACGACGTCTCAAATTATGTCGACGTCGATCCAATGTTCGGTTCGCTGACGGATTTCGATGGTCTGATCGCCGAAGCGCATCGTCTTGGCATCCGTGTGATGATCGACCTGGTCATGTCCCACTCATCGGACCAGCATCCCTGGTTCGTCGAAAGCCGCTCAAGCCGCGTCAATCCCAAGGCGGACTGGTATGTGTGGGCCGATTCGAAGCCGGACGGCACGCCGCCCAACAACTGGCTGTCGATCTTCGGCGGCTCGGCTTGGCAGTGGGATCCGACCCGCATGCAGTACTACCTGCACAACTTCCTGACCTCGCAGCCCGACATGAACCTGCACAATCCCGAGGTTCAGGACGCGTTGCTCGCCGCCACCCGCTTCTGGCTCGACCGCGGCGTCGACGGCTTCCGTCTCGACACGATCAACTTCTATTTCCACGACAAGGAATTGCGGGACAACCCGCCGCTGGCGCCCGAGCGCCGCAACGCGTCGACTGCCCCGGCAGTAAACCCCTACAATTTCCAGGAACACATCTACGACAAAAACCGGCCGGAAAACATCGCTTTCCTCAAGCGGTTCCGCGCGCTCCTGAATGAATATCCGGCCATCGCGGCTGTCGGCGAAGTCGGCGACAGCCAGCGCGGTCTGGAAATTGTCGGTGAATATACGTCCGGCAATGACAAGATGCAGATGTGCTACGCCTTCGAATTCCTGGCGCCGGAGCCCTTGACGCCGGAAGTCGTGCGCAACACCCAGAACGCCTTTGCGGCAGCGGCCCCAGAAGGCTGGGCCTGCTGGGCCTTCTCCAACCACGACGTCGTGCGCCATATCAGCCGTTGGGGTTCGGCTGTGCTGGATCGCGAAGCCTATGCCAAGATGATGTCGGCCCTCTTGCTCACCCAGCGTGGCTCGGTCTGCATTTATCAGGGCGAGGAACTGGGTCTGACCGAAGCCGAAATCGCCTTCGAAGATCTGCAGGACCCCTATGGCATCCAGTTCTGGCCGGAATTCAAGGGTCGTGACGGCTGCCGCACGCCGATGGTCTGGGATGACCACGCCACCCAGGCAGGGTTCTCCACAGCGCAGAAGACGTGGCTGCCGATCCCAGTCGAGCATGTGCTGCGCGCGGTCAACACGCAGGCCGGACGCGACGAGTCGGTTCTCGAACAGTATCGTCGTTTCCTGGGCTTCCGTCGCCAGCATCCGGCCTTCGCCAAGGGCGACATCACCTTCCATGAGGCAGGCGCGCATGCTCTGGCCTATAGCCGTGCGCTCGGCAACGAGAAGCTGCTCTGCCTCTTCAATATGAGCCCGGAACCGGCAGCCATTGCCTTGCCTGAGGGGCAGTGGCTTGAGCTGGATGGGCATGGCTTTGCCAGTGAGACCAACGACAATAAGGTAGAGTTGCCGGCTTGGGGCGCCTATTTCGCGCGTCACGCCTGACAGGGGAGGAAAGCATGACGGGTCTGGTTCTGAAAGACATCCGCAAGGCCTACGGGCAGGTCAAGGTCCTGCACGGGATCGATCTGGAGATCAAGGAAGGCGAATTCGTGGTTTTCGTTGGCCCGTCGGGCTGCGGAAAGTCCACGCTCTTGCGCATGATCGCCGGTCTTGAGGATATCACCAGCGGCGAGATGTATATCGACGGCCAGCTCGTCAACGACGTGCCGCCTTCCAAGCGCGGTATTGCCATGGTCTTCCAGTCCTATGCGCTCTACCCGCACATGACGGTCTACGACAACATGGCTTTCGGCATGCGGATTGCCGGCGAAAGCAAGGAAGAGATCGATCGCCGCGTGAAGTCCGCCGCCGGTATCCTTCAGCTCGAGCCCTATCTCGACCGCCTGCCGAAGGCACTGTCGGGTGGGCAGCGCCAGCGTGTGGCCATCGGCCGCGCCATCTGCCGCAATCCGAAGGTCTTCCTTTTCGACGAGCCGCTGTCGAACCTTGATGCGGCGCTGCGTGTCGCAACCCGTATCGAGATTGCCAAGCTCAACGAGCAGATGGCCGACACCACGATGATCTACGTCACGCATGACCAGGTCGAAGCGATGACGCTGGCCGATCGCATTGTCGTGCTCTCGGCTGGCAAGATCGAACAGGTTGGCCCGCCGCTCGAACTTTACGAGCGACCCGCGAACCTCTTCGTGGCCCGCTTCATCGGCTCGCCCGCGATGAACATCATGCCGGTCACCGTCATGGGAACCGGGGATACGACCCGGATCAAGCTGAAGGACGGTTCGGAAGTCACCATGGATCTGGCGACGGCGTCGTCAGAACAGGGAAAGGCCGGAAGCTTCGGCGTCCGTCCGGAAGACCTGGCGATTGCCGCCGGCGAAGACTTCCTCTTCGAAGGCGTGGTCGAGATCGTCGAAGCCCTCGGCGAAGTGACGCTGCTTTATGTCAATGGCCCGGTCGAGGAAGAGCCGATCGTCGTGAAGCTCCCCGGCATCGTCGACGTGAAGAAGGGCCAGACCCTGCGCTTCTCGGCCGACAGGACCAAGCTGCATCTGTTCGACGCAGCCGGACAGACCTATCGCCGCTGATACCCGCTCCAAATTCGGACATGTTAAGGCTCTGTTATCCCTGCGATGACAGGGCCTTTTCTTGCGTTCCGCCAGCCCCATCCTCAATACCGACTGTTAAGCTGTGACTGCTAGCTTTTACCCATAACAAAGACGAAAAAGACAAGGGTAGAACGATGAGAACGGCAGGTGGCAATCACTTTCTGAAAAAGGAAGAATCCTTCATGTACGACCGGGAAAACCGGTTTCGCATGGAAGACACGATGAATGCCGGACGTCTCGAATACACCGAGAACGGCATGACCCACATGGCGGCGCGGCGCTGCGACGTCATCCGCATCTCGATGAGCGGTGCTGTGGTGGCATTGCTGACCCAAGTCAATCTCCCCAAGCAATTCTACCTCGACATCCCGGATGCCCGCATCAACAAGGTCGGCGCCGTGCTGATGAAGACCTTTCCGAACAACACGGCCGAAGTCCGTTTCCTCCGCCTGCTGACGCAGAAGGAACTCGACCGCATCTTCGTCTTCTCCACCCATCCGGCGCACAAGGACCGCGTGCTCGACGTCCGCAGCTGGTAACGCTGGACAGTCTCGTTTCGGAAGGCCGGTGTGGCAGAAGCCACACCGGCCTTCAGCATTTCTGACTGGACTTCGGCGTCAGGACCTTCGATCTTCCGCACACATCCAAGGGAGAATATCGAATGACCAAGCAGCAGGTAGCCATCGTCACGGCAGGGGGAAGCGGCATGGGGGCAGCGGCAGCGCGTCGGCTCGCCGCCGATGGCTTCAAGGTTGCCATCCTTTCGTCCTCGGGCAAGGGGGAGGCGCTGGCCGCCGAACTCGGTGGTTTCGGAATGACCGGCTCCAACCAGTCTCCGGAAGACCTCGCGCGCCTCGTCGACGGTACCATGGAGCGCTACGGACGGATTGACGTGCTGGTCAACAGTGCGGGCCACGGCCCGCGCGCACCGATCCTCGAGATCACGGACGAGCAATGGGTGAAGGGCATGGATGTATACCTGCTCAATGTCATTCGCCCGACGCGGCTCGTGACCCCCATCATGCAGGCGCAGAAGTCTGGCACGATCATCAACATCTCCACCGCCTGGGCTTTTGAGCCTTCGTCCATGTTCCCGACCTCGGCCGTCTTCCGGGCGGGACTGGCCGCCTTCACCAAGATCTTTGCGGACACCTATGCAGGCGAAAACATCCGCATGAACAACGTCCTGCCGGGCTGGATCGACAGTCTGCCGGCGACGGAGGAGCGGCGCGAGGGCGTGCCCATGAAGCGCTATGGGACCAGCGAGGAAATTGCCGCAACCATCGCCTTCCTGGCCTCCGACGGTGCGGCCTACATCACCGGTCAGAACCTCAAGGTCGATGGCGGGCTTACCCGTCACGTCTGACATTCCCGTGATTGGCGTCTCTCTTTGAGCCAATGTGACAAGATACCCGCCCGCGTAAACGACTTGGTTACCAAACTTCTTCATTCTTTAGGACAAGCGACAGGACGGAAAATTACGGCCTGTCCCAGTAAAGCCGGCATTGCCTGTCATGTGCCGGTTTCCTTGAGTCTTTTGGTAAGCGAGTTCAAGTATCATGGCGTCCTCGACCTCATCGGTCTCCGGCGGCACCGCGCCCGCCGTTAAGAAGATGCAGTCGCGCAAGGTCAAGCGCGGCTCCAGCCTGCCGACGGTGACGGGGATCGCACTTGCCTGTGCCTTCTGGGCCACCGCGAGCCTTGCAATATTCAAGGGGCTTGCCTCTTCGCCGATCCAGGCGCCGACCTATTCAGGCCATTCGCTTCCGAAGCCGACCCTGGCCTTGTCACAGCCGTTGACGGGGCGGGCGACAAAGGCCTCTTCCGGTGACATGGAGGCGCTGGAGCGCATGCGCCAGCGTTTTGCGGAGGCCGTAGCGGCGACAGACAGTCTGGGTCTGCTGATGCTGCCCTCGGCGATGCGGCTGGCCGAAGTCGAGAAATCCGACCGCCTGCTCCTCGCCCGTATCGAGAGTTTCACCGATCCCCAGGCGATAGCTGTGCTGCGCGAGGCGCTTGGCAAGTTCGAATCCGAACGCCAGCAGGCGGCACTTGCGACAGCTGCGCGGGATCGCCGCAGCGGTGTCGATGACGCTGCAGCCGTTGATCCGATCATGACGGCCTCCATCGATCCCGCGTCCGCCTCCGCACCGGCTGCGCTCGGTTATGCTGCTCCGCCGAAGGCCGGCGATATGATGGCCGCTGCCGATCCGCGGGAAGAACCCTTCCAGGAACTCTTGTCCGAACCGCAGGCCAGCGAGCATGGCGATCTGCCGGATGATGGTCCGCTGCCGCAGGCAAAACCCCGCGCAACCGCCATCCCCGCTCCCGAGCCGCCGGTCGCCGCTGCCGCTGCCGCTCCTGCGCCTGAAAAGCCGAAGAGAAAAACGCTTGCCAACCTGCTGGCCTATGCCAAGCCGGACAATCCGATCACCACGGACGACGGGGCAGGGGGGCTTTTCAGCCGAAAAAATTCTCTACCTGGCCCGGGCAGCCGCATTGCGGTCTACGTGATCGAAGATGCGACCGTCCACATGCCCAATGGTGAAAAGCTTCGCGCCCATTCCGGTCGTGCCCACATGCGCGACAATCCGAAATATGTGCACATGAAGAACCAGGGCCCCACACCGCCGAACGTCTACAAGCTGCGCATGCGCGAAGCCCGCTTCCACGGGGTCGAGGCGATCCGCATGACCCCCGTCGGTGATGCCAAGATGTACAATCGGGATGGGTTCTTGACCCACACCTATCTGCTGCGCCGTCGTGGCGACAGCTCCGGCTGCGTTGTGTTTGAGGACTACAATCGCTTCCTCAACGCCTTCAAGCGCGGACAGGTCAATACGCTGATCGTCGTGCCGAGCCTGCGGGAACTGCCGAAATATACGGCAATGCTCTGACATCCGGCAGGATGGCTGGGAACAGTCAGGCCTCCGCAGCACCGCTGCGGAGGCCTTTTCGTGAATGGCTACGAATGCAGGCCCTTACATCGCAGGCATGACCGTGATCGACTTGATCGGCATCTCGACGCCGCCGATATCGGCCGACTTGGTGGCGGCACCCGTTTCGAGGTTCACCGTATACAGCACATTGTCTGCCACCAGCCAGGCGGTGTTCTGGCCCTCGCCGGTTGCCTGGATGTCGAAGGCATAGGTCTTCGGCATGCCCTCGATTGCGAGCTTACCGATCGCTTTCAGCGTTCCATCATTCGGCTTGGTCTGCTGGATCAGCGCACCGATGGTGGCGTCGATGTTATACATGGCCGTTTTTTCCGGCTTGCCCATGGAGTTGGTATAGGCAGCCGCGACCGTGTTCGGCGTCTCGCCCTTGTGCATGTCACCCTCCTCGAAGGCGAGGCTGCCATCGACTGTCACAGCGCCCGTATCGGGATGGACACGATAGTTCGTCGTGCCGGTCATGTAACGAAGACGATCGGCAGCCGGGTTGAAATTCACCACGACCGGTGCATCGCCGATAGTCAGCGGCTTGTCCATCTTCGCCACTTCGGTCGCAGCACCGGTGGCCGGATCGATCGTGACGATCACGCTGTCGGCTGTCACGCCGACCAGCGTCTTGTTGCCGGGACGGTAGTCGATGCCGACAAGACGATCGGCGCCGGAGATCTCCATGGTCTTGGCGGCCGTTGGTTGGTCCGTGTCGAACATCACGAGCGTCTTGTCGCCGGCAAGGCCGACGACCTGAGCGGCCTGGGCGCCAAATGCGGTGAGCGCAGTTGCGGCAGCGAGGCTAAGGATACGGATGCTGGTCATGAATTTCTCCCGAATGGTTGAGCCGGCGACATCGGTGTGATGCCCCCTGATCACTCGACACGCGACCAACCTCGATTGGATGCACTCCGATTGAAATTTTTTCTGCATCCAATCCTCCCTTCTCGCGTGTCTCTCGGCGAGGAAGGGAATGAGATGGCATTTGAAACAATCGACCCCAACGATATCCGCATGCCTCGCGACCTCGGTTGCCAAATCGGCAAGATCGCCTACTTTCGCATCATGAGGCGTGAAGGAGTATGGATGCAGGATCTGCAAAGCGAGCTGGCTCAAGCGCTGAAGGCATGTGCTGCCGGAGAAAGAGCAGGGCTGGCTGCGATCTACCGCAGCGAAGCTGCACGTATGGTAACGATCGCCGAACGCATCCTGCGGCGCCACGATCTGGCCGAGGAGATCGTCCAGGAGGCCTTCCTGCAGATCTGGAACAAGGCCTGGCAATATGAGCCCGGACGCGGCTCAGCGCGCGGTTGGCTCTATGCCATCGTGCGCAGCCGCGCGCTCAATGCCCTGCGCGACGGGGGGCGCGAGGAATTGACGGAGACCGAGAGCCTTGATCGGCTGCAGGAAGAGGGAGCGGATAGTCTCTATATCGACCTCTTCGACCAGCTGGACAGTCAAAGCCGGCTGCGGGCCTGTCTTTCCCGGCTGGATGCCCTGCGCCGCAAGACGGTGATGATGGCCTATGTCTCCGGTTACAGCCATGGCGAGATCGCCGGGCGCCTGAAATTGCCGCTCGGCACCGCCAAGGCCTGGATACGCCGCTCTGTGTCGGCACTCAGGGAGTGCATGGCATGACCAGTTGGCAGACCACAGCAGAACGCGCAGATGCCTATGTCCTGGGTCTGATGGATGATGACGAGCGGTTGCGGCTCGAAGTCGAGTTGGAGAGCGATGCGGAACTCGCACGGGCTGTCGGTCAGGCTCGCGATCGTTTCCTTGAACTCGATCTGGCCGGCCCGACATCCGCCGTGTCGCCGGGGCTGTGGACGCGTATCGAACACAGGCTGGAGGTAGATGCATCGCAGCGGATGGCAGGACCTGCGGTCAGGCCGCAGCCGACCAATGACAACAGGGCAGGTCGCTGGAGACGGATCGCACTTTCCGCCATCGCCGCGTCCCTGATGCTCGTTGCCGTGTTGGCTTACGGCATTCTCCAACCGTCGGAGCCACAGGTCATCGCCATCCTGATGAATGCCGATGGCGAGCCGGTCGTGATGATCGAGGATTTCGGCAATCACACCGCAAAGGTCACGCCGCTGGTCGATACTGCGGTCCCGGGTGACCGGTCGCTGCAACTCTGGACGTTGCCGACAGCGGACATGGGGCCGGTATCGCTGGGCGTGCTCGATGGCTGGAAGACAGTGACCGTTTCGGGGCCTGAACTACCAGGCCCGCAAGAAGAACAGCTCTATGAGATCACTCTCGAGCCCTTGGGTGGTTCGCCGACGGGCCGTCCGACCGGCCCTATCCTCGGCAAGGGTTTTGCCAGAGCCCCCAGGCTCTAGAGAAAGCGAAAGGCCGGCTGCGGGCAGCCGGCCCTCCAGATGGGTTGAGAGGGCAGGGGCTTAGAACTCCTGCCAGTCTTCCTTGACCGCGGCATTACCATGGGAGGTAAGCGAGCGGGCAGCCGGACGACGTTCCGCTGGGGCCGTGACAGCAGATGGACGGTGCTGTGGCGTCGGGCTCTGGCTCTGCTTGCCGCTGTAATGATGCCCGAGCGTGAAGCGGCTGATGAACTGGCGCAACCGCTCCGTTTCATTGGCAAGCGTCGCGCTGGCTGCGTTGGATTCTTCAACCATCGCGGCGTTCTGCTGGGTCACCTGGTCCATCTGGTTGACGGCCGAGTTCACTTCGGAAAGCCCCGTCGCCTGTTCGCGCGCCGAGCTTGCGATCGCCTGCATGTGATCGTTGACGGCGATGATGTTGTCCTGGATCGTCTTCAACGCTTCGCCCGTTTCGCTGACCAGTTTCACGCCGTTCTTCACCTCTTCCGACGAGTTGCGGATCAGCTCCTTGATTTCCTTCGCCGCCTGGGCGGAGCGTTGGGCTAGTTCGCGCACTTCCTGGGCGACAACAGCAAACCCCTTGCCGGCTTCACCGGCGCGCGCTGCCTCGACGCCTGCATTCAGGGCCAGAAGGTTCGTCTGGAAGGCGATTTCATCGATAACACCGATGATGTTGGAGATCTGGTTTGACGACTGCTCGATGCGCGCCATCGCGCCAACGGCCTCGGCAACGATCTGTCCGGAACGCGCGGCACTGGTATCGGCCATCTGCGTCGAGTTGCGAGCCTCTTCCGCGCGCTTGGAGGCATTGTTGACGTTGACAGTGATCTGGTCGAGTGCCGCAGCAGTTTCCTCGAGCGAGGCCGCCTGCTGCTCTGTGCGTTTCGACAGGTCCTGGGCGCTGTGGCTGATCTCCCGCGTGCCACTGTCGATCTGGTCGGTCGATTTGGCAACGGCGCCCAGCGTAGAGCCCAACTGTGTCAGAGCCTCATTCAGGTTGGTGCGCAGTGCTTCGAAATCCGGAGCGAAGGGCTTGTCCAGTGTGAAGCTCACATCGCCGTCGGCCATCCTCTTCAGCGACACCCCGATCGTGTCCACTGCGTGTACGCGTTCCGTCACATCCGTTGCGAACTTGACCACTTTCGTGACCCGACCGCGGTCATCGAGGATCGGATTGTAGGAGGCGTTGATCACGACCTTCTTGCCGCCCTTGCCGTAGCGGGTGAATTCCGCCGCCTGGAATTTGCCGGCGCGGAGTTGTTTCCAGAATTCCTGGTAGTCTGGCGATCGGCTGTAGTCCTGATCGACGAACATGCTGTGGTGCTTGCCCTTGATCTCGTCGAGGCGGTATCCGAGCGCATTGAGGAAGTTGTCGTTGGCGGTGACGACCTCACCCTCTGGCGTGAACTCGATGATGGCCTGGACGCGGCTGATCGCGACCATCTGGTTCTGGTAGTCGAGATTCAAAAGTCTGGAGCTGGCATTGGCCCATTCGACGACGAAACCCGTTGTTTTCGAGCCGCTTTTCAGAGGCGTTACGATCAGGTCGAAGGCGTGATGCCCAACCCAGATGGTCGCCCGGTGCTGTGTCTTCAGGCTCGACAGCATGTTGCGCTGATGCGAGGGGTTCTTGTGGAAGATGTCGATATTGCTGCCGATCAGCTTGGCGAATTCGAACCTTGGCAGTTCCTTCTTCAGGTCGCTCTCTGCATCGCGCAGCATTTCCTTCACGGCGGCATTCATGTAGCGGATGTTCAGCTTCTCATCCGCAATCATGATATTGGCTGTAATGACTTCCAGGGATTCAAGCTGGGCCTTGGTGCTGAATGACTGTCCAAACATGTCTGCTCTGGTCCTTCTTGCCAGTAGTGCGAGTGGACCTTCGTTCGGTTCCGAACAAAGGTAGACAAAAGGCAGAACTGGGTCGAAGATTTTTTGTTTTTGTATATCTTCTTGATTCTGCTGGTTTTTCTGCCTCCATCTATAAAATATTAGACGTTTCGAATGCGTTAAGCCTGCAGCGTTTGTTTCCTCGAGGAACCAAACAAAAAGGCCGCGATCGCTCGCGGCCCGGCTGCAGCAGTGAAGGTCAGATCAGAAGAGGACGCTGGCGCCCTGATCTGCCGGGCCGGCAATCCGGCGGAAACTTGCGAACAGCTCCCGGCCCATGCCGAACTCGTTGGCGTCGAGATCGGTGGTCGCATTGGAACGGCTGGCGAACTCGCCCGCTTCGACCAGCACTTCCAGCGTACCGGCAATGGCATCCAGTCGAAGGATGTCGCCGTCCTTGATCTTGGCGATGGGTCCGCCGTCGACGGCTTCCGGTGTCACATGGATGGCAGCAGGCACCTTACCCGACGCGCCGGACATGCGGCCGTCCGTCACCAGCGCCACCTTGAAGCCGCGGTCCTGCAACACGCCGAGCGGCGGTGTTAGGCGGTGCAGTTCCGGCATGCCGTTCGCCCTTGGCCCCTGGAAGCGCACGACGGCGATGAAGTCGCGCTCAAGCTTGCCGGCCTTGAACGCGTCCTGCAGTTCCTGCTGGTCGTGAAAGACGATGGCCGGCGCCTCGATGACATGCCGCTCGGGCTTTACTGCCGAGATCTTGATCACAGCCTTGCCGAGATTGCCGGTCAGCATCTTCAGGCCGCCGTTCGACTGGAAGGGCTTGTCGATGGTGGTCAGCACCTTCGGGTCGGCGCTCACTTCGGATGCCGGCTCGCGGGAGACAGTGCCATCCTCGGCGAGCTTCGGATCGATCGTGTAGGCGGCAAGCCCCTGGCCATAGACCGTGCGCACGTCGTCGTGCAGGTAGCCGGCCTTGAGCAATTGCTTGATCAGGGAACCCATCCCGCCGGCCGCGTGAAAATGGTTCACGTCCGCAAGCCCGTTCGGATAGACGCGGGCAAGCAGCGGAACGATGTCGGAGAGATCGGAGATATCCTGCCAGGTGAGCTGGATCCCGCCGGCGCGCGCCATGGCGATGAGGTGCAGCGTGTGGTTCGTCGAGCCGCCGGTGGCATGCAGGCCAACGACGCCGTTGACGATAGAACGCTCGTCGATCATCTCGCCCGCCGGCGTAAACTCGTTGCCGAGTGCGGTGATGGCCAGCGCCCGCTTGGCGGCTTCCTTGGTCAGCGCATCGCGCAGCGGCGTGCCCGGATTGATGAACGAAGCGCCGGGCAGGTGGAAGCCCATGATCTCCATCAGCATCTGGTTGGAATTGGCCGTACCGTAGAAGGTGCAGGTGCCCGGGCCGTGATAGGACTTCGATTCTGCTTCGAGCAATTCCGCGCGGCCCACCTTGCCCTCGGCGTAAAGCTGACGGATGCGCGACTTCTCGTCGTTCGGCAGACCCGAAGTCATCGGACCGGCCGGAATAAAGACAGATGGCAGATGACCGAATGTCAGCGCCGCGATCATGAGCCCCGGTACGATCTTGTCGCAGACGCCGAGATAGACGGCCGCATCAAACATGTTGTGGCTGAGGCCGATGGCGGCAGCCATCGCGATCGCATCGCGCGAGAAGAGCGACAGCTCCATGCCCGGCTGGCCCTGGGTCACGCCATCGCACATGGCCGGAACGCCACCTGCGACTTGCGCCACACCGCCCGCTTCGGATGCCGCCTGGCGGATCAGTGCGGGGTAGGTTTCGAACGGCTGGTGGGCGGACAGCATGTCGTTATAGGCGGTGATGATGCCGAGGTTCGGGACCACGTCTCCGGCGAGCGCTGCCTTGTCGGCGGGGGAACAGACGGCAAAGCCATGGGCAAGGTTGCCACAGGACAGTGTCGAGCGGTGAACACCCTTCGAGATCGCGCGGCGGGTCCGGTCGAGATAGGCTTCGCGGGTCGGCTTGGATCGTTCGACGATCCGCTTGGTGATGGCTTCGATACGGCTGTCTGCACTCATCGGATTTCGCTCCTCTTAAGGCGCGCGCGTCTGGTCACGCTGCGCGCAGGGCCTCCCGGGCCCGGACATCGGGTTATCGCGCATCGGGCCAGACCGCGTTCCGCCGCGGCATGGCCGGGGTCACCGGTTCAGGGCGCCCAATAGATCTCGGGCGTCGTGGCCGCCCGTTCAAGCACTGAACGGATCGGCATTTCGGCCTCATCGGTCCCGGCCAGCGCCTTGTCCAGCACGCTCTTCTTTTCGGCGCCCTCAATATGGACGACAAGCAGGCCGGCATCCTGAAGAGCAGAAAAGGAAAGCGTAAGCCGGGCCTCTCCGGCGCCAGGCGCTTCCATGGTCATAACACGGCGGGGCAGGGCAAGGTCGAGTGCAGCGTCAAGATGGTCGCCGCCGGGGAAGAAGGAGGCTGTATGGCCATCCGTACCCATGCCGAGAATGACGACATCGAACGGTTCCTTCATTCCAGGAATGACATCCGACGCCTTGAGCGCGGCTTCCTCGATGCTGGCTTCGGGCCGATAGAGTGGCACGAACTGTGCTGTCGCCGCAGCATTCTTCAGAAGATGCGTCTTCACCAGCAAATGGTTCGAACGCGGATTGTCTTCCGGAACGAAACGCTCGTCGACCAGCGTGACCTTGACCTTCGGCCAATCGAGATGACGCGTCGAAAGCGCCTCGAAAAACGCCTTGGGCGTCGAGCCGCCGGAAACGGCAAGCGTCGCTTCGCCCTGTCTGGCGATCGCAGCGGAAAGCGCTGCCGCAACGGCGTCGGCAAGCCCCTCCGCAAGCGCGGCGCCCGTCGCGAATGTCTTCATCTCATGCGCCATCGATCCCGGCCTCAGTCGTTTTCGTGCCAGGTGCGGCCGTCGCGCTCGATCAGCGCAATAGCCTGGCTCGGACCCCAGGTGCCAGACGTATAGCCCTGCGCCTTCTGGCCGATCTCTTCCCAGGACTTCAGGATCGGATCGCACCACTTCCACGCAGCTTCGACTTCGTCACGGCGCATGAACAGCGTCTGGTTCGAACGGATGACGTCCATCAGCAGGCGTTCATAGGCATCCGGATTGCGCACGTCGAAAGCCTGAGCAAAGCTCATGTCGAGCGAGACATGGCGCAGGCGCATGCCGCCCGGACCTGGATCCTTGATCATCAGCCACTGCTTGACGCCTTCGTCCGGCTGCAGGCGGATGACCAGCTTGTTGGCTTCGATCCGGCCCGCCGCATCGCCGAAGATCGAATGCGGGATCGGCTTGAAGGCGATGACGATTTCCGACATGCGGGTCGCCAGACGCTTGCCCGTGCGCAGATAGAAGGGAACGCCCGCCCAGCGCCAGTTGTTGATCTCGGCCTTGATGGCAACGAAGGTTTCCGTGTCGGAAACCGCGCCCAGTTCTTCCTGATAGCCGTTGACCGCGCCGCCCGCCGAAGCCCCGGCGCGATACTGACCGCGAACCGTCTGCTTCTCGACATTGGCCGGTGTGATCGGCTTCAGCGAACGCAGCACCTTCAGCTTCTCGTCACGAACGGCTTCCGCGTCGAGAGAAGAGGGGGCTTCCATGGCAACAAGGCAGAGCAGCTGCAGGATATGGTTCTGCACCATGTCACGCAGCGCGCCGGCCTTGTCGTAATAGGTCACGCGGCCTTCAAGTCCGACGGACTCGGCGACCGTGATCTGGACATGGTCGATATGGGCGGAATTCCACAGCGGCTCGTAAAGCGCATTGGCAAAGCGCAGCGCCATCAGGTTCTGCACCGTCTCCTTGCCGAGATAGTGGTCGATGCGGAAGATCTGCTCTTCCTTGAAAACCTTACCGATCGTGTCGTTCAGCGCCTGCGCCGATGCGAGGTCGCGACCGATCGGCTTTTCTACGACGATGCGGGTCGACTTGGTGATCAGCTTGTGATCACGGATCTTGTCTGCAATGTCGCCGAAGATCGAGGGCGAGACGGCCAGATAGAAGGCGCGAACGATATCCTTGCCCTGATCGAGAAGCTTCTTGAGATCTTCCCAGCCCTGATCTGACTTCGCATCGACGGAAACGTAATGGATGCGCGCGAGGAATTTGGCGACCTCCGCCTCTTCCAGTTCTTCCGCCTTCAGATGTTCCTTCAGCGCGTCGAGCGTGAACTTGCGATAGTCCTCGTCGGTCATGGCCGTACGTGACGCGCCGATGACACGTGTCGGCTCCGTCAACTGCCCGGCCAGCTGCCGATGATAGAGGGCCGGCAGGAGCTTGCGCTCGGCAAGATCGCCGGTGCCGCCGAAGACGACGTAGTCAAAGGGTTCCACGGGGATGATCTGGCTGCTCATGCGGCGTCTCTCGTTCGGAAAAGCGTTGCACCGGTTCTAATCTAATCGATTTAAAAAAGCCACCCTGCGGGCGGATTTTTGTCGGTCCAATGCCGCCGAAAGGCCGAAGACCGCCTTGTCTGCGACATTGGATCGCGGGCCGCTGTCAGAAACGATCCCGCAGGGCATACCAGGTGAGAGCGAGAAACAGCAGCGGTTTGCGCAACCGGCCGCCACCTGGGAAAGGCGGGATCTTGAGGTCCTTCAGGATGTCGAGCTCGCTGGCATTGCCGGCCACCATGTCGGCATACATCTTGCCGGAATAGTTGGACAGCATCACGCCATGGCCGGAATAGCCGGCAAGCGAGGTGACGCCGGGCAGCACCTCCCGCGCGAACGGTTTGCGCGGCATTGTGATCCCGACTGAGCCTCCCCAGGCATGGGTCATCTCGACGGAAGCCAGGCTCGGATAGATCTCTGCGATCTGCCGGCGGATATGGCTCGATATGTCGCGCGGACTGTCCGAAGTGTAAGCTTCGCGGCCCCCGAACAGCAGCCGCCCGTCCCGCGTCTTGCGGAAATATCGCACCACGAAACGACTGTCGGCAACCGCCTCCGAGCCCGGGAGCACGTCCGGGAATTTGTCGAGCGGCACGGTCGCCCCGATAAAGGAACGGATCGGCATGACATGCGCGGCCGTCACCGGCTCAAGATTGCCGATATAGGCATTGGTGGCGATGAGCACCCGATCCGCGGTGATGGTGCCCCTCGGCGTATCGATCACCGTCTTGCCACCGGCCTGCCGGATCGCGCTGGCCGGCGTCATCTCGTGGATCTTTGCCCCTGCAGAGGCCGCAACCCGCGCCAGACCGACAAGAAGCTTCAAGGGATGGATGTGCCCGGTGCCCGTATCTCTCACTCCATAGTGAAAGCGGGTCGACCCCACCCGTTGCCCGGTCTCTTCGCGGTCCATGAACGAGACATGCGGATAACCGTAGCGAGTGGCCATCACTTCGGCGTCGTGGCGGTAATCCTTCTCCCAGCCGCGTTTGTGCGCGACATTCATCTGCCCAGGTATGTAGTCGATGTCGATGCCGTGCTGCTCGGCGAAGTCGAGCAGATAATGCTTGGCATTTTCTGCAAGGTCGAACAGTGCCTTCGACCGCTCATAGCCGAGTTCCGCCTCCAGTTCGGTCGGCCAGGCGCGCTGCCCGGTGCCCAACTGTCCGCCATTGCGGCCGGATGCGCCGTCCCCGAAACGGCTGCCTTCGATGAGAACGACGGAGGCTCCAAGACGGGAGAGATTGAAGGCCGCCTGCAGGCCTGTATAGCCGCCGCCGATGATGGCAACGTCTGCTGAGACCGAGCCGTCGAGCGCCGGATATTCCGGTCGATCGCCGACGCTGGCCTGATACCAGGAGATTCCCGGTGCGATGGGGCTTTGCCAGGTCATGGTTTTGTCATCCTCACACGTTGAGCAGGAGGAATTCGCGTTCCCATGGGCTGATAACCTGCATGAAGGTCTCGAACTCGCCGCGCTTCACACCGGCATAGAGGCCGACGAACTCGGCGCCGAAGACCTCGTTGAAGTCGGGTTCACCTTCAAGCAGTGCGACTGCTTCGAGCAGGCCTCGCGGCAGATCGACGGAGCCTTCGTTGGCCGAACCTTCGGCAGCGGCCGTCGGCTCGATCTGTTTGACGATGCCCAGATAACCGCAGGCGAGCGAGGCTGCCAGCGCGAGATAGGGATTGGCATCCGAACTCGGCAGACGGTTTTCGACACGACGGGCGGCAGCATCCGAAACCGGGACACGGAACGCCGTCGTACGGTTGTCGTAGCCCCAGGCATTGTTGACGGGAGCTGCCATGTCCGGCGTCAGGCGGCGATAGGAATTCACATAGGGGGCCAGCATCACTAGCGAACTCGGCACGTATTTCTGCATGCCACCGATGAAGTGGAAGAACTCCGCCGATGCCGAGCCGTCGGGATTGGAGAACACGTTCTTGCCGGTCTTGATGTCCACCACCGACTGATGGATGTGCATCGCAGAGCCCGGCTGGCCCTGCATGGGCTTCGCCATGAAGGTCGCGTAGATCCCGTGCTTCAGCGCCGCCTCGCGGATCGTGCGCTTGAACATGAAGACCTGGTCGGCAAGCTCGATCGGATTTCCGTGACGCAGGTTGATCTCGAGTTGGGCCGGCCCCTCTTCATGGATCAGCGTGTCGATCTCCAGCCCCTGCTTTTCAGAGAAGTGGTAGATGTCGTCGATCAACTCGTCGAACTCGTTGATGCCGGCGATCGAATAGCCCTGACCGCCGACGATCGAGCGGCCAGACCGCCCCTTCGGCGGATGCAGCGGATAGTCCGGATCGTCGTTCATCGCGACGAGATAGAACTCGATTTCCGGCGCCACGACCGGCTTCCAGCCCTTGTTCTCGTAGAGCTTCAATACGTTTTTGAGCACGTTGCGAGGCGTATAGGAGACGTTCTCGCCGTCGACATTGACGATGTCGCAAATGACCTGTGCCGTCGGATCGGTTTCCCAGGGCACGACGGATAGCGTCGAGAGATCGGGCACCAGCTTCAGGTCGCTATCGCGCGGCTCGTAACGGAAATTTTCGGTTTCATCCGGATATTCGCCCGAAATCGTATGGCGATAGAGCGCCGAAGGCAGCGCCAGCGACGTGTTCGAGGTGAACTTTGAGGACGGCATCATTTTGCCGCGCGGGACACCGGCGAGGTCGGGCGTGATGCATTCGATGTCCTCGATGCCGCGCGCGCGAAGCCAGGTTGCCGCTTCCTTCCAGTTGGAGACACCACGCTTCGATCCGGGATCCGGCGGAATGACCGCTTTTTTGGAGGGCGCGCTCTGGGGTCTCAGCATGGATTTCTTCGCGGGCATGTCTCACCGGTTGGTTGTTGATGGGTTCCATCATAGCCGGACTTTCCTTAATGGCGAGGGGGTAACCGGCGAGTTTGATCAAAGTTTGCCGACAGACGCGGATTTGACAGGAGAGTTGCCATGGCCATGACCTATGACGTCGCCATTATCGGCGCCGGCGCCGCCGGCATGATGGCGGCCTTCACCGCCGGACGGCGGGGGCGCTCTGTCATCGTGCTCGACCACGCCAAAGCGCCGGGCGAAAAGATCCGGATCTCCGGCGGTGGTCGCTGCAATTTCACCAATATCCACGCCGGCCCGAAGAATTACCTCTCCGAAAATCCGCATTTCGCAAAGTCCGCGCTTGCCCGATACACCCCCGCCGACTTCATTTCCTTGGTCGACCGCCACAAGATCGCATGGCACGAAAAGACCCTCGGCCAGCTTTTCTGCGACGATAGCGCAAAGGATATCATCCGCATGCTCCTGGAGGAGATGCGTGCCGCCCATGTCGAATTGCGACTGTCCTGTGAGATTTCCGAGGTGAGCAAAAATTTGGACGGATTCGGGCTGCAGACGAGTGAGGGACCCGTCCGCGCTCGCAATCTCGTGGTCGCCTGCGGCGGAAAGTCGATCCCGAAGATGGGCGCAACGGGCTTCGCCTACCGGATTGCAGAACAGTTTGGTTTATCGGTTACGGAGACCAGACCCGCACTGGTGCCCTTGACGCTGGAACCCAATCTGCTTTCGTCCCTGTCCGAACTATCCGGCGTCGCCGTCGAGGCCGACATCGCCCACGGCAAGACGCATTTCCGCGAGGCTATGCTCTTCACCCATCGCGGTCTCTCCGGGCCGGCTATCCTGCAGATATCGAGCTATTGGCGTGAGGGCGATGAGATCGTCCTGTCGCTGGAACCGAACCGGGATTTCGTCGAAATCCTGAAGTCCGCCAAGCGCGAAAACGGCCGGCAGCAGGTCCAGACCGTGCTGTCGCAGCATCTGCCGAAGCGTCTCGCCCAATATCTCGCGGAAACGCATCGACTGGAACGCCCGCTTGCCGACCTTTCCGACAAGGCTCTCGTGGCGCTGGCCGCGCAGATCAGCGCCTGGCGCCTGAAACCGGCCGGATCGGAAGGTTATCGGACCGCCGAAGTCACCCTGGGCGGTGTGGAAACCCGCCATCTCGACAGCCGCACCCTGCAGGCGAGGGAGGTCCCGGGCCTCTTCTTTATCGGAGAATGCGTCGACGTCACCGGCTGGCTCGGCGGTTTCAATTTTCAATGGGCCTGGGCCTCGGGCCATGCAGTTGGCGAAAGCCTCTGAAGTTTTCGCCGGTTACGGGCAAGCTTTGCATTGTAATTCAGGACTTGTTAACATGCCTCAGCCATCCTGACAGAATGCCGGCGCGCCAGCCGTGGGCGTGACATGAGGTCTGGTCGGCAGCCGTTAGGCATGTTCTCGTCACGACCTTTTCAAGGATTGCATGGATGACCTCTGAGAACCGCAAGCCCCGCGCCATTGCCATCGCCGTCAGCCGCCGGCAGGACGAAGAGCGCAACACCCTCCGCGCGCTGGTCATCAGCAGTCTGTTTGGCGCAAGCATGTTGGCGACCCTCGCCGCCGGCTATATCCTCGGCTGAAGCAAACGCCCGAAATTCGACCTCAGCGGGCCTCGGCCCGTGCATTCACTTGGCCGTGGATCGCCTGATCGACCTCGACTAAACGTGGTCGACACTTGAAACGTGGCGTTCTCGTGTGGAGACGGTCTCGTTTGCGCCGCGACGGCACAGAAACCGACGCAGCTGCCCCCGCCCCAATGCAGCGCTTAACCTCACCTTGATACTTTTGCTGTCATGCTGGTCCACGGAGTGGAGTGATGTCGTCGCAGACCCGTCTGCGTGGCATTGAATTGTCGGAGGAGTCCCGTCTCCGCCGCGTGGAGGACGTGTTTTGATTGATCAGATTTTGTCCCGATTTTCAATTTCGACAAAGGTTGTCGCCTTCGTGCTTCCCTTTGTCCTGTCCATTACGGCCGTCGGCCTGATGGGTCTTTATGCTTCCGGTCTGCTGCAGCAGCGCATGGAAATCTCCAACGGCACTATGCGTTCGCTCAACGGTTTCCGCACGGCCAGCGCAGCAATGACCCGTTTCCTGGGTGAAACGTCCGAAGAGACCCGCACCGCCGTGCTTTCCCAGCTCGATGCCCAGCAGGCCACCCTGCAGGACAATATCGCCGAGATTGGTGAAGGCGGCATGGGCCGAAATTTCCTGGATGAAGCGATTGCCGGAACCGGAGCGATCAACCAGAAGATCGACGTGCTGTGGCAGTTGCATCAGTCGGAGGTTGAGACCGCCGCCGCCATCCAGGAGCATCTGAAAGGCCTGATGGCCCAGCAGATCCGCGTGGCCGACGAAGCGCAGAAGCTGCAGCGCGCCGTCGTGAGCGGCGAAGGTGACGCCAAGGCGGCGCTACGCGAGGCTGAGCGTCTCGCAGCGGCCGGTTCACAGCTCTCCGAATTCATCCGCGGCTATTTCGCCGCCGGTCTGCCGGAAGCGCAGATCCCCTATCTGCAGAAGCAGATCCCTGAACTGGTCAAGACCCAGCGCAAGATCGCCAATGCCCTGCCGGCAAAGCTGAAGCCAATGGGCAAGGAGTTCCAGGCCGCGATCGGTGAAATCAAGACCCAGATCGCGACCGGAGACACCAGCCTTGATGCCGGTCGTGCGCTCGGCTCCATCGTTGCTCGTTTCCGTGGGTTCGCGGCAACGCTCGAGCAGGGTGCGAAGGAGAAATACGCCCTGTCGGTGGAGAAATTCGCCGCCGTCGAAACGGGCGCCGTTCAGGCCGATGACGTGCAGGTCGGCAGCCGCATGCTGGTCTCGGATGTCTACGACCTGCGTCTGGTCGCCGCCAACTTCCTGACCGTCAAGGACGAAAAGGCTCGCGAGCCGCTGCTGCGCCAGATCAAGCTGGTCGGTGACAATCTCGTCGTGCTCGGCGGCAGCATCGCCGACAAGGCTTTCTATGAGAGCCTCACCGCCGCGATCCAGCCGCTCCTCGCAGCACTCGCCAGCGATTCCGAAACCTTGGTCCAGACGAGCACCGCGCGTGCCGAGAGCTTTGCCGATGCTAGCCGCACCATGGACTCGATCTGGGCATCGCTCACATCCTTCGCCGACCTGCAAAAGGATGCGGCCGGCACCGAGCGTCAGGAAGCAAATCGCCTGTCGATCGGCACAACGATCGCCGGTGTCATCCTCGCCATCATCGGTGGTTTTGCCCTTGTGCTGACACTGCAGCGCCCGATCGCTCACATCACCGCCACCATGCAGCGCCTCGCCGAAGGCGATCTCGAAGCCGGTATTGCCGGCGACAAGCGCGGTGACGAGATTGGCGCCATGGCGCGCGCGCTGGCTGTCTTCAAGACAAACGCCCGCAGCAAGATCGAGATTGAAGCCGAGCGCCAGCGCGAGCAGATCGAAGCCGAGGCCGAACGCCGGCGCAACGACGAGGAGAAGCAGGCCCTCGACCGCCAGATCGAGCATGCCGTCGGCAAGCTCGCCCAGGCGCTGGAGCGTCTTGCGGTGGGCGACATCTCCTTCGAGATCGAAGGCCGCTTCCACGGCCGCCTCGAACAGCTGCGCACCGATTTCAATCTCTCGCTCGCCCGCCTGCGCGACACGATGCACCAGATCTCCGGCAACGTGGATCAGATTCAGAACAATGGTCGGCAGATGGCGCAGTCGGCCCTCGACCTCGCCCGTCGCACGGAACAGCAGGCCGCCTCGCTTGAGGAAACTGCAGCGGCCGTTGACGAGATCACGGCGGCCGTTCGCTCCTCCTCGGAGCGCGCGGAACAGGTGAACGGTGTCGTGCGCGAAGCCAAGAAGAACGCCGACGAATCCGCCGTCGTGGTCGGCAGTGCGATCTCGGCTATGGGTCGGATCGAAGACGCCTCGCGACAGATCTCCAACATCATCGGCGTCATTGATGAAATCGCCTTCCAGACGAATCTTCTGGCCCTCAACGCAGGCGTCGAAGCCGCCCGCGCGGGCGAAGCCGGCAAGGGTTTTGCCGTTGTGGCTCAGGAAGTGCGCGAACTCGCCCAGCGCTCGGCCAATGCGGCCAAGGAGATCAAGAGCCTGATCAACCGCTCCGCAACGGAAGTGGCGAGCGGCTCGACCCATGTCCAGCAGACGGGCGAAGTCCTCTCCCGCATCGGTACCCAGATCGCAGCAATCAGCGACCACGTCGAAAAGATCGCAGCAACGAGCCGCGAACAGTCTGGCGCCTTGCAGGAGGTCAATGGGGCGGTCAACCGCATGGATCAGATGACCCAGCAGAACGCCGCCATGGTGGAAGAGGCAACGGCTGCAACACAGGACCTGTCGATGCAGACCGATGCGCTACGCGACTTGCTGCAACAGTTCCGCATCGAGGCGGATCGCGGGCAGGGGGCGGCTCGGGCAGCTTGACCCGAGAGTTCCACAACAAGACCAGAAGAGCCCGGTGTCGTTACCGGGCTCTTCTGCATTGATCAGCAAGGATCCGTTTGAACACAGGTCCCGTGCCGTACCATCGTCCCGGAAAGGACGGTTCGCGACCTGGAGATCCATCCAAGGAGACGGAGCCATTTGCGGTGGAGCCGAAGAGACAGAGGCTCCGAATATTGCCGGTAGAACGCATCCTCATCCCTCAGACTGCGCATCCTTGGTTCTCTGCGCAGCAGGACGAATGCCATCATTATCGAAGGTTCGGTCACCAAATCGGTCCTCCCGTTGATGTTTGCGATACGAGGACAATATCGCTCATATTTGGCTGTATAAACGCCGCTGAATGCACTATCTATTTCATCTATGAAAGACATTGCCTGGGATGCGTACCAACTCTTTATCGTCGTCGCGCGTCAGGGCGGGTTGACGGCAGCGGCTGAGATGATCGGACTGAGCCCCGCCACGCTCGGTCGGCGAATGGTGGAGCTTGAACAGCGCCTGGGGCGGGAACTCTTCCTGCGCAGTCAGACAGGCTATCGCCTGACGCCGGATGGCGGCCAGTTGCTGGAGCAACTGTCCGAGTTGGAGGCGGCGAGCCGCAAGGTCGAGGAATGGCGCCGCGGAACCGGCGGTCAGGCTTTGGTGCGCGTCAGCCTCGGCACCTGGATTGCGTGGCTGGTGGCGCAGAACATGCATGCCGTTCGCAGTGAGCGTGACCCCTTCAGGATTGACATGCACATCGCCGAACAGCGAGCCCGCCTCGCGCATCGGGAAAGCGATATCGGCATCCGGGCCTTCGAGCCGGAGGAACCCAATCTCGCCGCAGTGGCGGCAGGAGAGGTGGCCTACGCCGCCTATCGTGCCCGCAATCGGGATTGGATCGGGGCCGAGCCATGGCTGGCGGTGGATACGGAAAACGCCGTGTCGAACTATCTGCGTTGGCCGCATGAAAACAAGCCGGATCGCATCGTCGTCACGGTCAACCGTCCGCGCTCGCTGCTCGATCTGGTGCGGGCGGGCGCGGGAATGGCTGTCCTACCCTGCTTCGTGGGCGATCTCGATCCGACGCTGGAACGCACGGGGGAGGAAATCGACCCGCTCCGTCACCGCCAGTGGATCGTCATGAACAACGATGACCGCCATCGTCGGGAGATCCGCACCGTCGTCGATCGGATGGCAAAACTGCTTGCCGCCCATAAGGACCTTCTGGCAGGCCGCCGGCCGAGCAAGACCGCGTGACAGCACAAAAAAACGCAGCATCGCCGCGTCGAACATGTGAATATCATGGAGATGAAGAGAAATGGTACGGTTGGGGGGTCTCGAACCTCCGACCTCAGGTGCCACAAACCTGCGCTCTAACCAACTGAGCTACAACCGCACATGACTGCGTCGCTGACGCCGTCGAGGGGTCACATACGAGCAGTCGGATTTTTTTTCAAGCCCTTTCTGCGGATGATGCAAAATGCGCTTGAATGAAGAAGGGCCGCGCTCGAAAGCCCGGCCCCTTGATCTGGGAGGATCTTGTCTCTCGAAGACGGATCAGGCGGCCTTGAAGGTCGAAACGACCTTTTCTGCGGCTTCCTTGCCCGGCTTTGCGACGGATTCGGCAACCTTCTTGGCGGTTTCCTGAATTGCCTTGGCCTGCTCGATCGTCACTTCAGCCTGCTTGCGGATGAAGGAGGTCTGCAGTTCGACGAGTTCGGCAACCGACTTCACGCCGAGCAGGGCTTCGAGGTGCGAGAGCGAATGCTCGGTGTTGGTGCGCAGCGCGTCGATTGCCTTGAGGCCCAGTTCGACAGTGCCTGCCTGGGCCGTCTGCACAGTGGCTTCGACGGTCTTGGTGGCTTCTTCGGTGGCGCTCTTCATCTTGGCATAGGCTTCCTTCGACTGGGCAGCGCCCTTTTCGGCGAAGTCACGGAAGCTTTCCTGCAGCTTGGAAGGGTCGAAGCTGGAGAACGAGAAGATATCCTTGGTCATGATGCATTTCCTCTTTTGGGGAGGGTGTTGCGGACCCTCATTGTGTCTCTGATGAGGAGTATATAGCACCGATTATTGTGCATTGCAATATCATTGTGCGGCGCACAATTAGAATTCCTGCATGTGGAAATTCAGGGCGATTAACCTTATCGACCGAAACAAGGGCCACTTTCTGGACCCCAAGCCCCTCCCTAGCTATTAAAAATCTGTTAATTTGCCTTTCGAGGCCATGACGTGACAGGTTCAGCAATGCCCGCCCAATACCCCTTCATCGATGTCGCCGTGCATGATCTGATCCGCCCCAGGCTTGCCCGGGGCGAGGCTCTCGTGCTGTTTTCGAAGGCGCTGGAGCGGGTGTTGTGGTGCAATGGTGCGGGCGCCCGATTCTTTGGCCAGCCCTTGATCTACGATTTCCTTGAAGAGGGGCCCGATCGGGCCGATGTCACCTTCCGCCAGATCGACGCTGTCGCCCGCCAGCTGCATGCAACCGGTGACAGCCGCAGCCTGATGCTGCGGGTGACTGCCGGTTTCCAGAAGGTGCCCGTGACGGCGACTGCAGAGCGAATCGAGATTCGCCCCGGTGAAGCCGTCGTGCTTCTGGCGGTGCCCGCCCTCGGCAAGGGGCGTCCGGGCGTTGATGAGCGTGCGCGCGACCTGATGAGCGGCTTCGATGATCCGGACACGCACATGGCCGTGTTGGATGGGGAGGGGACCGTGATTGCGGGCTCGTCCGAATTTTCGAAACTCGGCGTGACGCCCCAGACGGCCCGCATGCTGGTCAATCTGGTCGAGGCTGATGCCGATCGCCTGGTGAAGCGCCCCATCCCGACAGGTCGTGGTTACCTCCCGGCCGCCATCGGTAAAATCTCCGATGATCCTTCGCTGCATCTCCTGTTTGCCGTGGAGACCATCCTCGGCCAGATGGACCCGAGCGACGATTTCGCGCAACCGACCGAATCGGCGGACATGCTTGACGCGGCAGACGAAGACCGTGCCGCGGCGATCGCCGAGCCGGTTCGTGTCGATCATCAAGATGCGCCTGCGGCTGCGGGAGGCCATGCCGTTTCTGAGCGGGAGCCGGACGCAAACGAGAGCCCCGAAGCTTTCTCCGACGTCATCGAGGCAATCGGTGCCATCGAAGAGATCGAGCCTGTTGCGGAAGACGATGCAGGTCTTGCTGATTCGGATCAGGAAACCTTCGCCCCAGAGGGTGGGCGCGACGTCGAAACCGGTGCTGCCTCCGAGCAGGCGCGCGATACGGTAGGCGAAGATAGTGTAAGTGGTTCCGACGCAATCGCCGCAGGGCCGTCCTCTTCCGGAGAGGCTGAAGGCACGGCCGCAAATCGCGATCACGAGGCATCGGACCTGTCGGAGGCGGAGGCGGAGACTGATACAGAGGCGACCGACGAGACTGGCGAGAAGGCATCCTCTGATGCGGTCGTCGCGACCACACCCGAAACCGTCGAGGCATCCATCGACCGGTCTGTCGCGGCCGCGACCACGGTCCGGATGTTCGATACCCCTGTGGCCGATGGGAGCAATCCCTTTGTCTTCGAACCGGGGCGCCGTGCCACCCGTTTCGTTTGGAAGATCGATGCCGAAGGCCGTTTCAGCGAAGTCTCCGCGGAATTCGCCCAGGCTGTCGGTCCTCGGGCCGCAGATATCAATGGCGTCGCCTTTTCCGATCTCGCCGCCCTGTTCAACCTCGATCCGGATGGCAAGATCGGTGAGCTTCTGAAGAAGCGCGACACCTGGTCCGGAAAGACCATTTTGTGGCCGGTCGAGGGAACGAGCCTGGTGGTGCCCGTCGATCTCGCGGCTTTGCCAACCTATACCCGCAACCGGGATTTCGACGGGTTCCGCGGCTTCGGCATCGTCCGTTCAGCCGATGCCCAGGAAGATCCGAATGCGACAGGTCTGACCTTCGTGTCGACGGTTGAAACTGCAGACGATCCGGCCGATGAGAATCTGTCCGACAGCTCGCGAGAGGAAGATCTCGAAGAGTTCCTGTCCGAACTGCGTGAAGGCGAAGAACACCCGCCGGAGGATTTCGAAGAAGAGCAACTGCATCATCCGGAGCTCGATGACGTCGACCGCTGGGTGGTGGGTGATGACGATGGAGCTTTCGTCTCGCAGGACGCGGCTTCCGATATCGGCGCCGCCACGGCGGCCGATGCAGGCTCACCTCTTGCCAATGACGCAGAGACAGCATCCTCCGCCAAGCCGGCGAATGATGAAGGGCCCCGCCCGGCTAATACCTATGAGCCGCCGGTGCTTCGCATCATGCAGCCGCAAAAGCCCAACCAGCCGGACAAGATCGTCCAGCTCGAAGAGCACCGAAGCCGCAGCCGTGAGAACCTGACCCCGGGCGAACAGGCAGCTTTCCGCGAGATTGCCCGAAAGCTCGATCCTCTCGGTCTTCGCGCGCGCGTGGAAGAATCGCTGAACCCCGCATCCGCACCTCCGCCGGCGCTCAGCATGTCTCCGCCGTCCGGGCCCATCACCGCTGCCGACACGACCGCCACATCCGCCAGTGCGTCCTCGACCGAGGACGCGGCGCGGGTCGATGCGCCGGCCGAGCCCACACCGTCGGAACCCGAAATTGCAGCCGCAGCCTTGGCTGAGCCTTCAACGGCGCCCACGCTCGACGGCCTGCCGTCGCGTCGCGACCGCTGCCTCACTGCCGAGATCGTCGATCTCATGCCCGTTGCTCTTCTGGTCCATGTTGGCGACAGGCTCATCCACGCCAATCCAGAATTCTTTGCACTGACCGGATACGCCTCGCTCGACGAACTGGACGCCGTCGGCGGGCTTGATGCGCTGATTCAGCGCCAGGATTCGGACGAGAACGACGGCCAGTCCGGCCGTGTCGTGGCCGTCTGTGCCGATGACCGCCTGGTACCGGTTACAGCCCGTCTGCAGTCTGTCCGCTTTGACGAAGCAAGCGCCTTGATGCTGGCTTTGATCGCCCAGCCGGGCGACGCCGCGACCGGCCCGCAACAGGTCGATATCCGAAGCGAGGCGCCGGCTGCGGAACAGGCCCAGCGCGCCGAAATGGCGCGCCTCAAGGTCGAGGTGGATGAACTGCGCTCGATCCTGGAAACCGCGACCGATGGCGTTGTCATTCTCGATTCGGACGGCGACATCCGGTCGATGAACCGGGCCGCGAGTGCCCTGTTCAACTTCGATGACATGGAGACACGCGGCAAGCCTTTCGTCATGCTCTTTGCCCATGAGAGCCAGAAGTCGATCCTCGACTATCTGAACGGCCTATCCGGCCACGGCGTGGCGAGCGTTCTCAACGACGGGCGCGAAGTCATCGGTCGCGAGGCCTCCGGCGGCTTCTTGCCGCTGTTCATGACCATTGGCCGCCTCAACTCGTCGAATGGGTTTTGCGCGGTGATCCGGGACATCACCCAGTGGAAGCGGACCGAGGAGGAACTGCGCAACGCCAAGCGCGCCGCCGAGACCGCCAACGCTCACAAGACCGACTTCCTCGCCCGCGTCAGCCACGAGATCCGCACCCCGCTCAATGCCATCATCGGTTTTGCCGATATGATGGCGAATGAGCACTTCGGTCCGGTTGGTCACCCGCGCTACGGCGAATACGCCCATGACATCGTCCGTTCCGGACGGCATGTCCTCGATATCGTCAATGACCTGCTCGATATCTCAAAGATCGAAGCGGGCGAGATGGAACTCGATTTCGCCTCTGTCGGGTTAAACGATATGGTCCAGGCTGCGGTTTCGATTGTTCAGCCCCAGGCCAACAGCCAGCGTGTGATTATCCGCACCGCCCTGTCCCAGGCCGTTCCGAATGTCGTGGCCGATGGTCGCTCGATCAAGCAGATCGCGCTCAACATCCTCGCAAACGCCATTCGCTATACACCGGCTGGCGGGCAGATCATCGTATCGACGTCCTACGAGGCGAATGGCAGCGTCACCCTGCGGATCCGCGACACCGGTATCGGCATGTCGAGAAGCGAACTGGAGCAGGCAATGAAGCCCTTCCGCCAGGTCTCGACGGGGACGCCGCGCAATCGTGGGGACGGGACGGGTCTCGGTCTGCCGTTGACCAAAGCCATGGTTGATGCCAATCGCGCCCAGTTCGCCATTTCGTCCACGCCGAACGAAGGCACCCTGGTCGAGGTGACCTTTCCGTCGCCGCGGGTCTTGGCGGATTGACGTCCGGCGACCCGAGGTCAGTTGCCCCTCAAATCGTGAGGCTTGAGACGGGGCACGCAGGCTCGATATGCTTTGAGTCATCGGGTCCGTGTCAAGACGTGTCCGCGCAATGACACGAAGAACCAGGTGAATCGACCATGACCACGCTCGGCGTACTCGCAGGCATTCTCTTTGCAATCGCAATCGGGGCCATGAGCCCGGGGCCGAGTTTCGTTCTTGTCTCCCGCATCTCCATTTCGCATTCCCGCGTCCACGGTCTGGCATCGGCCATCGGCATGGGGCTCGGAGGCGCCTTTTTCGCAACGCTGGCGCTGCTCGGGCTCGTTGCGCTCCTTCAACAGGTCGAGTGGCTCTATCTGGCGCTGAAATTCGCCGGCGGCCTTTACCTCGTTCATCTCGGTATCCGGATCTGGCAGGGCGCGAAGGCTCCGTTGGGCTCTGCGGCAGTTGGCAACGAGCCCGGAGCGGGCGCTTCACCCCTGCGAAGTCTTGGTCTCGCTTTCGTGACTCAGATCAGCAATCCGAAGACAGCGGTTGTTTATGCCAGCATCTTTGCGGCCTTGATGCCGCCTTCGCCACCGCTTGCCCTTTTGCTCGTCCTGCCGCCCGCGATCTTCGTGGTCGAGGCGGCCTGGTATGCCGTCGTGGCGCTCGCGTTTTCTGCACAACATTCGCAGCGTGTCTACCTGCGCTGGAAGACTGCGGTAGATCGGCTGGCGGCGCTCGTGATCGGCGGGCTCGGTCTTCGGCTCGCCGCCGAGACGGTATCATCGGCCTCCCGTCTGACCCTGCGATGATCCGCACGGTTTTCTTCGGCCGGTCTTTGCGCTAGAGGAAGTCCACTCCGCATCCGCTAGGGCCGACAGCTTGTACTCAGACGAAAGCGCGGGCACCGCCGCCCTGATCATTCCCGTTCGCACACGTATCGGCACGGCCACCCGGGCAGCGATGGTCGTGGCTCTCGTGGTGCTGATGCCGATCATCGCGATCTTTGTCATCGGCCTGTCGTCCGATCCGGGCAACTGGCAACACATGATGACCAACGTCATCCCGAGGGCAGGGCTTCGCACGTTCTGGCTGCTGCTCTTCACCGGTCTGGTCACCGCGGCCTTCGGCATCGGGACCGCGTGGCTGGTTGCCGCCTGCGATTTTCCCTTCCGTCGCTTCCTGTCGCCGGCTCTCGTACTGCCGCTCGCAATCCCGTCCTACCTCGCCGCTTATGCCTTTGGCGAGTTCTTTGATTTCACCGGTCCGGTGCAGACGCTCTACCGTGCAGTCTTCGGCTACACCTCCTCGCGCGATTATGGATTCTTCGAGATCCGTTCTCTCGGCGGCGCCGTTCTCGTCATGTCGTCGGTTCTCTATCCTTACATCTACCTCGCCTGCCGCTCGATGTTCCTCATGCAGGGGCGTGCGGCCGCTGATGTGGCCCGTACCTTAGGCGCCGGTCCCTTGCGTGTCTTCGCCCGGATCCAGGTGCCCATGGCCAAACCAGCGATCATGATCGGCTTGACGCTCGTGATGATGGAAACGCTGAACGACATCGGAGCCGTCGAATATCTCGGGGTTCAGACACTGACCTTTTCGATCTACGACACGTGGCTCAACCGTGGCAGCCTTGCCGGTGCCGCGCAGATTGCCTGCGTGATGCTCGCTCTCGTCGCTTTGCTGCTCTTCGTCGAACGTCGCGCGCGCAAGCGGCAGCGCTTTGCCACCCACAAGACGACGGCTGTCGTGGCCGATGCCGTGGGTCTCAGATTGCAGGGCATGAAAGGCGCCTTGGCCGCCGTGTTTTGTCTTTTGCCGATCCTGTTCGGTTTCGTGGTGCCGGTAAGCGTGCTCGGTGGTTTTGCCCTGCGGCGGATGGGCGATTTCCTCGAACCCCGGCTGCTCGATGCCCTGTGGCACTCGACCCTCGTTTCCGCCTCGGCAGCGCTGATCACGGTATTGCTTGCTTTCGTGCTCGCCTATGCCGCGCGCACCGAGCGTTCCCGCTTGGCGCGCGGCGCTAGCCGCTTCGCCGCACTCGGCTACGGCATTCCCGGGACCGTGCTTGGCATCGGAGTGCTGATCCCGCTCGCGGCATTCGATAACGCCTTCGACGGCTTTCTGCGGCAGGTCTTCGGGGTGTCGAGCGGCTTGTTGTTGTCAGGGACGGGGTTTGCCATCGTCTATGCCTACACGGTCCGCTTCCTCACTATGGCGGAAGGCACGATCGACGCCGGCTTCCAGAAGCTATCCCCGCATCTCGACATGGCAGCCCGCACGCTTGGGCGCTCGGGGCCACAGACGTTGCGTCAGGTCCTGTTGCCCAACCTTCGCCCGGCGGTTCTCACGGCTGGATTGCTGGTGTTCATCGAAACGCTGAAGGAACTGTCCGCCACGATCCTGCTGCGGCCCTTCAATTTCAACACGCTCGCGACCCTGGTCTACGAAGACGCCTCACGCGGCATGGCACAGGATGCCGCCGTCGCTGCGATCATCATCATTCTCGCTGGATTGGTCCCTGTGCTGCTGGTGTCGCGCTCGCTCGACGACACGCGCTGACAGCGCAAAAAAAATGGGCGGCCGAAGCCGCCCGCAGTGGATGCTGTCGAACCGGAGAAGAATGCGATCAACATCATGTCTTCGGAGCCGGAGCCGGCTCTGCCCGCACATCATTGTGCGTCTCCAAGTTGCCGACAGTCTTGCCAAATCCCAATTAACAGATCCTTACCGCCGCCCCATGCCGGATACCCTAGAATTGAGGTGTATGTTCTTGGGCCGACAGAATTCGGGACACAATCGCGTCAGGTCTTCAACTCGGCCAGGTTGGCGAAGAGGTCAAGCGCTTCCGGATTGGCCAGCGCCTCCTTGTTTTTTACCGGGCGCCCATGCACCACTTCCCGCACGGCGAGTTCGACGATCTTGCCCGATTTGGTGCGGGGGATGTCACGGACCTGAATGATCTTCGCCGGTACGTGGCGGGGCGATGCGCCGGTGCGTATCTTCGCCTTGATCTTCTTGTCCAGCGCCTCGTCCAAGGTGACACCGTCTACAAGCCGGACAAACAGGATGACGCGCACGTCGTCTTCGAAGTCCTGTCCGATGCAGATCGCCTCGGTGACTTCGTCCAGTTGCTCGACCTGATTGTAGATCTCGGCAGTCCCGATGCGCACGCCACCCGGATTGAGGGTGGCATCCGATCGGCCATGGATAACGATGCCGCCGTGTTCGGTCCATTCGGCGAAATCGCCGTGGCACCAGACATTGTCGAAGCGCTCGAAATAGGCGGCATGATATTTTGCGCCCTCGGGATCGTTCCAGAACATGATGGGCATCGAGGGGAAGGCCTTGGTGCAGACCAACTCACCCTTTTCGCGCCGCACTGGCTGCCCGTCATCATTCCAGACATCGATGGCGAGCCCCAGGCCTGGCCCCTGGATCTCGCCGCGCCAGACGGGCTTCAGTGGATTGCCGAGGACGAAGCAGGAGACGATGTCGGTACCGCCTGAGATGGACGCCAGTTGGATATCGTCCTTGATGCCATCGTAGACGAAGGAGAAGCCCTCCGGCGAGAGCGGCGACCCTGTTGACGTCATCAACCGCAGGCTCGACAGATCATGCGTCGTCTTCGGCGTCAGCCCACCCTTGCGCACGGCGTCGATGTATTTTGCGGATGTTCCGAAAACCGCAAATTTCTCTTCCGCCGCATAGTCGAACAGCACATTGCCATCGGGATAAAAGGGCGAGCCGTCATAGAGGCACAGCGTGGCGCCGCAGGCGAGACCGGAGGCAAGCCAGTTCCACATCATCCAGCCGCAGGTGGTGAAGTAGAACAATCGGTCACCGGCTGCGAGGCCGCAATGAAACCGGTGTTCTTTCAGGTGCTGCAAGAGGGTGCCACCCGCCGAATGCACGATGCACTTGGGAACGCCGGTCGTTCCGGAAGAAAAGAGGATATAGAGCGGATGCGCAAAGGGCAGGCGTCGATAAATGATCTCCTGCACTGAGAAAGGCGCGACGTACTGTTCCAGGCTTCTGCCATTTTCGAGCAGTTCGATGAGCGCTGACGCGTCTCCGGCGTAAGGCACCACAAGCACGGGCACAGCGAGTCTCGCCGCCACCGCCGCCACCTTGTCGGCCACATCCTGGCGTTTGCCGTTGTACCAGTAACCGTCACAGGCAATGAACAGGCTCGGTTCGATCTGGCCGAAGCGATCGAGCACACCCTGTTCGCCGAAGTCAGGCGAGCAGGACGACCAGATGGCACCAAGAGAACTGGCGGCCATCATCAGCGCGACGGTTTCCGGCATATTCGGCATCATGGCGGCAATTCGGTCGCCTGACTTTATTCCCATCCCCTGCATGGCCTGCTGCAGGCGCGAGACCATCGCGGTGAGCCTCTGCCAGCTCCAGCGGTCGGTAACCTTGTTTTCCCCCCGGAAAATCAGCGCGTCGCCTTCGCCGGGATGTGAGAGCAGGTTTTCTGCAAAATTCAGCTCGGCATGCGGAAAGAACCGCGCTTTCAGCATGTCGTCGCCGTTCGTCAGCGCGACGCTGCCTTTGGACCCGACCACGCCGCAATAATCCCAGACAGCCGACCAGAACGCTCCGCGTTCGCGGATCGACCAGTCGTGAAAGGTGTCATAGTCTTGTGAAGGGGCGCCGACGGACGAGCCACACCAATCGATGAAATGGCGCATCGGCTGCGCGGCCTTGAATGGCTCCGACGGGATCCAAAGGGGTGACTGCTCCATCAAACTCTCCTCCGCAGATGGCTGAGGCTTATAGCATATTGCACTGCGACATGAAGCCGGATTTGCGGCAGGAATTGGAGCAACTGGATTTGCAGCCGACGGCCAAATCCTGTATCGCGCAGAAAGGTCGCCAACCGGTTCTGAAGTCCCGACAAAGGAAAGCGAATGTCAGAAGCCGATCGCCCCTCGCGACAGGATGATGGAGAAGCGCGCAGAATGAAGTTGCGCCGGCTGCTCAAGCTCATCGTCGTCCCGATTGTGGTCCTCGTTCTCGGATCCATCGGGTTGCGGCTGGCGGCTCCCCATCTTGTTTCCAGCGCCTTGGTTCGCTCCGCACTCGCCTCGGCCGTTTCCCGCTGGACCGGGCACGATGTCACGATCGACGGAGTTTCCAAACTGACCTTCTGGCCCGCGCCGCAAGTGACCCTGACCGGGATCACCGTGAGCAGGGACGATGGCACGTCCCGTCAGGTCCTTGGCGAAATCCAAGCCTTGTCCGCCAGTTTCAGCCTGATCTCCGCCCTGGTCGGTGAACCCCGCTTCAACGCCTTCGAATTCGTCCGTCCGACGATCCGCATCGAACGGGGCGTCGACGGTGGACTGGATTGGAGCAACGAGGGCCGTCTCAGCGAAGCTGTCCGTTCGGTTATGCCGAACGGCACTGACGGGCAGCAGATCGATGCCGATGCTGACGCCGACGTGGGTTCGGTTGAAGTCATCGATGGAAGCATCCTGCTCGTCGATGCGGCGAGCGGCCGTCAGTTCGAGGCACGCGGCGTCAACGCCGAAGTCGACTGGCCTCGGCTTTCGGCCGCGCTCTCAGGCACGGCCACTCTCGTCTACAAGGGAGTTCCCGTCACCCTCAAGCTGGAGACAGGCGCACCGCTGCTTCTGATTGGTGGCCAAGATTCCTTCATCAAGGCCTCTTCGGACATACCAGGCATGGCGGGCAAGTTTGCCGGTGTCGTGAACCTGCGCCATGGTTTTGCGGGCAGCAGTGACATCGAGCTTTCGTTGACGGATGTCCCGGCGGTCGCGGCGCTCGCCCGAATGAGGGTCGCCGGCACCGAGAGCTGGAAGAAGGCCTCGCTGAAGACCCGGCTGATCAAGGCCGAGGATGAATGGCGTCTGGAAGATCTGAGTTTCGGGATAAATGACGGCAAGGGGCAGGGTTTCATGGCCCTCAGGCGGGCGCCAGACAGCCGGCCGATCTTGAGCGGAACGCTGGCGCTGGACCAACTCGACCTCGAGAACCTGCTGCAGTCGCTGTCGATCGAGATTGGCGACCGCGCGGACGTCCGTCTGCCGAGCCTCACTCGCTGGATCGATTTTGACCTGCGCCTCTCGGCGGCTACCGCAACCTTGGCGCCTTTCGAACTGGCCGATGTCGGCGCGAGCCTGATCGGCCGTGGTGACCAGCTGAAGCTGGTGATCGCCGACAGCGAATTCCTCGGCGGCTCGCTCAGTGCCCGGATCAGCGGGAGCGGCGACGGCTTCAGTGAAGGCGCGGAACTCGCGGTCATGATCGGCGGCGCCCGCCTCGGTGATCTGGCCAAGGGGCTCGCTCTCGAGGGGCCCGTTGTCACTGGAACCGGCACCATCGATCTCAATGCCCGCCTGACCGGGTCTGGCTGGCGCCGCAATGTCGAGACCATGTCGGGAACCCTTCGGGTCTCGGCCAACGAGGGGCAGCTGCAAGGCTTCGATCCGGACGGGATCAGGCGCCTTGCGCTCGACCGGTCTTACTTCCAGTTGAGTGCGGCAGGTGCCGGCAAGTTCGATTTCGAACGCTTCGACATGTCCGTGCGTTTCGCAGACGGATCCGCAGAGATCGAGCGTTGCAATTTCGTCGGGTCCGATCAGACGCTGTCTTTCTCCGGCATCATTCCCTATAGCCGCAGGGCGCTGGCGATGATCGGCGAGTTGTCCTCGCCCTCAGCCGGGTCGGTGTCGAGTGACGTCCGTTTCTTCACGGGCGGTGGCTTTGCCGATCCGGTAATATCGCCGATCCCGTACCCGACGGTCAAAACCCCATAAACTGCAGGGTTTTGCGCCTTCTGGACAGTTCACATCGGCCCTGCACACGCTACTATGTGTCGAATCGATGAACGTCTGGGGGCGCGGACGGTGCAGGTGTTCCTTTCCGGCTTGATCAAGATGGCGCTGGCCTCGCTGATCGCGGGCACGCTTCTATCCTTTTTTGGACTGACGCCACGAACCGTGCTCGACGGTCTCGGCGTGACGGCGCAAGATATTCAGGACGGACTGGTTTCCGCCTTTGCCTGGACCGCCCCGCGCATGCTGATGGGGGCGATCGTGATCATCCCGCTCTGGTTCGTCACCTACATACTCCTGCCGCCCCGCGGATAGCAGGACGGCAAGAGCCGGGATTTCGCCTCTCAGCTCGTCGTCCCACGGGCCGCGACGTGTTCGTCGCGCTGGCGCTGCAGCTCGCGCTGCTTTGTGCTGATCGACGCGATGATCACGCCGATCGTGACAATGCCGATCAGGATGGTACAGACCGCATTGATCTCAGGCGTCACGCCGAGACGAACCTGTGAGTAGATCTTGATCGGCAGGGTCGTTGCGCCGGGACCCGTCGTGAAGCTGGCGATCACCAGGTCGTCCAGCGACAGGGTGAACGCGAGCATCCAGCCGGAAATGACGGCAGGCAGGATGAGCGGCAGGGTAATCTTGAAGAAGGTCTTGACCGGTGGGCAGCCTAGATCGTGTGCCGCCTCTTCAAGGCTGGTGTCGAAGGTCAGGAGCCGCGACTGCACGACGATTGCCACGTAGCACATCGTGAAGGTCGTATGAGCAATGACCACCGTCATCAGACCTCGATCCACGCCGATGGCCACGAACAGCAGCAGCAGCGACAGCCCGGTAATCACCTCAGGCATGACGAGCGGTGCATAAACCATGCCGGAGAAAAGCAGGCGCCCCGGAAAGCGCCCGTAGCGGACAAGCGCCAGCGCCGTCAGCGTGCCGAGTATGGTGCCGAGCGTGGCGCTGAGCAGACCGACCCGCAGCGTGACCCAGGCAGCACTCATCAGGCCCTCGTTGCGCCACATCTCGCCATACCATTTCAGCGAAAATCCGCCCCAGACTGTGACCAGTTTGGAATCGTTGAACGAGTAGATCACCAGGATCAGGATCGGGATGTAGAGAAAAGCGAAACCGATCGTGAGAATCGTTGCGTCGAATTTTCCAGGTTTCATCGGTCCGACCTCACGCTTTCTGCTGCTGGTTCTGGAAGATCGCGATGGGCACGACCAGAAGCAACAGGAGCAGGACTGCCACGGCCGAGGCGAGTGGCCAGTCGCGGTTGCCGAAAAACTCGGTCCACAAGGTCTTGCCGATCATCAGCGTCTGGGCGCCGCCCAGAAGGTCCGGAATGACGAATTCTCCGGTGATCGGAATGAAGCAGATCATCGCGCCGGCAATCACACCCGGGATCGACAGCGGGAAGGTGATCTTCCAGAACGCTTTCCATGGCGGGCAGCCGAGGTCGCTTGCTGCTTCCAGAAGCGTGCCGTCCATCTTCTCCAGTGCCGAGTAAAGTGGAAGAACCATGAAGGGCAGGTAGGAATAGACAATGCCGATGAAGACGGCGATCTCGGTTCGGAAGATCTGGACCTGGTTGCCTTCGTCCATCAGACCGAGCGAGTGCAGAAGGACTGTCAGAAGCCCTTCCGGCTTCAGGATGCCGATCCAGGCATAGACGCGGATCAGAAACGACGTCCAGAACGGCAGGATTACCAGCATGACGAGCGTCGGCCGGATCGTGACCGACGCGCGCGCCATGGCAAGCGCCATCGGATAGCCGATCAACAGCAGCAGGAAGGTCGAGATCAGCGCGATCCGCAACGACGAGACATAGGCGTTGAAATAGAGCGGGTCTTCCGTGAGGAACGTGTAGTTCTCGAAATCCAGCTGGCTGAAGAAATCACCGAGCGCCGACAGCCCATCGAGCACGGGCGTGTAGGGCGGCATGGCGATCGCCGTATCCGACAGCGAGATCTTCACGATGATCAGGAAGGGGGCCACGAAGAACAGCACCATCCAGAAGTAGGGGATGATGACGACGAGCCAGCGGGCTGGCCCGGATTTGGTGGCGGCGGCGACGGGTTCGGCCATGTCGCCCTCCTCAGCGTGTCAGTACGAGGCCGGCATCGGTCGGCCAGGAGAGCCAGACCATGTCGCCAAAGGTGATGGGCCGGTCGACCAGGCGCGAGACGTTGGCCTGGGCCGCCCGGAACATGCGCCCGTCGTCCAGTTTGACGATGAAAACGGAGAAGTCGCCAAGATAGCCGATGTCCCACACTTCGCCGTGCAGGGCGTTGGCGGAGGCATCTTCGGGCTTGGAGGTTGAGATCCGCACCTTCTCCGGCCGGATGGCAAATGCGACGCTGTCGCCTACCTTGGCGTCGCAGGTTTGGTCGACGGTGATTGCCGCCCCCTCGCAGTCCACCTTCACCATCTCTCCGGCAGCACCTGCTTCCTTGGCGGCGACCTTGCCTTCGAGAATGTTGATGTCGCCGATGAAGTCCGCCACGTAGCGGGAATTCGGCGCTTCGTAGATTTCCGCCGGTGTCGCTACTTGCACAAGAATACCTTTGTCCATGACCGCGATGCGGTCTGACACGGTCATTGCCTCTTCCTGGTCGTGGGTCACGATCAGGAATGTCAGGCCGAGCTTCGTCTGGATATCCATGAGCTCGAATTGGGTTTCTTCGCGCAGTTTGCGGTCGAGCGCGCCGAGCGGTTCGTCGAGCAGCAGCACCTTCGGACGTTTGGCGAGAGACCGGGCGAGCGCCACGCGCTGGCGTTGGCCACCGGAAAGCTGGTTCGGCTTGCGCTTGGCAAAGCTCTCCAGTTTCACCAGCTTCAGCATTTCCTGAACCCGTGCGTCGATCTCGCCCTTCGGAAGGTTGTCCTGTTCAAGACCAAAGGCGATGTTCTTCTCCACCGTCATGTGCGGGAAGAGCGCGTAGGACTGGAACATCATGTTGGTGGGGCGCTTGTAGGGCGGTGTGCCCGCCAGGTCCTTGCCCTGCAGGAGGATGCGACCGGTTGTCGGCTGTTCGAAGCCCGCCAGCATGCGCATCAGCGTCGTCTTACCGCAGCCTGACGGACCAAGCAGGGAGAAGAATTCACGCTCGTAAATGTCGAGCGTCAGGTTGTCGACGGCGACGAAATCGCCAAAGCGCTTGGTCACGTTCTCGAACCGGATGAACGGTACGGCGTCCGCTTCGGTCCAAGGAGAAAATTTGCGTTTAACAGGCCCCAATGACTTCGCCATTACCCGATCCCAGACGTGAAATGATTATTGCCCCGATAGGAAGAAAAACGCCGGACGCTTGATGCGCCCGGCGGTAGGTGTGTCGACCGTCAGCTGCCGGTCTTGATTTGTGTCCAGACCCGGTTCAGCACGCGCTGTTCCTTGGGGCCGTAGGGCGAGATGGTGAAGAGTTTTGCCATGACTTCGGCTGGCGGATAGACGGACGGATTGTCCTTGACCGCCGGATCGAGCAGCGCCTGCGAGGCGAGGTTGCCATTCGCGTACTGGACGTAATTGGAAGCCTTGGCGATGACATCCGGCTTCATCAGGAAGTTGATGAACTCATGCGCTTCGGCAACGTTCTGGGCATCCGCGGGGATGGCCATGTTGTCGAACCACATATAAGTGCCTTCCTTCGGGATCACGTAGTTGATCTCGACCCCGTTCTTGGCCTCTTCCGCCCGCGCCTTGGCCTGCAGGATGTCGCCCGACCAGCCGATCGTCACGCAGATGTCGCCATTTGCCAGATCGTCGATATAGGCCGACGAATTGAATGTACGCACCGATGGCCGGATCTTGGAATAGACCTCGCCGCCTGCTTCCAGATCGGCCGTTTCCTTGCTGTCAGGGTTCTTGCCGGCATAGTTCAGGGCGATAGCGAAAGTCTCGTCCGACGCATCGAGGATGTTGATGCCGCAGCCGGCCAGCTTCTCGGCATTTTCAGGCTTGAAGATCGCATCCCAGCTGTCAACCTTGAAGTCGGCGCCGAGCGCTTCCTTGACCTTGGCGACATTGTAGCCGATGCCGGTGGTGCCCCACATGTAGTTCACGGCATATTCGTTGCCGGGATCATATTTTGCCAGGCGCTCGGAAACTTCCGGCCAAAGGTTCTTCAGGTTCGGCAGCTTCGACTTGTCGAGCTTCTGAAAAACGCCTGCCTGGATTTGGCGAGCGAGGAAAGGAGCGGTGGGCACCACCACGTCGTAGCCCGACCCGCCTGCAAGCAGCTTGGTTTCCAGCAGTTCGTTGGAATCGAACACGTCATAGACGACCTTGATGCCGGTCTCCTTGGTAAACTCCTCGAGCACCGACTCGTCGATGTAGTCGGACCAGTTGTAGACGTGGACGACGCGTTCCTGCGCATGAACAGCCGATGCGATGAAGATCGTCGCCAGGGCCACTGACGCCGTACGGATGAAATGAGCCTTCATTTTTTCTCCTGTTCCAGCCTTTGGGAGCGAGGTGCCCCCGATGCCATTCCCGTTGTTTTTTAAGAGACTAGAAAGGATTTGGACGGGCGACAAGCAAAATTCTTCGCAGTCGCGAATGCTTTATCGGGTGCATCTCGGTCACTGGAAGTCGAAGGCAGAAAGCCCGGTCACCATCTCGTCGAGGCCGAGCGGGCGGGTCAGAGGCGGCTCCGCGCGGGCAAGACAGCCCGAACGTTCGCACAGACGGCATGCCGGTCCGATACCAATCGCCGGCACCGAACGGTCCGGCAGAGCGGCTGAATAGGCGACCTCGTCACGACTTGCCGTATCGCAGCCGACCAAGAGTGCGGTCCGTCGGATGCGCTCACCGAAACTCGCCTGCGGCCCCTCCAGCGTGCGCGAGATCGTCAGAAAGGCGGCGCCATCGGGCATCTCGACTTGCTCGACCAGAACCTGACCCGGCTGGCCGAAGGCGGAATGGACATTGAGCTTGGGACAGCCGCCGCCGAACCTCGCATGCGGGAAGCCGGTTGCGCCGGCACGCCGGAAGCGGTTCCCCGCGTTGTCGATCTCCATCATAAAGAAGGCAACGCCCGTTGCGCCGGGTCGCTGCAGCATGGTCAACCGATTGGCGGCCTGCTCGAAGGACACATTGAAGCGGGCACGGAGTACATCGATATCGTAACGGGCGCGGATGGCGGCAGACAGAAAGGCGCCGTAGGGCATCATCAGCGCATGGGCGGCATAACGCGCCAGCTCGAAACGGGCGATGCGGCGCGCCTCGCCGGATGAGAGCTCCAGGAGCTCGAGCTCCGCCTGGACATGTTCGCCGAGCGCCAGAAGCACCACCTCCATGGCAACCTCGCGCAGCTGGTCAAAGGGTGACAGGCGCTCCGAGAGGAAGAGGCGCATGGAATGGCGGTCATAGCGTCGCCGCAGTGAGGGCATGGTCTGCACAGGAAGGGCACGAACCACGATGCCATGGGTGGACCGCAGCCAGGCCTTGAGGGCGACCGCCAGGTCATCCCCCGCTGAAAGGTTGAGACCGGCATGGAAACTTTCGGCCGCCTCGTCGAGGCTGGCAAAATAGTTGGGGCGGCGTTCGAAGACCTCGCGGACCTCGTCGATCGGCAGCCGTGCACCGGAAAGCAAGGTCTCGTGGCCCTCGCGGGCAAGAAGATCGGCGAGATCGGAAAGGCGCGCCACTTGCTCGCGGTAGGCGCGGTAGAGCTTGACGATGCCGCTTGCGGCATTGGGGGCTGCTTCCGCCACTTCGATCAGTTCCTGATCGCCAGGCAGTTCGCCCGACAGGAGCGGATCGGCAAAGACCTCGCGGAGCTGGCTGGTTGAGCCTCCAGCCTCGCCCTGCAGTTCGTCGAGGTCGACTTTGTAAACTGACGCGAGCTTGAGCAGCAACTGCACCGTCAACGGGCGCTGATTGCGCTCGATCAGATTGAGATAGGACGGCGAGATCTCCAGCGCCTCTGCCATGGCCGTCTGGGTCAACCCCAGGCCGTTTCGGATGCGGCGGACGCGGGGGCCGGCGAAGATCTTGCGCTCTGCCATTTTACAGCTCCTTTACAAAAATGACCGTCATCGATGCCGCAACTGTATTGACAATATTTACAAATTTACACGGTGCAGCTGTCAAAGGCAAGACAGCCTAACCTCTTTCATCTCGTTGTTTTATCGAATTTTCTAGGCGTCTTTCGCAGTGCGGTGTAAATCTAGTCACATCAGAAGCGGAGTAGAGGACCGGAAGTTCCGGCAAGGTCCGCATCTGGCAGTGAACAGGGAGATCCGACATGACTGAATTTTACAATCTCGTTCCGAATGCACCCAAGGGCCGCTATGACGGCATCGATCGTCCCTACTCTGCCGAAGATGTGAAGCGCCTGCGCGGATCGGTCGAGATCAAGCACACGCTGGCAGAAATGGGCGCTAACCGCCTGTGGAAGCTGATCAACGAAGAGCCCTTCATCAACGCGCTCGGCGCGCTCTCCGGCAATCAGGCCATGCAGATGGTCCGCGCTGGCCTGAAGGCTATCTACCTGTCCGGCTGGCAGGTTGCTGCCGATGCCAACACGGCTTCCGCCATGTATCCGGATCAGTCGCTCTATCCGGCCAATGCCGCACCGGAACTTGCCAAGCGCATCAACAAGACCTTGCAGCGTGCCGACCAGATCGAAACGCAGGAAGGCAAGGGGCTTTCGGTCGACACCTGGTTCGCCCCGATCGTTGCCGATGCAGAAGCCGGCTTCGGCGGACCGCTCAATGCCTTCGAGATCATGAAGGCGTTCATCGAAGCCGGTGCTGCCGGCGTCCACTTCGAAGACCAGCTCGCCTCGGAAAAGAAGTGTGGCCATCTCGGCGGCAAGGTCCTGATCCCGACCCAGGCCCATATCCGCAACCTGACCGCCGCCCGTCTCGCCGCTGACGTCATGGGCGTCCCGACGCTGATCGTTGCCCGTACGGACGCCGAAGCCGCAAAGCTCCTGACCTCCGACATCGACGAGCGCGACCAGCCCTTTGTCGACTATGACGCGGGTCGGACTGCGGAAGGCTTCTACCAGGTCAAGAACGGCATCGAACCCTGCATCGCCCGTGCGATCGCCTATGCGCCTTACTGCGACATGATCTGGATGGAGACCGGCAAGCCGGATCTGGAACAGGCCCGCAAGTTCGCCGAAGCCGTGCACAAGGTCTATCCGGGCAAGAAGCTCGCCTACAACTGCTCGCCTTCTTTCAACTGGAAGAAGCACCTCGACGACGCGACGATCGCCAAGTTCCAGAAGGAACTCGGTGCCATGGGCTACAAGTTCCAGTTCATCACGCTCGCCGGTTTCCACCAGCTGAACTACGGCATGTTCGAACTGGCCCGCGGCTACAAGGATCGCCAGATGGCGGCCTATTCGGAGCTGCAGGAGGCGGAATTCGCAGCCGAGGTCAACGGTTATACCGCGACCAAGCACCAGCGCGAAGTCGGCACCGGCTATTTCGACGCCGTCTCGCTTGCCATCACCGCCGGCCAGTCGTCGACGACCGCGATGAAGGAATCGACCGAAACCGAGCAGTTCAAGCCGGCGGCTGAGTAAAGATCGCACCCTCCCCTTGAGGGGGAGGGTCGGCACGCAGTGCCGGGGTGGGGTGACCACCGCAATCATCAGAGGCTCACCCCCACCCGCAGCTACGCTGCGACCTCCCCCCTTAAGGGGGGGTGACTTCAAAAACCCCAGACATCAAGAGGAGAAATGCCATGACACCCCAGACCCGAGTCAAGGAACGCGCCGAAGAACAGTCCTCGGCCATGTCCACCGATCAGCAGGCGATGATCCGCATGCTGGCCAACGACCTGCACCGTCTCAATCATTCGATCATGAAGGCCGTCGATGCCGGCGTCTCGGTCGAACTCGTCCGCTCGGCCCGTCACCATGGCGGCGACGGCAATTGGGGTGATCTGCTGATCCCCGTTATCGTGACCCAGGGCGCAAACGCGGCCTGATCCCGCAGCCCAATATCCCCCATCCGGTCCTGACCTCCGGATTGGTACCGCACAGCGATCGCCTCGGGGAGGAGGTGGATTGCTGTGCGGCTTTTTCGTTCGGCGGCCTTAGATGCGGGTGACATCCTTCACCCAGCCGTAAGGGTCGGCCACAGTGCCGCGCTGGATGCCGGTCAGCTGGTTGCGCAGCTTCTCCGTTTCCATGCCGGTTCCGGCATTGCCGATGACGAATTCGCCGTCCGGATGGCGTACAGTTCCAATGGCGGCAACGACGGCAGCCGTGCCGCAGGCGAAGGCCTCACGCAGCTTTCCGCTCTTGGCATCCGCCATCCACTCATCGAAGGAGTAGGGGCGTTCGATGACCTTCAGGCCATTGTCGCCGGCAAGCTTGATGATCGAGTTGCGGGTAATGCCGGGCAGGATGGTGCCCGAGAGCGGCGGGGTGACGACCGTGCCGTCATCCATGACGAAGAAGACGTTCATGCCGCCCAATTCTTCGATCCATTTGTGCTCGGCAGCGTCGAGGAACACGACCTGGTCGCAGCCGCGGCTGGACGCTTCCTTCTGGGCGAGCAGGCTAGCAGCATAGTTGCCGCCGCATTTGGCTGCACCCGTACCGCCGGGGGCCGCACGTGTGTAGTGTTCGCTGACCCAGAGCGTCACCGGCTTGCTCCCGCCCTTGAAATAGGGGCCGACCGGCGAGGCAATGACGCTGAAGATGTATTCGCGTGAGGGTCGAACGCCGAGGAATGTCTCGCTCGCAAACATGAACGGGCGAAGATAAAGGCTGCCTTCCCCTTCCGGCACCCATTTCGCGTCGATCTTGACCAGTTCCTCGACCGCCTTGAGAAACAGTTCTTCCGGGATCTCCGGCATCGCCATACGCTCGGCCGACTTGTTGAAGCGCCGTGCATTCTCTTCCGGGCGGAACAGGGTGATGCGACCGTCCGCACCCTTATAGGCCTTCATGCCCTCGAAAATTTCCTGGGCGTAGTGCAACACGCTGGCGGCCGGGTCGATCTGGAATGGGCCGCGCGCCTTCACTTCGGCCGTATGCCAGCCCTTGTCGGCATGCCATTGCACCACGACCATGTGGTCGGTGAACAGCGTTCCGAAGCCCAGGTTTTCAAAAGCCGCCAGCCGCTCGGCTTCCGGCATGGGAGCGGCATTCGGTACGATATGGAAGTCGAGCTCTGCGGTATTCGTGGTCATGAAAAGCCTGTGCCTGGATGTTCACGGTTTCGCGGTGTCAGGCCGAAACTTCTCCGGCCGGACGATGCCGTGGTTTGTGCGGTTCCGCTCCCGTTTGTCAACTGAAACCGTATGGCTGCAATGCAGCAAAATGCGGTTGCTGGCAGGGCTTCCCGTGGCTCGGACCGCTCCGATCAGCCAAGGACGAGGGCGAGCAGGAACCACATGCCGGCGAGTGCGATCGCAGCACCGAGCGCCTGCACCAGTTTTCCGTGGGCTACGGGCTTGAGAGCAGCGCCGATCCCGATCCCGACCACGTGAATGACGCCGGTCGAAACGACGAAGCCGACGGTAAAGGCGGCCGGGTCACTGGCCCTCGGGGCCAGCACGCCGTGGGGGATGCCATGCAGGATGGCAAAAGCGGAAATCAGTCCCAGCGCCACCCATTCCGGCGCCTTCCAGGCCACAGCGATTGCCGCCCCGAGCGCAAGGACCGAGATGGCTATGCCCGCCTGAACGATGCCCGTCGGCAGGATATCGAGCATGCCGGCGACGCCGCCAATGCACATCACAAGGGGGAATGTCGCCGGCAAGGTCCAGACCGAGCGCCCACCCATTTGTGCGCCCCACAGCCCGACGGCCAGCATCGCGAGAAAATGATCCGGTCCCGCCAGCGGATGTCCGAAACCCGAGCCGAAGCCACCGAGGGGTCCGTCCATGACATGCGCCTGGGCAAGCGTGGGTATCAGGAAAAACAGAAGCGCCACGGCCGCAGAAGCCAGGCGCTGGCGGGGGAGGATCAACGTTGCGGAAATTCTGCGCATCTTCCTTGGCTCCGATGTCTGTCTCGTTCGCGGTGCCGGTCGTGCCCTTATGGCCGGGCCTTTCTTCTGCGTCTACAGTTTCGTGCGATTCGGATATAGTGTTGGCGGCGCGGACCAACCTGTGGTTCCGATCGCGATTTTGCCGCAAATCTGGTTTCAGCCTCCCGCAATCTTCCCCGGAGAATGTCCATGTCGTCCAACCGCCTCTTTCAGTATCTCACGCTCGCTGCTCTCGCGGTTTCTGTTCCTACGATGGCGGAAGCGCATGTGCTGGCGGGCGAGGGCGGTGGTTTCCTGCATGGCTTCGAGCATCCGCTTTCCGGCCTCGATCATATGCTGGCGATGTTCTGCGTCGGCCTGTGGGGTGCCCAGATGGGCGGTCGCTCGGTCTGGAGCCTGCCGATCGCCTTTCCGCTGATCATGGTCGTCGGTGGCATGATGGGCATTGCCGGCATCCCGCTTCCGGCAGTTGAAAGCGGGATTGCCCTGTCGATCATCGTGCTCGGTGCGGCCATCGCCTGCCTCTGGCGTCCGCCGGAATGGCTGGCTGTCGTTGTCATCGGTGTCTTTGCCATCTTCCACGGCTATGCCCATGGTGCCGAACTGCCGAATGCCGCCGATCCGGCCGACTACGCTTTCGGCTTCGTCGTCGCCACCGGCCTTATCCATCTCGCCGGCATTGCGGTCGGTCTCGGCTTCCAGCGTTTGCAGGGTGGCCAGATGGCCCGCGCGCTTGGAGGCCTGATCGGGCTCGGCGGCGTCTACTTCCTCGTCGCCTGATGGCAGGCATGCCATCCCGTGCCTTGTGCTTTCTGCCGCTGGCTTTGGGCATCGCGCTTTTCTCGTGGTTGCTGCTGCCCGGCCTTCAGGCTGGCACCTCTGCGTTTACGGGCATTCTGAGTGTTGAACTGCTCTTGCCCGTTGTCGGGGCTGGCGTCGTTCTGGGCCAGCTGCCGCGCAGGCCGCGCCTGTTATCCGCCGTGACACTTCTGGCGGGCGCAGTCGCGGGATTGTTCGTTCGGGAAGACATTTACGCACTCATGGCCCCCGTGCGCGGGGCTGCATCCCATCTCTTTCTCACCGGGCCAATCGCCTGCCTTGCCGTCGGCATCACGCTGGTGCTGCCTGCGGAACGGCGCGTTTGGATCGCGCCGTTGATGCTCACGCTCGCCGGTGCGGCGCTTGCCGTTGCAACCCGGCTGAGCGACCCTGCACTCTTTTTGCCCCACTATCTTCCGGCGGCCTTCGCCATTCAGACGGCAATCGTCGTCGCAGTCGGATGGCCCATCGCGCGACTTGCCCATCCGGTTCTTGGCATCGCCTCCCGGATTGCGGGCAGTTGGATGCTGGCCGTGGCACTGCTCTACGGTGGCGCCTTCATGGCCACCCGGGAACATGCACTCACACCGCCACCATTTCCGCCACTGCCGGTCTTGCAGGAGCCGTCGACGTGACGCGCCGCTCTCTCGGAAGCCGGCTGGCGCTGGCAATGTTTGTGGTCGGCACCGCCGGCCCTGCATTGGCCCATCCGGATATCGCGGCCTCGGTGGCAGTGGCCTTCGAGGTGAGGGAGGAGCAGATGCTTGCCCTCTCGGAGCGGATCGTCTTCGACGACGCGACGAGCCAGCGAGTGAGCCGCCGGTTCGATACAGATGGCGATGGTCTGTTGTCGCAGGGGGAAATGACGGAACTCTCTGCGGAGCTGCAGCACCGCTTGCGCGCGCGCGCATTTTACACGGAGCTTTCGCTCGATAAGGCGCCCTTGGATCTTCCTGAGGCGGCAGAGGTCGCCGTGCGGTTCGACGGGGCCAATCTTGCGCTCCAGATCACATTTCGTTTGTCCACGCCGCTCGACCTCCGGGGGCGGACCCTTGGCGTCCTCCTGCGCGACCGTGACCTGACCATCGCATTTAGCCTGAGCCAGGTGTCGCCCGTCATCTCTGGCATAGCGGGTGCTTGCACTGCGCGGGTCGAACAACGCCCTGACGAGACTTATTTCGGGGGCCTCGTCACGCCGGATGCAGTGATGCTCACGTGTCTATAAGGGCACAGCCGGCAGCGCGAGTTGCGTTGCCAGGCAATATCGGGAACCTTTCGGAGGGCTGATATCCTGAGCCGTCGCGGACCGGGGGACGACTGCTCAAGCGAAGATCCCGCGATCTTTCTCCACCGCGTCCTGCAGGAACTGCACCACCGCCCGCACCCGCACCAGTTCCCGCGCACTTTCGTGATAGGTCGTCCAATAGGCGCGACGGATCTCGATCTCCGGCAACACGCGCACGAGACTGTCATGCTGCCGCGCGATATAGCTGTGCAGGATACCGATCCCCGCACCCGCCAGCACCGCTTCCGTCTGGCCGATGGCCGAGGAAATCTCGAAGCCGGCATTCCAGTCGCGCATGACCTCGCCGGTGAAATTGAGCGACGGTGTGAAGATAAGGTCTTCGACATAGCCGATGCGGCGATGCGCCTTCAGGTCTTCGGCCGTCGACGGCAGGCCATGTGCCTCGACATAGGCGCGTGAAGCATAGAGCCCGAGCGTGTAGTCGACGAGCTTGGACGAGACCAGGCGTCCCTGGTCCGGCCTCTCAAGCGTTACCGCAATATCCGCCTCCCGCTGCGACAGCGAGAACGAGCGCGGCACGGGCACGAGCTGGATCTTGAGTTCCGGATGCTGGGCAATCAGCGCGCCGAGCCGCGAGGCGAGGAAAAATACGCCGAATCCGTCGGGTGCGCCGATCCGCACCGTGCCGGCGACTTGCGTATCGGTGCGTCCCAGCCGCGCCTGAACCTCCAGCATCTCGGTTTCCATCCGCTCGGCGGAGGAAAGAAACGCTTCGCCCTCGGCAGTCAGCTCGCAGCCATTGGTACGGCGAATGAAGAGGCGCGTCTTCAGCGCGGTTTCCAGCGATGTCAGCCGCCGCGACAGCGTTGCATGGTTGAGCCCCAGCCGTCGGGACGCAGCGAGAATCTGGCCTGTGCGGGCCACGGCAAGAAAGATGCGCACGTCATCCCAGTTCATGCCAAGACCTCCCCTGTTGCGTGTTTTCGGGCATCAGATGTCATGGCCATGTGCGCCGCCGCTCAGGCCCAGCATCTCCAGCCGCCTGTCGAAATCGCCGGCGATGTCCGAGAGCTTGAGCGTCGCAAACCGCGAAAGCAACAGCGCCTCCGCTTCGCGCCGCGCATCCTCGAGCGCTTCATTGACGGATATCTCGACGAGGCACCCCGCATGGTCGGACGCGCTGACGAGGCAAAAGAGTTCCGGCCTCTCCAGCGCCTCGTAGACATCAAGCAGGCTGATTTCGTCCAGCCCTCTGGTGAGCTTCCAACCGCCACCATGCCCTTTCTCCGACTGGACATAGCCGCGTTCGCGCAGGCCCGCCATCGTCCGTCGAACGACCACGGGATTGGTGTTGAGCATTCTGGCGATCATCTCCGACGTCGCCGGTTCCTTGCGGCGCCCGAGATGGATCAGCACGTGCAGCATCCGGGAGAGACGGCTATCGCCGCGCATCGGCAATCCTCCATTGTTGACGGATGCGTATCGCAGAGAGCGTCATGCAACAAGCCAAGTTACATCACTTGACGAGTTTGATCATGTAACTTAAGAAGATACATAACATCAAAAGTTACATGAAGGAGCCTCTCGTGAAGTATGACGCCGTTATCGTGGGTGGAAGTTTTGCAGGTCTCTCGGCCGCCATGCAGCTCGCCCGCACTCGCCGCCATGTGCTGCTGATCGATGCGGGCTACCCGCGCAATCGCTTTGCCGAAGCGTCTCATGGCTTTCTCGGGCAAGACGGAGTAGCGCCTTCCGAAATTCGTCGCCGGGCTCTGGAGCAACTGACGAACTATCCGAATTTCCAGCTCCTGGAAGGGGAGGCGACGGATGCCGAACGCCGCCCAGGCGGGTTCACGGTCGGCATGGCCGACGGACGCTTTGTGGAAGCGCAGGTGCTCGTGCTCGCTCTTGGCGTAGCCGATACGCTTCCGCCCATCCCAGGTCTTGCCGAGCGTTGGGGCCGCACAGTTCTGCATTGCCCCTATTGCCATGGCTACGAAATCGGTGGAGGCCCGATCGGCATCCTCGCCTCGTCGCCGCTCGCCGCCCATCAGGGCAGCATCCTGCCGGATTGGGGCCGGACCACCATGTTCGTTGAACCCGGAGTGACGTTCGACGAGGAGCAGTTGGCGGTGCTTGCTGCACGCAGGGTGATGATAGAGACGGAACGGCTGGTAGAACTCATCGGCGAAGGTGACCGGCTTGAGGCGGTCCGTCTCGCCGATGGGCGGTTCGTGGAAATTCACGCGCTGTTTGCCCAATCCAGGGTGTCGATTGCGTCTCCGCTGGCATCCCAGCTCGGCCTTGAAATGGAAGAAGGGCCACAGGGCATGCACATCAAGGTTCAGATGGGATGCACCAGCAAGCAAGGTGTCTTTGCTGCCGGTGATGCCGCCAGTCCGATGCACAATGCGACGCTGGCCAGTGCCTCCGGCGTGATGGCCGGCATCTCGGCACATCGCGCCCTGATTGAGGCATCGCTCTGGTCCTAGATTGCGTGCTTCAATTTACGCACAACGGATGCGAATATCATCCTGTTGATTTGTGAAAATCGAAGCGCATACTGCCTCCACCGAATTCAGGAGGAAACCCATGTATCAGATCGGGCATTTCATCGGCGGCAAGCATGTCGCCGGCACGTCGGGCCGCAAGCAGGCCATCTTCAATCCGGCCACCGGCGAAGTGCAGGGCGAAGTCTCGCTCGCCAGCGCCGAAGAGCTGAACGCGGCCGTGGAGAACGCCAAGTCGGCCCAGGCCAAGTGGGCGGCCACCAATCCGCAGCGCCGCGCCCGCGTCTTCATGAAGTTCGTCCAGCTCTTGAACGACAACATGGACAGCCTTGCCGAGACCCTGTCGCGCGAACACGGCAAGACGATCGAAGACGCCAAGGGCGACATCGTCCGCGGCCTCGAAGTCTGCGAATTCGTGATCGGCATCCCGCATCTGTCGAAGAGCGAGTTCACCGAAGGGGCCGGCCCGAACATCGACATGTATTCGATCCGCCAGGCCGTCGGCATCGGCGCCGGCATCACACCGTTCAACTTCCCGGCCATGATCCCGATGTGGATGTTTGCGCCGGCGATCGCTTGCGGCAACGCTTTCATCCTGAAGCCCTCCGAGCGCGATCCCTCCGTTCCGATCCGTCTTGCCGAACTGATGATCGAAGCCGGTCTCCCGGCCGGTATCCTCAATGTCGTCAATGGCGACAAGTCCGCCGTCGACGGCATCCTGACCCATCCTGATATCTCGGCCGTCTCCTTCGTCGGCTCGACCCCGATCGCCCGTTACGTTTATGGCACGGCCGCCATGAACGGCAAGCGCGCCCAGTGCTTCGGCGGCGCCAAGAACCACATGATCATCATGCCCGATGCCGACCTGGACCAGGCCGCCCAGGCGCTGATGGGTGCAGGTTACGGTTCGGCCGGCGAACGCTGCATGGCGATCTCCGTGGCCGTTCCGGTCGGCGAAGAAACCGCCAACCGTCTGATCGAAAAGCTGACGCCCATGGTCGAAAGCCTGCGCATCGGTCCCTATACCGACGACAAGGCCGACATGGGCCCCGTCGTCACCAAGGAAGCGCAGGCCCGCATCAAGTCGCTGATCGACAGCGGCGTCGAAGCCGGCGCCAAGCTCGTGGTCGACGGCCGCGACTTCAAGCTCCAGGGCTACGAGAACGGCTACTTCGTCGGTGGCTGCCTGTTCGACCACGTCACGCCTGACATGGACATCTACAAGACCGAAATCTTCGGGCCTGTTCTCTCGGTCGTCCGCGCCAAGACCTATGAAGAAGCTCTCGACCTGCCGATGAAGCACGAATACGGCAACGGCGTCGCGATCTACACCCGCGACGGTGATGCCGCCCGTGACTTCGCTTCCCGCATCAACATCGGCATGGTCGGCATCAACGTGCCGATCCCGGTTCCGCTCGCCTACCACTCCTTCGGTGGCTGGAAGTCCTCGTCCTTCGGTGACTTGAACCAGCATGGCACGGACTCGATCAAATTCTGGACCCGCACCAAGACGGTCACCTCGCGCTGGCCGTCCGGCATCAAGGACGGTGCCGAATTCGTCATGCCGACGATGAAGTAAGCGAACCAGCAGTTCGATCACATTCGCGCCACCCCCTCGAAAGACGGGGTGGCGTTCTCTTGTCAGGCGCCGGCCAATCGATAGCTTCTGTTCGGGAGGGCTGACGATGCCGAAGAAGAAGATCCATACCGGCGGTTGCCTTTGTGGCGCGATCCGCTTCGAGGCCGATGCGCCGGCCGCCAAACCGCACACCTGCTCCTGCAAGATGTGCCAGCGCCATACGGGAAGCCTCACGGCAACCTGGGTCGAGTTCCCGCGCGACGCCGTCCGCTGGGTCGGCCCCGCCGGTATCCCGGCCACCTGGCGCTCCTCGGACGTCTCCTCTCGCGCCTTCTGTTCGACCTGCGGCTCCTCGCTCGGCGCTATCGATGATCAGCCGACGGTCGCACTGCTGCTGGGCGCCTTCGATCGCACCAGTGCTGCCGACCTCAAGCCCATCTATCATTCCTACAAGGGCGGACGGCCGAAATGGTGGTGCATCGAGATACGCGAAGCCTGAGACGCTGCTTTACGAGTGTCCGAGCGCACTTGAGTACGTAAAGATCTCGTGATCAATGTCGGTTATGACGCGGGGGATAGCGTCATGCGATGTGATTTCATGAGGGACATTTCATGCAACAGGCAGTTTTCGGCCGGGCGGAGGCTTTGCGTCGCGGTGAGTTCCGCGGCAGCGCCGGCGAGTATTTCGGCATCTGGATCGTCAACATCCTGCTGACCATCATCACGGTTGGCATCTATTCGGCCTGGGCCAAGGTCCGCCGCAACCGCTATTTCTATGGCAACTCATTTGTCGATGGCCACTCCTTTGACTATCACGCCAAAGGCCTGCAGATCTTCATCGGCCGCGCCATCGTATTCGGCTACATCATCGCCTACAACGTGCTGCTGACCGTCAGCCCGATTGCGGGCGGCATCCTGGCATTGCTTATGCTGGTCCTGCTCCCCTGGATCGTCATGCGCAGCCTGCGCTTCAACGCGCGTGTCACGAGCTACCGCAACATCCGCTTCGATTTCGTCGGCAAGACCGGTGGTGCGTTCTTTGCCATCATCGTCGGCGGCCTCGTCTCCTTCTTCTCGCTTGGCATTCTGGCGCCCTTCGCGAGCCGCTGGCTTTACCGCTACATCTTCAACAACCTGCGTTACGGCGACCGCACCTTCGAGACGGATCCCAAGATCGGCGCGCTGTATCGCGTCTGGTTGCCGGCCTTTCTTCTGATGATCGTCGGTGCCGCCGTGGGTGCCGTGGTCGGCATTTTCGGCTACTACGGGGCCGAGGGATTGGAAGACGCAACCGCGGAACCGGAGATGCGGTTGATCCTTGCGATCTATGGCGCTCTCATCCCCGCCTTCCTGCTCTGGGGCATTGCGGCGATCTTCTACCGGATCGGCGTTCGCAACGTGGTCATGAACGCGACCCGGTTCGACGCGCGTCACAGCCTGTTCTCCGACCTCGGTCGGTTGCGTTATTTCTGGATCGTGGTGTCCAATCTCGTGGTCTCGGTGGTCACGTTCGGTCTGATGCGGCCTTGGGCCGCCGTGCGCGAGCACCGCTATGTGATCGAGCATTCCGGAATCGTGGTCGATGGCGAACTCGACGATGTGATATCTTCGATGCAGGCTTCAGGATCTGCCGTCACGGCGGAATATCTCGATCTCGAAGGGTTCGACTTTGGCTTCTGATGACAGGCGCATCACCTCTGGCCGCTGGCATCCGCCCCGCTCCAGCCGGGCGGAGGTCGCCGACCTGTTCGGCGAGGGCCAGACGCTCTTCGTCCGTCTCGATGCGGGTGGCGATCCGGTTGCCGTGGGTGATCTCAAACGTGTCGAGGTTTCCACGCGGATCGGCCGGGTGCCCCGCAGGATCGGCTTTCCTGACGGGTCGATGTTCGAGACCGACGACAATGACGCTGTCGATACATGGCTCAAGCGTCTCGGCCGAACCGGTTTCATTCACGAGCTGGAACGCTTCCATCCGCGGCTGCTTGGGATCGTCGCGGCCATCGTCCTGCTGTCGGTCGGCATCTACCGTTATGCTGTCCCGGCTCTCGTCGAGGTCGCCGTCCTTGTCACGCCGCCGGCAGTGACGGGTTGGATGGCGAGCGGGACGCTCCTTTCGCTCGACAAGGCCGTTTTCAGCCCCAGCGACCTGCCGGAGGAAAAAAAGAACGAGATCAGGTCGGCGTTCAATCAGGTCGCGGCTTTCTCGGCGCGGGGGGCTTCGGCCTACAATCTCAACTTCCGCAAGGGCGGCGTCATCGGCCCGAACGCATTCGCTCTCCCCGACGGGACGTTGGTGATCACGGACGAGTTGGTCACCCTGACCGAGGGGGATCTGGACATGATCGTCGGTGTCCTCGCCCACGAGATCGGCCACGTCGAACGAGACCACTCGCTGCGCCAACTCTATCGCGCGGCGGGTACCGCAGGCCTCATCATGCTGATTGCCGGCGATGTCGGATCTGCAGGCGAAGATATTCTGACCAATGGTGCAGCGCTCGTCGCACTCTCCTACTCGCGTGACGCCGAAAGCGAGGCGGACCGGATCTCCGTGGAACTGATGACAAAGGCGGGCCGCGATCCCCGTGCCATCGGGCGCTTCTTCGCGCGACTTGAGGAGAAGCTGGGCATCGACAGCGAAAGCTCGTTCATCTCGACCCATCCCGGGACTGCAGAACGCCGCCAGGCAATCGACGATTATGCGAAAAAACTCATGCCGGGCGGAAGTTGACGGCGGCCGAAAGCGACTTCCCGAAGGAGCGCATAAAGAAGGGGCGGCCCTGAGAGCCGCCCCTTTCCTGTCTTTGAAGACAATTATCGCTTACTGCGTGGGACCTTCGTTCAGGCCGACCTTGTCCACCAGTTCGGAGGCAATCTTCCGGTTCGCTGCGATTTCGGTCAGGGGCAGGGTGTCCGGCTTGATGGCGCCGAAGCCGGCCACGATCTCCGAGGGCTTTGCATGCGGGCCTACAGGATATTCGAAGACCTTCTCGGCATAGATCGTCTGCGCTTCGTCGGACGCGAGGAATTCCATCAGCTTGACGGCATTGTCCTTGTTGGGAGCGTTCTTGGCGAGTGCCATGCCGGAGATGTTCACGTGGGTGCCGCGATCGGCACTGTTCGGGAACAGAACCTTGACCGCAGCAGCCCAGTCCTTCTCCTCAGGGTCCTTTTCGTTCGTCTTCATCAGGCCGAGGTAATAGGTATTGGCGAGACCGAGATCGCATTCGCCGGCGAAGATCGCCTTAGCCTGGCTGCGATCGTTGCCATCGGGCTTTTTCACCAGATTCTGCTTCAGGCCGGCGAGCCACTTCTCGGTATATTCGGCGCCGTGATGGGCAACCATCGAGGCAAAGAGGCCGATATTGTAGGAGTGCTGACCATCACGCATGCAGATGCGGCCCTTCCACTTGGGATCGGCCAGTTCTTCATAGGTGATCGCATCTTCGGAGACGCGGTCCTTGGAGGCATAGATCACGCGGCCACGTGTCGTCAGGCCGAACCAGTTGCCTTCGCTGTCGCGATACTGGGCGGGGATCTGCTTGTTGATGTCCTCGTCGTTCAGCGGCTGGGTCACGCCGCCTTCCTTGGCTTCCGTGAGACGGGCGATGTCGACAGTCAGAATGACGTCGGCCGGCGAATTGGCGCCTTCTGCGGCGATGCGCTCAACCAGTCCCTTGTCCAAAAAGAGGATGTTCGTCTTGATGCCGGTTTCCTCGGTGAAGCGGTCCATCAGCGGCTGGATCAGCTCCGGCTGGCGATACGAATAAATGTTGACCTCGCCATCGGCCAAAGCCGAACCGGCCGTCAGGGCCAGCATCGAAACGGCACCGAACGCAATGCGGCTCAGCGGGTTGCAGGTCATCCTCAATCTCCCTATCTAACTTAGTTGAGGCGCATATTCATGAATTGAATTAAGCTGTCAATTCCAGTCCACTTTAATCACGGACACGTGAGTCGTGAACTTGAGTATTTTGGAATTGTTCAAAAGTGCAAAAAGCGCTATATAGCCGCCAGGACAACCAAAGGAATCGTGCATGCGTTTGACAAAGCAGACAAATTACGCCGTGCGCATGCTGATGTACTGCGCCGCGAACACCGAGCAGTTGAGCCGGATTCCCGAGATTGCCAAGGCTTATGGCGTTTCCGAACTCTTCCTGTTCAAGATCCTGCAGCCGCTGAACAAGGCTGGATTGGTCGAAACCGTGCGAGGCCGCAATGGCGGCGTCCGCCTCGGCCGTCCTGCCGAAAAGATCACCCTGTTTGATGTGGTGAAAGTCACCGAAGACAGCTTCGCGATGGCGGAATGCTTCGAGGATGACGGTGATGTCGATTGCCCCTTAATCGACAGCTGCGGCCTGAATTCGGCTCTGCGCAAGGCTCTGAATGCCTTCTTCGACGTGTTGACGGAATATACGATCGACGATCTGGTGAAGGCGCGCCCGCAGATCAACTTCCTTCTGGGTATCGACGATCTGGCCCCGCGCCGCGTGGCACCGGTGGCAGTCCCGGCCGCGTGACGCCCGACAGGCCAGTCGAAATCTGAGCTGAGATCGAGACCCGCTATCTGGCGGGTCTTTCTGCTTCTGCGACAGCAAGAGACACGTCAAGATGCGTTCGGGCAAAGCTCTTGCGTCGGCAGTCGGCTATGCTACGCTTACGTTCACGGCAGAATAAGTCAGATTATTGACAGGAGCGCCAACGGTGGTTGGACAGGCCGTGTGGGGGATGCAATGGACGACTATGTGATCGTGGGAGGCGGTTCGGCTGGTGCTGTCCTTGCCGCACGTCTCAGCGAAGATCCGTCCGTCACGGTGCATGTCCTTGAAGCCGGTGGACGAGGCGATGGAATTTTCGCCCGCGTTCCCATGGCTGCGGCGGCCGTCGTTCCCGGTTACGTAAAAAGCAGCAATTGGCGATTTTCCACCGTGCCGCAAAAGGCGCTCAACAATCGCATCGGTTACCAGCCGCGAGGCCGCGGCCTAGGGGGCTCAAGTCTCGTCAACGCCATGCTCTACGTCAGGGGGCATCAGCGGGATTACGACGAATGGGCGGAACTCGGTTGCCGGGGCTGGTCCTGGGATGACGTTCTTCCCTGGTTCCGCAAGGCCGAAGACAATATTCGCGGGGCCGATACGCTGCATGGGCGCGGTGGGCCGCTTCAGGTCTGTGACCAGAACTGGGCCCGGCCGATCAATCTCGCCTTCATCAAGGCGTCAGAACAAAGCGGTTACCGCCACAACGAGGACTTCAACGGCGTGAGCCAGGAAGGCGTCGGGCTCTACCAGGCGACGCAGTTCTGGCATGGCCCGAAGCGGGGCGAGCGTTGCTCGGCCGCCGCCGCCTACCTCCACGATGTCATGCATCGTCGAAATCTAACGGTTACGACGGATGCCCATGTCGTCCGCATCCTCGTCGAGCGTGGCAGGGCCACGGGCGTGGTCTATCGCCATGCCGGGGAGGAGCGCACGATCCGGGCTGGCCGCGAGGTCATTCTGTCCGCCGGCGCCCTTCAGTCGCCCCACATCCTGATGCTGTCGGGTATCGGCCCGGCAGACCATTTGCGGCAGCACGGGGTTTCCGTCGTGCTCGATCAGCCGGGTGTCGGTGCCAATCTTCAGGATCATCTGGATTACACCATGATCTTCCGATCGCCCGACAAGGACCTTTTCGGTATGGGGCTGACGGCGACGGGGGATCTCCTCAGTGCTGCAAGAGAGTGGCGGACCGACCGCATGGGCCATCTCCGCTCGACATGCGCCGAATCGGGCGGTTTCCTCAAGACCGACCCTTCCCTCGACAGGCCGGACATCCAGCTGCACTTCCTCGTTGGGATGGTCGACGACCACGTCCGCAAGATGCATTGGGGATATGGCTATTCGGCGCATGTCTGTGCGCTGCGGCCTCATTCGCGCGGCACGGTGCGGCTCGCCAGTGCCGATCCTTTCATCGCTCCGTTGATCGACCCGGCCTTTCTCAGCGATCCCAGGGATCTGACGACGCTCCGCAAGGGCGCGCGGCGCCTGAGTGAGATCATGTCGGCACCGGCAATGGCGCGCTACCGGGGGCGGGAACTCTATCCGGCGGGCGAAAGCGACGCCGAGTTGAACGCCGCCATCCGCGCCCGGGCCGACACGATCTATCACCCCGTCGGCACCTGCCGCATGGGATCGGATGCAGAGGCTGTCGTCGATCCGGAGCTGAAATTCAACGGTATCGAAGGTTTGCGGGTGGTCGACGCCTCCGTCATGCCGCGCCTGATCGGCGGCAACACCAATGCCCCGGTCATCATGATAGCGGAAAAGACCGCTGCCGCGATCCGCGCCGCGCGACAGCCGGCCCCGCGTGCGGAAGCTGGATTGAATTTCGTCTGAACCCCCTTATTGTCGCGCCTCCCAAGGAAAACGCACGACAGGAAAATCATGCAGGACCAACCGATCGCACCGCCGCCCATTGCCATTGTCGTCATGGGCGTGAGCGGTTGCGGAAAATCCTCCATCGGCGCGGAACTGGCTAAGACTCTCGGACTGAGTTTCATCGAAGGCGACGTTCTGCATCCTCAGGCCAATGTCGACAAGATGGCAGCCGGCACGCCCCTCACCGACGAGGACCGCTGGCCGTGGCTCACGATCATCGGCGAGACGATGGCGAACGCTTTGGCCAAGGGGGACGGGATTGTCGTCTCCTGCTCGGCGCTGAAGGCGGTTTATCGCGATCACCTGCGCCGCGCGACGGGTGGACGGTTGGCTTTCATCTTTCTGGAGGGCGCCCATGCCCTGTTGAGCGCCCGCATGGGCGCCCGCACGGGACATTTCATGCCGCCGGCCCTGCTGGAGAGCCAACTCGCGACGCTGGAGGTGCCGACGGGGGAGCCGGGCGTCGTGACCGTCTCGATCGATCAGCCCATTGCAGCCATCGTCAACGACGCCCTCAAGGGCCTGTCCGACCTTTGATCTCGCCGGTCGTGGTCAGCTTGCGCAGCCCACGGGTGCGCCGACGCCAATCGTGGCGTCTTGGTTTCCCAGATCTCGCCCCACTGTTGCCTTGAGAGACTAGCTGCAGGCCCTATTCATGGCGGCGAGGGTAACGGTGCGGGTCAGGCCCCTCGCTCAAACGCCAAGCTTGTCGCGAAGGCCATACCACCACGCACCCAGAACGGTGAACGGAACGCGGAACATGCGCCCGCCCGGGAAGGGATAGGCCTGCAGCGATGACCAGACGTCGAAGCGACTCATCTGGCCGTGAACGGCCTCACCCAGGATTTTCCCGAGCAGATGGGTCGTCGTTACGCCATGGCCGCTGTCGCCATGCGAGAAGTAGACGGTGTCGGAAAGCTTGCCCATATGCGGAATGCGGGTCAGCGTGAGAGCAAAGTTGCCGCTCCAGGCAAAGTCGATCTTCACGTCCTTGAGCTGCGGGAAGGTCTTGAGCATGTTGGGGCGAATGACGCCGGTCAGGTTTTTCGGATCCTGACCGCCGTAACCGATCCCGCCGCCATAGAGCAAACGGTTGTCGGCCGTGCGGCGATAGTAATCGAGCACGTAATTGGCATCCTCGACGCAGTAATTGGCCGGCAGCAGTTCTTCGATCAGCTTGGCATCGAGAGGCTCGGTTGCCATGACCTGCGAGGACACAGGCATCATCTTCTCGGTGATCTTCGGGGCGAGGCCGGCCATGTAGGCATTGCCGCACACCAGGATATGCTTGGCCTTGACGATGCCGCCTTCGGTGCAGACGAAGGGTTGCGGTCCGGTGTCGAGATGCACGACCTTCGACTTTTCAAAGATCTTCGCGCCGAGACTTTCGGCGGCGGCAGCTTCGCCGAGCACGAGATCGAGCGGGTGGATATGGCCGCCTTGGCGGTCGATCATCCCACCGACATAGCGGTCTGCTTTCACATATTTGCCGACGTCCGCCTTGGAGACCATTTCCAGTCCGTCATGGCCGTGCTTCTTCCAGTTGGCCCGCACTTCGGCCATTTCCTTGACTTGCTTGTCGGTAAAGGCCGCGAAGAAGCCGCCATCGACGAGATCGCATTCGATGCCGTATTTCGCCACGCGCTCCCGGATGATCTGGCCGCCCTCGAGCGACATCTCGCCAAGCCGGGCGGCCCTGTCAGGTCCATAGCGCCGGGCAATCGTTTCAAGATCGCGGCTATAGCCGTTGACGATCTGTCCGCCGTTGCGGCCAGAGGCACCGAAGCCGATGCGATCGGCTTCCAGCACGATCACGGAGTAGCCGTTTTCCGCAAGCTGCAGCGCCGCCGAAATGCCGGTGAAGCCGGCGCCAATGACGCAGACATCGGCCGCGTGTTCGCCGTCCAGCGACGGGCGAATGCGCTTGTCACGGGCAGACGCTGCATAATAGGAGGCCGCATGGCCGGGATTGGGTCCGATCGACTTTTCCATGGGTCTTACCTCAAACGGTTCTGATATAGGCGTCGTATTCGACGTCGGTCACGCGGAGCGAAAACTCCGAAAGTTCCTGGAATTTGCAGGCTGTATAGAGACCGCGATACTTCGGTCCGAGCGCAGCATAGGCAAAGCTCGACTTGGCGAAGCGTTGCAGCGAATAGTCCCAGTTGGTCGGAAGCGGCTCATGACTGACCGCATGGTCGTCGCCCGAGATGGCGCCGCCCGGAGACAGCTTTTCCTTCATGCCGGCAAGCGCAGCCGAAAGGATCATCGCCAGCACGAGATAGGGGTTGGTGTCGGCGCCTGCAACGCGATGTTCGATGCGGGTCGCCGGCTTCGATGCGGTGATCACACGCACGGCCGCAGACCGGTTGTCGATGCCCCAGGAGGCGTAGGTCGGTGCATGTTCCGAAGGTCTGAGGCGGCGATAGGAGTTCTGGTGCGGGGCAAAGATCGCCATGCTCTCGCCCATGTTCTGCAGAAGTCCGCCGACCGAATGGAATAGGGCCTCCGAAGGGCCGTCCTCGCCGACATAGATGTTGCGGCCGTTCTCGTCGAGAACCGAGAAATGCACGTGCATGCCGCTGCCGGCTTGCGTGCCATAGGGTTTTGCCATGAACGTGGCGTCGAGATCGTTGGCGCGCGCCACTCCCTTGACGATGCGCTTCAGCAGCACGGCATAATCGGCAGCGGCAAGTGCATCGGGAACGTGATTGAGGTTGATCTCGTACTGGCCGGGGCCGTTCTCGCGCAACGTCGTATCGGCCGGCACATTCTGGGCTCGAGCGGCGGAGGAGATCCCGTGGAACACCTCCTCAAAGTCCTGCAGCTCGGAAATCGAGAGGACCTGGGTTTGCCCCGTATGCCAGCGGCCATCGCGGGTATTCGGCGGGCGCACCGGATCGAGCGCCGACCGCACCGGGTCGATCAGGTAGAATTCGAGTTCGGTCGCAACCACGGGCGTGAGCTTGGCGGCGGCAAAGCGCGCCATGACATTGGCCAAAACCTGGCGCGGGTCGGCATAAAAGCTTTCGCCCTCGGTCGTCTGCATCTGCAGCAAGACCTGAGCCGTCGGTCGAGACAGCCAGGTGACGCGGGATAGGGTGCCTGGAACGGGAAAGCAGATACCATCCGGGTCGCCGGTGCCTTCTGCGAGGCCGGCGGCATTCACGTCGCGGCCCCAGACGTCGAGCGCATAGACCGAGCGCGGCATCGCCATGCCCTTGGTCAAGACGTCGATGGCGCGTTCGCGCGGGATCCACTTACCGCGCGGAACGCCGTTCACGTCGATGACGAATGCTTCAAGTACTTCAATATCAGGATTTGCCGCGAAAAATTCGCGTGCCTCTTCGGCCATGTCCATGGGTCACCGTGTGGCTGATGTCGTTTGAGTTTCGGAGCGCGCAAGATCGCGCAAGCGGCCAAGCCGCTAACGGTAAACGCTTTTCGCGTTATGAATCAAACACCGGCGCATGCCACTGTCGTCTCTTCCTGATCCCCTCAACCGGCGGCGTGCTTTCGACGCAAGAAACGTCCGGCCTGTTTCCACTGGGAAACAATTTGATCAAATTATGCGGACTGAGTAACACCTCGGCGCAAAAAAGGCTAGCCCCCTGAGAAGGGGGCTAGCGAAGATCTCGTTGTCAGGGACGAAATCGCTCGGGTTTCCAAGCGCTTGCGTCAATAAAAGTCTTTTCACCGGTGATCATTTCCGCGATCAGTCGACCGGTCGTCGGCCCAAGCGTGAGGCCATGATGCGCATGGCCGAAGGCGAACCAGAGGCCGTCATGACGCGGCGCTTTGCCGATCACCGGCATCATGTCGGGTGTGCAGGGGCGTGCGCCCATCCAGGGTTCTGCGTCCAGCCGTTCCGCGAGCGGGAAAATCTCGCGGGCGACCTTCTCCGCGCGGCCGAGTTGGACTGGCGACTTCGGCGCATCGCGGTTGGCGAATTCCGCGCCCGTCGTCAGACGGATGCCTTTGTCCATGGGTGCCAGGAAGTAACCCCGTTCGACGTCCGAGGTCCAGTTGTTGAGAACGGCGTTGCCGGCCGGCGCGTAATGCATGTGATAGCCACGTTTGACGCCGAGCAGGAAGCTGTAGCCGAATTTACGGGTGACGTCTTCCGACCAGGGACCGAGTGCGAGAACCACCTCGTCACCCTCGATCATCCCTTCATCGGATTTGACGCGCCAGCCCTTGCCGGTGGCGCCCTGTTCCAGGCTCTGCGCATCGCCTGTGACGAAACGGCCACCGAGCGACCGGAAATAGCTGAGATAGGCCTGTGTCAGCGCGTGCGGATCCGTTACCGACCACGGATCATTCCACTTCAGGCCACCGATCAGATCGCCCCGAAGATGCGGCTCCTCCTTGGCCAGATCGTCCCGGTCGAGAGCGCGATAGCTGATGCCGTATTCGCGCGCCAGCCGTTCCGCTTCCGCAACTTCCTTGTCCCGCTTCGCGGCAGTCCGGAAGACCTGCATCCATCCGTCCTTGCGGATCAAATGCCCGGCATTGGACGCCTCGATCAGGTCCTTGTGTTCCGTCACCGAGCTTTCGATCAGCGGTGCATAGGTACGCGCGATTGCCTCATGCCGGCTCTTGTTGGAGTGCCACCAGTAGCGAGACAGGAACGGCACGAGCTTCAGGATGGCGCTCGCATGGTAATGCGCATCGATCCGGTTGTTCAATCCATAGCGGATCAGAAGGCCCAGATCCTGCGGGAAACCGTAGGGCACGACGCCTTCACGCTGGATCAGACCGGCATTGCCGAAGGACGTTTCCTCGCCCGCGCCGCGGCGGTCCAGCAGCACCACGGAGCGCCCCCGACGGGCAAGGTGGATGGCAGTGGACACACCGATAATACCGGCGCCGAGAACGATCGTGATCTTGGACATGAGACTTGCGGATTCCTGCAGACGAGATTGCGACACCAAGGATGCATGTCCACTGTTGCGGTGCAAACGAAAAATTGCCGCAATTCGGCCGATCCTCAACATCCTTGCCAGGGCGCCGACTTGCGGTATCTCTGACCCGAACCGACCTTTTGCCGCGAAGGATCCCGAATGCGTCTTCTCACTCTCGCCGCCGCCTGGCTGCTGGTTGCGATTGGCCTGGTCGGGGTCTTCCTCCCGCTTCTGCCGACGACGCCCTTCATAATCCTGGCCGCAGCACTCTTCGCGCGGTCCTCGCCACGCTTCGAGCAGTGGCTGCTCGATCATCCGCGCTTTGGCCAGCCCCTGATCGACTGGCGCCGCGAAGGCGCCATTTCCAGTCGTGCCAAGATCGCCTCGGTCTCGCTGATGGCTGTGAGTTATGTCATCGTCTGGTTCGTGGGGCCGCCGCAAATCTGGCTCAAGCTGCTGGTCGGCGCCATTCTGGTCGCCTGTGCAGCCTTCGTGCTGACACGGCCGGGACCACGTTTGCAAACGACCAGTGATCCAGAGGCGTAGAAGGCGCCTAGCCAGGAGCCGCGGTCGCCCGTCCGTCAGGAATAGCCGTTGAAGCGCGAATGCCAGGTCCAGGCCGAGCGAATGATGTCGTCGATCTCGTGTTCCGGCTCCCATCCGAGGATGGTGCGTGCCGTCTCGTTGCTGGCCACCAGAAGCGGCGGATCGCCTGCGCGCCGCTCGGCCCGGGTGACGGGCAGGGGGCGTCCGGACACGGTCTCGACAGCAGAGATGAGTTCCTGGACGCTGGTGCCGGTGCCGGTGCCGAGATTGATCGCGACCGTTTCCCCGCCGTTCAGCAGGTATTCGACGGCTCTCACATGCGCATCGGCAAGGTCAGTGACATGCACATAGTCACGGATGCAGGTGCCGTCGCGTGTCTCGTAGTCGTCACCGAAGATGGAGAAACCTGCCCTTCGTCCGAGTGCCGCCTCGATCAGAAGCGGAACGGCATGGGTCTCGGGCGTGTGCCATTCGCCGATCCGTCCCTCGGCATCGGCGCCGGCGGCATTGAAGTAACGCAGCATGACCGAGCGCATGCGGTCGCACAGATCGAAGTCACGCAGAGCCTGTTCGACGATATGCTTGGTGCGTCCGTAAGGGTTGATCGGCGCCTGCGGATGCGACTCGTCCAGCGGCATGTAGGTCGGCGTGCCATAGGTGGCGCAGGTGGAGGAAAAGACGAAGGCACGGATGTCAGCCTCCATCATCGCCTGCAGCAGGGCGAGCGATCCGCCGACATTGATGTCGTAGAAGGCTTCCGGCTCCTTGAAGGATTGCCCGACCTCGATCAGCCCGGCGAAATGCAGCACGGCCGCCGGCTTGTGTTGCGCCAGGACCTCACGCAGTCGCGCCCGGTCGCGGATATCGCCTTCTTCGGCAGGCCCCCACTTCACGAACTCGCGGTGGCCGCTTGAGAAATTGTCGTAGACCACCGGTACATATCCCTTGGCGGCCAGCGCGAGGCAGGTGTGTGAGCCGATATAGCCGGCACCGCCGGTGACGAGGATTTTGGTTTCGGTCATCAAACAGGGCTTTCAATATCGAAGAACCGGATCATTAACCGGTTCCGTCCAATGCGGCCATCCCGTCAAACGGGTGAGTGCAGGAAGACCGGCACGGCTGCGCCAGCAGCACGGCGATCGAGGAACAGCCGTGCCGTGTCGAGCGCCTCGCGGATCGTCACGTCCATATCAAGATAACGATAGGTGCCGAGACGCCCGACAAAGGTAATGTCGCTCTCTTCCTCCGCCCGACGCACATAGGCCGCGAGCTGCTGTTTCTCCTCGACGAGCCGGATCGGATAATAGGGAATGTCATCGAGACCGCATTCGCGCGAGAATTCGCGGTAGCAGACCGACCCCTGATGCGTCTCCCACGGGGAGAAGTGCTTGTGTTCGGTGATGCGGGTGTAGGGTACCGAGACGTCTCCATAGTTCATCACCGCGCAGCCCTGATAGTCGCCGTCATAGGTAAAGCGCTCGAAATCGAGAGTCCGGTAGCCGAGCTGCCCATTCTCGTAGTCGAAATATCCGTCCAGCGGCCCGGAATAGAAGACGTGGTCGAAGGCATCCTTCTGCGAGCGACGGAACACCGTGCCGAGATGCAGTGTAATGCCGGGCTGATCGAGAATGCCGCGCACCAGATCGGTGTAACCGTTCTCCGGCATGCCCTGATGCTTGTGGAAGAAATAGTTGTCATCGTAGTTGAAGCGGACCGGGAGCCGCTTCAGTATGGAGGCGGGTAGGGCGGTTGGCGAACACCCCCACTGCTTTTGCGTATACCCCTTGAAGAACGCTTCGTAGAGATCGCGACCGACGAAACGCAGGGCTTGCTCCTCGAAGGTCTGCGGATCCGTGATGGACGTATCGGCCTGCGTCTCCAGAAAGGCGCGTGCCTCGTCGGGTCTCAGGGTCTTGCCGAAGAACTGGTTGATGGTGTGCAGGTTGACCGGAAGGGAAAAGACCTGTCCCTGGCTCGTTGTCTTCACCCGGTTCTTGTAGGGCATGAAGGTGGCGAAGCGGTTGACGTAGTCCCAGACCTCGTCGTCATCGGTATGGAAGATGTGCGGGCCATAGACGTGAACCATCACGCCGGTATCCGCATCGCGCTCCGTGTGGCAATTGCCGGCGATGTGACTACGGCTGTCGAAGATCTCGACCGTATAGCCTTCTTTCGCTAGCGCGCGCCCGATGACCGCGCCGGAAAGCCCGGCGCCGACGATCGCAATTCTTCCCTTGGCACTCATCTGCATGTCCTGCTTGTCTGTGGTGTCTGTGTCCACGCCACCGATCTCCGCGCTGTCAGGCGGACGGCCCTGTCCACAGACGCGCATCGCGGGGCAGCGGGGAGAACTCATCCCAACGGCGGAGCTTCTCCAGGTAGCGTTGGCGATAGGTGCCCTCGTCCTGCCAGTCGGTGTTTTCGAGCATCAGCTCAGCGCCGATCTCGTAATAGACGTCGAGATTGGTAAGATCCGGAACCGGCGTTTCCCCACGCTCGCATTCACCCTGCATCTGCCAGAACAGTTCTTCCAGGCGTCGGACGAGGGCCGGGATGTCGCGCAGAACGCTGCCCTCCCGCTGATCCTGCAGCGACTGCCTGATAACCTTGAGCGCTGCCGGGTTGCGTGCATAGGTGATGGCTTTGGCGACATAGTCGTCGGGCGAACTGCAGACGAGTTCGGGAATGCCGGCCGCAACCACGATGCTGCTGCAGAACCGCGAGGCAAACGTCTTGCCGGGCACGGTGAGCACGGGAAGGCCCATGGTGATCGCATCCGCTGCGGTTGAATGGGCGCCGTAGGGGAACGTATCCAGGAAGAGATCGGCAAGCGCAATGCGGGCGAGGTGATGAGGATTGGCGGCCTTGGGCGCGAAGATCAGGCGCTCCGCCGCGATGCCCCGCTCGGTGGCCAGGGTCCGCAGACGCTGGTTGACCACATCCGGTCCGCCAAGCAGCCACAGCACGCTGTTCGGTGTGGCGAGCAGGATGTCCATCCAGCGCGAGAACACGGGTGCCGTGATCTTCTGCATGCCGTTGAAGCAGGCAAAGACGAAAGCCTCTTCCGGCAGTCCTGCTTCCGTGCGGGTCGGTGTCTTGGCGATGACGCGCTTGCGGTCGATCGGCTGGTTGCAGGGGATCCTCAGAACCTTCTCTGTATAGTAAACTTCAGCCTCTGGCGGCACGATCTGGTCATCGGCGATGAGATACTGATGATAGGGGCTGCCCATCGAACCGGGATAGCCGCAGAAGGCGACGATCACGGGTGCTGGACGATACGCGAAGATCTTGGTCCGCGCATGTTTGGTAAAGCCGTTGACGTCGACCAGAATGTCGATTTCGTCGGCCACGATCTGATTGGCCGCCTGCAGGTCGGTGATCGAGGCAATGTCGCGCCAAACGTCAACTGCGGCCTTGATCCGCTCCTGCGTCGGATCGTTGGTTCGGGCCTCGCCACAATAATAGGCGAAGATCTCCACCTGGCTCTTGTCATGCAACTCCAGAACTTCTCGCAGCGCAAAGCCGACCGCGTGGTCGCGCAGGTCGGAAGAGACGTAACCGATGCGCAGGCGCTGACCGGTGCCGGTCTTGATCCGCGGCGTCTGCCGGATGAAGCCGCTCGTGTCGGGCCTGCCGACGAGGAACGTGTTGTAGCGATAGGCCTTGGCGAGCTGGAACAGCGGGTCATCCGAGAAGCAGCCGAGCGGCAGCGGCGACATGGCGTCGACCAGATTGCGCGCGGTGACATGCTCCGAGGTGACGATCACTGGCCACTTGCATTGGTGTTGACGCAGCGAAAGCCAGTGTTGGCCGGCTTCCGGCTTGTCTGGCCGCAACTCGATTGCCTGCCACAAGGCCGTCTCGGCCTCCTCGAGCAGCCCGGCGCCTTCCATCACGCGGCCGATGTGCTGCAACGTCATCAGGCGGTGGCTCGAACGCTCGGCTGTGATCTCCGACGTCTGTTCGGCATAGGTGCGCCATTGCTGAATGGCCTGCAGCGTCAGGCCGCTGTCTTCCATGGCGCGACCAAGGTTGATGTGGGCCTGGCCAAATTGCGGATTGATCCTGAGGCAAGCCTGTAAGGCCTGGATCGATCCGGCAAGGTCGTCCATCTGCCGCAGCGTCACGGAATAGTTGAAGTAGACGAAATGCAGCAGTGGGTTGTTGTCGTTATAGGCGATCCAGGCCTTGTAGAGTTCGGCTGCGAGCACGCGCTGGCCCCCGGCGCTCAGGGCCTCTGCAACCTGAAACAGCTCACCCAGCGGGAGCTGCTGGTTGCGGGCGCGCAACAGGAGGGCGGTAAACAGCGAAGCATTGTCCTGGGCGGGTGCATGATCCATGATCTGGACATTCCACGAAGCTTGGAGCCAGAGGCTCGAATTGACACGGGCGCCATGGCGCGTCGTCTCATCTAGCGGCGCTAGCTTGCTTTGGGCTTGCCACGCTGAGTGGAACGCGAACCACCAAGTCCATCAATGGGTCTATTTTGTTGTAGACTATAAATATCGGCGGAATATTACTGCGGATTCCCGGCGTTTCGCTGACCTGGAAGAATAGCGACGCGCAAAAATTGTCTGATTAGAATTTGCGACTTTCCAGATCGCCAATTAACTGAATGTTAGAATCTGAAATGCAAGGTTGGCTCAAGGCTTCTGCTGGGCTCCGACTCAATTTAGAGTGAGACTGGCAGAACTGGGTGAGAGGTTCTTGTTCAGGCAAGGATGTCACGACCTTCACAAGCGCAGGATTAGGGGTCCGCCCGGGCCTCGAATGCATGATGCCTCCCGCGTTCCGGCTCCAGTGCGAGCCATGTTTTACCTCAAGTTTTCAGTCCGCTAGGACACCCTTTCGACGACGACCGATGATGGTGCGTATCGAGGGGCCAAATCGCCAGCAGGTGCAGGATGCGCCTGGGTCCGCGGTGTCAGGGTGATCAGGCCCTTTCACAGTGCGGCGGCAGGGGAATGACATCTGCAAATCGCAACGTCAAAGGCGCGCGTAAATGACCTCGATCATCACATCTCTGACCACGACTCAGATCAAGGCCCTCTCCACGGCCAGCATTGTCTCGCTCAACACCGAAGACATGGCGGCCCTGTCTTCTGCCCAGATCAAGGTCCTTTCGTCCGCGCAGATCGCAGCGCTTGAGACGGTTGACCTTGCGGCCCTCAGCTCCGCCCAGCTCAGCGCTGTTTCGGCCGCCTCCATGGTCGGCCTCAGCGCCGGTCAGCTCGCGGTGATCGACTCCGCCAAGATCAGCGCTCTCGGCACCAGCCAGATCGCGGCTCTTTCCTCTGCTCAGGTCGGCAACCTCTCCTCCGCCCAGATCGCTGCAATGAGCAGCACGCAGATCGGCGCCCTCAGCTCGGCTGCCATCGCATCCCTGGCGACCGACGACTTTGCGACGCTCGATTCCGCAGACATCGCCGCCATCAGCAGCAAGGCCATCACTGGTCTTTCGACCGCCAACATCGCAGCCCTCACCACCGCACAGCTGGCAGGACTTTCGACAGCGCAGGTTGCGGCCCTGACGACGGCGCAGATCGGCGCCCTGACGACGGCAAACGTCGCAGCTCTGACCACCACCCAGGTATCGGCTCTCGGCTCGACCCAGGCTGCCGCCCTTGGCGGCACGCAGATCCAGAGCCTGACGACAGCTCAGGTGAGCGCGCTTAGCACCAAGGCTATCTTGGGCTTCAGCACCGCTCAGATCGACACCCTGAACACCAATGTCGCCGGCCTGACCACCGCGCACCTCGCTGTGATGACCTCTTCGCAGTTCTCGGTCATCCTGAGCGACGATATCGACACCCTGTCCACCGCTGAGGTTGCCGCGATCAACGTGAAGGGCATCGCCGGCCTGCGGACCGACGCACTTGCTTCCCTCGACACCGCCCAGATGGCGGCTCTTACGACCGGCCAGCTCGGCGCCTTGACCTCCACGCAGGTCGGCTCGCTGTCCACCGCTCAGATTGGCGCTCTCACGGGCACCCAGGCCGCTGGCCTCGGTTCTGCCCAGATCGCCGGACTGAACACGGCCAACGTCGCAGCACTCTCCACGGCAGCCGTTGCAGCCCTGAGCTCCAAGGCCATGGCCGCCCTCTCCAGCACGCAAGTTGCTGCTCTCACGACCGCTCAGGTAGCTGCCCTGACGACCGGCCAGCTAGCAGGTCTGAGCTCGGCAGCCATTGCAGCCCTCGGCACCGACGACCTCGCAACCCTTTCGTCTGCCGAACTCGCTGTCATCAGCAGCAAGTCCATCGGCGGTCTTGGCACCGCGGCCATCGGCTCGCTCACCACGGCCCAGACGGTCGGCCTGACCACCGGTCAGGTCGCAGCCCTCAGCACCGCGCAGCTCGCAGCGCTGACGACCGCCCAGGCCGCCGGTTTGACCACGGCTCAGGTCGGCGCCTTCACGTCTGCACAGGTCTCGGCGCTCAGCACCGCCAATCTGGCGGTTCTCTCCACCGGCCAGATCGCCGCTCTCGGCTCTGCCGCTGTCGGCGCCCTGTCTTCGGCCCAGTTCACCGCGCTGACGACCGCTCAGGTCGAAGCCCTGACGCCGGCCCAGGTTGCCGCTCTCGGCTCTGAAGATCTGGCCGCCCTCGGCACCGACGATATCGCGCTCTTCTCGACGCTCGACATCGCCGCAATCTCCAGCAAGTCGATCTCCGGCCTGTCCACCGCCAACGTCGCGGCCCTGACCACGGGCCAGGTTGCAGCCCTCAGCTCGGCCCAGCTCGGCGCCATGTCCTCGGCCCAGATCGGCGCCTTGACCACGGCCCAGGTGAACGCACTGGGCAGCACGCAGATCGCCGGCCTTGGTTCGGCAGCTCTGGCTGCTCTCGGCACCGACGATATCGCGACCTTCTCGACGGCAGAAATTGCCGCCATCAGCACCAAGGCGGTCGCCGGTCTTTCGACCGCCGCACTTGCGACACTTACCACGGCACAGGCCACGGCCCTCAGTACTGCCATGGTCGCTGCTCTCTCGACGGCCCAGATCGCCTCGCTGACCACCGGCAGCGTCGCTGTGCTGTCCACGGCGCAGGTTGCTGCCCTTGGCTCGACCCAGGCTGCGGCGCTCGGCACGACCCAGCTGCAGAACATGACAACCGCCCAGATCGGTGCGCTTAGCAGCAAGGCAATCGCCGGCCTGTCTTCGGCACAGATGGATGTCTTCAACACCGGACAGATCAACGGCTTCGGCCCCGCTCAGCTCGCTCTCCTGAGCTCGGTACAGCTCAGCGCTCTGATGGCTGATGACATCGATACCTTCTCGACGGACGATGTCGCTGCCCTGAGCTCGAAGGCGATCTCCGGTCTGACCACCGCTGCCCTCGGCTCCTTCGACACCACGCAGGTTGCTGCCCTTACCTCGGCTCAGGTTGGCGCTTTGACCTCGACCCAGGTTGGTTCGCTCACCACGGCCCAGGTTGCTGCCTTCACGACGGCGCAGGTCGCCGGTCTTGGCTCTACCCAGGTCGCAGCCCTCAACACCGCTAACATTGCCGCGCTCACCACCGCTGCGATTGTCGCCCTGAGCTCCAAGGCTATGGCCTCGCTCAGCAGCACGCAGATGGCGGCCCTGACAACCGCTCAGGTTGCGGCCCTGTCCACCGGCCAGATCGCGGGCCTCAGCTCGGCAGCAGTCGCCGCGCTTGGCACGGACGACCTCGCGACCTTCACGTCGGCTGACATTGCTCTGATCAGCAGCAAGGCGATTTCCGGCCTGTCCACGGCAGCACTCGCCGGCCTCACCACGGCCCAGACAGCAGGGTTCACCACCGCCCAGGTCGCAGCCCTCAGCACTGCGCAGCTCGGAGCGCTCACGACCGCCCAGGCAGCGGCTCTGACCTCCACGCAGGTCGGCGCCCTGAGCTCGACGCAGGTTGCTGGCTTGAGCACCGCCAATCTCGCGGTTCTGACCACCGGCCAGATCGCCGCTCTCGGCTCTGCCGCTGTCGGCGCCCTGTCTTCGGCCCAGTTCACGGCCATGACGACGGCTCAGGTCGAAGCCCTGACACCGGCCCAGGTTGCCGCTCTCGGCTCTGAAGATCTGGCCGCCCTCGGCACCGACGATATCGCGCTCTTCTCGACGCTCGACATCGCCGCAATCTCCAGCAAGTCGATCTCCGGCCTGTCCACCGCCAATGTCGCGGCCCTGACCACGGGCCAGGTTGCAGCCTTCAGCTCGGCTCAGCTCGGCGCCATGTCCTCGGCCCAGATCGGCGCCTTGACCACGGCCCAGGTTAACGCGCTGGACAGCACCCAGATCGCCGGCCTCGGTTCGGCAGCTCTGGCTGCTCTCGGTACCGACGATCTTGCAACCTTCTCCACTGCAGAGATCGCCGCGATCAACTCCAAGAGCATTGCGGGCCTCTCCACGGCCAACGTGGCTGCCCTCACCACCGCCCAGGCGGCCGCGCTGACGACGACGCAGATCGGCGCCTTCAGCTCCACGCAGGTCGGTGCATTGACCACGGCTCAGGTGGCAGGTCTGTCGACCCTCCAGGTGAGCGGCCTTGGCTCCACCCAGGTAACGGCGCTGAACACGGCAAACATCGCTGCTCTGACCACTGGGCAGGTCGCAGTGCTCAACAGCAAGGCGGTTGCCGCCCTGTCGTCGACCCAGATCTCCGCCCTGACCACGGCACAGGTCGATGTGCTGACCTCCACGCAGATCGGCGCTCTTGGCTCCGCTGCCCTCGGTGCTCTTGGAACCGATGATCTGGCGCTCTTCGCATCGTCCGACATCGCCGCAATCAGCACCAAGGCACTGGCTGGCCTCTCGACCGCCAATGTCGCGGCTCTGACGACCGCCCAGCTCGCCGGTCTGACCTCGACTCAGCTGTCGTCTCTGTCGACCGCTCAGTTGGGCGCTCTGACCACCACCCAGGCGGCGGCACTGACCACCGGTCAGCTCTCCGCGCTGAAGGCGACCCAGGTCTCGTCGCTGAGCACGGCGAACATCGCCGCTCTCACCACCGGCCAGGTCGCTGGCCTCAGCAGCTCGCTGCTCGCAGCGCTGACCTCGACGCAGGTCGGTGTGCTGACAACCGCCCAGGTTGCGGCACTGACGACAACGCAGATTGCTGGTTTGAGCTCCACGGCTTTGGCAGCACTCGGCACCGATGACCTCGCGACCTTCTCGTCGGCGGACATCGCGGCAATCAGCTCCAAGGCTCTGGCCGGTCTGTCGACGGCGAACATTGCGGCACTGACAACGGCTCAGACCGCTGGTCTGTCCACCGCTCAGGTCGCGGCGCTTGGCACTGCCCAGATCGGTGTCCTGACCACGGCTCAGGTGGCTGGTCTGAGCACGGCCCAGACGGCGGCTCTCACCTCGTCGCAGGTCAAGGTTCTGACCACGGCCAGCGTCGCGGCTCTGACCACCGGTCAGGTTGCGGTCCTCGGCACTGCAGCGGTCTCCGCCCTGTCCACGGCGCAGATCGATGCCTTCAGCACCGCCCAGGTCGAAGCTCTGACGTCCGGTCAGGTCGCTTCTCTTGGCTCGGCTGCCATCGCTGCTCTGGCGACGGCGGATCTGGTCACCTTCTCGACCGCCGATATCGCCGCAATCAGCACCAAGGCAATTGCCGGCCTCGAAACCGGAGACTTCGGCAGCCTCACCACGGCCCAGGTCGCAGCCTTCACGGCAACGCAGATCGGCGCAATGACCGACGATCAGGTCACTGCGATCGTCGCAGCCTACCAGGCGATCTAAGAACTGCGGCGCGGCTCATGGCCGCGCCGATGAAATCGAAAGACCATCGATAAACGGCGTCTCCCCAGGGAGGCGCCGTTTTTCTTTGTGCCCATGTCCTGGACCACGGCCGCTCCGGTCCCTTGTTGAATGCGCCGTCTAACGCTCGCCATGCGTGCGCCGCACCTTTCCAGATCACGCTCCAGTCTCAGGCAAGCCCAACTGCCTAACAATGGCACGATTGGTGAACGTGCGCGATCGGCCCAGTTGTGGCGTTGGCGTTGATTTTGATGACAACATAGCATCACGGATTTTGTATATGAGCACCACGATTTCGTCCCTCAGCCTCGCGCAGATCCGGGCAGCATCGACGACGCAGGTCGCGGCCTGGTCGACAGAGGACGTGGCTTCGCTCACCACCCAGCAGATCGGCGTCCTATCGTCGGTGCAGATTGCCGCGCTCGACACGGAAGACGTGGACGTCATGAGCAGCCAGCAGCTCAAGGCGATTTCGCAGTCCGCAATCGTCGGCCTCACGCTCGACCAACTCGCGGTCCTCGACCAGTACGATATCGAAAGCCTGAACAGCACCGCGGTCGGTAAGCTGACCACCGGGCAGATTGCTGGATTGTCGAGTGCGCAGGCGGCCGCGCTGACACCCGGTCAAGTATCCGCATTGACCGCAGCGCAACTCGCAGCGCTCGGCACAGAAGACATCGCGGGCTTCTCCACGGCAGACATGGCGGCTATCGCCGCTCGCGCCATTTCGGGCCTTACGAACCAGGCCATTGCGATCTTGTCGACGGAACAGGTCGCTGCCTTGAGCACGGCGAGCGTGAGCCAGCTGACGACGAAGCAGCTCTCCGCCCTGTCTGCCGATCAGACGGCGGCTCTCACGGAGCAGCAGGTCAAGGCTCTGTCGGCGAAGCAGATCGTTTCGCTAAAGACAGAGAGCATCGCTGGAATGACGACCGCCCAGATCGCGGCGCTGAGCACCGGCGCGATCACCGGTCTTTCCACGACCCAGATCGCGGTTCTGTCAACGGCCCAGGTCGAAGCTCTGACGGGCATCCAGGTCAAGGTCTTGTCCGCAGCCCAGGTTGCGGTCCTTGATGACGTCGACTTGGCCACCTTTACAACGGCGGAGATCGCCGCACTGTCGGGCAAGGCCGCGACCGGTATCACGACCGCCGTTCTCGCGACACTGACCACCGACAAGATCGCGGCCCTGAATACGGGTGCCGTCGCAAGCCTCACCACAGCGCAGATCGGAGCCATGACGACCGCCCAGGCCGAGGCTCTGACGAGTATTCAGGTGAAAGCACTCACGTCGATACAGATGGCGGTTCTTTCGGCCGACGCGCTCGCGACCTTCTCTTCGGACGATATCGCGGCTCTGACCAACAAGGCCGTGTCGGGTCTGTCGACGGACCTGGTCGCGGCCCTCTCGAGCGACCAGATTGCGGCCCTCGGTACAAGTGCAGTGACCGGCTTCACCACCAAGCAGATCGCCGCCCTGACCTCCGCGCAGATCGCCGCCCTGACGACAGCCCAGATCGGAGCGATGAGCTCACGCCAGATCGCCGGCTTCACCACCGACAATGTCACAGCCTTGAGTTCGGCGCAGATCGGCGCCATCACCACCGCCGGCATCATTGGCCTTTCCAGCACCCTGATTGGCGCTCTTTCGACCGGTCAGGTCGAGGCATTGTCCTCCGCCCAGGTCAAAACACTGCGGTCCGACCAACTGGCAGCTCTCGGGGCTGACGACATCGTCACGTTCTCGACCGCCGATATCGCCGCGATCGTCAATAAGGCGGTTGCGGGTCTGACAACGGATGCCATCGCCGCCCTGTCGACGGCGCAGATCGCAGCACTCTCCACCACAACGCTGGTGAACCTGACGACGGACCAGATCAACGCCCTCTCGACTGCCCAGGTCGAAGCGCTGACGACCGCTCAGGTGAAGGTCCTGAGCGCCAAGCAGATTGCCGCGCTCGGAACGGATGACATCGCGACGTTCTCGACCGCCGAAATCGGGGTCCTCAGCAGCGCCTCGATCACCGGCCTCGGCACGGATCTCATCGCGGCCCTGACGACCGATCAGATTGCGGCACTGGCCACCGGTGCAATCACCAGCCTGACCACCCAGCAGGTCGCGACGTTGAGCACGGCGCAGGCCGCTGCCCTCGCGACCTCTCAGATCAAGCTGTTGAATGCCAAGCAGTTGGGCGCGCTCAGCACGGAAGCCCTAGCCGTCCTTTCCACAGCTCAGATCGCCGCTTTGAACCCGAACGGCATCGCTGGGCTGACCAGCGACCACATGGAGACTTTGTCGACCGCCCAGGTGGAGGCTCTCACGGCCGCCCAGATCAAGGCGCTCAATTCCGCTCAGGTCTCTGTCCTCGACAGCGCAGATCTTGCGACCTTCTCCACGGAAGAGATCGCAGCACTGACGAACAAGGCCGTGGCCGGCATCAGCACGACCATCCTCGCGGCACTCCCGACAACGACCTTGGCCGCGCTCACCACGTCGGCGGTCTCCGCCCTGACCACGGATCAGGTGGAGGCCCTGACGATCGGTCAACTGGCGGCCATGTCCACCCGGCAGATCGCGGCCTTGACGGCAACCCAGTTGGCCGCGATCGGCACCACGGCATTCGCAAGCCTCTCGACCGAGCAGATTGCGTCTCTGAGCGTGGCGGGGGTAGGCGGCCTGACATCCGAGCAGGTTCAGGCCTTGTCCACTGGCCAGGTGCAGGCACTGACCGACAAGCAGATCAAGGCGCTGAAATCCTCTCAGGTGGCAGCCCTTGGGACGGACGATCTTGCAACCTTCACGACGGCCGAAATCGCCGCGCTCACAAGTGACGCCATTGCGGGGTTGACCGAAGCCGGCCTCAGATCCCTTTCGACGGCGCAGATCGTGGCGATCAGCGTCGGCACCATCGCCAAGCTTCCGGTCGATCTGGTCGAGGTGCTGACCTCTGATCAGGTTGCGGCCCTTACGGTGAAACAAATCGCGGCGCTGAGCTCCGGTCAGGTCGCTTCCCTCTCGACCGCCAACATCGCCACTTTGAGCACAGCTCAGATCGAGGCCCTCAGCAGTGGTGGTATTGCGGGTCTCACCACAACACAATTGAACACGCTCACCACCGTTCAGGTGTCAGCCCTTCTGCCGGTGCAGGTCGCCTCCCTCGGCTCGACGCAGCTGGAAGCCTTCGGGACGGACGATCTTGCGGTCTTTTCGACCAAGGATGTTGCCGCGATCGCTCCGTCTGCTTTGCCAGGTTTGTCTCCCACCGTCATCGCCGCATTGTCGACGGATCAGATCGCAGCCTTGAGCAGCCAGTCGGTGGCTGGCTTGACGGCGAATCAGGTCACAGCCTTGAGCACCAACCAGATCGCTGCGCTGACAAGCAAGCAGATGGCAGCACTCGGCACGCTGCAAATCGGTTCGTTGACCACGGCGATGATTGCCGCGCTCTCGACCCTGCAAGTCGCATCGCTCAACACCGGCGCAATTGCCGCCCTCAGCACGACGCAGATCTCGGCCCTGACGACGGCGCAGGCGGAGGCGCTGACGCCTCTTCAGGTCGCAGCACTGACATCTCAGCAGTTGTCGGCGTTTGGTACCGATGATCTGGCAACGTTCTCGACAAAGGACATCGCCGCAATCGGCTCCGCAGCCGTGGGTGGCCTGACGACCGAAGCCGTGGCGTCTCTCTCCACCGCGCAGATCGAGGCTCTGAGCACAGCCGCGATCACCGGTCTTTCGACCAAGCAGCTTGATGCCATGACCACGGCACAGATGGAGGCGCTGGGTGCCGCTCAGGTGGCTGCGCTCAATTCGACGCAGCTTGGCGTTCTCGGAACGGAAGATATCGCGACCTTCGCGACGAAGGATGTGGCGGCAATCTCTGCCGGCGCGATCTCCGGCCTGTCGACGGCCGCGATTGCGGCTCTGACCACAGCGCAGGTGGCGGCCCTGAGCAACACCGGCATTGCCGGCTTGACCACCAAACAGGTGGCGGCGCTCGCGGTCGGCCAGTTCGCCGCCATGAGCACGAGCCAGGTCGCAGCCCTGACCTCGACCCAGATCGGAGCCATCGCGAGCAGCACGATCGCCACACTTTCGACCAGCCAGGTGGCAGCCCTCGGCGTGGGAACCGTGACCGGACTGACATCGGGCCAGATCGATGCTTTGAATTCCAGTCAGGTCGAAGCCTTGACCAGCAGCCAGGTCGGGTCCTTGAGCTCGGCGCAGCTCTCCATGCTGACAAGCCAGGACATTGCGACCTTCTCGACAGCGGACATTGCCGCGCTCGGTTCGCTCGCGATCGGCGGCCTTTCCCCGGCCGTCATTGCCTCGCTCTCGACGGCCCAGATCGCGGCACTCACCGCAGGCGGCATCGGAGGCTTGCGGACCCAGCAGGTCGCAGCTCTGACGTCAGGTCAGATCGCCGCTCTGAACTCGCCGCAGATCGCAGCACTCTCCTCGTCTCAGGTGGCAGCGCTCGGCACTGACAAGATCGCGCTACTGTCCACGGGACAGGTCATGGCACTCACAGCTGCAGGCATCAGCGGCCTCTCCACAACGCAGATCGTGGCATTGAACACGGTCCAGGTGGAAGCCTTGACGACGGCCCAGGTCGCTGCGCTCAGCTCGAAACAGATAGCCGCGCTTGGAACGGATGACATCGCAGTCTTCTCGACCGCCGATATCGCGGCCATCAGTGCCAGTGCTGTGACGGGCATGACATCGGAGTTGATCGGTGCACTCTCGGCAGACCAGCTCGCAGCCTTCAGTGCTGGCGGCGTCGGCGGTCTGTCGACCACCCAATTGAGTGGCCTCACGCCGGCCCAGGTCGCGGAATTGACCACCGCGCAGATTGCAGCGCTGAGTTCCGGCCAGATCGCGGCCATCACAACCACGAGCATCGCCGCATTCTCCACCACGCAGATTGCTGCCATCAGTGCCCAAGGCGTTGCTGGTCTGTCCACGGCCCTGATCGGCGCTTTGAGCACCGGTCAGGTGGAAGCCCTGACCACGGCTCAGGTCGCCGCTCTCAGCTCGCGCCAGCTTGCAGCACTCGGGTCCGACGACATCGCCGTCTTCTCCACCGCAGACATCGCCGCAATCAACACGGCCGCCGTCGCGGGCTTGTCGAACGGACTGATCGCGGCTCTCTCTGCCGACCAGATCATGGCGCTGAGCACCGGTGTGGTCGCCGGTTTGTCCACCGTCCAGGTCGCAGCCCTGAGTGTCGCACAGGTCGATACCTTGACGACGGCTCAGATCGCTGCGCTTGGCTCGCGCCAAATCGGTGTTCTCGGCACAGATGACCTGGCAGTCCTGTCGACCGAACAGATTGCCGCCATCAGCGCCACGGGTGTGGCGGGACTGTCGGCCACACAAATACAGGCGCTTCTGTCGGATCAGGTTGAAGCCTTGACCCCAGGCCAGATCGCCGCCTTAAGCTCAACCCAGATCGCAGCCTTCGACACGGCCGATTTCGGTGTCTTCAGCGATGCCGATCTCGCGGCAATCGCGACGGGGGCGATTGCGGGCATTCCGACCGCGGTGCTCGTCGCGCTTTCCCCCGACCAGATCTCGGCATTCAGCGCAGCTGCGATGTCGGGTCTCTCAACGCTTCAGATAAGCGCTTTGGGCACGCTGCAGATCGGTGCGATGAGCACGGATCAGGTTGCTGCTCTCACAACCCGTCAGATCGCGGTGCTGGGAACCGACGATCTGTCCGCCTTGACCACAGCGCAAGTCGCTGCATTGAGCACCGCTGCCATCAATGCGCTGACCACCACGCAGTTCGTCGCTTTGAGTTCCGAGCAGATGGAGGCGCTGACCACGGCTCAGGTGGCCGCTCTGACCTCGGCCCAGATCTCCGTTCTCACGACGGATGATCTCGACATGTTCTCGACCGCCGACATCGCCTCAATCAGCTCAAGCGCGGTGACCGGTTTCTCGACGGGTACCATTGCCTCGCTTTCGACCGAACAGATTGCTGCCCTCGGCACCGGAGGGGTCAGCGGTCTGTCGACAGCGCAGATTGCGGCTTTGAGCACCCTGCAGGTCGAGGCGCTGACCACCCTCCAGGTCGCAGCACTCGGCTCGCGGCAAATCGCAGCCTTGGGAACCGATGACCTCGCGGTGCTCTCGACCGCCAAGATCGCATCTCTCGCCACAGCTGGTGTCGCCAACCTCTCGACCGCACAGATCGCGGCCTTGAGCATCGATCAGATCGAAGCCTTTACGTCGGGGCAGGTGGCGGTTCTCACCTCGGCGCAGATTGCCGTCTTGACAATCGACGCCATCGAGACCTTCTCGACCGCCGACATGGCTGCCATCAGTTCGTCCGCCATTTCCGGTCTGTCGACGGCCATGATCGCAGCCTTCTCCACGAATCAGATCGCAGCGCTTGGAGCGACCGGTATCGCCGGTCTGTCGACGGCGCAGATTACTGCCATGAGTATCGATCAGATCGAAGCGCTCACCCCCAAGCAGGTTGCCGCTCTCGCCTCGCGCCAGATCGCGGTGCTCGGCACCGATGATCTCGACGTCTTCTCCTCTGCCGACATCGCTGCGATCAGCGCCGGCGCGATGGAGGGAATGTCGACCACGATGATTGCGAGCCTCACGCCGGCGCAGGTCGGTGCCCTGAGTACAGCTGCCGTCGCGGCCCTGAGCACCACGCAGCTGGCCGCGTTGAGCTCGGAGCAGATCGACTCGCTGAGCACGACACAGGTCGCGGCCTTGACCTCGCGCCAGATCGAATCCCTGGGTACGGACGATCTCGGATCGTTCTCGACCGCCCAGATTGCCGCAATCAGTGCGACAGGGATCGCGGGTCTGACCGGTACGCAGATGGCCGCCTTGAGCGTCGAGCAGATTGCCGCCCTGTCGATTTCCCAGATTGCGGCGCTGAGTTCCGGCGCTCTGTCCGGTCTCAGCATTTCGGATCTGGAAGGCTTTTCCGCCGCCGAAATTGCCGCAATCAGTTCGGCGGGGATCGCCGGCCTTTCGACCGATTTTATCGCCGGCCTGACCACGAGTGCGGTCGCAGCCTTGAGCACGGCGAGCGTGTCGGGTCTGTCCAGCGCTCAGGTCGCAGCGTTGAGCGTGGATCAAGTCGCAGCCTTCTCGTCGACGCAGATTGCCGCCCTGAGCGCGAATGGTCTTGCCGGCCTTGACACCCAGGATCTCGCCGCGCTGTCGCCCGGCGATCTGGCGGCAATCGGTGCGACGGCCATCAAGGGACTGTCGACGGCAGTTATTGCTGCCCTCTCCACCGGTGATATTGCAGGACTGTCGACAGGCCAGATTGCAGGTCTGACCTACAATCAGATGGCGGCAATGAGCACGGCCCAGGTGGCGGCTCTTTCTCTGGCCCAGATCGGAGCCATGGGCGCTGTCCAGGCTGCCGGTCTCGGAACCGACGACATCGCCCTGCTCTCGACGGAGAAGATCGCGGCCTTGAGTTCCAGCGCCATCGCCGGGTTGAGCACGCAGGTGATTGCCGCCCTGAGCACGGCGCAGGCGGAGGTGTTGAAGCCAGGGCAGGTTGCAGCACTCACCTCCACCCAGGTCGCGGCGCTGGAACAGGAAGATCTCGCGACCTTCTCTGCCGAAGATATCGCCGCCTTCAGTCAAAGCGGCATTGCCGGCCTTTCGACGGACGACATCACCCATCTCTCCAGCACCCAGTTGGGCGCACTCATGGATCACCAGATGGGAGCGATGAATTCCGATCAGGTCGCGGCCGTCATCGCAGCCTTCCTGGGCGGCGGAACGGGTTGATCCTGAGAGGACAGAGACATCTCCGGACGGTCATCCTTCAGAAAGCAAAAGCATCAAAGCACCGGTCGAGAACTTCGGCCGGTGCTTTGATGTCGAAACCAGATGCAGTGGCGTCAGGAAACGAAATACGGCTCCAAATCCCGTTCCATGGCCACGCGTCCCTGCTTGAGTTCGGCGTTGTACAGCCGATATTGCGGGCTGTTGTCGTAGGGTGGCAGAGCAGCCTCAACGGTATAGGTCGATGCCGCCTTGGGTGTGAGGGTGGCCAGACTGGTCAGCCGTACGGCTTGGCCGACGGTGAAGCGATGGATCGGCATGTGCGGTTCCTTGCTGAGCGTTGATTGACGAGACATCTCGGGGGGTAGACAATTCATGTCTTTCTTTGCCGGTGCGGATTGTCCGGCGAGTGCGTCGTCACGAAATGGCCTCTTTCGTCGACGCCACTATCTATGGATATAGGGCCGAGGTCGGCGCGAACAAGGATGGTCGGGCAAACGCCCGCCATCTTCAGGAATTGCGAAGCTCTGATCACGCTATAAAAACCCATAGATGCAAGACAGGCTCTCCTAGGATCGGGGCGTCGGATCGGCTAAGACTGCACGAACGGAACAGGCCGGGATCTCGAAACGCATGGCTACTGCGGAGCGCAACACGAAACCGCAATTGAAGATCGCCTTCGTGCTGTCGCGCGCCTTCACGCTGTCGGCCTTTGCTCTTTTTGTCGATACCATCCGTCTTGCCAGTGACGAGTTCGATCGGTCCGGCCGGGTCAATGCCGATTGGCAGGTGCTTGGCAGCACGCGCCACCTGATCACATCCAGTTGCGGGGTCCAGGTGGCGCCCACCAGCGATTTCGTCGATCCGAGCCGTTTCGACTACATCGTTGTGGTCGGTGGCCTGCTCGGCCAGCAGGCAGCGGTGGATGCGGAGACTGTCCAGTTCCTGCGCCGTGCGGATGCGCAGAAGGTGCCTTTGATCGGATTGTGCACGGGCACCTTCATTCTCGCGGATGCAGGCCTGATGAAGGGTCATCAGAGTTGCGTCAGTTGGCTCCATTATCAGGCGTTTCGGGAACGCTTCCCGGATCTCGATGTCCGCTCGGACAGGCTCTTCAATCTTGACCGGCGACGCGGTTCCTGCGCCGGCGGCAGCAGTTCTGCCGATCTCGCGGCCTTCATCGTGCGCCAGTATCTCGGCCACGATGCCGAGCGAAATGCTTTGGAGGTGCTGCAGATCGAGCGCGCCCGGTCGAACCGAGATATCCAGGTGCGCCGCCCGCTGACCATCGAATGTGAGGATCCGCGACTGAAGGCCGTGCTCATCCTGATGGAGCAGACGCTTGAAAGCGAGCTTACGATCGATCAGCTTGCACGCTCGGTGGGCCTCTCCCGCCGCCAGCTCGAACGGCTTTTCGCCCAGGAACTGAAGGCCTCTCCCGCCAAGGTCTATATGCGGCTGCGCATGGAGCGGGCGAAAATGCTCGTCGCCCAGACGGATGCCTCGCTGATCGACATCGCCCTTCAGGTCGGCTTTGAGAACACCTCGCATTTCAACCGCGTGTTCAAGAGCGTGCACGGAAAGACGCCGGGTCAGATGCGAAATGCCCTGCCTGCCTGATCCCACCCTGAAGGCCGGGACTGTCGCTCGAACGGCCCCGCTTGGCTATCGGACCTGCTCTGCCTGCGGAAAACCGCCAAGATGGCCGCAGGTTTGCGCGGCGAGCCTCTGGCCCGCCTCCAGGCACGTTTCCCAGCCAGATCCCGCGCGGTAGGCAGAGAGAAATCCTGCGATGAAGCTGTCACCCGCTCCCGTCGTATCGATGACGTCGACCGGCTGGGCACCCGCCGCGATCGTCTGTTCGCCATCACTGACACAAGCGCCGTCGGCGCCGCGCGTGACGACGGCCAGCTTCGCTCCCTCTGCGATCAGTCGGCGCAGCATGATGTCGGCCAGGCCAGCATCTTCGCCCGCCGATCCGAAGGCAACCGAAAGACCGGATACGAGCAGGTTTTCCGGGTGGGCATTCACGGATATGTCCTGTGAAACCGAGACGCCGGCCCGACAAAGCTCTTCTTTGAGCGCCCCGTGGTCGTCCATCCATCCGATATGCACGTGGTCCATGGTTTTCAGCATCTCGACCTCCGCCAATGTCGGGCGATAGCCGGCGCAGACGCCGAAATCTTCATAGGCGAAGACGCGTTCGCCAGAGGGGAGAACGTCGATGTCGGTGAAGGCGGTGTGGCCGGGCTTGCGCTGGACGTTGCCGACCTTCACGCCATGTGCGGCAAGGGCCGCGATCGTACGATGGCCGTCGGCATCTTCGCCGACCGCACCGAAATAGTGGGCCTGGTGACCGAGCCGCGCCAGCTGCACGACGACGTTCACTGCATTGCCGCCGATCAGCGACAGGCCCGAGGGGCGGAAGCGATCGATGCAGTTGTCACCGACTGCGGCAAATCTGAGCATGGTCATCCCCCTTCATGCCGTGCACGACGGGATCGCGCAAGCGTCGCGGCGCGATCCCTTCCGTTCTGTCGTCTTAGTAGGCGACGCGTTTGTAGTAACGGCGTGTTGTAAGCGGATGATTACGCATGACCTCGAGATGGGCACTGATCCGCTCGAGCACGGTAGCCAGCAGAACAGGCGAGATCAGCTTGCGAACCTCGGAAGAGATCCCCGGAAGCTCGAACTCCGCCGTATCCAGGACCGTCATGGAGTCGGTATAGGTCGGGGCGAATTTCTCGACACGTTCGGCCAGCGGCCGCAACTCGTCTTCGCCTTTGAAGAGGATCAGGCTGACGCCTTTTTCAATGAGCTCCAGAGTGCCGTGGAAGAAGTCGGAGGCATGCACGGGGCGGGTGCGGATCCACTGCATCTCTTCCAGAATGCACATGCCGTAATAAAAGGCCTCCGGCCACACATTTCCGGCGCCGGTGATGATGTGGTAATCGGCCGCCGCCAGCTTCCGTGCGAAGGCTTCCGCCTGAGGCTCAAAAGCGCGTTTCACCTCGAGCAGCAGGGCCGGAAGGCGGTCCAGTTCGCTGGCGATTTCGGCATAGTTCGAGATTTCGCCGCGGTGGCGCATGACAGACAGGGCGATGAACAGCGATTGCAGATAGAAGGATTCACAGGACGTGTCGTCCTCGGCGAAGTTGACGAACACATGGTCTCCGCCTTGGCCGAGCGGCGTCTCGGCATGGCCGACCAGCGTGATTACGGTCGCTCCGATCTCCTTCAATTTTTCCAGAAGGGCAACGCTCTCCTTCGTGGTCCCCGAAAGGGACGGGATCACGACGATGGATTTGGACGAGAGATTGGCGGATCCCGTGAGGATCAATTCCGCTGGCATGTCGATGAAGGCGGGAAAGCGGGAGCGACGCTGAAGCAACTGGGCTGCGGGCTGCATCAGGATGGCGGCACCACCCGTGCCGAGGAAATAGATGTTTTCAGCGCCGGCTGTCAGGCAGTCGGAAACCACGCGGTCCAGACGGTCGCGCAAGGCGACCGCACCGCCCTGGATCGTGAGGAAACGGTTTTCGTCGAAATTAAGCATTCGGCTCTCCATCCATGAGGTTAGGCTATACATGGCGCACTAAGTTGTAAGACAACTGACATCATTATCGCTCTGCGTCAAGGTGATGAGGGGAGGGAGGGCTCGGCGAGTTTCTCAACGTTCGTAGCGGCTGTAACGAACCGGCACGATGCTTGACCTTGCAGCCTTTGTCAGACAAGAACGGTGTAAGACAAACTGCGAGGTGGCCGTGGACGATCCGATCCGTGATTCCAGAACCCTGGCGATCCAGCTTCGGGACCGGATCGCAGAGCTCATTCGCGCCGAGGGGCTCAAGCCCGGCGACAAGCTGCCGACCGAAGCTCAGCTGACCCAGCGGTTCCGTATCTCTCGTCCGGCTCTTCGAGAGGCACTGAAACTTCTCGAGCAGGACGATATCATTTATGTCGAGCACGGCCGGGGTCGATTCATATCGGCGATGTCGGCGGTCCAGGTCGACAGACCGATCACCGTGTTCGAAAGCGTCACCGACATGGCGCAACACTATGGCTATCGGCCGGTGAACAAGGTCCTCTCGATCAGCGAGGAAGATGCGCCGGCTCTGGTGGCGGAAAAGCTCGGTCTGGAGAGCAAGGCGCGCGTAATCAGGATCGAACGTTTGCGCCTCCATGACGAGGAGCCAATTCTCTACTGCATCGACTACATCCCGCGTACGATCATTCCTGCCAAGGTCTACGACATCGACTGGAGTGGCTCGCTGCTCAATCTGCTGGAGCAATATCGCCACCGGCCGCGCATGTCGGCGGCGACAGTCTCTTCGGTCCTTTTGCCCTCGGACGTCGTGGAGCGTCACGATCTGCGCGATTTTGGTCCGTCCCTGCTGATTGCGGAGACCTGTTTCGACGCGGCGGGCAAGCCGGTCAATTATGCGCTGGACTATCATCGAGGCAGCCATTTCACCTTCAGCCTGGTCCGCAAATAGGCGCAACCCCTGCAGGTCGGCTGCTATTTAAGAACCAGCCACCCAGAAACGATGATGATGGCCGCCCCCAAAAGGGTGTGCATCTCAATCGGCGCCGAAAACAGAAGTGCTCCGTAGAGACAGCCCCAGATGATTTGACTGTACTGGAACGGGGCCACCACCGATGCCTCCGCAATCCGGAAAGCACGGATCAGCAGCCCGTGACCGGCGAGAAGCAGGATGCCCCCCGCCACCACCAGGGCGACGTCCAACGGGCGTAAGGAGACCAGGCCCTCATGGGCCGACGCGACCGCCAGCGCGAGCGGGATCAGCACGACGAACAGGGAGGACAGCAAGGCCTCATCGTTCTCCTCGATCTTTGTCCTGCGCAACAGGAGGAGCGAGAGCGCAAACAGCACGGCCGAACCAAGCGCTGCCAGATGGCCGAGGTTGATCTCGGCAGACCCCGGTTGCAGCGCCACCGCCACACCGGCAAAGCCGAGGATGACACCCGCCCAGCCGGTGACCGAAAGCCGCTCGCCGAGGAGGACAAAGGATATCACGGCCACCAGGATGGGCGTGAGAAAGGCCAGAAGATAGGCTTCCGACAGGGGCAACAGTGCGAAGGCGTAGTGGATCAGCACCGTGTCGCCCGCAAGCAGCACCGCACGCAAAAATGCGGTCTTTGGCTGTCGGGGCATGAGCCGACGTGTGTTGCCGGTCAAGGCGGCATAGAGGCAGAGGACGACGAAGGCTGCGATCGTGACCAGAAGCGTGACCTGGGGTGCCGGTAGTCGCGCAGTGCTGAGCTTGACGATCGCATCCGTCCCCGAAAACACGGCGAAGGCCAACAGTGTGAGCACGACACCTCGACGGTTGCGCGACGCGCGGCCGCCTCCGGTGTCGCATACGCAGTCAGCGGACATTGAAGCGACCGAACCGTTCCTCGATGCGGGCCTGCAGGAACTCGAGACCGATCGACAGAAGCCAGTAGATCATCGAGGCGGTGATCAGCATCTCGATATGGCGGAACTCGGTCTGCCCCTGGGTCCTGGCAAGATACATGATCTCCCAGACACCGACGACCGATACGAGGGAGGAATCCTTCAGCATCGCGATAAACTGGTTGCCCGTCGGCGGGATGATCACCCGCATGGCCTGTGGCAGGATCACCAGTCCCATTGTCTGGCTGGGGGAGAGGCCGAGTGCTGTCGCACCCTCTGTCTGACCACGCGAAATGCTCTCGATGCCGGCCCGGAAGATTTCAGTCATATAGGCGCCGTAGCATAGGGAAAGCGCCAGGATGCCGGCCGGGATAGCCCCGATGACATAACCGACCTGTGGCAGGCCGAGATAGATGATGTAGATCTGCATGAGCAGCGGGAGGCCACGGAAAAGCGAGGTATAGAAAGTCGCAAGCCCATAGATCACGCCGTTGCGGGAAAGCTTGGCAATCGCTCCGGCCAGCGCGATTGCGGTCGCGATGACGATCGAAATCGCCGAGATGAACAACGTCGTCGTGACGCCCTGGGTGATCAGGAAGCCGATCTTCTTGGCGATGAAGGCAAAGGAGAGGTCGAAGGAGTAGAAGAAGACCATCAGCAGGCCGAAGAGCTCCAGCCAGACCGCGACGATCTGATGACTGCGCTTCAAAAGGTGCAGGAGCTTCCAGTTGAGGGCCATGATGATGGCGATCAGGGCTGCGGACAACGCTCTCGCGGTCGCCGGATGGTCGGCAAGAACGGCATCGGCCGCAGGAACCAGCCGGCCGATCCAGGCACCACTGATGCCCAGAGCGTAAAGGGACAGCGCAATGAGCACGAGGATCAGCAAGCCGCCGACGCGCCGGGAGGCCTCCGGATAGGTAAGAATAAGACGACCGATCATTCTGCTGTCCTTTCAGGCCGCTCGTTCGCGCCACCAGTCTTGTGCCTGGAGCTTCCAATACGTGAGTTGTGCGGCTGCCAGACCCGCCATGCCGCCAGCCCAGACCAGGCCGAAAGGGGCAAACAACTTGTACCGTTCACTTTCGCCAAGGATCCCTTCGGCAACCACCTTGCCCCCGATCGCTGTCGTGTTCAGGCCGTGACCGCCGAAGGCAGTGCAATGCCAGACCCCCGGCTGCATTTCACCGATCTGGGGCATGAGGTGCCGGGCATAGGCCATGAGCCCCGACCACGCCAATTCTGTCTTGAGGTCGCGCAGCTGCGGATAAGTACCCGTCATCTCCCGCCGCAGTTCGTGGACCAGGCCGGACATGGAGGCGGCGCGCGTCGTAATTCGCCCACCCCATAGAAGCCGTTTGCCGCCATCGACCAGGCGGTAGTAGTCACCGGCCCGGCGGTTGTCGCCGATACCATCTCGGGTGGTGATTGCCGTGGCAATCAGCTCCGGGGCCTCCTCGGTGACCATGACATAAGTCGCGATCGGCAGCATCGCCCGTCGGAGCCGTGGGTTCAGTTGGTCTGTGTATCCGCCGGTCGAGAAGACGACGGTTCGGGCGGTTACCGTGCCACCCGCTGTACGCACCGTCTTGTTGCCAGCGTTGAGTTCGGTGGCGATTGCATTCGAGTTTTCGCAGATCACACCGCCCAGCCGCTCGATTTCGGCCGCGAGACCCCGCAGGTAGTTCAGCGGATGGATGTGAAATGCCTTCCGATCCCGGACGCCGTGAAAATAGCGCGTGGATTTCAGTTCCCGCCGAACGCGGGCGGTGTCGAGATATTCCAGGTCTTGCCCGTATCTTTGGCGCGCCTCGGTGGCATAGGTCCGCAGACCGTCGCCGTCATCATAGCGCATCACGCTTGTGACGCCGTCGACCGGATCGGCGCCGGCGATGCTAAGTCCTGAAATCGAGTCTCTGACGAAATCGACGCCTTCGATCGACATCAGATAGAGACGGTGTGCCGCCTCTCGGCCGGCGATCCCGGATATCTGTTCGACATCGGTCGCATAACCGGCACTGACGAAACCGCCATTGCGCCCCGAGGCGCCGAACCCGATCGACTTTGCCTCGAGGACGACCACCTTCTGCCCGCCGCGCGACAGTTGCAAGGCCGTGGTAATGCCGGCGAGGCCACCGCCAATGACGACCGTGTCACAGGTGATGTCGCCTGAGAGCGCCGGCCGCTCGGTCCGGTCGGTGAGCGTCCTGGAATAATAAGTGTCGGGATAGTTCATGGGGGCACCGGAGGCGGTTGGGCGTGGAGAACCTGTCTCCACGCCGGCAGGTCAGTTGGCGCTGTAGTCCTTGCCGTACCACTTGGTGGTCAGGGCGGACAAAGTACCGTCTTTCTTCATCTCCTCGATGATGCCGCCGACCTTGGCGGTCCATTCCGGATCGACCTTTTCTGCGATGACCACCAGAGGCTCCCGGAATGCGTATTCGCCTTCAAGGATCCGCAGCGGATAGCCGTTCTTGATCGCATTGAGCGCCGTCTGTTCAGGGGCGATCACGGCATCAAGGCGAACGCCGTCGCCGAGGCGGAGGTCATCGAAGGGCAACATGGAATCGGCGAAGGTACGCACTTCACCTGGCTCGAGCTTGTATTCGATCGGTGGCAGGCCGGGAGCGTCGATTTCAAGTTTTCGATTGATGAAATCTTCCGAGGTTGTGGCCGTCTCCACGCCGATGACCTTCCCGTTCAGATCCTCGACCGATTTTGCCGTACTGTCCTTGTGCAGCACATAGACATAGGGGCTGAAATAATAGATGCCGACGAAGTCGATCACCTGTGCGCGGGCTTTGGTCGGCGTGACGGAGCCAACGCCGAGATCGTAGCGCCCTTGCCAGCGCCCGCCCGTCAGGGTTGCCCATTCCGGTGTTTCGAAGCTGACCTCGACGCCGAGCCGCTTGGCGATTTCCTTGGAAACGTCGATGTCGAAACCGACCATCTCGTTATTGTCGTCGAGATAGCTCTGCGGCGGCCAGCCGCTGTTGGTGGCGACGACCATCGCCTTTTTCCCCATGACGCGATCAAGTGTCGAACCGGCATGCGCCGCAGACGTCATTGCAAGGACAGCGGCCCCCAGGGCCAAGCCGGTGATGAACTTCTTCATGGCATTCCTCCTGTAAGACGAACAGACACTGTTCCCTGTATATGTAAGATGTCTGACAATGTCAGTTGATGCCATGAATTCGAAACTGTCAATCTGTAAGGCCGGACATGCCGTATGAAAAAAGCTGATCCAGTCATCTGCTTTCGTGATGGCGGGAGAACGTGTCGGTTCGTCAGACAACTCAACCCGCGGGGTGTCCAAAAATCAGTTGGGGGTCGCCGCCGTGGCTGGGACGAAATCCGCAGCCTTCATCCTCCGATCGGGGACCTCGATCGCTGTTGCGGCGTTTCCCCGGTGATTGCGGATGATGATGTCGCAGTAGCGACCAAGCAGGAGGGAGCCCCCTATGGTCACCGGAAAACAGATCGCGGCAGCGCGTGCTCTGCTCGGAATGAGCGCTGCTGATCTCGCCGATCGGGCCGGCAGATCGCTTGTCGTGATCGAAGATCTTGAGGCAGGCTCCGTCGATCTCCCTGAGGATGACGTCGAGATGGCCGCCGTGACCGCAGCTCTGGAGAGGGCAGGGGTAACCTTCATCGCCGAGCGGACAACGAGTGCCGCCGGCGGTGTAGGAATCCGCCTCACCGTGCCGACGTCAAGCTCTCTCGAACGTGACACACGCGAGACCGTGCAGTATCCGGAGATGGCCAAAAACGGACCCTTTGGTGCGGGCGGTTGAGCCGGATCAGGCCGACTCGGGTTGCCAATAATACGCCCCCTCGATCACCGCCGTGAACCTCCAGCCGGAGCGTAGAGGAAGACGAAACCGAGAAAGGCTCCGACCCAGGCAAGGCCGGCGATTGACAGGAGAGCCGTGGTGTTGACCGAGAGAAGGGCGGCGACGATGCGGGCCAGCGCCGAAATGATGGCGAGCGCATAGATAAAGCAGACGGTTGACCAAGGAGCGTGGAGCGCTTGACCACTGTGTCCCCGCGTTGCCCGTGTCATCACGGCGAGCGTCATGATTCCGATCGCCCCGGCCGTCCAGGCATGGATACCGGCCGCTGAAAGGCTGGGCTCTTCAAGCAGGAGTGAGAGCCCCGTCAGGAGGAAACCTGCCGGCACGAAGAAATAGCCAAGATGCAGAATGAAGAGGAGCGGTTCACCCCAGGTCCGTTCGGGACACCAGCGGATTTGACGGACGAGATGGGCCAAAGCGCCCGCCACCATCAGCATGCCGACCGGCACTGTCATTTCAAAGGGTGCCCGCGCCTGCATCACCCAGGAACCGAGGGTGAGTGCAGACAACACGATGACGGCCGCATCGAAGCGTGAGAACGGCACAGGGAGTCTCCCTGGCTTACGGGGCTTCAGCCAGTTGCCGGTAAAGGCGGGCACGATACGCCCGGCAACAAGGCAGATCATCAACAGGATGACCGAGAGCGCGAGCCGGCTGGAGACGAGGACATCGCCGACGGTCTGCAGTTCGATATAGAACGAGAACTGCGCCAGGCTGAGAAGCGCCAGGATAATCAGGATCTTGTAGTTGCGCCGGTTGCCCGCAGCCTTGAGTTCACGCCCGATCACGACAGTGAAGACCGGTAGGAAGGCAAGCGCCATCGGAATGGCAAGGGCGAGACCGATCCAGCCGGATAGAAGAATGGCAACCCGCCCGGCAAGCCAGAGCAGGAAGAGCCAGAGCAACGGCTTTCCAGAGATGGCCGGTCGGCCGGTCCAGTTGGGCACCGCAGTCAACAGAAAGCCGGCGACCACACACGGGACGAAACCGAACAGCAATTCGTGCTGATGCCACGCAAGCGGCGGAAGTGCGGATGGCATGTCCAGCAGGCCAAGATACCAGGGCACCCAGATGGCGATGACGAGTGCGGCCATGAGCGCGCCAGCCGGAAAGAACAGGCGAAAACCTCCAGCCAGCAGTGTTTGAACGAGTGGTTGAGGGGGAAGACGGTGCATGCCAATGCCTTTCGAGGCGGAAACAATCGAGGCCCCGGAAGCCGAGCTGGCTCGATCGCCGGGGAAGGGAACGCGTATGATCACTGGGCGGCGGCTGGGGCAGCGTCGCCCGTCGCGGCCAGAAGGCTGTCGATCAAGATCTGTTCTGCGCACACATGGCGCCGGAGATATTCCTGGAACCCCCGCACCATGAGCGCCACCGTCTCCAGCGACAGCGAACAACGACGGTGGCCAAGCGCATTAAGCGTCATGGCCAGTTCATGGGCCGCCCGGCGATCAAGCCGGTGTTCAGATTTGATCTGGGCAATCATCAACGAACCGAAACAGGAGCCGGCGTTTTCTTCGAGGCGAGGATAGAAACTCTCCTCTTCCAGCCTTTGCGCCTCCGTCAGCAGAGGCTCCACGCGGGCGGCGAGTGTGGCGACCTTGGCGGGGATATCCCCGCCATCGAGATCTGCCGCGAGTTCCTCGAGTTCCAGGCAGAGCGCGAGCAGTTCAAAATGCCGGTCCTCGAGAAGGCTGACCTGCGCGGCCGTGATGCAGTCGTTTGTAGGCATCCGAATCTCCTACTGTCCGAAAAACAGGATGGCTGCGATCACGCCAGAGGCTGCGATGGCGGAAATGGTGCCGGTCAGCTGGAGAACGCCCATGCGATGAAGCATGAGCGCAAAGCCCATGATCACGGGCGTGGCGACGACGAGGCCAATCTGTGCATCCGTCATGTCGGTCTTCCTTTCGTTGTGCCGACACTCTGCCTTGCCTTTCGTCAGGCTTCTTTGCGCTTCCACAAAGAGGAAGGGGCTTCGCTCTTCTAGAAGCGGGGCTGACCAACGGGAGATGCGACCATGGCCTATCAAACGAGCCTCCGGCCGGAGGCAAAGGACGACCAGCTGCTGCTCTGGATCCTGGTGTGGAGCGAACTCATCGCCTTCGGGATCCTGATCCTGGGTTTTCTCGTCGTCTCGACTTTCCAGGCAGAGGCTTTCGGGCTCGCCCGTCTGCATCTGCGGCCGGGAATAGCGGGAGCCAACACGTTGATCCTGCTCATCAGTGGCTATTTCGTCGCTGTGGCGATGCGGCAGCGCGATGATCTCGCAGCCGTAAGGCGGCCGCTGACGGTCTCAGCGATGCTCGGGTTCTGCTTCGTTGCCGTGAAGCTGTTCGAATACTGGGGTGAGATCCGCTTTGCCGCAGATGCCACGCTCGATACCTTCTTCGAGCTCTATTTCATCATCACCGGCTTTCACCTCCTGCATGTCGCCTTCGGGGCGATCATTCTTTTGCTCGTCGCCTGGCGACCGGCCCGGGAGAACGTGACCCTGATCGCCACGCTCTGGCATGTGATCGACCTCGTCTGGCTCGTCATCTTCCCCATTCTCTATCTCGCGTGAGGCCCGCCATGACCCGCAGACAACAGGAAGAACTCTTGGGCGTGCTTGCTATGCTGGTAACCTGCGCGGTTGGGGCGGCGATCATCGCGGCCCTTGCCGGCGCAACGGTGGTCCCCATCCTCGCCGCACTGGCAATCGCCTATGCCAAAGGGCGCCTCGTGATCCTCGATTTTCTCGAGCTTCGAGGCGTGGCGCATCCGATGCGGCTTGCCCTCATGACTTGGCCCGCGCTGTTGCTCGGTGCCGCCTCTGCCCGCTCGCTGGCGGTCGCCTTCACCGGATGATCGCCACGCTCTTTGTCGATGCGCAAAGAAGGCTTCTCACCAGTCGCTACAAACGGACCGTCCCGCCATGACGACCACAGCAAGCACCGGCGCATCGCGGCGATCTCAACGACCGGCACCTCAAACACCGGCAGACAGAAGGACAAAGGCATGGCTGAGCGCCTGACCAAGACCGGAGCGCGCAACGTCTTCTACGGCGGCTCCATATTCTTTTTTGCAATCTTCGTGGGGCTGACAGCCCATAGCCATTATTACATGCGCACCACCTCGACGGATGAGGCGACGCTGACCGACAGCGTCGCCCGCGGCAAACACGTCTGGGAGAAAAACGCCTGCATCAACTGCCATACGCTGCTGGGGGAGGGCGCGTATTTCGCCCCGGAGCTCGGCAATGTCTGGACCCGCTGGGGCGGCCAGGAGGACCGGGACAGCGCGCGTGAGACGTTGCGTGCTTGGATGGCAGCGCAGCCTTCCGGCGTCGAGGGCCGCCGGCAGATGCCGCAGTTCAACCTGACTGACGACGAGATCAACGATCTTGCCGACTTCCTCGAATGGACCAGCAAGATCAAGACGCAGAACTGGCCGCCGAACGAGGCCGGCTGAGCCCTTCGTGACCCAAGGAGACATGACCATGAAATACCAAACCCAGAAGGTCGCGATGCTGTATTTTTACGGCGCGCTCGGCCTCTTTCTCGCCCAGCTGCTCTTCGGCGTCCTGGCCGGCACGATCTACGTGCTGCCGAACACACTCTCCGAGCTCCTGCCCTTCAATATCGTTCGCATGATCCACACCAACTCGTTGATCGTCTGGCTGCTGATCGGTTTCATGGGGGCCACCTATTACCTGCTTCCCGAAGAAGCCGAGACGGAACTCTACAGCCCGAAGATCGCAATCGCGCAGTTCTGGATCTTCCTGATCGCCGCCGCCGTCGCGGTCGTCGGCTACATGTTCCACATCCACGAGGGGCGCGAATTCCTCGAGCAGCCTTTCGCCATCAAGGTCGGCATCGTCATCGTCTGCCTGATGTTCCTGTTCAACGTCACGATGACGTCGCTCAAGGGACGCAAGACGGTCGTCACCAACATCCTGCTCTTCGGTCTCTGGGGTGTGGCGATCTTCTTCCTCTTCGCCTTCTACAATCCGATCAATCTCGCGCTCGACAAGATGTACTGGTGGTATGTCGTCCACCTCTGGGTCGAAGGCGTCTGGGAGTTGATCATGGCGTCGGTCCTCGCCTTCCTGATGATCAAGCTCAACGGCATCGACCGCGAAGTGGTCGAGAAGTGGCTCTACGTCATCATCGGTCTGGCGCTTTTCTCCGGCATCCTCGGCACGGGCCACCACTATTACTGGATCGGTGCGCCGGGCTACTGGCAGTGGATCGGGTCGCTTTTCTCGACGCTCGAAGTCGCCCCCTTCTTCACCATGGTGATCTTCACTTTCGTGATGACCTGGAAAGCCGGCCGCAAGCATCCGAACCGCGCCGCACTTCTCTGGTCGATCGGCTGCTCGGTCATGGCTTTCTTCGGTGCCGGCGTCTGGGGCTTTCTGCACACCCTGTCCTCGGTGAACTATTATACCCATGGCACCCAGGTGACCGCAGCCCACGGGCATCTCGCCTTCTTCGGGGCTTATGTGATGCTGAACCTCGCGATCATGGCCTATGCGGTGCCTGAAATTCGTGGCCGCGCGCCCTACAATCAGTGGCTTTCGATCGCGAGCTTTTGGATGATGTGCACGGCGATGTCCGTCATGACCTTCGCGCTCACCTTCGCCGGCGTCATCCAGGTTCATCTGCAGCGGATCCTTGGCGAAAGCTACATGGCCGTCCAGGATCAACTCGCCTTCTTCTACTGGATCCGTCTCGGCTCGGGTGTCGTCGTGCTCATCTCCGCGCTGATGTTCCTCTGGGCTCTTTTCGTGCCTGGCAGGCAGCCAGAAGCGCGCATCACGGCCCTTGCCGAACCCGCCGAATGAGGCCCAGCCCCGCCGCCCTCGGCATCGGGGGAGGCGGGGTGGCTCATCCCATCTCAAGGATCAGATCCATGAACATCATCGCCCGCAATCTGCAGCCCGATATCCCGGCCTATGCTCCCGCCGGGAACGAATGTGCCCTGTTCGAGACCGCCTGGACGCGGCAACTTCCTCTTCTGCTGAAAGGTCCGACCGGCTGCGGCAAGACCCGCTTCGTCAGCCACATGGCCGAAAAGCTCGGCCTCCCGCTCACCACCGTATCCTGCCACGACGATCTGGCCGCAGCCGATCTCACCGGCCGCTTTCTTCTGAAGGGCGGGGAGACGGTCTGGGTCGACGGCCCGCTGACCCGCGCCGTGCGTGAGGGCGGCCTCTGCTATCTCGACGAAGTGGTCGAGGCGCGCAAGGACGTTGCCGTCGTCCTGCATCCGCTCACCGACGACCGACGTATCCTGCCCTTGGAACGCACCGGCGAAGAGCTGGAAGCCCCGCTCTCCTTCATGCTCGTCGTCTCTTACAATCCCGGCTATCAGAGCCTGTTGAAAGCGCTGAAGCCCTCGACCCGCCAGCGCTTCGTTGCCATCGAATTCGATTTCCTGCCCAAGGCGCGCGAGATCGAGGTCGTCTCCGCAGAAAGCGGTCTTCCGGTGGCCACGGTGGAGCCGCTGGTCGAACTGGCGCGGAGGCTGCGGGCTCTGAAGGGTCACGATCTCGAGGAAGGCGTCTCGACCCGGCTGCTCGTCTATTGCGCGAGCCTTATCGACGCCGGTCTTGCCCCACGCGATGCCATACGTGCAGCCATGATCGAACCGTTGACCGACGAGCCGGATGTGCGCGCCGCCCTCCTCGAACTGGCGCAGGCGATTATCCGCTAGGAGCAAGGTCATGCTGGACTTTCTGGAGCTAGAAGAGACGGTTGGACGCGCCTGGCACAGGCTGGCCGGCGATACCCGAACCTGGCCGCGTTACCCCCAGGCAGTTGTCACGCTCGAGGAAATGCTGCCGGTCCTGTCCGTCTGCTTCCGAGGATTTGGCGGAGAGAGAACCGTGCAACTGGTGCCGGCGCGGGCAAAGACCTCGCAGCATCGGCTGAAGCTTCGGCAGCGGCTCGGTCTTGGCGAGGAAAAGCTCGTCCATCCAGCGCGTGACGAGGCGAGCGTGATGCTGCCTCCCGTGCTTGACCTGATGCCGGAGCCATCCCTCAATCGCGATCTCTATATGTGGCTGGCAGCTGCCATGGCCGTGATGCCGCTCAAGCCGGTTACGGAGACCGATCCGCTGAGGGCCGATCTCGCTCTGCTACAGGCCGCATCCGATCTCGAAGCCCGGGTGCTTCAAGCCTTCCCTGGTCTCGCCGAACGCTATCGCAGGCTGTGTTCTGCGCTCCTCTCGGAACGCAGGCGTGGGTCGCTGCCCCGGGTCGAAGGCCTTCTTGAAGACAGGATCATCGATCTTCTCCGCCATGGCGCAGGTCTGGCGCCACTCTCGACGGGCGGGGAATTCCCTTTGCAAGCGCCCGCGGGATACCTGCCCATCCTGCCCGTACCGCTTTGGCCGCAGGCGCTGATACGAGACGAGTGGCACGGGCGAGAGGACCGGGATGAACCGATCGGTCAAGGCCGGCGGGAAGCGCAGGCCGCCGGCCGCCATGTCGCGACCCGCGAGAAGGATTCCGCCATCAAGGGGGAGCGCAGCCCCTTCATCCTGAACCGCTTTGAAAAAATCCTCGCCATGGCCGAGATTGTCAATGTCGACCGGCCCGGTGATGACAGCGACGACCACGATTCTGCCGCCGCAGACGAACTCGACGAAATGGTGCTGGGAGAACGCAAGGGTCGCCCGTCGGCCAGGTTCCGCTTCGACCTGGATCTTCCGCCGGAAGCACGCGTTCATTCTGCACTTGAGGCCGATTTGACCTATCCGGAATGGGACTACAGGCGCGGGATTTATCTGAAGGATCATTGCCGGGTGATTGCCGCTCCCGCTTCGGAGCACAGTTCACCAATGGTGCCGTCGGAGGACATGAAGGCGCTGACGCGCCGGGTCAGACGCCAGTTCGAAGCGATGCGCCCGCGCCACGAACTGCTGCGGGCGCAGGTGGATGGCGTCGATCTCGACCTCGATGCGGTGGTGCGCAGCCGCACCGAACTGGCCGCCAGCGGCGAATGCTCCGACCGCATCCACCTCGCAAGCCGTCCACAGGTCCATGATCTCGCCGTGACCTTGCTGGTCGATGTCTCCCTCTCCACGGATGCCTGGTTCAACGACCGCCGGGTTCTCGACGTCGAGAAGGAAGCCTTGTTGGTACTGGCAGAAGGACTATCCGCCTGCGGCGACACACATTCCATCCTGAGCTTCACATCGAGGCGGCGCGATTGGGTACGGCTGGAAACCATCAAAGACTTCGACGAACCGATGAGCGCAGCGGTCCGCAATCGGATCGCCTCTCTCAAGCCCGGCTACTACACCCGCATGGGTGCTGCCGTTCGCCACGCGACGGCAAAGCTTGCGGAACGTCCCAACCGAAAGCACCTGTTGCTGGTTCTGACCGACGGCAAGCCAAACGACGTCGATCATTACGAAGGCCGTTTTGCGCTCGAAGACACTCGCCGGGCCGTGAGCGAGGCGCGCCGTCGTGGCGTCCATGTCTTTGGCGTGACCGTCGATCAGGAGGCGAAAACCTACGTTCCCGCCGTCTTTGGCCATCACGGCTATGCCGTAGTCCCGGATATCCGACGTCTGCCGGCCGCCCTGCCACAGATCTACCGCGCGCTCGTCCGCTGATCCGCGAACGCGCGATCTGAGAGGCCCGGGTCGCGAAATCGGCTCGGGCCTCTTGCCGTCCGTGGGAGACCTCTGCCGTTCTTTGTCGCAGCACAACGACGCTGCCAGCACTCTGGCTCAAATGGGGTTGCACGCCGGCCTGCAGGTCGCGGATCGGCCCATCGTCTTTCGACAGGAATATTCTATGACAGCACCCGATACAGACCATCTGGCACTCGACGTCCGTACCATTCCCCGCCCCGAACGGCATCCGCGCATTTTCGGCATGCTGAATTCGCTTCAGCCGGGTCGCGGTGTGACCTTGACCGTCGACCACGATCCCTTGCCGCTCTACTATCATCTCGAGATGCATTTCTCCGGCCTCTTCGGCTGGGAATACCTGGAGCGTGGACCGGAGATCTGGCAGGTCCGGATCACACGGGAAAAGCACGAAAGCTGCAATTGCAATTGCGGCGGTAGTCATTGAAGAAGAAAGGCGCGACGTGCCCGCCATGTCGCGCCTGATGGGAACCGGACGGTAAGCGCTGCGGACGCCGGTTCCGGAGGAGGGAAAGCCGATGTCGTCACGTTTCAAGGACCTCGATGTCCGACCGATCCTGAAAGAGGGCGGCGAGCCCTTTCCGGCGATCATGCAGGCGGTGCAGGCCCTTCAGCCGGGCGAAGGACTGCGCCTGCTGGCGACCTTCCGCCCGACACCGCTGCTGACCGTCATGGCGAGACGCGGCTTTGATGCCGAAATCAACGAACTGGATCACGGCGACTGGGAAGTCCTGTTCTCTCCCATCCCGAGCGCTGCCGGCAACATCGCCGTATCGACCGGAGCCGAGGAAGCGGCCGGCTGGCCCGACCCCTTGTGGCAACTCGATCTCGTCGGGCAGGAACCACCGGTTCCGATGGAGAAGGTCCTGTCCCGCATCGATCTCATGGAGCCGGGTGAAGTCCTTTTCGCGCTCTTCTCCGACGAACCCGTGTTTCTGATGCCGGAACTCGAGAAGCTTGGTCACCAGTGGGTCGGAAAGCCGGATATGAACGGTTCGAATTACCGGATGCTGATCCGGGTCGGCGGCCACTGACGCTCCCATCCCGGGGCACTCTTCGAAGACATGACACCATTTCCGAGTTTTCCGGGCGCCGCGTCCGGGCGTGTTTGCGTGCGCGAGAGAGCCCTGCTGCCTACTTTTGAGATTGTCTTGATCCACATCAACAGCATGCGAATTTATTCTTGTCGATCGGAAGCATGAGGTGGCGCATTTCCTTCCGAATTTGTTCCGCAACAAATAGAAACGTCGGTTTGGTCGTACAACGGAAAGCAACGGAGCGGTTGACGCTTCGCTCTTTCCACAGGAGTGACTGACATGACCCAGAGCCTCACACTCACACGCCGCACGATGCTGACGGGAGCCGCGATCGCCGGAGCCCTTGCGCCGCTCTTCGCTTCGACCGTGGCGCGTGCCGAGGGCGGAGCCATCAAGACCGACGCCGCCGCCGTCGCCGCAGATATCGCCAAACTCGAACGGGTAAAGGTCGACCTCGTCCGTCCGCCTTTTGTCCATGCCCATGCACAGAAGGCCGAAGGCGCCCCGAAAGTTGTCGAGTTCACGTTGACGATCGAAGAAAAGAAGATCGTCGTCGACGATGCCGGGACCGAGGTGCACGCCATGACCTTCAACGGCTCTGTTCCCGGCCCGCTGATGGTCGTGCACCAGAACGACTATGTGGAACTGACGCTGATCAATCCGGATACCAATACACTCCAGCACAACATCGACTTCCACTCGGCCACCGGTGCGCTCGGCGGCGGTGCGCTGACGCTGGTCAATCCTGGGGAGAAGGCGGTCTTGCGTTTCAAGGCGACGAAGGCCGGCGTCTTCGTCTATCACTGCGCACCTCCCGGGATGGTTCCCTGGCACGTCACCTCGGGCATGAACGGCGCGATCATGGTCCTGCCGCGGGAAGGGCTGACGGATCACAAGGGCAATGAGCTGGCTTACGACAAGATCTACTATGTCGGTGAGCAGGACTTCTATGTGCCCAAGGATGCCGACGGCAACTACAAGAAATACGAAAGCGCCGGCGACGCCTATGCGGATGTGCTTGAAGTCATGAACACACTCACCCCGAGCCACATCGTCTTCAACGGTGCGGTGGGAGCTCTGACCGGCGACAACGCGATGACGGCAGAAGTCGGCGACCGCGTCCTCATCGTCCACTCGCAGGCAAACCGCGACACCCGCCCGCACCTGATCGGCGGTCATGGCGACTATGTCTGGGCGACCGGCAAGTTCGCCAATCCCCCGGAACTCGACCAGGAAACCTGGTTCATTCCCGGCGGGGCGGCTGGTGCTGCCTACTACACATTCCAGCAGCCCGGCATCTACGCCTATGTCAACCACAACCTGATCGAGGCCTTCGAAAAGGGCGCGGCCGCCCATTTCAAGGTCACCGGTGACTGGAACGACGATCTGATGACCGCCGTGGTGAAGCCGGAAAGCTGATCGAACTGCCGGAGGGCGCCCGCGAAAGGCGCCCTTCGACCCTGCCCGCGCTCCGTGAGGATTGCTCAATGCTCACCTCGATATCCGCCCCCTTGCCGCACAAGGCCATCACTTCGCTCCTCTTGCCGATGGGCTTGATCGCCGCTCTTTCCGCAGCAGTCGTTCTGCAGGCGGGCCTCGTCCGTATTGCTCCCTCCGCGCTGCCGGAACCGTCCGTGATCACCGTTGAGCCCGGCACATTTGCCTACCGCCAGCCGGGCGAATTTTATCGCGGTGGATTTGCAGTCGACGGCCCAAAGGCAGATGAGACGGTAGGACGTCCGCTGACCATCATGAAGTACCAGGTGAGCACTCTGGACTACGACGCCTGTACGGCTGATGGAGCCTGCCCTGCCCGCGAAACAACGACGGCGTCGCGCGCCGACATGCCGGTCACGGGCGTGAGCTACGACGATGCGACCCTCTATGCAAAGTGGCTGACAGAGAAGACGGGCTCGCTCTGGCGATTGCCCGAGGATCGCGAACTCGCCTTTGCCGCTGCCGAGGATTTTCCCGATGATGCCCTTGGCATAGATGCCGACAGCGGCAATCCCGCGCTGCGCTGGCTTGCCGATTATGAACGCGAGGCGGCCCGCAAGCGCTCCCGCGATCCCGAACCCATGCCCTATGGCAGCTTTGGCGAGAACAGGTCGGGTCTTGCCGATTTCGCCGGCAACGTCTGGGAATGGACCTCGACCTGCAATCGGCGCGTCGATCTGGCTGCCAACGGCAAGGCGAACGCCGTGGAAAGCTGTGGTGTCTACATTGCGTCGGGCAAGCATCGCGCGCCGCTGAGCTCCTTCATCCGCGACCCGAAAAGCGGCGGCTGTGCCGTGGGCGTGCCGCCGGATCACGTCGGCTTCCGGCTGGTCAAGGACACCCGCTGGTATGCCTCCTTCCTCTTTGCTCTTCAGCCGCATTGATGTAGCTTGCCCCCGCTTCGCATGAGCGCCTTCTCATCGCGAAGCGGCCGGTTTCCGACCTGGCCGATGCGACATGCGCCTGGGCGAAGGAAGCCGTTTTGAAACTCGACCGGACGATCATCAAATCGCTGCCTCTCTTCGATCGCATGACCGATGACGAGCTCGACCGTCTGCTCGTACCGGCCCAGTCGAGACGCGTGCCGATCGGTGAAACCGTGTTCGAGCAGGGTGAGCCGGCGCAGAACTTCTTTCTGCTGTTGCATGGCCGTTTGAAGGTCACGCAGGTGACGGCCGATGGTCAGCAGATTATCGTGCGCATGGTCCATCCCGGTGATCTCTTCGGCTTTGCCAAGGCCCTCCAGCGCGCCGACTATCCCGGCACAGCGATTGCTGCCGTCGACAGCGTCACGCTGTGCTGGCCGACGGATCTCTGGCCGAACTTCGTCGAGCACAATCCCCGTCTTGCCGTCAGCGCCATGGAGACGATCGGCCAGAGACTGGAAGAAGCCCATGTTCGCATCCGGGAAATGTCGACCCAGGAGGTCGAGCGCCGGGTCGCCCATACGGTCGTTCGGCTGGCGAAAAAGGCCGGTCGCGCCGAGCCTTCGGGTCTGCGCATCGATTTCCCCATCTCCCGGCAGGACATTGCCGAGATGACCGGCACCACCCTGCACACAGTCTCGCGCATCTTCAGCGCTTGGGAGGGCAAGGGACTGATTGAGGGCGGGCGCCAGAAACTCCTTGTCACCAACCTGACCGCACTCGAGCAGCTCGCGACAGCCACAGCCGAACGGAAGTGAGTGCCGCGGCGTGCAACGACTGCCCGGCTACTTGATTTTGCGCAAAGAAGCCGGCCTTCGGGGCGCCTATGTCTGTCTCAACGGAACGACAGCGTTCCCGCACACAGGAGACTGACAATGAGATATCCAAGCATGATCGCCGCCGTTGCAGCCCTCGCACTGGCACTTCCCTGCATCGCCGCTGCGGCCGATTTCGAGGTGAAACTGCTGAACAAGGGCGCCGATGGTGCCATGGTCTTCGAACCGTCCGGCCTGAAGATCGCAGCCGGTGATACCGTCACCTTCATCCCGACCGACAAGGGCCACAATGCCGAATCCATCAAGGGAATGATCCCGGACGGCGCGACCGAGTTCAAGGGCAAGATGAACGAACAGATCAAGGTGACCTTCGACGTGCCCGGTCTCTACGGCGTCAAATGCGCACCGCATGTCGGCATGGGCATGGTGGCGGCCATCCTCGTCGGCGATGCTCCGGCCGCCAATTTGGATGCCTTTAACGCAGTGAAGCTGCCGAAGAAGGCGCGTGAGCGGATCGACGCGGCCGTTGCCGCGGCGAAGTGATCAAGGTCTCTACCGCCCGCAATGGGGGGATCCGCATCCGCCACTGAACACGGGCTCAAACCGTGTTCGGGGGCAGAGCCCCCTGCGTGGGTTCAGGCCGCGGCTGCAGCTGCCTGATGGGCCGCCCTGTATCGGATCAGATCCTCGATCGATATGAGCGGCAGGTCATGCAACTTGCAGAACGCGATGAGATCGGGCAACCGCGCCATCGTGCCGTCGTCGTTGGCGACCTCGCAGATCACACCGGAGGGTTGGGCGCCGATCAGACGTGCAAGATCCACGGCCGCTTCCGTATGGCCAGGCCGTCCCAGGACGCCGGACGGATGCGCGCGCAGCGGGAAGATGTGGCCGGGCCGGGCGAAATCGTCCGCAGAGGCGTTCGGGTCCATCAGGGCACGGACGGTGGCAGCACGATCCGCAGCCGAGATGCCTGTGGTTGTTCCGTGAATGTAATCGACCGAAACCGTGAATGCCGTCTTCAGGTATTCCGTATTGTTGGGAACCATCAGCGGGATGTCGAGGGCATCCAGTCGATCGCCTTCCATGGCGATGCACACAAGCCCGCGGGCATGCTTCATCATGAATGCGATGGTTTCAGGGGTCACGTGGTCCGAGGCGATGATGATATCGCCTTCGTTCTCGCGGTCCTCGTCATCGACGACCACGACCATGCCGCCACGCGCCAGTGTTTCCAATGCGTCTTCAATTTTCGAAAGTGTCATTCCAGTGCCTTTCAAGGGTTACCGCGTGAGCGGTCAAAACACGACCTGACGGTCGCCATTCCATCCCTTGGGCGAACACAGCACAGCGCCTCCCTTTCGCAAGGGGCCGCAATAGCCGATGCTCTCTTTCATCCGGACTTTAACCGTCGGCTCCGGCATCGCACCGGATCTGCTGCCTTTCACCGGAGTGAAAGCGCTCGCGGGCTCCCGGCAAAGCCGGATACCGCCGGTGGGGAGTTTCACCCCGCCCTGAGAACATGGAAAGAGTAGGGGAGAATCCACCGGTTTTTCAAGGGCAAACTGAGCATGTGCAGCAAAAATCGACGCGGATGTCGCAATTGCTGCTGACATGGGCGCGAAACAAAAAAAGCACGGTGCGCATGGCACCGTGCAGGCTTGGGAGGCCTTTTGTGAGGCGGGGGTTACCAGCAGCAGAAGCCGCCATCGACCAGAAGATCGACGCCGGTGACGAAGCTGGATGCGCCGGACAGCAGGAAGACGGCGGGGCCAACCATCTCGTCGACGGTTGCCATCCGCTGCATCGGGGTCTGTTCTTCGAACAGTTTCGTCTGGTGAACCATTTCGGGCCGCGTATTCATCGGTGTCGCCGTATAGCCCGGGCTGATCGTGTTGACGCGAATGCCGCGACCGACCCATTCCATCGCCATCGACTTCGTCATGTGGATGACGCCGGCCTTGGAGGCGTTGTAGTGGCACTGGTTCAGGCCGCGATTGACGATGACGCCGGACATCGAGGCGATGTTGACGATCGAGCCCCGACCGTTCTTGAGCATGGCGCGGGCTTCGGCCTGGCAGGAGAGGAAGACGCCCTTCAGATTGATGTCCATCATCGTCTGGAACTGAGCCTCCTCCATCTCCTCCGCCGGATTGGCGTTGGCGATGCCGGCGGCGTTGACGGCGAGCGTCAGCGGTCCAAGCTCGGCCTCCGTGCGGGCGACCGCATCGTTCAGAGCAGCGGACTGCGTCACGTCAGTGGCGATTTCGATGCTGCGGCGACCTGCTGCCTGCACGTGGCGCGCGGTTGTCGCCAGACCGTCATCCGTGCGGCGGTCGAGCAGGGCCACGTCCGCGCCGCACTGGGCAAGCCCGATCGCGATCCGCTGGCCGATGCCGCTGCCGGCGCCCGTCACGAGCGCCACATTGCCCGAAAGATCGAAGAGTTTCGGGGCGTTCAAAGTTATTTCCGACATGGGTCGTTCTCCTGCAAATCAGCTCGTGGCCAGTTCCATGACCGATACGTCATTCGCATCGGCCCGGTCGAGAATGCCGGCCTGTTTTCCCTGTGCCATCACCATGATCCGGTTGGAGACGCCGAGCACCTCCTCGAGGTCCGAGCTGACCACGATGACGGCGATGCCCTGGCGGGCGAGTTCCATGATGGTGTCGTAGATCGACGAGCGGGCGCCGACATCGATACCGCGGGTCGGTTCGTCCAGCACCACGACCTTGGGATTGCGGGCCAGCCATTTCGCGAGAACCACCTTCTGCTGGTTGCCGCCAGAGAGCTCGCCAGCATTCTGCTCGCCACGACCTTTGACCCCGAATTTCTTGATATAGCCGTCGGCGAATGCACCGAGCCGTTTTGAGGTCATCAATCCGGTTTTCGAAACGGCGTCAAAATTGGCGTAACCGATGTTTTCGGTGATCGAGTGTTCGAGAACGAGGCCCTGGAGCTTGCGATCCTCCGGCACCAGAACGACGCCGTTGCGGATCGCATCCCGAGGAGAGCGCGGCGTAATCACTTTGCCGTTGAGCACCACGTCGCCGGAAGCGATCGGGTCGGCGCCAGTGATCGCCCTCACGAGCTCGGTGCGCCCAGCACCGACGAGGCCGGCAATCCCGAAAACTTCTCCACGCTTTACCGCGAAATCGATGTTGCGGAATGTACCCGTTGGCGATGAGAGCCCACGCACTTCCAGCATCACGTCGTCCGCAGGGGCGGGGACTGCCGGGAACATGCGGTCCAACGACCGGCCCACCATGGCTTCGACAATGGTCCGGATCGGCACGTCGCCGCGATCGAATTCCTGGACCTTGGCGCCATCGCGCATGACCACGATCCGGTCTGCGATCTGCCGGATCTCTTCGAGGCGATGGGAAATGTAGATGATCCCGACACCGTCGGCCTTGAGCCTTTCGATCTGCCGGAACAGGAGTTGCGTTTCCTCGCCACCGAGCGCTGCTGTCGGTTCGTCAAGGATCAGCAGTTTAGCGTTCAGCGTCATCGCCTTTGCGATTTCGATCAGCTGCTGCTTGGCGGTTGAAAGGCCTTCGACCAGGCGGCGGGGCGAGATGTCGAGGCCAAGTCTCTGCAAGCCCGCGTAGGCGCGGTCCTCCATGGCCTGTCGATCGATGCGCCCGCCTTTCTTGAGATAGCGGCCGACGAAGACATTCTCCGCGATCGACAATTGCGGAAGCAGTTTCAGTTCCTGATGGATCATGCCGACGCCGGCATCCATGGCGGCACGTGGGGTGGCTGGCGCATAGGGCGCGCCGAGCCATGTCATGGTTCCGGACGTCTGCTGAACGGCGCCGGAAATGATCCTGGACAGGGTCGATTTCCCGGCACCGTTTTCACCGAGCAGCGCCACGACTTCACCCGCTCTCACATCGAGGTCGATGCCATGCAGGACCTCGAGCGATCCGTAGACCTTGCGGATCTGCCGGAGCGAGAGGATGGGAGGGAGGTCATTGGCAGTCATGGCGCTGTCTTCCGGATGGGATCAGGGATGCTCGGCGACGAACTTCGGCGCGGTCTCCGGCGTCGTCAGGAAGCCCGGAAGCAGCTGTTCGGCCGGGAGCTTTTCGCCGGCAGCGAGCTTGATCGCGCTGTCGACGGCCAGACGACCGATGCCGCGTACCTGCTGGGTCGCCGTGGCGTCGAAACCGCCCTGCGCAAGGATCGGAAGAGCCGTCGTGTCGCCGTCGAAGCCGCCGACGTAAACGCGCTGCGAGACGCCCGATACCTTCACAGCCTGAGCTGCACCGAGGGCCAGACCATCGGCCTGGGCGAAGATCAGCGAGACATCCGGGTTCGCCTGCAACAGGTTCTGGCCGATGTTGAGGCCTTCAGCCTGCGACCACTGTTCGCTCCACTGTTCTGCAACCAGTTCCACACCGGAATTCTCGCCGATCGCCTTCATGCAGCCCTTAGTGCGCTCGACTTCCGGCGTCGTGCCCTTTTGGCCGTGGATCATGATCATCTTGCCCTTGCCGCCGGCGAGACCGATGATGTGCTTGCAGACTTCATAGGCCGAAGTGGCGTTGTCGGTAGCGATGAAGGTGTCGCCCGGAGCGTCGTCGGCATTGCGGTCGACGTTGACGACCGGGATGCCGGCTTCCTTGGCGAGGCGCGTCGGGACAGCGGCGGCAGCGGCACCGGCCGGAATGTAGATGAAGGCGTCGATGCCCTGGGTCAGCAGATCCTGAACCTGGCTCACCTGGGTCGCGCTATCGTTCTTTGCGTCGACGGTGATGACCTCGATGCCCTTCTCCTTGGCATAGGATTCCACACCGATCTTGATCTGGTTGAAATAGTCGGCCTGCAGGTTCGAAACGGCGAGCCCGATCTTCTTCACGTCTGCGGCAGACGCGCCGAGCGGATTGAGGGCAGTCGTCGCCAGTGCTGCGGCGGCCAGAAGCATGGTCTTGAATTTCATGGTAGATCTCCTCCGTTGTTTCGGGACCCTGCTACCACCGCAGGACCGAAGTTTTGCCTGGCATTCTGCCCGGCGTTGAACTGGCGGCTTCCCGCCAAACTGGATGCGTGGCCGAAGCGTCACTTCCTCTTGATGGCTTCGGCTGCGACGGCGAGTGCGATGACGACGCCGATCACGACGGCCTGCGTGAAGGGCGAGACGCCCAAAAGGTTTAGGCCATTGCGCAGCACGCCGATGATCAGCACGCCGATGATGGTTCCGAGAATGCCGCCTTTGCCGCCATTGAGGCTCGTCCCGCCGATAACGACTGCGGCGATCGTGTCGAGTTCATAGGAGACGCCGGCGGTCGGCTGGACCGAGTCGAGGCGCATTGCGAGAACGACGCCGGCAAGGCCTGCAAGCAGTCCGGACACGACATAGACGCCGACCGTGTAGAGGTTGACATTGATGCCGGCGAGGCGCGCGACTTCCTGGTTGCCGCCGATCGCGTAGAGCGAGCGACCGCCCGAGGTGTAGCGCAGATAGATCCAGCCGAGCACGAAGACGACGAGCATCACGGCCACGGTCAGCGTCAGGAAGCCGCCATAGCGCGTGTAGGCGAGCAGGCTGAACCAGGAGGGAAAGCCGACGATCTGCTGGCCGTCGGTGATCATGTTTGCGAGGCCGCGCGCCACTGACATCATCGCCAGTGTCGCGATGAAGGCCGGCACGCCCAAGGCCGTTATCAGGAGCCCCGAAATCGCCCCCGTCGCAGCGGCAACGCCGAGCGCGATGAGAATGCCCACGGGCAGGGGAAGGCCCACCTGGTTGGCCAGGTAACCCATGACCATCATCGTCAGCGCCAGCACCGAGCCGACGGCAAGGTCGATGCCGCCGATCAGGATCACCATCGTCATGCCGACGGCCATGATGCCGAGCACCGTGATCTGGTCGAGCACGTTGAGCAGATTGCGCGCCGACATGAACTTGTCGGTGGCAAACGAGAGGAAGATGCACAGCAGGATCAGCCCGATCAATGGACCGGTCGTTCCCCTTAATGCCGACAGCGCGCTGGCTCCGGTCCCTCGATCCTGGTCTGTCGCTGACACCGACATCCATTCCTCCCATGCTGTCCGCTCTAATCAGAACGGCATAAATATTCATTGCTGTGTGTAAATTCGTAGCCCAGGCTTCCACAGGCTGTCAACTGCCCTCGCGATGCTCGAATGCAGATTTAATTTGGGGGCTCCGGCTTGACACAGGCGGAGCACGTGCAATTATATCGACAGCAGCATATTTATTCATAATGAGGTTTCCATGCAGCCGAATGATCTTGATCGCATCGCAAGGCAGATACGCCTTCGCGATCTCCAGGCGGTTTACGAAGCGGGCGCTGGCCATATCGGCGGTGAAATGTCGGCGATCGACATTCTGACAGCTCTGTATTTCCAGGTTTTGCGGATCTGGCCCGATCAGCCGAAGCATCCGGACCGCGATCGTTTCGTGCTGTCAAAAGGCCATGTGGCCCTGGCGTTTTATGTAACGCTGGCCAAGCGTGGATTTTTTCCGGAGGAGGAGATTTCCACCTTCCTCAAGCCCCATTCGCGCCTCAACGGACACCCGAACTGCAACAAGGTTCCCGGCGTCGAGACCAACACTGGCCCGCTCGGCCATGGTCTTCCCGTGGCCGTCGGCATGGCAAAGGCCGCCAAGCTGACGGGCGCTGCCTATCATACCTACGTGCTGACCGGTGATGGCGAGATGCAGGAAGGCTCGAACTGGGAAGCGATTTCGTCAGCGGCACAGTTCGGCCTGGATAATCTGACACTGATCATCGACCACAACCGCTTCCAGCAGGGTGCAGCCTTGAGCGACACCAACAACATGGCGCCCTTCGGCTCCAAGCTCCAGGCCTTCGGCTGGGACGTCACGGAGATCAACGGCAACGCCATGGATGAGATCGTCCCGGCGCTGCAACACCGGTCGGGTCGCCCGCACTGCATCGTCGCCCACACCAACAAGGGCCACGGCATCTCCTTCATGCAGGACAAGGTGGATTGGCATCACAAGGTGCCCAATGCCGAGCAATACAAGATTGCCCTCGCCGAACTCTCGGAGGTGCTGTGATGAACGCCGTGACCATGACTGAAAAACTCCACGACTGCCGTGATGCCTTCGTTTCCGTGCTTGAGCGCCTCGGCGCCGAGAACTCGAAGGTCGTTGCCGTCTGCAACGACTCTGTCGGCTCCTCCAAGCTCGGCGGCTTCAAGTCGAAATGGCCGGAACGGCTGGTGAATGTCGGGATCGCCGAACAGAACATGGTGGGCGTCGGTGCCGGTCTCGCCAATGGCGGCCTGCTTCCCTTCGTCTGTGGTGCCTCCTGCTTCCTGACCGGGCGCTCGCTCGAACAGGTCAAGGCCGACATCGCCTATTCGAACGCGAATGTGAAACTCGTCGGCATCTCCTCGGGCATGGCCTATGGCGAGCTCGGCCCGACCCACCACTCCATCGAGGATTTTGCCTGGATGCGGGTGCTGCCCAATCTCCCGGTGATTGCGCCTTGCGACTCGATCGAAACCGCAGCGGCTGTCGAGTGGGCGGCCCGTTACGAAGGGCCGGTCTTCCTGCGCCTATCGCGCGTCGGCGTACCGGATCTTCTGTCGACCGGCCACGTCTTCGAGCCGGGCAAGGCAAACCGCCTGCGCGACGGTGACGCGATCACGCTGATCGCCAACGGCACCTTAACTCACCGTGCGATGAAGGCAGCGGCGATCCTGTCCGGCCGCGGCATTGAAGCCCGTGTCCTGAACATGGCGACTGTCCGCCCGATCGATGTGGACAGCATCGTGGCCGCGGCGCGTGATACCGGCGCCATCCTGACGGCGGAAGAACATTCGGTCTATGGTGGTCTGGGCTCCGCCGTGGCGGAGGTCGTCGTCGCAGAAGCGCCTGTGCCGATGAAGATCCTCGGCGTGCCCGGCATCTTCGCCCCGACCGGCTCCGCCGAGTTCCTGCTCGACGAGTTCGGCATGGCGCCGGAAGCCATGGCCAATGCGGCTGAGGAACTTCTGGCGCGCAAGAGCGGCCGCAGCTAACGGCTGCAGACCCCAATTTGGGTGCCGCCGTTGACGTCTCGGCGGCATCTTCCAGCATTCGGAGCCGACATGACCACCGCCATACTCGCGATCGACCAGGGAACCACGAATTCGAAGGCCGTGCTCGTCTCGGCCGATGGCGAGATTCTGGCCCGGGGCTCTTCACCCGTTGGCATCTCCCACCCGCAGCCGGGCTGGGTCGAGCAGGATCCGAAGCGTGTCTGGCAGTCCGTGCTGGAGGCCATCGGCGCGTGTCTTGCTGCGGCAAAGACGGTGTCCATCGCCGGGATCGCCATTTCCAACCAGCGCGAATCCGTCACGATCTGGGATGGTGAAACCGGAGAACCGCTGGGCCCCGTCGTCAGCTGGCAATGCCGCCGCAGCGCACCCGTCTGTGCCGAACTCAATGCATCAGGCCATTCTGCCCGGGTCGAGGCATTGACCGGTCTGCCGATCGACCCGATGTTCCCCGGCCCCAAGATGAAATGGCTGCTCGACCGGGCGCCCGGGGGACGTCCCTTGCGGCTCGGCACGATCGATTCCTGGCTCATCCACTGCTTCACCGGCGGCAAGGTCCACGCCTGCGACGCCTCCAATGCCGCCCGAAGCCAGCTTCTTGATCTGAACAAGAAAGCCTGGAGCGATGAGCTTTGCGATCTCTTCGGCGTGCCGAAAGCCTTTCTGCCGGAGGTCCGCGACAGTGCTTCGCGCTTCGGCGAGACGCTGGGTGTTCCAGGCTTGCCCGACGGAATACCGGTTGCCGCTGCGATCGGCGACAGCCACGCAGCTCTCTTCGGCCATGGTGCCTTCGCCCCAGGTGACGGCAAAGTGACCTTCGGGACCGGCTCGTCGATCATGACGACCCTGCCGCTTTTCATCGCGCCACGAAACGGCATTACGACGACCATCGCCTGGTCGATCGATGGCCAGCCGACCTATGCTTTCGAAGGCAATATCCTGGTCTCCGCCGCCTCGCTGCCCTGGATGGTCGATATTCTCGGTCTGCCCGATGTGCAGGCTTTGATCGACCTCGCTGAGACGGCTGAGCCACAGGGGCCCGGTTTCGTCCCCGCATTCGTCGGTCTCGGCGCGCCGCATTGGCATGCCGACGCGCGGGCACTCTTCTCTGGCATCACGTTCAATACGACCCGGGCACAGATGGCGCGCGCCGTGACGGATTCGATCGCCTTCCAGGTGCACGACGTCTTCAAGGCCATGGCCGCCCAGTCGCCGACGCCGCTCGGCAGGTTGTTCGTCGATGGCGGCCCCAGCAAGAACACCTTCCTGATGCAGTGCGTCGCCGACATGCTCGCTCACCCGGTGATCCAGTGTGACGCCGCAGAAGCCTCAGCGCTCGGGGCGGCCTATCTCGCCGGCCTGACGCTCGGTCTCTGGAGCGACCTCGAAGCGGTAAGAGCGCTGCCGCGCAAGACCGAAAGCCTCCCGCCGAAACCGACAGATACGACTTCACGCCTGGCCACCTGGCAGGACGCAATCTTCCGCTCGACCGTTCCCGTGACTTCATCTATGGGTGAATAAAAATTCACCCACCGGAGGGACCATGGGACGCCTCAACGAGCTTCGACTGATTGCCCGCGTCGCGCAGATGTACCACGCGGAGGGCAAGCGCCAGGCAGAGATCGCCGAGATCATGCACATGTCGCAGGCCACCGTGTCCCGGATGTTGAAACGCGCCGAGATGGAGGGGATCGTGCGCACCACGATCATTCCGCCGCCGGGGACCTTCGCCGATCTCGAAACCGCACTTCGCGACCGTTACGGCCTGACCGAGGCGATCGTCATCGATTGTTCGGAAGATCGCGACGGCGCGATCATGGCCCGCATCGGCGAGGCCGCCGCCCATTTCGTCGAGGTTACCCTGCAGCAGGACGAGATCATCGGCGTGTCCAGCTGGAGCCAGACCATCCTGCGCATGGTCGACAACATTCACCCGCTGAAGACCGGCCGCGCCAAATACATCGTCCAGATCCTGGGCGGCATGGGAGAGGCATCGGTCCAGACGCATGCGACCCAATTGACCGCCCGACTGGCAAAACTGACTGGCGGCGAGCCGCGGTTGCTGCTCGTCCAGGGCATCACCTCGTCACGCGAAGCCAAGCTCGTGATGCTCGCAGACCCCGTGGTTCGCGGCACCATGGATCTTTTCGGCCGGCTGACGCTCGCCATCATCGGCATTGGCGCCGTGGAGCCATCGGAACTCCTGGCTCGCTCCGGCAACGTCTTTTCGCGCCAGGAAATGGCAATGCTCCACGATGCAGGGGCCGTCGGCGAGATATCGTTCCGCTTCTACGACCGCGACGGCAAGCCGGTCGAAACCCCGCTCAATGATCGGGTCATCGGCATCTCGCTCGAGGATCTGCGCAAGGCCGACCGGGTGATGGCGCTGGCCGGCGGAGAATCGAAGACCGAGGCGATCGCCGGGGCGCTCAGAATGGGCATCATCGACGTGCTCGTCACGGACAAGTTTACAGCAGCGCGACTGACAGCCTGATTGTCCCGGAAGGGGCGGACTGTCGAATCGGCTGCAAATTGGAGGAGTAGACCATGCAGCGTTTTTCCGGACAGACCGTCTTCGTCACGGGTGGCAACAAGGGGATCGGCCTCGGCATCGCACGCCGTTTCGCCGAAGAGGGGGCCAAGGTTGCGATTGCGGCCATCGAAGCCGACACTGGCGATGTGGCCTTGCGACTGTCCGAGGATACGGGTGCGCAGGTGTTGGGGTTACAACTCGACGTCACCAACGCGTCCGCTGTCCGGGAGGCTTATGCCGAGGCGGAAGCCCGTCTTGGTCCGCTCAGCGTGTCCGTTCAGAATGCCGGGGTCATTACCATCGCCAAGGTCGAGGATCTGAGCGAGCGGGAATGGGACCTGAACCTCGACGTCAATACGAAGGGTGTCTTTCTCTGCTGCCAGGAGGCGGTGGCCCGTTTCCGCGCCAGTGGCACCAAGGGACGCTTGATCAACACGGCATCCGGCCAGGCCCGCCAAGGCTTCATCTACACGCCCCACTATGCCGCATCGAAATTCGGTGTCGTCGGCCTGACACAGAGCCTCGCCAAGGAACTGGCGAAAGAAGGCATCACCGTCAACGCGATCTGCCCGGGCATCATCCATACCGAAATGTGGGACTACAACGACCGCGTTTGGGGCAAGATGCTTGGGGACTATGCGCCTGGCGAACTGATGGCGGAATGGGTCGAGGGCATCCCGATGGGCCGCGCCGGCACGCCCGCCGAAGTCGGCGCCCTCGTCGCCTTCCTGGCCTCGGCGGACGCGGCCTATATCACCGGCCAGACGATCAACGTCGACGGCGGACTGATCATGTCGTGATCCCCAGGCGTGAGGTCTGAAATCGACCCGACGCCGACAAGGCTGAGCCGCGCTCCCGTCCGGTGAAAGGCGGACCAGTATTCTTTCATCGTGCTGCGACCCGCTGCAGGGTCGCGACATCGTCCATCACGCGGAGGTCAGGTGTGGGGCCGGCAGGCAAATCGGCTTGCCCGGCGCAGGCTTGCCGTGAGAAGGATGCAGGCCTTGCAGGAACTGGGGAGGAGGCATGGCGGATACGAAACGACGGCTGGCGATAGGGGATCAGACAAGCGTGGCGAGAGCCTCCAGATCCGCCGGCAGCCATGCTCCGCAGAACAGCCTCCAAGGTGGAGCTCTTCGTCCGGCCCGCGGAGAATTTTCTTTGGTGCAGGACGTCGCGTGTTTGATGAAGCGCCACCACATCAGCGGCACCAATAGCCTATGGGACAGGTCATGATCGATCGACCGGATCTTTTTCTCCGACGCCTGTTCGATCGGGCAGTCGAAGTCGCCGACCCCATGCGGTCTCTCAAGGATTTCCTGCCGGAAAAACCGAAGGGCCGCGTGATCGTAGTCGGTGCCGGCAAGGCGAGCGCGCGCATGGCCGAGGCCGTCGAAGCAGTCTGGGGGGCGTGTGAAGGCCTTGTCGTCACGCGTTATGGCTATGCGCGGCCGTGTCAGGGAATCGAGATCGTCGAGGCAGCCCACCCGGTGCCGGACCAGGCCGGTCTTGATGCGACCGCCCGCATGCTTTCGCTGATGGAGGCTGCGGACGAGGAGGACTTTGTCCTTGCGCTGATCTCGGGTGGAGCATCGGCATTGCTGGTGCAGCCCGCTATAGGCGTCTCGCTTGCCGAGAAGCAGGCCGTCAACCACGCACTTCTCGCCTCGGGCGCACCGATTGACCGTATGAACATGGTACGCAAGCATCTGAGCCGGGTGAAAGGCGGCCAACTGGCGGCCGCAGCCTGGCCGGCTGAACTGCTTTCACTGATCATTTCGGACGTACCGGGCGACGATCCTGCCTTTATCGGCTCCGGTCCGACCGTCGGCGACCTCTCGACACCGGCTGATGCGCTGGCCGTAATCGATCGGTGGAAAGTCGAGGTGCCGGTGTCGCTTCGAGAGGCGCTGTCTCATGGCTCGGGCGTTGTCCAGCCCGACGATCCTCGCCTCGCGCGGACCCGAAACGTCATCTATGCCGCCCCACGCCAATCGCTGCAGGCGGCTGCGGAGCTGGCGGAGGGTTCCGGTTGCGACGTGCAGGTGCTGGGAGATGCGCTGGAGGGCGAGGCGCGGGACGTTGCCGCAGAGCAGGCTAAGAAAGCGCTGGCTCTGCAGGCCGCCATGAAGCCGGGCGATCCGCCGATCCTTCTCCTCTCCGGCGGCGAATTGACCGTCACCCGTCGAGGCAACGGCATCGGTGGCCCCAATTCCGAGTTCTGCCTTGCGCTGGCCCTGGCACTCGAGGGGGCCGAAGGCATTCATGCCCTGGCCTGCGACACCGACGGTGTGGATGGGGCCGCCGAAGTCGCAGGGGCTGTTGTCGGGCCGGATATTCTCAAGGCTGCAGCCAAGATCGGCATCGATCCACGGCATGCGCTTGAGCGGAACGATGCCCATTCGTTCTTCGCCGCCCTTGATGCTCAGGTGGTCACAGGGCCCACATTGACCAACGTGAATGACTTCCGCGCGATCCTGATCCGACCGCGCCTCGCGGGCTGAGAGGGCGCGGCCGCGCGTCGGGCTAGGATGTCTCCTTCGGCAGCGACCTGCCGACATCTTCGGAGGGATGAGCCCGTAAGCGTCCGTGGACGAGGGGGCGGCATAGGTCAAAGCAGCCTCAGGCACGAGGTGGGATCGTTGATGGCCACACTACCAGTTAGCCACCGGTCTTGTTTCGAGCCTGCCCGACTTTTGGATCTGGATCGTTGGCATCACAATGTCAGAGGGTGGTTTTGGCAGGGAGCACAGTGGCATGGGCTCCGGTTGCACCTCTCCTTGCTCAGGCCAGAGGAATTCGCCCTGTGTGAGTTCCTTTGCCGGAGGCAGGCTCGCATAGGCGCCGATCAGGCTGACGGAAGCTGCGGCAAAGGCCAGTATCATGGTTCGCATTGTCTCGCTCCTTCTCAGGGTATGTTGATGTGGCGCACAGTCGGCCCAGTCTACGGGCATGGAGGTGGCGCCGGATCGGCCGGAGAAACCCGGCCGATCTTGCGTCGTGAACCAGCTGGCTGGCTCAGGAAGCGTTCGAAATCGAACGGCTGACGAGGCTGACCGACTTGTCAGCATTGACCTTGTAGACTTCGCGGACATCGCGACCGTCACCGTTGGAGAAGGTGTGGAAGAAGGTCGAACCAGCGGGAGCCTTTTCGAGCTGGACGTTGGCGTCGTCGTAGGTGATCGAGCCCGGGATCGGCTGGACGCTGGCGAAAGCGGCCGTGCCTGCTGCGAACGAGATCAGGGTGGCGGAGAGGGCTGTCAGAATGGTTTTCATGGTCGTGTTCCTTCAAGGGTTGAGTGAGGGCCGATCTTCGGCCGGTTTCATTGAATTGCTGCTGCAAGACAGGTCTCTGGCGGGAGGCCTGGGGGTGCTGATCTCACATCCGGGAGGAGAAGAATGCGTGGTTGATCAGCGAGTTCAGAGTGACAGCGAGGGGGATGAGGTTCCATTGAACCTGAGTTCGCTCGCCTCCAACATTGGTATGATTGAGCGATGCCCAAGGCAGGACCGGGATGACCCAAGGTTTGGGTTAGGGCATCGATCGGGGAGGGGCGCATTCCAATACCTTGGCGAGATCGGATCGCACCCGAGCACGAAATGCCCGAATTTGCTGGCCCGGCAGCAGATGCCAATCCTCCCACACCATCCCCATGTATAGGGGCGAGCATACCAGCGGCTGATGGGTTGCATTTTGCGTGCGGCGTAGACTTGCCATGCGGGCCGGGCCGGCGCCGGAGGCGTCTCTCGGAGACCCAGCACCCACTGTATCGCGAACAGGAGATGACCCATGGAGCCTCTCGCAGTTGAGGCGCGCCGCAAGGCCGCCCTTAATACCCCGTCCCGATTTCCACCCGAAGCCGTGAACGACATATCGGCCGCGCTCACCGGCCTGCTTGCCGATACCTTCGCGCTCTATTTCAAGACCAAGAACTTCCACTGGCACATGAGTGGGCCGTCCTTCCGCGATTATCACCTGCTCCTCGACGAGCAGGCGAGCCAGATCTTCTCGATGACGGATGCGATTGCCGAGCGCGTCCGCAAACTCGGCGGCACGACAATCCGCTCGAGCGGCCATATCGCCAGGCTCCAGCGGTTGCTGGACAACGATGCAGCCTATGTGACCCCACAGGATATGCTGGCCGAGCTCCGGGACGACAACGAGCGTTTCGTGTCCTTTGCCCGCCAGACGCATGGGCTCTGTGCCGAGCATGGCGATGTTGCCTCAACCAGCCTGCTTGAACAGTGGATCGACGAGGGAGAGCAGCGTGTCTGGTTTCTCTTCGAGATCTGCCGGAATACGCAGTAGCATTCATTGGAAAGCGGGCGCGGTCCGCGCAGCCGACAATCGAACGGGACTGGACCAGAACCATGGTCCGGTCCCGCTTCTTTTCCGGCCCGCGCTCTCAAGAACGACAAAGACCGCAGCAACGGACATCGTGTCGTCGACTGCGGTCAAAAGTTTGAGAGAGCCCTAGATGGAAAACTGGAAGCGCCAGGTGCGCGGCTGAAGGGGTGTGCCGCATGCCGGGCGCTTTCAAGTCATTGAAGTGGGATGTCTGCCTCAGGCAATCCGTCTGTTGCGCCGCCAGGTCGCGGGTGTCTGTCCGGTAAAGCGACGGAAGACACGGCAAAGATGCGACTGGTCGGCAAAGCCGCAATCAAGCGCGATTTCGCAGAGCGGCGTGTCGGTGTTGAGCATCAACTGCTTGGCATGATCGATGCGCCGCCGCGAGATATAATCGTGCGGGGACGTCCCGAACGTGGCGCGGAAGGCAGCGGAGAAATAGCTGGTGCTGAGCCGTGTGATCTCGGCCAACTCATCGATGTTGATCCGTTCGGAAAACGCCTTCTCGATATACCGCCTCACCCGTCTTGCCTGCCAGGGCGCCAGTCCCCCCCGTGTCGGGGGCTCGGGCCACTCTTCGACGTCGGAGTTGCCGACAAGTGCTGACGCTCTGCGGATCAGGTCCATGGCGTCGTTTTCGTTCTGCTCGGCAAGCGACATGGCTTGGGCGAGCAGGCGGGTGAGCTGGTGGTGCTGCGACGCAAGCGAAACCGCGCCCGCAGGCGCCCGGTGAAGGCTGTCGTCGATCTGGAATGGAAGTGCTGACATGACGATCCCCATTGGTCTTGGTTTATGGGGTGATCTTCGGGCGAACGGCGATTCAAGAATATTGTACGGGAATTGATAAGCGTCAGACTGCAGTGCTAGCCTCGCATACCCACGTATAGTTGCCGGAGCATCGCAGCCGGTTTTAAAAAAGCGGAACACTTACAATTCCTGGAAGGCGAAGGATGTCCGTGAGCCCTCTCGTTCTGGTCGTCGATGACGAGCAAATCGTCCGCAGTTCCGTCGATAGTTTGCTGCGCTCGGTCGGCTATCGGGTGAAGTCCTATGCCACGCCACTGGATCTCTGCCGCGACGTACAATGCCTGGAAGAAGCCGACTGCCTGATCCTTGATGTCCGTCTTCCCTTCACGAGCGGGTTGGATTTCCAGCAGAAACTCTCGGAAATGGGCGTCGAAATCCCGATCGTTTTCGTAACAGGCCATGGCGATATACCGATGTCGGTAAGGGCCATGAAGGCCGGAGCTGCGGACTTTCTGCCAAAACCCTTTCGAGATCAGGACATGCTCGACGCTGTCGCTGCCGCCTGCCTGACGCGGGCTGCGGCTAAGGGCGAGACCAAGCTCGAGGCTGAGCTGAAGGAGCGGTTTTCCTCGCTTACCCCGCGCGAGCGCCAGATCATGGAAATGGCAACGAGCGGCCTGATGAACAAGCAGATCGCGGGTGAGCTCGATCTGAGCGAGATCACTGTCAAGATCCATCGCGGCAAGATCATGCGCAAGATGATGGCGAAAACCTTTGCCGATCTGGTGAAGATGTCCGAGGCCATCGCGCGAAACCAGGGGACATCGGCAGGCCGATAAACTCAGGTATAGTCGATAAAGTTATGAAATACGGCTATTACTGCATGCAAGGTGAACCCGGTCCCGACCGGAGATTGGCAGATCAAGGTGCATGCTCCCCGGCTTATTTCAGTGATCGACGACGAAGTCGAAGTCCTTCGTGCCACGAGCAGCCTCTTGCGATCCTGCGGCTTCGACGTCGCGACCTATTCTTCCGCTGAAGATTTCCTCCATTCGCCCAGCAACGGCCGCTCGGCCTGTCTGATCTCTGATGTCCAGATGCCGGGCATGAGCGGGATCGAGCTCTTTGCGGCGCTGAGACAACGCCAGGACCCTGTCCCGGTCATCTTCATCACCGCCTTTGCCGAAGCCCCTGTGCGTCAGCACATCGAGGCGCCCGTCTGCGTGCTTCAGAAGCCCTATCAGGCGGAAGCCCTGATCGCCTGTATCGAGCGGGCAATCAGCGTCCAGCCGCAGACCTGACGAGGCGCCGAGGCGCCCCGCTTTTCTGGCCTATTTCACAAGCCGAGTTCTCGCCGGAATGGCAATGAGGTGCCGTACAGTCGGTCGCCCTTCGCCTTGGTGATAGCCGATGAGCTGGCCGTGGATCTCAGCGTCCGCGTGCGATGCGCGTTCATGCTGTCGCAGATGCTCGGCCCAGGATTCGACGAAGAACCATTCGATAATCTGCTCTGGCCTGGCCGCATCCTCGCTCACGCCCCAGAGATAGGCGCCGTCTCTTCGTCGCGCTTCGGCATGCAGGTTGAGCATCCGCAGGAATGCGGGGCGATCGGCTGCGGTAACCGTGTACTCGATCTGCACCATGACAGGCCCCTGATCATGGGCAACGCTATCCGCTACAATGGGCTCTGGCCAGTGGTGGGACGCTGAAAGATCATCCTCTCCCAGCGGCAGTCTAAGTCGATGCATGAGAAGTGCTGTCAACGCCAGGCCGGCGGCCGCAATCAGCAATGTCGTTGTTAGACCCATCGACTCGGCTGTGATGCCCCAGGCGATGCTGCCCACCGTCAGCGCCCCGTTGAAGACGGTGAGGTAGACCGCGAGTGCACGTCCGCGCACCCAGTTGGGCAGCACAGCCTGGGCAACACCATTGAGAACGGTGAGCGCCGCGATCCACGCGCTGCCCAGTAGGAAAAGGCAAAGGAAGGCCATCCACTGCGGCGGTGCAAAGGTGAGCACAACCATGACACCGGCGCTCAGGATCGCAGATCCCAGGAGAATGGCATCGGAATCGAGACGGTTGCGCAGTCTCGGCAGGATGGTTGCCCCGCCGATGGCCCCGGCGCCGACCGCGCCGAGCAGCAGACCGAAGAAGCTCGCCCCACCCCCCAGCAGATCCTTGGCGACGAGGGGGAGAAGCGCCCAGGTGGCGCTGGCGAAGATAAAATAGACGCCAGCCCTCAAAAGCACGACATGCAGCTTGCGGCTTGAACGGGCATATCGCAGCCCCGCGCGAAAGGCGCCGAAAAAGTGCTCGGGGATATGGCTGCCCTCGGCCCGTGGGCTTTGCCACCAGAGAAGCGCGCCGATTACGAAGAGATAGGTGGCCAGATCCGCTGCGTAGGCAATGGCCGCACCGAAGGCGCCGAGCAGGATGCCGCCAACCGCCGGGCCGATCGACCGTGACACATTGATCCCGACGGAGTTCAGCGCGATCGCGTTGCGCAACTGGGATCTCGGAACGAGATCCGGCACCATCGATTGCCACGCGGGACCGGCAATGGCTGCGGCCGTTCCGCCGACAAGGGTGAGGCCGATCAGGAGCTCGACGGTAATCAGCCCGCGCCAGGCAAGCAGCGTAAGGGCAAGGCTGACGGCAAGCAGCACGACCTGCATCGCCATCAGCAGTTTGCGCCGGTCGAGAATGTCGGCCAGCACCCCCGCCGGCAGCGCCAGCACGAAGATCGGCAGTGTCCCTGCGGCCTGGATCAGGCCCACGGCACCCGGAGAAGCGGAAAGATCGGCGACGAGCCACGCACTCGCGACATCGCGCATATAGGTGCCGGTATTGCCGATGACGGTTGCGGTCCAGAGGACAGCGAAGGCCATATGGTGGAACGGAGCGAGCGCACTGCCGGCCTCCGCGTTGTCAGGCTGCACTTGGGTCATGACGATCACCTCTCGAAGGTTCGGTGCGACGGAGAGACCTGCTGCGAAACGGGCAGGGTGTAGACACACGAAGGCCGCCGCGGGTCAGGCGGCGGCCTCTGAGGCACACGCCGGCTCAGCTCTTCACGAAGGCCAGCAGATCCGGATTGATGACGTCGGCATTGACGGTCAGCATGCCGTGCGAGAAGCCCTTGTAGACCTTCAGCGTGCCGTTCTTCAGAAGCTTCACCGAAATCTCGGCAGAAGCGGCGATCGGAACGATCTGGTCGTCGTCGCCATGCATCACGAGCGTCGGCACCGAGATGTTCTTCAGGTCCTCGGTCTGGTCGGTTTCCGAGAAGGCCTTGATGCCGTCGTAATGGGCCTTGGCCCCGCCCATCATGCCCTGGCGCCACCAATTCTGGATCACGCCTTCATGCACGGTCGCACCTTCCCGGTTGAAACCGTAGAACGGGCCGGCCGGCACGTCGCGGAAGAACTGCGCACGGTTGGCAGCGAGAGCCGAACGGAAACCGTCGAACACTTCGATCGGCAGGCCGCCCGGATAGGCTTCCGTCTTCACCATGATCGGCGGGATGGCTGCGACCAGGACAGCTTTCGCCACACGGCCCTGCGGTTCGCCGAAGCTTGCGACATAACGCGCCACTTCGCCGCCACCGGTGGAGTGACCGATATGAACGGCATTGCGCAGGTCGAGCTTCTCGAAAACGGCCGAGGCATCGGCAGCATAGTGGTCAAGATCGTGACCTTCGCTCACCTGCTGCGAGCGGCCATGGCCACGGCGGTCATGGGCGATCACGCGGTAGCCGTTCAGGAGGAAGAACAGCATCTGCGCGTCCCAGTCGTCTGAAGACAGCGGCCAGCCGTGATGGAAGACGATCGGCTGCGCATCCTTCGGACCCCAGTCCTTGTAGAAGATGTCGACGCCGTCCTTGGTGGTCACATAATTCTCTGTCATTGGTATCGTTCCTTCCTGTTGAAGTGCGTTGAGGGTTTCCGAGGCAAAGACCGGGAGTGTCGTTGCCAGCGAAAGGGTGGCGCCCGCGAGCAGTGCCTGCCGCCGGGACAAGAGGAATTCGTGTTTCTGATCCATTGCTTGGTTCCTGCTGATTGGATGATCGGAGACTAGGGCCTGGGTGCGCACCGCTCTTGTCGCCTAGGCCGGTTTTTTGGACGTTTGACCGCTCGCATCCATGCCGGCGACGAGAAGGAAGGCGGCGACCAGGCCGAGATGCTCGAAGAAGGCGTTGGTGGCACCCGTTCGTGCCGGCCCTTCCGGCATTGTCCAGAACTGCAGGGCGATGAAGGTCGCCGCGAGCGTGAAGGCAGCGAGCGCAAGCGCTCCGGCGCGGCGTTGAAAGCCCGTGATGACCATGGCTGAAGTCACGAGCTCGAAGGCAATCACGCCGGCTGCGAAGAGGGGCGCGGGCAGGAGGCCGAAATGGGTCATTTCCTGAATGGCGCCTTCGAAGTCGAAGAGCTTCGTCAAGGCACCCTGGATATAGGCCGAGCACAGCGCGCTCAGCATCAGGACTTTTGCCGTCGACCCGTTGAGCGCATTGCGGCGCGTCGGCAGAGTGGTCTGTTCAAAACGTGTGATTGTAGTCATCGTCTTCTCTCCTAAACGGCCCAGCAGGAGCAGCCGAGCGCACCGAAAAAGCCCGTGAGATCGCTGATGGGCAGGCTGGCGGTCCAGGCGCCGGCATGGTCGTGACCATGCAGGCCGCAGTCGTTGGCACAGCCGCAGGATGAGATCGCGTGGCGGCGCAGCGAGTTCTTGCCAGCCCCTTGCGGCTCGCCCCAGCCGGCATAACCACCGAAGGTTCTGACCGGCGACCAGTCGGGCATGGCAGGAGGAAGGGGCGGCGCATCAATGCCGCTGAAGTCCCCGGCGCCGTAGACGACCTTACCGCCGACGATGGTGAGGTCGGAGGTCAGGAAGGAGATCTCGTCTTCCGGGCAGGAGAAGTAGTCCTTGCTCGGCACGATCAGGTCAGCGAACTGACCGGCCTCGATGCGGCCTTTGCGGCCCTCCTCATTGCTGAACCACTGGACCTTCTCGGTCCACATCCTGAGCGCCGTTTCCCGGTCCAGGCAGTTCTGCCGCGGATAGAGGTTCATGCCGCCAACGGTCTTGCCGGTGATCATCCAGGAGAGCGAGACCCAGGGGTTGTAGGAGGCAACACGGGTCGCATCCGTGCCCGCCGAAACATGCACGCCGCGATCGAGCATCTTGGCAATCGGCGGCGTGGCTTCGGCGGCACCATGGCCGTATCGCTCGACGAAATACTCGCCCTGATAGGCCATGCGGTGCTGAACCGCGACGCCACCACCGAGAGCCGCCACGCGGTCGATCGAACGGTCGGAAATCGTTTCCGCGTGGTCGAAGAACCAGTTGATGCCATCAAGCGGCGTATCGCGGTTCACCTTTTCGAAGACGTCGAGCGCCCGCGAGATGGTCTCGTCATAGGTCGCGTGCATGCGCCAGGGCCAGCGGTTTTGGGCAAGCACCCGCACGACCTCTTCAAGATCGCCTTCCATCTCCGGCGGCATGTCCGGACGTGGCTGGCGAAAATCCTCAAAATCGGCGGCGGAGAAGACCAGCATCTCGCCAGCTCCATTGTGGCGGAAGTAGTCGGTGCCCTGTTTGTAGGTGACCGAGGAGGTCCAGCGGAGAAAGTCTTCCTTCTCCTCCTTCGGCTTCTGGGTGAAGAGATTGTAGGCGAGCCGAACCGTCAGCAGGTCCTCGTCCGCCAGCTTCTGGATGACGGCATAATCATCCGGATAGTTCTGAAAACCACCGCCGGCATCGATGACGGCCGTGACGCCGAGCCGGTTGAGCTCACGCATGAAATGGCGCGTCGAGTTCACCTGGTAGTCGAAGGGAAGCTTCGGTCCCTTGGCGAGCGTCGCATAGAGAATGCCAGCATTGGGTTTGGCGAGCAGCAACCCGGTCGGATTGCCGACAGCATCACGCGTGATCTCGCCACCCGGCGGATCCTTGGTGTCCTTGGTGAAGCCGACAGCGCGAACGGCGGCGGCATTGAGGAGGGCGCGATCATAGAGATGCAGCAGGAAGACGGGCGTGTCTGGCGCGATCGCATTGATCTCGTCGATCGTCGGCAGCCGCTTCTCGACGAACTGATGCTCGGTGAAGCCGCCAATTACCCGCACCCATTGGGGGGCAGGCGTCACTGCCACTTGGCGCCGCAGCATGTCCATGGCATCGGCCAGTGAGCGAATGCCGTCCCAGCGCAGTTCCATGTTGAAGTTCAACCCGCCGCGGACGACATGGGTGTGATTGTCGTTCAGGCCAGGCAGAACGCGTTTGCCGCGCAAGTCGACGGTCTTGGTCTGCGGACCGGCATGTTTCATGATCTCGGCGTTGCTGCCGACAGCAAGAAACTTGCCATCCTTGATCGCAATCGCCGTCGCCGACGGATTGGAGCGGTCAAGCGTGGTCACGAGTCCGTGGTAGAGGATGAGGTCGGCATCCATCACAGTGTTTCCTTCTGAATTGAGAGGGCTTCGGTTCGCGGGCGAGGAGTTCAGCCCGTCCGGTCCTGCGGTCTGCGGGTCTCGCTGAGGTCGGTCGTTGTCCGCGTTTCGCTCGGCTTCGGGAGCGATGTCGTGATCGGTTGCCGAACGAGAGCGCCTCTGGCGAGTGGCACGATCTGTTCGCCGATCAGAATGCCGAGCAGGCCGACCAGCGCGATAACCGGCGGGGCAGGCGAGCGCACGTTGAGGATCCCGTAGATCACGCCGACGAGCAGCCCTGCTGCGAGTGAGATGAGGTAGAGTTTCATCACCGTTTCCTTTCGGCGTGAGATCGAATGCATGCGGTGGTGCTGCGAACGTGTCGTCCACCTACGCCTGGCGCGGGAGGGGAGCCGCGCCAGGCGTGGTTGGTCGTTCCGGTTGGGAGGCGGGACGCGGAACGACCGGCGGGGACGGGGTCAGTGGCCCTCGACCGCGTTGAACATCGTCTTGGCGTAGGTGACGCCGAGGCCGTAGGCGCCGCCGAGCTTCTTCGCGATCCCGGTGGTTGCCTCATAGGTCTCGGCCCGAGCCCAGTCGCGCTGCAGTTCAAGGAGATACTGGAGTGAGGTCATCGGCTGGGCACCGGCCTGCACCATGCGGTCCATGGCGCGGTCATGCGCCTCCGTGCTGACATCGCCGCAGGCGTCGGCGATCACGTAGACCTCGAAACCCTGGTCGAGCGCCGAAAGGGCCGGGCCGACGATGCAGACGCTCGTCCAGAGGCCGCAAAGCACGATGCGCTTCTTGGCAATCCGGTTGACATCGGCGATCACGGCCGCGTCTTCCCAGGTGTTCATCGACGTGCGGTCGAGCATCGGCTGACCGGAGAAGGTGCTGGTGATCTCATCGAACATCGGGCCGGAAAAGCTCTTCTCGGCAACGGTGGTCAGGATCGTCGAGACGTTGAAGGTCTTCGCGGCATTGGCAACAAGCGCTGCATTGGTGCGCAGGTTGACGGCATCGATGCTCTTTGTGGCAAAGGCCATCTGGGACTGAAAGTCGATCATGATCAGGGTATGATCGGCGGCGTTCAGAAGTTTTGCGCCGGGTGCGGCATTGGCTTGAATGGTCATTTTCATTTCCTCGGTGCTTGGGAGAAGCAGTGACGAGGAGAGAATGCCTTGTCGGCCCGTCGGTCTCTTGTCGGTTACTCAGCCGTTTTGGACGTTTCGCTGATCTCCAGCGGTTACCCTTGATACGACGTGTTGATGAACCGGAGTGCGTTCAGTTCCTGTGCCGGCGATAGTCGCCGGGGGACATGCCGGTATGGCGCCGGAACGCACGCCCGAAAGCGGCCTGCGAGGAGAAACGGCAACGGAAGGCGATTTCAGCAAGCGTGAGGGTCGGGTCTTCCAGGAGTTGCTGCCCAAGCAGCAGCCGTCGATTGGCGACATATTCCGACGGGGACTGCCCGAGCGCTGCCTTGAATGACCGGGCAAAATGATAGCGGCTGAGACAGGCGACTTCGGCAAGCTCCGCCACCGTCAGATCGGCTTCCAGGTTTTCCTCGACATAGTCGATGACCCTCTTCCGCCGGGCCGGGCTCAAGGCGCCGTTCACGTCGGCCGACGTGACTGCCAGGCTATTTCCCGAATACCGCGAGAGCAGATGCAGGGTGAGCGCCATGGAGAGCTGTTCCACGAGCAAGTCCCCCGCTGCCGTTTCATGGCGCATTTCCTGAAGGACGCGGACACAGATCTGCCGGACAAATTCATCGGCCACATCGGCCAGATAAGCGATGTCGCCGGATGCGACGGGCTGCGATGTCAGCTCACCGACCGTGGCGAACTGGTGCTCGGGGAGATAGAGATGCAGGATCTCGGGCAATGGCTCGGTGATCCTGATGGAATCTTCCTGGACACCGATCGGGCAGAACCAGAGCGTGCCGCTGCGTACCGCCGTCGACTGAAATCGACCGTCTCCCCGGCGGTGCACGAAGCCCGTCGGCGTTCCCTGGAGAGCCAGGGTAATCTCCATCTGGGTGCTGCAAATATCGGGTATCTCGCAGGCTGGATGCGCACGCACTTCCGCGCCCAGATTACGCCACCGCCGATCCACAGAAGAGTTGATGACACCCGCCTGAGGGAATTTGAAAATGCCATGATCGTGTAGTGACGACATGCGCCTTTGCCCCTCTATAAGCAATTATCATAAAACTCCGATGTGCTGTTCGCAATGCCAAGTTTTCGCATGCGCAGCAAACTCGGCATGTACGACAGCACGTGGGGCAAAGACAGCCTTGGCTTGTCGATGCTACGACAGCAAAATGGGCAACCATGTCGGGTGACGACCATGTTCCAGGTAGCCAGAGATAGCGGAATGTTCGATCGAGCGTGGCTTCGAGCCTGCAATCAGACTCTTGTCTGGCAGTCTGCCGGGGCGAGCTTCTATCGGCTGTCGCAGGACGGTGGAGAATGGGATGCGCTCTTTCTTCCCCGATCCAGGGAGCCGGTGCGCTCACCTCAAGCCGACCTGCGCCTGCGTCGCTATGCAAATGCCGAGATCTGGCTCGATACACCTGCCGCCATTCTCGAAGAAGACGAACACCGGGTACTTGTCTTCGATACAACAAGCATCTTGCTTGGATTGTTGTCGCCTTCGCCCGTTCCGCTGCAGGAGTTCCTGCCACGGGCGCTCTCCATGGTTCGTTCGCTTGCCGCAGCCCATGCTGATGGCGCACCGCTCGGCTCTCTGCATCCGATCGATTTTGCCATCGATCAAAAGGGTACGGTCCGTTTGCGAGCGATGCCCGCCACGGCCTCCGCCCAGACACTCGGCGTGATCGACGAGATCATCTACCGGGCGCCGGAGCAGTTGCGACCGGTTGCCCCGCAGTGCGACAGCAGGAGCGATCTTTACGCGCTCGGCATGATCCTCTTCAGGCATCTGACGGGCATCTTCCCGCTGGCAGCCAACTCGCCGGTCGAATGGCGTCATGCCCATCTGGCACTGGCACCGATGGATGCCAGCAGCATGTTCGCAGATCTGCCGCCGGTGATCGGGCAGATCCTCAAGCGCCTACTCGCGAAAGAGCCGGCTGCGCGCTATCAGTCCGCCCTGGCACTGGAGCTTGACCTTGCGCGCTGCGACCAGGAATGGCGCGAGAATGGCGCGATCAGCCAATTCGAGATCGGACGCGTCGACGCGCCTTTCGCTCAGCTCTTGACCTCTTCGCTCTTCGGTCGAGGGGAAGAGGAACAGATTCTCGGCAATGTACTCGATCGCTTCTTGGTTCATGGCAAGCCGTCGATGATAGCGGTGCATGGCCAGCCCGGCGTCGGCAAGTCGAGCCTCGTCCAGAGCCTTGCCAAGATCGCCGGTGAAAGAGCCCTGTTCATCCAGGGCAAGAGTGATCAGCATCAGTCGGAAGTCCCCTATGGGCCCATCGTGCAGGCCATTGGCGCCTTCATCGACGAAGCCGTCCGTGCGGATCATGTGACCTTGGCATCGCTTCGAAAAGCACTTGCCCGTGAGCTTCAGGGCAATGCATCCTTGCTGGTCGATCTCCTGCCAGCGGTGGAAATACTGACCGGACCCCAGGCGAGCCGGATCGAAATACCGGGGCCGATGGTCCAAGTCCGCTTGCAGCGGGCCTTGCGCGCGGTGCTCTCCGTCGCGGCAGCGACGATCAGCCCGCTTGTCCTGTTTCTCGACGATATTCAATGGGCCGATGAAGCGACGCGCTCCTTCCTGTCGGTCCTGGTGAACGAACCGGTCACCGGGCTTCTTCTGATCGTTGCCCGGCGCGAGCAGTCCGGCGAAGCCCAAGCCCTGTCCGACCGCTTGATGGCAGAGGCACGCGTCTCGATGGCTGAGCTCGCAGAACTCTATCTGCGGCCGCTCTCTCTCCAGTCCACACGGCAGATGCTCGAAACGATCTTTTCCGATGCCCCGGATGGTCTCACCGATCTGGCTGAAACGCTGCATGAGAAGACAGGAGGAAATCCCTTCTACCTTCGAAGACTGCTGCAGGCACTCGTTCAGGATGGCGTCGTCTATTTCTCGCCGGCTGAGAAGGCTTGGCTATGCCGGGTTGAAGATGTCGCTCGTTATCCTGCCAGCGAAAACATCATCTCCTTCGTAACGGCCCGTCTTGAGAAGGAGGGCTCTGAGGCACTCGGTCTTCTCCAGACGATGGCCTGCATCGGTCCTGACGCAGAAAAGGCCGTCCTCGCCAGGGCGCTTGGTCTGTCAGACGAAAACCTGCAACAACTTGCAGCCCCATTGGCGCGTTCGGGCTTCGTCGTGCTGTCGCCTGCGAAACTCAGCTTCACCCATGACCGCATTCAGGAGGCCGCCTATTCGCTGATGGACGAGGCGACGAGGCGTGATCGCCATCGTCACCTGGTCGATGTGATGATGTCGATATGGGACAGCGGCACCAATGCTGCTGCCTTCGCCATCGCCAATCAGATCGAGCAATCTCGGGCCGAAGATCTGCCGCTCGAAAAACGAAAGCTGTTCATTGAGGCGCTTCTGGCCGCTCTCTCCCATGCAAGGCGTTCAGCAGCCTTCGGTCAGGCGGTCCGCTATGGCGAGACGGCGGTCAAGCTCATCCGGGACGACCTTTGGGGAGACGACTACGGCCTCGCGGTCCGTGCGCATACCCAACTGTGTGAGGCTCTGCTCGGATCAGCCTCACTCGAGGCTGCAGAGCGCCGGCTCAATGAACTCCTTCGATATGCTCGGTCGGCGCTCGATAGAAGCGCTGTCTTCCGCCTCCGGGCCAATCTGCTGACGCTGAAATCAGATTATGATGGCGCAATCGACGAAGCGTTGCTGGGTCTTGACGAACTCGGCGTGAAGCTCGCACGCGGGGCGAGCGAAGCAGAGCAGGATGAAGTCTATCGCGCCATCCGCCGACGACTGGACGGCAGACAGATCTCCGATCTCGAACACATACCTCTCATGGAGGATCCGCGCATCCGTGCGGCCATGTCGCTGCTGGCGCCTCTCATCTCATCGGTTTTCACGACGGATGGGCTGCGCTTCATGCATCTTGCCAAGATGGTCGAACTCACGCTCGATTATGGGGCAAGCCCGGAATCCACCCATGGCCTCGCCTGGTTCGGCGCCATGATCTCCGACAAATACGATGCTTATGCCGATGGTCTGAGCTTCAGCCTCGCCGCCCGAGCATTGGTCGACAAATACGGTTTCGAAGAGCATCGAACCTCGGTCTTGCTGGCGGTGGATCAGGTTGCCCCTTGGACCCGCTCGATGCCTTATGCCCTGGAGCGCGTGCGCGAAGCCCTCGATGCGGCTCATGCGGCGGGTGATGTTGGCTGGATGTGTTACGCACGCAACCACCTTGTTTCCGACCTGATTGCCATGGGTGAAGAGATCCCGACTATCCGGCGAGAGGCGGAGGAGTCGATCGCGGTCACCCGCCGCTTCGGCTACACTGACATCGAGCATATTCTGGCGGCACAGCTCCGTCTTGTCGTCGACCTCGCCGAAGGGCAGGGCGCAGTGCAATCGTCAGAAAGCCTCGCGCAGACGGCACCTGTGGTTTCACCGACCACGGCTTTCTGGGTTGCCTTCTATGAGGGCACCTCGCTCTACTACAACGGTGCCTATTCGGAAGCGGTCGATAAACTGATGGCCGCCGACGCATTGAGCATCTTCCTGCTTGCCCATATCGATACGGGCTTCTGCAAATTCTATCTCGGCCTCGCTCTTGCCGCCGGCAGACGAGACGCATCCGCAGAGAGATTCGACGATGCCCGTCTCGACGAAGTCCGCTCCCGTCTCGCGCTCTGGGCAGACCTCAATCCCCTGAACTTTGCTGACAAGCTGCTGCTCCTCGATGCCGAGATTGCCCGCAGAAACGGAAATTACGCCGAGGCGCTTGTCCTTTACGAAAAAGCCGCCGCCGCGGCGCGCTCCTCCCGCTTCGAGCATGAGCATGCGCTGTCGCTTGAACGTGCCGGGGCCTGCTGCCTGGAGATGAGCAACCCCATCAGTGCCAATGCCTACTTGTCGCTTGCGTCAGAAGCCTATGAGCGCTGGGGCGCGAGGCACAAGGCAAGAAGCCTGAGAACGTCTTTTGCCGTCGATTCGGAGCGGCGTCCGGCTGCCGGCTCTGGCCTTGCGACGGCCGCCGGCGACCTGGAGACAGTCCTGGGAACGTCGCTTGCGCTCTCGGAAGAGATTGTTCTCGATCGGGTGATCGAAACGCTGATGACACGCATGCTGGTGCATGCCGGCGCTACTCGCGGGCTGCTGCTGAAGATCGCCGATGGCAAGTTGGAGGCAGAAGCGTCCGCCTGGACCGAAGGCGGTAGCGTCCGCGTCAGCACCCTCAATCCGGATCGCTATGGCCTGAGCCCACCCTATTCGGTGATCGACCGCGCGCTCCAGACGCGAACCCCCTTCGTGATTTCAGGCTCCGACTTCGGAGCCTGGGCCGCCGACAAACAGTCCGCCGCCGGGCGCTCGATCCTCTGCGTCCCGCTTCTGCGCCGTGGTGAACTCACTGGTCTGCTCTGCCTCCAGAACGATTATCTTGAGGGGGTTTTTGCCGCGGACACCGTGGCACTCCTCAAGCTCCTGGCTTCGCAGGCGGCAATCTCTCTGGAGAACGCGAGGCTCTATACAAAGCTGCTGCAGGAAAACGAGCTTCGCGCACGCAGCGAGCAGGCGCTTGCCGGCGCCCGAGCCGAACTCGAGAAGAACGCCCGCCTGACCCTTCTCGGCGGCATCGCCGCCTCCGTCACGCACGAGCTCGGCCAGCCACTTTCCGCCATTGCCTCAAACGCCGGCGCCGGCCTCCGCTGGCTGAGCCGCGCCGAACCGGATATCGCGGAAACCCTGAGCGTGCTGACCGAAATCGAGACCAGCGTCTCGCGTGCCCATGACATCATCCGCGCTTTGCGGGCGCTCTCCAAACAAGCCCCGAAGGTCGAGGAGATTGTCGACGTCAACGAGGTCATTCTGGAGGTGTTGCGCATCGCACGATCCGAGGTCGAGCGTCACGGAACCGAAATCCGTCTCGACCTGTCTGCCAGCGGAGCCACGGTGCTGGGTGATGCGACGCAGCTTAAGCAGGTGGTTTTGAATCTCGTGCACAATGGCATGGAGGCGATGAACGAACTTCCCCGCCAAAGACGCAAGATCGAGATTACCTCTACATATACCGAAACCGAGATCGTCGTGACCGTACGAGACTTCGGCAGCGGGATCCCCCCGGAGATCGCATCTCAGATCTTCGAACCCATGTTCACGACCAAAGCGTCTGGCATGGGCATGGGCCTTGCGATCTGCAAATCGATCATCGACGCGCATGAGGGCATGTTGAACGCTACCGCGACGAGCGCTGGGACCACATTTACATTTTCGCTGCCAGTTCGACACAAGACGGCAGTCTGAAATCAGCGGCGCAAGTGCTGCCGCCCCGCTTCTTCATTCTCGTGGAGCAAGATCAAAGGCTGGCAGGGCAAGGATGTTAAAGATTCTTGGACACCGCGCAGACCTCCAGCGATACGGCAACACGAGTTCCGAGGGCGAGATGGCTGCATTGGGTAGCTCAGACCCGCTCGTGTTCAGCCTTCCATGGCGTTGCATCGGACTTCGACGGAAGGAAACAAAGCTCGACGCGTGTGCCTTCCCCCAGACGAGAGGTGATTCTGACTTCACCACCAGACTGGCGCACGAACCCATAGACCATGGCGAGCCCGAGGCCAGATCCTCCGGTTTTCGATCTCGTGGTGAAGTAGGGCTCCATCGCTTGGTCGAGGACTTCGGGCGACATACCGACGCCTTCGTCGATGACGGCGATGGTGACCGTGTTCACCTCCCCCCGCGCTTCAATTCGGACTGTCCCGCCATCCGGCATGGCGGCCGACGCGTTGAGGCAAAGGTTGAGAATGGATTGCTCGAGCAGGGCAGGATCAAGGCTGACCGTTGGCAGATTGGCTGCGAGCTCCAGCTCCAGTCGATTGCGGGCGCCAATTGCCATTTCCAGAACATCAGCCATCCCTTGAAGGATTGTGGCGATATCTATCGAGGCTGGCCGTATCTGCTGCTGGCTGCCGACGGATAACATGCTGGAGGCGAGTGCGCGCCCTCGTTCAGCGGCCTTTCGTATCCGCCCGAGGTGCCGCTTCTGGCGTTCGGTGAAGTCCGGTTCGCGCTCCAGTAGGCCAAGGCTTCCGGTGATGATCCCGATCATGTTACCGACCTCGTGGCTTACCTGATGCGTCATGCGCATGACCACATCCAGGCGCTGGGCGCGGGCCGCCTCGATCTCCTGGCGATCCATGGCCGTCACGTCGCGGGCGAGCAGGACCACGCCGCCGTCAGGTTGCCTTGATGCGGAAATCTCCACGACCTGGTCGTCAACAAACCGGTGCCGCAGCATCTGACGCTCGACAAGCGAGCCGCTGTCGTTTTCGGTGGGCATGAGAAGGGGATCGATCTCCGGAACCGTTCCTACGAACCGGCGCAGCGGCATTTTTCGCGAGGACCCTGTCTGCCGCATCAGTTCGATGATGCGGCGGTTCATGGTGATCGGCCGACCTGTCGGATCGAAGAGGGCGATGCCTTCATTCATCGTCCGGAAAGTGGATCGGATCGTCCGAGCCGCAGCTTCTGCCGTACGTCTCAGACGGGACACACGATCGACGCTCTCCTTGAAAGCGCGAAAGGCGTCAAGCAAGCGGATCAGCTCCGTTTCCGTCCCGGCATAAACGGGCGGCCCGACGTTCTCCTCACCGCGAGCCAGCGCATTCATGCCGCGCGAGAGGTCACCTATTCCGTGCGAAACGCGCATCACTGAGCGAATTGACAGAATAGCGAGGATAACGACCGCGAAGGATGCAAGCACGATCATGACGAGCAGCTGACGCAACGCGCTGGAGGTGGCTTCGAGATTTTTGTTCAGCGCGCTGGCAACGAATGCGCTCTGGGTTTCGGTCGCGTGCGAGAGATCGCGCGAGACTGTGTGCAGCCGTGAGACCGATGCGCGGATGGTGAACATCTCGAGGAGGTAGCGTGTCTGCGCCTCGAAGATCCGCCGATATGGTTCCAGCTGTTGGGGCGAAACGCGCAGGTCGGGACCCGGCACCAACATCCGGGCGGTCGTTTCCGCAACGAAGCGTCGTTGCAGTTCGCCAAGCTGGAAGAGACTGTCCGACGTGGAGGCTGATTGTGCGATGTCGTTCAGGCGCTGCCGCAGCTCCTGATCCTGAATGGCGCGAGCGGTCGCGATCTCTCCGAGTGCAACGGCCGCTTCGGCCTTGTGTGCCTGTGCGGAATCTGCATTCGCCGCAAGTGCCAGTGTTTGGGCCTCGATGTTCTCAAGCAGTTCGATGATTCTGTACGCGCCGGTGCCTGGCATGGCAGCGCCTTGCTTATCCGGTGCCATGGTCTCCAGAAGTGTCTCGACCTGCGCGACCACCGCGCGGCTTTCGCTCGAAACACGATAGGGAGACGTGGCATTCATCAGGAATGGCGCGCTCGAAACAAGGTCGGAAACTTGCCTCGATACCAGCGAGGCCTTGGCGAGGCTTGAAAAGGCCTGCACGCTGTAGGCCGCCATTTCACTGCGCGCCCTTTGCAGGCCGTAGATGGCGACGGTCGACAGAAGGAGAACCGAGACGCAGATGAAGGCGATTGCGAAAGGCAATCGGAAGGCGATGGAGGAGAGGAAGGCGCGGTTGATCAAGGCGATAATCCGGCTTCATCGGTATGCAGCACATAACCTTTGCCGCGTCGCGTTTGGATATGGCGGGGCAGATCGGGGTTGCGCTCGATCTTACGCCTGAGCCGCAGGACCAGAACATCGACGTTTCGATCCACAAAACGATCGGAGTCGGCCCCCATGCGGTCGAGGATCTGTGCGCGGCTGACAGGCGTATTCGGGGTCTCGGCGAGGATTTCCAGCAAGGCGAATTCGGCGGACGTCAGCGTCTTCGTTGGATCGGCGAGGCAAACGGCGCGGCGTTGACCGAGATCCACGGCCCATTCGCCGAGCCTGAGCGCCGTTGACGGCTGTTCGCGCTCACTCTCCCTGTCGTGGCGTAGCTGGGGATGGGTACGACGGAGAACCGCCTTGATCCGGGCAGTGAGTTCGTTGGGTTCGAACGGTTTGACCACGTAGTCGTCCGCAGCCGTCTCCAGCCCCAGCACCCGATCCGTCGCGCTTCCCGCTGCCGTCACCATGACAATGCCGACATCGGTCTGCGCCCTCAAACGCTGCGCAAAGGCTCGGCCGGAGAGACCCGGCAGATTGTGGTCGACCAGAACCAGTTGAACCGTCTCGTGCAGCAATCGATCTTGCGCGGCCTCGGCGGAGGGCGCCGTCACGGGTATCCAACCCTCTGCCTCCACCAGATCGCAGATAAGCTCCGCCATATCCGGATCGTCTTCGACGATCAGAATTTTCACCTTCTGGTTCAACACGTTGCATTCCTCCCGGCGGCATCATAACCGGGCAGGGCAAAAACGCCAAAGACTTGGTGGTTATCGGCCAACGTCACAATTGTAATATTTGCAATCTCTGCAACGGGTGACGACGTCGCAGTGAAAGATCGGTAACCATTCTCCGGGTTGTCAGCCCGGGCTGATATGGACATGCTTCAGTCATTGGAACGGGGAGGTTCCAAGGGAGGACGACGTGAAGTTATTGACCGCCATCGGCGCCGGGGTACTTGTGACCCTCGCCACGGCTACTGGTTCCCAGGCAGCAGACACGCTGAACATTCTCTGCGGTGTCGACGAGGTTTGGTGCGCCGTCATGGAGAAGACCTACGAGGCGAAGACCGGCCTTGCCATCAACATGCCGCGGATGAGCACCGGAGAGATCCTCGACCGGGTTCGGGCCGAGAAGGATGCGCCAACGGTCGATGTCTGGTGGGGCGGGACCGGCGTCACACACCTGCAGGCTGCCTATGAAGGCCTGCTCGAACCCTATCGTCCCCAACAGGAAGCAGACCTTCTGCCCTGGGCTCGGAACTTCTTCTCTTTGTCTGGTGGCACATCTGTCGGCCTTTATGCCGGTGCGCTCGGCTTCGCCTACAATGCGGACCTTCTCTCGTCTGAAGGATTGCCGGCGCCCAACTGCTGGAAGGATCTCGCCAAGCCGATCTATCGCGGCCACATCCTGTCGGGCAATCCGCATTCCTCGGGCACCGCCTTCACGACCCTGGTGACGCTGGTGCAGCTGCTCGGCGAAGACGAGGCTTTCGCCTATATGCGCGAGCTCGGCCGCAACATCACCGAATACACGAAGGCCGGTGCCGAGCCGGTCAAGGCGGCGGGCAGGGGAGAGATCACGATCGGCATCTCCTTCATGCATGATGCCGTCACGCAAAAGGAGGCGGGCGCTCCCCTCGTGATCGTCGCGCCCTGCGAGGGCACCGGCTACGAAATCGGAGCGGTCAGCATCGTCAAGGGCAGCCGCAATCTGGACGCGGCGCGGCGCTTCGTCGATTTTGCGCTGAGCCCCGAGGGACAGGCAACCGGTGCCATCGCCGGACAGAATCAGGTGCCATCCAATGCCCGGGCGATGCTTCCGCCTGCCGCTCCCGACATTTCGATGATCAAGATGGTGGACTATGACTTCGCCACCTTCGGATCACCCGAACAGGGAAGTCGGCTCTTGAGCCGCTTCGATCGCGAGATCAACCCGACCAACTGATTTTCCGACAACCGGACGATCCCGAAAACGGTGCCCTCTCGGCACCGCCGCCGAAGGCTTGTCCCATTTCTTCGACTTCCATCAGACGCAAGCAACAGGAGGATACCCATGCGACTGACAGTGCTTTCCACTCTGCTCTTTGCCGGCACGAGCCTGGCTGCCGGTTCGGCCATGGCTGCCGGCGAGCTCAACCTCATCTGCGCCGCCGATGTCGTCATCTGCGAACAGATGAAAGGCGATTTCGAGAAGGCTCATGACATCAAGGTCAACATGGTCCGCATGTCCTCGGGCGAGGCCTATGCCAAGATCCGCGCCGAAGCCCGCAACCCCAAGACTGATCTCTGGTGGGCCGGCACCGGCGACCCCCATCTTCAGGCCGCGTCCGAAGGCCTGACGGAAGAGTACAAGTCGCCGATGTTGGACCAGCTGCAAGATTGGGCAAAGAACCAGGCCGAAAGTTCGGGCTTCAAGACCGTCGGCGTCTATGCCGGCGCGCTCGGCTGGGGCTACAACACCGAGATCTTCAAGCAGAAGGGCTACAAGGAGCCGGTCTGCTGGGCCGACCTTTTGGCGCCCGAACTGAAGGGCGAGATCCAGATCGCGAACCCCAACTCCTCCGGCACCGCCTATACGGCGCTCGCCTCGCTCGTGCAGATCATGGGTGAAGACAAGGCCTTCGAATATCTGAAGTCGCTCAACGCCAATATCTCGCAATACACCAAATCCGGTTCCGCGCCAGTGAAGGCGGCGGCCCGCGGCGAGACCGGCCTCGGTATCGTCTTCATGCATGATGCGGTGGCCCAGACGGCCGAGGGCTTCCCGGTCAAGTCGATCGCACCTTGCGAAGGCACTGGCTACGAGATCGGCTCCATGTCGATCGTCAAGGGCGCTCGCAACATGGACAATGCCAAGACCTGGTACGACTGGTCGCTGAAGCCCGAGGTGCAGTCGCGGATGAAGGATGCCAAGTCCTTCCAGCTTCCCTCGAACAAGACTGCGGAGATCCCCAAGGAAGCGCCGCGCTTCGAGGACATCAAGCTGATCGATTATGACTTCAAGACCTATGGCGATCCGGAAAAGCGCAAGGCGCTGCTCGAGCGCTGGGATCGTGAAATTGGTGCCGTCGCAAACTGACCTTTGCTTCGTACGGGCGGCAGCCTTCAGGCTGCCGCCCCCTTCTGCTCTCCCTAATATCTTTGAATGAGGTCGACCATGAGACATGGCAACCGCAGACTGGACCTGTTGCTGGCGTTTGGAGCCGCATCCTTCATTTTGCTTCCCTGGTATAGGCAGGAGACCGGTTTTTTCGGTCTGACCTGGCTCCGCGATTTTCCCTTTTCGACGGAATCCGCACCGGGCATGTTGCAGCTCGTCGGCCACGACCGCCTCTGCCTTCTAGGTGTCGTCCTCTTCTTCGGCCTCGGTCTCGCGGCCCGTTTCATCGCCGACCCGATGCGTCGGGGTGCCTTCTTCGCGGCTGCCGGCGCTGCAGGGCTCGTCTATCTCTGCCTGCAGGGACTGGCGGTCGGTTTCTCCGGTTGGACCTGGGGGATCAGCGAAGCCCTTTTCGGACCATTGTCCGACGGCCAACCCTCCATGGGAGCCGGCGCCGTCACCATGGCGATTGTCTTCGTTCTCATGTTCGCCTTCGGTCTCGTCGAGCGCGGCGTGATGAAGGGGGATGCCTTCGTCGTCGGATCGATATCGCTGCTCGTATTCCTCGTCTTCGTCTTCGTCTTTTATCCGATCGGCAGCATGCTGGTGGCGGCCGTCCAGGATTTCGATGGCTCATTCAAGCCGGACGGGTTTATCAAAAATCTGCAGGATCCCGGCATCTGGAGCCTCAGCTGCCTGATCGGCGACGGACGTTGCGGCGTCGCCTGGCGCACCTTCACGCTCGCCATCATGACGGCGTCCGCCTCCACCCTGCTGGGGCTCGCCTTCGCGCTCGTCGCCACCCGCACACGTTTCCCATTCAAGAAGGGCCTGCGCCTTCTCACCGTCCTGCCGATCATCACGCCGCCCTTCGTCATCGGCCTTGCGCTCGTTCTACTCTTCGGTCGCGCCGGCGTGGTCACCGAGACGCTGTCCGGCCTGTTCGGCATCGAGCCTGGCCGCTGGCTCTACGGCCTAACCGGCATCTGGATCGCTCAGGTCCTGTCCTTCACCCCGATATCGTTTCTCGTCCTGATCGGTGTCGTCGAGGGCGTCAGCCCATCGATGGAAGAGGCCTCGCAGACGCTGCGCGCCGATCGGTGGCGCACCTTCTGGCGCGTTTCTCTGCCGCTGATGAAGCCTGGCCTCGCCAATGCCTTCCTGATCGGCTTCATTGAAAGCATGGCCGATTTCGGCAATCCGCTGGTACTCGGCGGCAGCAATGGCGTGCTTTCGACCGAAATCTTCTTTGCCGTGGTCGGCTCGCAGAATGATCCCTCGCGGGCGGCCGTGCTGGCGCTCGTCCTGCTCTTCTTCACCCTTTCGGCCTTCCTTGCGCAGCGCGTCTGGCTGTCGGGCAAGAACTTCGCCACCGTCACCGGCAAGGGAGATAGCGGCGCCCACATCGCCTTGCCGCGCGGCCTTTCCATTGCGGTCCATGCCATCGTCATTCCCTGGATGATCTTCACCGTCGTCGTATACGGCATGATCCTCGTCGGCGGCTTCGTCACCACCTGGGGCCTCGATAGCACGCTGACGCTCAGCCACTACGCCCGTGCCTTCTCCGTCAGCATGGAAAACGGCTCGATCGCCTGGACCGGCGTCGCGTGGAATTCCTTCTGGACGACGATGGAGATCGCGCTCATCTCCGCGCCGCTGACCGCAGCTGTTGGTCTGCTGACCGCCTACATCATCGTCCGACAGAAATTCGCCGGCCGGAACCTCTTTGAGTTCGCCCTGATGATGAGCTTCGCCATTCCGGGAACGGTCATCGGCGTCAGCTATATCATGGCCTTCAACCTGCCGCCGCTTGAAATGACGGGCTCTGCCCTGATCCTGATCGCCTGCTTCGTCTTCCGCAACATGCCGGTCGGCGTACGCGGCGGGATTGCGGCAATGAGCCAGCTCGACAAGAGCCTGGACGAAGCGTCGCTGACGCTGCGGGCAAACAGCTTCCGCACGGTGCGCAAGATCATCCTACCGCTGCTGCGCCCGGCAATCACGGCAGCGCTCGTCTACTCCTTCGTCCGTGCCATTACCTCGATCAGCGCCGTGATCTTCCTTGTCAGCGCCGAACACAACATGGCGACCTCCTACATCGTCGGCCTTGTCGAAAACGGCGAATACGGTGTGGCCATCGCCTACTCCTCGATGCTGATCGTCGTGATGATCACCATCATCGCGGGCTTCCAGCTCCTCGTCGGCGAACGCAGGCTCCGCCGCGAAAATCGTGTCGCCGGCCTCGGCAACAACAGTCCCGTTCCTCTCGGTCAGGAGAAAACCGCATGATCACCGTCAAAGCCGGATCCGTCACCTTCCAGAACGTCCGCAAGACCTTCGGCGCCTTCACCGCCATCCACGATCTCTCGCTCACCATCGAACCGGGAACGCTGGTGACACTTCTCGGCCCCTCCGGCTGCGGCAAGACCACGACGCTGCGCATGCTGGCCGGACTCGAACATCCGACCTCCGGAAAGATCCTGATCGGCGGCAAGGATGTCACCATGCTGCCGGCCAATGAGCGCGACGTGTCCATGGTCTTCCAGTCCTATGCGCTCTTTCCGCATATGACATCGCTGGAAAACGTCGCCTACGGCTTGCAGTCGTCGGGCATGGGCAAGAAGGAAGCGCGCGAAAAGGCCGAAGAAGGTCTGAAACTCGTTGGCCTCGCAGGCATGGGCCATCGCCTGCCGGCCGAACTTTCTGGCGGCCAGCAACAGCGCGTCGCCGTCGCCCGTGCGCTCGTTCTGGAGCCGCAGGTTCTGCTGCTTGACGAGCCGCTTTCCAACCTCGATGCAAGGCTGCGCCGTCGGGTCCGCACGGAGATCCGCGACCTCCAGCAGCGGCTTGGTTTCACCGCCGTCTATGTCACCCACGATCAGGACGAGGCGCTGGCGGTCTCTGACCGGATCATCGTGATGAAGGATGGCGAAATCGCCCAGTCGGGAGCACCGCGCGAACTCTATGAAGCCCCGGCTTCGCCCTTCATCGCCGACTTCATGGGGGAGGCGAATGTGCTTCCCTGTGAGGTGGTCCAATCTGAAGGTGGCCAAGTCCTGGTACGTGTCAGCACTATCGAGCACCGCCTGCAGTCCAAGGCGGGCCAGGGGCCAGCCAAACTCGCGGTCCGACCCGGTGCCATCCGGATAGGGTCTGCTGGCACAGAAGGGTTGAAGGGCCGCGTCCTTCACTCCGCCTATCTCGGCGGCCATGTCGAATATGAGGTCGAAACCGATGTCGGCACGCTCTTCGTCATCGATCACGATGTCGATCATGCCCATGTCGCCGCAAGCGACGTCACATTGGCGTTCAAGAACCGTGGCATTGCCGTCATCAGCGGCTGATGATTTTTTGAAGAAGATGAAGGAATAAGAGAATGACAGTGAATGATACGGCCCTCGCAGCGCGTTTTGCCCTGGCCAAAACGCTGGCAGCGGAAGCGGGAGCCATGGCACTCGATTATTTCAACCGGCGCGACACCCTTGTCATCGAGACCAAGCGAGACCTCCAGGACGTGGTGTCTGCCGCCGACCGCAATGTCGAAATCTTCCTGAAGCAGCGCGTTGCGGAAATCTATGCGAATGACGGGTTCTTGGGAGAAGAGTTCGGCCACGACGAAGGCTCCTCCGGCTTCACCTGGGTCGTCGATCCGATCGACGGCACCGCACCCTTCGTCAACGGCATGCCGACCTGGTGTGTCTCCGTGGCGATCGTCCGGAATGGGGAGCCGGTCGTGGGCGTGATCCATGTACCCTGCTCGGACGAACTCTATGCCGCGGCCCATGGCCTTGGTGCGACCTTGAACGACAAGCCCCTGCGCCTCGATCCCAGCCGCAATCTGCAGAACGCCATGACGGGCATCGGTTGCAACAACTACGTCACCCCCGAACGGGTCGGTGCGATCATCACCGGCCTCATGGCCCGGGGCGGCAATTTCATTCGCAACGGGTCGGGCGCGCTGATGCTGGCCTATGTCGCCGCCGGTCGCCTGGTTGGATATTATGAGCCGCATATGCGCGCCTGGGACTGCATGGCCGGTTTCTGCCTCGTCCGCGAAGCCGGCGGCAAGAACCTCGCTTTCCCTGGAAGCGGTCCCGAGTTTCTGAACGGGCATCCCGTTCTTGCCGCAAACCAGTCCTGCTACGATGAACTCTTGCAGCTTCATCTTGCCAATCTTTGACCCCTGCGGTGCCCCGCCGACGAATTGCGGACAACTGCAACCAGTTCCCTGAGCAAGCTAGCTCGGTCTTGTCACAAGAGAAGCAGAGCCGGTGCCGGCTCCACCAACTGTGTGGAGCCGGCTTGAAGAAAGCCTCGCCGGTAGAAAATGTCCCCCCGGCGGATGAGATTTTGGACCTTGTGGCGGATTACCATGACGCAGCCACCCTGTATCAGGCCGGAACGTCACCCCGTGCCGATTTCGGCTTGAGCATCAGGTCGCCGATGACGCCAAAACGGGATCCGGCACGACGGAAAAACGTGATAATTAGCGCTTTTTGGGAGAATTGGCTGGGGAGCCCGGATTCTCACATGATTTCAAAGG
>UCMS01000022.1 GCA_900473805.1 Hyphomicrobiales bacterium | reverse complement strand
TACTTAGACAGGTTGCTTCTGGCGCCCCGGCCGAGACAAGCAGGACCCGACCCGGAGGGAGTGATCCCGACCGGCGGCGACGCTTGGGGTTTTTGACAGTTCAGTTCTTGGATGGTCGGAGCGGGCCGCGTGCGCCGACCCCATCTCCCCCTTGGTGGGGGAGAAAGCGATTTCGATGAATTAGGCGAGCGTAAGCCGCCTAAACATCTGAAATCGCAAGCGAGGGGGTCCGTTCGTCGTGCCCGCAGCACCGATCCCCTCACCAACAAAATCTGAGGTTTAGCCCTGATCGGGCTAAGCCCTCGATTTTGTAACCTCTCCCACAAGGGGAGAGGGGGGATCCACTGCCTACCTATTCTTCCCCGGCACCCACAAAATATCCGACCGACCGCCGTCATTGGCATGCCGTGCCGCGACGAACAGAAAATCTGATAGCCGGTTCACATATTTCAGCGCCGGTTCGCCGACTTCCTCGCCGTCGAAGCGGGAAAGTTCGACCATGATGCGCTCGGCGCGCCGCGCCGTGGTGCGGGCGAGGTGGAGGTAGGCGGCCGCTGGCGTGCCGCCGGGCAGGATGAAGGACTTGAGCGGGTCGAGATCGGCGTTGAGCTGGTCGATCTCCTTCTCGATCCGGTCGACCTGGGCCTCGATGACGCGCAGCGGCTCATAGGAGAGCACTTCGCCGGTTTCGGGGGCGGCGAGATCGGCGCCGAGGTCGAAGAGGTCGTTCTGGATGCGCATCAGCATGGCGTCGAGCTCGGGCATGTCCGCCGTGTGCAGCCGGGCGATGCCGATTGCCGAATTGGTCTCGTCGATCGTGCCATAGGCGTCGACGCGCAGATCATGCTTCAGCCGGCGCGGGCCGGTGACCAGCGCCGTGGTGCCGTCGTCGCCTGTGCGGGTGTAGATCTTGTTGAGCTTGACCATGGATCAGCGTCCCCCGCCGGTCAGCCAAAGTGTGAGCATGATCAGCGCAATCGCGATCGCCTGCAGCACGATACGCGCCTGCATCAGCTTGTTGGAGGTGTTGCCGTCGCCGCCCTTCATCATGTTGAAGAGGCCCCGGATGAGGACGAGGGCGACGAGCCCCATGACGATGATGGCGAGGACATAGGTGAATGTGGACATGAGTTCGGAATTGCCTTTGTTCGTCGCCGGTCAGTCCAGCGAGCGCATCAATCGATAGAAGAGGTCGGCCGGCAGCCAGCGCTTGATGAGGGCCCCCTGCTTGGCCGGCTTGGTCACGAGATAATGTGGGCGGGCGCGCTTGGCGGTCAAGGCGTGGACAAGGACTTTGTAGACCGCCTCCGGCCCCAGTTTGTGGCGGTTTACCGGCCCTGTGCCATCAAGTCGCGCCAGTTGCCGGCGGTAGTCCTCGGCATGGACGGAATTTTCGAGGTCGATCGCCTCGCGGATATGGGTGAGCGCATTGGCGGTGAAGCGGCTTTCGATCGGGCCGGGCTCGATCAGGCTCACCTGCACGCCGGAGCCTTCAAGCTCCATGCGAAGGGTCAGAGACAGGCCCTCCAGCGCAAATTTCGAGGCCGTATAGGCGCCGCGCCAACGATAGGGCACGATGCCGAGGATCGACGAGCATTGCACGATGCGGCCCGCGCCTTGCGCCCGCATCGCGGGGATCACGCGGCGGGTCAGGTCATGCCAGCCGAAGAGATTGGTTTCGAACTGGGCTCGCAGCGCCTCCGTCGGCAGGTCCTCGACAGCACCCGGTTGGCCATAGGCGCCGTTGTTGAACAGAGCGTCGAGGCGTCCGCCGGTGCGCTCGAAAACTGTTGCGACAAGGGCCTCGATGCTTGCGGCGTCGGTGTAATCCATGTGGATCGCCTCAATACCCTTGGCCTCGAGCGCCGACAGATCCTGCGGTTTGCGCACCGTTGCGAAGACCCGCCAGCCATCGCGCTTCAAGGCCTCGGCGCAATAGGCGCCGATACCGGAGGAACAGCCGGTGACGATGATACTCTTCACGGGAAAACCTCGTTCTTCCTTTGCAAACCGGGATCGGTTTCCCATATTCCCCGACAACTGACAATCAGGTCGCAGTGCAGAGGAGACCGGATGCCGTCGTTCTTTCGCAGGCTCTACAAGGTCACCTTCGATGCCCTCTGGCATTTCACGTTGGATGACGGCTGGGCCATGGCGAGCCATGTGGCGCTCTCGGCGATCCTGGCGCTTTTCCCGTTCCTCATCTTCGGCACGGCGCTCGCCAGCTTTCTCGGCGCCGACCAGTTTGCCGAAACCGCCGTGCATCTGATCTTCGACACCTGGCCGGAAACCATCGCCAAGCCTTTGTCGGACCAGGTGGTGCAGGTGCTGACCATTCCGCGCGGCGGGCTGCTGACGGTTTCGGTGCTGGCGGCTGCCTATTTCGCCTCGAACGGCGTCGAGGCGCTCAGGATCTCGCTCAACCGCGCCTACCGCGTGGTCGAGACCCGCCCGTGGTACATCACCCGGCTTGTCAGCTTCGGTTATGTGCTGGGCGCCGTCATCGTGCTTGCAATTATCAGCGCGCTTCTGGTCGCCGTGCCCGTGGCGCTCGCCTTTGCCGAGCGCTATTTCCCGCTGCTCAAGGACTTTCTGCTGACCATCGCCAACTGGCGGGTCTACGGCACCGTTGTTTTCCTGGTCATCGGCCTGATGGTGTTTCACCTCGGCCTGCCGGATGGACGGCGGCGGATCATTGATGTGCTGCCGGGTGTGCTTCTGACCCTCGTGCTCTGGCTGATCGGCGCTCTGGTCTTCGCCTATTACATCGGCACCTTCGCCAATTACGCCGCGACCTATGCCGGCCTCGCCTCGATCATGATCGTGCTGGTGTTTCTCTACATGGTCGGCGCGATCTTCATCATCGGGGCCGAATTCAATGCGGCGCTGATGAAGTTCCAGGTGGTGCCGGTGAAGGGGCAGCCGAATGTCGGGATCTCAAATCCCGACCAGGGCGCGGATATCTGAGGGCGTCTTGCCCTCGGCGCGGAGCACGGCGAGCGCCGTGTCGCCCGCACTCTTCGACAGCTTGCGACCATCGGGTCCAAGGACCAGGCGGTGGTGATGATAGACGGGTTGCGGCAGGTCGAGCAGGGTCTGCAGCAGGCGGTGGACCGAGGTGGCGTGGAAGAGGTCAAGCCCGCGCACGACATGCGTGACGCCCTGCGCCGCATCATCGACAGTGACGGCGAGGTGGTAGCTTGCCGGAGCGTCGGAGCGCCAGAGCACGACATCGCCCCAGGCCTTGGGGTCGGCCGTGATCTCGCCTCGCGGGCCATCGCCGGTCTCCTGCCAGGACAACCTATGGCCAATCGCGGCAACAGCCTTCGCCATGTCGAGGCGCAGCGCGTGGCGGTCGGTCGTCGCGAGTTTTTCGGCACGCTCCTCTGTTGACAGATCGCGCTCTTCGGTCGGGTAGAGCGGCGGCCCATCCGGGTCGCGGGGCCACACTGCGCCGTTCTCCTCGAAGGCTGCGACCCTCGCCTTCACCTCGCCACGCGTCAGGAAAGCGGGGTAGACGAGGCCACGGGCGATCAGGGTGTCGAGCGCTTGGCGGTAGAGGGGAAAATGCTCCGACTGGCGACGGACCGGACGCTCGTAAAGGATGCCCAGCCAGTCGAGATCGTCGAGCACCGCCTGTTCGAGTTCGGGGGTGCAACGGGTGAGATCGATGTCCTCGATCCGCAGCAGCAGCCGGCCACCCGTTTCGGCTGCCATCTTCGCATTGGTCAGGGCCGACAGCGCATGGCCGAGATGCAGCCGGCCGTTGGGGCTCGGGGCGAAGCGGAAGACGGGGGTTTGACGGGATGCTGCGGCCATGATTTTCCTTCGCATGACGTGCAGCCTGGGAAAAGGGGAGGGGCGATGATCATTCGCAACGAGGCCGATCTGGCGGATGGGTTGACCGTCCTTTTGGAGCGGGACCCTCGGCTCGCCTCGATCGCGGAAGCCTGTGGGCCGCTGCCGCTCCGGCTGTCTCCGCCGGGTTTTGCCGGGCTTGCCTCGATCATCGTGTCGCAGATGGTGTCGCGGGCGAGCGCTGACGCGATCTGGCGGCGGATGACGGGGGTCCTCGGGCTCCGGCCGACGGCGGAGGACTTTCTCGGCCTGCCGGCGGAAGTGGTCGCCACCTTCGGCCTGTCGCGCGGCAAGCTCGTTGCGCTGGAGGCCGCAGCGAAAGCCGATCTCTGCGGGCCACTCAGGCTCGACGAATTGACAATGCTTCCGGCCGAGCAGGCGATGGCAACGCTCACGGCGCTGAAAGGGGTCGGGCCGTGGACGGCGGAGGTTTACCTGATGTTCTGCGGCGGCCATCCGGACATCTTTCCGGAGGGAGACGTGGCACTGAGGATCTCCGTCGGAGCGGTCTTCTTCGAGGGCAACCGGCCGACACCGGAGGTCGTGGCGGGCGTGGCGGAGGCCTGGGCGCCGGTGCGCTCGGTCGCGGCCCGGCTGTTCTGGGCGCATTATGCGGGCCTGACGGGCCGGGTTGCCCTGCCGCGTTGAGGGGCGGTCTGGCACGGCGTGCAAGGCCGCAGAGCCTGGCAATCAAGGACAAGGGGCTACGGGAACGGCCGCGCTGATGCGACGCGGTCGCTTCCAAAAATTCAGGCTTCACAATGCTGTAACAACGGACCTAATATAGAAGGGCAGATGCCGAATCGATCAGGAGTACGCCTTGACGATTGCAGTTTCTCCCCAGGCCCTGCCGGCGCTCGTCCTGAATGCCGACTACCGGCCACTGAGTTATTATCCCTTGTCGCTCTGGTCCTGGCAGGACGCGATCAAGGCGGTGTTCCTCGACCGTGTGAACATCATCGCCGAGTATGATCATTCCGTCTGCTCGCCGAGCTTCTCGATGCGGCTGCCGAGCGTGGTCAGCCTCAAGACCTATGTCCAGCCGACCCGTAACCCGGCGTTCACTCGCTTCAACGTGTTCCTGCGCGACAAGTTCGAGTGCCAGTATTGCGGCTCTCCTGATGACCTGACCTTCGACCACGTCATCCCGCGTGCCCATGGCGGCGAGACGACCTGGGAGAATGTCGTGGCGGCCTGCTCGCCGTGCAATCTGCGCAAGGGCTCAAAGTTGCCGAAGCAGGCGCAGATGTTCCCACATCAGAAGCCCTATCGGCCGACGGTGCAGGACCTGCACAACAACGGCCGGCTGTTTCCGCCGAACTATCTGCACGAAAGCTGGGTCGACTATCTCTACTGGGATACCGAATTGCAGCCTTAAGATCTCGGTGGGCAGGCTCTTAACCCGGCATCCTTGGACGCGACCGGCGGCTGAACCGCCGGTCTTTTTGGGGATCAGGCTACCCGCTTGCGGAAAACGCCCCAGATGGCGACAGCGGCGAGAGCCGCACTCGTCAGCACGTTCCAGCCGGCAAAGGAAAGGCCGAGCACGCGCAGCGTCGCTTCGGTGCAGGACGGTGCCTTCGTGGCGTTCAGCGCGTCGAGCACGTTGACCGGCGTGTCGCCGCCGGTGGCGCCGATGGTGCAGCTGGCGGGGCCTTCCCAGAACTTCCACTCGACGCCCGAATGATAGATGCCCAGGCCCATGCCAACCAGCATCAGCACAGCAATGGTCACGAACAGCAGTTTCGTGACGATCGGCGGCAGGCGCAGGATCGAGGAGAGGACCGCGAGGACGCCAACGCCGATGCCGATGTAATAGGGATTGCGCTGCATGAGGCAGAGCGCGCAGGGGATATACCCCCCGATATGTTCGAAGCCGAGGGCCGAACCGACAACCAATGCCATGCCTGCCGTCAGCAGAATGGCAAGAGATGTGTCGGAGTTCAGGAAGGAGCTGTTGGTGTTCATCGCGATGACTTTCAGAGGATGACCTTGACCAGGTAGAAGCCGCCCAGGAGCAGCGCCATGAAGAGGGTAAAAAGAAGGCCGAGATATTTCTCGATGAAGATCCGGATCGGCTCTCCGTAAAGCTTCAGCAGGAAGGCCACCAGGAAAAAGCGGGCGGCGCGGCCGATGATGCTGACGACGGTGAAGGTAACGAAATTCAGGCCCGTCGCACCGGAGAAGATCGTCAGCACCTTGTAAGGGAAGGGCGTGACGGCGGCAAAGAGCACGCCCCAGCCCCCCCAGGTGTTGTACCACTGTGCCACTTGATCGAAGGCGTCTTCCTTGCCGTAGAAGGCGAGGATGGGGCGGCCGATCGTCTCGAACAGAAACATGCCGATGGCATAGCCGAGGAAGGCGCCTAGAACGGATGCGACGGTGCACACCACTGCCAGCCGCAGCCAGCGGCCACGCCTGGCGATCACCATCGGGATCAGCAGCACATCCGGCGGGATGGGAAAGAACGAGCTTTCGATGAAGGAGACGCCGGCAAGGGCTCTTTCGGCATGGCGGGTGCCGGCCAGTGACATGGTCCAGTCGTAAATGCGGCGCAGCATGAAGAAATCCGTGGGCGAAATGTTCCCGCTTCTTATGAGACTGCACTGCACCTGTAAATGCCGCGTTGGTTTCAGGGCAATTGGGACGGGAACTTTCGCGTGATGCCGCTTTGGCCAAAAAGTCGGTTGACCGCAGCCCAAGCCTTCGTATAGTCCGGCGCTGTCACCCGACGCTTATGTGCCCCGTTGGCGGAATTGGTAGACGCGCCTGACTCAAAATCAGGTTCCGAGAGGAGTGCTGGTTCGATTCCGGCACGGGGCACCATCATTTTTCCCACACACATTTTTCGTACGAGATTCAAGGCAATCCTTGCTCAGTCGACCTGTCCCGGTTTCCGCATATCGTTGCGCGGTTGGCATGGCTGTCGCCGCTGGTGCTCAACCCATGACGGAACCACCGGCCGGCCGCTTAACGACCGTCCGGTGGCTCTTTGCTGATCGATACCGGTTCGCTCCGGCCCGGCGCTTATACCAGCGTTGTGTCCTCGACGACGAAGTCGAGATAGGTCATGGACAGGCTCTTCGAGATCGTGGCGAACTGGATGGCGGCTGCGCCGCCCGCGCCATCAGCATCGTAAAGCAAGGTGCCGGCGGTCTTGTTGTAGATGATGTGGTCGTTCGCATCGAGCGCCTGGGTGCCGGTGACGAATTCCGCGGCCGAGAGCTGGCCTGTGGCGAGAGCGGAGAAGATCGCCTTGTCGAGCACGATCGTATCGTCCACCACCTTGAAATCCTTGATGGAATCGACATTCGAGGAGGAGAGCGCCGTTGAGAAGACGAAACTGTCCTTGCCGTTGCCGCCGGTCAGCGAATCCTTACCGAGGCCGCCGTCGAGACGGTCGTCGCCATTGTTGCCGGTGATCGTGTTGGATGCCGCGTTGCCGACCAGAACATTGTTGAACTCGTTGCCCTTGAGCGAGACCGAGGATGAACCGGTCGCCTTGAGATATTCCACCTCAGAGCCCGTCTGCAGCGAGAAGGACGAGGCGGTGAAGACGCGGTCGTATCCCTCGCCGACGACCTCGATCACCTTGTCGCCGGATGTGTCGACGTAATAGGTGTCGTTGCCGCCGTGGCCATACATGGTGTCGGAGCTCTTCAGGCCGTCAATCGTGTCGTTGCCGGAGCCGCCATGCAGGATGTTGCTGCTGTTGTTGCCGATGATGGTTTGGCCGCCCGTCGGCGCGGTGACGGAAATGGTGAAGGTCTGCGGGGCACTGGCCGCGCCCGAGGGATCAACCACCTTGTACTGGAAGGCGAAATCGCCCGTGGCTCCCGAGGCCGGCGTGTAGGAGAAGCTGCCGTTGGGATTGAGCGTCAGGCCGCTCAGCCCGCTCACCAGGGCGTAGCTGATGGCATCACCGTCGATATCCGTGCCTGTCGGAAGGCTGCCTGTGATTACGGTGTTGGTCTGGCCGCTGGCCGTATTGCCGGTGCCGGAGGCCGTCGGCGCATCGTTGACCGGCACCACCGTGATGGTGAAGGCCTTCGTGGCGCTCTGGGCACCCGAGGGGTCTTTGACCGCGTAGTTGAACGTGACCGTGCCATTGGCATTGGCGGCTGGAGTATAGGAGAAGCTGCCATTGGCGTTCAGCGTCAATCCGGCGAGGGTGCCGACCTGAACGTAAGTCAGCGCATCACCATCGACATCGCTGCCGGCGGGAATGTTCCCGATGATGGTCGTGTCTTCATTGCCGGAGGTGGCGTTGCCCGTTGCAGCGGCGGTCGGAGCGTCGTTGACGGCGTTGACCGTGATGGTGAAGGCCTGGGTCCCGCTCTGGGCACCCGAGGGGTCCTTTACGGCATAGTTGAAGGTGACCGGACCGTTGGCATTGGCCGCAGGCACATAGGAGAAGCTGCCATTGGCGTTCAGCGTGAGGCCGGGAACACTGCCGACCTGGACATAGGTGAGCGCGTCGCCATCGACATCGCTGCCGGCGGGAATGGTCCCCGTGATGGTCGTGTCTTCATCGCCCGATGCCGTGTTGCCGGCTGCGGCGGCGGTCGGCGCATCGTTGATCGGATTGACGGTGATGGTGAAGGTCTGGGCCGCACTTTGGGCACCCTTGGCATCCACCACCACGTAAGAGAAGTTGACGGGGCCGTTGGCGTTGGCAGCCGGCTGGTAGGAGAAGCTGCCATTGGCGTTCAGCGTCAGACCGGAGACCGTGCCGACCTGCAGATAGGTGAGGGCATCGTTTTCGGCGTCGCTGCCGGCCGGCACGGAGCCGGTGATCAGGCTATCCTCGTTGCCGCTCGTGCTGTTGCCGGTGGCCGATGCCACGGGCGCCGTGTTCTGCGGGATCACCACGTCGGTGCCGAAGCCGTAGTCCTCAGCGGAGAAGGCGACTTCGCCGATCGGGGTCTTGATGCGGAAGGTCTCGGTGTAGCTGCCGTCCTGGACCATCCAGTTGCCGCCGCCGAGATCGACCAGAACGGCTGCGGAGGAGAAGCCGGTGAAGACGATCGAATCGCCAAGGGCGGCGCCGTTACCGGTGAAGTCTTCGATGACATCGCCGGCGAATTCGCCCTTGCGCAGAATGAAGGTATCGTTGCCGGCATCGCCATACAGCTGGTCGGCGCCGAGGCCGCCTTCGATGAAGTCGTCGCCATCCATGCCGTGGATCTTGTTGACGCCGTCATTGCCCTTGATGACGTTGGCCAGTTCGTTGCCCGTGCCATCGCGGCTGAGCGTGCCGGTCAGTGTCAGATTTTCCAGATTGGCACCGAGCACATAGGTGAGAGAGCTGACGACGGTATCGATACCCTCGCCGGCAAGTTCGTTGACCACGTCGCCGGTGTGATCGACGTAGTAGGTGTCGTTGCCCTTGCCACCGGTCATATTGTCGGCGCCGGACTTGCCGTCGAGCACGTTGTTGCCGTCATTGCCGATCAGCACGTTGGCCAGAGCGTTGCCGGTGCCATCGAGATTGCCGGTGCCGAGCAGGACGAGTTTTTCGACCTCCGTCGCGAGCGTGTAGCTGACCGTGCTGTAGACCGTGTCATAGCCGCCCGCGCCGAGATTGTCCTTTTCGACGATGGTGTCGCCGACATTGTCGACGAAATAGGTGTCGTTGCCATCGCCGCCCTGCATCTTGTCGGCGCCGATACCACCATCCAGGATGTCCTCGCCACCCAGGCCTTCCAGTTCATTGTCGAGCGCGTTGCCGACGATGTCGTTTGCCAGCGCATTGCCGGTGCCACGGATTGCGGTGCCCGTGAGGAAAAGGTCTTCGACATTGGCCGAGAGGGTGTGGTTCAGCGAGGCGATGACGGTGTCATGGCCGGCATTGAGCTGTTCCGTCACCACGTCGAGCGAATGATTGACGATATAGATGTCGTCGCCGCCCAGGCCGGCGAAATTGTCACCACTCGCCGTCCCATAGAAGATGTCCGCACCTTCTGTGGCGGAATGGGGCGGGATGAAGATGTCGCCGCTGACCTGCCCGGTGACGGTGTTGCCATAGACGATGGTGCCGGAGGGATTGTCGGCGGTCGAATTGGTCGATTCCTCGCGGATACCGTAGCGTGCCCGAACGGGGCCATCTGAATAGATGAGGTTGTCGTAGATCTGGGTGCCTTCGGAATAGTAGATGCGCGAAGGTGTCACTGCGGTATCCACGCGCAGGCGGATGTTGATCTCGTCATAGACGCCGTTGGCTTCCTGCGAGTTGTTGTAGACCGTGTTGTCGTGGATGACCGTGTTGGTGGCGCCTTCGATGCGAATGCCCTGGCGCATGTTGCCGTAAACCTCGGCACCCGTGACCGTGACGTGATCCGAGAGCTTGATCAGGATACCTTCGCGGGCATTGGCGTAATAGTCGCCGCCGATGATCATGATGTTCTCTGGCCAGGGGATGGTGTCCTCCCCTTCCGGGAAGATGTCGCTTCGCTGGGTGACGAGCCCAGCTCCGCCGTTGTCATGGGCGATGTTGTTTTCCAGCACGAGATTATTGCTGCTCGTGGTGATGTTGAAGCCGTGGCGGTCGTTGTCGTAGGAGACGTTGTTCCGGTATATGCCGCCCTCGACATAGTCGGCGACGAAGCCGTCCTTGCCGTTGCCGTGCGAGACGCAGTTCTCGACCAGGAGGTCGTAGGTGATTTCATGCGGATTGATGCCATAGGCGGTGCAGTTCATCACTTCCACGCCGCGGATGGTGATGTCCTCATGGACCAGCCCGTTGCCTTCCTTCACCCCGGTGATGATGCCGGCCTGATGGTCGATGTTGTTGGCGCGATTGCCGTCGATCGTCAGGTTCTCGATCACGACGTTGCTGGCGTTTTCGTTCACCGGCGTACGGACCATGCCGTTGATGCGGGTGTCGAAGTGGTCGACCAGCTTCAGCACGGTCTCACCCATGCCCGCGCCGCTCAGGGTCACGTTGGAACGGACTTCGATACAGCCATCGGAGGAATTGGCCGGGTTGCCGGTCATCAGGAAGGTGCCGGCGGGGATGTACACGGTGCCGCCCCCTGCCGCATAGGCCGCGTCGATGGCAGCCTGGATGGCTGCGCTGTCGACGGTGTCGTCGTTCGGGGTTGCGCCGTAATCCAAGACATTGAAAATTGCCATGTTTTCCCCATCGCCCCCAGGGCCGTTCACCTCAGTCCCCCGGAGTTTATGAGGGGTGGAAGCGAAAGGATATAAACACAGATCAACGATGGCAGGTTTTATTTGAGTGCAGTGAAATAATATTTGAATTAGTCTGAAATCAGAAGTTTTTTACGTCGCCGGTGGTTCCCATGTCCTCGCGGCGGGGCAGGACCAGCGCCGCCGCCTCAAGTTGGCGGCGGGACGGCATGCGCTGATCCACCCCCGTGCGACGGGCAAAGTCGTGGGCGCTGGCCTCGCCGCGCGAGACGAGGCGGTGGAGCCGGGCGAGCCGGTCTTCGCAGGGAAGGGCGCTCGATCCTGCGGCCGACAGGCGGATGGCGAGGCGGGCGAGAGCACCATAGGCATAGAGGTGATACTCATAAGCGCGCTCGGCACGGGCGAGTTCGAGGGGCAGGTAGCCTTGTGGATCGACCTGGCAGGCGCCGATGGCGAATGCATCCTTCGACCACGAGCGCATGGTCTTCTCGCCGAGGATCTCCGCCAATTCCGCAACGGCGAGGCCGGCGAGATAACGGTGGTTGTTGCGGCGTGCGGTGGGGCCGGCCTGACCGTCATAATAGGCCATGGTCTGGCGGGCGAGCGTGGCGAGCCACGTGCGGATCTCGCCCTGGTCGCGCAGATCCCGGCCACGGGCCTGGAGCGTCATGACAATGCCGGCAATTTCGGACGTGAAGCGGTCACGGCTCAGATTGGCGTCCGAGGTCGCCATGTCGGTCAGCGCGCCGGTCGCGGCCCAGTGGCGCAGGGTGGCGATGGTGCAGGTGGCGGTCTGGGCAATCTGTTCCGGGGTGCCATTGCGGCGTGCGGCGATCGCCACGCTGCGGATGGCATTTGCAACGGGCGCCAGCTCGTTTTCCCGGCGTTGGCGGGCCGCCGGATCGATCACCGATTTCGAGGCGACCGTCTGGTCGTATTTGGAGACGGTCTCCAGTCGGCGGGGGAGGTCGAGTTGTGAAGCGCAGCCTTGACCGGGCGGGCTTGCCGCTGCCGTCAACGCGTTGGCGGGTGGGGACCCGGATAGGGCAAGACTCTCCACCGATTGGCTGGCGGCCGGGGCCGCCATTGACAGCACGGCGACGACAGACAGAAAAACACGGCGCGCGGTCTGCAGGGCCAACACGAAACTCCCGAACGGATTTCGTGTCGGTATAAAGACGAAGGTTTACCCTGCACTTAATTCACGGCTGAAAATACAGTCCAAATGGGCTTTTTCTGTCTCGAAACAGTTTAATTCCTCGCTGTTTCGACAATTTCTTGAGCATCCGCGACGGTTAGAGGGCCGAATTGCTTTGCGGCCTGGGCGGCGCGTTTGTTGCCGCCCGCCGCAGACAGGACGAGATAGGCCCGGGCGAGGTCGTGCCGTGTGGTGTCGCTGGCATCGCCCAACAGGACAAGGGCCAGCCGATACTGGGTTTCCGGATCCCCGGCGCGGGCGGCGACTTCCATATAAGCCAGGCCCTTTTCGCGCATCTCGCCTGATGTGGTTGCGCCAAAGAGATAGTGGGTGCCAAGGGCCAGGTTGGCGGATGGCACGCCGGCTTGCGCCTTTTCCTCAAGGAAGGCCAGGATGCGGTCCGACAGCGGCGGCTGGGTGACGGCGAGCATCCGGCCGAGGCCTTCATAAGCATCCGCATCCTTGGTTTCTGCGGCCTGAAGATAGAGGTCGACGGCCTTGGCCCGGGCGAGGTCCGTCCCGTTTTCCTCGTAGTGCCGGGCGAGGAAGATCGTGGCGCGCGCATTGCCCTTGTCGGCAAGCGGTTGCAGCCACTCGAGCAGTTTTTCGTCACCGTTCTCCATCGATCCGGCCAGGCTTCGATAGGCCCCTGCGGCGTTCAACTGGCCGCTCTTGTCGAGCGATACGGCGCGTTCCAGCCAGTAAAGGGCCAGTTCAGGTTCTTCGCGACCGGGATGCATCAGGGCCTTGCTGATCTCGAGCATCTTGCGGCTGCGCTGATCGGACGGCACCTTGGCCAGCAACTGATTGGCGCGCTTGGTGTTGCGCTGGACGCCCCAACCCAGGGCATAAGCCAGTGCGGCATTCTTCGAGGCGCTGAGATTGCCGTTGGCGCCGCCCTTCGCATACCAACTCGCCGCTTCCTTGGGATTCTTGGCCCCGCCGATGCCGTATTGCAGCAGGATTCCATAGGCGTTGGCCGCAGCGCTCGATCCGCGCATGGCCTCGCTGCGCAAGAGCGGGCGCATTTGGGCGGCAGCCTTGAACGAGCGTGGTCCGATCCGGACGATGGCACGGGCGACCTCGCGGACGGCCGTGCGATCGCCGCGCAGGGCGGCCGGCAGGTTTTGGCGCAGCATGGTTTCAGGGCCCGCTGCGATCGCGGGGCTCGCCACCGGGGCAGAGAGGACGAGGGTGAAACCGAGGCCGAGGGCGAAGGCCGTGCTGAGCAACCGGGAAGCCACGCGGAGCAGCTGCCCTGACAGCATCGCGGATGCAGCCTGAAACTTACTGAACGAAACCATTTTCAAGTGCCTTCTGGTGCCAGGTTTTTGCGGATTTCGGATCGGACTCGACACCGAAGCCGAGGTCGAGGGCGATGGCATATTGGAACATGGCTTCCGGATCGCCCTGTTCGGCAGCCATGCGGGTCCAACTGGTGCTCTTGGCGGCCGACACCTGTCCATCGATGCCGGAGGCATGGAAGCGGGCGAGGATCTTCATCGCCGCGACGTCCTTGCGCAGGGCGGCTTCTTCGAGCAGGTGGATGCCTTCATCGCGGTCGGCGCCGCTCTGGGTGGCGAGCAACATGCCGAGACTGCGCAAGGCCGTGACATTGCCGGCCTCGGCCACTGATCGGAGCGCCGTCACGGCCTCCGCATCGGTTCCGCCGTTTGTCAGACGCGCGAGTTCCGGTACGGCCGTCTGCTCATCCGCGAGCGCCGCGCGGCGATACCAATCGATCGCTTCGGCGCGCCGGCTTCCGAGCTTGCCACCGTCATAGAGCCGGGCGAGGGCCAGTGTCGCCTTGCCGTAACCGGCTTCAGCGCTTTTCAACAGCAGGCGCGCGGCGCGTTCTGCATCATCGGCGGCCGGCGGGGCGATGCCGAGCACGGTCTGGGCAAGGACGAAGATGTGGCGGGGCGAACGGGCGGTCGCCACCCGTTCGGCCGTGATCAGAGCGGCAGATGCTGCCTTGTCATCGCCGAGCAGGCGATGAAGTCTCGCCTTTTGCGCCAGCGCGTCGATATCGCAGAGAATGACGGTTTCGAGGCCGGTCGTGACGCGTCTCAGCACAGCCTGATCCGTGGGCAGCGCCGCAAGAGCCTCCGGATTGCCGCGCTCCGCGGCCCGGATGAGCCACTCGCTGCCCTTTGCGGCGGTGGCCTCGTCCGTTGGGGCAAGATGTGCGAGCATCAGCATGGCGTCTGCATTGCCGGCATTCGCGGCACGCTCCAGTCGCAGTCGGATGTCCGGATCGGCAGCGCTTGCCCCCCCGACCTTCAGGCGGTCGCGGATAATCTCGACATCGGCGGAGGGGTCGAGGCTTTGCGCAAGCGTCTGCAGCAGTTCGTTGCTGCGGCCGGCATCGTCTCCGAGGCGGCCATTGCGCAGGGCCTGAACGAGCGCCAGACGTCCAGCGATCATGCCGTCACCGGGGGCGCCGGCTGCCTCGATCAAATCTGCGGCCGCTTTGGCCCCCTTCTTGCCAGCATCCTTGCCTTCGCCCAGGATCGCGGCGGCACGTTCGATCATGGCGATCCGATCGCCGAGGCCGGCGGCCTGTTCGAACAGGGCCGATGCCTGCGCCTTGTCGCCGGCGTCGCTTGCCAGACGGGCCAGCTTGCGCAAGGCCAAGGGATTGCCGGCGGCGGCGGCCTTGCGCAGCAGCGCCGGCTGGTCGAGGCCGGTGTCCGGCCGGCAGGCGGCGATGTCGGCAAGCGCAGTGGTTCCCAAGGTCGATCCCGCAGCCTCGGCGTCGCGCAGGTGGGCGATGGCCGGCTCAATGCCCCCGCCAGACTTCAACAGGTAACGGCCATAAATGGCGTCTGCGTCGGGTGTTCCGGCGGCCAGGATGCGCTCGTAGACGTCCTTTGCCTTTTGCGGGTCCGGTGCGGTGCCCTGGCCCGAGAGCACGGCGTTGCCGAGGATGTCGAGCGTGAAGATCGAGACATCGGGGCGGGCGGCTGCCTTCTGCAGGACGTTCTGCAGGGCGGCAAAATCGGCCGTGCCATTGTAATCGCCGCGATGCAGGCGGGCCGCGATGAGGAAGGCATTCGGATCACCGTTTGCCATGCCGATCTCAAGCCGGCGGCGGAGATCCTCGGTATCAAGGCCTGCCGTCAGATCCTGTTCGGCCAGGGCTGCGAGGCCGGTTACCGAGCCGGCCTCGACCGCCTGCGCCCAGTATCGGCGCGCGGCTGCGGGATCGGCTTCCACCCCGCGTCCGGCCGCATAGGCGCGGGCCAGTTTTTCCAGGGCATTGCGATGTCCGGCCTTGGCCGCGACCTCGAACCAGGCGATGGCCCGTTGCGGTCCATCGGTCAGGTTCTGGTCGAGAAGGAACTGCCCGACTTCAGCGGCCACGGCACAATCGCCCGAAGCCAACGCGGTCTGCAGATTGATCGTGGCGAGATTGGCGAAATGGGCCGCCGCCCCCTCGAACGGTGCAGGCAGGGCGCCACCGGCATACAGCGCAGAGAGTTCGAAGGCGGCCATCGGCTCGCCAAAACCGGCGGCGATCCCGAGATAACGCGGCGCATCCTGCAGGGGGAGATCGGGAAGGTCGCCACGTGCAATCAGGCGCCCGAGCGAAAGGGCGGCATCCGTTTCCTGGGAGGCCGTGGCTTCGACGAGAAGGGTCGCGGCGCGTTTGCGATCTTGCGGTCCGGCCCGGTCGTCGAGCAGCAACAGTGCCAGGCGGCGCCTGGCCTCCAGCGAACCGCCCGTGCCTTCAGAGACGAGCATCTCCAGCATGCGCCGCGCCAGTGGCAAATCGCGCGCAACCTCGCTGCCGCCGTCGACGAAGCGGATCGCATCGGCGAAGATCTGCTGTTGGGAGACGGGAACCGGACCGCCGGTCCAGCCCTGCCAATCGAAGGCGAGCGGGGCCGGGACCTCCGGCTTGCGGCAAATGCGGCTGTAATCCAGTGCCGGCGGTGTGGCAGGATAGGGCAGGGCCTCTATCGCCGGCGCGGCAGCGTGGACACGCTCACCCAGGCCGGCGGTAGCCATGACCACGGTCGCGAGCATCATTCCGAAGCGGCGGATACGAAACCCTTGCATGTGCTATCCTCCAGTCGCGTTGCGTGTGTGCATTCGTCTTGATCGTGCAGTCGTCTGCTCAGATTTCAGTCTGCCGTGTCGGATACGATCGCGGCCTCCTTGGGCGCGGCGCCTTCGCGGACGGCCTTCAGCGTTCGGGCGGCCAGCAGATTTCCGGATTGTGCCGAACGATCGAACCAGAAGGATGCCTGAGCCACATCCTTGTCGACCCATTCGCCTGTCAGGTAAGCGAGGCCGAGCTGGTAGGCGGCGTTGGGATGATTGCGTTCCGCCGCTTTCTGCAGCCAGGCGATGGCCTGGCGGGTGTCGCTCTGTGCCTCCGGATGCAGCGCAAAGACGCGGGACAATTCGTACATCGCCGCGGTGTTGCCGGCATTGGCTGCGCGCTCCAGCCAACCGAGGCCGGCCTCGCGCGACTGATTGAGGCCGTAGCCGTTCAGCAGCATATGGCCAAGCGCGGCCATGGCTTCCTTGTCTCCGGAATGGGCCGCGGAATACATGCGGGTGGCGGCGGCATCGGGGCGGATGGCAGGGCCGAAGCCGTTGAGATAATACTCGCCGAGGGCGCGTTCGGCGGCCGAGGAGCCGCGGGCCGCCTGGGCATCGAGAAGCGCCACCGCTTTGCCGGGATCACGACCAGCCGAGGAGAAGGCGAGCCAATCGGCTTCCAGAAGGGTGGCCTTCGGCATGCGCATGCCATTTTCACTGCGGACATCGGCCACCAGGGATGCGGCCTTGCGGGCGTCGCGCTCGACGCCGATGCCGAGCATATAGGCACGGGCGAGCAAGAGGCGGGCCTCGGGGTCCTTGGGGTTGTCGTCAAGCACCTTCTGCAGCATGGCGATGACGGCAGGAACCTTGTCCCGCTGCTTGACCGACGACAGGTAGCTCGCGGCAAGCGCGGTGCGGGCGACCTGGGAACCGGTTGCAGCGGCCTTTTCGAGGATGGAAGACGCCGCAGCCGTCTGCTCCGGCGTGACGGCCATGGATGACTTCAGACGGCCAAGAGCCACAAGGTCGCCAGGCTCCAATTCATCCTGCCGGAGGGTGGTGAGAAGGGCTGCCGCTTCCTGCACGTGTCCGGGAATGCCGGTGGAGAAGAGCAGGGACGCGAGAGCGATCGTATCCGTTGGCGTCTGGACGACCGATTTTGCACGCTCCAGCGTGATGCCATCCAAGGTGTCCTGGCGCAGACGAGCCTGAACCAAGGCCAGACCTCCGCGTGGATCTCCGGCGTCGATCTGTGCGAGATAGAAGCGCTCAGCATCTTCCCACTCTGCGGGATCCCGCGAACCTGCCTGCATGTCGGCGAGTTCCCAGCCGGCGCGTTCGACGGCGCGTTCGCTCGCCCGGATGAACCAGCGCTTGGCAAAGCTGTCGCTGCGCGCAAGCTGATCGCCCTGGCGATAGAGCTGGCCGAGCCGCAGCATGGCCTGACCGACATTGTCGTCAGCCGCCTTGAACAGCAGGCGGATCGCTTGATTGCGGCCGAGCACGGCTTGCGACATGCGGCCATCAAGGGCCAGGGTGGCAATCGTGAAGTTGGAGAAGCCGACACTGACAAAGGGGGTCTTGCGCAGGCTTTCGATCAGGGCACGGGCAACCGCATCGGGCAACGGCCGGCCATTGGCTTCGAGCCATGCATTGTAGGCGAGCGCCGCCACGGTTTTCCCCGCCAGCGCCTGTTTCTCCAGAAGCGGCAGCAAAACCTTGCCGATGACTTCCGCCTGGGCAGAGCGCCAATGCTGGTTGGCGAGATTGGCAAGCGCATCCGAATCGTCCGCGATCGGTTCAAGCGCCGCCATGATCAGCTTTTCGCGTTCCGCGGGCGCACCTTCAAAGGCGAGCGCGATCTTGAGATCGAGGTTCGACAACTCGACTGCTGCCGTGCGCACATCCGCTTCGCTCGCCCGCTGCAGCCACCAGCGGGCCTCCGCGTTCGAGACGGGCATGCCGGTCTCGGCAATGGCCGCGCGACCGAGGGCCAGGGCGGCATTGCGTCCGCCAGCGCGGGCGGCCTGGCGGAAGAGGTCGGCGGCGCGGACGGGATCGGCCTCCACGTTCAGACCTGTGAGATATTGCTCGGCCAACTGCTCCACGGCGGTGACCGGATCGTCTTCAGCCGCCCGCTCCAGCCATTTCATGGCCGTTTGCGGATCGCGCCCGGTCAACAGGCCGTCGGCATAAATGCGGAACAGGGACAGCGCAGCCGCAGCCTGGCCCGCTTCTGCGCGCTGCGTCAGACGGGTGAGCACGGCCCGCTCCAATGTCTCGCCGACCGGGACACCGGCTGCAACGAGGTCGGACACGGCACCGGCACTTCCGAGCATAGCGGCGGCTTCCAGCCGGGGTATCGCCTGTTCGAGCGGTACATGCCGGTTTTCCATCGCATCGACGGCAAGCAGATAGGCGGCGTCGCCGTTGCCCTCGAGCGCGAGCGCCTGCAGGGTCGGTTCAATCTCGGCGAAACCGTCGCCGCCCGACTTGCGCATCAGCAGGCGGCCGAGTGAAACGGTGACGGCGGGCGAACGGTCACCGAGTTCCATCGCGCGGCGGTAGGCGGCGATCGCCGCGTCACGATCCGCTTTGCGGATCGGGTTTTCGGCGCTGAAGATGAGGCCGTCACGATAGAGATCGCCGAGATGGCGCTGATCTTCAGCGGCCGTGCTGCGGGAAAGCGTTTCGACCAGAGCCTGCTCCTCTGCGAAGCGAGCGGCTGTGTCCGTTTCCTCGGCCGTGGCTGTGGACGAAAGCAGCCCAAGGACCATGAGGCCAACAGCTAGAATTTGTGCAAGGCTGGTCATGGCTGCCCCCAGAAACATGTCGAATTTCCACCAATGAATTCATCGATCAGCGGCCGCCGTGCCACGATCTGCCGGGAAAAGAGAGCCTTCAGCCGATCGAAGGCGAGGCCCTGGCCGGAGAGGATGGCCGCTTCCGCCCAGCCCATGTAGTGTCGCCCGTGGCCGCGCGTTTCGAGGAAGCCGAGTTCCAGATTGTGGAAGTCCTTTTCCGGGCCCGGAATGTGGTTCTCCGCGGAATAGACGGCGACCAGGATCGGCGATGCAATGCCGTTCATGAGGGCGCCGAGCATGGTGGCGTAGGAGCGGCCATCACGCGAGGTTCGACCGTAAAAATCCCAACCATGGCCGCGGGCCGTCTCGGCGATGACGGTCAGGCTGGACAGGGTCTGGCGTTGGTACCAGAGGGCGCGCGCGCCACGTCTGGCCTCAAGCGCAAGGGTTCCATCCGGCCGGACTTCATCGAGCACGGTGTCATAGCGGGCGAGGCCCTTTTCCATCATGGCCTTGTCGCCGGTCTCGGCGCCCCAGACGGCAAGAACGCTGTCGGCCAGCACCCGATGGTTGTTGTGATCGACATCCCCATCGAAGTTGTGGTCGATCTTGCGGACAAGCCCATCGATCCAGGCGCGCAAGCGGCTGGAACGCTCGGCCTCCAGACCCGGCTCGAGAACGGCATAGGCAACCACCAACGGCAGAAGCTGGCGCTTAAGCGCATAATAGGCGTCGTTGATCTCTTCCGTTTCAGTGAACGCGCCTGCCTCGGCCCAGCGGTCGAGCAGTCCGGCGAGACGGTTGCGGGCGTCCGCGTCTCCGGCGAGAGCCCGGCCGGAGAGCACCATGACGGCCCAGGAGAAATCCTCGGCGGATGTGTCGGAGCCGTAGCCTTCGGTGGTCGTCAGTTTGCGGATCGGCTTCAGCCTGTCCCAGGCGGGATCGATCGCGACGGCCAGGCAAAGCGCCCGCATCTCGTTATAGGCAGGCGTCTGGAGCTTGGCCGCCCGATCCTCGACGTCGAAGAGGCCTGCCCAGCTCGAGGCCGTCGCCGGGAGGGCGAGGCTCAGAGACAGGCAGAAGGCGATCACGAGGGAGGTGTGACTAGCCATCCCGTGCCGCCTCGCCGGTTCCGGCCGGTGCCGGGGACAGCATCATGCCGGTGCAGATGTTGTGCTTGCGCGGCGGATGCGGCCAGCCGCCGAAATTGCAGCTCTTGACCGCCTCTTCCGGCTCGCAGCTGTCGTCTGTCAGGAGGGCGGATGTCTCGCGCAGGCGCAGAAGGAACGGGGAAAGCTGGCGCAGGTCTCCGGCAAAAATATTGTCGCGCTGGCGGCGATACATGTTCCCGTCCAGCTGAAGCTGGGATGCGCCCGCTACATTTATGGCGTCTGCGTTTTCGGAGAAAACATTGCCGCTGATGACGGCCGTGACGAGCGCCTGATAGGGGTCGAGTTCGAAATTGCGGGCATGGCCTTCCGGCGACTGGCGCAGATCGGCGATGTAGATGTCGGCCCCGCTCTGGGTGTTGGCATCGATGCGGTTGTCATACATGCCGACATCGGCGCTGTTGCGGATCTTCACGCCTGCGCGGCGGTTGCGGCTCAGGTCATTGGCAGCGGCGATGTTGCATCCGCTCTCGTAGAAGGTCAGGCCATCGCCGTCGTTGGCAACCGCAGTGTTGGCGTAGACGATGTTTCGAACGCTGGTGCGGTCGAGCATGATGCCCGAGCCCTTGTTGTGCAGGGAGACGTTTCCGACGATGAAGCTGTCATCGACCTCGCGGGAGACGATGATCCCGTGCTTCTTCTGCGAGCCGTAGGCGGTGTTGAGCGCGATCAGCAGGTGGCGGGAGCGGTCGTGCGGGTCGATACCGTAGATGATGTTGTCGCGATATTCGTTGCCGATCACCCGGACATGGTCGACCTCGTAGCTGTAATAGCCGTACCGCAGGTTCTCGAAGCTGTTGTCGACGATGTTGCCGGTGGGACGGTTGTCGTCGAAGGCATAGAGCGACTGAACGGCGGCACCGCTGGACTGGGTGAGGCCGAAAGCCTTGCTGCTGTCGTAACCGAGCATGGCCAGCCGGCTGCCGGCGATCTGGATGTCGCTGCCGCCCCAGGCGGTAATGAAAGGACGGAAATTGGCGCGCGTCTTGTCCGTCGCGACGGCGGGGCGGCCGGCAATTTCGTCGTAACCGAGGATTTCGGCATCCTGGACGACGAGGCGCCCGGCAACTGCGATGAACGCGCCGGACTGAACGCCGAGCTTGTAGCGGCTGAACTCCACGCCGGACATCAGGAGCGTTGCGCCGGGAAGGACGATGATCGGGACCCGGACCAGAAGATCATCACCCTCGACCACGAGCAGGCGGCGGGCCGTTGTTTCCGGAAGGTCGCGCAAGAGGGTTCCCAGGGTGACGACGCCCTTTTCGACGGCAATATAGCGCGGCCAGGTCATCTGCTGGGAAAGCTGAACCTGGTGGATCGCCGCCTCGCCGCCGGTGCTGAGCTTGAAGGCCTCGAGACTGAAGGGGCTGAAACCGAGAATGGCGAGGTGGCCGACGCCGTCGGCGGGGGCGGGAACACGGCCGCGCAACATGGCGGCGTCATGTTCGAAGATGTCGGGCATGCGTATGCCCGGCAGGGCCCTTGTCGATGGGGCGGGCGCAAAGATCTGATGCCGCCCGATGGTGAAATCGGCCTGCTGGCCCTTTGATGGCGGCGTGGTCGACGCCAAGGGATCGATCTGCGGATCGTTCAGCCATCCCTTGACGTCGAGCGCCTTTGCCCGGACTTCCGCCATGCGGCGAAGGGCCGGGACGCGCGCCTGCCAGGGGAGGTCTGCCACGCTTTTTACAAAGCTCTCGACCTCCCCGTTTTTCTCGAAGGATGCAAAAGCGAGGTCAGCGCTCAGCGTCGCTGCACTGTCGGCCGGAAGACGCTGCAGCCGGCTCCGGGCGGGTTCGAGGGCGCCCTGTTTTACGAGGAGTTCGGCGATCTCGCTTTCGGCTTCACGGCGGGCACTCTGGTCGGTGATCGTGTCGAGCAGACTGTCTGCGCGGGCGAGTTCACCGATCCGGGCAAAGGCCACGGCGATCTCGGCACGGCTGTCGTCGACATCCTTTCCATTGGCGATCAGGGCTACGGCTTCATCGAGGATCTCGCGGGCGGACGCCTTGCCTGATGTGGCGAGCGCGATTTCGATCAGGATACGGCAGCGCGTTTCGTCGCCGGCGGTCTCCGTCAGGTAGTCACGGGCCAGTCCCAGGTCTCCCTTTTTGACGGCGTGCTCGGCCAGTGCTTCCAGCACGCGATCCCGATCCGGCCCAGCATCGATCTGGGCCAGGCTCGCGCTCGCCCCTTTCGCGTCGCCACGCTTGACCAAGGCCCGGGCAATGGCGGACCGGGCGTAGCTCTGGTCCTGCGGACCCGAGACTTCGGACAGCAGTTCGTTTGCCTGATCCAGCAGGTCATCATCTGCCAGACCTTTGACCAGGCGGGCCATGGCGGAGGATCGCTGATCGCCGGCCGGCAAGGCACCGGCAAGGGTCCGGGCGGGCCCGAATTCCGCAAACGTCGCAAGCGCCGAGACGAGGTTGGCCGTCGCATCGGGATCGTCGAGCTTCATGTCGGCGTTTTGCAGCAGAATTTCGCGCCCGGCCTCGATGTAACCCTGACGACGGAGATCCTTGGCGATGGCGATATCGGCATCAATCCGGGCCTTGGCAGTCAGCAGCAGGGGCACAATCTCACGGGCGCGCAGGGCCTTGCCGCGATCGATGCGGGCGTCGATCAGCTGGCGGAGCGCCTTGTTCTGGTCGCGGTCGCGGGACATGGACTTCGCCGTGCGCAGAGCCAACCGGTCGTCACCGCTGTCCAGGGCCAACCGCAGCACGCGGTCGAGGTATTCGGCGCGGATGTCCTCGTCGCGGTCGAGAGCCTGCGCGAACACGAGCGCCTGGGCCGTATCCTTGGCAGCCAAGGCAGCTTCGGCGCGGTTTTTGAGGGTTTCGGCCGCAGGATCGGTCATGCCTTCGGCGCTGAGCGCGTCGCGTGCGACCGTCTGGTACATTGCGGCGCGGGTGCGGGCGAGGACGACGGAATTGGTGGCGATCTCGAGAATGCCCTCGGGCAATTTGCCGTTCGGAAACACGAGGACAGCCGCCTGCAGCGCGCCGTCACGGGTTGCATCGCGATCGATGCCGCGCGCTTCCTCGATCGCCAGGGTCGCCAGGCGTTCGGCTTCCTCGCCTTGACCCGTCCTCACATGGGCCGCAGCCAGCGCCGTCCAGCCGGCAGACCGATAGGCGGGGTCGCGAATGGCTTCCAACGCCGCCTTGGCGTCGAGGTCTGCCCGAAGGCCTGCGTCGCCGGGGCCGATCAGGGCGGTCAGAGCCTCGACGAGGCTGAGGCGCAGGATGTCGGGCGTTATCGCCTGGGCGGCGAGATCCTGCAGGACCTTTTTGGCGCCCGTTCCCGGCCGGTCGTCGCGTCCGAGACCTTCGAGCACGCTGATCGCATCCACCGCGTCGTCCAGCAGACGCACGCGCGCATGGGGGTCACGCTCCGAGTCCAGCTTCACGGTGCTTTCGGTCACGATGGTCTGGGCCATGTCCACTTCGCTCTCGATCGATGCCGAGGCCGGCACCGCCCAGGCCAAGGAGATCGAGAGCAAGACCATTCGCAGTCGGGATCCGGCCGCCGGGGAGGGGAGCGTGGCCATCAGCCCACCTTTCGTTGCTGGCTGAGGCTGTCGACCTCTTCCACGGGCCGGGTGAGGGTCAGAAGCAAGATTGCGGCCTCTTCTCCCGGATTGCTGAGGACCAATTGCTGGCGCGAGCGGAGATCAAGCCCGAACCCCTGGGTCAGCACCGTTTCGGCGCCGGGTTCTCCAAGCACTGCCTCGCCGGACAAGACCACAAAGCTGGCCGAGGCGGGTGCTTCTTCCTGGTCGAGTTCCAGCGTGGAGTTCGGCAGAATGTCGATGCGCTCGACACGGAAGCCTGGCCCTTCTTCGAGCACGCGGCGGCTTCCGCCCGTCTGCTGCTGCAGCAGATGACGATCGGCTGCGGGGTGGCCGGCTTTCGCCAGATGCTGCGCGATGAACTTCACGTCTTGGGACTGGGCACGCGATGCCACCAGCACCACGTCGTCGGTATCGACGACGACGATGTTGGAGAGACCGATGACTGAGATCAGACGGCGGGAACCGCTGATATAGCTGCGGCGGACGTCACGCAGCAGGACATTCCCCTTGAGGACGTTTTCCTCGCCATTGTGCTGCCCGGTTTCCCAAAGGGCTTCGAACGAGCCAAGATCGTTCCATTCCGGGGAGACCGGAAGCACGCCCAGCCGGGTCGAATGCTCCATCACCGCATGGTCGATGGAAATTTCCGGCGCGGTTGCGAAACTTTGCGACATGCGCAGGCTGTTCTCCGACCGGCTTGCCTCCGCAATGCCCGCGTCGACGGCGGCCAGAACGTCCGGCGCGTGGCTGGCGAGCTCTGCAAGGATGGTGTCGGCACGGAACATGAAGATGCCGCTGTTCCAGGTGTGGCGGCCATCGGCGACGAGGCGGGACGCGTGCTCGAAGTTCGGCTTCTCGACGAAGCTCAGGACTTTGGTGACCTGGCCTTCACCAGCGGGTTCGGCCTCAATGTAGCCGAACCCCGTTTCCGGAGCGGTCGGGCGGATACCGAACAGGGCGATGCCACCCTCGTTGACGAAAGGAAGGGCGGCCAGGTAGGCCTCCTGCAGCCGGTCCGGCCGGCCGATGCGATGATCGCTCGGCACCACCAGCATGACGGCTTCGGGATCTTCGGCCATCAGCACACGGGCCGCAGCGGCAATGGCCGGTGCGGTGGATCGCATGGCAGGTTCGACGAGCACCAGCGGCAGGCCAGCGGGATGGTCGATCTGCTGCAACTCATATCGGACGCGGGGCTCCTGCAGGGTGTTGACGAGCACGGTGGCGCGGCCGAAGTCCGCGTCGCGGAAACGGGCGAGCGTGCCCTGGAACAGCGAATGCTCGCCACCCAAGGTCTGGAACTGCTTGGGTTCCAGGCGGCGGGAGAGCGGCCAGAGGCGAGTGCCCGAGCCGCCGCAGAGTATGACGGGACGGATCCGGGTCATGGCTTGATCTCCTGGGCAACGGCCTGGGCGGCGGATTCAGCGCCGAATGCGCCAGCAACGGCCTGGACCATCCGTCCGATCGTGCTCTCGGCGAAAAGGTCGAAGCGGACTTCGACCGGCTGGCCGAGCATATCCGTCGACAGCGCCTTCTCCGGTGCGATCAGCACGGTGAGCGGATCCCGCGGCAGGTCGGATTGCGACCCGCCCTTGCCCGGCAGCCAGAGGATTTCGGCGTCACTGACATGGGTGCCGTCCGGATAAACCAGCGAGGCTGTCTTGACGCCGTAGAGGCTCATCAACTTGTTGTCGCTGACAGCGGCCGAAACCACGATCGGCGCGTCCGCCCGCATCAGCCGAACGACGGGATCGCCGGTGCGGACGAAATCGCCGCTGGCGAAGCGCTGTTCCGTCTGGACGCAGTCACAGGGCGATTCCACCGTGATCGGGTCTCCGACGGCCGGGTTCACGGTGATCAGCGGTTCGCCGAAGGCAAGCTGCGGCTTGTCGTTGATGAAGGTGATGCGGCCCACAGCCGGAGCCGCCACGTTGACGGTCTTGGCGGCAATGCTCGCGCTTTCCGGGCGCACGACATAGAGTTCGTCATAAACATTCGCCGACAGAAAGGCGATCAGTGCCGCGCCGATCGCCGCAACGCCGGCGGTCGACGCCACCCGGCGTCCCATCTGGGAAATGCGGGCGCCGGTGGACAGGCGCGGCGGCGCGGGCACCTGTTTGGAGCGTACCATGTCGGTACGGCGGGCGACATCGAGCACGTCTCCGGCTCTGACCACTTCGCCTGCGATAATCGCGTCGGTCATGTAACTCAACAGGCTGATCTGGCTGTCCTCAAGGGCGCTGAAGACCAGGCTCGTGCGGCCGTCGCTATCGGTGGCGTACAGCACTTCGGCGGGCACGTGAGTGAGGCTGAAATGGTAGCCACTGAAGGGAATGGTGAGATGCGTCATCACTTTCTTGCCGGCTGAGAAGCCCTTGGCATTGATGGCAAAACCATTCATCGACCAGTCGTGCACGTCATATTCGCGTCCGTCGATCGTGGCCTTCAATGGGAGCCCGTAGCGGGGGTGCTGACGCTGCAGTTCAGCTTCGTAGGATATGCCTCTCATGATCGAGACTCCGGTTCGTGTTCAAAGACGGGGAATGGATGTGATGCCGATCATCAAGCTGCAGGCAGTGATCAGAGCGAGGATGCTGACCGACTGGTAGAGCTTGGATTCATATTTCCGATAGGTCGCGAGCCAGTTGCGATCTGCCTTGGCGAGCGTGGTGTTCTGGCGGGTCCACTTCTGGCGATCCAGATGGAAGAAGACGAAGACCTTCATCGCCGATCCGAAGATCTGGTTGAAATAGAGCAGCAGCGGCGCGACGATCGAGATCTGCCGTCTCGCCGTCAGCAGCGACAGCGTGATCGCGTAGCGGGAGGCCAGAATCCAGACGGCATAGACGAGGATGGTGAAGGGCGAGACCAGGAGCGTGGCCAGGATGGCGCTCGTGACGCCCACCAGGCAGGTCCACATCGACATGCGCTGATCGAGGATTGCCCACCAGACGAAATATCCGATCCGGCGCGGGCCGAGCGCCAGCGCCCGCCGGTTTGTGCGCAGCATGTTGCCGTACCAGCGGACCATGAGCATGGCGGCGGAGCTGAAGAAACTTTTCGCCGGCGGATCCTCAATGGTCTTCACCATCACGTCGGGCAGATAGAGCATCTGGTAGCCGTTGCGCAGCAACCAGAACCAGCTCGACTTGTCGTCTCCGGTCAGAAACTTGAATCGACCCAGCCTCGGATGATCGATGTAGTCGACCTCGACCTGGGCGACGAAATCGGGGTTGCAGATGATCGAGGCCCGGAACATCGACATGCGGCCGGTCAGCGTCAGAACACGGCGCGAGAGGCCCATCGATGACATCAGGATGTGACGCTGGGCGAAGCGCAGTGCCCACCATTGCTGGAAGATCCATTTGCCGTTCACTTCGGCAATTTCGTCCGTGGTCAGCGCACCGACATTCGGATCGTGGAAGAAGGGCGCGCATTGTTCGACGAGATCTTCCGGAACGATGCTGTCGCCGTCGATTACGGCCACCATGGCATCCGGGGCAGGGAAGAGGCGGGCAATGGCGCGAAAGCCCGAGGCAAGCGCATCGCGCTTGCCGCTGCCATCGATCCGCACGATGACGAGATCGACCGGATCTGAGTCCGCCACCATCATGGCATAGAGCTTCTTGATGATGCGCTGGTCAGAGAGATCGACGATCGACGCCACCACGGTTGCCGGGCCGGGCGCTTTCAGTGCGGCGGCGAAGGCCGCGCGGTAGACTTCGATCGTCGTTTCCGTGGGAATGCGGAAGCTGGTGACGAGGAAGTAGGAGGCGAAGCCCTCCCGCTTCCTGGCCATGGCCTCGCGCTTCATGCGCGGATAGACGTAAGCGCGGTAGAGGGTGCCCCGCAGGAAGTGCAGGATGCCCCAGCCATAGCGCCAGGCGCCAATCAGGCCGATGGCCAGACCGGTCTTGCTGTCGATGATGGCATAGGCCTGGCTGGGCAGCGATGTCGCTGCCACAGCTATCCCCAGGACCATCAGGACATGCGCGGCCGGGCTGTAGGTGAAGTCACCAGCAGATGCCATGATAATTGCCTTCGCTGCGCAGCGTCTTGTCGACGCGGACCAGGTCAATGATGTGGGTCTCGGGTTTCACCCGCTTCAGCGACCCGTTCATTTCGGCCCGGTTGCCGACCACGATCACGTCGGAGTCGGAAAGCACGGACTCGATGTCTTCATTGAGCAGTTCGGCCAGATGCGGCAGGCGGGCACTGACAAAGCTCGCATTGGCACCGGTGAGCCGGTTCATGCGGATGTTCGGATCGAAGATCTTGATCTGGTAACCGCGGCCATAGAGGCGTTCGGCGAGCTCGACGAGCGGGCTTTCGCGCAGGTCGTCGGTATCTGGCTTGAAGCTCAGGCCGACGATGCCGACCTTGCGGCTGCCCTGGTTGGCGATCAGGCTATAGGCGCGGTTGATCTGCACTTCGTTGGCCGAGAGCGTCGCCTCGAGCAGCGGGGCCGGCGTTCCCTGGCGGCGTGACATGCTGATGAGCGCGCGCAGGTCCTTGGGCAGGCAGGAGCCGCCGAAGGCGAAGCCGGGCGTCAGATAGGCCTTGGAGATGTTCAGGCGATCGTCCGCGCAGAGAATGTCGAGGGCGACGTGGCTGTCGATGCCGGCCTTGCTGAGGATGTTGCCGATCTCGTTGGAGAAGCTGATCTTGAGCGCGTGCCAGGCATTGTTGGTGTATTTGATGCCTTCCGCCGTCTTGATGTCGACGACGAATTTCGGGCGGTTGATCGGCGCGTGGATCGATTCCAGGCGGTCGAGGGTGAATTTGTCGGAGGCGCCGAAGACGATGACGCCCGGATCGTAATAGTCCTTGATCGCCGTGCTTTCGCGCAGGAATTCCGGCAGATAGGCGATGCCGAAATCTTCCGCAGCCTTCATTCCAGAGGCGGCTTCCAGCGCCGGGACAACGACGCTCTCCGTGGTGCCCGGCAAACAGGTCGAGCGGACGACGACGGAGTGGAAGGTGTTCTTCAGCTTCAGCGCTGCACCGATGTCTTCGGCGACGCGCTTGAGATATTCCGTGTTGAGGCTGCCATCCGGCAGGGAGGGCGTACCGACACAGATGAGCGACAGGTCCGTCGCGGCGATCGCGGCCGCGGCATCGTGGGTGGCGGTGAGCCGGCCCGAGGCGACGCCGTCGCGAATTATGTCCTCAAGTCCGGGCTCGATGATCGGGGACTTGCCGGCCATCAGAGGGCCAATCTTGTTGGGATCGGGATCGACCGCCGTGACGTGGTGGCCTTCCTTTACGAGGCATGCGGCTGATACTGCGCCGACATAGCCGGCACCGAATACACTGATCTTCATGTTCAGCTCCTTTGTATAGAGCCTCACTGAAACAAATAAAATCGGCCACTACATCAACATTGGTTAACTAAAACGGAATTAAAATGTGAATTTTTCAAATAAAAAATGCGGCAGACGGAATTTTGAATTCTGTCTGCCGCCGGGGCGGATTCTTCAGATTTTTGATGCTCATACAAACGGTCGGAGGATCGTCGCAGCACGTTGCCGAAGCAAGTTTTGGTGCCGGTTGCGCTGTCAGGCGGCGACGATCAGATCTTCCCCGAGTTTTTCCAGCATGGAGATGCTGTTTACCAGAATGCCGCCGCGACTGGTGGCAACGATGCCCCGCTTGCCCATGTCGCCGATGATGCGGTTGAAGTGAATATGGGTAACGCCGATCGCGTCGGCGAGCAGTGACTGGGTCACGGGAATGAAGACGGGTCCCGCCTGGCCAGCCGACACCGACAAACGCAGCGACAATTCCTTGAGCAGCATGATGACGCGGGTTCTGGCGTCGCCGCGTCCCAGGCTGGTGATGTGGTTGCGCATGATGGCGTTCTGCTCTTCCGCCAGGGTCCAAAGCGCCTGGTTGAGGCCGACCACGCTGTTGCTGAGCCCAATCAGGCTTTCACAGTCGAAGCGGTCGATGCGAACGGGGGTGACGGCGGCAATGCCGTGATCAATCACCGTTGGATAGATATGCGGATTGCAGATGTCCCCGGCGGTTAGGAACATGATGACCTGACGGCTGCCGTCGGGCAGCAGGCGGTACCGCATCGCAAGGCCATGTCCGATCGTGAGAACGTGGCGGACGGTTGTGCCCGCACCGAGAATTTCGCTGCCTTTTTCCAGGCAGGTCGACCGGAAGCCGACGGAATCGAGTACGGGACTTGCCCGCCCCGACGACGGCAGGAGCTGGCCCACTCGTCGCATGAAAGGTGATACATGATGCATTTTCCGACGTCCCCAACGCCAACATGTCAGACTGAAAATGACTGCACTTCTCACGATGGCCGCGCGCCGCTGATCTCGACACACGGAAAATCCCAGGCACAAGACGTACTCAATCAAGAGACGCCTCTGTCCTGTTCTCTCGAATGTTTCCCCTGAGTTTGTTCTAGCGTTCTCCGATCGCAGGATCAAAGCCGCGCTTTATATTGTGATAAGTAAGTACGTTTCAGGCATCTGCACTGCTAATGACTGGATGATACAAAATCTGAGCATATGAACAAGTGTGTAAATAGATTTTTTAGGAATTGTTTTTTGGGTTTGATTAACCCATGTAAACGACGACCCGATTAATTCATTGGTAACGATAAGCTCCTTCCGAATGGGTGGAGTGAGAGCATGCGCACAAATGCAGTCTCGAATAGATTCAATCTTGGTTCTGATAGCAATTTTACACTGACACTCGAAGACGCCGGCCTGCAGTTTCGGCGTATGCTTTTCGAAGACATACTCCCCCTGTGGTCCACTGTCGGCATCGATCGCATTCGAGGCGGGTTCTGCGAAAGCATTTCCCGTGAGGGGCGCATACCGAGTTCCGCGCGGCGGGTCCGGGTGACGGCGCGCCAGGTCTACAGCTTCTGCGAGGCGGCACGGCTCGGCTGGAACAAGACGGCAGCGGCCGCCTGTCTCAGGCACGGCTACCGCTTCCTTTTGAATTACAGCGCCCCGGATGGGTTGTTGTTTCATGGACTGAGCGACGACGACACTCTGGTCGACCAGGATCATCACCTCTACGACCAGGCTTTCCTGCTGTTCGCCTATGCGCATTCCTTCGCGCATCTGCAGGATGAAGACTACCGGCGGCGGGCGATGCTGACCTTGGCGAGCCTGCGCGAGCGGCTCGGTCACGAAGCGGGCGGTTTCAAGGACCATACGTCTGCGCCTTATCCGTTGCGGTCGAACCCGCACATGCATCTGCTCGAGGCGGCGCTCGCCTGGATGGCCGTCGATGCCAATCCGGTGTGGCGGATGCTGGCAGACGAAATCGTGGCGCTGTTCAAGAGCCGTTTCTACGATGCCGAAACCGGGGTCGTGCGCGAGTACTTCACCGCAGACTGGGACGCGATCGACGAGGATGGCCGTTCGCGGATCGAGCCGGGGCACAATTTCGAATGGGCCTGGCTCCTGATCCGCTGGTCGCAGGCGACCGGCGGCAAGATCGGCGACCGGGCAGAGCGGATGATCGCCTTTGCCGAGCAGCACGGGGTCGATCCAGGACGCAGGGTGGCCGTGAACGAGGTCTGGTCGGACGGTCTGATCGCGGATGGCTCGGCACGGCTTTGGCCGCAGACCGAACGGTTGAAGGCCTGGCTTGCGCTCGCCGAAATCCGCGAGGGCGAGGACCGGTGGCTCGCCGAGCAGAATGCGCTGGAGGCCTGCCATGGGTTGCTCGCCTATCTGGATGTCGATCAGCGCGGCACCTGGCACGACGTGATGCTTGAGGACGGGAGCTTCAAGGCGGGGCCCGCTCCGGCCAGTTCGCTCTATCACATCATCTGTGCCCTTGGTGAGCTTGCGCGCTACCTGCAGCGGCAATCGGGCATGGGTGTGCTGGATCGTCATTTGGGCGAGGGCCTGGACCGCGGTCTCGACCGGGGTGACGTGCAGCCGCAGATGCCTGCGGGCGTCGTGATGGGGATGTCGTGATGGACGCCGTTTCCTCCCTTTCTCATTCCTCTGTGTCGCCTTCTTCTCCGGTCAGCGAAACGCGTGCGACGGTTCTTCCCGAGGGGCTGAAATTCGGTACATCCGGCCTTCGGGGGCTGGTGACGGAACTGGTCGGGCTGCCGTCACGAGCCTATGCGCTGGGGTTTGTTCGTCATGCGCTGTCGCTTGCGCCGCAGACCCGGGAGGTGCTGGTCGGGTGTGATCTCCGGTCCAGCAGTCCGGCCATCGCGCAGGATTGCCGTGTCGCGATCCGGCAGGCGGGGCTGACGGCGGTGGACTGCGGTGCGGTGCCGACACCGGCGCTGGCGCTGGAAGCGATCCGACGCGGATGCCCGGCGATCATGGTCACGGGCAGCCACATTCCCGACGATCGGAACGGATTGAAATTATATCTGCCGCAAGGCGAGATATCGAAGGTCGACGAGGCGGCGATCGCGGCGCAGGTGGCATCCCTAGACGATACGGTGCTGGAAAGCCTGGCCCGGGCTGCCGTCACTGAGGACGTGCAGTGCTCTTCCGTCAATTCGGCCTATATCGGACGTTATGTCGACGTCTTCGGGTCCCAGAGCCTTAAAGGACGGCGTGTTGCCGTCTACCAGCACAGTTCGGTGGCGCGTGATCTGCTGGTCGAGCTGTTGCGGGCAATCGGCGCCGAAGTGGAGCCGGTGGGGCGGGCTGCACGTTTCATCCCCGTGGACACGGAGGCGCATGAGCCGGAGCTGGTGGCCTATATCGCCGAAGTGGCGATGGACGGCCGGTTCGATGCCGTCGTCTCGACCGATGGTGATGCGGACAGGCCCCTCGTTGCGGACGAGACGGGGACAATCCTGCGGGGCGACGTTGCCGGACTGCTGGCGGCCAAGCTCCTGGGTTTCCAGACGATCATCACACCGGTGACCTCCGGCAGCGTCATCGAGCGTTGCGGGATCGCCGCCGAGGTGGTTCGCACCCGGGTCGGCTCGCCCTTTGTCATCGCGGCGATGGAGGCCGCGGCGCTGGCCGGCAAGACCGGCATCATCGGCTTCGAGGCCAATGGCGGCACCCTGCTTGGCTCAGACGGCATCTGGCAAGGGCGCACGCTGACTCGGCTGCCGACGCGCGATGCGGTTCTGCCGATTGTCGCCAGCCTGCTGCTTGTCGCGCAATCCGGACGGCCGCTGTCGGCGATCGTCGGCGATCTGCCGGTGGGGCACGCCCTGGCAGACCGGCTCAAGGATGTCGCCTCCGTACAGTCGCAGGATTTCCTCGGCCGTCTTTCGCAGGACGAGGGCTTCTCGCGCAGCTATTTCGATCCCGTCGGCGGCATGCGCTCGATCGACCGTCTGGACGGCTTGCGGTTCGAACTCAATGACGGCTCTGTCGTGCATTACCGAGCCTCCGGCAATGCTCCGGAATTGCGATGTTATGTGGAGGCCCAGACCAGGGAGCGCGCGTTTGAACTGCTCGCCTGGGGCCTCGAGGCCGCGCGTATCCAGCTCGACAGCAAGCGACACTTGCCCATTCAACGCTAATTCCGGGGCGGCAGAAATGCTGTGCGACAATGCAAAGAGATCCTATGCCGGAGGCGTTTCCTGAGGGAGGCTCCGACGATATTTCCCCGGAAAGTGCCGTAGCGCTGACCGTCAATCTGGTACGGGCCTATGTGTCCAATCATATCGTGCCCCCCACCCAACTGGCCAGCCTTCTGGAGCAGACGCACAGGACGGTGTTGAGCCTTGCAAATCTCAGGCCGGAGCCTCCCGAGGGCAGTGTGCCGTCCATTGCGCCGGGCGCGGAACGGCTGGTCTGCCTGGAATGCGGCAAGGCGTTTCGAGCGCTCAAACGGCATCTGTCCGCGCAACACCAACTGACACCGGAGGAGTATCGCATGCGGTGGAACCTGCCGCCGGATCATCCGGTCACGTCACCAGCCTATGCCGCCCAGCGCTCGACCATGGCCAAGGCGACGGGGCTCGGAAAACGGCAGCGGGGCCGCCCGCGAAAGAGTCGTGCGCAGGACGGGGAGGGACAGGCATGACCCGGTCCGTATCCTCAGATCTTTCGGCCTCCGCAGCCAACGGGCTGCAGCGACCCTGGCTGCGGGAAGCGCTTTCCCGTTGCCGCAGCGCTTTTGTCGGTGTGGCTCTGGTCAGTGCTCTGATCAATGTGCTCTTCCTCAGCGGCCCCCTCTTCATGCTGGAGGTCTATGACCGCGTGCTGCCGAGCCGCAGCGTGCCGACGCTGGTGTCACTGCTGGTGATCCTGATTGGCCTCTATGCCTGTCAGGGGCTGCTGGATCTGCTGCGGAACCGGATACTCTCGCGCGTCGGCGCCTATGTCGACAGCATGGCAAGCGAAGCCTGTTTCGCCATGACAGCCGCGCCGCCGTTCAAGGCGCGGACGAGTGCCGAAGGGTTGCAGCCGCTGCGCGACATGGACCAGATCCGTGCCTTCCTGGGCGGACCGGGACCGAGTGCGCTGTTCGACCTGCCCTGGATCCCGCTTTACATGCTGATTTGCTTTGCCTTTCATTTCTGGATCGGGATGGCGGCGCTCACGGGTGCGCTGGTTCTGCTCTGCTTGACGCTGGCGACGGACCTGTCATCGCGGCGGACCACGCTTGCGGCGACCGTGCTGTCGATGCAGAAATCCACCATGGCGGAGGCGATTTCGCGCAATGCGGAAGCTGTGCGGGTCCTGGGGATGCTGCCGCATCTGTCGTCCCGCTGGACGAACCTCAACGGCGCTTTCGTCGATACGCAGCTGTCGCTGAGCGATGTGGCATCCGGGTTCGGCGCGATGTCGAAGGCGTTCCGGATGTTCCTGCAATCGGCGATCCTGGCGCTTAGCGCATTCCTGTTCATCAAGGGGGAAGTGAGTTCGGGCATGATCGTGGCCAGCGGCATTCTGGTGTCGCGGGCGCTCGCGCCGGTCGAACTGTCGATCGCCCATTGGCGGACCTTCATTGCGGCGAGCCAGAGCTGGCGGCGGTTGATCCGGACTTTCGGCGGGCAGGCGCCTGCCGAACGCCTCGCTTTGCCGGCACCGGTTGCGCGGCTCGACGTCGAAAACCTGGCGGTGGCCGCGCCCGGCGGGAGCAGCCTGATCGTGCACAAAGCCGGCTTTTGCCTGCAGGCGGGGTCCGCGCTGGCGGTGGTCGGTCCGAGTGCTGCGGGCAAATCGACACTGGCCCGCGTCCTCGTCGGCGCCTGGCCCGCCACGCGTGGATCGATCCGGCTGGACGGGACGCTGCTTGAGCATTTCGATCCGCTGATGCTCTCCCGGCACATCGGGTACCTACCCCAGGATCTCGAACTCTTGTCCGGCAGCGTCGCGGAGAATATCGCCCGTTTCGATCGCGCTGCCACCAGCGAGGGGATTCTTTCGGCGGCGCGGATGGCGGGTGTGCACGAGATGATCCTGCGGCTGCCCGACGGCTACGATACGCAGATCGGCGAGGGCGGCAACGTGCTGTCGACCGGTCAGCGACAGCGGATCGGGCTTGCGCGAGCGCTTTACGGCGATCCCTTCCTCGTCGTTCTGGATGAGCCGAACTCCAATCTCGACCAGGCGGGCGAGGCGGCGCTGACATCGGCCATTCGCAGCGTGCGTGCGCGGGGCGGGATCGCCATCGTCATCGCCCATCGGGCCAGTGCGCTCGATGCCTGCGACCAGGTCATGCTGGTGAGCGAGGGCCAGACGCAGATGCTGGAGCGCAAACGCGACCTGATCCGTCCGGTGCCGGCTTCGCCGCTTGCGCCGGCCGTTGGGACGGCCATCGCAGAGCTGCAACGTGCCGGCCCCGAGCAGGATGAGGGGACGTCCGGCGGGCTTGATCCCTCCAGTCTTGGAGGCGGGGCGGGCGAACGGCTTCGCACGATGGGAGAACGGGCATGAGTTCGGAACGCTCTCTTCTGCTCGCGCGCTCCATCCGGAGCAACCTGCTGGTCGCGACCGCCGCGCTCGCTTTGCTGACGACCGGGGGCGGGGTTGCGGCCACGGTTGAAATTTCCGGAGCGGTCATTGCCGGTGGGACGGTCGTGGTCAATTCGGAGGTGAAGAAGGTCCAGCATCCAGCCGGCGGCACGGTTGCCGAAATCCTGGTGTCGAACGGACAACGGGTGCGGGCCGGTGACGTCGTGGCCCGTCTCGATGCAACGGTGGCGAAGGCCAATTTGGCGATCGTCAGCAATTCGCTGGACGAACTGGTGGCCAAGCGGGCCCGGCTTCTTGCGGAACGGGACGGGCAGGCGACGATCGCCTTCGATGGCGAATTGCTGGCGCGGTCCAATGACGACGGCGTGGACCATATCCTCAACAATGAAACGCGGGCTTTCACCCTGCGCCGTGAAGCGCGGGAAGGCCAAAAGGCGCAGTTGCAGGAACGGATTGTCCAGCTCAGCGAGCAGGTGACCGGTCTTGAGGAGCAGGCCACGGCGATGGATGTGCAGGTCGATCTGGCACGCAAGGACCTCGCGCTCGCCCAGAAGATGTGGACGCAGAAGCTGGTGCAGTATTCGCGGCTTAACACGGCACAGCGAGAGAAGGCCGACCTCGATGGCGAGCTGGCCGGAATTCGTGCAAGCATCGCCCAAGCCAAAGCCCGGATTTCGGAGACCAATCTCGAGATCTTCCAGATCGATCAGCAGCTTCGCGGCGATGTGGCCAAGGAGCTGAACGATGTCAATTCGTCGCTTTCAGAACTCAGGGAGCGCAAGGTTGCGGCAGAGGATCAATTGCGACGGCTGGATATCCGCGCGCCGCAGGACGGCACGATCCATCAGCTCAGCATCCACACGATCGGCGGGGTCATTCTCGCCCAGGAAACCCTGATGCTGATCGTGCCGCAATCCGATCTGCTGGTGGCCGATGTCCGGATCTCGCCGCAGGATATCGACCAGGTGCATATGGGCCAGGGGGCCTTCCTGCGTTTCTCCGCCTTCAACCAGCGTCTGACGCCAGAGTTGAGGGGAACGGTCGAGCGGATCTCGCCGGATCTCGTCGTCGACCCGCAAAGCCGGACCGCCTATTACGAGGCGCGGCTGACGCTGGAACATGACGGCAAGGATCTGGCATTGAAGCCCGGCATGCCGGTCGAGGCCTTTCTGCGCACCACGGACCGGACGGTCGGGTCTTATCTGATCAAGCCGTTTACCGACTTTTTCTCGAAGGCTTTCCGGTCCGAATAGCAGGAACGGGGAGCGGCGAGAACGATGGTTTTCGTCGGGGGTCTAAAGACGCGTGACCGTCTGTCAGCTCGGGTCGGTGCCGGCCGCACCTGCGCGTATTCCGGTCTCGCCGTTCTCGCCTGCCATGCCTGGGCTTTCGCTTTGTGGTGCCAAAGGTCAGGGCCGCTGTTGCCACCGGGAACTGCACATCTCCTCAGGAATGGCTGCTGCGGCTCCTTACGGACCCTGCCGTGGGTGTCCGGAGCACCGTTGGATCGACCTTGCTTCTCTGGATGTGGGGTGGTTCGACCATCACCAGCGGCTGGCGATAGATCGATGTTGGCTCTCTCGCATGGCGTCACGACGTTTGCGCTTCGCGGGGTCCAAGGCGGGCGTAAGCAGCCGACGCTATGCCGGCGTTGTGCTGCCGGTTGAAGGGCGGGGGGCAAGCTGCTAGAGACGACGTCGGACCTGCTCTGCAGTCTGGCTGTTCTGGCGGTTTGGGCTGATGACCCGAAGGTCCGCAATACAAGATTTCAACGGAAGGCATTGGCATGACGACGTCCGGCAAGAAGATCCATATCCGGCAGCCCGTTCTGCAGGTGAGCGTCGATGCGGGCCTGCTGCCGAAGTCGCCAGTGAAGACAGCAGCGACCTCAACGGCTGCAGCCGCGGATGGCAAGGCTCGCATCAACATCGTTGCGCCGATCGCGCCCAAGGCCGTGGCCTTGCGACAGACCCTGCGGCAACAGTCGGTCAAAGCCGCCATCGCCCGGGTCGATGCGGCCATTGAGGCGAATGCCGTCTCGCCGGCGGAGGCCAAGGCTCTGGTGCTGGCTCTGGCTGCGAAGAGCGTCGGACCCGGCGCGGCTGCCGAGAAGTGGTATCGCAGCCACCATCTGCCCGAGTTTAACGGTCGCACGCCGGCCCAGATGGTGCGTGCCGGAGCGCTCTCTGCACTCGTCGCGCATATGAAGGGTGAGGCTTCCAAGCCGAAGGGCTGAAGCATCGCGCCGGTGGAACAACGGGCCCCGAAGAGCGGTCCCTTCTGCGTGCGGCAGGGTGGGCTGCACGCTCATCCGGCAACCGAGATCCGGCACGGTGCCCGCATTTGGCGTTTACGCTGATGCGGGCTTTTTATTGTGCAAGTGCGAGATGAATGTTAGCACAGCGGCATGAGGACACGGACCCCCTGGCCATGCTGCTGACACCTCGCGACACCTATGATGATCTCCGTCGCGACTTCCGCTGGGATATCCCCGCCGATTTCAATATCGGTCGGGTGGTGGCCGACGATTGGGCGGCGCGGGCGCCGGATCGGGTCTGCCTTGAACATTTCTCGCCGGACGGTCGCCATCTGGCCATGAGCTATGGCACGCTTGCTGCGCAATCGTCGCGGTTCGCCCATGCGCTTTCCGGCTTTGGTGTCCGACGCGGTGATCGCGTGGCGCTGCTGCTGCCGCAATGCTTCGAAACGGTGATTGCCCATGTGGCGATCTACAAGATGGGAGCGATTGCCCTGCCGCTGGCCTTGCTGTTCGGGGAAGAGGCGCTCGAATACCGACTGAAGGACGCGGGTGCGTGCGTTGTCGTGACCAATGCTTTCGGTCTGTCGCGGCTTGCGCCGATCCGGAGCCGGCTTACGGCGCTCAAGGACATCGTGTCGATCGACGGGGCGGTCGATGGCGCGTCCGGTTTCGCCGAGATGATCGAAGGCCGGCCTTCGGTCTTCTCCGTCGCGGAAAGCGGGCCCGATGATCCGGCCTTGATGATCTATACCTCCGGTACCACCGGGCCGCCCAAAGGCGCGCTGCACGGACATCGGGTGCTGGCGGGCCATATTCCCGGTTTTCAGCTGGCACATGCATTCCTGCCGCAGCCCGGCGACAAGATCTGGACGCCGTCTGACTGGGCCTGGGCGGGAGGGCTTTTGAACGCGCTCCTGCCCGCCTTGATGCTGGGCGTGCCCGTTGTCTCGTCGCCAGCGCAAAAATTCGATCCGCATATGGCCTTTCGCATCATGGCGGAGATGAAGGTCAAGAACGCCTTCATTCCGCCGACGGCGCTGCGGCTCCTGAAGGCGGTCGACAATCCCAGGGCGCAATATGATCTCGTTCTGCGCAGCATCGGGTCGGCGGGGGAATCGCTGGGGCGTGAAACGTATGAATGGGTCAAATCGGCGCTCGGCCTCGTGCCTAACGAATTCTACGGACAGACCGAGTGCAATTTCGTGCTCTCCTCGGCAGCGCATCTCGGCGTGACGAAGGGTGGTTTCATCGGGAAGGCGGTGCCGGGCCATACGGTCGCGATCATCGACGACCAGGGCCGCGAGCTGCCTGCCGGTGAGACTGGGCAGGTCGCGATCCGGCGGCCCGATCCGGTGATGTTTCTCGGTTACTGGAACAATCCCGAGGCCACCGAAGGCAAATTCGTCGGCGACTGGATGAAGACCGGCGATCTGGGGAGGCAGGATGCCGAGGGCTATGTGCAGTTCTTCGGCCGCGATGACGATGTGATCACCTCATCGGGATACCGCATCGGGCCGGCGGAGATCGAGGACTGCCTGAACGGCCATCCCGCCGTGCGGCTTGCGGCTGTCATCGGCAAGCCGGATCCGCTGCGGACTGAAATCGTCAAGGCCTTCGTTGTTCTGCAGCCGGGTTTCCAGCCGAGCGACGAGCTCGCTGCCGAAATCCGCGATTGGGTAAAACATCGCCTGTCGATGCACGAGTATCCACGGGAGATCGATTTTGTCGACGAGCTTCCGCTGACGACCAGCGGCAAAGTGATCCGACGCTTCCTGCGGGATGGCGAGCTTACCCGGGCCCCTGCTGCGCCGGAGGGTGGTGCCGTCGATCCAATCATTGCCGCAGCCGGCGCGCGCCGAGGCTGAAACCGCGCCATCCACGGGCGGACGGCCGACTTATGAGCGCGTCATCCGCCGAAACGGCGGTTGAGGACCTTGTCGCGCAGGATGCGGGCGATGTTGCGGGTGTTGCGATACATGTGCAGCTGCGCGCCTACCTGACGGACGTCGCGGTCGGCATTGGAGCGCAGGCCGACAACCAGCGTCCCCATCGCTTCCCGCTCCTTCCAGAAACGGGCCATGATCGGGTGATCGGGCATGGCGCAGCTGTCCGTGCGCTGGATGTTGGCGTCGTCGAGATGCCATTCCGTCAAATCGGCCACGAGCAGCTTGCCTGGCGAGTAGCGGGCATAGGTTTCGTCGAAGGCGGTCTTCCAGGTATAGGCTTCGCCGGCCATGATGAAGACGACCATCGAGGCGATGGCGCGACCATCCAGATCGAGCGTGTGAATGCGAACCTGGTCGGCCTCGGCGAGATTGGTGATCGCCTCGCGTGCAAAGGCGGCGCGCAGGCGGTCGTTGACCATGGCGGAGCGCTTGCGACCCTTCCAGCCGCTCGCCTCCAGGGCCAGAAATTCCTCCATGCGCACGCGGATTTCGTCCGGCTGGCGGGCGACATTGTAGGTCACGGAGCCGAGCTCCGAGAGCAGGCGGAACTGTCTACGCATTTCGCGCAGATGGTTCTTGTTGAGCGCGCCGCGCAGATAGGATTCGCCATCTTCCAGGCTCTCCAGCATGGGCCGTTCATAGGTGTTGGTGACGGTCAGCGGCAGATCGCGGCCGATGGCGACGGCGCGAGCGAGCTGGGAGAAGCGCCCTTCGAGCCTCAGATCCGGAAAGACGATGATGCCGGGCAGCTTGGCCTCGGGGCGGCCGATCGCGTCCAGAAGGTTGTCCAGCGTTTCGGCGGCGCCTTCTGCATCCACAAGCGGCGTGCCGAGCGGGCCGAAGGGGTTCGACCAGACCCGCATGATCGAGGGGCCGACGGAGAAGCCGGGTTTCTCGACCGAGTAAGGAAAGAGCATGCGCAGGCGCGAGCGACGTTCGTCCTCATCCCGGATCACGGCCAGCCGGATCTGGCGCTCTTCCAGACGCGGCATAGCTGGGGCGAGGAAGCGCGGCGCGAAGAAGACATTGGCCTCCATGACGCGATAGGTCAGGTGCTCCAGTTCGTCCTGGAGGTCATAGCCCATCTGGCCAGGATAGATGCTGAGACGGCGGCCGGGGCGGCCGATCGCATATTCTGCCTCGGCGCCCTGGCGCATATCGCCACCGGTCAGACTGCCGATCAGGCGGTTTGCACCGCTGTTCATGCTTTCCGTATAGAGGCGGTCGGTCATGCTGTTTTCGCCTCCATTCTGCGCATCAGGGCGAGCGGATCGGCAAAGGCAAAGACGACGACGCCGAGCGCGCGGCGGACCGTCCAGTGGAGCAGGACGGCCTCGATAGCCATGGCACTGGCGGTCGCGATGGCGGCGCCGGCGAGGCCCAAATGCGGGATCAGCGATACGTTGAGGCCGATATTGGTGGCGAGCGCCAGGAAATAGACGCCGACGCAGAGCTTCTGCCGGCCGGCCATGGTCAGCAGCATTTCGGCAGGACCCACCATGGCTTTCGCCATATTGCCGGCAAAGAGGATGACCATCAGCATGTAGCCTGCGGTGAAAGCGGGGCCGAACATGCCGAGCAGAAATTCTCCGAGGAGCAGAACAAGGGCACCGACGGCGACCGAGGGCCAGAAGGTCCAGCGGGCGGCAGTCCCGGCAAAGGCGGCAAGACCTGTGCGGTCCCCTTCCGCCATCAGGGCAGAAAAGCGCGGCGTGGCACCGGCTTTGACGGCGAAGAAAACGAACTGCACCAGCGCCATGGTTTTGGCTGCGGCGAAATAGACGGCGACCTGATCGGGAGGAAGATAGAAGCCGACAACGATGACGTCGGAATTGGTGAGCAGGAAGCCGAAGCCCTCGATCAGGAAGATCGGGAAGGCAACCCGGAACCAGGCGAGGAAATCGATCTTGCGCGCACCCTTTTCGTAGCGCCGAACCAGGCGGCGGTCGATGGTCAGGAACTGGCCGAGTGTGGTGACATAGGTGGCGGCCAAGGCGGCCTGCAGCGCTGTCGCGGCGGTTGCCGGTGCGCCGAGGCTGACGGCTGCCAGCATGAAGACGAGGATCAAAGTCGGGCGGATGATGTAGGTCGGGCTCATCGCGACGACCGGCCAGCGATTGGCGCGTGCGGTGCCGTCAAGAACGTCACCGAGCGCAATCATCGGCAAAGCAAAGAGAGCGAGGAAGAGAGGAACGAGGTAATAGGTCTCGATCTTGTCTTCGAAGAAATGGAGGGCGGCGACGCCGATCAGCACGAAGGCGCTGGCGCTCAGCATGGCGAAGACGCGGGCGGTCATGGTAAGGCCGCGGATTTCGTCCTCGGCCTTGTCGAGATCATATTGCGGCAGGAAGCGGATGAGGGCGGTGGGGAAGCCGAGGCAGGAAAAATTGCCGGCGAGCACCACGAGGACCCAGACGAAGACAAAGATGCCGTATTCGAATTCGCCCATCAGCCGCGCCTGGATGATCTGGGACACGAATGCGATCGCAGCGCTCAAAATCCGGATGGCGAAGGCGACCATGGCCATCAGCCTGGCGCGGGACTGGTCGTCTTCAGCACGGAGCACGCGGGCCAGAACCTGACCTGCGGGCAACCATTTCTCCGCTGCTTCCAGAACAGTCATCGTGACGAACGCAATACTTCTCACAGGGACGGGCGTGGTCCCAAGTGTTGACACATCAGGGTTAACGAAGTGTGCCCTCGGCGGTGATGGGCGGGGTCGTGGAAGGGGGTGTCGGGTGCAATGGAAGACCGTTGAAGAGAAAAAGGGCCAGTCGGCTTCTCCTGAGGATCCGGTGCGCCGCGTAGGAGAGCGCCAGCGTCGACAGGCACACTATGACGAATTCGACGACCGGGGGCCAGGCGACCAGAAGGAAGAGGGTAACCAGCGCGTAGATCAGCGGATGATGCAGGAGGTAGATGGTGAAGGAGGCATCGACGATGCGGTCGACCCTCTGGTCCTGGCGGTTCCAGAAGCGGTTGGCGCAGCCGATCAGCAGGGCGCTCATCAGGATCGCTGCGATGGCATCGGCAGCGTTGTAGAGGATCTCAAGTTCGAGGCCCGTTCGGCCGCGCAGGAGGGACGCGGCGCTCGCGGCCGTTATGGCAAACACGGGCAAGACCCAGCCGCCCTGCCAGATCAGGGACGGGCGGAGATCCGGGACGGCGCGCATGACGACGCCGAGCAGGAAAAAGGGCAAATAACGGAGATAGGGATCCACGCCATGGGCCACGAGAAAGGCAAAGCCGGAGGGCCGGGCCATGAAATAGGTGTGGGTCAGAGCGATCGCGATTTCCCAGGACATGGCGAAGACAAGCACGACCGGCAGCACGAGGCTCCGATGCCGGGTAACGGCGTCTGCAGCCCGGCGAAGTTGGGGCATCAGGCCGGCTGCTTCGGCCCAGAAGGCAGAAAGTGCGATCAGAGTGCTGTAGGCGAGGAGTGCCGGCAGGAACCAGAGATGCATAATCCAGCCGAAGCCGGGATGGGTGATGTCATGGGCCGCCCGGTTCATGGCCTGCGGCATGGTCAGAACGCCATTCAGCGCATCCTTCAGGTCGATGAAGAAGAGCTGTGGCGGGGCAAGCAGGACCAGGCCTGTCAGGAAGGGTAGGCCGAGGCGGATGAAGCGGCTCCGCAACCACGCCAGGGGTGGGCGGCGCGCGAGCAGCATCGCGGCGAAATAACCGGCGACGATGAAGAAAGCCGGCATGCGGAAGGTCACGAGGAAACCGCTGAGAAAGGTCAGGGCTTCGCTTTTCTCCAGCGACTGGACGTCCCAGAGGACACGGGTGTTGTAGGCCATGGCGGCGTGATAGGGGATGCCGAGCAGCATCAGCAGAGCTCGCAGGGAATCCCAGTGATGCTCGCGCCCCGGCGCACCTGACATGCATCGCCCCCGTTGGAAGAAGACCTGGCGGGATTGAAGACCACACCGATCTCGGGGCACTTTTGCAGTCAAAGGTTTAGAAAGCTTCAAGCTTGAATGCGCGACGGCGGCCTTCACCGACCGTCCGGTATGCCGGAGCCCGATCGGTCATAGGGGTGGTCAGAGCGAAATGTCGGCTGCGGGCAGACCATCGCGGTAACGTCGATGGGCCTCTTCAAGGCCGGCCTCGAAATCGCGTGTGTAACGCTTCGTATCGAAAAGGGGATGGCTTTGCCGGTTGGCGGCGAGCCTCGTCTTGATGTCCTTCAGATGGGCCGGATCCTGAGCGAGGCTCAAAATCAGGGTCTCGTAGGCCTCTTCAGTTTCCGTGACCAGATCGACCAAGCCGATCGCACACAGGAGGCTTGCTGCCACCCGAGCGGAGAACTGGCGGCCGCGTTTGGTCACCAGCGGCAGGCCGGCCCACAGCGCGTCGCTCGCAGTCGTATGGGCATTGTAGTTGAAGGTGTCGAGGAAGAGGTCGGCATGGCGGTGCCGTGCGAGATGGGCCGCGTGCTCCATTTTCTCGGCAAAGACGAGGCGGTCTGCGACAATCCCGCGCGCTTGCGCTTCACGGCGCAGATTGACCTCGGCTGCGGGATTTGACCGCAACAGCCAGAGCACGCCCGTCGGCACCGCGTGCAAGAGCCGCATCCAGACATCGAATTCCGCGGGGCCGATCTTGTAGTTGTTGTTGAAGCTGCAGAAAACGAAGGCGTCTTCGGGCAGACCGAAATCCGCGCGGGTGGTGGATGTTTCCGGGATGTGTCGCTGATCGTCCGTCGGCTGGTAAGTGTGCGGCAGATAGATGACGTGTTCGGTGTAGGCGGAGCGCTCCTTTGGCGGAATCACGATGGGATCGGCAATCATGTAGTCGATGAAATCCGCGCCCATGGTGCCGGGGTAGCCGAGATAGGCGATCTGGACGGGGGCGAGGCGCGAGGCGAAGACTTCGCTGCGGGTGTCGCCGGTGTATCCCTTCAGATCGATTGCAATGTCCAGCCGATCCTGCCGTGCCAGCCGGACGATGTCATCGTCGTCCAGGGCATGAGCATCGGCGAAATGATCCACGTGGCCGAGCATTTGATCCCGCCAGATGCCCTTCTTGTGCCGACCATAGCTGTAGGCGCGGACCTCGAAGCGGGATCTGTCGTGCTCACGCAGCAGGCCGGCCATCAGGAACAAGGTCGCGTGGTCATGGAAATCGGCACTGAAATAGCCGATGCGCAGCTTCTCGGGTCGTTCTGCCACCGCAGGCGGAAGGGTTTGAGGATGCTGACGATAGGTCTGCTTGCGCCAGTTGATGGAGCGCAATTTCTGGCGCTCCGGATTGTCTTCCATCGCGAGCGTCGTGAAAGGGGGCACACTTGCGCCGAGGAGACCGAGGGTGGGTAGCGCCGCCGTCATTTCGCTCGTGCGGGTCCAGTCACAGGCGTGCTGGCGCAAATGCAGGAGCTGACCCTTTGCCACCTGGTGGTCCGGCTTGAGCTCGACAGCGCGTGCAAGACTGTCGATGGCGGCGGTGATTTGGCCCTGGTCTTTCAATGCGGATGCCAGATGGACATAGGCATCGACAAAATCCGGCCTTTCCGCCACCGCACGGCGCAGGTGGGCGACGGCCGGATCGAGATTGCCGCGTTCGCGGTGGGCGCTGCCGAGATTGCTGTGGGCTTCCGCAAAATCGGGGCGCAACTGGAGAGCCTTTTCGTAACAGCGCATGGCCGCACTGAGCTTACCCTGCGCTTTCAAGGCATTGCCGAGATTGTTGTGGCCCTCGGGATAGTCGGGGCGCAGGGCAACGGCGCTCGCCAGTGCCTCCTCCGCCGCCTGGGGTTTGCCGAGATCGATGAGGGTGATGCCGAGATTGTTATAGCCGTCGGCATAACCCGGTTCCAGCCGCGTGACCTCGGTAAAGGCGCTTGCCGCCCGCTCATACTGTGCCACGGCACGCAGTCTCAGACCCTCGATGTTCCAGAGCAGAAACGAGGCGGGATACTGGCGCAGAGCGGCGGCGATCTGCGGTTCGACGGATGTGATGCGGCCGGCATTGTAGGCTGCAGCCAGTGCAGTGATGAGGTCTGCCGGTGGTTGTGGCGTTTCCGGTGCCATGGCGTCGAGGCGGGCCAGCCCCTGCTTGGCCGGCTTGTTGTTCGGTTGTGCCTGGAGAACGACGCGATAAAGCTGGCGAGCCTCGCTGAACTCGCCCTTCTTTGCGTAGGCGTTTGCCTTGAAGAGGATCTGTTCCGCCGTCAGCTTCGCCATCTTGTCCCCGTGACCGTTCCGCTTCCCCTATGGCTGCCAGCTGGCAAGACCAGGGAATCACCCGAGATCTGTTTTAGGTCCGATCGCCGGGCTTTGCCAGAATGCTGCCAAAACGCAAAACGCCCGCGACATTGCGCGGGCGTTTCAGGCGTTTCAGGATGAGCTCAGAGGTCAGGCGCTTTCGAAGGCGCCGTGGCAATGCTTGTACTTCTTGCCCGAGCCGCAGGGGCAGGCCTCGTTGCGGCCGACCGTGCCCCAGGTCTTGGGGTCCTGCGGGTCGCGGTTCTGCGGGGCCACCTGGGAACCTTCGGCAAAGTCGTCCTCGCCGGTGGTGGCGTCGAGATGATGACCTTCCATGACCGGCGGCGGGGTCGGTGCCGGCGGTGCTTCACGCACGAGCTCGACGCGGGACATCTGCGTGGTCACCGCGTCGCGCAGGTTGGCGAGCAGGGCCTGGAAGAGCTCGAAGGCTTCGGCCTTGTATTCCTGCAGCGGGTCGCGCTGGGCGTAGCCGCGGAAACCGACGACCGAGCGCAGATGATCGAGGTTGACGATGTGCTCGCGCCACAGGTTGTCGATGGTCTGCAGCACGACGGAGCGCTCGACATAGGCCATCAGTTCGGCGCCGAAGCGCTCGGCCTTGTCGGCATAGGCCTTGTCGGCGGCTTCCATGATGCGGTTGTAGATGTCGTCTTCGGCAATGCCTTCTTCGGCCGCCCAGGCCTCGACCGGCAGGTCGAGATTGAGGGTCATCGCAACCTTCTGCTTGAGGCCGGCGACATCCCACTGTTCGACATAGGCGGTTTCGGGAATGTGGATGCCGACCATGGTCTCGATGACTTCGTGGCGCATGTCGGTGACGGTCGCGGACACGTCAGTCGCGTCCATCAGCTCGATGCGCTGCTCGAAGATGACCTTGCGCTGGTCGTTGATGACGTCGTCATACTTCAGAAGGTTCTTGCGGATGTCGAAGTTGCGGGCTTCGACCTTCTTCTGGGCGCGTTCGAGGGCCTTGTTGATCCAGGGATGGACGATGGCTTCGCCGTCCTTCAGACCCAGCTTCTGCAGCATGCCGTCCATGCGGTCGGAGCCGAAGATGCGCATCAGGTCGTCCTGGAGCGACAGGTAGAACTTCGAACGGCCAGGGTCGCCCTGACGGCCCGAGCGACCGCGCAGCTGGTTGTCGATACGGCGGCTTTCGTGGCGTTCGGTGGCAATCACATAGAGACCGCCGGCTTCGAGCGACTTCTGCTTGAGGGCAGCGATTTCGGCCTTGATGGCTTCGGCCTTGGCGTCGCGCTCCGGACCCGGCTCGATTTCGGCCAGTTCGTGTTCGAGACGCATTTCCAGGTTGCCGCCGAGCTGGATGTCAGTACCGCGGCCGGCCATGTTGGTCGCGATCGTGACGGCGCCGGGGACGCCGGCCTGGGAGACGATATAGGCTTCCTGCTCGTGATAGCGGGCGTTCAGGACCTTGAAGTCCTTGAAGCCGGACTGGCTCAGCATGTTGGCGAGCAGTTCGGACTTTTCGATCGAGGTGGTGCCGACGAGCACGGGCTGGCCGCGGCCATTGGCGGTCTTGATCTCCTCAATGATCGCCTTGAACTTTTCCTCGACCGTCCGGTAGACCTCGTCGTCCTCGTCGATACGCTTGATCGGCAGGTTGGTCGGGACTTCGACGACTTCGAGACCGTAGATGTTGGCGAATTCTTCCGCTTCGGTTGCCGCCGTACCGGTCATGCCGGCCAGCTTCTTGTACATGCGGAAATAGTTCTGGAAGGTGATCGAGGCGAGCGTCTGGTTCTCGGGCTGGATCTGGACCTTTTCCTTGGCTTCAAGCGCCTGGTGCTGGCCTTCCGAATAACGGCGGCCCGGCATCATGCGGCCGGTGAATTCGTCGATGATGACGATTTCGCCGTTGCGGACGATGTAGTCCTTGTCGCGCTGGAAGAGCTTGTGGGCCTTCAGCGCGTTGTTGATGTGGTGAACGATCGCAACGTTTTCAACGTCGTAGAGGCTCTCGCCCTTGAGAAGGCCGGCCTGACGCAGCAGGTTTTCGAGCTTTTCCGTTCCGACTTCGGAGAAGTTGGCCGAACGCTGCTTTTCATCGATCTCGTAGTCTTCTTCCGAGAGGACCGGAATGAAGGCATCGATCGTGTTGTAGAGATCCGAGCGGTCGTCCAGTGGGCCGGAAATGATCAACGGCGTGCGGGCTTCGTCGACCAGGATCGAGTCCACTTCGTCGACGATCGCGAAGTTGTGGCCGCGCTGCACCATCTGGGCGCGCTCATACTTCATGTTGTCGCGGAGATAGTCGAAGCCGAGTTCGTTGTTCGTCGCGTAGGTGATGTCGCAGGCATAGGCCGCGCGGCGCTCGTCATCGGACAGACCATGGACGATGACGCCAGTGGTGAGGCCGAGGAAGCCATACATCTTCGACATGGTGGCCGCGTCGCGGCGGGCAAGGTAGTCGTTGACGGTCACGACATGGACGCCCTTGCCGGCCAGCGCGTTCAGATAAACGGCCAAGGTCGCCACGAGGGTCTTGCCTTCGCCGGTCTTCATCTCGGCGATGGAGTTGTCATTGAGGATCATACCGCCGATCAGCTGTACGTCAAAAGGACGCATGCCGAGCGCGCGACGGGCACCTTCGCGGGCCACCGCAAAGGCCGGGACGAGTATGTCCTGAAGCGTCTTGCCGGCAGCGAGCTGGGCGCGGAATTCGACCGTCTTGGCGGCCAGTTCTGCGTCCGACAGCGCCTTCATCTTCTCCTCAAGGGCGCCGATGGCGGCTACCTGAGGCTGGTAGGAGCGAACGCGACGTTCGTTCGACGAGCCGAAAATCTTTCGCGCAAGTCCACCAAGACTGACCATATTGATGGTCCTTTCTGACCTTCGTCATAACGTTGACCCAGTCTTCCGGCCCTTATGAGCACAGTCGAATAGGCGCAATGCGTCCCGAAACTGCTCTGGACGCGAGGTTGCGTGACAGATAAGAGGGGGGTCGAATGATGTCAACGGCGCAGGGCGATCGGAAAGACCTGCATTTGTCGGGCGTCTGACAATTTTTTGCCTGATTCGAACGGTCTTCAAACGGTTCACCATCCGAAAGGTCTTTCATGCTTCGCCTCAATAAAATCGTTCTCGCCGCCTGCGTGTCGCTCATCGCCCTCCAGGGCGTCGCCTCTGCCGAGGATGCCGTCGTGGCCAAGGTCGGCTCGCTGGAAATCAAGCAGTCCGAACTCGATCTCGCCATTGCCAATCTCGATCCGCAGCTCTCCCAGCTGCCTGACGAGCAGAAGAAGGTTGCTGCCCTCTCCGGCGCCATCGACGTGAAGCTGCTCGCAGCCAATGCCGAGGCTGCCGGCCTGAAGGACGATCCTGAATACCAGCGTCGCCTGGCCTTCATCGCCGAACGCGAACTGCACAATGCCTATTTCAAGAAGAACGTCGTTGATGCCGTCACCCCCGAAGAGGTGAAGGCGCGTTACGACAAGGAAGTGGCAGCTCTTCCGAAGCAGGAAGAAATCCGTGCCCGCCACATCCTCGTGAAGACGGAAGACGAAGCCAAGGCGATCATCGCCGAACTCGATGCCGGCAAGAGCTTCGTTGATCTGGCGAAGGAAAAGTCGACGGATCCGAACAAGTCGGAAGGCGGCGATCTGGGCTACTTCACGAAGGGCCGCATGGTTCCGGAATTCGAAGAAGCTGCTTTTGCGCTGGAGAAGGGCACCTATACCAAGACCCCGGTGAAGACGCAGTTCGGCTTCCACGTCATCCTGCTCGAAGACAAGCGCGAAGCCGCTCCGCCGGCATTCGAAGCGGTCGAGCAGCAGGTTCGTCAGCTCGTCATGCGCGACAAGTATCTTGCGCTGATCGAGAAGGCGAAGGCCGAGCAGAAGGTCGAGATTGTCGACGAAACCCTGCGCAAGGGCTATGAAGAGGCCAACAAGCAGCAGGCGCAGCAGTAAGCTGCCGATCCCGTCGCATCCATAGCATCATCAAAAGGCCCGCAGTTTGCGGGCCTTCCAGTACAGGCCAGGCACCATGTCTTCCAGCATTTCTCCGCTCGCCCCGAAATCCTATGTCGATATGCCCGTCATCCGCGGTGTGCGGATGGCAACGGCGGCGGCCGGTATCAAGTACAAGAACCGCACCGATGTGCTGCTAATGGCCTTCGATAGCCCGGCTGCTGTTGCAGGGGTCTTCACCAAGTCGAAATGCCCGTCGGCTCCTGTCGATTTCTGCCGACAGAATCTCGGCCATGGCGTTGCGCGCGGCGTGGTGGTCAATTCCGGCAATGCGAATGCCTTTACCGGGATCAAGGGCAAGGCTGCGACAGACCTGACAGCAAAGTCTGCGGCATCCGCACTTGGCTGCGGCGAGAACGAGATCTATCTCGCCTCGACCGGCGTGATCGGCGAGCCGCTCGATGCGACGAAGTTTGCCGGCGTGCTTGACCAGATGGCCGCTGACGCCAAGGGCGATTTCTGGCTCGAAGCCGCAAAGGCGATCATGACCACGGATACCTATCCGAAGGTCGCGACGCGTTCGGCCACGATCGACGGCGTCGCCGTCACGATCAACGGTATTGCCAAGGGCGCCGGCATGATCGCGCCCGATATGGCGACGATGCTCTCTTTCGTCGTGACGGATGCCGCCATTTCCTCGACCGCGCTGCAGGCGCTTCTTTCCGAGGGTGTTGAGCCGAGCTTCAATTCGATCACCGTCGACAGCGACACGTCGACCTCCGACACGCTGCTGCTGTTTGCGACCGGTGCGGCTGCTGCCGACGGCCAGGCGAGCGTGGATCGCGCAGACGATGCACGTCTTGCCGAATTCCGCCAAGCGCTCAACGATCTGCTGAAGGATCTCGCGCTGCAGGTGGTGCGTGACGGCGAAGGTGCCCGTAAAATGGTTGCCGTGACCGTCAAGGGTGCCGAGACCGATCTCGCGGCCAAAAAGATCGCTCTGTCGATCGCGAATTCGCCGCTGGTCAAGACGGCCGTTGCCGGCGAAGATGCCAATTGGGGCCGTATTGTCATGGCCGTCGGCAAGTCCGGCGAAATGGCGGACCGCGACCGTCTGGCCATCTGGTTTGGCGACGTCCGCGTGGCCGTCAATGGTGAGCGCGATCCGGATTACTCGGAAGCCGCGACCACGGCGGTCATGGAGAAAGAAGATATTCCGGTCACCGTCGATATCGGGCTGGGATCCGGAACGGCGACGGTGTGGACCTGCGATCTGACCAAGGAATATGTCGCGATCAACGGCGACTACCGGAGCTGAACCCGGAATGCAGATGACATATTCCGAGCCCAATCTGCCGCTCGTTCGGCGCCTGGAGGCCGTTGGCTTTCGCGCCTGGCCGGCCAGCAGCGTGGTCTATGACGGCAGTTGGCAGGTGCGGCTGACCGGCAGCCATCCATCGAAGCGGCTAAACTGCGTCGTCGCGCTGGATCCGTCCGATCATCGCGACATTGCCCTGCGCCTCGAGAAGGCTTCCCGTCGCTTCGAAGCGCATGGCCGGCCGCTGCTGATCCGGCAGACGCCGCTTTCGCCCAAGCAGTTGATCGATCACCTGGAGGCGAGTGGTTGGGAGTGTTTCGAGGATGTGGTCACTATGACCTGCGATCTCGCGACGCTCGAACTTCCCGATACCATGGATCATTTGCCGACCCATGACGTCGGGCGGTTCGTCGATGCCGATATCACCGTCCACAGAACAGATCCGGCGCTGAAGCCAGCTTTGGCGGAAATCATCACTGGCATCAAGCCACCGACCGGCCTCTTCATTATCGAGGATCCGCAGAGCGGGCCATTGGCCGCGACGCTCTGCGTCCAGGACAACGATCTCGCCGGCATCATGTCGCTTGCCGTGCGTGTCGACAGACGAGGTCAGGGATTGGGCGTCGAGATCCTGAGCACGGCGCTGCGCTGGGCCCGGATGCGCGGCGCGCGCACCGCCTGGCTTCAGGTGGTGGCCACGAACGAGGCGGCGCTCGCGCTTTATGCGAGAACGGGTTTCAAGGAGGCCTATCGCTACCATTACTGGCGAAAGATGGATGCAGCATGAGCGACGAGAAGAAGCCGATCCTGCTCGTTGCTGCCTGCGCACTCGTCGATGCCGACAACCGCATTCTTCTGGCGCAGCGGCCGCAGGGCAAGTCGCTCGCTGGTCTGTGGGAGTTTCCCGGTGGCAAGGTTGAAGCCGGCGAAACGCCGGAAGAGACGCTAGTGCGGGAACTCAACGAGGAATTGGGCATCGTCACCAAAGTGGCATGCCTGGCTCCTCTGACCTTTGCCAGCCACACCTACGAGAAATTCCACCTGCTGATGCCGCTTTATATCTGCCGGCGTTACGAGGGGATTCCCCAGGGGCGGGAAGGCCAGGCGATCAAATGGGTGAAATCGAAGGCGCTGCGGGATTATCCCATGCCGCCGGCCGACGAACCGCTGATCCCGTTTCTCCAGGATCTTCTGTAAGCAGGCTCGAATTCTTGGCGCGTCGTTAACGCAAAGTTTATACACCGCACCGCAATATACCCTCTGTTCATGCGTCGTAAACGTGTGTGGAGCGTATCATGGTAAACGAGGATTTCTGGAAGGCCGCACGGTCGAGAGAGCGGTCTTCGATCAAGTCCGGTCGGACTGGTGTACTCAATATCGCCTTGCTTTTTGGCACGGCTGCGATTGCCCTTTCGCTTGTCCTGACGCCGATGCTCGCCTCAAAGACCGACCGCAAGACGCTGGCTTTCGAGCCTGCCGACTACGACATGATGACCACGGGTTCGATCCCGAAGGGTGATCCGGGCAAACGCTATACGATCCGTCGCAGCGTACTTCAGGAAACACCCGGTTCCGTTTGCATCATCGACGGCTACGGCTCCGGCCAGGCCTGTTAATCACCACCGTGCCGGGAACCCTGCACGGCAGGGTCCTGCTCGATCGCCAGGAGACCGCATGCGTCCATTGCGTGACATGATCGCCGACCAGAGCGGCGCAACCGCGATCGAGTACGGCCTGATCGCCGCCATCATGAGTGTTGCCCTGATCAGCGGGTTCGGGGCATTGAGCGGCTCCGTCCAAGGTGTCTTCGAAACCGTGACGACGACGATCACGGCGGCCTGGAGCTAATCGCTGCCTTCCCGGCCAAGCGGTATCGCCCTGTTCGGGTCCAGCGCGTCGGCCAGGCGCATCTTTGCGGAGCCGGGCTTCAGGGGTTTTTGCTGACTCTCATGGGGTGACCAGCCCGAGACGAAGACGATCGAGAAGGTTGCACGGATGCGACCGTCCGGATCAGCGTAACGCTCGGCGTAGAGTTCTGCTGCGCGCAGGAAGAAGCGGCGTGAGACCGGTCTCCGGCTGCGGCCGATCAAGGGATTGGCCATGCCCATGGCCTTCAGGTCCCGCATCAGCGCGAAGATATGGTCGTAGCGGACCGTAAAACTCTCCTCATCAATGACGGGAAGGGCAAAGCCCGAGCGCTGCATGAGCGCGCCGATGTCGCGGATATCGGCGAAGGGCACGACGCGAGGGCTGGCACCGCCGTATATCTCGGTCTCCGCTGCCAAGAGGACGTCGCGCAGTTCGGCCAATGTGCCCGCACCCGGAATGGCGGCAAGCAGCAGGCCATCTGGCTTCAGCGCGCGGCGCATCTGGATCAGCATACCCGGCGTGTCATTGGTCAGGTGCAGGGAGAGCGGCGAGAGGATCAAGTTGACCGACTGGGGCTCCAGGGGGACGCTTTCGAAGTTGGTGACGCGTCCACTGCCCGCGTCGAGCAGGATCGCATCGGTTTCGATCCGCTCCAGATCTGCGATCTTCCCGGTGGCGAGGGCCGCCTTTGCCGTGAGCCCGCTTCCGCCAAAGAGTTCGACGGCCCGGTCGAAGCGGCGTTCGACGATGGCCAGGCGGTCGGCGAGTTCGCGCGCCGTCAACTCCAGCAAAAAATCGGCCCCTTCCGCCTTTTGCGCCCGGGCGCGGCTGCGGTTGCGGGCGATCAGAGCTTCATCGAAAATCTCGTTCATGGCGGTCTTCCCTTGATGACGCGGATTGGCTCGACGTCCCTTGAGGCGTAAAGTCAGCGCATGGTGGCTCACTTAGTGCAGAAATCGCTCTCCGTCAGCCTGGAACGTTCCGGGATGTTGCTGCGCGGGCTGTTTCACCTCGTCTATCCACCGACCTGCGCCCATTGCCATGTCCAGACCCTAGCGCACAATGCGCTGTGCAGCGATTGCTGGGCGAGTCTGCGCTTGATCGAGCGGCCGTTCTGCGAGGTTCTGGGACTGCCGTTTGCACACGATCCGGGCGAGGGCATGCTGTCGCCGGAGGCAATTGCTCATCCTCCGATCTTCGACCGGCTGCGCTCCGTGGCGCTGCATGAGGGGGTCGCGCGGCATCTGGTGCACGGGTTGAAATATCGCGACCGGACCGATCTCGCGCCGATGATGGCGGCCTGGATGGTGCGGGCGGCCTCCGCCGAGATCGCTGCGGCCGACGCGGTGCTTGCCGTGCCTCTGCATCGCATGCGGATGTTCCGGCGGATGTTCAACCAGTCGGCGGAACTGGCGCGGCATGTGGGGCGGCAGGCGGGCAAGCCGTTTCTCGCCGAGGCGCTGGTGCGGCGCAAGCGGACGCAGCAGCAGGTGGGGCTGACGGCGAACCAGCGGGCGCTCAACGTGCGCGGCGCCTTCGCGGTGCCGGAAGGGCGGGAGGATCTTGTCTTCGGGCGGCGGCTCGTCCTGATCGACGATGTCTATACGACCGGGGCGACGGTCAGCGCAGCCTCCGCTGCCCTGAAGAAGGCAGGGGCCGCGGATGTCACTGTTTTGACCTTTGCAAGGGCTTTGTCCGGGCCTATATGAGGGCTCTGTCCTTCACAGCACATTTTCGTGCCCCTCTCCCGAGGAGTTTCCCATGGCTGATGTCACCGTTTATACTCGCCAGTTCTGCGGCTATTGCGCCAGCGCAAAGGCGTTGCTCGACAAGAAGGGCGTTTCCTATGTCGAGTACGATGCCACCGGCAAGCCGGAGCTGCGCGAGGAGATGATCGCCAAGTCCGGCCGCAACACCTTTCCGCAGATCTTCATCGGCGGCCAGCATGTTGGCGGCTGCGACGACCTGCATGCGCTCGATCGGGCCGGCAAGCTGGATCCGCTTCTCGCCGGTTGAGGCATATCCGCTTTTCTCCTCGTCACAAAATGCGCACTAGGCTCTTGTTGTGACGAAATTTCGGACCCAAACTGCCACGCGTTTTTGCTGGAATTTCTCTGAAGAAAGACGATCCATGGTGTTCAAGGCCGCCGCTGTCCAGATGTGTTCCGGGGTAGACCCGGAGAAGAATGCGCGAGCCATGGCCCGGCTCGTGCGCGACGCTGCCGCAAAGGGCGCGATCTATGTGCAGACGCCGGAGATGACGGGTGCCGTACAAAAGGACCGCGCCGGCCTGGCCGCGGTGCTGCGCGACGAAGACAGCGACCTGATCGTCAAGGCGGCGTCGGACCTGGCGAAAGAGCTGAAGATCCATCTGCATGTCGGGTCGACCGCGATCAAGCTTGCCGATGGCAAAATTGCCAATCGTGCGTTCCTGTTCGGCCCTGATGGCCACAAGATCACGTCGTACGACAAAATCCACATGTTCGACGTCGATCTCGACAATGGCGAGAGCTGGCGCGAAAGTGCGGTCTATCGCCCCGGCGAGCGGGCCGTGGTGGCGGACCTGCCGTTCGGCAAGCTCGGCTTCGGCGTCTGCTACGATGTGCGCTTCCCACATCTCTTCCGGGCCGAGGCCATGGCGGGTGCGGAAATCCTGACGACGCCCGCGGCCTTCACGAAGCAGACCGGAGAGGCGCATTGGGAGATCCTGCTGCGGGCGCGTGCGATTGAGAACGGCGCATATGTCATTTCGGCGGCGCAAGCCGGCGTGCATGAAGATGGCCGCGAGACTTTCGGGCACTCGATGATCGTCGGCCCCTGGGGCAAGGTGCTTGCTTCGGCTGGTGGCTCCGGCGAGGCGGTGGTGATCGCCGATATCGATCTCGAGGCGGTCAAGGCCTGCCGGGCCAAGATCCCGAACCTGAAGAACGGGCGCGATTTCCAGCTCGATATGGCGCCTCAACTCGCAAAGGGGGGCGTGACGGTTTGATCCGATACTCTCTGTGCTGCGAGAAGGCCCATGAGTTTGAAGGCTGGTTCTCGCAGAGTGCCGATTTCGATCGTCAGAAGGAAACCGGCTTTCTGACGTGCCCCGTCTGCGGTTCGGCGGAAGTGTCCAAGGTGCTGATGGCGCCGGCGGTGGCGACCGCGCGACAGAAAGACGAGACGCAAGCGCTCGCGGTCTCCGAAGCGCAGAAGCAGGCTTTCGTGAAGCTCAAGGAAGCCATCCGCGAGATCCGCGCCAGCAGCGAGGATGTCGGCGCGAAGTTTCCCGAGGAAGCGCGCAAGATCCATTACGGCGAGGCGGAAGCCCGCGGCATCATCGGCCAGGCTTCACCCGTCGAGGTGAAGTCGTTGATCGAGGAAGGGATCGAGATCGCGCCGCTTCCTGTTCTGCCGGATGATGTGAATTGACCGCGGCGGGCCACCAGCTCGCGATCTATAATTTCGGCATTCATGTCGATGCCTCCGACAGTGCCGCCGCGCGCGGCTTCGTCCTACGGGAGCCGATGAACTTCGCGGCTGCGGAGCGTGCCCCGGGGTTCATCGCGCGATCCGGCTACAAGGGCGTACCTGGTCCGCGCAGTTGGGGGCCGCTCGTCTTCCCACGCTTTCTTACCGAACATGGCGCCGCTGAAGGCGTGTCGTCGCTGTCCTTGTGGCGGGACATCGAGAGCCTGATGGCCTTCACGTATACCGGCGTGCATGCCGATGCCCTCAAGCACGCACGCAACTGGAACGTCGTCCAGGAATGGCCGCCGATGGTCCTGTTCTGGGTGCCTGCCGGCAGGAGACCGGATTGGGAGGAGGGGGCAAAACGCCTCGAAATGCTGTTCGACCATGGCAGCGGGCCGCAGTGCTTCACGTTCAAGGAGCCCTATGATCCGGACGGCCGACCCGTGGAAATCGACCGCGCCTTGATGAAGCAATTGGCGGCGGAGAACCTAACCGCTCAGGGCGAATTGCTCGACGCTGTCCTCAAATTGCCCGTCTGACGCTGTTCAACCCTTGAACCCGTCGGCGTCGAGATAGGCCTGTTCCTCGGCTGTCGTCTCACGACCCAAGGCGGCGTTTCTGTGGGGAAAGCGGCCGAAGCGTTCGATCAGCTCCAGATGGACAATCGCCCATTTCAGCGGCTCGGCATCACCGGTCTCGTCCTTATGATTCTCGAACAACGAAACGCTGTAGCGCTGGTCCTCCATGTCTTCCGAATGTTCGAAGGGCAGATAGAAGAAGGGGCGAAGGATAGGCTCGACATGCTTGTCGAAGCCCTTGGCGAGCGCGCGGCGGGCCGTCATACGGGCAAGCGGATCAGTGGCGTAGGAATGCCCGCTGCCGCGAAAGAGGTTTCTCGGGAACTGGTCGAGCAGGAGGAGCAGCGCAAGCGTGCCCTCTGGCGTCTGTTCCCATTCGGAAAGGGCGCAGCAGGATGCCTGGAAATGCAGGTCGGCATAGTCCGACTCGATCTCCGCGTCGAGCGCGGCGTTGCGCGAGAACCAAGCGTCGGGACCGTGGCGCAGCCAGCAGTCGATGACGTCTCGCGGCGACGTCACGACGCAGATCCGGGTCGGCTTGCGAGAACCATGTAGTTCACGTCGATATCGGACGAGAGGTTCCACTGGTTTTGCAGAGGGTTGAAGAAGACGCCTTTCATCTCGACGACGCCCATGCCGCTCTGCGCAAGGGGCCCCTCGATCTCTTCCGGCCGGACCAGTTTTTCATACTGATGCGTGCCGCGCGGTAGCCAGCGCAGCACGTATTCCGCGCCGACGATGGCGAGCGCTGCCGCCTTCATCGTCCGGTTGATAGTCGAGACCAGCATCAGGCCGCCTGGGCGCACCATGGAGGCGCAGGTCGACAGGAAGAACTCGACATCGGCGACGTGTTCGACGACTTCCATGTTCAAGACGACGTCGAAGGTCTCGCCGGCTGCGGCCAGGGCTTCGGCGGTGACGGCGCGATAATCGACCTCGACGCCGCTCTGGGCGGAGTGGGTCATGGCAATCTTGATGTTCTTCTCAGAGGCATCAGCGCCCAGAACGCTCGCGCCCATGCGGGCGACCGGTTCCGAAAGCAATCCTCCGCCGCAGCCGATGTCGAGTACGCGAAGGCCTTCGAGAGGGCGGTGTGCCTTCGGATCACGCCCGTAATGGGCGGAAACCTTGTCGCGGATATAGGCGAGGCGCACGGGATTGATCCTGTGCAGAGGCTTGAACTTGCCGGTTGGATCCCACCACTCGGCCGCCATGGCCGAAAAGCGGTCGACCTCGGACTGATCGATGGTGGTGCGTGCGTCTGCACTCATGACGGATACCCCTTGGCAAAACTCAGGTCTCCAAGTCGTCCTGATAACGGCCAAAGTCAAGGGTATGGGTGGTCGCAGTGCAGTCGGACGTTTCTGCGGCGGAACCCGGTTGCGCGGCCAAACGTTTAGCGACGAGATACGGTTCGCCGTAACCCAGCAGGAGATACGACATGAAGAAGTTTTGGATCATGACTGCCTTGGCGGTGTCGACGGTCGGATTGCCGGCGATTGCCGAGGCGGCGCCGGCATTCTCGACAGGCAACGTAAACATGCGGTCCGGCCCAAGCACCCGCTATCCCGCCGTCATCGTCATTCCTACCGGCAGCCGGGTCGACATTCGCGGATGCCTGTCCAGCGCCAACTGGTGTGATGTCGCCTATGCGGGCTATCGCGGCTGGGTCTCCGGTTCTTATCTGCAGGCGAGCTACTCGCAGCGCCGCGTCTATGTCGATCCGCAGTATTATCGCCCGCTTGGCATCCCGACCGTGACCTTCAGTATCGGCCGCTACTGGGACGACCATTATCGCAACCGGCCTTTTTATCGTGACCGCGATCGCTGGCGGGATAACGACGGCTGGCGTGATCGCGATCATAACTGGCGCGACCGGGATCGCGATCGCCGCCCCAGCGGCAATGTCAGCCGTCCGCAAAATGACGATGATCGGCGAGATCCCTTCTGGCGGAAAAACGACCAGCGGAATTCGGACGTCAGTCGCCCGCAACGCGCCCAAAACTCGAATGATGACCGCAGGCAGCTGCCCTTCAGGAAGATGCTGCAGGAAAAGTGCAAGGTCGATCCGAGCGCTTGCCGTTAACAAGTGAGGCGGGCGGCCTTCAGGGCCGCCCGCCATGTGTCTTCGGAATTATTCTCAAGGGGTCATTCGCTTGGCGAGCCCATCAGAAATGCGCTTGGCCAAAGTCGGATAGTCGCCATCGAAGTGATGGCCGCCGTCGATCTCGACAGTTTCCACCGTCGTGCCCTTGAGATCGCGGCAGGCATCGTCCTCTTCATCAGCGCCATAGAAACACTGGACTTTGGAGGGGTCGATCCGTTTGATATCGTCCAACGGATCGCCGGCACCCTTGCCGCCGCTCGCACCCAGCCAGCCCGAAACGGAGATCTCGTAGTCGACCTGATGCGACAGCGCGAGCAAACTCACCTGCGGGATGCGCGCCTTCATCTTGTCTGACAGGCCGTTATAGGCGGCGGGCAGAATGTCCGCACCGAAAGAATAACCGACAAGCAGGACATGCCGGACCTTCCAGCGCTTCTGGTAGGTGCGCATGATGATCGCGAGGTCGTTGCTGGTCTCCTCAGGCGTTCGCTCCGACCAGAAGTAGCGGAGCGAATCGACACCCACGACGGGAATGCCGCTTGCCTGCAGGTTCGACGCGACTTCGCTGTCGATGTCTCGCCAGCCTCCATCACCGGAATAGATGACGGCCATCGTATCGCTGGCCGGGGTTGTCTCGAGGATTGTCAGCGGCAGGCCGAGCGGATTGTCGGCCGCGTTGCCGAGGGCAATCAGTTCGTCGATCGCGTCGGAATAGGCCTTGGCGACGTCGTCCTTCACGTCGCGCTGGTCGATATCCGGATGGGCGCTGACGAGGCTCGCGACATGGTCCCGACCATCGGCGGGCGCGGCCGGGCTCAGGAGGACAGTGGCCGGATCCGGCAGGTCGCCGTCTGTCAGGCCGTAGACCATGCGGTTACCGGTGAGCGTCTTCTGGGCGGGGGTGCAGAACTGTTTGGTGACGGGGATGCCTGCCTCCGGGTCGAGGGCGAGGGTCTGGCCGATCGTGGCTTTCGGGGTCTGGGCGAGGATGGCGAGTGCGAGCGCGCCGCCCTGACCGCGGCCGGCGATGATCGGCGGCAGGAAGGCGGAGTTGCCGGCCTTGCGCTGCAGCTGATGGCCGAGCTCCTCGATATCCGACACCGTGTAGATGCAGTCGCCGGTGTCCTTGGCCAGGGATGCGAGATATTTCGGGGTGTCAATGCCGACGACGATGGCGCCGTTGCCCTGCAGCCGTTCGGCCTGCTGCTGATCGGCGTCCTGCCAGCCGTCCTTGTCGGAGAGCAGCACCACCAGAGCCTTCGGGGTGTCGTCGGGCAAGAGTGTCAGGGGTGCCGGGATCATGCCGGAGTCGAGCGGCGGGGTGTCTTCGGCCAGCGCGACGGAGGCCGTCGACAAGGAGAGGACCAGCGCGAGGGCCTTGAGGATCGAGGTCATTTCTTCACCACGCCTTTCAGTCCACCGCCAATCAAAAGCGTCGCGTCGAGAAGCGCGAGGACTGGGTTGAGACCGCCAGCCACGGCGAGATAACGCGGCTGCCAATCGGGATGGAACTTGGCCTTGAAGGCTCTGAGCCCCTTAAAGTTATAGAAGCGTTCGCCGTGTTCGTAAAAGGTGTTGGCGATGCGGTCCCAGACGGGCGCGACTTGTCGGCGTGAGAGGCCCGAAAGGGGCGCCATGCCGAGGTTGAAGTGGCGATAACCCTGGTCGCGCAGCTCGCTCATCAGGCGGACGAAGAGAAAATCCATCGAGCCTTTCGGCGCATCCGGCGAGAAGCGCATGAGGTCGATCGAGGCTTCCTCCTTGGTGGCGGTCAGCAGAATGTTCGCGAAGGCGACAATCCGGCCTTCGCAACGCAGGATCGCGACCGGCTGGGCGGTCATGTAGTCGTCGGTGAAGGCGCCGAGCGAGAAGCCTTTTTCCCGGGCGCGGTGATGGTCGAGCCAGCCGTCGGAAACGCGGCGCAGGTCGTCGAGGATCGCGGGCACCTGATCCGCCGGGATGGTCTCGAAGGTGAGGCCGTCGCGTTCGCCGCGGGTGGCGGTCTGGCGCAGCGTCGCCCAGCGTCCACCCTTGAGGTCGAAGCGGGAGAGGTCGACCATGGCCAGTTCGCCGAGCTTGAAGGCCTTCATACCGGCATCGGCGATCGCGGGCAGCAGGGCCGGCGAGGCCTGGTAGAAGACGGCGCGGCAGCCCGCGGCACGCGCCGTTTCGACGAATTGCCACACGAGCTCGTCACGCGAGGCTTTCGGCCCGACCGGATCCAGAAAGGCGATGAAGGAGCGACCCTGGCGGGCATACATGAGGAAGGCCTGGCCATCGGGCGAGAACATCACGCTCTTATCGCCGGTGCGGACGAGGTTGGCGTCGGCGATGTCGTTGACATCAAGGATCTCGACGGCCTTGTCCACATCGGGTGCGTCGGCCGGCGGGACCGCGAAGGTGGCCGGGCGCAGGAGGCTGAACAGGCTGATTGCCATGGAGGAGATCGTGAGGCCGAGCACGGCGCGCAGCGAGCGCGGGGCCTCAGCAGAGAATTCGAATTGCCACCAGAGGTCATGGCTGTATTCGACGTCGCGATAGACGAACAGCAGGACGGCGATGGCGCCGACGAGAAGGACACCAACGGCGAGCAGCCAGGCGGAATTCAGCGCCTGAAGGAGTGAGGCCGGTCGTTGGAAGAGGCGGCGGCTCGCCACGAGGCCGACCAGCAGCAGCGCCAGCATGCCGGCTTCGTAGATCGCCACCGCCTTGGCAAGCGACAGGATGAGCGCTGCGATCGCAATGAAAATGGCGGACCACCAGGCGCCGTCGAGGCGCTGGGCGAGGCCGCGTGCCACGATGACCAGCAGGAGGCCGAGAATGCTGGCGAGGAAATGGGCGCCTTCGAGGACCGGCAGAGGAAGAACTTGCGCCAAGGCATCGAGATTGCCGTCAGGCGCCGGCGTGACGCTGGAGAGGACCAGCATGACGCCGAGGAGGAGCGCAAGGGTTGCGAGAAGCGTTGGAGCGAGGCGTCCGGCGGTGCGCGCGACACCCGCGGAGAGAGGCGTTGCGGCGAGCTGACGAAGTTCGGCGATTGTGACCAGAACGATCGCAACGATCAGCGGCAGTACGTAATAGATCAGGCGATAGGCGACCAGCGACGCGAGCACGGCCTCCGTGCCCAGCTTGCTGCCGAGGGCGGCCACCATGATGGTTTCGAAAACGCCGATGCCTGCAGGGACGTGGCTGATGACGCCGATGCCGATGGCAACGGCATAGACTGTAAAGAAGGTCGGCCAGCTGATGTCGGCGGCCTGAGGCAACAGGGCATAAAGCACGGAGGCGGAGAAGGCGACGTCAAGAACCGTGACGATGAACTGCCGCGACATGGTGCGGCTGTCGGCCAGTTGCAGACGCCGGCCGCCGATGGTCAGGCCGTTGCCGCTAGCGAGCAGCAGCACGATTGCCAGCACGGCAAGCAGGATCACGTCGCCGGCAACGAGAACGTTCTGGGACAGGCCGATCAGCGGGGCGATATCGCCTGCGACCGGCAGGATGGCGAGCGCCGTGACCAGAACCAGGCCGACGGAGAAAGAGACGGTGACAAAAGCGATGATGCGGCCGATGTCATCGGGCGACAAACCGGCGCGGGAATAGGCCCGGTAACGGATCGCGCCCCCGGAGAGTGCGCCGAAGCCCGCAACATTGCCGACGGCATAGGCGCTGAACGCCGTGAGCGCCACTTCGGCCCAGGGGCGGCGGCGGCCGATATAGGCGAGGGCGTTGACGTCGTAGAGGCAGAGTGTGGCGAAGCTCAATGCGGTGAAGACTATGGCGAGCGCAATCGAGCCCGGGCTCGTGGAGCGCAGGCCGTTTACGACATCGGCATAGGTTACCTCTTCCGTCAGCCTGTAAATGGCGTAGCCCACGGCGGCGAAGACGAAGAGAGCGGCAATGGCGGCCAAAGGGCGGGCATAACGGTTGAGAATTGAAGCGCGGATTTCGGCGTCGGCCTCGTCGCGGGGTGGGGAGAGTTCAGCGCTGGATGTCATGCAACCCTATCCGGAGTAACGGCTTAACTTGAAACACCGGCTCCCAGCCCGGTGGCGCGATGGTTGGCGCCTGAATTGGTTCCAAATTAAGGCAGCCGAAATGATGCGGTTTTCAGGCGAATTTCCCTGCCATGGCGTACCGTTTCGGCCCCACCTGACCGTTGCGCCACAGGAACATATTCGCTAAAAGCCCGGCAACCTGCAGCCTCGGGTGCAGGGCGTCAGTTTCTTCGCCGCTTGAGCGGCGTGTTCTCAAGGGCATATGGTTCAAGTCTATGGCTCGCATCGTCATGAAATTCGGCGGGACCTCCGTCGCCAATCTGGAACGCATCCACAACGTGGCGCGCCATGTGAAACGTGAAGTGGACGCCGGTCACGAAGTGGCCGTGGTCGTTTCCGCCATGTCGGGCAAGACCAACGAGTTGGTCGACTGGGTGCAGACCATGCCGAAGGTGGCCGGTGCAGACTCGCCGTTCTACGATGCGCGGGAATATGATGCCGTCGTTGCCTCGGGCGAACAGGTGACGTCGGGGCTTCTTGCCATTGCGCTGCAGTCGATGGGCATCAATGCGCGGTCCTGGCAGGGCTGGCAGATCCCGATCAAGACCGACAACGCCCATGGCGCGGCGCGTATCCAGGAAATCGATGGCTCGGATATCGTCCGTCGCATGGGCGAGGGGCAGGTCGCGGTCGTCGCCGGCTTCCAGGGCATCGGTCCCGATAACCGCATCGCGACACTTGGCCGTGGCGGCTCCGACACCTCGGCCGTGGCGATCGCCGCCGGCCTGAAGGCGGATCGCTGCGACATCTACACTGACGTCGATGGCGTCTACACGACCGACCCGCGCATCGAGCCGAAGGCGCGCCGCCTGAAGAAGATTGCGTTCGAAGAGATGCTGGAAATGGCATCGCTCGGCGCCAAGGTGCTGCAGGTCCGCTCGGTCGAGCTTGCCATGGTACACAAGGTCCGCACCTTCGTGCGCTCCAGCTTTGAGGATCCCGATGCGCCGGGCATGGGCGATCTCCTGAACCCGCCCGGTACGCTGATTTGTGATGAGGAAGAGATCGTGGAACAGGAAGTCGTCACCGGTATCGCCTATGCCAAGGATGAAGCGCAGATCTCGCTGCGCCGTCTGTCCGACCGTCCGGGCGTCTCTGCCGCCATCTTCGGACCGCTGGCCGAAGCGCATATCAATGTCGACATGATCGTCCAGAACATCTCCGAAGATGGTTCGAAGACCGACATGACCTTCACGGTGCCTTCGGGCGATGTGGACAAGGCGCTCGCCGTTCTGGGCTCCAACAAGGAGAAGATCGGCTTCGACGTCGTCCAGAGCGAAAAGGGCCTGGTCAAGGTTTCGGTCATCGGCATCGGCATGCGCAGCCATGCGGGTGTTGCTGCGACCGCGTTTAGGGCGCTTGCCGAGAAGGGCATCAACATCAAGGCCATCACGACCTCCGAGATCAAGATTTCCATCCTGATCGACGGTCCGTATGCAGAGCTCGCGGTTCGCACTTTGCATTCCTGCTACGGTCTGGATAAGAATTGATTCCTGAGAGCGGAGAGCCGAAGCCCGACCCCTAAGAAGGTAAGGGTAACAGTCCGCTGACCAATGGGAAGTGGAGCAAAACGCGATGAGAGACCTTTCTGCGGGTCCCCGCGTCCTGCTCAAGCGGCTGCGCGAAATGATGGCGGAGCCGCTCGAGCCGCAGGAGCGTCTAGACCGGATCGTTCGCCAGATCGCGAGCAATATGGTCGCCGAAGTGTGCTCCGTCTATGTGCTGCGCTCGGACGGCGTGCTGGAACTCTATGCGACCGAGGGTCTGAACAAGGACGCCGTTCACCTGGCACAGTTGAAGATGGGCCAGGGTCTCGTTGGTACGATTGCGGCGTCGGCGCAGTCGCTCAATCTCTCCGATGCCCAGGCGCATCCGGCTTTCCGTTATCTCCCTGAAACGGGCGAAGAGATTTACCACTCCTTCCTCGGCGTGCCGATCCTGCGCGCCGGCCGAAGCCTCGGCGTTCTCGTCGTGCAGAACAAGGCTGCGCGGAACTATCGCGAGGACGAGCTCGAAGCGCTCGAGACGACCGCCATGGTTTTGGCGGAAATGATCGCGACCGGCGAACTCAAGAAGATTACGCGGCCTGGCCTAGAACTCGACCTGACGCGCCCCGTGTCTATCGACGGCGACAGCTATTCGGAAGGCATCGGCCTCGGCTATGTCGTGCTGCATGAGCCGCGCATCGTCGTCACCAACCTGCTCAATGAAGACAGCGAGACGGAAATCCGGCGGCTTGCCGACGCGCTCGGATCGCTTCGGATCTCGATCGACGACATGCTGTCGCGGCGCGAGATTTCTATGGAAGGCGAGCATCGCGACGTGCTCGAGACCTACCGCATGTTTGCCCATGACCAGGGCTGGGTGCGGCGCATGGAAGAGGCGATCCACAACGGGCTTACGGCGGAAGCCGCGGTCGAAAAGGTGCAGAGCGACACCAAGGCGCGGATGATCCGGTTGACGGACCCATACCTGCGCGAGCGCATGCATGACTTCGATGATCTGGCGAACCGGTTGCTCAGGCAGCTGACCGGGTTTTCGCCGCGCAGCACGGCGGAAGGTTTCCCGAACGACGCGATCGTTTTTGCCCGCGCCATGGGTGCGGCTGAACTCCTGGACTATCCGCGCGCCAACTTGCGTGGGCTTGTGCTCGAAGAAGGTGCTGTCACCAGCCACGTCGTCATCGTGGCGCGCGCCATGGGTATTGCGGTCGTGGGCCAGGCGGCGGGTGCCGTGGCATTGGCCGAAAACGGCGACCCGGTGATCATCGACGGGGACGACGGCAAGGTTCACGTGCGCCCCGTTGCCGACCTGCAGAAAGCCTATGAGGAAAAGGTCCGGCTGCGGGCCAAGCGGCAGGAGCAGTTCCGCGCGCTTCGCGACGTCGAACCGGTGACCAAGGATGGGCGGCGGATCAAGTTGCAGATGAATGCCGGCCTGCTGGTCGACCTGCCGCAACTTTCGGATTCCGGCGCGGATGGCATCGGGCTGTTTCGAACCGAATTGCAGTTCATGATCTCGTCCACCATGCCCAAGGGCGAGGAGCAGGAGAGTTTTTATCGCAGCGTGCTGAAACAGGCGGCCGGGCGGCCGGTGACCTTCCGGACGCTCGATATCGGCGGCGACAAGGTCGTGTCCTATTTCCGCAGCCAGGAAGAAGAGAACCCAGCGCTCGGCTGGCGGGCGATCCGCCTGTCGCTGGACCGGCCGGGTCTCTTACGCACGCAGTTGCGGGCCCTGCTCAAGGCGGCTTCCGGCGCCGAGCTGAAGATGATGCTGCCGATGGTGACCGAGGTCGCCGAAATCCGAGCCGTGCGCGAGCTGATGCAGAAGGAAGTGCAGCATCTGTCGAAGTTCGGCCACCAGTTGCCGAAGAAGCTGCAGTTCGGGGCGATGCTGGAAGTGCCGTCGCTGATGTGGCAGCTCGACGAGCTGATGGAGGAGGTGGACTTCGTGTCCGTCGGCTCCAACGACTTGTTCCAGTTCTCGATGGCGGTCGACCGCGGCAATGCGCGGGTGGCGGATCGCTTCGACGTACTGGGGCGGCCCTTCCTCAGGATCCTGCGAGACATCGTGAGAGCTTCCGAGCGCAACGACACGCCGGTGACGCTGTGCGGCGAGATGGCGTCGAAGCCGCTTTCCGCGATGGCGCTGCTCGGGATCGGCTTCCGCTCGATCTCGATGTCGCCGACCTCAATCGGTCCGGTGAAGGCCATGCTGCTCGGGTTGGACGTCTCCCAGCTCTCGGATGTGCTGACGGCTGCGCTTGACGACAACACACCCGGCGTGTCAGTGCGCGAGGTACTCGTCCGCTTTGCGGCCGAGAACAATATTCCCGTCTGACATTCGACGAAGAAACCGGAGTAAGGGGTGGCGAAGCTTCCTGTCGAAAAAATGCGCGAACTCGAACGCCGTTTCGGTGAGATCGAGGCGCGAATGTCGGCGGGCCCCGCAGCCGACGTCTATGTGAAGCTCGCTTCGGAATATTCCGAGCTCGAGCCCGTGGTGAAGAAGATCCGCGAATATCAGTCGGCCGTCGACGAGGCGGCGGATCTGCGGACCATGCTGGCCGACAAGGCGACGGATCGCGACATGCGTGATCTCGCCGAAATGGAGCTGCCCGAGATCGAGACCCGGATCGAGGGGCTCGAAGGCGAGATGCAGATCCTGCTTTTGCCTAAGGACGCTGCAGACGAGAAAAGTGCGATCCTCGAAATCCGCGCCGGCACCGGCGGATCGGAGGCGGCATTGTTCGCCGGCGACCTGTTCCGGATGTACGAGCGTTTCGCTTCGACCAAGGGCTGGAAGGTGGAGGTTCTCTCCGCCAGCGAAGGGGAAGCGGGCGGCTACAAGGAAATCATCGCGACGATCAGCGGAAGAGGCGTTTTCTCCAAGCTGAAGTTCGAATCCGGTGTGCACCGGGTGCAGCGCGTGCCGGAGACCGAGGCGAGCGGACGCATCCACACCTCGGCTGCGACCGTGGCAGTGCTGCCGGAAGCGGAAGAGATCGACATCGAGATCAAGCTCGAGGATATCCGCATCGATACGATGCGCTCGTCCGGTGCCGGTGGGCAGCACGTCAACACGACGGACTCGGCCGTGCGCATCACGCATCTGCCGACGGGATTGATCGTCACGTCTTCGGAGAAGTCACAGCACCAGAACCGCGCCAAGGCTATGCAGGTGCTGCGCTCCCGTCTTTACGACATCGAGCGGCAGAAGGCGGACAGCGAACGCTCGGCGAGCCGCAAGAGCCAGGTCGGTTCGGGCGACCGATCTGAACGTATTCGAACCTACAATTTTCCCCAGGGTCGTGTGACCGACCACCGGATCAACCTGACGCTCTACAAGCTGGACAAGATGATCGAGGGCGATATCGATGAGATGGTCGATGCCCTGATCTCCGACTATCAGGCCGGGCAGCTCGCGCAGCTGGGCGAAACCCAGTGAGCGAGAAACGCGCGACGGCGAGAGGTCTGATCCATGACGCCCGCCGGCGCTTTGAAGCGGCGGGCCTTGCCGATGCCGATCAGGATTCGCGCATCCTCGTGATGGAATTGCTGGGGCTCACTCATACAGATCTGGTTTTGGACGGCGACCGGGCGGTGGCGGAAGATCATCTCATCCGGGTCGAAGATGCCGTCTCGCGGCGGCTGGCCAGGGAGCCGGTCTATCGCATTCTCGGGTCGCGCGAGTTCTATGGGCTCGACCTCAAACTCAGTCCCGGTACACTCGAACCGAGACCCGATACCGAAGTCCTCGTCGATGCGCTTCTGCCGCATCTTCGACACAGGGTTGCTTTACAGGGGACGGCAGAGATCGTCGATCTCGGCACGGGAACGGGCGCGATTGCGCTCGCACTTCTTGCGCAATGTCCCGAGGCAATGGCCGTCGGCGTCGATATCTCCGAGGATGCACTTGCAACGGCTGCGGCCAATGCGGCGGCTCTCGGGCTTGCCGATCGGTTTTCGCCGCGGATGGGTCCGTGGTTCGCGCAAACGCCCGAAAGCTTCGATATCATCGTGTCGAACCCGCCCTATATCCGCAGCGCCGTGATGGAAGGGCTCGAGCCCGAAGTGGCAAATCACGATCCCGTCGCGGCGCTGGATGGCGGCGAAGACGGGCTGGAAGCCTATAGAGCCATTGCTGCAGAGGCGGGCGCTCATCTCAATTCCGGCGGCATCATCGGGCTAGAAATCGGCTTCGACCAGCAGAGCGATGTACAGCAAGTATTTGAACAGGCGGGATTTTTGCGGCTAGAGGCGCATCGGGATCTCGGCGGGCGGGATCGGGTGCTGATCTTCAGCCGCAAGCAAGACTGACGTGTTTGCTGCGCGTGCTAAGGATAATTCCGGGAAAAACAGAAAAAGGCTTGGTTTTCCGCAGGAAGCGTAATAGTTTGCGGGCACGTAACGGGCGGCGGGGTAAAGAACGAAGATTCGTTCATGTCTGGGCCGGCTTCGACAACGGTTCGCTTTCGAGCCCCGCGAAGCACAAAAAGACCGGTGCGTAACTCAGTAAACTCGACTTTCACCAGCGGCGAGCAAGGCGAGAGCGCGGTCTGCCGGCGGCGCGTGGAGACTTGGTCCGGGCTAACCAGAACCAGCGGCTTTGCCCTTTTTCAGCACAACAGAGACATTCAGGTGAATCATCTATGAGGCCAGGACAGCAGAACAAGCGTGGTCGGGGGCGTAACAACAACAATGGCGGTGGCGGCGGCAATGGCGGCGGCAACTTCAACCGCAAGGGCCAGAACCCCCTGACCCGGACCTATGACAGCTCGGGTCCCGACGTCAAAATCCGTGGCACGGCACAGCATATCGCCGAAAAGTATTCGACGCTGGCGCGAGATGCACAGAGCGCAGGCGACCGCGTCATGGCGGAAAACTACCTGCAGCACGCCGAGCACTACAACCGCATCATCGCAGCCGCCCAGGCGCAGATGCAGGAACGCTTCCAGCGCGAGGATCGCGATGGCAATGAGGACCGCGACGATCGTCAGGACTTCAACGAGCGTGACGGCGAGGATTTCGACGGTTCGGACGACAACAACAACGTTCAGAACGTTGAGCGCGGTCAGGACCGTGGCGGTGATCGCGGCAATCAGCAGCAGGGGCGGCCCCAGCACCAGAACCGCCAGCAGCAGCACAATCGCCCGCAGCGTCAGCCGGAGCGGCCGGTCGAGCCTCAGCCTCAGCCTCAGCCCGAGATTGCCGGTTCCGGGCCCCAGCCCGTGATCGAGGACATGCCGGCTGAGGTCGTCGCCGCGGTTGCCGAAAGTGCTGTCGAGGCCGGCGGCGAACGCCAGCCGCGTCGTCGTGCTGCCAGCAATCGCCCGCGCCGCCAGCCGCGCCGCAGCGCCGGTGCAGACGAGGGTGGCGAAGGCGCCGGCAATGGCGAAGGTGGAGACGCTCCGGCGCTGGCTTCGGCCGAGACCGAGTGATCTCACCAACAGCATTTGACCAATGCAAACTCCGGGCGAAAGTCCGGAGTTTTTTCGTTTAAATGCCTCTTTAAAGGGCACAAAACCACTCCCATATCTCGATCGAGGGCACGGAGATCCGCGCCAAGGGCCCGCCGCTTCCGGGGGCCGATCCACAGCATCCGTTCTGTGCCGATACGGGCAGGGCGGGGAAACGGAGACAGACCATGAATATCGAGAGTTATTCCGAACGCGTGCGCGGGTTCCTGCAATCCGCACAGACCTATGCCCTTTCCGAGGGGCATCAGCAGTTCACGCCCGAACATGTCTTGAAAGTTCTGCTCGACGACGATCAGGGCATGGCGTCGTCGCTGATCAGCCGCGCCGGCGGGGATGCGAAAGCCGTGCGGCTCGCCAATGACGCTGCGCTTGCCAAGCTGCCGAAGGTGTCCGGCGGCAATGGTCAGGTCTATCTGGCGCAGCCGCTCGCCAAGGTGTTCTCGACTGCCGAAGATGCGGCCAAGAAGGCCGGCGACAGCTTCGTCACCGTCGAGCGACTGTTGCTGGCACTTGCCATTGAATCGTCTGCCTCCACCTCCGCATCGTTGAAAAAGGGCGGCGTGACAGCGGCTGCGCTTAACCAGGTGATCAACGAGATCCGCAAAGGGCGCACGGCGGATGGCGCTAATGCCGAAGCCGGCTTCGATGCCCTGAAGAAATATGCCCGGGACCTGACGGCGGAAGCTCGCGAAGGTCGGCTGGATCCTGTCATTGGTCGCGACGACGAGATCCGTCGCACGATCCAGGTTCTGTCGCGCCGGACGAAGAACAACCCGGTCCTCATCGGCGAACCCGGCGTCGGCAAGACCGCGATCGCCGAAGGCCTGGCGCTGCGCATCGTCAATGGCGACGTGCCGGAAAGCCTCAAGGACAAGAAGCTGATGGCGCTCGACATGGGCGCGTTGATCGCGGGTGCCAAATATCGCGGCGAGTTCGAAGAACGGCTGAAGGCGGTGCTCAACGAGGTCCAGTCCGAAAACGGCGAGATCATCCTGTTCATCGACGAGATGCATACGCTGGTCGGTGCCGGGAAAGCCGATGGGGCCATGGACGCCTCGAACCTCCTGAAGCCGGCGCTTGCACGCGGCGAGTTGCATTGCGTCGGTGCTACCACGCTCGATGAATACCGCAAGCATGTCGAAAAGGATGCGGCACTCGCACGGCGCTTCCAGCCGGTCATGGTCGACGAGCCGACGGTCGAGGATACGATCTCGATCCTGCGCGGGTTGAAGGAGAAATACGAGCAGCATCACAAGGTCCGGATCTCGGATTCGGCTCTGGTGGCGGCTGCTACCCTGTCGAACCGCTACATCACCGACCGTTTTCTGCCCGACAAGGCGATCGACCTGATGGACGAAGCTGCCTCGCGGCTGCGCATGCAGGTGGATTCGAAGCCCGAGGAGCTCGACGAACTCGATCGCCGTATCATCCAGCTGAAGATCGAGCGTGAAGCCCTGAAGAAAGAAACCGACGCGGCCTCTGCCGACCGGCTGAACCGGCTCGAAACTGAGCTCACCTCGCTCGAGGAAGAGGCGGATGCGCTCACCGCCCGCTGGCAGGCGGAAAAGCAGAAGCTCGGCCTTGCCGCAGACCTGAAGAAGCAGCTCGACGAGGCGCGTAACGAACTGGCGATCGCGCAGCGGCAGGGCGAATTCCAGCGGGCGGGCGAGCTTGCCTATGGCGTGATCCCGAACCTCGAAAAACAGCTGGTCGAGGCGGAAGCCCAGGATGCGTCTGGTGGCGGCAACATGGTGCAGGAGGTGGTCACCGCCGATGGTATCGCCCATGTCGTGTCGCGCTGGACCGGCATTCCGGTCGACCGGATGCTCGAGGGCGAACGGGACAAGCTGCTCCGGATGGAAGACGAGCTGGCGAAATCGGTTGTCGGTCAGGGTGATGCCGTGCAGGCGGTCTCGCGTGCGGTCCGCCGTGCCCGGGCCGGGCTCCAGGATCCGAACCGGCCGATCGGCTCGTTCATCTTCCTCGGGCCCACCGGCGTCGGCAAGACCGAGCTCACCAAGTCGCTTGCGCGCTTCCTGTTCGACGACGAGACGGCGATGGTCCGGCTCGACATGTCGGAATTCATGGAGAAGCACTCGGTCGCGCGGCTGATCGGGGCGCCTCCCGGCTATGTCGGTTACGAGGAAGGCGGGGCGCTGACGGAAGCTGTGCGGCGCAAGCCCTATCAGGTCGTGCTGTTCGACGAGATCGAGAAGGCACATCCGGATGTGTTCAACGTTCTTCTGCAGGTGCTCGATGACGGGCGCCTGACGGACGGGCAGGGCCGGACGGTCGACTTCAAGAACACGATCATCATCATGACCTCGAACCTGGGGGCCGAATACCTGACCTCGCTCGGTGAGGATCAGGATGTCGACCAGGTGCGCGACCAGGTGATGGACGTGGTGAAAGCCTCGTTCCGGCCGGAATTCCTCAACCGTGTCGACGAGATCATCCTTTTCCACCGGCTGCGTCGCTCGGAAATGGGTGCGATCGTGGATATCCAGATGAAGCGGCTTCTGTCGCTTCTGTCGGAACGCAAGATCGCCATCGATCTCGCACCCGATGCCCGCAACTGGCTGGCGGACAAGGGCTACGATCCGGTCTATGGCGCCCGTCCGCTGAAGCGGGTGATCCAGAAATACCTGCAGGACCCGCTCGCCGAGCAGATCCTCGCCGGTCAGGTGATGGACGGATCGGAGATCGTGATCGAAGCTGGCAGCGACCGGCTGCTGATCTCGCCGAAGACGGCGGTGAGTGCCGCGGCCTGACGCCGCGATACGGATTGAAACGGAAAGGGCGGTCTTCGGGCCGCCCTTTTTGCGTCTCAAGCCTCGCCTGAAAGGTTACATTCCGCGACGCCCGAAGGTCGGCTTGCCATATCCCCGTGCCATGGGGGCTGTCGCTGCCGGGTGTGTCCGCACCTTCGTCTCCTCGCGGGTCAAGACGGTGCTGCGGTCGAGCCTATCCTGAGGGGCCGCTGGCAATATCGGATCGTCTCCGGAAAAACTGTCGCCGGGTGCCAGCAGCATGAAGAGGGTGGCGACGATCTGCAGACCGATGTCGAACATGGACAGGATCGAACCGAGGTCACTGCCTAATGTCATCGTCTCCAGGGAATGGACAATGCCGTAAAGGATGGCAAAGCCAACAATGGTGAAGAGGGGATTGAGGCCGATATCACGGATGCGGGCCGCCTGCATGCTGAGCGAGACCCAGAGAAACATTAGCCCAAAGACGATCAGGAACGCCAGGATCAGCATGCCGCCGCCGTTCACCATCTCCATGATCGCCAGGAACAGCAAGCCGCCGCCGATAAGGTTGATCACGAGGCCCGCGAGAAAATACTGCAACCGGTTAAGGCGTCCGCCAAACAGGAAATATGTCTCGGTCATGATGTTCCCCTGCCAGAAATTGAGCGCATGACACCATACAACTCATTCCTTTCGATAAACGCAGACGCTCGCATTTGAGGAAAATGCGCGGGCTTTCTCTTTGCGGCAGAGGGCCTTTGTTGCGGCAGACAGCGGGCCTAAGCGGTCAGGGTCGGGTGACGCTCTGCTAGCGGCTCGCCACCTGGGCCGGGCGTCCGCCGCTTTCGAGGAGCGTGTCGATGCGCTGGCGCTCCTGTTCGAAAACGGCCAGTGTCTGACCTTCGAGCGCCTTGCCACCCGGCAGACGCACCTTCATCGCATCGACCTTGGTGCCGTTGACGATGAGTTCGTAATGCAGGTGCGATCCGGTGGAGGAGCCGGTGGAGCCGACAAAGCCGATCACCTGACCCTGGGTCACCTTGGCGCCCGGGACGATCCCCTTGGCGATGCCACTCTGGTGGTTGTAGGAGGTGACATAACCATTGGCATGGCGGATCAGGGTCTGGTTGCCGTAACCCGAAGCCCAGCCAGCTTTCTCAACGACACCATTGCCGGCTGCGATGATCGGTGTGCCGCGCGGTGCTGCCCAGTCGACACCGGTATGCATGCGCGAATAGCCCAGAATGGGATGTCGGCGCATGCCGAAGCCGGAGGTGAAGCGGCCGTTGGGAACGGGATTGCGCAGAAGGAACTGGCGGATCGACTTGCCTTCTTCATCGAAGTAATCGATCGAGCCATCTTCCGGGTTCTGGAAGCGGTAGAACTGGGTGATCGTGTCGCCGAAACGGGCGCGCACATAGAGGAGTTCGGAATCCGGCGTTGCCTTGCCTTCCTCGTCTGTGACCGAGAAGACGGCTTCCAGCATGTCTGTCGGCTTCAGCTGGGCCTGGAAATCGACATTCGAGGCGAGCAGTCGAACGACCAGCGCGGTCAGTTCCTTGCTCATGCCATAGGAAAGTGCGGCGCGGTAAATACCGTCATAGGCTCGCGGCAGATCGCGGCCGGTGACGATGGCGGGTGTCGAACCGTCGAAGGCGCCCGAGATCGCGGCCAGTTGCGGCGGTTCGCTGCCCTCGACCAGACGTCCGGCATCATTGACGGCGAGCGTCACGACATGACCTGCATTGTGATACAGCGAAAACCGGACGAGACGGACCTCGTCCCCGCGCTGGATGAGCCCGACACGCAGGACATCGCCAACCGCGAGCAGCTTGCCCGACATGTGCGGCGCAAGAGCGGCTTCCACATCCTCGGCCTTGGAGGCAGGATATCCGGAGGCGACCATCAAAGCCGAAACCGACTGGGCGCTGCGGGCCGGGAGAATGTCGTCAGCAAATTCCGGCGTCATCGGTGTGACGACCTCGGGTTCGGCGACGCTCATGTTCTCCTCGACCACCCGGGCGGACAGACCGGCGGCGAGATCGATCCCTGTGTCTTCGGTGTCGAAGCGGCGCGGGTCGATGTAATAGAGGGCGGCGACCTGACTGTCGCCGTCGGTCAGAACCGATCCGTTCGAGCGGACATTTTCCTCGACTTCGTCGAAGGTCATCTCACCGGCAAGGGGCAGTTCCGGGCTGCTCGGGAAGGGGCTCGACTTGAGGATGACCTCTGACTCGACATCCGAGCCATAGAGAGATCCGGTGCGATTGGCGACCGGCGGGGTGGTCTGGTCGATGGCAAAGATCGAGAGCGGGTCAAAGGGCGGGTAGCGGTCCTGAACGGCGTAGTCGGCGGCGAGCGCCATCTTCACATGGGCAAAGGGCTGTTTGCGCACGACTTCGCGTTCGCCATCCTTGATGACCGTGGGGACATCAAGGATCGCCTTGTCGACCGGACGCGCGGCGATCTTCGCGCCAAAGAGTCGGGAGCCTCTTACAGTGTCCTTGGCTGGGGATGCGTCGCCATCGGGGGGCACGACTGCGTAGGCTTCTGCAGGGATGGCCAGTTGCTGGCGGCCGTCGAGGGCGGCGAAGAGAGCCACCCCCATGAGGATGCATGAGGTGATGCCGGTCAGAAAGGTGCCGGACAGCCAACGCAACGAGATTTCGCGCCGGTCCGGCGCCCGGAAACCATCCGCCAGGATCGGAGGCTCCGTTCCCAGCGAGCGGATCATGTCGCGGTCTGCCGTCATGCCGGTCTGTCGATCCCTATGCCAATCATGATCACGGGGCGCAAAGCCCCATGCCTGCGCGTCAAGCGCTCTCATGTCTCATGTTTTGGACGCCGGCGTCAAATCAGCGGCCATTTCGGGTCCTGTGTGAACCGGAATTATGGAGAATGCGGGGCGCCGTCCTAGATGGGAAAGAGCCGCTTATCCCTTAAAGGGTCAGCGCTGTTATATAGGGAGCAGGGCAGCCCTTAAGATAGAAGTCCTTATAGAATGGGGCTGCCCATGGGCGGCTTGTCCAGAAGCCCTGGTTTCCCGGAGGTTTGAGCCGCATTCCCAATCCGGTTTTCAGCCCCGCGCCGGCTCGCCTATGAAATTATCCTTTAAAAACA
>UCMS01000045.1 GCA_900473805.1 Hyphomicrobiales bacterium | reverse complement strand
CACTCCATGGGACACGATCCTTGCCGCGGCGCTGATCGTCGACGCGACTGATTTGAGGCACACATCACCGGCCAGATGCCCATAACGGTCGTTGAACGCTTTGAACCGATCGACATCGATCAGAAGCAGCGACAAGGGGCGGCCCGATAGCTTGGCTGTGTCATACTCCCGCTGAAGGCTTTCGTCGAAGGAGCGGCGGTTGGCGAGGCCCGTTAGCGCGTCAGTCTCAGCCAGACCCTTCATATGCTCTGCCAGGTTTTTGAGGGAGAGCTCCGACTGCTTTATACCACTGATGTCAGACACGAGAGCCAGTACATGTTGGTCATCTGTCACACGCGTTCGAAGCGACAGCCATCGCCCGTCTGCCATCGGGATGACCTCGTCCTTGTTGACGAAGAGCGTTCGCCCTGCAGCCTGGATTGTTTCCTCATCGAGATCCATGGCTAGATCCTGGCGCTCACCATTACGAACAGCAGCACGGACGATTTCGGTAATATGGGACCCCGTTTGACGTGCATAAGCTGACTTCGGGAAAAGAGCCCGATACTGCTCATTACAGAAGACGACCCTGCCGTCAGGACCAAACATGGCGAGCCCATCGGACATCTCGGCCATAGCTTGTGCCATCATATTCCGGCTCGACTGCAGCTCCTGCTCAAGGAGTTTCTTGTGGGTTATGTCCACGGTTACGCCTGCCAAGCCAATCATATCGCCTTGCCGGTTTCGCAAGGGGACTTTCGAGGTGGAATACCACCGCGGCCCCTTCCCTTCTTCAACCAGGTACTCCTCAAAGTGGTCTAGGGCTTGACCTGTCCGCATGACATCAGCTTCAGCAGCGATCAACTGCGCTGCCCGCTCACGAGGTGCCAGATCGAAGTCGGTCAGACCCACCATATCGGATGATTTCGCTCGGCCATTATGTCGCGCCACGCTGAGATTTGCCATAACGAAACGATGCTGGAGGTCCTTCACATAGTGATAGTCTGGCGCCTGTGTCAGAGCGGCGTACAGGATATCACGCTCAAGCGTGAACCGGCGGAAATAAGAAAGAAAAAAGCCAATGGCCGCAGTCGTAGCAAAGTTGAGGACAACGATTGGCGTGCCGGCATCCTCGACAGCACGCAGGAAAGCTGCTTTGGGCAATAGGGCCAGCACGGCGATGGAAAGTATGGCCGCCAACAGCGCCGCACTGAAGATTGATGGCGCGGTGCTCATAGGCCTTCGACCAGCAAGAAGCCACAGCGTGCTGCCCACGACAAACACGATCGCGATCCCGATCGTGCCCGGCACTACGCCTGAGCCACCGACGTAGATCCTGAATGCCGCGGCCATCAATGCCGTAATCAGTGCAGGACCTGGACCGCCAAAAACTGCTGCCGATTCAATAATCGCGAGGCGCAGGTCGAAGATGACCCCGTCGTCAAACCTCACTGCGAGTAACATAGAGGCGACTGCAGCCAACCCAAGTGTGATCCCGAGACCAACGCAACGCCACCTCGTCGTTAGCCTGTAGAGGCGATAAGACAGGTGACTCCAGACGGACACTATGAGCGCAACAGCGGCGAGGTTGCCAGCGAGAACATTCCAGACTTCACTCATTTTCCAGCACCGAAACGCTACACCAACCCAACACAAACGGTAGCGACGATGCCTAGAGTAAGAAGCGCTCCCTTCTTCGGTGGCGCGCTTTGACCAAAGCCGTCTCTATAGTTCTGCCGTAAGCTTATGAGGTAATGCTGAAAAAGCCGTTCATAGCTCAGCCGTCCACCCCACCTTAGACAGAATGAGACGCAGCTTCCGCGGTGGCTCATCCGGAATAGCGGTTCGATATTCATCGGATGTTAACCTCACCCGAGAATGGCAATAGCCCGTCCGCGCGAACGCTTTATCTTCCTCACGAACGAGGATGACGATGTCTAGAGACGATCCCCACGCTGTCGCTGCAGGAGAGGTTCGCAGCCTTGCCGACATGCATCGGTGGCTATTACATGTGCGAGAAGATTATGGGTTGGGTGAGGAACTCAGAGAGATATGCGATACGCTTGCCCATGAACTCCTTCCTGTTCTTGAAGGCACGATCATACCGGCCGACACCTCAGGAAAGCTTTGGTGCCTGTTCAGGAGACTCGTCTGTGCTGTAGCCATAGCCCATCGGTCCGAAGCTAAATCAGGCCGACACGGAGATCTCCCGGAGGAATTCAGCAGCCCTGACAGTATCACGTCCCGCACACTTGGCGGCGTAGAGCGCCTTGTCTCCGGTTTCGAGTAAGACGGACGGGTCCCCGACCATATCGGGGCTCAACGTAGATATCCCAATCGAGACCGAAATTCGTCCCCTATCAGAAGACACGTGTGGGATCTCAAGTTCCCGAACCGATTGTACGATACGGTCTGCGGTCTTGCGCGCCACCGTTTCCGCGGCCCCAGGCATGATGACGGCAAACTCTTCCCCGCCGTAGCGCGCGACCAGGTCGGAGCCACCCCGACAAGACGCCTGAAGTGCACTAGCCAAAGCTCGCAGAACCTCATCACCTGCCGGATGCCCGTAGGTATCATTGTAAGCTTTGAAATGATCGACATCGACCATCAGAAGGGAGAGTGGCTCGCGCGAACGCGTGGCGAATTCGACGGCGATGTCTAGGCGCTCACTGAAGCAGCGTCGATTGGCAACACCCGTCAGGCCGTCCTTATTTGCGAGACCTTCCAGCTGCTCGAGCGCCGCTTTCTTTTCCGTGATGTCGGCATAGAGGGTAACCCAGCCCCCATCCGGAAGTGCGCTGGTCTTCTTGGACACCCACCGTCCACTGCTCAGCAGCAATTCTGATGCCTCGGCCGAGGCGCTGCGCTGGACCTCATCTTCAACCCAATCCGCCGGCGTGACGTCCACAGGGATCGCGATCTCCCCTTTCAGGACACCGGCGCTCAGGATCTCGGCCAGTGTTCGACCGCGGCAGCTCTGTGCTTCAACATATGAAAAAAGCGATGTGTATCGCTTGTTCCAGACCGTAAGCCGACCATCGTGATCGAACATAGCCAGGCCATCCGCCATCTCGTTCATGGCAGTCTGGAGCAGGGCTTGGGTTGCCGCGAGTTCCGACTGTAACGCTCGCTGCGCCGTCACATCCTGAATCACCCCGATCAGACGCGCTGGTTTGCCAGCGAAGTACTCGATCTCAGCCAGAGTCCGAACCCATCGCTTCTTCCCGCTTGCAGCGATGAATTCGCAACTGTGGTCGAAAGGCTTGCCGGTCGACAGCGTCCGCTCGATAAGCGAGAATATTTCATTGCGCGCCCGCCCCGGATAGGCGTCTAGCGCGCGATCCAGATCCAGCGGCTCCCCAGGCGGAAGATCATAGATCTCGAACACTGCATTCGACCATGTCGCTTGCATCGAAGGCAGCTCGATTGTCCAACCACCGATCAAGGCCATGGTCTCGATTTGCGAAAGCAGCTTGTTCTTGATTTCAGTCAACGCCCTCGCTGCGGCGAGCTCACGCTCCCGATTGCGCCTAGCGTAAGCAGGATAGAAGACAAACGTCATCCCTGATTTGTGCCGCTTCGCACTGACTAAAACATCAGAGACATCAGAACCTGCCAGCTGCAGAGCGACTTCTGCAAACTCACTATTCAGATGCAGAAGATGTTGGAGTTGGGTCTCAAAGAATGTTCTCGAGATCGGACTGAACAGAGCCTTTATCGGCTGTCCGACCAGCTCGTCCATTCCGGGAACGCCGATCATCCTGCTCAAGAACGGGTTGGCACGAACAATCACGCCTGCGAGGTTAGTCTCAACCAACCCCACTGGTGCATTGTCTTCGATCGAGACGTGGGACACGAGGTCAGGCCGCATTGAGCTTTAGCCTTCCTCGGGAGCGAAGGTAGCGTGTAATCGCATGAATGGTCTCTTCCGGCGCACTGACATGGGGACAGTGCCCTTCAGCCCGAAGTTTCTGGACAGCGGAGTTGGCCAGTGCGCCTTGAAGATGAGCGACGGCAGACCGAGACGCGATCGTGTCGTTGCTACACTCAATGATCAGACAATCTGGCCTCACTGAGGGCAAATAGCTGCGGCAATCCGACATGAAGGTCAAATTTGCGAAGTGCTTGGCCGCCGCCTCATTCCAACGGCAAAAGCTGTGCGACAGTTCAGTCGCCAGGGCGGGCCGATCCGGATTTCCCATGATGATTGGAGTAACAACGTCGGCCCAGTTCGAGAAGTTGCTCCCCATCAGCTCCATCAGTCCCGCCAGCTGTTGCTCGTCAAAGCCGCCTTGGTAATCGCCAAGGTTCAGATAACAAGCGGATGGTGCAACCAGCACCAGGCTGTCGAACAGGTCAGGTTTTTTGACGACCGCGATTACTCCGATCATTGCACTCACCGAGTGGCCAACGAAGGTTATTGAGCGTTTGTCCAGCGCCTCGCAAACCTCGATCAGGTCACATGCATACCCCTCCAACCTTGAATGCCGACCGTTCGGCTGAAAGTGAGACAAATCCGACAGTCCCGCCCCCGTGATATCGAATGCGACAGTTTTGGTCAGTGCCGAGATCGCTGGTCGTACTCTTTGCCAAACAGTCTGATCGCATCCGTACCCGTGCGCAAAAAGCACGAGATCATCACCAGTACCTTCTATGGTTATAGCGTGACGCTGAAGGGCACTTTTGTTTACGGTCATTGTGAGGCCTTTGGAATTACGTCTCCCGCTTAAAGACGCATGATCGTGTCCACGCTCAAAGTGTATCGGACGACGGTTTGAAACAAATTAACTTGTCATCCGCGCCTGCCGCGGGTGATGCCAGCATGGCGGACATTAGAGACCCCAGCAGCGATGTCACGCTGTTGGGGTCCCCAGCTTCCTCTCAGAAGTCTTCCCACCCTTCCGCCTTTGCAGCGCTCGATCCAAATGCTTTGGAAAGGGCGCCCACCATCCGGCGCGCCGGAGAGGCGACAGGTCGATGTTCGCCAGCTGCCGCTGAAGCATAGCCGGCTGTAGACGGCCCGGGCTGTTGGTACGCCGCCCCAAGCTGGAACTGGTTGACCAGATCCCGAAGCCGGCCTGCCTCCTTGGCAAGAGTTGCTCCCGCAGCATTGGCTTCCTCGACCATGGCCGCATTTTGCTGAGTGACCTGGTCCATCTGGTTGACGGCGGTGTTCACCTCAGACAGGCCCACCGATTGCTCGCGTGCCGATGTCGCGATCGCATCCATGTGTTCGTTGATCGTGACGACATAGTTTTCGATGGTCTTAAGCGCCTCGCCGGTATCGCTGACGAGCTTGACCCCTTTTTCGACCTCGATCGTAGAATTGCGGATCAGATCCTTGATCTCCTTGGCGGCCTGAGCAGAGCGCTGTGCAAGCTCTCGAACCTCCTGTGCGACAACGGCAAATCCCTTGCCAGCCTCTCCGGCGCGGGCGGCTTCAACACCGGCGTTGAGCGCGAGCAGATTGGTCTGGAAGGCAATTTCGTCAATCACGCCGATGATGTTGGAGATCTGACTGGAAGCATGCTCTATCCGGCCCATCGCATCGACAGCATTGGCCACAACAGACCCAGACTGTCGGGCGCTAACATTGGCCTGAGCAGCAATCGTCCGTGCTTCTTCTGCCCGTTTGGAGGAATTCGCGACATTCGTGGTAATCTGATCGAGGGCGGCGGCGGTCTCCTCCAAAGAAGCTGCCTGCTGCTCCGTACGCTTCGACAGGTCTTCAGCGCTTTGGCTGACCTCTCGCGATCCTCCGTCGATAGAATTGGTCGACTGCGAGACCGCCGTCAATGTCTGGCGGAGTTGACCGACTGCGGCATTGAAATCTGCCCGCAAGCTTTCGAAGTCTGCGGCAAAGGCCTGCTCGAGCTGGAAAGTCAAATTGCCAGCGGCCAGCTGCTTCAGACCGTCTGCCAGTCCATTGGTGGCTTGCGCCATGTTCTGAGCACGTAGACGCTCCTGCTCAGCGGTTACACGACGTTGCTCTTCGGCGTGCTCACGCTGCGAGGCAGTCTCTTGTTCAAGCCGCCTGTTCTCGAGCGCGTTCTTTCGGAAAATTTCCACCGCGCCGGCCATCTCCCCGATTTCATCTGCGCGTCCGGCAAAGGGTACCGGCGCTTCTGCATTACCGCCAGCCAGTATCTTCATCGACTGGGTAATGGCCTGGATCGGCCGAGCGACACCGGCAATCGCAAACCAGATCGCTCCAGCAACCACCAATGACAACGCGCCGATGGCGCCGAAAGTGATCTGCAGGGTCGTCGCGTAGGCGCTTTTTGCATTCTCATAGGCATCAGCAGCGGTTGTATTGTTGATCTCCACCAGACGAGCCACAGCATCCCTTGCCTCGTCGGCGTAGGCAACCATGTCCTCCCTTAGGATCCGGTTCGCGCCGTTCAGATCTCCCGCCGAAGAGAGTGTCAACACACCCTTGCCAGTCTCAATATACCGGTCCAGCGCGGTCGTTACATTCGCCAATAATCCTTTCTCTTCCTGGGACGGATCCAGGGTGTTGAAATGGTCGATATCGGCCTTCAATTTGCTTTCGGCTTTCTCGATCGAGGCCGCAGCAGCCGCCTTTCCATCGACGTCGGACCTCAGGATATGGCTACGGTAAGCTGTTCGAAGATCCCCGAGCTGGACCTCCATGTCTTTGACGGCGGTGACACTTGGCAAAGTGTTCGTTGCGATGAGCGTTACTTGATCATTCAAAGCGCCGAGCCGGTTCAGCGCGAATGTCGCAAAAGCCGCGAACGATAAACCCAACAGTATGAGCGTGGCTGCCAGAGCAGTTTTAATTTTTGGCCGTGTCATGGTCGTCCCTTTTGAACAAGAAATCCGTTCCCGGGTCGCGCGCATTCGGGGGCGTGGGCGCTGGCTCAGTCGGTGACTAAACTTTGAGGCAATTAAGTTAGGAAATCGCAATTAAGCGAGCCAGAAAACACATCGATGAATAGTCACAGGTGATTGGCTTTTGTCAGTTTCACGGCCCTGATGTGGGAGGCAGACCCTCACCGCCCCCCATCAGTGTTTACGAGACCATGTTGCATGAGCTGGCGTTTCAACCGCGGGCGCCCGCAGATCTCGATTCATTCGATCTCAGTTCGAGTTAGATCGTGTCCCGCCGAGTGG
>UCMS01000029.1 GCA_900473805.1 Hyphomicrobiales bacterium | reverse complement strand
GCCCTGCTCAACGAGAACTTCACCTGGCTTGGGCAGAGCTTCGATCTCTGGGGCTTTCCTGTTCCGCGCACGGTCATCGTCTTCTTCATCGTCGCCACGATCTGTCATATCGCGCTCTGCTACACGCGCTACGGCAAGTTCACCTATGCCATCGGCGCCAACCCCCAGGCCGCCCGTGTCTCCGGCATCGATATCGGCAAGCACCTGATCAAGGTCTATGCTGTGGCAGGGCTTCTTTCGGGCGTCGCGGGTGTGATGCTGGCAGCACGTGCTCAGTCCGGCCAGCCCAATATGGGCGTTGCCTTCGAGCTTGATGCGATCGCTGCGGCCGTCATCGGCGGGGCGTCACTTGCGGGCGGGGTAGGTCGCATCACAGGCACGGTCATCGGCACGATCATTCTGGGAGTTGTGACCTCAGGTTTCACTTTCCTCAAGGTGGGCGCCTACTACCAGGAGATCGTCAAGGGAGCGATCATCGTTGCTGCCGTGGTGATCGACGTGCACCGCCAGAAGAAAAAATCTCGCGCCTGATTTCATCTCGTCAGACGCGCGGAGGCGATGCTGCTCGGGGGAGTGTGCATCGCCTCCCTCCCAATTTTCTGTCCCCTACCCTTACATCTCGACGTCTTGGAGCATTGGACATCAATGAAGACCTATGTGCTGACCGTATCCTGCGCATCCACTCGCGGCATCGTAGCGGCGATCTCCCGCTATCTCGCCGAGCAGGGATGCAATATCGTCGACTCGTCTCAGTTCGACGATCTCCACACCGGGCAGTTTTTCATGCGGGTCTCCTTCATCTCGGAGGAAGGTGCAAACGAGGGCAAGCTCGAAAAGGGTTTCGGTCCCATAGCCGAGCAATTCGGCATGACCTGGAACCTGCATGACGCCGCCAAGCGCATGAAGGTGCTTCTGATGGTCTCCCGCTTCGGCCACTGCCTGAACGATCTGCTCTACCGCTGGAAGATCGGCGCGCTGCCGATCGAGATCGTGGGAGTCGTTTCCAACCACTTCGACTATCAGAAGGTCGTCGTGAACCACGACATCCCTTTCCACCACATCCCGGTCACCAAGGCGAACAAGATTGAAGCCGAAGCCCGGATCATGGACCTGGTCGAACAGACCGGCACCGAGCTGATCGTGCTCGCCCGCTACATGCAGATCCTGTCCGATCAGATGTGCCAGAAGATGTCCGGCAAGATCATCAACATCCACCACTCCTTCCTGCCCTCTTTCAAGGGCGCGAACCCCTACAAGCAGGCTTTCGAGCGCGGCGTGAAGCTGATCGGTGCGACGGCCCATTACGTCACCGCCGATCTCGACGAAGGCCCGATCATCGAGCAGGACGTTGCCCGCATCACCCATGCACAGTCGGCAGACGATTACGTCTCAATTGGCCGCGACGTGGAAAGCCAGGTGCTGGCGCGGGCAATCCACGCCCATATCCACCATCGGACATTCATCAACGGTAACCGCACCGTCGTCTTCCCGGCAAGCCCTGGCTCCTATGCCTCCGAGCGCATGGGGTGATCCATGACTGTTGTCATCGATGGAAAGGCCGCCGCCGCTTCGGTCATCGAAGCGGTAACCTCAGCGGCAACAACGCTCGAAAGTTCCGGCCATCGCAAACCCGGCCTTGCCGTTGTTATCGTCGGTGACGACCCGGCAAGCCACGCTTATGTCGGCGCGAAAAGCCGCATGGCCAAGCAGTGCGGCTTCAACTCCATCCAGCATACTTTGCCGGAAGAGACCTCGCAGGAAGACCTTATGGCGCTGGTCGCCTCGCTGAACGCCGATCCCGGCATCGACGGGATACTGGTCCAGCTTCCTCTGCCCAAACATCTCGACAGCGAGCCAGTCATCCAGTCGATCCTGCCGGAAAAGGATGTCGATGGCCTGCACATCGTCAATGCGGGTAAGCTCGCAACAGGTGACCTGAAGACCGGACTAATTTCCTGCACGCCTGCGGGGGCCATGATCCTTGTGCGCCAGATTCACGGCAAGGATCTGTCGGGCCTCAACGCCCTCGTCATCGGCCGCTCTAACCTTTTCGGCAAGCCCATGGCGCAGCTTCTGCTGAATGCCAATGCCACCGTCACCATCGGCCATTCGAAGAGCCGTGACTTGCCGGAACTTGCCCGTCAGGCCGACATTCTGGTGGCTGCCGTCGGACGTGCCGAAATGGTCAAGGCCGACTGGCTGAAGCCGGGCGCGACCGTCATCGATGTCGGCATCAACCGCGTTGCGGCCCCGGAAAAGGGCGAAGGCAAGACCAAGCTGGTGGGCGACGTCGCCTTCGCCGAATGCAAGCCGATCGCCAAGGCCATCTCTCCAGTGCCCGGCGGTGTCGGACCGATGACGATCGCCATGCTGATGGCCAATACCGTGATTGCTGCCCATCGCCGGGCGGGTGTTGCTCCGCCGAGTTTCTGATAGCGTACAACTGAAACCTTAGCCTCAAGGAGGGCGCGATGGGACTGGGTGTGGGGCTGATCGGTTCTGGCTATATGGGCAAATGCCATGCCCTGGCCTGGACCTCCGTGGCAACGGTTTTTCCGGATGTGGAGAGACCAAGGCTTGTCGCGCTCGCCGATGCGACGCCGGAGCTCGCGCAACAGCAGGCGCAGGCTTTCGGTTTCAGCAGAGGCACGGGAGACTGGCGCGATCTTCTGGCCGATCCAGCGATCCACGTGATATCGATCGCAGCCCCCAACCAGTTCCACGCGGAAATGGCTGTAGCGGCTCTGGAGGCTGGCAAACATGTCTGGTGCGAAAAGCCGATGGCCACATCCCTGGAGGATGCCACGCGCATGCGGGATGCGGCGAGTCGTTCGGGCCGAACGGCAATCCTCGGCTACAACTACATTCAAAATCCCATGATCCGGCTGGCCCGCGCTATCATTGACGAAGGCAGGATCGGAACGGTCAACCATATCCGGCTGGAGATGGACGAGGATTACATGGCGGACCCCACCGAGCGCTTCTACTGGAAGAGCGAAAGGGCATCAGGCTATGGCGCGCTCGATGACTTCGCGGTTCACCCGCTCTCGTTGCTGTCTGTTCTCCATGGTCGGATCACCTCGGTCGTTGCGGATATGGCGAAACCCTATGCCGAACGTCCAGCGAACGACGGCAAGACACGCTCTGTCGAGAACCATGATATCGCCCAGGCACTTTTCCAAACAGAAGGTGGCGCATCGGGCGTCCTGATGGTCAATCGTTCTGCATGGGGCAGGAAGGGTCGAATTGCGCTGCAGATCTTTGGCTCGAAGGGATCAATTCTCTTCGACCAAGAGCGCATGAATGAGTTGCAGATTTACTCGACAGACGACCCAATCGGCCTTCAGGGATATCGCACATTGCTTGCCGCACCTCCCCATACACCTTATCGCCAGTTCATTCCCGCACCGGGTCATGGCTTGGGATTCAACGAACTCAAGGTGATCGAGTGTTATGAGTTGCTCCAGGCAATCTCTGGCGAACACGACGCACACGTCATCGACTTCGAGCGCGGCCTCGAAATAGAGCGCACAGTCCACGCGGCTGCACAGTCCGCAGAAGGCGGGACGTGGATCAACGTCGGCTCCGTCGGCTTTCAATGATGCCGGAAACGCTCAATCCGAGTTGACTGCTGCCGGTGGATAGAGTGCTGGTCCCGGCGGCCGAGAGGAATTTGCCTAGCTGCCGTGGCGGCACTCGAGCTAAGGCTTCGTTTGGCAAGTGCTTGTTGCCAAGTCTGTCTCAGCAAGCAAAGTCAATGTTCGCCCAGCAAAGAGGCCGCGTGGGCGGTTCCGCGACTTCCCTCGCCTCTCCTCAAAGCGTCATTTTTTCCTTCGGGTGCGGGCTGTCCTCATAAGCGCCCCAGATCGACTGATCGAAATTGATCGTAGCGCCCGTCATCAGGCCGCTTTCCTCCGACGAGAGATAGGCGCAGGCGCGGGCGACCTCGGCCGGATCGACGAGGCGACCGAAGGGCTGGCGGGCGGCCGCTTCCTTCAGCCAGTCGGCAGGCGCGCCGTGATATTCCCGCTGGATGCGATCCTCGCCATCGCTCGCCATCCAGCCGATATTCAAACCATTGCAGCGGATGCGGTTTTTGAGAAGGCCAAAGGCGACATTGCGGGTCAGAGTGTCGAGTGCGCCCTTGGAAGTGCAATAGGCGGCGATGAAGGGCTGACCGGCCATTGCCGACATCGAGGAAATGTTGACGATCGTGCCTTCGACGCCATTCCGCAGCATCAGCTTCACCGCATCCTGGATGAGGAACAAGGGAGCACGGGTGTTGATCGCGAACATACGGTCAAACAGCGCTTCATCCGTGTCGAGAATGGTGCCGCGATCGGTGATCGCTGCGACATTGACCAGTGCATCGATGCGGCCAAACCTTTCTTCGGCTGCGGCAATGACCCGACGGCAGTCGGCGACCTCGCCGAGATCAGCCGAAACGAAATGCACCGGGGTGCCAAAGCGCTCCGTGATCTCGGTGGCCTTCGCCTCGCCCTTGTCGCGACTGCGGCCGCAGATGACCAGGCCCTTTGCTCCGCGCTCGGCAAAGAGCCGGGCGACTTCCGCGCCCAGCCCTTGCGTGCCGCCGGTGACGACGGCGATCTTTCCATCCAGTCTGCCCACGGTATGCCTCATGCCCTTCGCTTGACAGCCTGCGTCTCGACGATCGCTGCGAAGGCGTCTGGATCCGTTCCTGCCTCAAGCGCTTCAACCATCATCATGTTCTGCGTTTTGGGCGCGAGACCCCCGACGGGCGGGTCACTATCGAGATTGGTCGGGAAGGCATAGCCTTCCGCGGTCGCGGCGATGGCATTGGCGATCTGGGAAGAGGTGAGCGATCCCGATGACCGGGCAGCCAGCAGCGCTGGATAGACCGCCTTGCACATCGCGTCCCGATCGACGCTCTCCATGGCGCGACCAAAGGCAGAAGAGACCTGCAGAAGGTTCGCCATACGCCAGATGTCCTTGGAGACATTATTGCCGGCGCCATGCATCAGCGCCGGGTTGAAGAACACGGCGTCCCCTTTGGCGAGAGGCAATTGCACGTGCTGCTCGGCAAATACGGCCTGGAATTCCGGACGTCCGAAGGCAAGGTACCCCTCGAAGAAGCTCTGCGAATAGGGCAGAAACAGCGTCGGCCCGCTTTCAACTGGCATGTCACAATGGGCGACCGCCCCCTGGAGGGTAAGCAGCGGCGAGACGGCGTGGATGTGGCCCGGATAGGCCTGCATCTGCTCTGGCGACATGAATCCGAGGTGATAGTCGCGATGCGGCATCTGCGCCTTGCCCCCGGGATTCACCCGGTTCATCTGTGCGGTCATCTGGTAGCCCCGGCCGAGCCAGGCTTCCGAGGCCAAAGCAATCGCCTCAGAAGCGTAGTAGCGGACGAAATTGTCAGGGTCCGCGAGCGCGTGTTTCTGCAGCGAGTTCCAGATGCGGTCGTTTGCGCCCGGCTTTGCGAAATGGTCAGCGGCGGCCTTGCCGCCTGCCTTCTCCGCCTTGACGATGGCGTTGAACACCTCGGTTGCGCGGTCGATGACAGAGAGATCGGCAGTCGCCCGTTTGATGACGATGACACCGGGGCCGCTCGAGAATGCCTCGACCCATTCCGCCATCAATTCGAGCCGAGCATCCGGGTTGCGAGCAATCTCGCGCACCTTTGACCCATCATAGATCAACACGTTCTTCACGACGCCAGAGGCGAGCGGCCATTGATGAGGATTCGTGGTCTGTGCCACCAACGCCTTGAAGGCGTCGATCTTGCCGCTCTCCTTGTCGAGCCAGACTTTCTGGCGGCGGCGGCTGGTCAGGGTCTGCGTATCCATGGTGTTCCTCCGATATCTCTCTCCGGACTTGACCATACCCAAGCGTGCTGGAAGAAATGAGTTAGCTATCACCTCAAAAACACCTCAAGACACACTCCATGCGTCCGCCCTTCCCGCTCAAAGATATCGCCCTGCAATCGGGCCTCAGCCTCGCGACTGTCGATCGGGCCCTGCATGGCCGTGCACATGTCGCCCACGCCACAGCGTTAAAGATCGAGGCGGCGATTGCGGAACTCGAGCGGCAATATGCCGAGGCACGCATCGGCGGGCGACGCCTGGTTATCGACGTGGTGATGGAGACACCGCAGCGATTTTCGAACGCCGTGCGCGCAGCCTTCGAGGCCGAACTTCCTGGTCTGCGGCCAGCTTCGCTGTCGGCTCGCTTTCACGTGGCCGAGACCATGAAGGAGCGCGACCTTCTCGCCATCCTCAAAAGCATCCGCCGGCGTGGCAGCCACGGTGTCGTCATCAAGGTGCCCTCGACACCAGCGATCGCGGACGTGGCGACCGAACTGATAAAATACGGGATCCCCGTCGTGACGCTGGTGACCGACCTGCCCGCTCACGCCCGCCACGGTTATGTCGGGATGAACAATCGCGTCGCCGGTGCCACAGCCGCCTACATGCTCGCCCGGATGGCCGGGCCGGCTACTGGCAAGGTGCTGGTCACACTATCGAGTGCACGATTTTCCGGCGAGGAAGAACGCGAGCGCGGCTTTCGCGATGCGCTTCGAACGGATGCGCCACATCTGGGCATCGTGACGATATCAGGGGGCTTCGGCGTCGACCGCACGACGGAGCGGCTGGTGAAGGCGGCTGTTGTCAGCCATCCCGAGATCCGCGCCGTCTATTCGATCGGCGGCGGCAACCGGGCGATCCTGCGCGCCTTTGCCGAGGAACGGCGCCAGATCGACGTTTTTGCCGCCCATGACCTTGATGCCGATAACCGGGCACTTATGGCGGAGGGTCGCCTGACCTTCGTCATCCATCACGACCTGCGCCAGGACGCCCGCAGCGCCTGCCAGATGGTCATGGCGCATCACCGCATGCTGCCGAGGGATTTCCAGATCGCGCCCTCGCGTGTTGCAATTGCAACGCCATACGAAGTGCTCTGAAACAGACAGATCATCGCATCGTCGCACCCGCCGCATGTCCGTTTTTCGGTCCTGTTAGATTCTACCCTGCGCCTCGGTCGAGCGCGAGTAATGGCCATGGTCTGCGCCTTGAAGGGATATGAACCGACGGCCCGCCTTAACTTAGGATATCAGCGAAATTGGGGTTTGGTGATGACTGGCCGGTCAGCATTGAAAGGAGTCTGGCAGCTGCGAGTAGAAGCCAGGAAGCGATGCCAGCGGTGGTCTTGAAGCGAGTTCAGTGTTGATTTCCACTAAGAGCTGACCCGGCGCAGCCTGATATTTCCATTGAGAATTGACCCGTGTTTCAACCGTCCCCTGCGTGTTTTCAGCGGGGGCTCTGGAGTGATCGACATGGCGTTACTGAGCGTGATCCGACGCTGGCATTTTCGAGAGCATCTATCGATCCGGGAGATTTGCCGCAGGACCGGCTTATCCCGGAATACCATCCGTAAATATCTTCGTGCTGACGGCGTAGAGCCGAAGTTCAACCTGCCGCAGAGGCCGAGCAAGCTTGATCCGTTCGCGGATCGGTTATCGGCCTGGCTGAAGACGGAATCCAAGAAGGGCCGCAAGCAGAAGCGGACGATGAAGCAGCTACACGCTGATCTTGTCAGCCTCGGCTACGAGGGGTCCTACAATCGTGTGGCGGCATTTGCGCGGGAATGGCGCGATGATCGTCAGAGGGAATTGCAGACGACGGGCCGCGGGACATTTGTGCCCCTGGCGTTCGAACCGGGCGAGGCCTTCCAGTTCGACTGGTCGGAGGACTGGGCGATTATCGGCAATGAGCGCACCAAGCT
>UCMS01000048.1 GCA_900473805.1 Hyphomicrobiales bacterium | reverse complement strand
CCACTCGGCGGGACACGATCGCGGCAAGGCGTTCTGGTGACATTACCGCCCGCTTCGGAGGTGAAGAGTTCGCGGTGCTCCTACCGGATACCGACGGTCAAACAGCCATTGCGATAGCGGAGAAGATTCGACAGTCGATCAGCGAAGTCGGGATGCCGCATGAAGGAAGCGAGTTCGGCATCGTTACTGCCAGCCTCGGCGCCACCGTCTTCACCAGCGAGTCCAGGATAAACAACCCGGCAGAACTCGTTGCTCGCGCAGACCTTGCGCTCTATCAGGCCAAGGATGCCGGGCGAGACCGAGTGGGGTTTCAGAGGCTGGCTGCTGAGCGGACGATGAAGTCGGCTTGAGCAACCATCTTCTTACTGGACGGACGTGCCGCTCAAGAGCAGCAGGCGTGGATCTTCAGGCCAGTGTGACCTTCGCAGAGAACTTGGTTCCCGCATGCGTGTCGAACTCATAGTGACCATCCAACTGGCGAACGGACCCGTCGACCAGCCGCGTGCCGGTCCCAGACTCAATCGCATTGACATCGAAGCCGACACCTTCGTCGCTGATGATCAGCAGCGTTTTCCCTGCCTCGTCGGATTTCGTCAGAGCGACTGACAACCGTCCGGCGCTGCCGTCGGGGTACGCGTATTTGATAGCGTTGGTCACAACTTCATTGACGAGCAAGGCAAGCGCAGTCGCCTTCTCAGCTGAGACCGGTTGCGGCTGCAACTCAAATTTGACAGTCAGTTTTGCATCATGAGCGGACACCGCGTTGCAAACGATAGCGCGGATGAGCTCTGCAGCATCGATCTCGGAATACGCGTCGTGCTTGTAGATCTGCTCGTGCACCGCGATCATCGACTTGATCCGGCTGTTTAGTGACTCGACACCTTCATTTCCTCGCATCTGCAGGCGAACGAGCGACATCACGGATTGCAGGTTGTTCTTCACCCGGTGATGGATTTCGCGCAGGAACATCTCGTTCGTCTCAAGTGCCTTGGCGAGCTGGGCTGACTGTTCCTCCTGGGCTCTCAACAAATGTAGGATCCACCACCCGGCTGCTACAGCTCCGCCGATGACAAGGATGGCGACTGCAGCAAGCATGGACAGCGTTGTCCAGAATGGGCGGATCAATGTACTATAATCTGTTGCTGCTACCGCCACGAACGGGGTGCCGTCGACACGTTGATAGGCCACTAGTCGTTTCACGCCATCCATCGGTGAGGCATCTGCGAGGTAGGTGCCGGAGGACGCTTCTTTCAGATACTTTGTGAAAAGCACATAACCGGACATGTCCAGCGTGGTTTCGGGGAAGGGGTAGCGAGCCACAAGCATGCCGTCGTCGCGAATGAGGCTGACAGTGTAGTTTCCGCCGAGGTCTACTGTATCCCAGATGGGTCGCATGATGCCCACGGGAACCGAGACCATGATTGCGCCTACGAACTGTCCCTCTCGCACAATTCGACGACTAAAGACGAAGATCTGGTCACCACTTAATCGACTTATGAGAAGGGACGAAACATACTCCAATTTTCCATCCCTCACAGCGCGGAAGTAATCGCGATCCGTGATGTCGACGGGCTTGATCTGCGGATCGGTCGAGTAGAGGGTTCGGCCAGTGGCATCAACGACGTAAGCTTGCACCCCGCTTGGGAGACCTTGGGTTGCCACGTCCATGTCACGAATGTTTCCATCGAACCGGAGATCAGAGAGTGTAAGCGCATCATCGATCCGGCGAACAATCTGGGTTCCTATCTGATGGATCCAGGACGCATTGCTAGCGACGATCTTCACCGAGGCAATGGCGCGCTCTTCTGCTCGGTTGATCGCCGTAAAATAGGACTGTGCGGCCCAGGTGCCGAGAATGGACAGAAGCGCGACCAGAGCCGCCGCCGTAGCAAACGCAGCGATCGTCGAAACTGATCGAGTAGAATTGCTCGTAGTCACCCGCCCATCTCCCTCGCAATGATGTCCGGCTTCCGACTTAACTCCATAGCTAAAGACCGGGATATCAAAGATCAACGGGATTCGAAAAGGTCGTTGCTCAAGCCGGAGAGCGGTGCCTTACCAACCCAGCTATGCAATCCGCATCCCCTCCGGATCGCTTCGATTACTAATAATATTGAGACCAACGAATACGTGATTTTCTTCACTTGAAAGAGGTGACGAGCATCGATCCGAAGTCAGGGTGTTGCCTCGAGCTGGCATGACCAGACAGCGGCGCGATGACATCGACATGCAATGATGTGGGGGGCCTGCAGGTGAGGCCTTGAGCTGTCGTCGAGCCTGACGCACTACAGGTAAGGCTCGACGACGCAAGGCAAGATGCTGCCTGTTTGTAATCGATATCGGCTAGAGGTTACCAAAGCTTTGATCTGGGCGGCTCAACCATCAGGACGTAACCCGAGAGCACGCTTGCATCCATTTGAGCACATGTCCTGGCCTCCGCAGCTGCCAATCCAGCATCTTATGTCTGTGCCGTTACACGCCATCCGAAGACAGACTTGCCTATGCAAAGCGACGGACCGTTGATTTGAACGCATCTGGAACGAGCGCACCGGGCGTTTTCGATCCGCCGTCGGCTCACTACGGCGCTTTTAGGAGAGCGCGTTCGCTCGCCGTCGGATCGACTGTTGATTTCCACTGAGAGCTGACCCGGCGTTTCCACCGAGAATTGACCCGCCTTTAGGTATCGTTCGTGTTGTTGGTCGGGGTCAAGTTCCTGCGTTTCTCCTTTGATGTTTTGGGCTGATGCGCCGAGCTGTTCTTGAAGCGGAAGCTGTCGTTTCCGGTTTCGAGGATGTGGCAGTGGTGGGTGAGCCTGTCGAGCAGCGCGGTGGTCATCTTTGCGTCGCCGAAGACGCTGGCCCATTCACTGAAGCTGAGGTTGGTGGTGATGATGACGCTGGTGCGCTCGTACAGTCTGCTCAGCAGATGGAAGAGCAATGCGCCACCTGAGGCACTGAATGGCAGGTATCCCAGCTCGTCGAGAATGACGAGATCGGAATGAACGAGCCGATTTGCGATCTGCCCCGACTTGCCCTGAGCCTTCTCTTGCTCGAGCGCGTTGACCAGTTCGACCGTCGAGAAGAACCTTACCCGCTTGTGGTGATGTTCAATGGCCTGAACGCCGAGCGCAGTGGCAATGTGCGTCTTTCCCGTGCCAGGTCCGCCGACCAGAACGATATTGTTGGCGTCATCGAGGAAGTCACAGCGATGAAGCTGTTGCACGAGCGCCTCGTTGATCTCGCTACTGCCGAAGTCGAAGCCATTCAGGTCACGGTAGGCCGGAAAGCGTGCTGTCTTGAGCTGATAGGCCGTTGATCGAACCTCACGCTCCGCCGTCTCTGCCTTGAGAAGCTGCGACAGGATCGGAAGGGCAGCCTCGAACGCAGGCGATCCCTGCTCAGTAAGTTCCCCGACGGCCTGGGCCATGCCATGCATCTTCAACTGCCGCAGCATGATGACGATCGCGCCGCTTGCTGGATTATGACGCATGGCGAGTCTCCGTCTTTCTCAATGTATCGTATCGTTCAACATTAGCCTTGGGTTCATTGGTGAGCGTCAGTGCCTGTGGCGCGTCGAGGGTCGGCGGCGTGAAGGATTTACCGTCAACGAGCCGATGCAGCAGGTTCAGCACATGCGTCTTGGTCGGAACGCCAGACTTCAGCGCCATGTCGACGGCAGACAGGACTGCCTGCTCGTCGTGCTGAAGGACGAGGGCCAGGATATCGACCATCTCTCGATCGCCACCCGGCTTCTTGAGCAGATATTGCTGCAAGGTCCGGAATGCATCGGGAAGCTCGATGAACGGTGCGCCGTTACGAAGAGCACCGGGCTTACGCTGCACCACCGCCAGATAGTGACGCCAGTCGTAGATGGTCTGGCCCGGCCGATCATGGGACCGATCTATGACGCGGCGGTGCTCACAAACGATCTGGCCTTCTGCGGCGACGACAACCCGATCCGGGTAGACCCGGAGGCTCACCGGTCGATTGGCGAAGGATGCCGGAACACTGTAGCGATTGCGCTCCAGATGCACGAGGCAAGTTGGCGTGACCCGCTTCGTATATTCGACGAACCCGTCGAACGGCCTGGAGAGCGCCATGAGAGCTGGGACTTCCTCGGCCCAGATGTCGGCAATAGTGCCACGCAACTGACCGTGGGGTGTCTTGGTCCAGAACTCCTTGCAACGGGCCTCGAGCCAATCGTTCAAGGCCTCCAGTGATGGAAAGCGCGG
>UCMS01000042.1 GCA_900473805.1 Hyphomicrobiales bacterium | reverse complement strand
CGGCGGTGGCGGGGGAGGGTGGTAGGTCTCGACAAATGTATCATGTGATGATACGTTTTGATCGCGGAGGCTTCAGATGATCCGGTCCTATGCGAATGCGATGACGGAGACCGTGGCCTCTGGCAAAGCGCCTAAGGGCTTCCCCGCAGATCTTCTCAGGCGAGCGGTCGTCAAGCTGACGCTGATCGACAATGCCACCTCCCTGACAGATCTGATGCGCCCACCCGGTAACCTGCTGGAAGCTTTGAAGGGCGACCGGGCTGGGCAACATTCGATCCGGATCAACGACCAATGGCGGATCTGCTTCGTCTGGTCCGATAACGGTGCCGATCAAGTCGAGATCGTCGACTACCACTGAGAAGGAGACATGCCATGACGATCGTCCTGCCGCCCGTCCATCCCGGTGAGATTTTGCGCGACGAGTTTCTGGAGCCCATGGGCCTGAGCGCTGGCGCCCTCGCGCGCCTCTTGAAGGTGCCACGCACCCGGATCGAGCGTCTGGTCGCAGAGCAGACGTCACTGACGCCCGATACGGCGCTTCGCCTCGCTCGGTATTTCGATATGTCGCCACAGTTCTGGATGAACCTGCAGACGAGCTATGACCTGAAGACGGAAGCGACGGCAAAAGCCGCAGAGCTGGCTGCCATTCCGGTACGAGCCGATCTGACTGCCGCCTGATCCCCCGCCATTTTGCACGCATCCATGGATGACTTTTGCCGCGCGGCTTGCTAAGTCCGCCGCAGCCTTCTGCAACAAGCGAAAAAGTCTCAATCGATGCCCGATCTCCTGCTCGAACTCCGCTCCGAAGAAATCCCCGCCCGCATGCAGCGCAAGGCGGCTGGCGATCTGAAGAAGATGGTCACCGATGCGCTTGTGGATGCGGGTCTCACCTATGAGGGTGTGCGCGAGTACTGGACGCCGCGCCGCCTGACGCTCGATATCCGCGGTCTCACCGCCCGCTCGGCGGATATCAAGGAAGAGAAGAGGGGCCCGAGCGTCTCTGCGCCTCAAGGCGCCATCGACGGCTTCCTGCGTGGCGCTGGCCTGACGTCGATCGACCAGGCGATCATCAAGACCGATCCGAAGAAGGGCGATTTCTATGTCGCCTATCTGGAAAAGCCCGGCCGTGCGGCGGAAGAGATCATCGCCGATGTTATGCCCGGCATTATCAGGGCCTTCCCCTGGCCTAAGTCGATGCGCTCGGGTTTTGCGTCGATGCCGAAGGGCTCCGGCTATGGCGGCATCGAGGGCAAGGGCATGGAAAGCCTGCGCTGGGTGCGCCCGCTGCAGTCGATCGTCTGCACCTTCGGCCCCGAGCATGACGAAGTCCAGGTCATCCCCTTCGAGATCGACGGCATCGTGGCTTCGAACGTCACCTATGGCCACCGCTTCCATGCGCCGGATGCCATCACCGTCAAGCGCTTCGACGACTACGTCACCAACCTGGAACGCGCCAAGGTCATCCTCGATGCCGAGCGCCGCAAGGACATGATCCTGCACGACGCCCGCGACATCGCCTTTGCCAATGGGCTGGAACTGGTCGAGGACGAGGGCCTGCTGGAGGAAGTCTCCGGCCTCGTCGAATGGCCGCAGGTTCTGCTCGGCACGTTTGAGGAGGATTACCTCTCGATCCCGGCCGAGATCATCCGTCTGACGATCAAGACCAACCAGAAATGCTTTGTCGTCCGCCCGCAGGGTGAGACCGACAAGCTTTCCAACCATTTCATCCTGATTTCCAACATCCAGGCCACCGATGGCGGCCGCGAGATCATGCATGGCAATGGCAAGGTCGTGCGCGCCCGCCTGTCGGATGCGCTGCATTTCTGGAAGCGCGACCAGGGCGACCTGCCTGACCTCGACACGTTGAAGGCCTCTGCCGCCAAGTTCGACCTGGATCTCAAGAAGCCGCTCGACCAGCGCATGGCCAAGCTCGACGCGCTGAACGTGACCTTCCATGCCAAGCTCGGCACGCAGGGTGAGCGCGTCGCGCGCATCCGCGAACTGGCGAAGGTGCTGGCGCCGATCGTCGGCGCCGATGCCGCCCTCGTTGACCGCGCCGTGGTGCTGGCCAAGGCCGACCTGCGGACCGAAGCCGTCGGCGAATTCCCCGAACTCCAGGGCGCCATGGGCCGCAAGTATGCGCTTCTGCAGGGCGAAGATGCCTCTGTCGCTGCCGCGATCGAAGACCACTGGAAGCCGAACGGCCCCTCGGACCGCCTGCCGGAAGACAAGGTCGGCCTCACCGTCGCGCTTGCCGACAAGCTCGACACGCTCGTCGGCTTCTGGGCCATCGACGAAAAGCCGACCGGCTCGAAGGATCCCTATGCGCTGCGCCGTGCAGCGCTGGGTGTTGTGCGCATGATTTTGGAGAAGGGCATTCGTCTGCCGATCGCATCGGTTGCCAAGGATGCCGACCTCCTCTCCTTCTTCCACGACCGCCTCAAGGTCTATCTGCGCGACCAGGGCGCCCGCCACGACATCATCGATGCCGTGCTGACGCCTGAGGCCGACGACCTCCTGATGGTCGCCCGCAAGGCCGAGGCGCTCACCGCCTTCATCACCTCGGAAGACGGCCTGAACCTCTTGGCCGGCACCAAGCGCGCCACCCAGCTGCTGGCCGCCGAAGAGAAGAAGGGCACCGTCGTCGCCGATGGTGTTTCGGAAGCACTACTCAAGCTCGACGCGGAAAAGTCCCTCTTCACCGCCATCCAGTCGGCGTCGAAATCGGCAGCCAAAGCCGTGGTATCGGAAGACTTCCGCTCCGCCATGCAGGCGCTTTCGACGCTGCGTGGCCCGGTCGACACATTCTTCGAGGACGTGCTGGTCAATGACGAGGACGCCGCCATCCGCGCCAACCGCCTGGCTCTCCTGAAGGCGATCCGCGAGGCGACAGCCACGGTCGCCGACTTCTCCAAGATCACAGGCTGATGATGTGTGACCCCGCCTCGGCGGGGTTTTCGTTTCAAGTGACCCGTTTTCCGAGATTGGTGTCTTGTGGTACTCTCAATGCAAGCACATCCGGAGCCATCCCCATGAACAAGCCCGTTCAGGTCACCATTGCCGAGCCCTATGACAGCTTCGTCGAGGCCCAGCTCGAAAGTGGCGCGTTCAAGTCTGCCGAAGACGTGGTGGAAGCCGGCCTCAAGCTTCTGAAGGAAGAGCAGGCGCGGATCGAATGGCTGCGCAATGCGCTGATCGAGGGTGAGAAGAGCGGGCCTTCTGTGCCTTTCGATCCTGAAGATCTGATGGATTCTGTCCGGGAAAGATGGAAGAGCCGTGGCTGAGATCCGGCTTAGTCCCGCCGCACGCCAGGATTTTCTCGACATCGGTGACTACACGCGGGATCGATGGTCTGAGGCTCAAGCGGAACGATACCTGAGGCAGATCCTTGCGATGATAGGGGAAATCGGAACCTACCCGTTTTCAGGCAGCGAGGTACCTTCATTGCGGCCTGGCTACCGCCGCAGACGTTGCGGCTCACATCTGATCTTCTATGTCATTCTGGAGGATGGCATGGTGGAAGTCGTTCGCATCATTCACGAGCGAGCCGACCATGCGGGTAAACTGGACGACTAACCTTCATGCCCCCCCAAAATCTTCATCAGCGCCTGCCTGCTCGGCCGCCCCGTCCGTTATGACGGTGAGGGCAAACCGCTGAATGATCCGCGGATCGAGCGCTGGAAGGCCGAGGGGCGCCTCGTTGGTTACTGTCCCGAACAGGCCGGCGGTCTGCCGACGCCGCGTCCGCCAGCGGAAATCGAAGGTGGCATGAACGGCGAGGATGTGTTGGTCGGCCGCGCCCGGGTGCTGGAGGTGACCGGCGGCGATGTCACCGCCGAATTCGTCGAGGGTGGAAAGAAGGCAGTTGCCTACGCGCGGGAGCAGGGATGCGCGGTGGCCCTGCTGATTGACGGCAGCCCCTCCTGCGGCTCGGGTTTCATCTATGACGGCTCGTTTTCCGGCACCCGCCATCCCGGCTTCGGCGTCACCGCAGCCCTGATGCGTGAGGCGGGCATCGAGGTCTTCTCCGATCGCGAGCTCGATCGGGTCGCGGCCCATATCGAAGCGATGGGTTGAAACGAAAAGGCCGCCGGATCGCTCCGGCGGCCTCTTCGATTTGGAATACAGTAGCCTCAGCTTGCCATGCGATACTGCTGCTGGCTGGCACCCGCCTGGCTCGTCTTGAAGCTGCGGATCAGGTTCAGCAGGTCGCCGGTGTCATTGGCGAGCACCTCGGCAGACGCCGTGGTTTCCTCGGCCATGGCGGCGTTCTGCTGGGTGGCCTGGTCGAGCTGGTTCATCGACGACGAGATCGAGCGTAGGGTCGTATCCTGCTCCTGGGCGCTGTGCGAGATCTTGGAGACGATATCGTTGGCGCTGGCGATCTGGTCCGAGATGCGTTTCAGGGCTTCGCCCGTCTGACCGACCAGCTGCACACCCTGTTCAACCTGGGCGGAAGAACGGGCGATCTGATCCTTGATCTCCTTGGCAGCCGCAGCCGAGCGCTGGGCAAGCTCGCGCACTTCCTGGGCGACGACGGCAAAGCCCTTGCCGCTTTCACCAGCACGCGCCGCCTCGACGCCAGCATTCAGCGCCAGCAGGTTGGTCTGGAAGGCGATCTCGTCGATCACACCGATGATCTTGGTGATCTCCGCCGACGACTGCTCGATGCCGCTCATCGCATTGATGGCGCGGTTGACGATCTCGTCGCTCTGGCGAGCCTCCGCGCTGACCGAGCCGACGCGGCTGGCAGCTTCACGCGCGCCCTCTGCCGTGTGGCGCACGGCGACGGTCAATTCGTCCAGAGCCGCCGAAGTTTCTTCGAGATTGGCGGCCTGCCGCTCCGTCCGTTGTGCGAGTTCACCGGAGGCGCGACGAATTTCTTCCTTCGATACGGCGATATCGTTCCCCTTCAGATTGACGCGAGCCATCGCTTCCTCGAGGCGCGCAAGCGCGTCGTTGAAATTGTCGCGCAGCGCGACGTATTTCGGGCCGAGGTCGGCGCAACGGACGGTCAGGTCGCCGCCGGCAAGCTTTTCCAGCGACTGGCCGATGGTGGAAACCACATGCGCCTGCTGGCGGGCCTCGGCGACCTGCGCTTCGGCATTCTGGCTGCGCTCGCTATCCAGTTCCCGCTGCTGTTCTTCCTGGCGGGCCGCTAGGGCGTGACGTTCGCGAACCTTCTCCTGCAGGCTCTGGGTTGCCTTTGCCATCATGCCGACTTCATTCCCCATATCGGTATGCGGAATGGCGATCGTCACATTCTCGTCGGCCACCGCCTCGAGGGCGTCGTGAATGGCGTTCAGCGGTCGCGTGATGCCACGGACCACGGCATAGGCGGCCAGCAGCGCGAGGACAAAGATACCGACAGAGATGCTGACGGTCTTGATGACGCTGGCCCGGACTTCCGCCTTCAGGTCGTCCGTGTAGAGACCCGTGACGATCACGATCTTCCAGGGTTCAAAAGCCTTGCCGTAAGATGCCTTCGGATAGGTGCGGTCTTCCGGATCCTTGCCGGGCTTTGGTCCGATGAACTCCACGAAACCGCCGCCGGCCTGGCCGAGGCGCACCAGTTCGTCGCGATAGGCGAAGCCGTTCGCGTCGGCTTTGCCCTTGTTGCTCTTGCCCACGTCTTTCGAGGTCGGGTGGAAGACCATGACGACGTCATAGTCGTAGCCGAAGAAATAGCCGTCCGGCTCGAATTTCATCTTGTTGAGCAGCGCATAGGCGCGAGTCTTCGCTTCATCGACCGTGAATTCGCCGGCGACGGCGCGATCGTTGAAGTCCTTGAGGATCGATAGGGCCGTCTCCACCTGGGTGCGCAACAATTCGTAGCGTTGCTGGTAGATTGTGGCGGTGGACGAGCGCACCTCAAAATAGGTTGCAGCGGCGAACGCCGCAAAGAGACCGCCAATCAGGAGGAAGAGTTGAAGGGAGATCCGGAGATTTTTCATGGCGAAACAAGCTTTCGTCGAACCGAGCTGGTCAGGTGATGTCAGGGGATGGGGGCGCATCGGCACATCATGTCCGACGGGGACTGTCAGCCTCCACCCTCATCGCGAAAGGTTGAAATCGCTTTAAGTTGCTCCGAATATTCGGCAGCAATAATTCACCCGCAAAAACTGATAGTAAAACGACATAACGCCCGGGACTGGACCGGGCGCTACATCCGTGTGTCACCACGATGTGCCGCAGAACTTGGATCGTAGGGCTCTGCGGGAAGTAAGATCAATTGAGACGAAGCTCGAAGCTGGCCTGATTGATCGGCGCAGGAGCCCCCGCTGCCGGCACCTGTGCAACGGCTGCCGTCGTCGCCTCAAGATCAACGCCGTCAGAGGCAGGCGCCGCGGCGACGATGACGGAGCCATTGGTGGCCCAGCCCTCCGACGAGGTCATGAAGACGACCGGCGAACCACCGAGCCAGCTTTCGACCCGCTTCAGTTTCTTTTTTCCGTCGACATCGATGACTTCGGCCGATTGGGCACCCGGCGCCACATCGGGGACGACATATTGCCCCTTCAGGTTACGGGGGGCTGGCGGCGGGCAATCGGCGCAGGTGACCTGCACGATGCTTGAGCCATCTGCTGTGAAGGAACTGGCGAGTTCAATGGAGGAGGCAAAGCCCGGCGTAGCCCAGGCAGATGCGGCAAGGATCATGGATGTCAGAGCGAAGCGGCGCATGATGTCTTTTCCCCGATTGTTGGGAAGACGATAGCGCCGCTTTCTTTCGATCCAGTCAGGAGCTTTGGTAAAATTTGAACGAAAAGGCAGAATTTCGCTCGAAACCCACTGGCGCTCAGGGCTTTTCGCGCGAAATGGCCCGCCAGCCGATGTCGCGACGGCAGAAACCGTTCGCCCATTCGACCGCATCGACCAGTCGATAGGCTTCCGCCTGGGCCTTTCCAACCGTCGCACCGCGCGCCGTCGCGTTCAGCACGCGCCCGCCGGTCGCCACAAGCTGGCCGCCCTGGAGGGCAGTGCCGGCATGGAAGACCTTCGCGCCGTCACCGGCCAGAGGAAGCGCGGCAATCGGCGTCGCCTTGTCGTAAGCGCCGGGGTAACCCTTCGAGGCCAGCACCACGGTCAGTGCCGGGTCGTCGCTCCACTTCGCTGAAACCTGGTCCAGCGTGCCGGTGGCGGAGGCGTAAAGGATCGGCAGCAGATCGCTCTTCAGCCGCATCATCAGCACCTGGCATTCCGGATCGCCGAAGCGCACATTGTATTCGATTAACTCCGGGCCCTTCTCGGTGATCATCAGTCCGGCAAAGAACACGCCCTGGAACGGGTGGCCCATCTCGGCCATGCCGCGCATGGTCGGCTCGATGATCTCCTTCATCGTCCGCTCGACCATCTCCGCGGTCATGACAGGTGCCGGGGAGTATGCGCCCATGCCGCCGGTGTTGGGTCCGGTATCACCGTCGCCGACGCGCTTGTGGTCCTGGGCGGTGGCAAGCGGCAGAAGCGACTTGCCATCCGAGAGGCAGAAGAAGCTCGCTTCCTCGCCATCCAGGAAGGCTTCGACCACGACTTCCGCACCGGCCGCCCCAAAGGCGCCCTCGAAGCAATCGTCGATCGCGCTGAGCGCCTCGTCCAGCGTCATCGCAACCGTGACACCCTTGCCGGCGGCAAGGCCGTCGGCCTTGATGACGATCGGTGCGCCCTGTTCGCGCACATAGGCCTTGGCCTTCGGCGCATTGTTGAAGCGCTGATAGGCCCCGGTCGGAATGTTGAAGCGGGCGCAGACATCCTTGGTAAAGCCCTTGGAACCCTCAAGCTGGGCAGCGGCGGCGGACGGTCCGAAGACGGCGATACCGGCCTCGCGCAAACGGTCGGCAATGCCGGCGACCAGCGGTGCTTCCGGCCCGACGACAACGAAGTCGATTGCCTTGTCCTTGCAGAAGGCGACGACAGCTGCGTGATCATCCGTGTCGAGAGTAACAAGCTCCGCTTCTTCGGCGATCCCGGGATTGCCGGGGGCGGCATAGAGCTTGGTCAACAGCGGCGACTGGGCGATCTTCCAGGCCAGCGCATGCTCGCGTCCACCCGACCCGATCAACAAAACCTTCATCGCCAGCCTCCAGTGCCACAAGGGAATGCCCGGCGGTTAAGGGGGAAGGGGAGAAAGGTCAAGCGTTTCGCACCTTCGCCCCTGGGAATTCAGGGATGAGCTTGCGTCGATCAAGCGCTATACCTATAAATACGTATAAGGGAGGCGTTTGTGACGAGCCATGAGGTACTGCGCAGGCTGCTTGCCGAGGGCTGGTTCGAGGTCGGGCAGAAAGGCAGTCACAAGCACTACCCACCCCTCCAAGCCCGGACGCGTGACGGTCCCCCATCCAAAGCGCGATATTCCGGTTGGGACACTGCGTTCAATATGGCGACAGGCCGGCTGGACCTGGCCACCCAAGTGAACAGGAAAAGAGAGAGCGTTGGCATGCAGATCGTCGCCTTGGTCCACAGGGACAATGAGAGCTACGGCATTTCCTTTCCGGATCTTCCCGGCTGCATCTCCGCCGCAACGTCGCTCGACGAGCTGTTGCTGGACGGCAAGGAAGCGCTCGATCTGCATGTCGAGATGATGCTTCAGGACGGCGAGGCTCTCCCCGATTTCCGTAGTCTCCACGCCTTGCGTGCTGATCCGGAGTTTGCCGAGGACTTCGCGACAGCCGAACTTGTAACACTTCTGCCTGTGGATATTCCCGGTCGTGCTGTGAAGGTGACCATCACGATGGAAGAGCACCTGCTAATGAGGCTCAACAAGGCGGCCGAGCGTCAGGGATATACCCGATCCGGCTTCATCGCCGAGGCCGTGAGGCGCAAACTGGCAGGCTGACGAGGCTTGCCTTGCCGCATTCCCTCGCTATGGTCCGCCTCCACTCGGCAGGTTCCGCAAACGTGTTCTGCGGATTGCGATGAGAACCTGCGAAAAGACAAAGCCTTCTTGGCACAAGACGGAAGACCCATGGCCGACGACATCAGATCCATTGCCGCCCTCATCGCCACCGAGATCAACGCCCGCCCCGACCAGGTGACGGCGGCCGTCGGCCTTCTGGACGAAGGTGCCACGGTTCCCTTCATCGCCCGCTACCGCAAGGAAGTGACCGGTGGTCTCGATGATACGCAGCTGCGCAATCTCGCCGAACGGCTGATCTATCTGCGCGAGCTTGCCGCCCGCCGCAAGTCGATCTTCGAAAGCATCGATAGCCAGGGCAAGATGACGGATGAGCTTGCCCGCAAGATCGCCCAGGTCGCGACAAAGGCCGAGCTCGAAGACCTCTATCTGCCTTACAAGCCCAAGCGCCGCACCCGCGCCGAGATCGCCCGCGAGAAGGGGCTGCAGCCGCTCGCCGATGCGATCCTTGCCGACCGCACGAGCGACCCACAGCAGCTCGGAGCCGGTTACATCACCGAAGAGGTGCCGGACGTGAAGACGGCGCTCGAAGGCGCGCGCGACATCATCGCCGAGCAGATCTCGGAAAATGCCGATCTCATTGGCCGCCTGCGCAACGACATGAAGGATCGCGCGATCCTCTATTCGAAGCTCGTCGACGGCAAGGCCGAGGCCGGCGCCAAATTCGCCGATTATTTCGATCATTCCGAACGCTGGGCAACGGTCCCCGGCCACCGCGCGCTGGCGATGCTGCGCGGCTGGAACGAGGAATTCCTGTCGCTCTCGATCGAAGTCGACCGCGATGACACGGCCCCGGTGAAGCCGAGCCAGCGCATGATCGCGAGCGCCTATCAGGTCGCAGCGAAGGGCCCCGCCGACCAGTGGCTGCTCGAAGTCGCCGGCTGGACCTGGCGCGTCAAGCTCTCGGTCTCTCTCTCGCTCGACTTGATGCGCGAGCTGCGCGAGCGGGCTGAGGAAGAAGCCATCCACGTCTTCGCCCGCAATCTGAAGGATCTGCTGCTGGCGGCTCCCGCCGGCTCGCGCCCCACCATGGGCCTCGACCCGGGCATCCGCACCGGCGTCAAGGTCGCCGTGGTCGATGGCACGGGCAAGGTGGTGGAAACGACGACCGTCTATCCCTTTCCGCCGAAAAACGACATCCGCGGCACGCAGGCCGAGCTCGCCTCGCTCATCCGCAAGCACAAGGTCGAGCTGATCTCGATCGGCAATGGCACGGGCAGCCGCGAGACGGAAAAGCTCGTGGCCGACATGCTCGCCCAGTTCCCGTCCACCGCGCCGAAGCCCACCAAGGTCATCGTCTCGGAAGCCGGCGCCTCGGTCTATTCCGCCTCGGAAACCGCCGCCAAGGAATTCCCCAATCTCGACGTCTCGCTGCGTGGCGCCGTCTCGATTGCGCGGCGCCTGCAGGATCCGCTCGCCGAACTCGTCAAGATCGAGCCGAAGTCGATCGGCGTCGGCCAGTACCAGCACGATGTCGATCAGGGCAAACTCGGTCGCTCGCTCGATGCCGTCGTTGAAGATGCGGTGAATGCCGTCGGCGTCGATCTCAACACGGCATCCGCCCCGCTGCTCGCGCGCGTTTCCGGTCTCGGCAAGACGACGGCGGAAGCCATCGTCGCCCATCGCGATGCCACCGGCGCCTTCGAAAGCCGCAAGGATCTCTTGAAAGTGCCGCGCCTGGGCGCCCGCACCTTTGAGCAATGCGCCGGCTTCCTGCGCATCCCGAACGGCAAGGAGCCGCTCGATGCCTCCTCGGTGCATCCGGAAGCCTATGGCGTGGCCAAGAAGATCGTCGCCGCCTGCGGTCGTGACCTGCGCTCGCTGATGGGCGATAGCGCGACGCTGAAGAGCCTCGACCCCAAGCGCTTCATCGACGAGCAGTTCGGTCTGCCGACGGTGAAGGACATCCTCGCCGAACTCGAAAAGCCTGGCCGTGACCCGCGCCCAAGCTTCAAGACCGCGACCTTTGCCGAAGGTGTCGAGGAGATCACCGATCTCAAGGTCGGCATGACGCTCGAAGGCACCGTCACCAATGTCGCCGCCTTCGGCGCCTTCGTCGATATCGGCGTTCATCAGGATGGCCTGGTCCACGTCTCCGAGCTCGCCGATCGTTTCGTCAAGGATCCGCATGAGGTGGTGAAGGCCGGCGATGTGGTGAAGGTCCGCGTTGTCGAAGTGGACGTCAAGCGCAAGCGCATCGCGCTCACCATGCGCAAGGATGGAGGCGAGGCGCAGCAGCCCTCGATGCGTGGCGATGCGCGCGGCAATGCCAATGCGATGAAGCATTCCAACGCCCGCCCGCCGAAGCCGGAGCAGTCGGCCATGGGCGGTCTCGGAGCGGCGCTTGCCGAGGCCATGCGCAAGAAGTAGCCGGACGTCCTCCGATCAGGCGTCAGAAAGAAAGACGGGCCGGAACTCGCGTCCCGACCCGTCACCTCGCCCCTCGTAGGCAAAGACGTTCAATGCGCCGCCGCGCAAGCCTGGCAGAAAGGCGTATGCGGCACCGCCTTCAACCGCTCGATTGCGATCGGCTCGCCACATTTGACACAGGTCCCAAAGGTTCCGGCATGGATCCGGTCGAGAGCAGCGTCGATGCCGCGTAGCTCTCCTTCGCCAACCTGACCGAATTCTTCGAGCACTTCGTCATTCTCGCTTTCGACCGCCCGTTCACCACTGTCGGCGCTCTTCAGTCGCCCGAGATCGCTATCGATTTTCTGAAGCCGGCTCTCGATCTCGGCCTTGCGGGTTTTGAGGATGCTTTCGAAATGGGCCGTGTCCATGGCTTGTACGGGCTGTTCCATCAGGGCACCTCAGCGATCGACGAGCACGGAGATTTTCGAGTGGCGAACCACCCGATCCGCCGTTGCGCCGATGAAGTAGTTGGAGAGATCGGGCACGTGCGAACCGACGATGACCAGATCCGCCCCGTGTTCTTCGGCGGAAGCGAGAATTTCGCGGGCCGGGGCGCCGGAGCGGATTTCGACGCGCGCACTCAGCGCCGCCTTCTCCTTCAGTCCGACCAGCTTGCCCTTGGCATCCTGGATCGCGCCTTCGATGAGATCGACGGGCACGTCGATCGCGAGATAGCCGGGAATGTCCTCGACCACGCTGAGCAGGATGATTTCACCGCCGTCATCCAGCAACGAACCGGCCTTGGCCAGAATCTTCTCGCCTTTGTCGAGCGCGGCGGGATCGACGGGTACGACGATCTTCTTGTACATCTTGCTCTCCATTTTTGCCCCTCTAGGGGGTGTTTCCTCTTTATGCCGAGATCATGCGTCCGGCGCGCTTGGCTCGCATTGATCAGGATCAAGGCTGATGGGGTTTGCTCGTCAACGATTGTCGAACGAGCTATCGAAGGATCGGCATCTACTGTGAACGACGATCCTCATCCATATTGGAGGCAAGGCAGGATCGTGCCACCAGGAGACAGTTCAATGACCGAAGCCGTTGCACCCACCACCGAAAGCTTTGCCCTTAGCCGTCCCGTGCATGTCGGACAGGCCCATCTCGTCGTTGTCGATCTCAATCTGCTCGGCCGTTATTACCAGCAGGTGCTTGGCCTGGAGCAGCTGGAGGCGAGCGCCAGTGGCATGGTGCTGGGCGCTGGCGGCAAGCCATTGCTGACCCTCACCACTCGGGGCGATGCCGCCCGCGCGCCGCGCAATGCCGCCGGGCTGTTCCACAATGCCTTCCTCATGCCGAACCGTCAGGAACTGGCCCACTGGCTGGCGCACGCCGCGCATATGGGCGTTCAGTTCGACGGTGCGAGCGACCATCTGGTCAGCGAAGCAATCTATCTGACGGATCCGGAAGGCAACGGCATCGAGGTCTATCGCGACCGCCGTCCAGATGAGTGGCGCTACAATCCCGATGGCACGGTGCAAATGGCGACCGATCGGCTCGACCTGCAGGCGCTCTATGACAGCGCGCCGAAGACCGCCTGGGCCGGCATGGCCCCGGATGCTGCCATCGGTCACATTCATCTCCAGGTTGGCAATGTGCCCGAGGCGGATCGCTTCTACGAAGGCATTCTCGGTCTGAAGAAGATGGCGAGCTATCCCGGCGCCAGCTTCTTCGCCTCTGGCGCCTATCACCACCATGTCGCTGCCAATGTCTGGAACAGCCGCAACGCGACCGCTCGTCGCGGCGCCATGACGGGTCTCAATGACTATGCCTTGACCTTCAACGATCAGGACATGCTCGCGCGGATTCTGGCCACGCTGGATGCGCAGGAGATCAAGGTCGACCGTACGGCGGATGGTTATCGCCTGCTCGATCCCTGGGGCATCGGCATCAACCTGGTCCCAGGCCACGCATGATCCCGTCCTAGCGGCGGTGGAGATATCCGGACGGTTCCTGGCGGCGGAACGAAATCGTTCCATCCGCGTTGTTCCAGGTCTCGACGGGGTCCATCGCCATGAAAAAGCAAGATATGCAGGCTGCTGCGGCCGCAAGGGGCGGCTCGTGAATATGCAACTGCAACAGAAGCAAAGCGCATCACGGCGGGTCCGGTTCCACAAGACGGGGCTCGATTACACCGTATCCTGGTCCGTGATCGGACTTTTCACCATCTTCGCTCTGATCGCGCTCCATCTTGCAGCCTTCGTGCTGATCCCGCTGACGATGGCCATCGTCGTCGGTCTGATCCTGGGCTTGGCGGCAGACCGATTGGGCAAACTCGGCATTTCGCCGATGCTGACCGCCGTCATCCTGACCTCGCTTTTCGTGGGCATACTCGGCTTGCTCGCCGTGACCATAGCAGGTCCGGTAAACATGCTGGTCGCAAACGGTCCGAAGATGATCGAGCGTGCGATCGAGTACCTCGAAAGCATTTCCTGGCTCAAACGCCCGATGGACGCATTGTCGCGCGGGCCGGTCTCGCCCGAGGCGATGCTGGAGAACTCCGGGACGATCCTGTCAACGCTGGCAACCGGTGTCACGCCGGCCCTGCTGCAGATCTTCATTTTCATGGTCGCCCTGGTGCTGTTTCTGGCGTCACGGCTGGCTCTGCGCCGGGCCCTCATCCGCGCCTTTTCCCATCGCGATCGCCGCTTGAAGGCAATCCGGATGCTGAACGAGGTCGAAGCGGCACTGGGCCATTATTTTGCGACTGCGGTCTTGGTCTACGCCTTGTTCGGTGTGGTGGCCGGCTTGATCGCCTGGGCGGGCGGGCTTGGCAGCCCGTTGCTTTGGGCCGTCGCCGCCTTCCTGCTCAGTTTCATCCCTTTCCTGGGCATTGCCTCGGTGACCCTCGCCATGGCAGTTGCGGGGCTGCTCGCCCATGAATCCCTGGTCATCGGTCTTCTTCCGGCGATTATCTTCTTCGCCGTGGACGGTCTGCTGGAGAACCTCCTGATCCCAGCCGCCATGGGCCGCCGTCTTGAGATGAACGCCTTCCTGCTGTTTATCGCGATCGTGTTCTGGACCTGGCTCTGGGGTGCCGTCGGTGCCATGCTCGCTGTGCCGCTCACCTTGATCGGAATGACGCTCTTCGGCGGCCTCATCCCGCCATCGAAACTTCAACCCAATCTTCCGGGATGAGTTTGCCCCGCCTCCACCGTCATGCGAACGTCACAGCCTCCGGCTAGACGGGCCAGCGTTCCGGAACGTTTCCGGCGCGAAGAAAGGGCTCGTCATGCGGCAGGAACAACCACGTCTGCGCCTCGGCATCATCGCCGATCCGCAATATGCTGATCGTGGACCGGATCTGGATCTCAACCGCTATTTTTCTGAAGTGCCGGCGCGCCTGGAACAGGCGATCGCCCATTTCGAGCCCTTGCCGCTTGACGCCATCGTTGTGCTGGGCGACCTCATCGATCGTGGGCTCGAAAATTTTACGACCGTACTCGGCCCTCTGAAACGCAGCCGTCATCCGTTGCTTCTTCTGCCGGGCAATCACGATTTCCTCGTATCCGCAGAGCATCTCTCAAGCATCCATGCCACCCTTGGCATGCCGGCGCCGTATTACGAACACCGGATCAACGGCGTGCGGCTGATCATCACTGACGGAAACGAGATCTCCCTGTTTTCCACACCGCCTGGTCATCCACACCACGTGGAGGCGCAGGCACGGCTTGCGGAGATGAAGGCAAAGGGAGCTCCCAATGCAAAGGACTGGAACGCTGGCATCAGCGCCACCCAGGAAAGCTGGATCCGCGAGCGGTTGGCCGATGCGGAGACCGAAGGTGCACCCGTCCTGCTGCTCGGCCATTATCCCGTCCATCCGCCCTCCGATCACAATCTCTGGGATGGCGAGCGGCTGGCCGATCTGATCGCCTCCAGCCGGTCCTCCGTTGCCTATCTCTGCGGCCACCAGCACGCGGGAAACTATGCAATTTTGGGCAAGACCCACTTCGTCAACTTCTGCGGCATGGTCGATACGCCTGACAGCAATGCCTTTGCCGTTATTTCGCTTTTCGAAGACAGGATCGAGATCGAAGGTTTTGGCCGCGAACCGAGCCGCAGTTTGCCGTGGGTCTGTCCGTCGGCACTCTGATGGCGTGCAGGGCCAGGCCGCCTGCCATTCTCCTGACATACTCCTGTCAGCGATTTGTCAGTTTTTCCAGAATGTTGCGCTGGATGGGCCGTCTCACTCCATTGTGATTTCTGTCTTCGCCCTGCACGCGGCAAACATCGGCGGTCACGTCATTTGCCCGGTGTGCGGGCCGACATTCAGGGAGAGCAGCTTCATGAAATCCAAAATCGTCCTGTCCGCCGTCATGGCGATCTGTCTGGGCACCACCGCCGCCATTGCGGCGGGCGAACCCCAGACGGTCCGTCAGGAATTGATGAAGAAGGCCGGAGGATCGGCCGGCGCCCTCGGCGCAATCGCCAAGGGCGAGAAGCCTTATGATGCCGAAGCCGTGAAGGCGGCGCTGACGACCCTGGCCGAGGTTGGCAAGACGTTCCCGGACCATTTCCCGGCCGGCAGCGAAACCGGTCTCAACACGGAAGCCAGCCCGAAGATCTGGGAAAACATGGATGACTTCAAGGCGAAGTCGGCCAAGCTCGCTTCTGTCGCCGAAGCCCAACTGGCTGCGATGCCGGCCGATCAGGCGGCCGTTGGCGCTGCTCTGCAGGCAATTGGCGCCACCTGCGGCGACTGTCACCAGAGCTACCGTCTGAAGAAGAACTGATCCCTCTCGGTCGGGTGCTCTCGCCGGCGCCCGACCTTTCGGACGTATAGTGCCCACCAGTGATGAAGGGGGCCGCATGGCATCCAAATGGCTGAAAGGTCTCGCCGGCGTCGCCATCGTGGGGGCGACCGGTTTCGGTGTGTTTCTCTGGATCACGGCACCCCAGAGGCAGGACCCGTCCGTGTGGGCCAATCTCGGAGATCCGGACCTCGCGCATGGCCGGGAGGTGTTTTTCGCCGGGGGCTGCGCCAGTTGCCATGCGCCAGCGGGATCTGAAGGAGACGCGCGTCTCATCCTCTCGGGCGGCGCGCCGATCAAGAGCAATTTCGGCACGTTCCATGCCCCCAATATTTCGAGCGATCCAAATGCCGGCATCGGTGGCTGGACACTTGCACAGTTCGGCGACGCCATGACCCGAGGTGTGGGCCGCAACGGCGAACATCTCTACCCATCCTTTCCCTACGGCTCCTATTCCCGCATGACGCCGAAGGACATCAACGACCTCTTCGGTTTCCTCAAGACGGTGCCGGCGAGCGACAAGGTTGCGCCGGCTCACGAACTCGGTTTCCCCTTCGACCAGCGCCTCGCCATTGGCGGCTGGAAGTTTCTCTATTTCAACGCGGCACCGCGGGTGGAACTGGCAGATGCTTCCGACATGGTGAAGCGGGGGCAGTATCTCGTCGAGGGACCGGGCCATTGCGGCGAGTGCCATACGCCGCGCGATGCGCTGGGTGGCTTCAAGCCGAGTGAGTGGCTGGCCGGCGGACCGAATCCGGAAGGCGAGGGCACGATCCCGAACATCACGCCAGGTTCGAAGAGCATCGGTTCCTGGAGTGCCGGCGACATCGCGGCCTATCTCGAGACGGGCTTCACCCCTGATTTCGATAGTGTCGGGGGCACCATGGTCGAGGTGCAGAAAAACATGGCGCAGCTACCCGCCTCCGATCGCGAAGCGATCGCCGCCTATCTGAAGGCCATCCCCGCAGTCCCGTAAACCGGTGCCTCGGCATGGCCAGCATCGCGCAAGGCTCATTCGCCATCCTGGCCACCTCGAAATGCCTTCGGAGGGGCCATGAGCATTGAACGCCGGCGGATGGAGAGTGCGCTACGCTCGCTGCTCGACAACTACCCTGATCCCGCCTTGCATCAATGGGTGGACCAGACGGTCCGCGCGTTCGAAAAACGGCTTTCGGCAATCGTCGATCCGCGCGAGCGTGATCACGCCCAGCAGGCCGCCCTCATCCTGATCAAGACGACGCTGCAGAAGTGGTCGGAGAACCCGCCGGTCCGTCACTGATTTTGGGCAACCGAGCCAGTATCGTCACCCGCGATGCTCGGCGGCAAAGGTCGAAAGCTCGGCCTCGGCCTCTGGCCCGTATAGGTCAAGCGCTTTCAGAACCTCGATTGCGAACGTATCCGGAGATGAGCCGGCAGCCGTGACAATGCCACGCTCCCGCACAGCCGGTGCCTGGTCCCGGTAATGCGCCGCACCTTGATAGCCCGGATATCGCTGATGCGAGGCGAGCGCGTTGCCGGTATGCGCGACATCGTTCAGCACCCCGGTCGCGGCAAGCGCGCTGGCGGCAGCACAGATCCCGGCCAGAACTTTCCCCTTGTCGCGGAAGGCCGTCGCAAGATCCGTGAAGTCAAAGGCCACGCCTTTTTCCCAGGCATAACCACCGGGAATGACAAGCGCGTCGAACGAGTCGGCGTCGATTTCGCGGTAGCCGATATCCGGCGTCACCTTTAGCCCGCCCATCGAGATGACGGGTGCGCCGTCCGGCGAGGCGGTGACGACGTCGCAGTCGAGGTAATAGCGGGCAGCAGCCATGAGGAGCGCCGGCTCCCAGTCGGCGAAGTCGTTCTGCAGGGCAATGGCAATACGGGTCATCACTGTTCTCCGTTCAGACTGAGCAAGGGATCAGTTCAATGCATGCAGGTAGCGCATCCCGGTCACCGGGCGCGGCACGAAGTCCATGTTTTCGTAGAAGCGGTGTGCCGCGACATTACCGGTGGCGGCCGAAACCGACAGGAAGTCGCATCCGGCCTGGCGGGCGATCTCGCGGGCCCGGTCGACCAGATGCTGGCCGATGCCGTTGCCGCGCTGGCCGTCGCGCACGAAGAGATGGTGCAGATCCATGCCCCGCTTGCCTTCCTGCGCCCTGTAGAGCGGCACGAGGATGGCATATCCAATGAGGCCCTCGCCGTCATCGGCGACCAGCGCCTGGATCCACGGCATGGGGCCGAACAGGTCGCGTTCCAGCTTTTCCGGCGTCATCGCGGAGGCATCGCCGTGATGCTGGGCCAGCGCCGCGATCATGGCGTTCAGCTCCGGTAGGTCGCGGGGCTTTGCGTGTCGGATGGCAATCACGGGCGGGCGGGGCA
>UCMS01000040.1 GCA_900473805.1 Hyphomicrobiales bacterium | reverse complement strand
GGGGAGAGTGGAATGCGGCCGGCCTCAGCGTCGGCTGCCAGCGTCAGGCCGCCCCGCGCCCCATGGCATAGAGATAGAGCACGGTCTTGCGCCCGTCCGACAGCGTCCAGGTCTCGTCCGGCTCGCGGCTGGGCACGGGGAAGCTGTTGGAGACGAAGAGGCTGCCGGGTTTCATCTCCGTGGACAGCTTTTGCCAGAGGGCGGGCATGGGTTCGGGGGAGAGGAAGGCGTAGACCACGTCTTCCTGCGAGACATGGGCGCGCCAGAGGTCGCCGCGACGGATGTCGCCCGAACGGGTGAGCCGCGACAGGAGGCGGGCGAGGAAAAAGACGGCGGGGGCGTTTTCGATGCCGCGGGCCTGACGGCCGTCGCCGTCGAGGGCGCGCACCACGCCGCCGAGGCCGCAGCCGAGATCGAGGAAGCGGGTGGCTTTGCGCTCCGTCATCAGATCCTTCAGGACGGAGGCCGTTTCGCCATTGGTCAGATAGAGCGGCACACGGCCGCGTGCGGTGTTGGAGAAGACGAGTGCCAGCACGAGGAAGGCGAGACCGAAGGGCCAGGCGGGCAGATTGCCGGCGAGAAGGGCGCCGGCCAGCGCCAGCGGGAAGAGAAAGGCGATGACGAGCCACCAGACGGCAAGCCCGAGCAGACGGCAGATCACGGCGGCGAGCAGGCCCTGCAAGAGAACCGCCGCCACGATCAGGAGCGTGCGGTCGACGCTTGCCGACAGAAGTGCGGTGGACATCGCCACCAGCGGCATGGCGACGACCTGGGCCAGGAGCGCACCGATGATCGGCGTTTTGGTGAAGACGGACATGGGCAGCGGCTCCGGCAGCATTGTTCGGCGCAGGACAGTGGCAGGGGGGGCGGCGATTCTCAAGGCTCTTGACCCGCTCGGACAATTGTCCTAATTGCAATCTAGGACAATTGTCCGAGTTTGCGGTTTATAGGGAGCGGCGGGCGATGGCGCAGCGCGACACACGGGAGCGGATCGTTGCAACGGCCGACCTCCTCTTCTACGAACGGGGCTATGAGGCCACGTCGTTCGGCGACATCGCGTCTGCCGTGGGCATCTCGCGCGGCAATTTCTACCACCACTTCAAGACCAAGGACGAAATCCTCAGCGCCGTCATCGCCAAGCGGCTGGGCGACCGGCAGATGATGACCCAACGCTGGGAGGCGCAGGAGAGCGATCCGCGCAGCCGGATCGAGCGGTTCATCGACATCCTGCTGGTCAACGGCGAAAAAATCCGCCGCCACGGCTGTCCAATCGGCACCCTGACCAGCGAGTTGGCAAAACTCGACCATGCCGCCCGAGCCGAAGCCGTGCATCTGTTTTCCTTGTTTCGCGACTGGCTCGCAGAGCAGTTTGCACGCCTGGGCCGCCCTGGGGACGCAGACGCGCTGGCCCTTGAGCTCCTGTCGCGCAGCCAGGGGGCCGCGACCCTCTACAATGCGTTTCAGGACCGGGACTTTCTCGACCGAGAGGTCGCTGCGATGAAGCACTGGTTGCAGCAGCTTGCGGCGGATGCCTCGGCCGCAAAATGACAGCCGATCCCTTCCCTTCCCTTACCTTCCCTCCCCTTCCCTTCCCTTCACCAGACAGTCTCGGGAGCTTCTCATGTTCATCGTGTTTCTTCGTTTTGCTGAACACCGTGCCAAGGCCGGCGCCCTGATGGCCCAGCACAATGCCTGGCTGGCGCGTGGCTTCGAGACGGGTGTGTTTGTCCTTTCAGGCAGCCTGCAACCGAAGGCCGGCGGGGCGATCCTGGCGCGAGGGGTAGACCGGGCCGCACTGGAAGCCATGGTGTCGGAGGATCCCTTCGTCGCCGAGGGCGTGGTGACGGCCGAGATCCACGCCATCTCCCCCGGACGGGTTGACGAGCGCCTGTCATTCCTGGCGGCTTAAGCGGGTATTTGCGGGGCCTGGCTTTCGTTCCCCTCTTCAGGCCGCGCCTGCTCAAGCGGAGGAAATGACGGCGGCATCGCCTCCCCTCCGGCTGGCATCCGGGGGCGGTCGAGGTGATTGCAGAAGCATCACGACCGCTTGCACGGCTTGCGTGATCGATCTGTGGCTGGCATCGTCGGCAACGGGAGCGCAGCACGAGGCGGAGCCATCAATGGATTTCATGAAGGTTCTGAAATCGCTGGAGGAGCTGCTCTACGAGCTCGTGTCCTGGCTGGTCTTTTACCCGCTGACCCTGTGGCGCGCGGTGACATCGCCGCTTTCGATGATGCGGTATGCCGATCTCGAGCTGGCAGACCAGAGTGACGATCAATATGATGACGTCATCAGCCCGCCCCTCTTCCTCCTGATCACGCTTCTCCTGGCGCAAGCGGTCTCGACGCTGATGCCCCGCGAGGCGGCTGAGAAGGCGGCGGAGGCGGCCATCGCCATTTCGGACAGCAACCTTCTCATCGCACGCGGCGTGATCTACGGCATCTTTCCGCTCGCCATGGCGGTCACGCTGCTGATGTCGAAGAAGGTGAAGCTCACCCGCAACACGCTCCGGCCGCCCTTTTTCAGCCAATGCTATGTGGCCGCGCCCTTCGTTTTCCTGGTGGGGCTGGCGACCGATCTGCTTCTCATTCCCGGACGCTCCGCCATTGCCTGGGGGTTGCTCGTGCTCCTGGGGGCTGTCTTGTGGTATGGGCAGGCGCAGGTCCGGTGGTTCCGGCTCGATCTCAATGTCGGCACGTTCAGGGCGGTGCTGTTGTTCGCGGTCGCCTTCCTTGCCGCGCTCGTGCTGGCACTGGGGGTGGCATTGGCGGTCGGCTGGGGTTTCCAGCACTGGAAAGCCTGAGGTGCCGGGGCCTCAATGCCCGCTGCGGGAGGGCGCGGGTGTGAGCACGCTGCCGAGCTGATCGTCGATCAGATGCTGCTCTGCGGGGCAGAAATTGCCAAAGCCATGGATGGCGGCGTGGGACCAGACAATGCCGCCGCTCAGAAGCGGCGCGTCGATCGATGCGATCAGATGGCCGTGCATCGCGACGTCGAAAGACACGAAGCGATGGCCGCGGATCGAGGTTTCGGCAATATTGGCGATGTCGAGACGCTTCTGCGACGCCATGCTCCCTCCCAGATACGCTGCCGGTTTGGTCGGCCGGCGCATTTCCCCCGTGTGCATCCAGGGGTTTCTTTCGTTTTTGCGCATATCGGCATGGAAGGAAAGGCTGGGGCCACGACTTTTTCGGGCCAAGGGTCAACCGGCTGTGGATAGAACGGCTGCAGCGCGGAAGGGGTGAAGGGCGGGTGCAGCCGGGAAGCGGCGGTTGCCGGGGGATGGCATCTTCGCCTGCCCGGCATGGGCGTGGCACAAGCGGCAGTCGCATTGCTCACGCGCCTGGCCGCCTGCGGCAGAGGCGGGCGCAGACGGAGAAGAGAGAGTCCGACACCGCCGCCGCTGTCTCAGAGGGGATAGCCCTGCCCACAAGGAGGAGAGCTTCGTCCGACGACCGCCTGAGCTTTGTCAGACCTTCACATATTTGCGCCAGTCGTGCTCCTCCTTGAAGCCCAGCACCTCACGGATCTTTCGGTTCGACAAGGGCGCTTCGAAACCGTCGAGGTCGCCCGTGATCGGCGTGTTCGGCGCGTATTTCGCCAGAAACTCGCGGGTCGGGATGGTCGCGGTGATCGTGTCGTTGACGGCGTTGAAGACCTGGAAACCGAGGCCGTCCTTCGCCACGCAGAGATCGACGATCTGGCCGAGATCGCGGGCATCGATATAGGACCAGGCATTGCGCTTGCGCACCGGCGGGTCGGCAAGATAGCCGGGGAAGGCCGCATAATCTTCCGGCGAGATGACATTGCCGATCCTGAGCGCATACACGTCGATGCCATAGCGCAGGGCAAAGGCACGGGCGGTCTTCTCGTTGACGACCTTGGAGAGGCCGTAGCTGTCCATCGGATCGGTGTCGTAGTCTTCGGTCAGCGGAAATTCGTGGTAATCCTTGTCGCCTTCGGCGAAGCAGACGCCATAGGTGGTTTCCGACGACGCGATGATCACCTTCCTGATGCCGAGCTTGGCGGCGGCCTCGATGACATTGTAGGTCGAGACGGTGTTTTCGGCGAAGGTCTTGTTGTCGGGATGCATGAGGATGCGCGGCACGGCGGCAAAATGCACCACGGCATCCACCGGCTTCGGGCCGCCGGGCTCTTCGTAGCCGTCATAGCCGAAATGGCAGGACAGCGCGTTATAGACCTGACCGCTGTCTGTCACATCGGTCAGAAGCGTATGCACGCCCGGCACGTCGAGCACGGCGCGGTCGACATTGAGGACCTTGTGGCCCTTGTCGAGTAGATAGGGCACGACATGGCGCCCCGCCTTGCCGCTGCCGCCGGTGAATACGATCCGCTTGCCCATGGGGTTCCTCCTCGAAATGGGTTGTCGGATGACCAGATAGCGCGCCGCGGGCAAAAGGGTAAGGGGGTCAGGTGCACAGGTGTGGGCCGCCTGGAACCTGGGGCGGGCCGGCGGTGTTTTCCCCGGCAACCCAAGCCAGGAGAGACGTCTTGAAACTCGAGGATTTTGCAGACAAGGAACCAGGCTTCGTCCTGGAAGAGTTCTTTTCCGGCACGTTGCGCGGCTTCGGCGTGACGATCGGGCGGCTCGGCGGCTTCCAGAACCGCTTTACCATCGATGCCCGCGGCCGCTTCGACGCTTCCGCCAATGTGCTGTCGCTGACCGAGGATTATTTCTTCGACGACGGCCATTCGGACACGCTGACCTGGACGATCCTCAAACGCGGCGAGAACCGCTACGAGGGGCGCGAAACCCTGATCGACGGCGTGGCCGAAGGCGAACAGGCGGGATCGGCCTTTCGCTGGCAGTATGCCCGTGACGTGCCGCAGGCCGACGGTTCCAAGACCCGCTTCGGCTTCGACGACTGGTTCATCCTGCATGACGAGAAGCACATGAGCGTGCATGCCTCGCTGACGAAGCTCGGGGTGGAGGTGGCGGTGCTGGAGGCGTTTTACGAGAAGGTGGGGTGATGGGGGACGATACCGAGCCCACGTTACAACAGGCCCTTCGCGCGCAAGGCGGGGGCGAAGGTGGCCAGCGGCATCACCAGCGTCAAAGGCCTATGGCGAAGCGGCTCAGCGCCGAATGAGGCATACCATTGGGCGGCACGATCGTTCTTCGCGTCGATGACGAGAAGGATACCTCCTCCCTCTCCCGCAAGACGCAGACAGCGCATGGCGGCCGCGGCAAGCAGTTGTCCTCCCAGGCCCTGCCCTGCCACGGACAGGTCCGTGGCCAGGCGTGCCAGCCTGAAGCCCGGCACGTCGTGGCGGGCCAGCCCTTTCGTCATGGGCGCCGGGACGGACTCATGGGCAACAGAGGCTGGCGCGATCGTATAAAAGCCGAGGATGTGGCCGGGCCGTGCGCGCTCGACTGCACAGAACGTTTTGGCCGCATTCTGCTCGTGCCCCTGCCGCGCAAACCGCTGCAGAAACACGTTCATCTCCGTGTCGCCACAGTCGAAGGAAACGCGATCATGCGCTTTCTGGATCGGCTCTTCGAACCACGGCGGCAGTGTCACAGCGTCTCCGGCAAGGCCGATATCGCCGCGCGCAGCCTGTCATTCGGCTTTGGCGGGTTTTCCAGAAGTTCAAGAATGCGGAGATAGTCACTTTCCGCGACCTTCACGGCTTCCGCTTCGGCAATGACGGCTTCCGCTTCCCGCAAGGCAGATTGCGTGACGAAATTGGTGAGGTCGGTGTTGCGCAGCAGGGCCGCGCGCAAGAGCTTGGATTTTGCCTCTGCGGCGATCCGCAAGCTCATGCGTTCATTGTCTTCTTTTGCGGCTCTCGGCATGACGACCTCTCCTTGAACGGCCTGAGGATAGAACAGGATCATCTGTGGGTCAAACGTACACCTTGAATACGTACGCGGGCCGAGGCTCTCGGCCGTCACCGCACCGACAGCCCCCATCGCTCCGAGGTCGTGTCATTGTAATAAATGAAGAATGGCTTTGCCTCGATGTTTTCCGCCGGCACGAAACCGACATCGAAGCGACTGTCGAGGCTATTGTCGCGGTTGTCGCCCATCACGAAGTAATGTCCCGCAGGCACCAGCCATTCCGCCGTATTGTCCCCTCTCGCATCATCGCCGGTTTCGATGATCGGGTGCTCGGCTCCGTCTGGAAGACGCTCCATATACAGCGTCTCGCCGGGTTCAAGATGGACATTCGGATCAAGAAGGGGCTGTCGGTCCACAACTGCACCGTTGAGGTAGAGCCTCCCTTCCCGCAATTGCACACGGTCGCCGGGCAGCGCGATGACCCGATTGATATAGCTGATCTCCGGCTCCGCAGGAAAGGCGAAGATGATGACCTCCCCTCGTGTCGGCAAGCGGCCACCCCAACGCCGTTCTGGTCCGTAACCGAAACTTATGGAGTAACGACCGAGGCCGTAGGTGAACTTTTCCGCCGCTACGTAATCGCCGGCCTGAAGTGTAGGCCGCATAGAATTGGCCGGTATCGTAAAGGGCTGGACGAGAAGGTTGCGGACCAGCAGCGCAACGACGATGGGAGCCAGCCAGAAATACAAAATCCAATTGTAGAACCTAGCATACCAGGGATAACGAGCCCGTGGCGGCTGGCGCGCGGCTGTGAAATATACGTGAACGCTTGCGGGCAGGTGATAGCCGAGGAAGAGCACGAACCACATCCATGCCGGCAGCACTATCTTCTGATAGGTGAGGAAGATCGGCAAGGCGTACCCAATCAGCAAGCTGATCGCGCCATAGCCCAATCCCAGCCAGCCTCTTGCGAGGTAGAACATGCCGAAGTCTGGAGACATAAGAAAGCTTATGGCAGCAGCCCAAGCCGGATGGCGGTTGCGGTAAGATGACAACAGACGCATGAAATGGCCTTGCTTGAAAAAAAATTGAAGTATCGCTGGAATCAACGAAATAGGTCGATACTACTGGCAAAGGAACCAGGATTTGCAACCTGTAATTATACGCCGGAGCGGAACAATGGAGAGACGAAGCCCACGGCTGCTATTCTGAGACAATGCTGACACGCCTCGTCGCCCATCAACCACACAGATGTTGATGTTGATCTCGACTTCGCCTTCGGACCGGATTGACGGCCCCTGGGGACGCTTGCTTCGTCCGATCTTGCACGGCTCACCGTCCCTCCTCTGATCCTCCCCCTCCCCCAAACTTCCCTCTCTCCCGAATCAGTGATACCCGTTCGACCTCACAACCCGTGCGGCATGCCCGCCCGTATCCGAGGTTTCGCCGCCCTTGCTTCGTGTTCCCTTCCTCGTTGCGATCGCGCTTCTCGTCGCCTTTGGCGGGGCGATCCTGTCGGTGCAGTCTATGCTGTCTGCCTCCGTCGGCTTCGGGGCCATCAAGGTTGCCGGTTGGCGGGCCTTTCCGGCGGCGCAGACGGTCGATGCGGACCCTTATGCCAAGGCGCATCGGGCCAAGGCCGGGCGGTTGCTCTATGGGTCTGCGGAGGGATTGCAGTTTACGGCTGCGCGCGATGCCAAGGGGCTTTCTCTGACCGGCACCTGTTCCTACCGGCTTTACGGCCGGACACCCGTGTCGCGGCTCTGGACGCTCTATGCGGCAGACGGCGCCGGTGTGCCGCTGGTAGCGGGGCCGGATCTGCCGGTCGCGAAGAATTCGCAGCGGATCCTGCGCCAGCGTGACGGAAGCTTCGAAATCGCGATCTCGCGCACCGCCACGGCCGGCAACTGGCTGGCGCTGCCCGATACCGGTGCCTTCCAGCTGGTGCTGACGCTCCTGGATACGCCGGCAGCCGCGTCGACGGGCCTGTCGGGGCTCGACATGCCCGTGGTCGAGCAGACGGGATGCGGCCAATGAGACAATTTCTCTATGCCCTGGTGACAGGCATTTTCGGCGCGGTTCTCCTGCATATCATCGTCATTCTCGGGGTGCCGCATTTCACGGGCCAGGACGCCTATACACGGGTGACGGAGGAAGGGCCGCCCTTCGTGTTCCATGCGCTCGGGAAGCGGCCCGACAAGATCGGTCTCGGCGGTCTCGACCCCTTTCTCAAGGTGGCCGTCTGCCATTTCGACATTACCCGCCAGCCCTTGTCGCTGGTGGCGGCCGGCGACAGCGTCGATTTCTGGTCGGTCGGCATCTTCGACCAGGACGGCAACGAGGTCTATTCGATGAACGACCGCACCTCGGTTGCCGGCGATCTCGACATGCTGGTTGCAACCCCGGTGCAGGTGGCGCAGTTGCGCAAGACGCCGATTGCAGCCTTGGCCGAGACCATTCTGGTCGAACATCGGGAGACGGCTGGATACGTGGTTCTGCGGGCTCTTGCCGCGCAGGCCAGCGCGGAGCCGGAAGCGGAAGCATTCCTGAAGAGCGCCGAATGCCTGCCCTTCACGGGGCGGTAAGAGAAGCGCGACTTTCCAGCGACGGGGGCCTGTTCGACCATCGCGCGCCTGTTGCTGCCTGCCTCAGGTGATCGGGCTGTCGACGAGCACGCTGCCGAGACGAAGGACCATCTTGCGGTCAAAGAGTTGCGGCCTCGCGAACATCCATTTCAGGGCTTCACTGGAGGTCCAGGGGCGCTTGTAGGGGCGGACCGATGTCAGCGCCTCAAAGACGTCGCAGACGGTGCTCAGCCGCACGGGGAGGCTCAGCGCGCGCTTCTTCAGACCCAGTGGGTATCCCGAGCCATCTAGCACTTCGTGATGCAGCCGGCAGATGTCCAGAGCGAGCGGCGGCACGGAGGGATAGGTCTTCAACAACTGGTAACCGGCCTCGGGGTGACCGCGGATCACATCGCGCTCTTGAGCGGTGAGGTCACCCGGCTTGTTGAGGATCTCCGTGGGAATGAGGAGCTTGCCGATGTCGTGCAGCAGGCCCGCAACGCCGAGCAGGGAGACGGCCTCGTCATCCATATCGAGTGCATTGCCGAGCAGGGTCATCATGCCGCTGACTGCCAGCGAATGCACGTAGGTCGTCTCGTCCTTGCTTTTCAGTCGGGTGACTTCCAGAGCGATGACAGCGCTGTCTTTCCAGGTCCGGGCATTGCTGCCGGCCACGGAGGAGAGATCGTCCATGTCGAGAGGGCCGCCGGCGACGATATCGGTGAGGCGCGATTTCAAGGCCTGGCGGGTCTGATCGAGATCATTGCGAACCTTCTGGACCTCAGCGGCATTTGCTCCGCTGCCTGAGGACTGGGGCACACGGCGGGCCGACGGCCGTGTTTCGGGCGCCCGCCCTTCGGCATCCAGACCCAGGGCGACATTGATCAGCACTTCGCTCGCCGAGCTGCGGGCGATGGCGGCGAGGTCACGGTCACTCGTGAGGATGAAGCGGCGCTTGGCAAACTCTTTGCTGGGGCAGGCGACGCTTTCGATGAACATGCCCTTGCGGATGCGGTCCTTGGTCAGCTTGACGAGCATGGATCGGTTCGGCTCCGCAAATCCCGGCTGGTTCCGTCACGGCCAGAACCGGGCACAACATTCCATTATCTGTTTGGCATATTTTGTTAAAATTATTTATTATACGTAAAAGCACAAAAAAGGTCCGGGACGTCTTTCAGTCGTCGTCCGAGGCAAGCACCGAGCCGGGTTCCCTGAACAGTCGGCCTTCCCCATGGCAAGGCGTCGGCTGCGCGGCGTGCGGCGACCGGGGCGCTTCCAGGCGCTCGGACTGCTAATACGGGCGTCGGTCGGAGCCATTCGGGGCAGGCAGTGCCGGCACGGTGGGAAGTTCGACGCGCGGCCAAATGGCGGCGGGGTCGAGCCGCTCGTGACGGACGCCGGTGAAAAAAAGGATTTCCGCCTTGCGGGCGCCAGCCGGAGGTTTCGACCCGGCCTGAGAGCGGCGCGCTGCATCCTGCCGGTCCTTGATCCTGATGATGTCTGCCATGCTCGTCTCCTTTTCATCAAAAAAGATCGAGAGGGATGAAGAGAGGATCTCACCCTGCCCCGTTTCTGGGGCCGGCACATTCCGGGTCATGTCGGCTGGTTTTCGCCACGCACCGGGGTCATCTGCGCCTTTCTCCGACGCCTGTCCCGTTCGCGGATCCGCCCGCGAAACCGGGCCACGCATATGCCTAATATCGGATACATTGAACGAATCGTCATCTCTGACCATCCATTCGCCACCAAGAAGCCATAGGTTAGTTAACAGCTTGCTAACAAATTCGTTCTAAAGTGACACGTATCTGTATTGCGTTGGAGTGCTTTAGTCGTGAGCGAACAGTTCAGGGAGCTTGAAAGGCCGGCCGGCGCGCGGAACAAGGATGTCGTTCTGATGGCCACGGTCACGAGTTTCCAGGCGCTCTCCCATCCCGGCAAATCCGAACTCCGACAATTTGCCGAACTCTTCCAGCCGCTTTATGCTCATTCCTCGATCGAGGCCCGGCGCGACGCCGTGGCGGCTCTTTCGCAAAGCCCGAACCTGCCGCTTGCGGTCGCCGCCTTCATCGCCAGCCAGCCGATCGCGATTGCCGCTCCCTTCCTCGCCGCCTCGCCTGCGCTCACCGACGACATGCTGATCATGATCGCCCGGACGCAAGGGGCAGAGCATGCGCGCGCCATCGTCAAGCGCGAGAAACTGTCGCCGACGGTGATTGATGCGCTGGTCGGCCTGCGCCATGCATTGCCGCCACGGCCGGAACGGCGGGTTGAACCGAAGATCGCCGATCCCGAGCTGGCGGCCGCACCCTCCAACTTCGACCGGATCATGTCCGACCTTGCAATGACGGATCTGCCGGGTGCCGTTATCCCAAGCCAGACGGACCGCCAGGTCGACGACCGGGCGACGCAGCCGGCGGAGGATGAGGCGCGCACGGCACGCGAGGAGGCCCTGCGCCAGACCATCAAGCGGCTTGCCTATCAGCAGAGACCTGCAGATGACGACCGGCTGGGCCGGCGCCAGATCGGGCCGGTGCAGGCGGCCCTGCTCGTGCGGTTTGCCCGGGCGCGTGACGGCGGCGCTTTCGCCACGACGCTTTCGGACCTTCTCACCTCCAGCCGCTGGCTCGCCGAACGCATCCTGCTCGACATATCCGGCCGGCAGCTCGCCACCACGCTTTCGGGTGTCGCCATGAGCGAGGAGGATAGCGTGTTCGTGCTCGAGCACCTCTATCCGCATCTGGCCCATAACGAGGCCGGACGGAGCCGGGCGGCAAGCCTGATCGCCTCGATCGATCCGGATGCCGCAGAAGCCCGCATCGACAGCTGGCTGCGCGCCGACCGCTATACCTTTGGCGAAATGGACGGGCCGGAGCTTATACCTGCAGCCGGCGACCTGAGCGCCGAGGCGCTGGCCAAAACGGCCCGGGCGGCAGGATCGCGCAAGCCGGTCGGCGACGAGCATGCACGCCAGGTGCTCAGGGCACGCAAGCGGTAGACGGCGGGGCGCAGGGTTTCGGCGTCAGGCAGTGGGCAGTGGGCAGTGGGGCTGATGCGACTGTCGCACCCGGTGCCGTCGCCATGATGTCCCTTGAGGCGTCGCATCGGTCGAGTTCGTTCGACAGCAAGACTGACCACGCTTCAAGCGTGTCAACGCCCCGCCCTCAACGGATGGGTCAAGGGCCGGCCAGGGCCAGATAATCGCCGATCTCGTCGACCTCGATCTCGACCAGCCAGAGATCGCCGTCGAATTTTGCTTCGCGCGCGACCAGCGCCTCGACGGCTTCGGGCTCGGCGCGGCTGAGGCGGGCCTCAAAGAGCCTGTCGTCGCGATCTTCCCTTTCGATCAGCGCCTGCGGTGCCGGACCAAACAACGTCTCCAGCCCGTCGCGAAAACGCTGGCGCACGAAGATGGCCCCCGAGGCATCCGACCCCTTGCGGACCACGGCCGCGTAACCGCCGTCGTTAAAGACGCGGCGGGTAAGTGCGGAGACGAAGATATCGGAGCGGATGCGCATCGGGCGGTTCTAGGGTATGCGGGGGGATGGGGGAAGAGTTGGTGGGCGCGGTTGAGACAGTCGGTCTGGTCGGTTGGCCGCTTGGGTCAAGGACTACCACTCGACGCATATGACCGCAGTCTATCCTACCGCTCGGCTCGAGGAGCTATGGGCGCGCCACCATACGGCTCGACCTTGATGCTTTCCGCTCTCCGGCGCATGACGGCGATATCGTGGCTATTCTGCATGCGCATCAGCGTGTCCATGGAGACGCCAAAGGCCTTTTCCAGGCGGAGCGCCATCTCCGGTGAGAGACCGGCTCGCTGATTGAGCAGTGCCGACAAGGCGACCCTTGTCACTCCGAGGACAGCCGCAGCAGCGGTCACGGACAGGCCGAGAGGCTCGATGATTTCATGACGGATGAAATCGCCCGGATGGGCCGGCGACGTCATGCGGTATCCGGCGTCCATGTTCATGACCGAGCGCTCCTAATGATAGTCCTCATAATCGAGATCAACGATCTCGATAACGTCTCTGTCGATGCGGAAGGTCAATCGCCAGTTTTTGGTGACGAACAAGCTCCAGGTACCCTTCCGGTCGCCAGTCAGTCGATGCGCCTTCCAACTCGGGACCGAGTGCAATTCCTCTTCACCCTGCATGTCCTGCAGAAAGGACAGCATACGACGCAATTTCGGAACCACAGAAGGTTGGAGGCCGGACGCGTCGTCGGCCTCGATCAAACGTCGCAAGCCCTTGTGCAATACGGACCTGATCTTCATGCAGAAAGATAGGCCACCATGCGCATTGCGTCAAGCCACGCTTTACACCTTCACCGCGAGCCGCAATCCGCCCCAGTGGCGGCCGGCGACGGTGATCGGGGCGGAGATGTCCTTCATCAGGACGAACTGGCCGCCGCCCATGTCGCGGCGGTAGGTCTGGACGAGGAAGGGGGCCTGCGAGCGGCCGGCGGCCAGCCCGACGCGGTCGTTGAAGATGCGGCGGTTGCGGCAGTTGGCGGTGTTCCACACGGTGTCGCCGGGGCGCTGGGCTTGCGCGAATTTCTTGTTGTGGGTCGGCAGGTAGCCGTTGTCATCGATGGCGGCGCAGAAGCCGATCCGGTCGGAGAGCTGGGTGACCGGCTCCTGGATCGCCGGCAGGACCTGATCGGTGAACTCGGTGAAGGCGGTCATCATCTGCACCGGATCGGTGCCAGGGATCGGGCGATAGTTGCGGTCGAAGAGGTCGGCCATGCGAATGCGGCCGCTGTCGACCGCACGCTGGAAGGTGTCAGAAATCTGCGCCGCGATCGAAACTGCGGTTTCGATCCAGCGGCTGTCAGCCGTCTCGATGCCGGCGCTGGCGGTGAGCTGGATCAGCGTTTCCGACAGCGCAACCACCTTGTCGACGCGGCCGGCCGTCTGTTGCAGGTTGTGGTCGGACTGGCGAACCTCACCGGCCATGGTGTCGAGCGTGGCGACGAATTCCGAGCACTGGCGATCGACGCGGTCCGTCGTGGCCGAGATCGTCGAGGAGCCGTCGAGAATGCGGGTGATGACACCTTCCATGGCACCGAAGGAGGCGTTCATCGCCTGGGAGGTTTCGCGGACATCGCGGGCGCTATCGGTGGCACCCCGACCGGCTTCGGTCAGCCGGATGATCTTCTGGCGGAGCTCGCTCAGCGTCTGCTGGATGGCGCCGGTCGCCTGGGAGGTCTGCAGTGCCAGCGCACGCACCTCTGCCGCGACCACGGCGAAGCCCTTGCCCGCCTCGCCGGCGCGGGCGGCCTCGATTGCGGCATTGAGCGCCAGAAGATTGGTCTGGCGGGCAATCGTGCCGATCTCTTCGGCGACCTTGTCGACTTCGGCCAGCGAGCGGGAAAAACTGCCGATCTCGGTCCCGATCTCCTCGGAGGCCTCGACCATGGTATCGATCTTGCCAACGGCCCCTGCCAGCCGGCCGGCACTGTCGCTCAGCATGCGGCGGGCCTCGCCAGCCGTCTGGTCGGTCTCGCGCAGGGACGTGGCCACGTCGCGATTGGTCTCGGCAATGGATAGTGCTGTGCGGGTGATCTGGTCAAAGGTGCCGGCATGGCGCTTCGACACCGTCGCCACATCCTGGATGGCACCGGCGATGTCGACAAGGTCGACGCCGAGCGTCGAGGCTTCGTTTGCCAGCCGCTCGACGATGCCGCGCAGTTTCGCAGCATCTGCTGCAGCGTCCGGGCGCGGAACCGTGTCACTCACGGAGGCTGTGGGCGACACGTCTCCCTCGCCCTCCCCGTCCAACGGGTGTCGATCCAAGGCTGAAACGGTCGCAGCATACATCGCGGCACTCATGGACAACTCCTCCTCCAATCGAGGAAGTATGCCGAGCTTATGCTTAACGACTCACTGCTTCAGCGATCCCTACATTTCGCTTAGACGAAAGGACCAGGCGGAAAAGGAAGCAGCACGACGAAAAGGTCAGAGGGCGCCGATGGATTTGAGCTTTTTCAGCACGGCAGCACTGGGTTCGCCGGTTTCGGGCAGCTGGTAGTGGCGCTCGAAGCGGCGGATGGCGGCGCGGGTCTGCTCGCCGGGCACGCCGTCGATGGTCACGTCCTTGTAGGCCATGTTGGAGAGGCCACGCTGGATTTCCATGACCAGGCCGGGATCGAAGCTTGCCTGCTGGACCGGTGTCGGCTGGTCGAGGGCCGGCTTCACATCCTGAGGCGGGACAACGGTCCGGGCGGCTCCGGTACCGGGGGCGGTGACCGGACGGCGCGGGGCGGTGACGACACGGGTTTCGGCGCTGCGGATGGCAGCAGCGACGGGATCTTCAGCGGGTGTCGAGACTTCGGGCGCGGGGCGCTGGGCCGGGACGGCGGCGGTGACGTTGCGGTCAAGCGCGAGCGCTGCGATCAATTCGGGGCTGACGAGGCCGTTCGCCTCCATGCCGACGGTCTTCTGGAAAACGGCGATGGCCGCTTCTGTGCGCGGACCGACGACACCGTCGGGTTCTCCCTGGTAGAGACCGCGCCGCAGGAGCTCCGCCTGGACCTGGCGGATGAGGGCGGCGGTTTCGCTGGCGGCAGCCGGCAGCTGTGCGGCCTGAGCATTGGCTGCGGGATTGGCGGCCGGTTGGAGGCCGGCAGCTGTCGACCGGGCGGCATCGGCGGGGGCATCCGTCGCGCCCTCACCTTCGCGCTCGATCTTGAAGGTTGTGACCCTGGCAGGATCCTGCGCTTCGAGCAGCGGGCTCTTCGGCATGCCGGCGAGAGCGGTGAAATCGGAGGCGTCGCGCGTGCGCAGGAAGGGCGACGGATGCTGACCCGGCTGATACCACAAGGCATTGGCCGCGACCGTCCCGAAGACCAGCGAAAACAGCGTGAGGCCGGCGACGGAGCGCGGGTAGCGCCCGGCCAGCCGCGCAAGCGCCGTGCCGCCGGCGAGAAGCAGCGACAGCGCCTTCAGCGCCGGCCTTTTCTTCTCAGGCGATTTTCGCTTCCGCTTGGTCATGCGTGACTGCTTTCCCGCGTTCCTCTCCCGTCGTGCCCTGCTGCGACAGGCGCGGCGGGAACTCGACCATGTTGTCCTCGTCGGCGGCAAGTGCGCCGGCACCGTCAGCGGGCAGCGTCACGGTCACGACCGTGCCCTCGCCCTTGCGGCTTTCTATCATAAAGGTGCCACCATGCAGCGCAGTCAAGCCCTTGACCAGGGATAGCCCCAGGCCAGACCCTTCGTGATGGCGATTGAGGTCGTCCTGGATCTGGGTGAAGGGGCGACCGAGGAGCGCAATCTTCTCCGGGGCGATGCCGACGCCGGTATCGCTGATGGAGACGACGAAATCGGAACCGCGCCGGACAGCATCCAGGGTGACGGCACCGCCGGCTTCGGTGAACTTGATGGCATTGCCGAGAAGATTGATGACGATCTGACGCAGCGCCCGGCTATCGGCGGTGATCTCGCCCAAGCCGCGCGGCAGGCGGCTGGACAGCTTCACGCCCTTGGCGGAGGCCTGCAGCGAGAGCATGCGTTCGCATTCGGTCAGCGTTGCGGCCGCGTCGAAGCTCTCCAGCATCAGCTCGTAACGCCCTGCCTCGATCTTCGACATGTCGAGCATGGTGTTGACGACGGACAGGAGATGGGCGCCGGACTGACGGATGAGCTGGACATATTCGCGCTGGCGGTCGTTTTCGAGCTTGCCGAAATATTCGCCGGCGAGAATATCGGAAAACCCGAGAATGGCATTGAGCGGCGTGCGCAGCTCGTGGCTGACGGCGGCGAGGAAGCGGCTTTTCAGCTCATGCGCGGCATGGGCCTCATGCTCCTTGCGGCTGACGGCTTCGCGCATCTGCATTTCGCCCTCGATGTCGAGCATCTGGGCGCGAACGCCGGCAAGCTGGCCCGTGGCGTCGCGCAGCGCGGTCATATCCAGGCGGACATTGAGGAACTGGGCCTGATCGAGGCCAAGCACGGGGCGATCGAGGCGCAGATCGATGACGACGACATCGGCACCCAGGCGCAGCTCGTCAAGCGCGCGGGCGAAAGCGATACGGTCGGAGACATGGACCTGTTCGACGAAGGGCCGCGACAGCGGCTCACGCAGGAAAGAGAGGAACATCTCGCGGTCACGCCCGCCTGCACCGCGCACAATGCCGGCGGTATCGAGCGTGAGGAAGAGACCCGGGCAGTAATCCCAGGGGTCGACGACGAGGTCGGCTGCGGGACCTTCTTGGCGGGCGGGGATGCCTGCGCCGAAGCGGCTGCCGGCGACGAGGGCAACGGCTGCGATCAGATAGAGGCTGACGGCGAGCGAAACGCCGATCGGCAGTCCGGCGGCGGCACCGATCAGGACGGAGAGACCGGCCGGCAGCACCACGAGGCCGGCGAGGAATGCGGCGGTCAGGCGGCGCAGGATTGCCAGTTCGGCAGCATCGGCGACGCGCGTTCCGGGCTCGCCCGCGAGGACGCGCGTCAGCGCAGCGTCCATCGCCATCGTCCAAGCATCCGACATTTTACGCAATACAACCACGCCAGAAATCCGCGATGGGTTCATCTCTTTTCACGAGCCGACCATAGGCCGGACGCGCTTAAGGAATAGATAAGGCTAAGCCGCCGAAAGCCGCTGTAGGGGCGGTTCCGACCCGAAACGGGACAGGTGTATCAGGCTTTCCATTCTATGGTTAACGGAGCGTAATTGCTGAAATCGTTCCATTTTTCAGCCCGGCGTTAACGCTTGCGGCGCGACATGGCGGCCAAAAGCGGTGGATTGCCGAGGCTCCGCCACACTTATGCTTAACGGCATTCGCTAGACTTTGACGGGAGGTGGCGAACAACCGTCGATCGGTCGCATTTTAATCGAATTCGGCTCGAAAGCGCGGGGTTTTCGAAAAGCGATTTTCGCGAATCGAACCTAGGGTCCAGATCACGAGTTCGGGACAAACCCGACAGAGCCCGGCAACGACCGGCAACAGGGATATCGGTGACACCATGTGGTTTCTGATCAAGGGAACTTTCTATTGTTCGGTGGCGCTCGTGGCGCTGTCCTATCTCGGCAGCCCGCCGCGGGAAGAAACCGAAGGCGGCGCGACGTTCGAGATCAGCGACGCCTTTGCGGCTGCGACCGACGCCTATGCCTATATGAGTTCGCTCTGCGTCGAGAAGCCGGACGTCTGCGAAAAAGGCAAGCAGACCTTCCAGGCGCTGGGCCAGCGGGCCCGCGAGGGCGCACTCGTCGCCTATCAGCTTCTCGACAAGCAGTTCACCGAGGACGGTTCGGCCAAACTGGCCGAAGAGATCCCCCTGCCGAAGAAGGGCATGGTCGAAATCGTGAAGCCTGAAGTCGAGGCGGATGCCGCCCCTGCCCTTGCAGCAACCGAGGTGCATGCGACGGAAGCCGAGACGATCGTCACGGGAACGGTCGTTCCGAGTGCCCGACCGAAGAACCTGCCCAAGCCCTATACGCCGCCCAAGCCTTGAGCGGTGACATCCGAGCCGGACACCGCCGCAAAGGCGACCCGGCCTGAGATACGAAGAATTGCGGGGCGCCTGCCGCCCCTCCTCCTTGCATCCCTTCCCCGCATCGGTGGGTCCGGGATGCCTGTCTGCCTGTCCCTAAACTGTAAACTATCGGCATTTGCCGGGCCGCGAGATGTTTGTCTCGCGGCCTTTTTCTTTTTGGTGGACGAGGTTTGCTGAGCAAAGTGTCCATCGACACCGTGATTGTCCTAGTCTTTCCTCCTCCCGGACGGTTCATTTCCCGGCCCGGCTGGCCTATATGGGGCGGACGGAACAAACGGGTGCGCCATGACCACACTTTCTACGATGATCGACGACTTCGGGTTTCTCGACGACTGGGAGGACCGGATGCGCTATGTCATCGAACTGGGGAAGGCGCTGCCCGATCTGCCGGATGCGGAAAAAACCGCCGAAAACAAGGTGCAGGGCTGCGCCAGCCAGGTGTGGCTGTCGGTCTCGGCCGGTGATGGCGCCGATCCGGTGATGACATTCCGCGGTGACAGCGACGCGTTTATCGTGCGCGGGCTGGTGGCCATCGTGCTCGCCGCCTATTCCGGCAAGACGGCTTCAGAGGTCGTCGCCTTCGATGCGCTCGAGCTGTTCAAGCAGATCGGCCTGCTGGAACACCTGACGGCCCAGCGGGCCAACGGGCTGCGTTCGATGATCCAACGCATTCGCGAAGAGGCGGCGCGGCGGATGCCGTGAGTTCTGCCGCGCTGCACGACACGGCACCGAGGGAGCCGTCTATTGCCCTCACAACATCTCCGGCCGGAAGCCGTCGTCGCCCCAGTGGCGGGTGCGCGGTTTTGGTGGCGGCGGGGTGTAGTGGCGGGCGAGTGCCATAAGCGCGGTGCGGAGCATCAGCTTGGCCGAGCGGGCCGGCCATTGGCGTTCACGCTCGACGATTTCCAGTCCCTTGCCGAAGCAGCAGATGTCGAGCGCCACGCCCGCCAGTTCCGGCCCCATGGCCTCGATGGCGCGGTTGACGCGGACGCGGGCGGCGATGCGGCTATCGGCGAGATCGGGGCCTTGCGGGGCCGCCCCCTTCGCCTTGCTCGACAGGCGCGGCTGCCAGTTGGCGGTGATGCGCGGCTGCAGATTGCCATATTCGAAATCGGCGGCAAGCCGATCGCCGGCGGCGACCGCGTCCTCCGTCAGGAAGGGACGGCCATCCTTCTCCTTCAGCCGCAACAGCGAGAAGAGCGGCGATTCCGCCAGGTTGCGGCGGACCGGCCGGCGGCCTTCCGGCGTGACGAGGGTTTGGGCCTCCAGTGTGCGATGCTGATCGGCAAAGGGATCGCCGGCCTGATCGCAGAGCGCGCGGCGCAGATAGGCGGCGGTCTCCCGCGTCGCATGGAGCCGGCCATCGCGGGGCTCCAGCAAGCCTTCGGCAACCAGGCGGCCGAGCAGAGCGGCGTCAGGATCGGCAGACGGCAGAAGCGGGCCATCAAGGGCCCGGCGCAGAAGCGTTTTGACGCGCTTCAGACGGTTGCGGTCGACAGCGCTGTCAAGCGGGCGTGCGCGCGGGGGATGTTTGGCGACGGCACCGGGAGCAGAGGGCGCAGAGCGCGTGCCGCGTGGGAGGACAGGGATTTTCTCGGACATGATATCGGTCTTCCGGGTCATGGGCGGCGGCCTGCGAGCAGATAGACGGCGCTTGCCATGCGCTCGATGATGGTGACGAAGCCGTCGTAAGCGGCATCGTCGCGGCGGTCCTCGACCATGCGGCAGGCATGGCCGACCGTGGAGCGGTCGCGGCCGAAAGCCTGGGCCACCTCGCCCATCGGCATGGAATAGGCGACATGGCAGACATACATGGCGACCTGGCGGACATGACCGACCGCGCGGCGGCGGCCGGGTCCTTCCGTCTCCATGCCCACGGCGGTCAGCAGTTCCTGGGTGAGTTGGCGGACGATCATGCAGAGCAGCCGTCGTTCGGATGTCAGCGGCCGGGCAGGTCCATCGCAGTCGTCATCGGCGCGCGCGTCGACGTCACGGCCGTTGCGCTCTTCGTCTGCGTCAGCCTGTCGAGCGTCAGGCGGATCCGAAGGGGTGCCGGAGACCGGCCGGAGGGTGAAGGCGGGTGGCGTCAGGGGTCTACTCTGCATGACACGCTCCAAATAGGATTTTCTTCCTATATTGCTAGCAGAGATTGGCGCGAAAGGAACCCCTGAATTTGAGGGATCATTGTCGCTTGCGGCGGCGGTCGGTGACGGTGCCCGATCTGCGCGGGATCACCTCGTCCAGCGGCGCATGAGGAAACGGATAAAGGGGGCGCATTTGGCCCAATCGGATCATCGGCGACCGAATGCGACGGCGCAGCTTTGCGCCGTTGTTCCGGTCGTTCACGCGTCTTGGCGCGACACCTGGGAGCTGCCATCCGGCGAAGCTTGCAGAAAAGGTAGTGAAGGGCCGGGAGTGGGCGTTCGCTGTACTTGCTCGCATTGACCGCTATACGGGCAGCAGGCTTCCACAGCGCGTACGTGCTTGGCTGCAGAAGTGGCGGCAGCTACATAGTCCACACCTTCGCCTCTCGCAAATAGTGAGGTACTGCATGATCGCGTGTTGCAGGATGGTTCTCCAGCACCATTCGCAAGGTACGGACCGCATCAAATGCCTGACTGATTAACTCGCGCTGCTCGGCGACGTATTTTTGGTCGAACTCGTTATCCTCTACAATGTGTGCCGGCTTCTGGCGAACTTTGCGTACCGCTCGGAGATTGCGAAAGAGTTCCGCTATTTCGGCTGGCTCAGCCGGCCTGAACTTCGCGCCAATCCATTCCTCGAGGAGTTGGATCGTGCCTTTCGGCTGCGTAACTCTGTTTCCATTTTCGTCAGTCAGGTTGCGATTTAGCTCCAAATCCGCCCTGAAAAACTCTCGGTTCAAGTCATCGCTCAAAAGCTGATCAAGCAGCAGGGCAAAATCTCGAAATTCCTTCTTGGTTGGCCTTATCAAAATGCCAAAGCCACGCGGGCGCTTTAAGTCGCAATAGTCGGTATGGAAGAGCTTGGGCTTGCCCATAAGTTCACACATCCGATTTATCTCAACCTTCTCCTGCAAGAAGGCATCATAGATCGACATCCGCTCTGGGAAGTCTCCGATAATCTGAGTGCGGTAGAAATCAGGATGCAACTTATACGAACCCTGCAACTCATGCTTTTGCATCTCTATCTGCTGTGCTTCTGGCAGGTCATGCAAGTATCGGATGAAGGCAGCCAGTGCTCGGTGCATTTCATCATCATAGGCAAAGCCAAACTCAAAGAACTCCAGACCATCAAGAACTACCGCACGTTCCGCAATTTGAGTGCCTTTTTTCTGCAGAATACGGCCGTGAATATCATCGACGTCAAAATCAAATCGCGGGTCATTGCGATACCATTCAAGAGCACGGAGATCGAAGGCACGGTAGCTGAGTTGCGGTGCCCCTTCTTTCAGAGCTCGCGTATATGGTGCGGTTTCGTTGGCTCCCGCATTCCGCTCCTTCAGCAGCCGTGGGGTGGGGTATAAGCATCCTTCAAGTCCGAGAGCATCGACCTTTTCGAGTTGGACCTCAACTGAATCTGCTTGGAAAGCCTTAATATGAGGGTTGGGATGTGCGTCGCCGCGCACCAAATCCAGATCGCCGGCGGCAATCAGTTCCCTGATGGCTGCAATATCAGCGGCGTCGGTCAAAGAGTAAACACCAAGTCCATTGAAGTCACCTGACTGTAAATAAAACCCCAATACCTCATTTAGGATTTTTTCTTTGCGATCAGCAGACATGATCTGGCTCCATGTTCACTTGTCTTGGTTCAGCCACCGGCGGTCTCATGTCACCAATCCTTTATGGTAACACACCTTGCAAAGACATCAAAAACGGTTATGGGCCGTCCTCGACGGGGCATAACGTGCCCGTGAACGTGGGCTTCGTCACGCTGAACGCTGGACCTGCCATTCCGCTCCCGGCCCCATACTGCCGTGAACCTGGAAGCAGTTCATGTCGCCTATTGGCGCAAACCGGAAGCCTTCATCCCGCCCCTTCCTTCCCCACCTCAAAGAAAACCCTTCCTCCAAGAAAAAAGCGAGCCGAGGCCCCCTTGAGCTTGCGCGAGCCGTTTTAGCGGCTCACGCCGTCCGCAAGGCGAACGGGTCCGCACTCTGGCACTGCAGTATGTAGGAATATTTTCCACGCGATCCACACAAAAAAGGCCGGACCCGAAGGTCCGGCCGATCTCGTTTGCAGCGCCCGGAGGCCGCTGGCTTACTTGCCGCGCTTGCGGCGCTGGCCGAGGCCCATTTCCTTGGCGAGGCGCGAGCGCGCTTCGGCATAGGCGGGGGCGACCATCGGATAGTCGGCCGGCAGGCCCCACTTTTCGCGGTATTCTTCCGGCGTCATGTTGTAGTGGGTCATCAGGTGGCGCTTCAGCGACTTGAACTTCTGGCCGTCTTCGAGGCAGATCAGATAGTCATCCTCGATCGACTTGCGGATCGGAACCGGGGGCTTCGGCTTCTCGACCACGACGGGCGCAGGCGCCGGCGAGGACGTGTTGCTGAGGGCCTGATGCACGTCGGCAATCAGATTGGTGAGGTCGGTGACCGGCACGACGTGGTTGCTGACATAGGCAGATACGATGTCTGCGGTCAGCTCGACCAACAACTGCTGTCCAGGGCCCTGTTCTACTTCACTCATGTCATTCTCCTAATCAAGGATCACGCACGTCCGCCGAAGCGCGTGACAAAAAAATCAACCTGCACCTGCCGGCCCTAACCAGAACAGGTACACGACACAGTTCACCCCCAATGATGACAGATCCGCCTCCGGCTTCCTGAGGGAACCCGCCGCCCAACACCACCACATTGTTCGGAGAATACTTGTGCGTCTACAATAGCCAAGCCGAAAATGCGCTGATGGAGCGTGAAAAACAGCAGATCAGCTCCTGGGCATTGTGATTATCACTCTGCCGTCAAATGTCCACCCGCTATTTCTACTAAATGTAACAGGTGCAAAGCCGTTTTATTACACTTTAGTTTGTCTGCGAAGAATGCAGCCAACGCAGCGATTGCAAAAGTGCAATTGACGTAACTTCTGATCCGCAGTGATTTCCTATTTATTCATATCATCACGAACCGATGCATCGGACAATCTGTAACCCGCCTTGTGGGCGGCGCGGGCCAGAAGATGGGCAGCGACCGGCGCGGTGAGGACGAAAAAGACGATGCCGGCAAAGGCGCGGCCGAAGGTGGCGAGGTCCCCGGAATGAATGCCGACGGCGAGAAGCAGCAGGCCAGAGCCGACCGTGCCGGCCTTGGAGGCGGCATGCATGCGGCTGTAGACATCCGGGAAGCGCAGAAGGCCGATCGAGGCGACCAGCGAGAAGAGCGCACCGACCACCATGAGCGCGGCAACGAGGAGCGCAAGCACGATCTGCAGCGGTTCGGTCATGCCTTGCCTCCCTTGGTCGTCGCGGATCTGGCGGCGGATTTGCCCTGCCGTTTGCCGCCGGATGGCGGGCTTGTCGTCGTGCCCTGCCCTGCCCCTTCGCGCGTGGTTCCTCTTGCGAGGATGAAGCGGGCAAAGGCGACGGTGGCGAGAAAGCCGACGAGGCCGAGCGCAATGGCGATGTCGATATAGAGCGTATAGCCGCTGCGAAGCGCGATCACGGCGATGAAGCCGATGACGATGCCGACGAGCATATCAAGCGCAACGACACGGTCTGGAAGGGTCGGGCCGACCACGGCGCGCCAGACGGTGAGCAGCGTTGCGAGAACGAGAACGGCCAGCGCGAAGAGCCCGGCGGTGTCGACGATCAGGTCGGGCGTCATGACGGAAAGGCCTCCATGATCTTCTTCTCGAAGCCGTCGGCGATGTCCCGGCGGGCGCCTTCGACATCGGTGCAATCGACGGCATGGATGTACAGCGTGGCCCGGTCGTCGGAGACGTCCACCGAAAGCGTGCCGGGGGTGAGCGTGATCAGGTTGGCCAGCAGACTGATCTGAAAATCACCCGTCACCCGGAGCGGATAGGCGAAGATGCCGGGCCGGAGATCGAGCGTCGGCCGGATGGCCATGATGGCGACACGCCAGGCGGATTTGGCAAGTTCGACGAGGAACAGCCACAGCAATGAGAGGATGCGCAGCGTCCGGCTGGTTCCGCCCGATCCCGGGCGATGGCCGCGCAACAGCCACAGCGTGAGCAGCGACAGCGCGAAGCCGAAGAGCAGATTGTGCAGCGAGAAACTGCCGGAGACGATGGCCCAGACAACGGCCATCAGAACGGCGATTGCGGTCGCGGTCACCGGACACCTCCTTCGGGGAAGACGGAGCGGATATAGGCCGTCGGGTAGGACAGGTCGGCGGCTGCCTGCTGGGTGGCGAGGATCAGGCGTTCGGGAAAGAGACCGAAGCCGATGACGAAGGCCGAAAGCAGGACGATGGGCGCGAGCCGCCAGCGGTTTTCCGTGCGGGCGAGCGACAGCGAAGGAACGGCTGTCGGCGGCGGGCCGCCGAGCGTTGCGGGCGAAGCCTCAACCGCGCCCGGCAGCGGGCGCCAGAAGGCGAAGAGGAAGAGGCGACCGAAGGCGATGGTGGTGAGGAAGCCGGACAGCAAGACGCTTGCCGCCAGCCACCAAGCGCCGATGTCGAGGGCGGCCTTGACCAGGATCGCCTTGGGCCAGAAGCCGGAAAAGGGCGGCAGGCCGCTTGCTGCAAAGAAGAGCGCCAGGGAGAGTGCCGCGAAGACTGGGGCCGTGGTCCAGAGGCCACCGAGGCGATCGAGGCCGAAATGCCCGGTGAGCCGGCCCATCTCGCCGGAGACGAGATAAAGGGCGGTCATCAGCAGGATCGAATGCAGCGCGTAGAAGATTGCCGCCCCCACCGCAACGGCACCGCCCATGGCGATCCCCGCCAGGATGTTGCCGATGCCGGCGATGACGACGAAGCCGAGAAAGCGGCGGATGTCGTTTTGCGCGAGCGCGCCCAGGGCGCCGAGGATCATGGTGAGGGCCGCCATGACGGCAATGGCAAAGCTCAGGGCCTCACGCTCGATCGGCAGCAGCATGACCATGACGCGCAGGAGTGCGTAGACGCCGACCTTGGTGAGCAGGCCGGCAAACAGGGCCTGCACGACGACGCGTGGCGTGTGATAGGAGGCGGGCAGCCAGAAATTGACCGGGAAGGCTGCGGCCTTCATCGAGAAGGCGAGCACGAAGAGGGCGGCCAGCGTCATCAGCGGCGCCGTGCCCGATAGAGCCGGTGCCTTGATCGCGATATCCGCCATGTTGAGCGTGCCGAAGATCGCATAGAGATAGGCGGTGGCGATCAGGAACAGGGTCGTGGCGATCAGGTTCAGAACGGCATATTTCAGCGCGCCGTCGATCTGCTGGCGTTCGGAGCCGAGGATCAGGAGGCCGAAGGACGAGATCAGCAGGACCTCGAACCAGACATAGAGGTTGAAGAGATCGCCGGTGAGGAAGGCGCCGGAGACGCCGGCCATCAGCACCATCAGGAGCGGATAGAAACCGTAGCGGCGGCCGCTGGTGGAGATGTCGATCCGGGCATAGAGAGCACCGGCAAAGGCGACGATGGCCGCGGCGAGCGCCAGCAGCGCGCCGGTCAGGTCCACGGTGATGGCAATGCCGAAAGGCGGGCGCCAGCGGCCCATCATCATGGTGAGCGGTCCGTCGGACAGCACCTTCGCCAGGAGCAGCGCATCGACCAGCACCAGCAGCGCCAGACCGGCGAGCGTGACGGGGGGATGCCAGTCGGTGCGGTGGCGGATCATCATCAGCACGGCACCAACGGCGAGGCTAAGGCCGATCGGCAGGATCGCCAGCCACTGGGCGGGCTCGATCGGGGCGGCAACGAGGGCAGCTGAAAGGTCGACGGCGGTGGTGGCGGGGCTGGCCATCAGGCGGGACCTCCATGCGATGCGGCGGGCGGTATGCGGTGGGCGGTGGCGGGTGAAACAAGGCCCCTCCCAAACCCTCCCCACAAGGGGGAGGGCTTAACCCGGCGGCGCTGTCTCACGGTACGCCCTTGCAGATTGGGTCCGCAAGGCCGCCACGAGTCTTCTCCCCCCTTGTGGGGGAGATGGCCGGCAGGCCAGAGGGGGTTTTGGCGAGCAACGCCAGCCATCACAATTCCAACACTGCCCATCCTCAGTACCCCATCGGCGGTGCGGGGTCGTCCACCGGCTCGGCGACGCGCATGTCGTCGGTGTTGTCGGTGCCGAGGTCCTGATAGGCGCGCCAGGTCAGGACCAGCAGGAAGCAGAAGAAGGAAAAGGAGATGACGATGGCGGTGAGGATCAGCGCCTGGGGCAGCGGATTGGCGGTGCCTGATGGCAGCACGGTTTCGCCCCCCGGGATGATCGGCGGGATGGAGGGCGTCAGGCGCCCTGAGGTGAAGATCAGCATGTTGACGGCATTGCCGAGCAGGACCACGCCGAGCAGGATGCGGATGATGTGTTTCGACATCATCAGATAAAGCGCGGCGGCGAAGAAGATGCCGACGACGAGGGCGAAAAGCGCTTCCATCAGGCGTCGTCCCTTTCTTCAAGTGCCAGCGCAATCGAGGTGAAGGTGCCGACGACGACGAGATAGACGCCGACATCGAAGGAGATGACGGTGGCGAGCGGCACTTCGACGCCGAAGAGGGTCGGATAGATCCAGACGCCGGTCATGAAGGGAAGCCCGAGCGGAGCGGAGACGAAGCCTGACAGCGTCGACAGGAACAGGCCGCAGCCGGCGATCGACATCGGGTGGAACCACAGCGCCCGGCGCACGGCCTGGACGCCGAAGGCGATGCCGTAGATGGCAAAGGCGGAGGCGCCGATCAACCCGCCGATGAAACCGCCGCCGGGCTCGTTGTGGCCGCGCAGGAGGACGAAGATCGAAAACAGCAGCATCAGCGCGGTGAGGAAGGGCGCGAAGGTGCGGAAGATCAGGGTGTTCATCGCTTGGCCTCCATCGCTGTGGCGCTGCGGGGCTTCGGCGCCCCCTTCTGCGCTGCCTGGGCGGCGGCGGAGAACTGGATTACCCCCCTCTGCCC
>UCMS01000036.1 GCA_900473805.1 Hyphomicrobiales bacterium | reverse complement strand
CCTCAAGGGGGAGGTGGGAATTACGCGAAAAGCGCCCTGGCCACTTCCAGGCTCGCGGCGCCATTGACGACGCGGTCCTTGAGGGCTGCGGTCTCGGCGATCAGGTTCTCGGCGGCGAAGCGGCAGAGGGCGATGCGGGTGTCGCGGCCATGGTCCTCGTCGGCAAGGGCGCCCTTGGCGAGATAGACGCCGGTCAAAGCGAGACCGAAGAGACGCTGGTAGGGTGTCGCGCCTGCGAGCGCTGCAGACGCGTTGCCAGCGGCGAGTTGCGAGAGCAGCCATTCGGTCGTGTCCTCCAGATCCGAAAGGCTGGCCTCCAGACGGGCGGCGGTGTCGCCGAAACCTTCGAGGTTGGAGGCGCGCACGGCGTTCACCACCTGCTTCAGCTCAGTGATGTAGCCGCGGACATGGTTGCCGTTGGAGAGCGGCAGCTTGCGGGTGACGAGGTCGGCGGCCTGGATGCCGTTGGTGCCCTCGTAGATCGGGGCGATGCGGCTGTCGCGCCAGAAGCGGGCTGCCCCCGTTTCCTCGATGAAGCCCATGCCGCCATGGGTCTGAATGCCGAGCGAGGCGACATCGACGCCGGCATCGGTGGCGAAGGACTTGGCAATCGGGGTCAGCAGGGCTGCGCGCTCGGCCCAGTAACGGGCCTCATCGCCTTCGGCATGGTGGCTCATGTCGGTGGCGTGGGCGCAGACATAGCAGATGGCGCGCGAGCCTTGCGTCAGCGCCTTCATGGTCACCAGCATGCGGGCGACATCGGGATGCTCGATGATCGGCGACATGACGGACCCTGTCCAGCCGGGAGCCTTCCCCTGCGTGCGGTCCTTGGCATATTGCACGGCCTTCTGGGTGGCGGCCTCGCAGATGGCGACGCCCTGCATGCCGACGGCAAGGCGGGCATTGTTCATCATGGTGAACATGCAGGCGAGGCCCTTGTTCTCCTCGCCGATCAGGTAGCCGATCGCACCGGGCTCATCGCCAAACTTGCCGTCGCCATAGATCATGGTGCAGGTCGGCGAGCCGTGGATGCCGAGCTTGTGCTCCAGGGAGTGGCAGTGGAGATCGTTGCGGGCACCGAGCGAGCCGTCGTCGTTGACGAGGTATTTCGGCACGAGGAAGAGCGAGATGCCGCGTGTGCCGGCGGGTGCATCGGGAAGGCGTGCGAGGACGAGATGGATGATGTTCTCGGTGATCTCGTGTTCACCCCAGGTGATGAAGATCTTCTGGCCGAAGATGCGGTAGGTGCCGTCATCACGACGCTCGGCGCGGGACTTCATGACGCCGAGATCGGAGCCGGCATGGGGTTCGGTGAGGTTCATGGTGCCGGTCCATTCGCCGGAGACCATTTTCGGCAAATACTTCGCCTTCAATTCCTCGGAACCGTGCGCGGTGACGGCATCGACGGCGCCCATGGTCAGCGTCGGTCCGAGCGCAAAGCCCATGGAGCCGGAATTCCACATTTCGAGTGCGGCGACGTTCAGCATATGCGGAAGCCCCTGCCCGCCGAAATCTTCGGACGCCGTCAGAGAGTTCCAGCCGCCTTCGGCCCAGGCGCGGTAGAGATTGTCCCAGCCGTCGGGAACGATCACCTTGCCGTCGACCAAACGGGCGCCCTGTTTGTCGCCAATTTCGGCGAGCGGGGCGACCTCATCGGAGGCGAAGCGGCCGGCTTCGGTCAAGATCGCGTCGACGAGGTCATCGCTGAGATCCCCCAGCTTGCCATCGTCAATGGCTTTCGAGAGCCCAGCGACATGCTTGAGGGTGAACGCGATCTCTTCTACGGGCGCCTTGTACATGACGTGCTCCTCCAACTGGCGTATGCTCGTGGCCACGCCCAATCTCCACCCAGGAGGCGCGGCTCATTCTTGCAAATGGCTAATTGATTTTTACGTAAACGTCAAATCTTTTGGAGGAGCAAGACCGTGTCGCCCACGATCCGCAGCGGCCTCCAGACGACGGCGTTTAAAGGCGGGAACACACTTGCGTGAGCGGCAGACGGAGCGGGTTCATGGCGAGCATGCGAGCCGGCGGCCAAGGCGACGCTGCGCAAGGATTTAGAGCAACTTAGCCGGAGCAGATCCGCACCGTATTGCAGATGCGCCTCAATTTCGGGTTCTCCCATAGGACGTTCGAAGTGGAATTCGTCATATGACTGTTACCGGTGCTGGCTAGTCGGGAGTGGACTTCAACCCATAGGAGGCTCTGTCATGACCGAGACCAACACCAACCACCTGTCCTGGGACGAATGGGACGAGCTGCACAATCCGCCGCCGGCCGTGACGGATTTCGACCGCGTCGTCGAGCGCGCCGTCTCCCGCCGTGGTTTTCTCGGTGGCGTTCTGGCGGTCGGCTCCGCTGCTGCCGCCATGGGCACACTCGGCAACCTCATGAGCTCGACCTCTGCCCAGGCGCAGGAAGCCGGTTCGCGTTTCCCGTTCAAGCCGGTTCCGATTTCGACCGACAACACCGTGCATGTTCCCGAGGGCTACAGCTGGAAGCCGCTCGCCAAGTGGGGTGAGCCGCTGTTTTCAGGCGTTGCCGATATCGATCCGGCCAACGGCGTTTCGCTCGAAGCGTCCAACAAGGTGTTCGGCGAGAACACCGATGGCATGGAGCTGTTCGTCATCGGCAGCGCCCAGGTGATCGCGGTCAACCATGAATATGTGAACAACGAAACCAACCTGCCCAACAATGAAAAGGGCATGCCGAAGAGCCTTGATGACGTAAAAATCCTGCAGCACATGCAGGGCGTGACCGTCATGGAAGTGGCTGAAGGTGCAGATGGCTGGCAGATCGTCGTCGACAGCCCGTTCAACCGCCGCATCCACCACAACACGCCGATGAAGCTCTCCGGTCCGGCCGCCGGTTCTGACCTCGTGAAGACGGCTGCCGATCCCAATGGTGTCGACTGTCTCGGGACCTTCAACAATTGCGGGGCCGGCAAGACGCCGTGGGGCACCTATCTGACCTGCGAAGAAAACTTCAACGGCTACTTTGGCTCGACCAATGCCGAGTTCAAGATGCCCGATGACTACAAGCGTTACGGCATCGTGGCGGAAACCCGCTACGGCTACGAGAAGTTCGACGAGCGCTTCGACGTGGCGAAGAACCCGAACGAGCCGCGCCGCGCCGGTTACGTCGTCGAAATCGATCCGTCGGATGCCTCCTCTACTCCGATCAAGCGCACGGCGCTTGGCCGCATCAAGCATGAAAACGCTGCTGTCGTGGTGGCCCGTGACGGTCGCGTGGTCGTCTATATGGGCGACGACGAGCGTGGCGAGTTCCTCTACAAGTACGTCTCCAATGGCATCTACGTTCCGGGCGGCGACACCTCCAAGCTGCTCGACGAAGGCACACTCTATGTCGCCAAGTTCTCCGACGACGGCAATGGCGAGTGGCTGGCGCTCACCGAAGAAACGACCGGCATGAAGATCGACGAGATCTGCGTCTTCACGCGCCAGGCTGCGTCCAAGGTCGGTGCCACCACCATGGACCGTCCGGAATGGGTTGCCACCAACCCGGTCGCCATCGAGGCCTATTGCTGCCTGACCAACAACAGCAACCGCGCTGTTCTGAAGGACGGCAAGATGAAGACCAATGCGGGCGGCGACGTGATGGAAATCAATGCTGCCAACCCGCGCGAGGCCAACGAATACGGCCAGATCGTGCGCTGGTACCCCGAGAATGACGACCATGCCGATGGCAAGTTCAAGTGGGATCTGTTCCTCATGGCCGGAAATCCCGCCGTGCACAAGGACGGACCCTATGCCGGCTCGTCGAACATCAACGAAGGCAACATGTTCAACTCGCCTGACGGCATGATGTTCGACTCCACCGGCCTGTTGTGGATCCAGACCGACGGTGAAGACACCAACGAAGGTGACTTCGCGGGCCAGGGCAACAACCAGATGCTGGCGGGCGACCCGGTTACGGGCCGGATCGAGCGCTTCCTGACCGCGCCGAAGGGTGCCGAAGTCACCGGCCAGACCTGGTCGGCCGACAAGCGCACGCATTTCGTCGGCATCCAGCATCCCGACGCCCCCTTCCCGGATGGCGAAGGCAAGCTGCCGCGCTCGACGATCGTTGCGATCAAGAAGGACGACAACGCCAAGATCGGCTGAGGATCGAGGGCAGGGCGGCAATGTCCGCCCTGCCCTTCTCACATAACAAGAGAAGGCCGCCGACCGGGTTTTCCGGCGGCGGCCTTTTCCATCGCAGACGATGGTCCGATCAGGCGGCGAGGCGCTGGGCGTTGCGCGGGATTTCGACATCGATCTCCAGGATCGACACGTCCTCGTCGCGGTCCATCTTGATCTGCACCTTGTCGCGGTCGAATTCGACATGCTTGGCGATCACGGCAAGGATTTCCTCGCGCAGGACGGCCACCAGATCGCTTTCGAGCGAGGCGCGCTCATGGGCGAGCAGGACCTGCAGACGCTCGCGGGCCATCGGCGCCGAGCGCTGCTTGCGGAACAGGGAGAAAATGCTCATGCGGCCCTCCGCGCGAAGATCTTGTCGAGGAGACCACGCTTCTCGCCAGGGATGGTGATCGGAACGTTTTCGCCGGCGAGGCGACGAGCGGCGTCGAAATAGGCCATGGCCGGGGCGCTGCGGGCGTCAGCGAGCGTGACAGGCGCACCAATGTTGGAGGCGCGCAGCACGTCCATGCTTTCCGGGATGATGCCGACCAGCGGGATCGACAGGATCTCGAGCACGTCGTCGACCTTCAGCATGTCGCCACGCTGGGCGCGGTTGGCGTCGTAGCGGGTGAGCAGAAGATGCTTCTCCATGCGCTCGCCGCGCTCAGCCTTGAGCGTTTTGGAATCGAGGAGACCGATGATGCGGTCCGAGTCGCGCACGGACGAGACTTCCGGATTGGTAACGACGACGGCCATGTCGGCATGGCGCATGGCAAGGGTCGCACCACGCTCGATGCCGGCGGGGCTGTCGCAGATGATCCAGTCGAAATACTTCTTCAGCTCGTTGATGACCTGCTCGACGCCTTCGGCGGTCAGGTTGTCCTTGTCGCGGGTCTGCGAGGCAGGCAGCAGGAAGAGCGTTTCCAGCCGCTTGTCGCGGATCAGCGCCTGCGGCAGCTTGGCGTCACCCTGGATGACATTGACGAGATCGTAGACCACGCGGCGCTCGGCGCCCATCACCAGATCGAGATTGCGAAGACCGACGTCGAAATCGACGACGACGACCTTTTCGTTGCGCTGTGCCAGCGCTGCACCCAGAGCGGCCGTCGACGTGGTCTTGCCGACCCCGCCCTTGCCGGATGTCACGACTATCACCTTGCCCATGTGGTTCTCCTGTCTATCCCCGCTCAAGTTCACGTCATTCTTTCTGTCATGATTGCATCCCCCTCCAGCCAAAGCTGAACTGGATGCCCTTTCAATTCTGGATCCATGTCGTCGGTCATCGCGTAGACGCCGTCGATTGCAACCAGCTCGGATTCGAACTTACGACAGAAGATCCTTGCGTCGGCATTGCCAACGCATCCGGCGAGCGCTCTGCCGCGCAGCGCGCCGTAGATATGGACGGATCCGCCTGCGATGACTTCGGCACCGGACTGGACCGAGCCGATGACGGTTACATCACCCTGCGTGTAAATGACCGACTGGCCGGAGCGGATGGTTTCGCGCACGATCAGAGAGGGTGCCGAGGCGGGACTCTGCTGTACGACCACTTGCGGTGCTGCCTGCTCTGCCGGCTGCTTCTCGGCCTTGCCCTTCGGCTTGGCGGCCGAAGCTTCAGGAGCGTCTTCGCGCGGCAACTCGTAATCGGCGGCAGGCTTGCCGCCCTTCAGCTGCGGCGGCATGCCCGGCTCGACCAGCGAGGGGCGACCACCTTCGATGCCCATGATCGAGACATTGCGCGCAGCCAGTTCAGCAATCAGGGCCTTGAGCTGCGGCTTGTCGATCTCGATGTCGGAGACGTCGAGGACCACGGGACGACCGAGGAAGAAACCGGCCGAGCGGGCAGCAAGATCGTCGAGCCGCACGAGCCAGTCGTCGAACGGCGGATCCGGCGTAAGGACGACGGCCAGGAAGGATCTTCCCTTGATGCGGATGGAGCGAGGTTCGGTTAGCACTTTGGTCATCTACGTAAACAAATCGTTGATGAAAGGAGTAGTGCTGATTTGGTTAACAAATGGTTAATGCCCGACCTTCGGCGTTAGGAAAGTGCCGGAAATGTCATGCAAAAAGCCGCCCGCAACGGGCGTTGCGGACGGCTCTCGGGATACCGCTGTGCGAGAGGTTAACCCCCTCGGTGCATGATCAGTAATAGGGCGACAGGCACTGCTGGCGCGGGCCGTTATACGGCTGGAAGGTGTTGGAATAGCTGTCGTAAGAACGATAGCGGTTCTGGCACCACTGATAGTGCTGCGGGTTGATGTTACCGGCACGCGGGACGGCGCGGGGCTGGTTGGCAATCGCTCCGCCGATAATGGCGCCGGCTGCAAAGGCAGCAAGCGGGTACCAGTAGCCGTTGTGGTAACGGTAGCCGGCACGGCGCTCACGATAGCCGCGATGGCCGCGCCAGTAGTGCGCGCGCTCGTAGCGATCCCAGCGTTCATAGCGGTCGCGACGATCGTAACGACGGTCGCGATAGATGCGAATGCCGCCATCAATGTACTGCACATTGGTGGCATCCGTCGTCGTGGTGACCGGCGCGACGGGGCGGATAACCTGCGCCTGTGCCGGGACCATGCTTGTGATGGCGAGGATCGATGCGAGAGCAGCAACGGCTGTCGTCTTCAATGCACTCTTCATGATGTTTCTCCCTGCATGTTTCTTTCGGCCGTCGGGAGCGGACATCGCCCGGTCCTCGACCTTGAGAAAAGGTTAACGGGGCCAGCCTGAACTCAGAATTAACACGCCGTTCATAGCTCGCGCTTTGCGCGTAACGGTTCCGTGACCGCTTTGGCGCACAAGTGCCCGTCAACGGTGGGAGTGGTGTTTTGTTCCAGGTTGAGCCGTCAATAATAGGGCGAGTAACACTGCTGGCGCGGACCGTGATACGGCTGGAACGTGTTGCTGCGCCAGTGATAGGACCGGTAGCGATCAGCGCACCAACTGTAATGGATTGGATTGAGACTGCCGCCGTAACCTATCGCGTGGCGGCGCGGAATCGGCACGTCAAGGATGACGCCCGCGCGCATGGAGCGGGGAGAAAACCACAAGCCGTCATGATAGACGTAGCCCGGCCGGTGGAACCGGTATCCGGGCCCGCGATAACCATCGTGCCGCGACAGAACCGTCACCCGCTCGACATGACGATAGCTGGTATGCCGTTCGTAGATGCGAACCTCAAGGCCGCCGGCCTGGACGTCAAACCCGCTCATCGCGAAACCGACAGCGGCCAGACATAGAGCGGTGAAAGCAGAAACAAGCTTCATGCACGTTACCCCCTTGGCTTGGCCTCCGCTCTAAAACTCCGGCCATCATGGCCGACATAAGACCGGACCCTGGGTCACAGGCGAAGGCTTCATCAGAGGATGCTAATCGTGAGACATGCGACCGGCAAGAGGCGCGGCTCGTGTCACCTCATCCGAAAGAGCGAGAGGGCGAGCCCTGTCCGGTATCGCCCTCCCCATGTCCGCAATTGATGATGTGTCTTGGCTTACGCTTCGATCTCGATGTCGCCCTTGGGCCGTGAACAGCAGGCGAGGATATAGCCTTCGTCGATCTCGTCATCGAGAATGCCGCCATTGTGGTCCATCTCGACCTCGCCCGAGATCTTCATGACCTTGCAGGTGCCGCAGAGGCCGGATTCGCAGGCCGCACCGATGCGGACGCCAGCCGCACGGGCCGCCTGTAGCACGGTATGGCCAGGGGCGCAGAGCCCGTCCTTGCCGGACATGGCGAACTTGACCTTGGTCGGCTGCTCGCCATCGGCATGATCGGCGACCACCACGAGCGGCTCCGGCTTGACCGGCTGGAAGGCTTCCTCGTGATAATTCTTCATGTCGAAGCCGGCGCCTTCGAGGGCCTCGCGCACGGTTGCCATGAAGGGCGCCGGGCCGCAGCAGAAGACGGTCCGTTCCAGGAAGTCAGGTGCCAGAAGGGCGATCTTCGCCTTGTCGATGCGACCCTTCAGGCCTGACCAGAGCTGGCCGCGCGACACCTGCTCGACGATGAAGCCCAGCGTCAGATGCGGCATTTCGCGGGCCTTGGCCTCAAGCTCCCAACGGAAGATGATGTCGTCAGGCGAGCGCGCGCAGTTGAGAAAGGTGATGTCGCTGTCGGGTGCCCGGTCGCTCATGTCGCGGGTCATCGAGACCATCGGCGTGATGCCGGAGCCGGCCGAGACGAAGAGGTATTTCTTGGCCGGATGGCGGGCATAGGAAAAGTCGCCGAGCGGGCCGAAAGCCTTCAGCGCCATGCCCGGCTTCAGGTTGTCGAACATCCAGCGGGTGCCGATGCTTTCGGCCTGAGCCTTCACCGTGACCGCGACCGTATAAGGGCGCGAGGGGCTGGAAGAGAGCGTGTAGGTGCGCATGACCGGCTCGGGAGAGACCGGGATCTCCAGCGTGACGAACTGGCCGGGCTGGTAACGAAACCAGAGGTTCGGCTTGTTCGGCTTGAAGGTGAAGGTCATCACGTCGGGTGCTTCCGGCGTGACGGCAACGCATTCGAGCAGATGCTCCCGGTCGGACCAGGGATGCATCTCGTCGACGTGACGGTATGGGTTGACCGCAATGTTCATCTTTATGCCACCGCCGAGAGGCGGGCCTTGTCGCCCTGCAGACGCTCAATCATGAAGTTCGAATACCACTCGACAAACTGCATGACGCCGCCCTCGTGATCGACCGAATAGGGGCCCGGTTCATAGGCCGGCGAGCGGATACCGAAGGCGTTTTCCTCGACGATCGAGCGGTCCTGGTCATTGGTCATGGTCCAGACATGGGTGAGCTCTTCGAGGTCGTAGTCGACGCCTTCGACGGCATCCTTGTTGACCAGCCAGGTGGTGGTGACGGCGGTTTCCTCCGCCGAGATCGGCAGGACGCGGAAGGAGATCGCGTGATCGCCGAGAATGTGGTTCCAGGTGGTCGGGTAGTGGAACAGCAACATGGTACCGATATGGCTGATCGGCACGTCGGCGGAGAGCGGCTTCTTCACGGCGCGCTTGCCGGACATGGTGTAGCTCTCGGCATCCTGGATCAGCGGCATGCGGGCAGTACGGAACTGGCCCGACGGGTCCATCTTGAACTCGGACGGCAGGCCGGCGGCTTCGCAGCGCTGCCAGTGTTCGGCAATAAACGGATCGTCGCCGGCGCCCTGGACGCCGGTTGCGGTCGGGGCCTCCGGATAGGTGCGGCAGAGTTCCGGGTGGTTGCCCGCACAGTGGTAGCATTCACGGTTGTTTTCCCAGACGAGCTTCCAGTTGCCCTTCTCGATGATCGTCGTCTTGTGGGCGACCTTGGCCTCCCACAGCCGATGCGGCGCCATGTAAGGCTCGATCGAAGCGCGGACTGGAGCGAAATCCGGGGCTTCATTAGCCAGGCAGATGAAGATGTAGCCGGCGACGCTTTCGCAATGGACCGTCTTCAGGCCGAAGTCGGCCTTGTCGAAGTTCTCGCCCATCTGACGGGCAAAGACCAGCGAACCGTCGAGGTCGTAGGTCCACTGGTGATAGGGACAGACGAGCTTGGCGGAGGCGCCCTTGTCCTGGGTGCAGACGCGGTGGCCGCGGTGGCGGCAGGTGTTGTGGAAAGCGCGGATGACCTGATCCTTGCCGCGCACGATCACGACCGGATAATCGCCGACCTGAACGGTGAAGTAGTTGCCGGCGCGCGGGATCTCGCAGTCGTGGCCCATGAACAGCCAGTCGCGATACCAGATGGTCTCCATGTCGAGCTTGAAGTAATCCTGATCGATGTAGAAGGGCTGCTCGAGGCTGAAGCCCTCGCGGCGGTTCTTCAACTGGCGCAATGCCGTGGTCTGCAGGTCCATGTCGTCCTCGTTATCCTATATCGGCGGATGAGGAGCGCAGCAGGGAACCGCCCCTTGGGATGGGCAGAACACGGCTATCCCCGGCCGCCCGCCGCGACCTTGATTGTTCGTTTCCCGAGGCTGGTTTCCGGGCTCTGGAGTGGCCCATTCGCGGACCGCGCCGGCGCCTTCCCAGGGTCTCCCCCAGTGGCTTTGTGCCGAAGCGCATTCTCCACCACCGTTGCGGGGGCAGCGCCGGATTTCGACCGGCTTCCCGATTTCCCACCCTCCCTAGTAGGGCGGCACCTCGAGCTTGTTATCATCTAAACACAGTCGACCGGGGGGCGCTGCACTGCGAAACGACACGACCGAAATCGTTTGCGACATGCCACAGGATCTGAGAACGCGGAGTGAAAACAGAGATTCCCCTTATATTTCCGGAAACTGCAGCAACAGGATGAATTTCTTCGTTTCAACCATGGCGCAAACGGGCAATCGAAGGACGATCCAAAGATTTGCGCTGCGGCAAGCCTCGCGAAACCTCGGCGCTGCAGAATACCATCAAATCATGATTAACCATGCTGCGGTAAGCTCAAGATACAAAGCCGGGCACCGTCAGAGCGTCACCATGCAGAAACTGAGATACTTCGCGGCATCCAAGACCGACAAGACTGCGGCTCCAGTCAAGGCGGCGCATACCGAATTCCTGCGAACCGGACGTATTTCGCGCCATCGCGACGACTGGGTGCCTGAGCAGCGGCGCTATCTCACCTATGAGGAAGTGGCGGAGCGAACCGGCAAGCGTCTGGAAGCGGCAGCGGACACGACGCATACCCGGATCAATTCCTTCCACCGGTCCATTCAGTTTCCGAAAATCATCTTTCACCGCACGCTGACCGACAGTCCGCATCTGGGCTACTGTCACGTGACGGCCGCGCGGACGAATTTCGCCCAATATGCCGATGTGCGCTGGGCCTTCTATATCGCCAATTTCTTTGCGGAGATCGGCGAGAGCGAAACATTCTTCGAACGCATCCGACAGAATTATTCCCGGATGTATTTCGCCGTGGCGGTGAAGCCGGAAGCAGAGACAAAGGCCATGGCGATTGACCGCTCGATCCGTGAGAACGGCCTGCTGTTCCGGACCCATGATCCCAAAGAAGCCCTGCGCAATGTGCTGATGCTCGGGGCGCGCGATGCAGAGCTTCGCAAGATCATCGCGAAGCTCTGAACCGATCCGTCAGGATCAGGCGCCGAAACCGCCAACCGGCTTCTTTTTGTAGAGCAGCCAGTCCTTCGAGACGTAATCCGACGCACCATAGACCGTAACGGTGTCGCCGCCCGCTGCCTTGGACGTTGCGAGCGCCTTCTCAGCGAAGTTGGTGAAGTCGAAGGCGTTCGGAGCCTGCTCCGAGAAGCAGATGCCGAAGGACATGGAAAGCTGGCCCAGGCTGCGTCCACCGTTCGAGCCAACAAGGGCGCTCGCCTTCAGCTTGCCGCGCACGAGGTCGACGACTCGGCTGATCTCATCCTGATCCGACGTGTAGAGCAAAAGACCGAAACGGCCGCCATCGAAGCGGCAGGCGAGGTCGCCACCGCCGGAGACGGCTTCCAGAACCTTGCCGACCTGCATCAACAGGCGCTCGGCGACGGTCGGGCCCATCTGTTCCTGAATGCGGGCATAATCGTCGATTTCGCCGACAGCGACGCCGCAGAGAACCGGCATTTCCGGATTGGAATAGATCTTGGCGACGGCTTTGTTGAAGGCGCGGCGGCTGGCCAGTCCGGTCATCGGATCGACGAATTTCGCCGCTTCGGCTTCCTCCGCCTCGCGCTGGAGGTCTGCCAAAGCCGCCGTCTTGTCGACCACGGCGCGGACGACGTTGCTGTTCTGGTGGGCCCGCTTCTCGGTCGCCGCCTTCAGCATCTTGATCGACTGGCCGAGCGGCGTGCCTTCCAGATCCGCTTCGGTCAGGATGGTGCGGGAGGCGTGACCGATGACGCGGCCGTAATCGGTGAGCGAGATCTTTTCTTCATTCAGCAGCGAGATGAAATTGCTCATCTCGGCGCGCACCTGGCCATTCTGACGGCTGAGCAGACCATCCTCATGCTGGTGTGGCAGATATTTGCGACCGAGTTCATCGAGTGCTTCCTGCGTCTTGACCTTGCCGAGGGCGATGAAATCACGCACCAGTTCCGGGTTGCTGCCTGAATAGGCTTCATAGACCAGCTCGTAATTGCGCGGCAGGCCGTCAATGCCCATCTGGTGCATGGCGGTCGCGACGCGAAGCGCAATGCTGGCCGCCGGGTTCTTCATTTGCTGCATCTGATACGTCCCAATATTGGAGGCAGTCTTTGGACCTTGACGACCATCATAGGCAGAAGACTTCTTTCTTTCGGTTACGCCGCTATTTAAAATTTGAACAATTCAATACCCCTTGATTTCGGGGGTGCGACCTTTGACTGCGCCTTGCGGAAAAAGAGGTTTGATCACCGCCCTCGGTCCGCGCTATTCACGGGCTTTGCAAAGGGCAAGGCGGACGCATGGCACGGGTTATTTCGATCGGTGAAAAAGACGGGGCAGAGGCCGCAATCGCGGCAGCTGTCGCGGTGCTTGGGTCACGCCGTCCTGTCGCCATTCCGACGGAGACCGTCTATGGACTGGCTGCCGATGCGACCGATCCGGCTGCAATCACCTCGATCTACGAGACGAAGGGGCGGCCGCGCTTCAATCCGCTGATCTGCCATATGGCGGATCTCGCCATGGCGGAGCGGTACGCGGTGTTCGATCCGCTGTCGCGGCGTCTTGCCGAGGCCTTCTGGCCGGGTCCGCTGACGCTGGTCCTGCCGCTGAAGACGAATTCGGGCATTCATGCGCTGGCCACAGCCGGGCTCGACTCTGTCGGGATCCGGGTGCCGGTCGGCTTCACGGCAGAGCTGATCCGCAGCTTCGGGCGGCCGCTTGCCGCGCCGAGTGCCAATTCGTCCGGGCGCATCAGCCCGACGACGGCACAGCATGTGGAGGCCGATCTTGGGTCCAAGATCGAGATCATCGTTGACGGGGGCCCCTGCCCGGTCGGCGTCGAATCGACCATCTTGAAAATCGAGGAAAACGAGATTCGCCTTCTGCGGCCGGGCGGCGTGGCGGTCGAGGAGATCGAGGCGGTGACCGGCAGGACGGTCCAGCGCCCGAAGGCATCGGGAACAGCCGCCATCGAAGCGCCCGGGATGCTCGCCTCTCATTATGCACCCAATGCTTCTGTCCGGCTGAACGCAAAGGCTGTCAGCGAAGGCGAAGCCTTGATCGCGTTCGGAAGCGACGACATATCCGGCGCGACGATGGCGAAGGCCGTGTTCAACCTCAGCAGAGGCGGCGATCTCGCCGAAGCGGCCAGCAATCTCTTCGACTACCTGAAGCGTGCGGATGCGTCGGGAGCGTCAGGTATCGCCGTTCAGTCGATCCCCAACGACGGGTTGGGAGAAGCGATCAATGACCGCCTGATGCGGGCTGCCGCTCCGCGCAACAGCGAGGGATGACCAGATGACCGTGACCACGAGCCTTGCGGAACGTCTCAGGGCCTTTGTCGACATCGTCGGCGAAGCGAATGCTCTGACCGCAGCGCAGGACATCAAGCCCTATCTCACCGAAAATCGCGGCCTTTACCACGGCGCCTCGCCGCTTGTGCTGAAGCCGGGATCGACGGCAGAGGTATCGGCTATCCTGAAGCTTGCCTCAGAGACCGGCACGGCCATCGTGCCCGTGAGCGGTCGCACGGGACTTGTCGGCGGGCAGGTGCCGCGCGAGGACGGGCAGGACGTGCTGCTCTCGCTGGAACGGATGAACAAGATCCGCGAGGTCGATCCCGTCGCTGACGTGATCGTTGCCGACGGTGGTGCGATCCTCGCCGACGTGCAGAAGGCGGCGGAAGCGCATGGCAGGCTCTTTCCGCTGTCTCTGGGCTCGGAAGGCTCATGCCGGATCGGCGGCAACCTCGCCACCAATGCCGGGGGCACGGCGGTACTCGCCTATGGCAACATGCGCCAACTCTGCCTGGGGCTGGAGGTGGTGCTGCCGACCGGCGAAATTTGGGATGGCCTCAGACGGCTGAAGAAAGACAATAGCGGCTATGATCTGCGCGACCTCTTCATCGGCGCGGAAGGCACGCTCGGGATCATTACCGGGGCGGTGCTGAAGATGGTGCCTCGTCCACGCGGGCGGCAGGTGGCCTATGTGGGACTTGCCTCTCCGGATGCGGCCCTTCAGCTGTTCGAAAAGGCCTCGCAACGCTGCGGATCGGCACTGACCGGCTTCGAACTGATGCCGCGTATCGGGATCGAATTCACCACGAAGCACATTCCCGGCGTGCGCGATCCGCTCGCCTCGGCGCATCCGTGGTACGCCCTCGTCGATATCTCCACCTCGGATTCGGAAGAAACCGCCGAGACAATGATGCACGAGCTTCTTGCCGAGGCTCATGAGGCGGGTCTCATTGCAGATGCGGCGATCGCCAGTTCGATCGCCCAGCAGGACGCATTCTGGCACCTGCGCGAAAGCATGTCGGATGCGCAAAAGCCCGAGGGTGGTTCGATCAAGCACGACGTCTCCGTGCCGGTCTCGCGCATTCCGGCCTTTCTCGCGGAAGCCGATGCCGCCGTGCTTGCGCTGATGCCGGACGCACGGATCTGCGCCTTCGGCCATCTCGGCGATGGCAATATCCATTACAACATCAGCCAGCCCATAGGCGCTGACAAGGCCGCCTTCATCGCCCGCTGGCGCGAGGTGAATACCGTCGTGCATGCGGTCGTCCACAAACACACGGGCTCGATTTCGGCGGAACATGGCGTCGGTCAGTTGAAGCGGGACGAACTGGCGGCCAGCCGGCCGGCGATCGAGACGGAACTGATGCGGCGCATCAAGCAGGCCTTCGACCCCGCGGGAATCATGAACCCCGGCAAGGTGATCGGCTGACGCGATGGCCGGCACCCTCCGCCTGACCCTTCGCATCGATCTCGCCAACGGGGCACGGCTTGGGCCTGGCAAGGCGCAACTGCTCGCGCTGATCGTCGAGCACGGCTCCATCCGGGCGGCGGGGGCAGCCATGGGCATGTCCTACCGGCGGGCCTGGCTACTGGCGGATGAGATCAACCGGATGTTCCGGGAGCCCTCGATCTTTACGCGACACGGGGGAAAAAGCGGCGGTGGGGCTGGTTTGACACCGTTTGGCGAGACGCTGCTGGCCGCCTGTCGGCGGATGGATGCGGAGAGCCGCATGGCGCTCCAAAACGAGCTGGCATGGCTCGAAAAGATGCAAGCGCCCGATTTCGTCACAGAGGGGCGCAAGGGCGGCGACGACGAAAGCTGAAATCCTATTTGGCCAGGCTCGACACCGATTGCCGGAAAAGGCCTTCCGACGCGATCGCGACGGTCTTGAAGAAGAGATGCACCGGCTTTCCCGGCACCAGGGAGAGCTCACGGCACGAACGCCGTGTGACTTCGACCACCATGAAAAGCCCGGAGCAATCCACCGTCAGCGTGACGCTCCCGCCATTGCGTTCCTCGAATTTGACGATGTGTCCCGCCAGACGGTTGAGCGCGGAGAGACCTCCGGCCGGCTCTGTGGCGACGACGATATCTGAAACCGGCACGAAGATGCGCACGCGGGTGCCGACCGCAAGCGGGGCATGCCGCAACAGGATCGGCCCGGCCTGCGACAGCGCCTCGGTCAGGCCATCCTCGGTGTGAGGGACGGTGATCTCGGCTTCGATAAAATTGCCGGCTGGAAGTTCCCCCGACGCCCGCCCCACCGTCGCGAGCGCCTCATCCGGCCTGCCGACCGCTCTCGCCGTACCGGCTTCCAAAGTGACGACAGCCGTTGCCAGTCTCGCGACCTCTTCGACGGAGTGGCTGACATAGAGAATGGGGACGCCGAATTCGTCGCGAATACGCTCGATATAGGGCAGGATCTGCACTTTCAGCGCATTGTCGAGGGCGGAGAGCGGCTCGTCCATCAGGAGGAGTTTCGGGCTTGCCATCAAGGCGCGACCTAGAGCAACGCGCTGCTTCTCGCCGCCGGACAGATGGCTCGGGCGGCGGGAGAGCAGGTCGGAAATGCCGAGGAGCTCGGCAATGCGGCCCAGTTCCTCGCGACGGTCAGCGCGGCGCAAAAGACGCTCTGCGTAGCGGAGGTTCTGCATGACGGTCAGATGCGGAAAGAGGCGCCCTTCCTGGAAGACGTAACCGATGCGGCGGCGGTGGGGCGGCACAAAAGTCGACGCATCGCTCCAGACTTGGCCATTGAAGCGAACATGACCGGCGACGGGGCGAATGAGGCCGGCGACGATGTTGATCAGCGTGGTCTTGCCGGAGCCGGAGGCCCCGAAGATGGCCGTCAGCCCGCTTCCGAGGGTCAGATCGGCCTCCAGCGTGAAATCGCCATGGCTGTGGCGAACAGACAAGTCCAGCATCAGGCTGCCCCCACGCGGGCCGCAATGCGCCGCGACAGGAATTCCGATACCACAAGTGCGCCCAGAGACAGCACGATCGAGATAAGGGTCAAGCGCATGGCGGCAACATCTCCCCCGGGGACCTGGGTATAGGTGTAGATCGCCGAGGCAAGCGTCTGGGTCTCGCCGGGAATATTCGAGACAAAAGTGATCGTGGCGCCGAATTCACCCATCGACTTTGCAAAGGCCAGGATGGCGCCGGCGGCGATGCCGGGCAGGATCAGCGGCAGGGTGACGGTGAAGAAGACGTAAGACGGCGGGGCTCCCAGGGTCGCGGCCGCCGCCTCCAGCCTGCGGTCAACCGCATCGAGCGACAGGCGGATGGAGCGGACCAAGAGCGGGAAGCCCATGACTGCCGCCGCAAGCGCTGCCCCCGTCCAGCGGAAGGAGAAGACGAGCCCGAAAGCCTGTTCCAGAAAAGCCCCCACCGATCCTTTGCGGCCAAAGGTGATCAGCAGCAGGTAGCCGGTGACGACCGGCGGCAGGATCAGCGGCAGGTGGACGAGCCCGTTGAGCAGCGACTTGCCCCAGAACTGCTTGCGCGACAGGAGCCAGGCCATGCCGAGACCTGCCGGCAATGAGAAAGCCACGGCAACGGCCGCGACCTTCAGGCTCAAGAGCATCGCGGTCCATTCTTCGGCCGTCAGGGTCAACAGAGATATCCCGGATGCAGGGTCAGATGCGGTCAGTGTGTCTGGCTTCAGTTGGTCTTGGCAAGAACCGTGAAGCCGGCGGCAGCGAAGATGGCATGCGCCTCCGCCCCCTGCAAGTAGGCAAGAAAGGATGCGGCTTCCGGATTGCTGCCATCGGTGGTCAACGCTGCCGGATAGACGATGGCCGGGTGGCTCGTCTCGGGGAAACGATCGAGGATCTTCACCTCCGGGTCCACCTTGGCATCGGTCTCGTAGACGATGCCAAGGGGCGCTTCGGCGCGCGAGACGAGCAGCAGGGCTGCACGCACATTCTCGGCCTGGGCAATCCTGTCCTTGACGCTGTCCCAGACGCCGAGCTTCTCAAGCGCGGCTTTGCCATAGGTTCCGGCCGGAACCGCTTCGACGTTGGCCATAGCGAGCCGACCGTCGCCGAGAAGGGTGGAGAGCGGGAAGTTGTCCCCAATGGTGACGGTCGCGGTCGAAGCTTTCGGCGCGACGAGGACGATACGGTTTCCGAGCAGATTGACGCGGCTGTCGGACTTGACCTTGCCACCCTTGTCGAGATGATCCATCCACTTCAGATCGGCCGAAATGAAGACATCGGCCGGAGCCCCCTCCTCGATCTGCTTGGCCAGAGCAGAGCTTCCGGCGAAAGAGAGACGCACTTCGTTGCCCGTCGCTTTTTTCCAGCTTTCTGCCACCTTCTCGGCGCTCTCCTTGAGGCTTGCCGCAGCGAAGACGGTCACCGGCTCGGCCGCCATCACTTTCAGCACTCCTGATCCGGACAAGGACACCGCAGCGAAGACTGCCAGGGTCAGAGAAGCAGATTTCAGCCAAGTGCGCATCGGGTTCCTCCTATCGATATATCCATCTGGATATATCGATAGCCAAAAACAAACCCGTCTTCAAGACAGAAGACGGGCGCCTTTTTTTGCCGATCAGGCCTTCAATTGCGCAAGGCTGAAAAGCAGGTCCGCGGAGATGCTGCCGCTCGTGCCGGAGAGAATGCTCACCGCCGTGGAATCGAAGGTCGCGTTGGCGGTGTCGTACATGGCCGTGTACCGCTCGATCAGTCGCTGCAGCTTCTTCGGATCCTGGAGATCGGCCAGGTCAAGCTTGGACTTGATCGCCTTCGCCTGAGCGTCGACGTCCATGTTGGAGAAGTCCTCCGAGAAGCCGTAGATGGTGCGGAAGACTTCCGTCAGCGCGCTGTCGGCGATGATATCGTAGGCGCTGGTGATGGTTGGCGCGGTGCGCTCGAAATAAAGGGCGAGCCGGACAGCTTCGCTGCTCTGGCCTTCGTTCTCTTCCAGCGTCTGGCGCATGAAGAGATTGATGGTCTCGAGGGTTTCGCCCCGCTGTTGGACTGTGCCCAACGTGGATCGCGTCAACTTGCCTTCGCCGTCGAAATTGAAGGAGGCAACGAGTTCCGCCCAGTTGTTGTCCCCCTGCTGGTTGACGAAGCTCTTGCGATCGCCAAGGTCGGACGCGAAGATCTTCTTCAGGAAGTCGTCGGTCACGGTTTTGGGGTCGAAGCCATAGGCGCCCAGAACAACATCGACGATGCCGCGGTCCGCCAAGAGATCGTCGACCGTTTCCACGCCCTGGATCTTGTCCTGGTAATAGGCTGCCTCCTTGCCTGCCGCCTCCTTGGCTTTCTTCAGTTCGTCGCCTTCGAGGAAGCGCGCCTTATTGACGATGTATTCCTTGGAGATCAAAGTCGCGGAGAAGGTGCTGTGGGCCTGCAGCGGCGCGTCGACATTGCCCTTGCTGTCAAAATTGAACAACTTCGACATCTCGATCAGCCGCTCGTCTTTCGACTTGTTGGCGAAGCTCTTCGGATCGGTGAAATCGCTGGTCAACGCGCTGCGCAGATCGGCGTTGCTGAATTCGCCCGCCGCAATGCCGAAGGTGCGCTGCAACAGCAGCTTCATGGACGCGTTGTTCAAGAGCTCATCGACATTGGTGATCTTGTCCATGCCGGATTTGAACGCATCGATCAGGGCGTTCTTCTTCGTCTCATCGGCATCGTCATAATGCGTGGCGAAGCCGCCGTTCGTCGAGGCGATCTGGGTCGAACTCTGGGCCGACAAGCCCGCCTTCACATCGCCATTGGTGTCGAAATTGAACTTTTGCGCCACGGCGACCCAGGCGTCGCCACCATTCGCCTGCGCGAAGTTCCCGTCTACGGTCAGATCGCTGGTGACGATGTTCTTGAAAACCGAGGACGTGACTGTGCTGTCGAGCTGGAAAGCCGTCTTTACATAGTTGAACAGTCTGCTGTCGGAGGTGATGTCGGTCACCGAGGTGACGCCGGCAATCTTTGAGGCGTAATAGGCCTTTTCGCGCTCCAGATAGTAGTTGCTGACGTAGGTCTGCTCTTCGTCGACATACAGAGTGATCGTGTTTTCTCTCTGCGCATCGGTCTGGGCCTTCGCTGCAGAAAGGCTGCCGTCCGCATTGAAATTGAACGCCTTTGCCAGTTTCAGGAAGCCGGCGGCATCCTTGCTCTTATTGGCCACCAACTGGTTGACGTAGCTGTCCTTGTCGGACACGTCGCTGGTCAACACCCGCAGGATGTGATCCTTGCTGTAATAGGTGCCATCGATGCCATAGGCGCTGAGCGCATAGTTCAGCAGCCGGGCATTGCCGACCAAGCTCTGCGCGCTGGCAACGGTGTTTATGCGTTGCTCGTAGTAATTGGTTTCGGCCTCAAGCTTGTCGCTTTCGCCGGCAAGCACATCATTGTAGCGGGCCAGCATCTTGTCCTGCTGCGCATCCGTCTGACCATCCGCCTTTTCGGCGGTGAACTGGAAGGCTTCCGCAAAGTTGCGGTAGCGGTCATCACTCAGCTGATTGGCAAAGCTCTTCTCGTCATTGAGATCGCTTTCCAGGACCTTTTTCATGAAGGCTTTGGCGTAGGTCATCTCTTCGAGACCATGGGCCTTCATCGCATAGGAATAGAGCTGGTAGTCGTCGAGGAACTCCTCGACAGAGGTGACCTTGCCGATATTGTTCTTGAAATACTCGGTCTGACGCGTGACCGTGCTATCTGCGGCCACCCGGTCGAGGCTTCCCTTCAGGTCACGCGTGACCAGATTATAGCTCAGATAGGTGGACACCATGGGGCATTCCTCGACGGACACATAGACAGCGCGAATCGCATTATGCGCCCCAATCCTTGCCTGTAGCTTTATGAAAAGCTGAAGAAGCGCATCGAAATGCCGATTTCTGAGAACAGTCACGCCATGCGGCTCGCCCCGTGCCGGCACCTGATGCGTGCCGGGGTGAAACAGGCAGGCCCGACATTCACTTTCTCGAAACCCTGCCCGATATGACAAAACTAACCATTTGAGACCGCAAGGTTTTTTTTACCGCAATTTTTAAGCTGTCTCGAAGGGGGCGTGGCTATCTTGGCGCCATAGAGGACGCAAAGTCCCGAACAGACGAGCACATGACGCGCTCTCGGGTAAAACAAGGGTAGCATGAAGATGACGAACACCGTTTTGAAGCCTGCATGGGCCGGCGCCACCTTGCGACTGGATCCCTCGCGGTTCCCCCAGCAGGTCACCTACGCCCTGCGCGGCGCCTCTGGAGACGTGACGATCACCATCGACGAACGCGGCGCCGTGCTGCGCAAGATCCTGGCCGGCAGCGGTTTGCCGCTGTCCTTCGCCCTGCCAGCCCGCGCCTTCAAGGGCGTGGCGGCACGCGCCATCGACCATGGCAATGGCGAGGTTACCGTCACGCTCGAACTGCATCATGAGGACCCGGAACTGTGCATTCCACTCCTGGTTGCGCACGACCTCTGCGACATCGCCGCCGACTGGCGCGGCTGGGCCGATGCCTTCCGCATTCCCATGCTGATGGTCGAGGCCGACGGCGTTGCCCGTCCGCTGGAAGAGCATATCGGCGAAGTGCGCACCAAGGAAACGCAACCGCGCCGGCGCCATTCCTATTTTGCCGAGCGTCGTCCGCGCTTCCTCGTGCGCCGCACCACCGGCAAGCTGGGCGTAACCATGAAGATTTCCGGAAAGGAAATCATCGCCCGCAACTGATCGTGTTCCAGTGTGAGACACAGCGAGGCCCGGAAGGCGACTTCCGGGCCTCTTGCATTTCGGGTTCGGGTCAGACGACCCGTCTCATCGGGGGACAGATCCGGCGCGTTCGGCAATCCGGTTTAAAGATCTCGTTCATGCAAAGGGCAGCGCCAGAACCAGACCCGCAAAAATGATCAGGCCGACACGGTTGTTGGATTTGAAGAGCTTGAGGCACTGGGCGCCGTCATCGATATCGAGCACCTTGATCTGCCAGGCCAGGAGGATGCCGGCGGCGATCAGGCCGAGGATTGAAGGCCAGGCCGCACCCGCAACGAGGAAGGCGATAAGCAGGAGCAAGAGCGTCACGCCATAGAGGCCGACCAGCCAGATCTTGGTGTCATCGCCGAAGAGGCGTGCGGTCGAGCGGACGCCGACAAGGGCGTCGTCTTCTTTATCCTGATGGGCATAGATGGTGTCGTAACCGATGGTCCAGGCGATTGCGCCTGCATAGACGAGGAAGGCGGCGAACGAGAGATTGCCGTGAAGACCGGCCCAGCCCATGAGACCGCCCCAGGAGAAGGCCAAGCCGAGGAAGAATTGCGGCCAGTCGGTGAAGCGCTTGGCAAACGGATAGATCGCGACGATTGCCAGCGACAGAATGCCGAGCACGATGGAAAACGTGTTGAAGCAGAGCAGCACGACGAGACCGAGCAGCGCCTGCAGGACCATGAAGATCTTGGCATTGCGACGCGAAATGCGGCCCGACGGCAGCGGGCGCGATCGGGTGCGGGCGACCTTGTCGTCGATCTCGTGATCGACGAGATCGTTATAGGTGCAACCGGCGCCACGCATGGCGACCGAGCCGACAAAGAACAGGAAGAGGTGGAAAACGAAGAGGCCGAGGTTCAACCGGTCTTCGGCGGCGAGCGCGTTGGCGGCGAGCGCCGACGACCAGAAGCAGGGCCACATCAGCAACTGCCAACCGATCGGGCGATCCCAGCGGGCGAGCTGGGCATGCGGCCAGAGCCATCGCGGCAGGACACGATAGACGAAATTGTCGGAGGGCGCGTCGATGACGCGGTCGATATGCTGATCAGCTGTGCTCATATCGAGAGTGATAGAGGATGGGCGGGGCCAAGAAAACTCTCCCCTGCCCGGCGTCATGGAAAATCGGCTGCGGCCTTTCGTCAGTCGAGGCTGACACCGAATTTGTAGCTGGCAGAGACGCCAAACATCAGCTGGTTTCGGCTGCCCTCTTCCTTCACCAGGCTCGAATCGGCCGCCGGTCCGGCGAGGCGCTTGTATTCGGTGAAGGCGCTCATGGAGAGCTTGTCGGTCGCATCCCAGGTGATCGCGCCGCCGGCACCGTAAGAGGTGATGCCGCCATCGGGATCATACTGGCTGAGGCCGGAGGCTGCCGACTCTGTAGCGTTGACGCCGTAATAGGCCTGGGTGTAGCCGCTGGTGGCATAGGTCACGCGCGGGCCGGCCGAAACGCGCAGGCCCGGTGCAAGATCGGTAAAGGCGTCGACGGCAATGTCCGCGACGAGGCCGTCATGGCTGCGGATGCCCTGGCGCAGCTCGGCGCGGGCGCGCAGGTAGTCGGTGACATAGAGATCCGCGAAACCGCCGAGTTCACCACCCCACTTGACCTCGGAGAGACCTTCGAGCGCATCGTCGGTCCCGGCGTCGCGCCCCGGCAGGAACTTGCCGACCACGCCGGCGCGCAGCACATCGGTGTCGTAGATGGCGAAGCTCGGATTGTCATTGCGCGAGGAAAAGCGCGGGGCGCCGCCCCGACCGACCGAGATGATCGGCTGGAAGAACAGCTTGCGGTTCTTGGAGCCTTCGAAGGTCGGCGCAGAAATGCCGGCGCCGCCGAGCGTCACGTACCAGTTGCCGGAAAAGAAGCCGTCGGCGAGGGCGGGCGTCGCGACGAGCGCAGACGACGCAACGAGAAGTGAGGCGAAAGGCGCCTTGTGCATGATGACCCCCAGAGTAACGCAGAACCACAGACTGGCAGGGCTCAAGCCTTGCTTTCGTTCAATATTGCGGAAATCCGTTACAACTCCTTTAACCACGATCTTCAGCCCATCCGACCACCCGCCATCAACCGCAGTGATGGACCGATCAGGCAAGCTGCTGAAATGGCGGTGTAATTCGTCCGACTCAGGGGAAACGTCTCTTCTAGGCCCAGTTTGGTCTTGACCTCTTCGCCCCTCGCGCCTTTGCTGCGGGCAACGAGAACAGGAGAGCCGCCATGGCCGTCGATACGTCTGCCCGCACCCCCACCTTCACCTATGTCGATGGCGACTGGTTCGCCGGAAATCCACCGCTGATCGGGCCGGTGTCGCATGCGATGTGGCTGGGCTCGACGGTGTTCGACGGGGCACGCTGGTTCGACGGGATCGCACCCGACCTCGACCTGCATTGCCAGCGGGTGAACCGGTCTGCGGTCAACATGGGCCTGAAACCCGTCGTTGACGCCAAGGAAATCGAGCGACTGGCCTGGGAAGGCATCGGCAAATTCGACGGCAAGACGGCGATCTATATCAAGCCGATGTACTGGGCCGAACATGGGCAGACTGGCTCGGTCGTCGCGGCCGATCCGGACTCCACCCGCTTTGCACTTTGCCTGTTCGAAGCGCCGATGCACACGGCGAAGCCCTCGTCGCTGACGGTATCGCCCTTTCGGCGGCCATCCCCGGAAACGGCGATGACCGAGGCGAAGACTGGCAGCCTCTACCCCAATTCCGGGCGCATGATCATCGATGCCCGGTCACGCGGCTTCGATAACGCGCTGGTGCGCGACATGAATGGCAATGTGGTCGAAACCGCATCCTCCAACGTGTTCATGGTGAAGGACGGCGTCGTCTATACGCCGGCGGCCAACCGCACCTTCCTCGCCGGCATCACGCGGGCCCGGATCATCGGGCTGCTGCGCCACGCCGGCTTCGATGTGCGCGAGGCGACGCTGTCGGTCGAGGATTTCATGAATGCCGACGAGATCTTCCAGACCGGGAATTATTCCAAGGTGGTGCCGGTGACGCGGCTCGACGATGCGCAGTTCCAGGAGGGGCCGGTGACGCGCAAGGCACTCGATCTCTACATGGATTGGGCGAGATCCAGCCAGGGCACGGATGGTTGATCGAGGGTTCAGAAACTCTTGCCGGAGACCGGCTCCGTCCGGTCCTTCAGCCGCACGAAACGGAAGCCGCGGGCCTTGAGGTCGAGGATGCCCTTGACCACGCCTTCGCCGGCCTCATGGGTCGGCTGGTTGATGTGCGAGATGATCACGTCGCCGCCTTTTGCGCGGTGATATTGCCGGGCCACGCTTGAGGCGCCCAGAAGGGAGCCGCTGTCGCCATTGATCGAATACCCCGCGACGCGGTAGCCGAGCGACTGGATTTCGGCGATGGCGCTGGGCGTGTACTTGGCCGTCGCGCCTCGGAACCAGACCGGGCGCTCGCCGCCGGCGGCGATGATTGCCTCAGCACCGCCCTCCACTTCGGCAGCCACGGCTTCCGCTGAGCCAGCCGTCTTGATGCCGAAGACGGTCATCGGCACGTCGATGGCGGGAACGTGGTTTTCACCGTGATCCTCGATTTCGAACAGATCGGGATTGGCCCGCATCACGGCAAAGGCGGCGGCATTGTGCTTCAACCAGCGGGCCGTGACGAAGACGGTCGAGCGGATTCGGTTCTCGATCAGGGTATCGAGGATGCGGTCGTCGACCTTGCCCATGCAGGCATCGAAGGTGAGCGCCACCGCAGGTCCTTCACCTTCGACCTGGGCGATGGTCAACTTCGGTTCGGTGAGCCGGGTTTTCGTCCTGGTTGCGGTGGGAGTCTCGGCGCCGGCGGCCTGTGGAGGGGCTGTCAGAGCGCAGGAGCCCGCGCAGATTAGAGCGAGGCTCAGGAGCCTGAGGGAAATCGTGATCGTCATTCTCGCCTGCCTGTCTCCGCGTCCTTCGCCATGGCAAAACCCGGCTTTGGAATAGCTCGGCTTGAAGTCCCGCCGGGGCGGCTTTATCTCTGAAACCATACAGGCAGGCAATCTGCCTCGACATGATAAAGCGAGAAAACCTTGTCCGTTTTTAGAAACCTGCCCGCCGCACCTTCCGTCGCCAAGAAGCCCGTCACCGACACCCGTCATGGCATCACCCGAACGGACGATTACGCCTGGCTGCGCGCCGACAACTGGCAGCAGATGTTCAAGGACACCTCGATCCTCGATCCCGAAATCCGCTCCTATCTGGAAGCCGAGAACGCCTATATGGATGCCGCCATGGGCGACACAAAGGAGCTGCAGGCACAGCTCTTTGCCGAGATGAAGGGGCGCATCAAGGAAGACGATTCGTCGATCCCGATGAAGGACGGACCCTTTGCCTATGGCTCCGCCTTCGTCACCGGCGGCGAGCAACCGCGCTATTTCCGCATCCCGCGCGACGGCAATGCGAAGGACGAGACGATCCGCGAACTGCTGTTGGACGGCGACAAGGAGGCGACCGGCAAAGACTATTTCCGCCTCTCCGGCATAGACCACACCACCGACCATGCCTTCGGCATCTGGGGTTACGACGACAAGGGCTCGGAATATTTCACTCTCCGGGTGCGTGATCTCACGACCAAGCAGGATCTCGACGACGTGCTTGAAAACACCGCCGGCGGCGGGGTCTGGGCGCCAGACGGCAAGAGCTTCTTCTACACGCTGCAGGACGAGAACCACCGGCCGTCCAAGGTGTTTCACCATATCGTCGGCCAGCCGCAGTCTGAAGATCGCCTTGTCTATGAGGAGACAGATCCCGGCTTCTTCATGGGCGTGGGCGGCTCGCTGCTCGACGACTTCATCTATATCGACATCCATGACCACGAGACCTCGGAATATCGCCTGCTCTCGACCAAGGACCTGGCCGCCGAGCCGCAGCTGGTGGCCGAGCGCGAGGAAGGCGTCGAGTATTCGATGACGGAAGGCGGCGATGTCTTCTACATCCTGACCAATGCCGACGGCGCCAAGGATTTCAAGATCGTCGAGGCACCTGTAACCGCCCCGGGCAAGGCGAACTGGACCGAAGTCGTGCCGCATGAACCGGGCCGGCTGATCCTCAGCCACATGGCTTTTGCCCGCCATCTCGTCTGGCTGGAGCGTCGCGAAGGCCTGCCCGTCATCATGATCCGCGACCGCAAGTCCGGCGAGGAGCATTCGATCGCCTTTGCCGAGGAAGCCTATTCGCTCGGCCTGCAGGGGGCCGCAGAATACGACACCGACGTCATCCGCTTCTCCTATTCGTCGATGACGACGCCCTCGCAGTTGTTCGACTACAACATGGCGACCCGCGAGCGCACGCTTTTGAAGACCCAGGAAGTGCCGTCGGGCCATAACCCTGAGGACTATATCACCCGCCGCGTCTTTGCCGAAGCCCATGACGGCGAGACGGTGCCGGTCACCCTGCTCTATCGCAAGGACACCCCGCTCGACGGCTCGGCGCCTTGCCTGCTCTACGGCTACGGCGCCTATGGCATCACCATCCCCGCCGGCTTCAACACCAATTGCCTGTCGCTCGCCGATCGCGGCTTCGTCTATGCGATTGCCCATATCCGCGGCGGCAAGGACAAGGGGTTCTCCTGGTATGAAGACGGCAAGATGGAAAAGAAGGTCAATACCTTCAAGGACTTCATCTCGGCTGCCGACCACCTGGTGCAGGAGAAGTTCACCTCCTTCGACCGGATCATCGCCGAAGGCGGCTCGGCCGGCGGCATGCTGATGGGGGCGGTTGCCAATATGGCGCCGGAAAAATTTGCCGGCATCATCGCCGCCGTGCCCTTTGTCGACGTCTTGAACACCATGCTCGACGACACCCTGCCGCTCACCCCGCCGGAATGGCCGGAATGGGGCAATCCGATCGAGTCGGAAGAAGAATATCGCTGGATTGCGGCCTATAGCCCCTACGACAACGTCGATAAGAAGCCCTATCCGCCGATTATCGCGCTTTCGGGCCTCACCGACCCGCGCGTCACCTATTGGGAGCCGACCAAGTGGATCGCGAAGCTTCGCGCCATCGCCCCGGAGGCTGGCCCCTTCCTGCTGAAGACCAACATGGCCGCCGGCCATGGCGGCAAGTCGGGACGTTTCCAGCGGTTGGAAGAGATCGCGTTTGAATATGCCTATGCGATCAAGGTGGCGGGGAAGATGTGAGGCGGCGGCGCCCGTCCTCATACGAGAGGCGGGCACCGAACCCGATATCCGCACCGGCGAGACGTCTACTCAGCACGAACCAAAGGGTGTGTTTGAGATGAATAGCTCCGTTTCCAGCAAATATTCTGCATTTGAGCTTTTCCATTCAGCCGTTTTTCATTGAGCAATCATAGGTTGCTGAAACTAATCGTCACCGTTGTGGCCGACGAGCTCTCCGGGATCAAGAGTTTCAATGGCGCGTGCATCAGGAAGATGGGAGAACTTTTTTGGCGGCCTGACGCTGTTTTTCTTCCTGATGACAGTTGTCGCGATCACGATCCCCTCGGTAACGATTGTGCTGATGTTTACCGGGATTGGGCTTCCGTTGGGCCTTCTGATTTTGTTCGGCCCTCCTGTCTTCACCGTCCTCCTGCCGCTGTTCGTCCTGTACACTATTACGCCAGCATCACCGCTCGGAAAGCTTGTCATAGCATCTGTCCTGACCGGGCTCATCCTGTGTCTACCGCCGCTGTGGTTGAATGCGCCCATCAAGGCAACGGCTGAAGCGTGGACGAGCCACGATCACAATCGCATCCACCTTCCCTTGCGGCCCTCATCAATCGGCATCAAAAAAGCGCGCAACTACGAACGAGAGGCAAGTCAATGTGACGATCTGTGCCTGCGCGTTCTCTTAACGGGAACGGCAAGCAGGTTTCTTATCTCTATTTCCGACCGACCAGACCTGCCGCCGACCGGACGCGAAGCCGCGCTTGAGTTCAGCCTGCAGCGCAGAGATGTCTGTCCCGCCGTCCGATTCAAGCCAGGCTTTGATGTGCTCGATCTCCCTGGAGACCGAAACGGCCGGGAAAAAGCCGATGCCATCGATCTCATTCAGCTAAGAATAGCAACCGGAGAGTGCCTGATCCAGCGAGCGACCTTGTTGAGTGAGGCGGAGATTGTCATAACGCGTGGGCTGACCAAAACAGGCACGAGCGCGCTGGACGCGGGGTTCAATCTGAACGCCGATACGATCAAGGTGTTCAGGACCAGTGTCTACAGCCGATCCGCCGACGCTTCCTACGAGGAAACGTATCGGCAGACTTCGGTACATTATATGGAGTTTGCTCCCCTGCTGACGCCCGTCGTTAACGGAGGAAGCGAATTCAAAATGGCGCCGGGGTTCATGCGCTTTAACCGCGGGATCAATTGGGCGGGCGAAAGTTACGCATTTCCTGCTATCACTCGGCTTCTGACCGATGTGCTGGGATTGAACCTCGTACTGAACGGCGACCACGCCGGCGAACGAATAGAGCGTACGATTGACAACGCCCTGCAGGAAACCCGTTCACCGACAGCTGCGGAATGGAGCGCGTTTTCAACCTATGTCGACCGTGTTGTGGTGGGCTCTCGGGATGGCGTGCCGGAAACCCTGTACCACTTGTATCTGCGGCTCGTGCAGGACCTTCGCTATCCTCCCCCTCCACGTCTTTATGCTGTCGCACGTCAAGCCGTGAAGCGGGGCAATACCGCAGATCTTGAACTTCTCGCCCGCATGATTGTGAGACGCGCACAGGCTGGCGTGACGTGGTCGGTGGGCCCCAGTAACAACATCGCCACCCATTGGACGAGTATCGGAACGGCGCTGCAACAGATGCCTCTTGATGTTCTCCAACCATATAAGTCGGAACTGCTCGATATTGCTCGCAACCCCGATGCGCAGGCCTACGGATGGACTGCACTTTCGCATCTTTCAGTCTTCGGCGAGGATGCGGTTCCCACCTTGCTATATCTTGTCGATACGGGCCTCAGTGGAGGCAAGGGGAGCTTCAAGTCGATCGAATACGAGCATCCTTATCTTGCGGGTATAACCGGGCTTTGCAAGGCTGGCGCCAGCGCAGGTTCCGCTCTGCCACAGATGCGTATCTGGTGGGAACAGGGCCGCCTGCCGAACGCCGGCTCTCATGGAAGGCTCGTCGTCTCAACGCTCGCCGGCCTTGGCATGTCGGCCGAGGAGATATGGCCCAGATACTCTCAAAGCCTGTCGAAGCCGAGCCGTGCGGATCTCGACAAGTTGGTCAAACCGAGTGGAAAAGCCAACTGGCGATGCCAGTACTGAGCAACCGCTTCCCGGAACCAGCCAGCAGACTGGGGCAAGTCTATTCATCCGAATATACCAATATAATCAGAGGGGCTGGCAAGACGTAACGGGCCTCTCAATTTACCGCCATCATCTTCGGTTTGCAGCGGACCCTTCCGCGAGACCTTGCCCGGCCCCTCGGGCCTGTGATTCGCCGCCGTACTTTTTGCACTCGTTTTCCGCAAGGGCCAATTGATGCCGCCCGCGCGGCGGCGCAAGCTTCGCACAAGGTTGAAAGGTTAACAAAAGGTTAATTCTTCAACCGAGGTGTCCGCCATGAGGATCGAGAGCGGTCTCAGCAGCTACTCCTATCAAAGCCGCCATGTGCCGGGTGCGGCCGTGGTCGACGATGCGTCTACCGAGGCCACATCGACGAGCTCCGGGCGCGCGACGGGTGGCGCCAGCACGTTTTCTAGTACGCTCCTGTCCAATCAGCTCGCTTCGGCACTGTGGACGGTCGACAGCGGTCGCAAGCCGGCGGTCCAGATCAATGGCTCTGGCGCGGGCAATCGCGACGAACTGGGTGAGAATGCGCGGCTGCAGATGGTTGAGGCAGCGTATCGCGAATATGAAGTCCCGAGCGTCTACGACGAATTCTGAGACTTGAGATGCGGAAAAAGGGCCGGCCGGCATGATGCCGCGCCGGTCTTTTTTTTGTCGCGAGCCTATCAGTGATGGGCGTGGACGTGGTGCTCATGGGCGTGGTGATCGTGACCGCCATGTGCGTGGGCATGGCCGTGCTGTTCTGCTGAGCCGACATGCGGGTCCACCTTCACAGGCTCCCCGCTTCGCCATTCCTGATAGCTCTGGGTCAGAATTTGCATCGACGAGGTTAGGAAAAGGCCTGCCATGACGCCCGCCACGATCAGGTCGGGCCAGGCAGTGGCCGTGCCCCAGACGCCGAGTGCGGCGATCATGACGATGACGTTGCCGATCGCGTCATTGCGTGAGCAGAGCCAGACGGAGCGAACATTGGCGTCGCCGTCCTTGTAGTTCATCAGCAACAATACGCTCGCCAGATTGGCTGCAAGCGCCAGGAAACCGATGGTGCCCATCACCGGCGCCTCCGGCACGGTCTGATAAAGAACGCGCCAAAGCGTTGCGCCGAACACCCAGAGCCCCATCAGGAAAAGACTGCCGCCCTTTACGGCCGCGGCGAGACTGCGGGTCTTCAGCGAAGCGCCGATGACGGCGAGCGAGATGCCGTAGGTCACGGCATCGGCAAAGAAATCCAGCGCATCGGCCTGCAGCGCCTGCGAGCGGGCCAACTGACCGGCCGTCATTTCGACCGCAAACATGGATGCGTTGATGGCGATTACCAACCACAGGCGCCGCTTGTAGGTGTCGGACATGCCGTCGAAGGGGGCATGGTCATGGCCGCAGGAAGCACTCATTCGTCTTGATCCTTCAGGTCTTGTTCTGGTTACACGGCAAAGATAGGATCTCTAGCGACTAGAGGTTCAAGAGGTTTTTTGCGATGTATGCGATCGGAGATCTGTCGCGGCGCACCGGAGTGAAGGTGCCGACCATCCGCTATTACGAACAGATGGGCCTCATCTCCGCGCCCGACCGGACCGAAGGCAATCAGCGGCGCTACGAAAGGGCCGATCTCGACCGGCTGACCTTCATCCGCCATGCCCGCGATCTCGGCTTTCCGATCGAGGCGATCCGCGAATTGCTGACGCTCAGCCGGCACCCGGAGGAACCCTGCGACAGAGCGGATCAGATCGCACGCGAGCAATTGGACGAGGTGCGGGAGAAGATCGCGAAGCTGAAGAAGCTGGAGGAGGAACTTTCCCGCATTGCCTCGCACGACGGGTGCCACACCGTCAGCGATTGTTATGTGATCCGAGCGCTGTCCGATCACGGGCTGTGCGAACACGAACATTGAGGAGGAGACGGGATGCCCATCATCCGACAGAACGAGGCCCCTCTGGAAAGCTGGAGCGGCACTGGCGTGAATGCCGAGTTGGGGCCTTACGAGGCACGACTGCTGTCGGACGCCGGTGGGCTCACCCAGTTCGGCGCCTTCGTGGAGACCCTGATGCCCGGCGCCATGTCGTCGCACAAACACTGGCACGAACAGGAAGACGAGTTCGTCTATGTGCTCTCCGGCCGCGTGATGCTGAACGAGGGCGAGACGCTGACAGAAATGCTTCCAGGGGACGCGGCCACCTTCAAGGCGGGTGTCGCCGTGGGTCATCGGCTGGAAAACCGGTCGGATCAGCCGGCGAGCTATCTCGTGGTCGGCACGCGATCGCCCGACGATGTGGTGCATTACACGGATAAGGATCTGCTGCTGACCAAGATGGGGTTCGAGAAGCGGCTGACGACGAAGGCGGGAGACAGCGTAGAGCGGTAAACCTCATCGCTCCGAAGGCAGCTTGGCTCTCTCGCCGAGCAATGCAGGATCGATGTTTCTTCCAGCGTAAAAGAAACCGAGGACCAGAACGTCTCTTTCCCGCACCACGAATGCGACGCTGAGACGTCGGCGAAAGCCGACAACTCGGAGCCCCTCAACCGCACCGCTGCGCAAACTGCCGCGTTCCGGGTGAAGGCAGAGATTACCCAGGAACGTCCTGACGCCGTCCACAAAGCTCCATGCTCTCTCAGAGCCGCTCCGCTCGGCAATGTAGTCATAGATTCGATCAAGTTCGTCGGCCGCATCAGAATGAACAATCAGCGGCCTGACCATGCTATCGGCTACTCTCACGGCTACGGTGCCGCGCTTCCAGCCGAGAGAACATGTCATGGCCTGAGATCAAACGGTCTGGATTAGCCTCAGCATCGGCAAAGCGGGCGGGGATTTCGGCATGCAGCCAATGGTCTCTGGCACCGCCAAGTTCTTCAAGAAGTTCCAGCCCAGCGCTCACGACGGCCGAGGCATCCCGGAAACGACCACTCGCCAACTGGCGCTCGATCCTTTCGCGATCGTTATCGTCAAGCTTCAGACTAATCGTCATGTTGCGCGCTCCCGTCAGCCAACTCTACCACATCACCAAACCGAAAACACCCATACCTTCCCCGTTGACATCCGATCAAAACAGGCGCATCACACGCGCCATGATCGACATTCGCGCAAACATCACCTGCACGTATTTTTGGGCCTACCGGTAACCGGCGGCCCGACAAGATCACATTGTCAACAGGCCGCCGTCAGGCGGCCTTGTTGTTTTCCGGACGACTTTCCCCCTGACGGCGTAGAAGAAGCAAAGGGAAAGCGAAATGACCGAAGACACCGATATCACCCTGCCCCGCCC
>UCMS01000037.1 GCA_900473805.1 Hyphomicrobiales bacterium | reverse complement strand
TTTCGCGACACCGTTTCCGGCGGCGTTACGATCAGTTTCAACGGCGATACACCGTTGATCGTCCGCGATGCTGGAGGATCACCATTGGTCGCTGCAGCATCATTGAAAGCTGCGGTTTCGGTCGCCGGCATTCGTTCCGGGGCTTACTTTGATCTGGTTTCGGACGTGGACTCTGCAGCGAATGCCGCGTCGGCGAGTGCTTCAGCCGATCGCGCCGAGCTGGCAGTATCCTCTGTAGAGGCCGCCACGCTGGAAAGCAGATATCTCGGCATTTATGGTGTGGTCGGGAACGGAGCCATCAATGACTCGGCGGCAATCGCGGCGCTTGAGGCCGTGGTTCAAGGTAAATCGGTCAATCTCCTCGGAAAAACTGTGCTCGTATCCTCCCTCCCGACAGGAAACGACTACTACAACGGCGCGTTCAAGGTTGGGACTGAAGTCTATCGCCGCAATCGCAATCCTCGCTCGCATCCCTTTGACAATGGGACCGGCCTGTCGCTGCAGGTGGTTCACCCGACCGGCGATCTCTACAAGGGCCTGAACAGCTACCTGTTCAAGACCGCGACGGAAAGCGAGCAGGTGCTTGTGTTTCGGCAGGCGCCTGGCCACGGCAATGAAGCGCCAAGCCGCATGGTTTCCATCCGCTCGGAAGATTTCTTCAAGAGCCTCAAGCGCACGTCGGCCAACCTCCAGCCACCACTGGAGAGGCTGGTCCACGAAGACGGGACGACTGATATCCGCAACGGTGCGCATGGCGTGATGGCATCCGGACGGTGGGGGATCATCACAGCTCGCGTGAATGCCGATGACAGTCAGATCTCACCCATCTTCCTGTATTCTGATGACGAGGGCGCAACGGTCCCGTGGTCTGTTGTAACTCTTCCAATGGCTGGCCCGACTGTGAATTTCATGGGCGAGATAATGCCCTATCCGGCTGCGCTCGGCGGGCATGATACCCTTGGCTATATCGCATATTTCTACGAAAGCAGCGGGATCGGGTGCTACTACACGGTGAACAACGGCGCGGTTTGGACGCAGCTGCGCAACATCGTCGTGGCAAATGTGGCTTTCCCGTCGATCAGCGAAATGAAGGTGATCAAGCTGGACACGGCGAAATATGCCATGCTCATCCGCACCTCGACCGGCCTCAACATGGCAGTTTCGCTCTCAACCAATATGACCACCTGGGGCGCCCTGGTCGATAGCGGGGAGAAGCTGAGTTCCAACCCGCCAGATGGATGGTTGCAGGATGGTAAGATCAAGCTTGTGACGTTCTCCCGCGAAGATCGCCCGATCATCGCCGAGTACGACAATGCTCTGGTGTGGAACGAAATCGATGCGGCGACCCTGTGGGCCACCGGCGGTGCCAGCGGCTGGAGCGGTTGGGGCGTCATCACGGCCCTGCCGTTCTTCCCGACCGGCTACGGCTCTCGGATCGAGGCGCGGGGGCGAAACTACTATCTGTTTACGCTCGAAGATTTTGGCGGGTCGACACAGAGCCGCAATGGCGAGCTGTACATGCTCAGCCCCGACCTGGTGCCATCCGTTTCCATGCAGGGTTTGCGTGAGCAGCGGGCCAAGAGGAATCTGTGTTGGAATGGCGGCATGCGCCTTGCTTCGCTTGGGACAAGCTTTGCCCTCACCACCCGCGCGAATACGCTTGATGGTTGGACAGGGGCGAGGGCGTCAAACGTTGGGGGCGTTACCGTCTCGCAGCGCCCGGGCTGGCGGCGTTCACCGAATGCGCTTCGCGTGCAGCGTGACGTTGGCAATAATTCGCCCAATGCCCATACGCTGCTGTTCGTGCTGAGTGAGGCTGACAGCAAAATGCTCGCGGATAAGCAAGTGAGCTTTGGCTTCTATGGCCGCTGTGGAGCTGATTTTTCGGCAGCCTCTCGCTTCCTGAATACGCAGCTGCGGACCTCAGCCGATGCCGAGCAACAGGTGACGGCGGCGACCGGCACATTCACCGGAGACACCGTTGTCGGTTCTTCATCCACAGGGGTGACGCTTGAGACGCGATGGCAGCCTTATTGGCTGAACCCATCGAGGTTGAACGCCGACATCCGCCAGCTAATGGCCCGTATTGTCTTCACGCCTGTCGGCACGGCAGGTGCCGATGACTGGTATGAAATCGCGGGATTTTACATCGTTGAAGGTAGTCAACCTATCTCTTTCCCGATCGTCCCGTTCGACGAGGAGAAGCTTATCGGGGCGCGGTATCTGCAAAGTTTTACAGTGCAGTCCGAAAATGGCGCCCGGCATATTCCCCTGGTGCCGCAAATGCATCGGATACCGGCGGTGACGCCGAGTGTGGGCGTCGCAAGCGCGATTAACAATCGTGGATTTGAGCTAACGCACTCCGCCGCGGCGGCCTGTGTCGTTACAGCTATTGCAACGTTGTAGACCCGAGGATGGAGGTGAGCGTCAGCTCACCTCCATCCTCGTCGATCATGCTCTGGATTGAACGATCCATCTCGTCCTGCTCGTCGTCGAGCCGCTTGAGATAGCTGTATTCCTCATCGTCCATATTGTTCAAAACAGCGGGAGGGAGGTCCTTTAGACGCGGTGGCATATTGTTTCCTCAAGAGAACTCGAAAAACCTATTGGCGATCAGGTCTATTGAAGGATCACCCTCTAACTCAAGGTTGGCAAGGTCCTCGTGGTAGAGCTTGTTCGCGCCGATAGCCTGATTTGTCCCAGCCCGTCGGATGTAGCGAAACGGGATCATGACCTCAGGCGACCCAAGAAATGCAAGGAAAGCTGCCGCATGGCCCTGCGTTGAAGGCGAGAGGGGTACGTCCTGCTCACCACGCAGAATTTTCCGGTACTCTGCCTCGCTGCCTACGGTGTGCGCGTCAATGGGATAATCTCTCTCGGCCCATACGCTCTCCGCCACCACCGGGCATCCGAGGACTGGGAACTCGGCGAAGACAGTGCCGTTCCAGACGAACGAAGCATCCACCAGCGATGCGAGTTCATAGGAATTGAAAGATGCGTGGTCCAGGAAGATCACATTTTCGGGCAGATTTTTCGGCAGAAGATCCCTCAGGGTTTCAACGCCCTCCATTGCAATCTCTGAACGAATCTCGTGGGGGTGCGGTTTTACAATCAGCAAAGATCCACAGGCAGCCGTCTCTCTGACCAAAAACTGTGCCCAACTCGGGAAGTCTTCGAACACATGGCCCCGATCGTCCGGGGCAGCGAAGTCGACGAGAACTTTGCCGAAAGCGGCGAACACTTTTCGGCCTTCAGTCTTGGCACGTTCTATTTCGGCAAATACCTTCAGTCTCGCGGGGTCGTTTTCAACGGCCTTGCTGCGGTCCAGTCTGATCCATTGTTTGGGTGTCTCAAGGTCAGATAGCCGCTGCGGGTTCTCGCGGATATACGCTTCAAACCGTTCTTTCCCGCCGAGGAAGGGGTGCCGCAGCATGGGGCGGGCGGTCATGTCCTCAACGGACAGAGTGCCGGATTCTATTGACGACAGATTGGAGAAATAGTTCTCGTAGGCGTTCGACATCGACACGAGATGAATTCCATGGTGTCGACCAACCTGCTCGCACCAGCGGCGAACGATGCCCCAGGGAGCGAAGTGCGTTTCCATCGAAACAACGCGAACGGGTTTCCCGAGGGATGCCAATTCGAGCAACTGTTTGCATATTGTGAGCGCAAGATCGCTTCGGCGGAGAATGTTGTTGAACAGGGCGACCGCTTCGGGCGTGTCCAGTCCGGCCCGGTACTTCTTGCCAAGTTTGCTAATTCTCTCAAGGAAAAAGGGGAAGTAGTTCACGCCGTCGCACGCGACGACGCCGCCGTCCCAGTCGATTGTCCAGTTATTGTGCGGTTCTCGTGCGCCAGCCGGCTCACTGGTCAAGGCGGATCCGTCGCCGCGAATGGCACATGAGAGATCGCGCAACTCGGGCCGCGAAGATTTTGGCATTGTGCCAGCGATAGCCGAACAGACAGAATAGCCGTTTTTCAGCAGGCGGTAGGTGATTGGTACCATCAGGCCGGTCGTTACCCGCTGGCCAAGATCGAACATGACAACATAGCCCTTGGGGTTTTCAGATTCGTGTTCCGAGACGAGCCTTGAATACACCTCGTAGCAGTCCTGGGCATAAAGGGTGTGATCAATTCGGGATTGCACTCTGGCTGTCAGGCCCAGGCCGCTTGCCTTTGTATAGAGTCCCTGTAGGGCGATATCGTATCTGCCAAGGTCTCGCAGCGAGTCCCAGCACAATTTCAACACATCGTCATCCGCCTGCTGGCCGGGGATTATGGAGCCCGCATACTTAACCGCTGCATCGTAGTTTCCGGCGCGATAGGCCAAGGTAGAGATTGCAATCTGAGAGTTCGTAATCTGTCTCTCGATCGTCTCCAAGTGTGCCGCACCAGCCTTGTTGTCGCGCAGCAGATTCACAAGCGATACTGAGCTGGCGCCAGCCTGCCGGGGGCGTTTTGGGTCCAGTATGATTTTGCCGCCTGATGGGAGTAATCCGACCATCTGGGCAAATCTGCGCATGCCTGGAATCTTCTTCGCTACTGATCGTACGGTTTTGCGATAGTTCATATCGTTCCCTCGGTCATGCAATCTTCGCTTTGAGCAGCTTCGCGATTTTATCGAGCGGCTCCCTGACAAAAACCTTCTGGCGGACCTCTTTGGTCGCGATCCCACCGCCTGACGACACGAAAAAGATAATACTCCCACCTCGGTAGGAGACCACCTGATTGACCTTGTCAAAATCTATAAGTGTGGTGGTGCCGTTCGAAGACGTTAGACCAATCCAGCTCATTTATTTCACCCTTGAGAAGCGGCCGAAGTGTGTTCGTTGCGCGTCTTCTGCCGACCTCGTCTGTTGATTGCAAGCCCGTTTTTCCACTCCTGACAGGATGAGCGCAGTCGCGGTTGTCAATGTAGACGCCGAGAACTATCCGCGCGGCTCTAAGCCCACGGGCATTGTGCTGCCCCAACAGAACTGCTGCCACTCGATCTTGCGCGTCATGCCATTTGATTTTGCGCGCTACATCTGGCAAGGCGGCGACGGGCGTCGTGACGATCCTTCGATCCGTCCGACGTTCGACCGGGCGTAGGGTCCGGCTGCGGCATCACTGTGAGGTGACGCGTCAGCCTGGCCGGTGGCCCGGGAGGTTCCCGTCGGATGGTGCACCAATCCGACCGGGACCCTCGCCCGGGGGATGATCGTCTGGCCATTTGCGACCGGCTCTCATCCCCGCCGTTTGTTTCGCCCCGCTGTCTGGGATGTTCGCGACAGCAATGGCGCCTTGTCTGTGTGCCTCTGAGGCACGTCCTTCCGATCGGGGTATCCAAGCTCCGGGGCATCCGACCCCGTCACCTTCGTATCCAGCCCCACGTCTGGAGGGAGACCGTTGCAGCGGGCCGGGGATTTGTGCCTGCGACAGCACGCGCCCCCGGCGCCGGCCCCGCCTCGCCTGACATCGCATCGTCAGGTGTATCCGAGGGCGGAACGGCGTTGAGTCTACGGGCGTTGCAATGGGCGGGGATGAAAAAATGTGTGGGGGTTTGATTTTGTTGAGGAATCGCTGCGGGGCGTCCCCCTTTTTCGGGATTTGCGGCGGTCTGGCTGTGGTGTTTGGCCTTGGCGCGCTTGTGTTTGGATCCTCGGGTCAAGCCCGAGGATGACGGAGGGTGAGGGGAGAGAAAGGTATACTCTGCCACCGTTGAGATCGCGGAACGCTCGAGGAGAATACCTCCCTTTGCGCTAGAGGTCGTCATCCTCGGGCTTGACCCGAGGATCCAGTCACAAGCTGTAGGCCCTCGCCAATCAGGGTTAGAGCTCAGCTTTGGTAATAGGAAGCTCGGTTAAATCTGGCCCCCGTAGCCGTTACTCTCTCCTTGTCTTGATCGCCGTCCAATTGTAATCGTCGCTGGTAGTCCGCAAAATTTAGTTGACGTAGTCTTTGATATGACAGCTGCAGCTTATAATTATTTTCAGGTTTTTTTTAGCAAATTTGGCGACATCTCCAGTGCCATTGCACTTTATACTCTGCATTCTTTTGCTGTCGCTTTTTTTCGCCTTTGGCTCAAAGAGATCTATATCTTCAGATATAATAAATGATACATCTGCTCCTGAGCAAAAATCAATTATACGCGCGTCTATCTTCGGCACGCCAAGTTCCGAAAGTTTTTTCTTCGTCCACTGGTTTGTCTTGAATTCCAAAAGCTCTATTTTTCCCTCAGCTAGCCAGGCGGCTATAAGGTCATTAACGAAAGGATTGTATGAGCCTCCAGTTGTTTGCTTCCATTCTTGAATAAATAATTCTCCACTATCGGATGCAAATTTTCCAACGCTGAAAACGCAGTCTACCGCCTCCGCATACTTTTTATCCCCGACATCAAGCAGACAATCAACGTAGCCTTTGAAGCAATTCGCATCTAAGAAGAATTTCATTGCACTATTCCGGGTATTGAAACCTTAGTTGATTTTGTTCTTCGGTAGATTCTATTTGTTGCAATCTAGCCTTCGCAAGGTTTAGTGACTCAAATTGTCGCTGAGGGAAAAATCCACCTGGCCATTCAGGTTCGAATGTACCCGACGGTGACAAATATATGTCTGTGACCGTTTTTTCTCCCTTTTCATCTTTTACGAAAAATATCTTCACGTCCTCTGGCTTCAATTCTTTCATTGCGACGTGGCGAGCTAGCCTCAACACAAGGTTGTCGCTGTGTGTTTCGATAAATTGTTGACCTCTATGTTTAGCAAGCCCTGCGAAAAATGAACCTAAAGAAGCCTGCGCGTTAGGGTGCAGGTGTATCTCAGGCTCTTGTACTACGAATATTGGACTATTTCGTGAGTACTCTGATGATAAAAACAGGTTTAATCCGCCAACTAGTACAGGAAGAACTTGGCTGCACCCGAATCCGACGTCACAAATGTTATGCTCTTTCCCCTTAAAATCGACGATGCATATCTCAAAGTGACGAGTTGTCAGGCTTTTTACTTTAATTTCCTTTGCAATCTCATTGATACGTAGCCAGTCGGAGACATGGTCTTCAATGCCGATCCGTGCGGACCCTCTTCGAGCGGTGTCATTTGCTAGCAAAGTTACAGCACTTGAGCCGGTTCTGCCGATCTCACGTGGTGTCTCGCCGGTATGGAGATAAGTGCGCTGTGGTTGGTCGCGAAACGGCGATAGCGTGTCGAAGTGGCGAAGCGTACTACGAAGCTGAAGCTCCGCATTGCGAAGTGTTCGGTACACTCGTTCAATTTGTCTGCGTGTCTTTTCTTCTACAGGTTTTGTGCCGAATGCTATTCTTGATATATCTGGGGTCCAGGGCCAGAAACCAATGAACTCTGGTCGTTTAACATTCTTGACGCCGAGAAACTTTTCTATGTTTTCCTTGAGAATCTTGACCTCAAATCCAGCACCCTTCAGCTGAAAGTTGAAAATTTCTTCATCTGCTTCTGTCAGCACGAAACGAGAGACTTCAAGCTCACGACGTTGAGTTCTGTATTTAATATCAAATGAAACAGAAAAACGACCATATCCTATGTCAAATCCAAGGGATGTGCGAACGTTGTTACCATGAACTACATCTTGGAAAGTGCCAAGTTGCTCATATGGACCGTTTAATACTAGCGGACTTGCTCGTCCGCGTGATTCTGTATGCGTCTGGGCTAGTAGATTTATAGCACTTAGTACGGTTGATTTTCCTGAGTTATTCGCTCCAATAAAAACGTTGATGCGGTTGAAATCGAACCGGTGGTCCTTGTACGCTCGGAAGTTTCGAGTTCTGAGATATTTCAGCATGTCTTCCACGGTTTCTTGAGGTGACGCCTGCACCACAACGTTGTGGTCGCTGCTAGCGTGTGGCCAAGGTGTCGATTCGAGCGTCAGCTGTAAAGTCTCTGCCTTACGACAACTTCAATTTTAGTGTTTCGTTGCGTTAGAGATTTGAGGATCCCACCAGGCACTAGGAAAGCCTACACGTCGTCTGAGCCAGCGCCTCTGATGGACTTGCTGCGGATTCCGAAGTCATGTAACTGAGCAGATCAGAGATCACAGATCACAGATCAGGCTCGCCAGATATTGCATGGTGTCCGTTGATGCCCCTCTCTTGGAATTTCTAGCACTTGGCTGCGCCGAGATGCTGAAATTCCGTTCTCCCCCGCAAGGGGGGAGATGGCCTCACCGTCCCGGTCTCCCCGTCTTGCCCTTGGTGCGGCCCTTGCGCTTCTGATCCATCGGGTCCTCGTAGGAGCCGGCGCCGGAGCGGGCGCGGATGATGGGGCGAGGGGCGCCCGGGGTGGTTGACCCCCTCACCAAGTTCGCCTCGCCAATCGGCTTTGCCTCTTGGGGCGAACTATCCTCTCCCAAGATTTGAGAATTGGGGGGAGAGGAGGGCTTCGGCTTTTCCGGGATCTTGCCGGTGACCGGTTTTTCGGTGCGGCCGACGGTCATTTCGTCGAGGGTGTTCTTGCGGAAGTAAGAGCCTTCCGCGCCCGATTTCGGCAGGGGGACGGCGGTGTCGGTGCCGGGGCCCATGTCGTCGATATGGGGTTTTGAGAAATAGCTGCCCTTGCCCTCGGGGGTGCCGGATTTGTTGCGGCCGGAGGGGGAGATGCGGGGTTCGTCGACAGACCCCTCCCCAACCCTCCCCACAGGGGGGAGGGAGCTCGTCGCGCTTGCGGCGGCCTTGCGGCTTCCTCCACCGCTCTCGGTGGCCCTGGCCTCTTGCTTGGCGATCGGGTCGTCCATGGCGGCGAGTTCGGCGGCCTTGAGGCGTTTGATTTCGTCGCGCAGGCGGGCGGCGGTTTCGAAGTCGAGGTCGGCGGCGGCGTCGCGCATCTGTTTTTCGAGCGCGTTGAGATGGGCCTGGAGGTTGTTGCCGACGAGGTGGCCGCCATCGGCGAAGCCCTTGCCGGAGACGCCGGAGATGTCGGCGCGGACGTGGTCGCGTTCGTAGACTGAGTCCAGGATATCGGAGATCTTCGCCTTGACCGATTCCGGCGTGATGCCGTGTTCGAGATTGTAGGCCATCTGCTTTTCGCGGCGGCGGGCGGTCTCGTCCATGGCGCGCTGCATGGAGCCGGTGATCTGGTCGGCATAGAGGATGACCTTGCCGTCGACGTTTCGCGCGGCGCGGCCGATGGTCTGGATGAGCGAGGTTTCCGAGCGGAGGAAACCTTCCTTGTCGGCATCGAGGATGGCGACGAAGCCGCATTCGGGGATGTCGAGGCCCTCGCGCAGGAGGTTGATGCCGACCAGCACGTCGAAGGCGCCGAGGCGGAGATCGCGGATGATCTCGATGCGCTCCAGCGTGTCGATGTCACTGTGCATGTATCGGACGCGCACGCCCTGTTCATGCAGATATTCGGTGAGGTCTTCGGCCATGCGCTTTGTGAGCACGGTGACGAGGGTGCGGTAACCCTTCTGCGCGGTCTCGCGGATTTCGCCGAGCACATCGTCGACCTGGGTTTTGGCCGAGCGGATCTCGACCGGCGGGTCGATGAGGCCCGTGGGGCGGATGACCTGTTCGGCGAAGACGCCGCCGGCGGCTTCCATCTCCCAGTTGCCGGGGGTGGCGGAGACGGCGACCGTCTGCGGGCGCATGGCGTCCCATTCCTCGAAGCGGAGCGGGCGGTTGTCCATGCAGGAGGGCAGGCGGAAGCCGTATTCGGCGAGTGTGGCCTTGCGGCGGAAGTCGCCGCGATACATGCCGCCGATCTGCGGGATGGTGACGTGGCTTTCGTCGATGAAGATCAGGGCGTTGTCGGGGATGTATTCGAACAGCGTCGGCGGCGGCTCGCCGGGCTTGCGGCCGGTCAGGTAGCGGGAATAGTTCTCGATGCCGGCGCAGGAGCCGGTGGCTTCGAGCATTTCGATGTCGTATTTCGTGCGCTGTTCCAGCCGCTGGGCTTCGAGCAGGCGGCCTGCACCTTCAAGCTCGGCGAGGCGGTGCCTGAGCTCGTCCTTGATTGCCTTGATGGCGCCGTTCAGCGTCGGGCGCGGCGTGACGTAGTGGCTGTTGGCGTAGATTTTTACCGACTTCATGTCGCCGGTCTTCTTGCCGGTCAGCGGATCGAATTCGGTGATGCTCTCGATCTCGTCGCCGAACAGCGTGATGCGCCAGGCGGCATCCTCCAGGTGGGCGGGGAAGATTTCGATCGTGTCGCCGCGCACCCGGAAGGAGCCGCGGACGAAGTTGATCTCCTGGCGCTTGTATTGCTGGGCGACGAGGTCGGCGAGCAGCTGGCGCTGGTCGATGCGGTCGCCGACCTGCATCTGGAAGGTCATGGCGGTGTAGGTTTCGACCGAACCGATACCATAGATGCAGGAGACCGAGGCGACAATGATGCAGTCGTCCCGCTCGAGGATGGCGCGGGTGGCGGCGTGGCGCATGCGGTCGATCTGTTCGTTGATCGAACTCTCCTTCTCGATGAAGGTATCCGAGCGCGGCACATAGGCTTCCGGCTGGTAGTAGTCGTAATAGGAGACGAAATATTCGACCGCGTTGTCGGGGAAGAAGTTCTTGAACTCGGAATAGAGCTGGGCCGCCAGCGTCTTGTTCGGTGCGAGGATGACGGCGGGGCGCTGGGTTTCCTCGATCACCTTGGCCATGGTGAAGGTCTTGCCCGAGCCGGTGACGCCGAGCAGGACCTGGGAGCGCTCGCCGGAATTGAGGCCCTCGACGAGGTCCTTGATGGCGGTCGGCTGGTCGCCGGCGGGCTTGTAGTCGGAGGCCATGCGGATCGAGATGCCGCCTTCGGATTTCTGCGGGCGGGCGGGGCGGTGCGGCACCCAGATCTCGCCGTTCTTGAACAGCGGATTGCCGCTTTCGATGAGCTTGGAGAGCGCGTCGACCGTCGCCGTGACGGCGCCGGTGGCGAGCGATTCTGCTTCTTCGAGCGAGACATCCATGCCGGCAATCGGATTGAGGCCGGCGGCGGCGCGGGTCTTCGGATCGGTGGAGGCGCCGATCGAGACGCCGCGGGAGGTTTTCGAAGCGGTGGTGTGCTTCGCTGTGGTGGATTTCTGCGCCTTTTCCAGCGCTACCTTTTCGGCATGCTTACGCGCTTCCACCTCGATCTTCTTGCGATGCTTGCCGGCCTTGGAGGCGAGTTCGCGCTGGCTCTCGACCGTGGACGCCTCGGCCTCGGCCTCCAATTGCTTCACCCAATCCGAAACCGAGCCGGAGAGCGGCGCGCCTTCGAATGCGGTCTGCGGGGCTTCCTCGAAACCGGTCGAGGGGGCGGAGGATTTGGGAGACTTGGCCATGGCCCGGAATATGGAGAAGGGCGGCGGCAAAGGGAAGGGGCGGCGGCGGGAAATCAGAACAAAAACGCAACGGGGAGAGGTGGTTGTTGCCAGGGTGGTGGCAGGAGGATGTCTGCTCCTGCTGACTGTCTCACGCCACCGACAGATGCGCCGTCTTGCGCTTGCGTTTCGCCGTCGTGGCCTGGTGTTCGGCGATCCAGGTGGCGAGTGCCCTGGGGGGCATGGGGCGGGCGAAGAGGTAGCCTTGGGCCATGGTGCAGCCGAGGCGGGCGAGGACGGTTGCGTCTTCGGCGGTTTCCACGCCCTCGACGACGATGTCGAGACCGAGGGACTGGCCGAGGCTGACCATGGCGGTGATCAGTTTCTGGTTGGTTTCACTGCGCGCGACATCCTTGACGAAGCTGCGGTCGATCTTCAGGCGGTCGACTTTCAGGCTGATCAGGTAGGCGAGCGAGGAGTGACCCATGCCGAAATCGTCGACGGCCAGCTTGTAGCCGGCCTCCTCCAGTCGCTTCAGCTGTGCATCGGCGAGCGCCGGGTCGAGGATGGCCTCCTCGGTGATCTCGATCTCCAGCGCCGAGGGGGAGACGGCATGGATGGCGGTGACCTCTTCCAGCATGTCGGCGACGGAATAGAGGGCGAATTCTCGCGGCGACACGTTGAGGGCGACGGTCGCGCCCGTCAGGCCCAGCTCCGGCAGCTTGCGGGCCAGGGCGCAGGCATCGCCGGCGATGCGGGCGGTCAGCCGTTCCGAGAGATGCATGGCCTGGGCGGCGTTGACGATGTCCGGTGGCGCGATGAAACCGAGTTGCGGATGCTGCCAGCGGACGAGCGCCTCGAAGCCGGTGATGCGACGGGTAGAAAGGTCGAGCTGTGGCTGGAACCAGGCGCCGAGAGCGCCGCTGTCGATCGCGGCACCGAGATCCTGCTCGATCACGCGTTTGCGCTCCGCATTGAGCCGGAGTTCGGGATCGAATTCGCCCAGCTTGCGACGGTCGCCGCGTTTCGCTTCGTAGAGCGCCATGTCGGCACAGATCAGCAATTCTTCGGCGGTGGCGGCATGTTCCGGATAGGCGGCGAGACCGACGCTCAATCCGACCGTTGCGCGGTGCTGTCCCCAACTGACCGGCATGCGGCTCGCCTCGAGCACATTGGCCGCATGGGTGCGGGCGCGATCGAGCGCGTCGGCGCCGGAGACGATGACGGCAAATTCGTCGCCGCCGAGGCGGGCGATCAGGCTGCCGTCGGCGACTTGCTTTTCGATCCGCGCACCGATCTCCCGCAGCAAGGCGTCGCCGGCGCTGTGGCCGAGCGTGTCGTTGATCGCCTGGAAGCGTTCGACATCGAAAATCAGCAAGGCGACCGTCTCGCCCATCACCGCAGCGCGGGCGATGTCGCCGTTAAGGCGGCCGTGAAAAAACACCCGGTTTGCCAGACCCGTCAGGATGTCGCGGTTGGCGAGGGCTTCAAGCCGGGTGTTCTGACGCAGGATGTCGCTGTTGGCGCGGGTCAGGCTGTCGGCCAGCGCGGTTGCTTCATGGCGGGCGATCTGGCTGTTGATGAAGATGCGTTCGGCCCAAATGCTGCGGCGAATGAACACGGAAATCAGGATCGTTAGGCCCACGGCCACCAGCAGATCAGCGGTCTCTCCGTGACGAACGAGAGCAGTCATCAGAGCGGTGAGGATCGGCACAGAATAGGCAAGAGCCAGGGGCGTATAGCCGATATGCTTGACGATCGAACCGGTTGCCATGCCGCCCATCAGGACCAACAGCGGGGTGTGCTGTCCAAGCGGCGCAAAGTTCGGCACAACGAAGGGGAGGGTTGCCCAGGCTGATCCGAGGGCGAAGGCGCCTGTAGACAAGATGGAGAGGCTGTGGCGGGGGTTGGTGCGCAGCGTGCCTGCCCGGCGCAGCCGATGCAATGACAGCGAGCGAGCACCGATGATCCCCACCGACATGCAGAACCACAGCGCGACCGGCCAGCGGAGCTCTCCCTGGTGGTGAAGGATCAGCAGGACGAAGACGAGGGAGACGAGGTTGAAGAGAAGAGTTGAGCGATGGCCGCGTTCGATATCCGCCACTTGGGCTTGCAGCACCTCAGGGGGGAATCCGCCATTCCGGCTTATGTGAAAACCCATACTCAAACGCCTAACTTCATCGCAATAGGCAAGCAATAACAACAATGATTTAACGGCCAGTTACAGGTCTGGCTCGGATTTTTCCTAAAAGTAACAGGCCAGTTCTCGCAGGCAGCGTCGCGAAAAAACCGCAGCCGGCGATGACCATCTGTGGTTGATCTTGCGTAGCGTTGTGGGTGGTCCGTCTTGCTGTCCCGGGTAGGAATCGCCGCGCCGCAGACGAGACGAGAGCTATCGACCGGCCGTCTGTGCTTGGCCTGCCTTGCAAAAACCGCGATGATGGAACCAGAGTCGGCAACCGCCGTTTCCTCGTGTCTCTTCTTTTCCCGGTGTTTCCATGCCCACATTCTCCCCCGCTGCTCTCTGGCCGATCCTCCTGCTGTCGGCTTCCAATATCTTCATGACCTTCGCCTGGTATGGCCATCTCAAATATAAGACATCGGCGCTGTGGGTCGCCATTGTCGCCAGCTGGGGGATCGCTTTCTTCGAATATTGCCTGGCCGTCCCCGCCAACCGCATTGGGTCTGAGGTGTATTCGGCGGCGCAGTTGAAAACGATGCAGGAGGTGATCACCCTCATCGTCTTTTCCGGCTTCTCGGTCTTCTTCCTGAAGGAAAGCCTGACGATCAACCACGCAATCGGCTTTGCCCTGATCGCAGCGGGCGCGGCTTTCGTGTTTCGCGGGTAAGGAGAAGGCGCGGCTTTCTCAGCCGCGCCCTTCCGTCTGACAGTTTCGGCGTTCCTCAACGGTGCGCCGGCACCGTTGCTGTTTCGATCCGCCAGGCGGGTAGGACGATGGCGAGCATCAGCACCGTGTTGAGCAATACGTTGACCGTGGCGCCAGCGACGAAGGAGCCGGTGCTGTCGACGAGGAACCAGGCGAGTGTCGCTTCGATCAGCAAAAGGCGCGCGAGCCTGGGATCGACCGGGAGCAGCCGGTCGACGACGAGCCACATCATCACGCCCCAGCCAACCATGACGCCGCCGCCGATGGCAGCAAGCGCACGGGCGGCTTGATTGTCGAGCGTCTGTTGGCCATCAACCGGCCAGAAGACGATATCGGCGAGCCAGGTTGCGGGCAGCGCTGTAGCAGGGTGGACGCCCAAGGCCACGAGCAGGCCGAGGAGCACGACGAAAACGCTGTTCAGTTTCAGCCAGGTGGATGTGAATTCGGCGGACATCTGCGGTCTTCCTTCTTGGTTGCGATAGAGCGACCATGCGGAGCGGGACAGACTGCCGCAATTACCGCTGAGGTAAGTGACGGCATTGGCTGCGCGTGGCAGACAGTTTGGAGAGCTCGCTTCAAAAGAGGTATGTCATGGGATTGGAATTCGGCGGCCACCTCCGGACCTGGCGTGGTAAACGGCGCATGAGCCAGTTGCAGCTGGCGCTCGCAGCGGAGGTCTCAGCCCGCCATATCGCCTTTCTTGAAACCGGTCGGGCTAAACCCAGCCGACGCATGGTGCTGCGGCTGGGAGACGCGCTGGACGTGCCAAGGGCCGACCGGAACCTGATGCTGGATGCGGCGGGCTTTCGCGCCGCCTATGCCAGCCGTCCCCTGGATAGCGCTGCCATGGAGCCGATCCGCAAGGCGATCACCCATATGATCGAGGGGCATTCGCCCTATCCCGCCTTTGTCTTCGACCGGCACTGGAAGGTGCTGGATGCCAATGCCAGCGGTCGCGCCATGCTGGCCGGATTCGGGCTTGATGCGGGCGACAGCTTCATCGATTTCCTGCTCGTGCCCGGACAAGGTCCTGAACTGGTGGAAAACTGGATTGAGGTGGCGCATCATCTGGCCGCACGGTTTCGGCTGGAGAGCGCGCATCTCGGCGGTGATCCGGTGCTGGAGCGGGCAGCAGCCGAGCTCTCCTTCGGGCCGGAGCAGCAACATGACGAGCCGGCCAAGGGTGGTGACCTGCCGCCCGTCCTGACCGTGCGCTTCCGGCTTGGCGGACAGGTCTATCCGATGTTTTCGACGATGACGCAGTTTGGCACGGCCGAAGACATTGCTCTGGCGGACATCAAGATCGAGATGTTCTTTCCGACGGATGTGGCCTGCGAGGCGCTGTTTCGGCAGATGGCGGCCGGGTGAGCCTTGTCAGGCTTCCGGCACCGGCGTGGGCTTGCCTTCGGCATTGAGCGCGACCATGACGAAGGTCGCCTCGGTCACCTTTTCCATCACATGCGTGAGGTAACGCTGGGCCCAGGTTTCCACCTTCAGGGTCATCGAGGTGCGACCGACGCGCCTGATCTCGGTGTAGACGCACAGCGTGTCGCCGATCTTGACCGGCATGGCGAAGGCCATTTCCTGGACGGCGGCCGTGACGACGCGGCCTCGCGCACGCTCGGCTGCCCGGATGCCGCAGGCGAGGTCCATCTGGGCCATGACCCAGCCGCCAAAGATATCGCCCGCCGCATTGGCATCGGCCGGCATGGCGAGCGTTCTGAGCGTGAGTTCTCCCGTGGGGGAGGCGGTGGATTGCAGCATGGGGTTTGGATCCTGTCTTTCAATGGTTGGCACTACAGAGCCCGCGCCCCGACTTGCGCCAACTGTTATTTTTAATGGGTGAAAATATGCCCCTCAGATTTGACATTCGCAAATTTAGAAAATCAGAAGGCGCAAATATCAAACTTTATGCAATTGTGACACAAGCCCGAGGTCTTTGCATGAAATCCATGTCCCTGTCGGTTCGACTTTACGCGCTGGTTGCCATCGCGTTGACCGTGCTGGTCGCCACGCTGACCTACAGTCTGTTCAACGCCTATGATGCCCTGACCCAGGAGCGGCGCGCCGGTCTTGCGCAGATCAATGATAACGCTATCGCGATCTTCAACAAGTATTACAAGTTGGAGCAGGAGGGCAGTCTGACGCGGGCGGAGGCGCAGGAGCGTGCGAAAGAGGTGGTTGCGGCCATGCGCTATGCTCCGGATGGCTATCTGTGGATCAACGACATGCAGCCGGTGATGGTCATGCATCCGATCAAGCCCGAACTGAATGGCAAGAACCTCAGCGAGAACAAGGATCCGAACGGCAAGCATCTGTTCGTCGAGTTCGTCAATACGGTGAAGGCCAACAAGGAAGGGTTCGTCGACTATTACTGGCCCAAGCCAGGCTTTGACGCGCCGGTCGAGAAGTTCAGCCATGTCATCGGCTTTGAACCGTGGGGCTGGATCGTCGGCACCGGCGTTTACTCCGACGACCTCGCGGCCCTGTTTCGTCGGACAGCGACGGAGTATGCGATTATTATCGGCATCTCCATTCTCGCCATCCTCTTTTGCGCCACCATGGTGGTTCGCAGTGTCGTGCAGCCGATCAACCGGCTGAAGTCGGCAATGAGCGACATCGCGGACGAACGGGTCGATACCGCGATTACCGACGCCGACCGGAGCGATGAAATCGGCCGGATGGCGCAGACGCTGCAGGTTCTGCGCGACAGCGTGCGGGATCGCATCACTATGCGCAACCGCGAGGTGGAGCAGCAGGAGAGCCTGAACGGCGAGCGGGCTCGCAACGAAACCCAGCTTCGCACGGCGGCGGAGCGGCAGTGCCATGCGATCGATGCGATCGGTTCTGCGCTGGCACAGCTGGCTGATGGCGATCTCACGGTTCAGATCGACGCACTCGGCGCCGACTACGAAAAGCTGCGGCATGATTTCAACCGCGCCGTCCAGTCGCTGGGCGGGGTCATTGCTGCGATCAACCAGACCAGCGACGTGGTGACGTCTTCGGCCGGCAACATCAGCGAGGCGACCAACAATCTTTCGCGCCGGACCGAGCAGCAGGCGGCAGCCCTGGAGGAAACGGCCGCTGCTCTCGACGAAATCACCGCGACCGTGCGCACGGCCGCCGAACGGGCCAACGAGGCGCGCCAGATGGTGGCCGAAACCAAGACCAGCGCCAACCGTTCCGGTGAAATCGTGCGCAACGCGGTCGACGCCATGGGGCGGATCGAGGGGTCGTCGCAGAAGATCAGCCAGATCATCTCGGTGATCGACGAAATTGCCTTCCAGACCAACCTTTTGGCGCTGAATGCCGGCGTTGAAGCGGCCCGTGCGGGTGAGGCAGGTCGGGGTTTTGCGGTCGTGGCGCAGGAAGTGCGCGAGCTCGCACAGCGCTCTGCCAATGCGGCGAAGGAAATCAAGGTTCTGATCAGTGCATCGGCGGCCGAAGTTGATACCGGGGTCGGGCTGGTCCGTGCGACCGGCGAGGCGCTGGTGGAAATCGAGGCACTGGTGAACCGCGTGAACGACAGCGTCAACACCATTGCGACCGCCGCCAAGGAGCAGGCGACGGGGCTCGCCGAGATCAATACCTCGGTCAACCACATGGATCAGATGACGCAGCAGAATGCGGCCATGGTCGAGGAAACCTCGGCGGCCGGCCAGTCCCTGGCGGAGGAGAGCTACAATCTGCGCCAGCTGCTGTCGCGCCTGAAGGTGAATGCCGCACAGGCTGTGGCGGGGCATCGCCGGGCGGCTTAAGGATCGCTGACAACAAGAACGGGGCCGGCGGAGCAATCTGCCGGCCCTTCATTTTGCGCGGATTTGCCGACGATTTCCGTTCATGGCACATTAAGCGGAGATGACGTATGCTGCCTTCAGTTGTCCCATACCGGGCCATCGAGGGTGAAATGAGTTTTGTGTTTTCGTCCCTTGGCTGCCGACTGACGGTGGCTGTTTTTTCCGCTCTGACGGTTGCCGGCTGTTCCGGCAGTGATCGCATTCCGCTGGCCGAGATCGGCGGTGGGCCGCGGGCGGGTGACCAGCTGATCGGCAAGGTGGACCGGACGCGCGACGGGCGCGTGCTTGTCGGGCGGATCGGGGATCCTCGGGCGGAAGCGGCGGCCTATGCACCCGCGCCGACGGCGCAGAATGCCGGCAGCGCCGGGATCGATTACCTCGACACACCCAATCTTGCCGGTACCAGCGCTGTGCAGGCCGCACCTCTGACCGCACCCCTGGCCGCAGCCGCGGAGGCATCGGCGGTCGATGGGGGTGAGGGTGCGACGGAGGGCGCGGTCACCGCCATGGCGATCCCCGAAGGTGGCGTCAACATCGACGGGGAACTGGGGATCGGGACGTCGGCGACGGCTTCAGACGCGGGTTATGCCGATGGGGCGAGCCCGGTCGGCGTGCAGCCGCAGCTCGTCACGCAGAACGGCGCGATGGCGATCGCCGAAGGCAATACCAGCCAGCCCGTCGTCGACGGGATCGGTTTCGACGAGCCGACGCAGATCGTGACGGGGCCGAGCGGGCCGCAGCCGGTTGTCCAGGAGACGCAGGTGGCCGAGCAGATGCCGGAGGAGGGCGGGATCCTGCCGCTTTCCGTCGATAGCGGCAGCTCCGGCATAGACGATCAAGGTGGGTTGAACACCCCCCGATCGGCGGCTGCCGCATCGCCGGTCAGGGCACCGGCGGGCAAGGATTGTTCGCTCTATCTCGACAAACGGAACTGCCGCTGAGGCAGCGCCCGACAAATACCTTATCCTGGCTTTGGCTTGGAGCAAATCGCCTCGCTGTGGGCGGGACCGTACCGCTGTGGGCCGCGGCAGGCTTGTGGGACGGGCGGGGAGCGCCTAGAGGGGTTCGGCGTCTGCCGCGTCTTGCCCTTCTCACGGGACGGTCGCGGAAGGCTCCATCCTGCCGCTTGCTGGCCATCCGTGAGAGGCGGCCCAGTTTTCCGGAGTGCCCCCATGCCACCGATTGCCGATATCCTCATGTTCGCCGCCATGCTCGCGGTCGCCGGCGCGGTGGCGGGGCTCTTGGCCGGGGTGTTCGGAATTGGCGGTGGCGCGGTGCTCGTGCCGGTCTTCTACCAGGTGTTCGGTTATGCAGGCATCCCGGAGCATGTGATCATGCATCTGGCGGTCGGGACCTCGACGGCGCTGATCGTGCCGACCTCGATCCGCTCGTTTCGGGCGCATCAGGCGCGCGGGGCCGTCGACAGGGATCTGCTCAAGGGCTGGGTGATCGCGGTGCCGCTCGGGGCGCTGCTGGCGACCGTGGTTGCGGCTTACGTTTCGAGTGCGGGTCTGAGGCTGTTTTTTGCGTGCATGGGACTGGTGCTGGCGGCGCGCATGCTGTTTCTCTCCAACCGGTTTCATCTCGGCACCGAGCTGCCGGGCCAGCCTTTCCGTTTCCTCGTCGGCACCGCGATCGGGCTTTTTTCCGGGCTGATGGGGGTCGGTGGCGGAGTGTTCAACAACACCTTCATGACGCTCTACGGACGGCCGATCCACCAGGCGGTGGCGACGTCTTCGGGTGTCGGCGTGCTGATCTCGATCCCGGCCTTTCTCGGCTTCATCTATGCTGGCTGGGGCGAGGCGGGCCTGCCGCCGTTCTCCACCGGCTTCGTCAACTGGATCGCCTTTGCGGTGATCTTTCCGATCGCCATGCTGGTCACGCCCTATGGCGCGCAGCTGGCGCACAGCCTCAACAAGCGGCAGCTGGAGCTGGGCTTTGCGGTGTTTCTGCTGTTTGTATCGGTGCGGTTTTTCTGGAGTTTGGTGGGGTGAGCAGACGGGCATGCTGGCGGTCCTGATGCCTGCCGCGCGGTCGTTTGCCGGCTTCCTTTTTCGATCGGCTAAATCTGTGCCTATCGGCTGAAATCGTCGGGCGCGCCTTGACCGGCTCCGGCCGATTTCTCAAATTTCCCTCCCGATTGCTTCGTCGGCACAACGATATATTGCAGCGATTTTGCGAGTCAGCATGTCCATTTTCCGTTCCACTGCCCACCCTGCGCTGGCGCGCGTCAGCATCCTCCGGTCGGTGGGACGTGAGCGAACGGTTCGGGTAGGGCTGCTCCTGGTGCTGCCGGTCGCGGCGGCGATGCCGCTTGCGGAGGCGCGGGCGACATGTCTGGCGACGGGCAACATTGCCAGTGTGCAGTGCAGCGGGTCCGATATCCAGATGCAGGGCGGGACCGGGGCGTCGTCGCTCGCGGTCACCGATGAGAGCCGGTCGTCGGTCGCGGTTCTCTCCAGCCCCTTCGACAGTGGCCCTTTCGTGCAGAGCCTGACCGTGGATGGGACCACCGTTCTCAGCCGGTCGGACTATCCCGCGCTCTACATGTACAGTTCTCAAGCGGACTGGGATGCGAACCTCTTCATCGGTGCGGATGTGAGCATCACCTCGGCAGGGCCGTTCGGTGCCGTCTGGCTGCGGTCCGAGAGCAGTGACAGCACGACCAGCAACGATATCGTGGTCAATAGCGCCGCGAGCGTGGTTTCCTATGGGGCAAATGCCGATGGAATTACCGCGACATCGAACAATGGTCGGGTTTCGATTACCAATGCCGGTGACGTCACTGCGGCGGGTGGCCGTGGCATTTACGCCGATGGTGGTTTCGCAAGCCTCAGCGACGTGACGGTGAGCATCAGCAACAGTGGCTCAGTCCACAGCTACCAGGCCGGTCTGCGGGCGATCAATTATCGCGGCACCACCGTCATCGAGAACGAAGGCACCGTCCGCTCGACGACCCGCCAGGGCATTATCGGCTGGTCGGCGAATGGCGGGGTCACGATCGACAACAGCGGTGTCGTCGTGGCCGATCACTATGACGCGGTCGTTGCGGCGGGGACGGGCGGCGATGTCTCCGTGACGAACAGCGGCAGCATCACCGCCAACAGGAACCTCAATCTCAGCCAGGTCAGCCCCGATTTTCATGCGATCAGCGCCTATACCGACGGCGCCGGTTCGGTCACGGTGTCGAATACCGTATCCGGTGTGCTGACGGCGCACTGGGATGCCGGAATGGCAGCCGCCAGCAGCAGCGGCGCGGTCACCATGACCAATGCCGGTGCAATCGACGCGAAGACCGGCATCTATGCCGATAGCGACAGCGGCGACCTGGAGATCCTGAACTCTGGCACTATCGAAGCCACCCAAAGCGGCATCGACGTGGATTGGGCGGGCAGTGCCTCGATCGTCAACAGAGGAACCATCGCCAGCGGCGTCACGGCTTTCGACATCGCCGATGGCGTGGATGCCGATGTCGAGAACAGGGCGGACGGGCTTGCCATCGGCGCTCTGCAACTCGGCACGCTCGCCGGTCTCGAAAACGCCGGCACGCTGGTTCTGAAACAAGGCGCAAGCCTTGCCGATTATACCGAGACGGGCGCGGCGACGGCGAGCGTGATCGGCGGCGATTTCCGGCAGACATCGACGGGCAGCCTCGTCATGGCGGTCGACAGTGCCGCCAGTTACAGCACGCTTGCGGTCGGCGGCACGGCGGACCTTGCCGGTTCGCTCATTCTCAATGTCGGCTCCGGCTATGACGGCGCGTCGCTTGCCAATGTCATTTCCGCCAGCGGTGGGCTGACCGACAACGGGCTTCTGATCTCCGACAATTCGCTGCGCTACAGCTTCTCCGCCCTTTATGACGCCACCAGCCTCGATCTCGTCGTCACGGACACAGGCATGACGACCATCCGCGCTGCCCTCGCCAACCGTATGCCCGGCGCGGTCGCTGCGGGCGACATCTGGGACGATCTTTCTGTTAGTGGTACCAATTCGCCTGAATTCAGTCTCGTCCTGCAGTCGATCCTGCAATCTTCGAGCGAAGACGAGGTGGCCTCCGCGCTTGCGGAGACGCTGCCGCTCGTCAATGGCGGCATGATGAGCGCCACCTTTGCGACGCTCGACCGGGTCAATGCCGTGATGCGCAACCGCATCACCTCGCTTTCCGGCCGCTTCGACCGTGGGGTCTCCTCGCTCACCACCGGCAGCATCGCCCCCGTGACCGACACCGCGCCGACCGGCTCCTTCGCCGCCGACGCCCTCTCGGTCGAACAGCATGTCTGGCTCACCAGCTTTGCCGGACGGGTGCGCCAGGATGGGGCGACGGGCATGTCGGACACGCGGACCGACGGGCACGGCATCATCGCCGGCATCGACGGCAGCATCGGCAACAGGACGGAGCTTGGCTTTGCGTTCGCCTGGTCCGGATCCGATCTGGCAACCGCCGGCGGGCCAGAGCAGGGTGCCAATGCCGACACCTACCAGTTCGCCGTCTATGGCCGCCACGATCTCGACGGTGGGGCCGGCCTGCTGTTCCAGGCGGATGTCGGCCGCAGCTTCATCGACGGCTATCGGGTCGTCGATGCCATCGATGCGACGGCACGCTCCAGCTATGCCTCGGATTTCGCCCATGCGGGCCTCGGGCTCGACCGGACGTTCGCGCTCGACGAGGTGACGCTGTTCAGGCCCTCGGTCTGGCTCGACTACACCGCCATGACGGACGATGCCTACGCCGAAACCGGGGCTGACGACCTGAACCTCCTCGTGCGCGGGCGCCATCGCGACGCGCTGGTTCTCGGGGCGAGTGCGGCGCTGACCCATTCCCTGACTGACCGTGTCTCGGTGGATATGACCTTCGGGGCGGGCTATGATTTTCTGCGCGAGGCAGACAGCATCGACGCGGCCTATGAGGGCGCGCCGGACGATGTCTTCACCACCACCGGCGGGGCGAAGTCGCCCTGGCAGATGGAAGCCTCGCTGGCCGTCACCTACAACGACCCCACCGGCCTCGGCCTGACCGCCCGCTACGACGCCTGGCATCGCGGCGACGCTTTTGGCCAGTCTGCCGGGCTGGAGATTTTCAAGCGGTTTTAAGGGGCGCGGGGAGCTTGCCGCCAGTTTCCAGCAAATGGATTGCCTTTGCGGTGATCGTTGCGATCGCAATGGGGGGTACGCCCTAGGGCGCACAGCTCAACAAACGGCCGCAGATCGGTTTTGCGGTGTTTCTGCTGTTCGTGTCGGGAAGGTATTTCTGGAGATTGGTTGGGTGACGCGGATTTTTGGAGCTACCTCTACGCCGACAACATTGTGACGGAGGCCCGCGCAGGCATCCGCCGTTATCTGTCGTTAGATTTGCGCGCTTTCATAGTGATCGTGAACGAAAACCAGTGCCTTCTTTTCGGCTGCCGTGAGCCGGATATTTTCGGGGGTTCGCTTGCCCAATCTAATTCGACGTTCAAGGCCCAACAAGGTGTTGTGCATACTGATTGGCAGGGGCTCCACCGAATCTATTTCGCCGCCATTGTGGGTGTCTGATGCAACAGCCAAGCCCGCTATTCGGTCAAATATGTAGATCTGCTGCGTGGTGATGCGCCGGCAGTGAATGAAGTCGTTGTCCACGGCCGTTACTAAGCAAATGAGGCTAGCGTTGGAGCTATTCCTGGCGTGGATTAGATCCCCTGTTGCAACCAATTGAAGAATATCCCCTCTTACCCGCCTGTCTTCTAACGGCAGATCATGATCTTCTTCCATGTGAAGCCCTCCTCATGCGGTTCAACCAGGCAGGAACGGTGCCAGTGCTTATTTTGCACTCCATCACTCATGCCACAAAAGCCGAGGGTCTTAACAGTGCCAACGATCAGCCCTCATCCTGAGGTGGGAGCGTAAGCGACCCTCGAAGGAAGAGGGCGGGTGGGTCT
>UCMS01000001.1 GCA_900473805.1 Hyphomicrobiales bacterium | reverse complement strand
CCCCTTGTGGGGGAGATGGCCGGCAGGCCAGAGGGGGACTTTGTGCCCGACGAAAGCACTCTCCCCTTGGCCCCTTGGGGGGGAGAGTTTGCGAGTGGAGTTCTTATCGTCTGAAAGACGGGCGAACCCTCAATGCTCTTCTTCGTGGCTCGACACCGGTTCCGGCGCGCGCGGTGTGCCGCGCTCGGAGGGATCGCGGCCGATTTCGGCTTTCAGCGTCATCAGATCGATGAAATGGTCCGACTGGCGGCGCAGATCATCGGCGATCATCGGCGGTTGCGTCGCCATGGTCGAGACGACCGAGACCTTGCGGCCCTTGCGCTGCAGCGCTTCCACGAGCGTGGTGAAATCGCCGTCGCCGGAAAAGAGCACGAGATGGTCGACGGTTTCCGACTGTTCCATCGCGTCGATGGCAAGCTCGATATCCATGTTGCCCTTGACCTTGCGGCGGCCCATGCTGTCGGTGAATTCCTTCGCCGGCTTGGTCACGACCTTGTAGCCGTTATAGTCCAGCCAGTCGATCAGCGGGCGGATCGAGGAATATTCCTGATCCTCGATGAGGGCGGTGTAGTAGTAGGCGCGCAGGAGGTAACCGCGCTTCTGAAAAGCCTTCAGAAGCTTGCGATAGTCGATATCGAAGCCGAGGCTTTTGGACGCCGCGTAGAGATTGGCGCCGTCGATGAACAGGGCAATTTTTTCGCGCGGATCGAACATCTTCAATAATCCTCAGGTGCAATATCAACGAATGCGGCAATCGGAAATCAAAACAATACCTTGCCTCTCCACATATGACCGTCGCATTAAATTATGATCTGATCATATATAAAAGTATTTAGGATACGATTCTTGATAATCCAAGCACCTCAGGGTTGCATGCGACGCCAAAACGCGGCTTTCCGCACTGTCTTTTTTTGGCTTTCGGGTCTTCGGTCACGAAAAACTTGAATTTGCCGTCTTTTGCCTGTATCGCACGCGTCAATCCCTCGCATTCATGACCGCAAAGGACAGGCAATGGCCCGCGTCACCGTTGAAGATTGCATCGACAAAGTCGAGAACCGCTTTGAGCTCGTTCTGCTCGCCAGCCACCGTGCCCGCCAGATCTCCCAGGGCGCCCCGATCACCATCGATCGCGACAAGGACAAGAACCCGGTCGTCGCCCTGCGCGAAATCGCCGACGAGACGCTGTCGCCCGACGATCTGAAGGAAGACCTGATCCATTCGCTGCAGAAGCATGTGGAAGTCGACGAGCCGGAACAGGATCCGAGCGCCATGCTCGCCAATGTCGGCACCGCCGGCAAGGGCGACGAAGAGGACGAACTGCCGGAAACCCTCACCTTCGACCAGATGTCGGAAGAAGAGCTCCTGGCCGGTATCGAAGGTCTGGTACCCCCGGAAAAGAGCGACGATTACTAATCGTCAATCAGTCGGAATTTAGTCTGTTTCTGACAGTTGGATAACGTGCGCCAGTCATGTCGGCTGGCGCGCTTTTTTCGTTTTAGGAGACGCCTGAATGATGCGGCAGTATGAGCTCGTGGAGCGGGTCCAGAAGTACAAGCCCGATGCCAACGAAGCTCTTCTCAACAAGGCCTATGTCTATGCCATGCAGAAACATGGCAAGCAGACGCGCGCCAGCGGAGATCCCTATATCTCCCACCCGCTTGAGGTCGCCGCCATTCTGACCGAAATGCGCCTGGACGAATCGACCATCGCGGTCGCGCTCCTGCACGACACGATCGAGGACACGACGGCGACCCGCCAGGAGATCGACGATCTCTTCGGCGAAGACATCGGCCGCCTCGTGGAGGGCCTGACCAAGATCAAGAAGCTCGACCTCGTCACCAAGAAGGCGAAGCAGGCGGAAAACCTGCGCAAGCTCTTGCTCGCCATCTCCGACGATGTGCGCGTGCTGCTCGTCAAGCTCGCCGACCGCCTGCACAACATGCGCACGCTCGAGCATATGCGCGACGACAAGCGCGCCCGCATTTCCGAAGAGACGATGGAAATCTATGCGCCGCTCGCCGGCCGCATGGGTATGCAGGACATGCGCGACGAGCTGGAGAACCTGTCCTTCCGCTACATGAACCCGGAAGCCTATGAGACGGTCACCAACCGTCTGGCGGAGCTCTCGACCCGCAACGAGGGCCTGATCACCAAGATCGAGGACGAGTTACGCGACCTCTTGGTGGCAAACGGCCTTCTGAACGCCGGCGTCAAGGGCCGCCAGAAGCGGCCTTATTCCGTCTTCCGCAAGATGCAGTCGAAGTCGCTCTCCTTCGAGCAGCTCTCCGACGTCTACGGCTTCCGCATTCTCGTCGACGACATTCCCGGCTGCTACCGCGCACTCGGCATCGTGCACACCCGCTGGCGCGTCGTGCCCGGCCGCTTCAAGGACTATATCTCGACGCCGAAGCAGAACGACTACCGCTCGATCCACACCACGATCGTCGGCCCGTCGCGCCAGCGCATCGAGCTGCAGATCCGCACGCGCCGCATGCACGAGATCGCCGAATACGGGATCGCCGCCCACAGCCTCTACAAGGATGGCGAAAACGGCGATCCGAACGAGCCGCTGAAGCGCGAGAGCAACGCCTATTCCTGGCTGCGCCACACCATCGAGGCGCTGGCCGAAGGCGACAACCCGGAAGAATTCCTCGAGCACACCAAACTCGAACTCTTCCAAGACCAGGTCTTCTGCTTCACGCCCAAGGGCAAGCTGATCGCGCTGCCGCGTGGTGCGACCCCGATCGACTTTGCCTATGCTGTTCACACCAATGTCGGCGATACCTGCGTCGGCGCCAAGATCAACGGCTCGATCATGCCGCTCGTCACGCGGCTGTCGAATGGTGATGAGGTCGAGATCATCCGCTCCGGCGTGCAGGTGCCGCCCGCCGCCTGGGAAGAAATTGTCGTCACCGGCAAGGCGCGCGCCGCCATCCGCCGCGCCACCCGCATGGCGATCCGCAAGCAATATGCAGGCCTTGGCCAGCGCATTTTGGAGCGCACCTTTGAGCGCGCCGGCAAGGTCTTCTCGCGCGACACTCTGCGCCCCGTGCTCCATCGTCTGGGCCAGCGGGATGTCGAGGATGCGATCGCCTCGGTCGGTCGCGGCGAATCCTCCTCGCTCGATGTGCTGCGCGCGGTCTATCCCGATTACCAGGATGAGCGCGTCACCGTGAAGCCTTCGGAGGGTGGTTGGTTCGCCATGAACAGCGCCAACGGCATGGTCTTCAAGATCCCCGGTGCCGCCCATCCGAAGGGTGATGTCCCGACCGCCGGCGATGGCCCGGAGCCGCTGCCGATCCGCGGCCTCTCCGGCAATGCCGAAGTGCATTTCGGCCCGGCCGGTGCGGTGCCCGGCGATCGCATCGTCGGCATTATGGAAGACGACAAGGGCATCACCATCTATCCGATCCAGGCCTCTGCCTTGCAGAAGTTCGACGACCAGCCGGAGCGCTGGATCGACGTGCGCTGGGATCTCGACGAGGCGAATAAGTCGCGCTTCGTTGCGCGTATCCTGATCAATGCGCTGAACGAGCCCGGCACGCTGGCAACGGTTGCCCAATGTGTCGCCCGTCTCGATATCAACATCCGCGTCTTGAACATGATCCGCATCGCCACCGATTTCACCGAAATGGCGATCGATCTCGAGGTCTGGGATCTGCGCCAGCTCAGCCAATTGCTCGGCGAGCTCAAGGAGCTGGACTGCATCTCCACGGTCAAGCGAGTCTACGATTGAGTGTAATGCGGAGCTGAACAGGCTTCAGCTCCGCAATCTGCCCCGTCGGGGCCGAATTGCTCATCTTTTGCCCATCTTCTGCCCAAAACGTAAACCTCGATCCCTTCGGTATGCGCTTGGTGCATATCTGGCTTCGCCAATGCGCGCTGGTGGTTTGTGCGGCGCAATATTATCTTCGGCTCAACAGATGAAGAGAAAGAACCGAGGACAAAACGATGTTTACTCCGATCCGCAAACTGGCCCGTGCACTCCGCGTCCCGACTGCTGCTGAACGCGAAATGAGCTACCTCAATGGCGCCCGCGATCTCGTCGACCTGGAATACCGCCAGCGCGAAATCGACCGCGGCATTTTCCGCCGCGGCTTCTGATCGACCGGCGGTCATCTCCGCCTGAGAGAAGATCCGAAAGGCCTTGGCCGAGGATGGCCACTTGCCTGAACTGCTGTCTCTGGCGCCGGTGTTTTCCGGCGCTTCGTTTATCGGGGTCTTCCGCCGACGGTGGCCCTTGCGGGAAACGCAGCGGATAAACTACATGTTGTCCATGCTGTTTCGTCGCCGCCAACCGCTTTCCTATTCCACGAGACTGCGCGAGCTGGTGTGGCCGCGCAAAGGCTTCTCCCGGCCGTTCCAGTATTTCGGTAAACGTGTGCTGCGTCTGTCTGCCAGCCCTCATGCGGTGGCTGCGGGCCTGGTGGCCGGCGTGGTGTCGTCGCTGACGCCGTTCGTGGGATTTCATTTCATCATAGCGTTCGCGCTGGCCTATCTGATCTCGGGCAATATGCTCGCGGCAGCACTTGGAACGGCGGTCGGCAACCCACTGACATTTCCGTTCATCTGGGCTGCGACCTGGGAGGTCGGCCGCGCCGTGCTCGGACAGCAAGGCCCATCGGCCGGCGCAACCGATCTTCACCATCTCTGGCACGAATTCGGCATTGCCCACCTCTGGGAGCCCGTCCTGAAACCGATGCTGATCGGGGCTGTTCCGCTCGGCGCGATCAGCGCGATTGTCGTTTATATCGGCACCTATATTGCCGTCGATCGCTTTCAGCGCAAACGGCGCGGCCGACTGTCCGAACGGGCGCAGGCACGCCTTGCGCAAGCCCTTGAAGGGACGAGTGTCTGACATGATCATCGGCATTGGCAGCGATCTCGTCGACATCAGGCGGATCGAGAAATCGATCGAACGCTTCGGCGAAAAATTCACAGGACGATGTTTCACCGACGAGGAGCAGGCGCGTTCGAATGGCCGAAAGGACATGGCAGCCTCCTATGCCAAGCGGTTCGCTGCCAAGGAGGCGATGTCCAAGGCTCTCGGCACGGGGATCGCCGAAGGTGTCTTCTGGAGGGAGATCGGCGTGATCAACCTGCCGAACGGCAAACCCGGGCTTGAACTGACCGGCGGGGCTGCGAAATTTCTCGAACGACTGGTCCCGGCGGGACACCGCCCTGTCGTACATCTGACCATCACCGACGAGTTTCCCTATGCACAGGCCTTCGTCGTTATCGAGGCCGTCGCGCTTTCTGTCTGATACATCCGGTCGCACCGGTTTCGCGGACTTGGCCGTTGCCGGCGGCCGTAACAGCTTCCATTTGACACTGAATGGCTCTAGAGAGAGCAGGAATTTCGCAAGAAGGAACCGATGCGCGTGAGCGAAGCCAAAAAGCCAAGTGCCCTTTGGGAAAACATCAAGGTCATCATCCAGGCCCTCCTGCTGGCCATGGTCATCCGCACCGTGCTGTTTCAGCCCTTCACGATTCCGTCGGGCTCGATGATGCCGACCCTGCTTGTCGGTGATTACATCTTCGTCAACAAGTTCTCCTACGGCTATTCGAAGTACTCGCTGCCCTTCTCGCCGGACCTCTTCGAGGGCCGCATCTTCGCAAGCGAACCGAAGCGCGGCGATATCGTCGTGTTCCGCTTCCCGCCGAATCCGAGCATCGACTACATCAAGCGCCTCGTCGGTCTGCCGGGTGACCGGATCCAGGTCATCAACGGCGTGCTGAACATCAACGGGCAGCCGGTGCCGAAAGTGGAAGATGGTGTCTTCACCTCGGACTATCGCATGGACCCGGGCACCGACGTCCCGGTCTTCCGCGAGACCATGGACAACGGCGTGACCTATGACACGCTTGACCAGGCGCCGGACACCCGCGGCGACAACACCCGCGAATTCATCGTCCCGGAAGGCCATTATTTCATGATGGGCGACAACCGTGACAACTCGCTCGACAGCCGTTTCGACGTCGGCTTCGTGCCGGCAGAGAACCTGATCGGCAAAGCCTCGCTGATCTTCTTCTCGCTCGGCAACGACACGTCGTTCCGCGAAGTCTGGAAGTGGCCGTCCAACATGCGTTGGGATCGTCTGTTCAAGGTCGTCGAATGAACCGGAAGAAGGGCGCGCCGGAAGAGCATTGGGCACAGATCGAATCCGTGGTCGGGCATCGGTTTGCCGACCGCGATCGCCTGTCCCGGGCTCTCACGCATTCAAGCGCCCAGCCGTCGAAAGGAGAAGGCGACTACGAGCGCCTCGAATTTCTCGGCGACCGTGTGCTCGGCCTCTGTGTGGCCGAGTTGCTCTTCGGTACGTTTCGCAAGGCGACGGAGGGGGAGCTCTCCGTTCGCTTCAACCAGCTCGTCAGCGCCGAGACCTGCGCTGCAGTGGCTGACGAGATGGAGCTTCACCGCTTCATCCGCACCGGCGCCGATGTGAAGAAGATCACCGCGAAGAACATGCTGAATGTTCGCGCCGATGTGGTCGAAGCCCTGATTGCCGCGATTTATCTCGATGCCGGATTAGAGGCCGCCCGTGGCTTCATCCTGAAATACTGGACCAGTCGTGCCGCCCGCGCCGATGGTGCGCGCCGCGATGCCAAGACCGAATTGCAGGAATGGACGCATGCCAAGTTTGGCAAGCCGCCCATCTACAAGGTTGCCGATCGCTCCGGACCGGATCATGATCCCCGCTTCACGGTGATCGTCGAAATCCCGGGCCTGAAGTCCGAGGTCGGCATCGAACGTTCCAAGCGCGCCGCCGAGCAGGTGGCCGCAACGAAGATACTCGAACGAGAAGGCGTCTGGGCAAAGGCCTCCGACGCGAACTGATTGGAAGATATGAGCGAGACCGAACCCCATGACGGTGGCGAAACCACCGGCAACACCCCGACCCGATCCGGCTTCGTCGCCCTGATTGGCCCGACGAATGCCGGCAAGTCGACGCTGGTCAACCGCTTCGTCGGCGCCAAGGTGTCGATCGTCAGCCACAAGGTGCAGACGACCCGCGCCGTGATGCGCGGCATCGCAATCCACAACAATGCCCAGATCGTCTTCATGGACACGCCCGGCATCTTCAAGCCGCGCCGCAAGCTGGACCGCGCCATGGTGACGTCGGCCTGGGGCGGTGCGAAGGATGCTGACCAGATCCTGCTGCTCATCGACAGCGAGCGCGGCTTGCGCGGCGATGCCGAAGCCATCCTGGAAGCCCTGAAGGACGTGCCACAGCCGAAGATCCTGGTGTTGAACAAGATCGACCGGGTGAAGCACGAAGACCTGTTCAAGCTGGCTCAGACGGCCAACGAGGCGGTAAAGTTCGAGCGCACCTTCATGATCTCCGCCACCACAGGCTCAGGCTGTGACGACGTGATGGATTATCTCGCGGCGGCCTTACCGGAAGGCCCCTGGTATTACCCCGAGGACCAGATCTCCGATCTGCCGATGCGTCAGCTCGCCGCCGAGATCACCCGCGAGAAGCTCTTCCTGCGCCTGCATCAGGAGCTGCCCTATTCCTCGCATGTCGAGACGGAGAAATGGGAAGAGCGCAAGGACGGCTCGGTTCGCATTGAGCAGGTCATCTATGTCGAGCGCGACAGCCAGAAGAAGATCGTGCTCGGCAAGAACGGTGATGCGATCAAGTCGATCTCGACCGCGTCCCGCAAGGAACTCTCCGAGATCCTCGAGCAGCCGGTGCACCTCTTCCTGTTCGTCAAGGTGCGCGAGAACTGGGGCAACGATCCCGAGCGCTTCCGCGAAATGGGCTTGGAATTCCCGCGCGACTGACGGATAACGACCGGGCTTTTATCCTTTCGCTCCGGCGGGCCTGATCCGCCGGGCGACAAAGCTCGCGATCTTCGGGCCGGCGATGATGATCAGGATCAGGCGCATTGTCTGAAGGGCCATGACGAAAGACATGTCCACCGGTGTCGAGGCGGCGATGATGGCGATCGAATCGAGGCCGCCGGGGCTGGTCGCGAGATAGGCCGTCAGCGGATCGATCCCCATCAGCCACCAGAGCAGGAAAGCGAGCCCGCCGCAGAATGCCATAAGCGCGAGGATCGAGCCGACCACCTGGGGCAGGGCGCTTGCCGCGTGTCGCAGGATACGCCGGGTGAAGGTGAGGCCGATCCGCCAGCCGATCACGCCGTAGGCGAGCGCCAGCAGCCATTGCGGCAGATGCAGCGAGATCAGTCCCGCAACATGCAGAATGGTCGTCACCACCAGCGGCAGAAGCATGGTGCCCGCCGGTATCTTCAGTCTTGCGCCGACAGATGCGGCGGTGACCGCAGCGACGAGCGTGAGCCCGAGATCGAGCCAGTCCGTCTCGGGAAACCAGATGGTCTGCGGCGGCGTTCCGCCGCTGATGCGGAAAACGAAGGCGGCCATGATCGAGGCGCCCGTCGCAACGAAGACCACCCGCAGATATTGCATGAAGGCGACCAGGCGCGCATCGGCCCCGTGTGCTTCCGCCATCAGCACCATGGCGGAGGCCGCCCCTGCCGACGTGCCCCAGACAGCCGTGGTCCCCGGCAGAATGTCGGCCTTTGCAATGAGGTAGCCGAGCAGGCTGCTTGCGGAGATGACGGCGACGACGATGGCCAGGAAGATCGGCCAATCCATTGCCACGGCCTTCAAGGTCTCAAGGTCGAGGGAGCGCGCGATGATACATCCCAGCAGCGAGTGGGCGAAAATGTAGGGATAGCGGTGGACGGAAAGGCGCGCACCATTGGTGGCGACAAGGATTGCCGCGGCCATCGGCCCGAGCAGCAGAGCGCCGGGAATATGCGTGGCAAACAGGATGGTCGACAGGACCAGCGACGCGGCAAGCAGAATAACCCACCGCAGCGCTACGGGCAGGGGCGTCAGGATGCCCGGCGGCGGTGCGGGTGTGTGCACGGCCGACCGGACTTCTGACGTGTCGGCCTTTGGGTCCGGCAGGCTTGCCTGATCGCCCATGTCCATCTCCCGGTTTCGCCGCGCCCTCTTTTCTGAAAGCACTGGACGAGAGCAGAAATTCGTAAAATAAATGAGGTTGACCTCACAAATGAGTTTTATGAGCATGTCCTCGCAAAAGTCAAGTTTGCCTATGACATCTGACGCCACCCCGGCGACAAACGTGAGTGATGCGGCCTCGACCTCGGGGCCTTCAAAGGTGGCGGCTATGGCGGTTGCAAAGGAGCCTAAGCGCCAGCGCGGCATCGCCCGCGTCGCCCGACTGCTCGATGCCGGCGCGAGCGTTTTTGCCGAGCAGGGGTACAAGGCCGCCACTATGACCGAGATTGCGGCCCGAGCCGGCGCGCCGATCGGGTCGCTCTACCAATTCTTTCCCAACAAGGATGTGCTCGCCGACGCCTTGGTTGCCCGGTATGCCGAACATGTCGAAGCAGCGCTCGATCGGATCAAGGCACAGGTTGTCGATCTCGATGGGTCGCAACTCGCCGACCGTCTGCTCGATGTGCTGATCGCCCATGCGGCTGAACGCAGCCTCGCCTTGAGCCTTCTCGATGCGCGCTGGGAGCAGCCTGGCGTTCGCCCCGGCGTTTTGCGCGAGAGCCTGCGCCGGCGGATCGCCGAGATCCTCAGGCTCTGGCATGGCAAGCTGCTGGAGGAAGAAGCGCAGGCGATGTCAGTCGTGCTCTTCCAGGCGATGAAGTCTCTTGTGCAACTGCATGAAGAGAAACGTTATCCCGGCAAGGCCGAGGCGATTGCCCATTGGCGCGGCTGGGTGCGCCGTTACCTGACCGAAATCTGAAGTCTGCGCTGAAAATTCTGTTACTGCAGGATGCGATCGGCTAAAACCGAACCATGCAATGGACAGATGAGGCAATTCTGCTCGGCGTGCGCCGGCATGGCGAATCGAGCGTCATCGCCGAGATGATGACGCGTACGCGTGGCCGCCATCTCGGCATGGTCCGTTCCGGGCGTTCCCGTGCGATGCAACCGGTCCTGCAGCCCGGAAACCGGCTGGAAGTGACCTGGCGGGCGCGCCTGGATGAACATCTCGGGGAGTACAGAGTGGAGCCGCTGGCGCTGAGAGCAGGGCGCCTGATGGAGAGCGCGACCGCCGTCTACGGTGTTCAGGCGCTTGGTTCGCTCCTTCGCCTTCTGCCGGAACGCGATCCTCATCCGCATCTCTTCCAGGCGCTCGATGTCATCCTCGACTATCTGGAGGATCCGGCAACGGCGGGCGAACTCTTCGTTCGCTTCGAGCTTGCCTTGCTGAACGATCTTGGCTTTGGGCTGGATCTGGACGAATGCGCGGCGACCGGTTTGCGTGAGGATCTCGCTTACGTGTCACCGAAATCCGGTCGGGCGGTCAGCCGCGCGGCAGGCGCCCCCTGGGCCGACAAAATGCTGGCGCTTCCGGATTTCTTGGCATCCGGAAGCCGGGAAGCCGCTGATCCCGAAAGCTTGGCCGCGGCCTTCCGGCTCACCGGCTACTTTCTTGATCGCCACGTCTATGTGCCGCGCGGGCTGGAAGCGGGCGCGGCACGGGAGGGCTTCTGTCAGGCGGCGTTGAAGACCTTGCGTTCGCTGGACGCAACCGGTGCATTGGCGGCGCCGAAGAACTCGGCCTGATCTTCCGGGGCCGATTTTGCCATGTGCTGATGAATGGCGGCCTGAAGTTCGCCGATGTTGCGATAGCTCCCGCCGTCCAGATCAATGACTGGATATTTGACGGCAATGAACTTGACCCGATCGCCGTCGGGAATGGTGATTCCAACCGGAATCCCGGCATATTCAATGACTTGCTTCTTCATAACGAATGTCCCCGCTCGTGCACATGCGGCACGGCGCTGTTTCAATAGTCGATTGTGGGTTTCAGTCTTTGAGCTGTGTCACATTCGACAGGAGCAGGCGTAATGGCGTTTCACCATCACGAGGCACGGGGTCGTCTGCCAGGATCGGATGGCATCATGAAATACATCTTGCATTTCGCTGACCTCCTTCGTTGGCTCCGGCCTTCGACATCGAAGGCCTTTCATGGTTCGTCGTCAGTGTCCGAACCAGCACGCACAAGGTAGGTGCTGGCTCGGAATCCGTCAACGGGCGAATGGAGAAAAATAAAATAATTTTCTGTGACAGTCTGCCCTAGGTAAAAACACAGGAATTTTGATCCGGCACAGGCGAAATGCCGAAATATGATCTCACTTTGGGCGAAATTACGCCATGGCGATGGCAGGCCGTTCGACGGCTTTTTCGCGGATTGGCCAATGCACCACGGCTGCGAAAATTCCCAGAGCCACGCCCAGCCACCAGACCTGATCATAGGTCCCGAAGTGGTCGTAGAGGTATCCGCCCATCCAGACGCCGAGGAAGGAGCCGATCTGATGGGAGAGGAAAACGAGCCCACCCAAGAGGCCGAGATGGCGCGTCCCGAACATGATCGCCACGAGACCGTTCGTTGGCGGCACCGTGGAGAGCCAGAGCAGACCCATGACAGCAGCAAACAGCACGACGGAAAGCGGTGTCTGCGGCAGAAGCAGGAACAGCGTCACTGTGATCGACCGGCCGATATAGATGAAGGCGAGGAAATAGGGCTTCGAATAGCGCTGCCCGATCCAGCCGGCCGCAAGTGAGCCGATGATGTTGAAGAAGCCGATCAGCGCCATGGCGATGACGGCGTAGCGCGCCTCGATGCCGATGTCGCCGAGATAGGCCGGGAAATGCGCGGTGATGAAGGCGACCTGGAAGCCACAGACGAAGAAGCCGGTCGTGAGCAACAGGTAGCTTCTATGCGCCAGCGCCTCCTTGAGCGCTTCTGCCACCGTCTGCTGATACTGGTTGCCGGCCTGGCTGCCGGATTGCGCATTGCCTCGCAGCGGAAAGGCAAGGAGCGGTACCACCAGCATCATGACGGCGATGATCACAAGACTGTCTGACCAGCCGAAGGCAGAGATGAAGCCTTGGCTGAGCGGCGCAAACAGGAACATGCCAGCCGATCCCGCAGCCGTGCCGATCCCGAACGCCATGGAGCGCTGATCCGGGGTCACATTGCGGGCGAAAGCCGAAAGGATAACGCTGAACGAGCCGGCGCCGATTGCCGTGCCGATCAAAACGCCCCCGCCAATATGCAGCCAGATTGGCGCGCTCGCATAGGCCATCATCACCAGGCCGGCGGCGTAGAGAATGCCCGACATGACGAGGACGCGACCGGTGCCGTATTTGTCGGCCAGAGCCCCGAAGAACGGCTGACTCACACCCCAGAACAGGTTCTGGAAGGCCATAGCAAGGCCGAAGGTCGAGCGATCCCAACCGCGATCGGCAAGCATCGGCAGCTGGAAGAAGCCCATCGCCGAACGCGGCCCGAACGTCATCACCGCAATCAGCGATCCGGCAAGGATGATGAGCCAGGGCATCGGGTGGCGTGCGGTCGCGGTCATGGGGATTCTCCTCTGTCGAGGGACTACCCTAATTCAGTGAAACCATGACGGGAAACGCCTTTTGATGAATTGCTCATCAAGGGATTTGATGAAAGTCAGTTGGGCTTTGCTGCGCAAGGCCGGATCCTTCGAGACCCTCGCTTGGCCCGGGCACCTCAGGATGGGGGTCGCTAACAATCAGTCCTCATCCTGCGGTGGGAGCGTAGCGACCTTCGAAGGACGAGGGCAGGTGGTTCCCGCGATCAGCGCTTCTTGATCGCCCAGCCCTCGCGGGTCCCCAGAACTCTCACCGCATCCCCGACGCGCACCAGGCCTTCGCCACGCGGCACCGCATTCCAGCCGAACAGCGGTCCCGGCACGCGCCGGTCGGCGGACATGCGGATCCGCCCCATGGCCGGCATCGGGCTTGCACCGTCGCGTGATCCTGTCTCCTGGTCCTGCGTGGTCATGATGCAGCGTGGGCAGGGTTTCACGAAATCGAAGCGGGTGCCGGCGATCTCAAGCCCCGTCCACGTATCCTCCGCCCAGGGCTCGTCGCAGTCGAGCACGATATTCGGCCGAAAGCGCTCCATGCCGACCGAGCCTTCGCCGTGTCTTTCCATGTCTTCGTTGAGGGCGCTGAGCGATCCCGTCGTGGTCACGAGAATCTGGTAGCCGTCGGCGAAGCTCATCGGCGAATTCTCGCCCGCCCATTCCGCGCTCGCCATGCGGCGGCTCTCGCTGTCGATGAAGACCAGCCTCATCTCCCGCCCGAACCAGTCGGAGAGCTTGGCATTGACGCGTTCGTCGGCAACAGCGGCACTGACGATTGATTTCCAGATCGCCACATTCATCCGCTGTTCCGGATGCGGCGGCGCGACCATCGCCTCGCGTCCGTCATCGAGACGAAGCGTCAACGAGGCGGCGCCAGGAATGGCGGTCAGCCGGGCGAGTTCCGGCAGTTCGCGCTGGGTGATGAAATGGCCCGATGGATCGACCAGCATCATCCTCCGGTCGCTCGCCAGGCCCATCGCCCCGATCTGGGCTTGCGGCAGGGCAATGCCCCGCGCACTTTTGAGCGGATAGATGAAGAGCCCGGTGATCAGCATGGTGAGCCTCAGATTTCGTCGCGAAAGAGGGTGAGGAACTGTTGAAGCCGCTGATGTCGCTCCTCGGCCAGCTTGCGGCCGGTGTCCGTCTGGAACCCGTCGGAGAGTTTGAGCAGTTTCGCCGGAAAATGGTCGATCGCATAGCGACGATCGTCGAGCGGCCGGTGGTCGGCACCCGGATCGCCTGGATGGTAGAGACCCGAGCCCATGCGCCCGGCGATATAGAAACAGCGCGCCACGCCGACCATCCCGATGGCATCCAGCCGGTCGGCATCCTGCAGGATTTTGGCTTCCAGCGTTTCCGGCGGGATTTTGGCGGAGAAACTGTGGGTGAGCACCGCATGCGCAACCGCCGTAATCTTCTTCTGCGGCCATCCCAGTTCGACTAGAATACCGGAAGCCTTCTCGGCCGCCAGCCTTGACGCCTGTGACCGCAGCGGGGAGTTCTTCTTCACAGCAACGCAGTCATGCAGAAGCACGGAGGCAACCAGCACCTCGGCGTCCCCACCTTCTCCGGCATGGATGCGCATGGCGTTGCGGAACACCCGGTGAATATGCGCAAGGTCATGCGAGCCGTCATCACCTTCCGTCGCATGCGCCAGAAGCTGGGCAGCGAGCGCCTGATGCGGGGCAAAGGCGTCGGCAGTGAGAAGATCTGTCACGTCATAAAATCCCGCTGATTCCCGGCAGGCGTCCATCTAGCCCGCGCTCCGGCATTGCCGCAATCCGCTGAGGCTCAGATTCCCGTCGGCTCCTCCTCCGGTTCGGGCGCATGCTCCGATTTTGTCTTGGGACCGAGAATCTTCTGGTAAAACAGCCCGATGCCGATCAGCACGAACCCGAGCCCGATGAAGGACAGTGCCCGCAGCACGCCTTCGAGATTGGCCATGTCGATCAAGAAGACTTTCGCGACGGTGATGATGACCACCACGGCCGAAGCGATGCGCAGGCTCCGGGCATCAAAACGCGAGCCGAGCGCGAGCAGCGAAACACCGATGGCCAGCCAGGCCACGGAATAACTGTAGGTCTCCGCCTGCGCGAACCCCTTCCAGTTGGCGATATAGTCGCCCTGCCAGAAGCGCCGGACGCTGAGCGTGACCCAGGCGAAACCAAGCAGCGTGCCGGAGATGGCAAGCAGGATAACATAGGGCAGGGGCCGCTTGTCGCGCGCGTAAGTGGCAAGCCCCGCATAGCCGAGACCCGGCAGCAGGTAGCCGATCAAAAGCAGGTTGAGGAAGGGCCAGGAGCCCGTGCTTTCGCCGGTGAAATAGGGGTTCAGAACACCCAGATGAAGGCTCAATACCTGTAGCATGGAGATGGCGCCGGCGACCATTGAGCCGTATCGGAACACGGGGCTCGGTGATTTCAGATCAAGCGTCATCAGAATGCCGGAGAGCCCAATGACCAGCAGCGTGTAGATCGATTGCTCGCCGAGTGTCGGGGTTGATGAATCGAGGACACCGCCGTTCATCCCATGGCGGATCAGGATGGCGATGGCGAGGAGACCGAGCAGGCTTGCCAGCCCTTGCAGGGCATTCCTCACCCTCATGCCTGGCCAGTTGCGCATTTCGTAGGCTGACACAATGGCGAGCAGCGCCGGGATCCCGTACCCAGCAAGCAGCTGGTTGAAGAAGGGCGTCCGGCTCAGCGCATCCGGTCCGACGAGCGTCGGGTCCCAGGCGATGCGGAAAAGCACGCCGCAAACAGCGGCGACCATGACCCAGGGTAGCCCGCTCCAGCGGCGCAACCGTGTCGCCATCAGGTAGGCAAAGCCCAGAACTGCGAGCAGAACGGTGGTAACTAAGCCGTCCGTCAGCGTGTGCAACGCCAGCGCAAAGGCGGCGAAGCTGCCCGCCAGCAGCAAGTCGCGGGCGCGGCGCAAGTCTGCCGACCTCCCTGTCCGCTCCAGCCATTCTGTGGCCGCCAGCAGAACGGCGCTCGTGGCAAGCGCGTAAAGCCCGTGATGCCAGTCGCCGCCATAAACGCCGTAGAAGACGAAGCTGATGGTGACGAGTAGGACCGGCAGGAGAGCCGCGAGCCCGGCCCAGAGCGTCGACATGACGGTGTCGATGCGACCGCGTCGGCGGATGAAGGATAGCCCCAGCAGGGTGAACATGCCACCCAGATAGAAGAGCAGCAGAACGACCATGCGGTCGAGGCCCATCATCGTCTCATCGGTCACGCCGACGCCGCTGAGTACCGTCTGCACCTGTGTGATCATGTTCGTCTCGACAAGGGCGCCGAACACGGCGCCGATGGCTGCGAGGATGGTCGGCCAGAAAGCGCCACGATGGGCGGCGCCCGCAGAGGCGAGCACGGCGATCAGCGCGGCAAAGCAGAAGGTCGGGAAGATATCCGTCGGTCCTGTCCGCACCAGCATGGCAAGAGCTGGGAAGAGAACGGACAGCGACAGCGTGATGTCGAGCCCGAGCGTGCCGGAGGCCATCCGACGTCCGAGCGCGTTCCAGGAGAGAGCCCGGTCAACGGTGTCGGTGTCGGCCCGCGTGTTGCCAGGCCAGATCATCACCCAGGCGGCGATCATTGCAATAAGCGAGAGCGTTACCGGCGTCAGGTCACCGAGTTCGAAGAGACCGATCAGCGCCCAAAGGCCAAGCCCCACCTGTGCGAGCGCCGGCACGATCCGCCAGCCGCGCATCCGTGAGGCGATGGAAGTCGCGACCTGTGCGACCGTTAGAAAAATGAACAGGGTCCACGGGTTGGGGCTTGTTGACGATACAAGCAGCGGTGTCACCATCGATCCGGCGAGGCCGAGGCCTGCCAAAGCCTGACCGTGCAGGAGCGACAGCCCCAGCACGGCGAAGGCGGTGAGCGCCAGAAGGACGAAGGCACTTGCCGGACCAATGAATTCATAAATACCGTGGGCAGCATAGATTGCCCCGAACAGGGCGACGGCACCGGCCGCCGTCAGGATGCCGGGAACCATGGCATTGGCATAGAGCGCATTGGTTTGCGGCAGCGCCTTGCGCCGGACCAGTTCGCCGGCAGCCATCAACAGCAGGCCGAAGAGCGCGGCGAGCGACAGCCGCACACCCGGGCCGAGCAACCCGCTTTCGATCGAGTAGCGCACGAGAAAGACGCCGCCCAGCGCCAAGGCGAGCCCTCCGGCCCAGACCGCCCAGCGTGCGCCGATGAGGCTCTCCAGGCTCTCCGTTGGCGTGGCTCTCGCAGCCCTTGCCGGTTCGTCGGTCGAAAGTGTCGGTGTTTCGTCGGAGACGGTAAGCGCAGCCTTGTCCAGCGCCTCGTCCGTTGCAGGCGGAGATAGCTCCTCCCGAAGGGTATGGTCTGCGCCGACCGCTGTCGGTTCTGCGGAATTGTCTTCCGCAGCAATCCCTCCGGCCGTCGCATTCTCCCGCTCGGATAGGGCGTCGGCGGGCCGAGTGAGGGCTCCGCCTTCTGTAAGCCGCAACAGGTCTTCGCGCATGGCGCCCAGGTCTCGTTCCAGACGGTCGATCCGCTTGCCGGCGCCACGCAGGCTGATGAACAGAACACCGATCAGGATCAGCGGCAGGATTTCGAACATCGGACCTCTCGGGGTTCCATGATTTTGTTCCAACAAACTAATGGATTTGTCGGCAAGGGGAAGCGTCGTGGATCACCGTCGGTGGTGGTGACGGTGATACGCGCCGCCGCACTTGCAATCGCAGCCGAAACTTTCTAAATGCGGATGACCGGCAGCAGCCGGTTTTCTTTGGCTCTTGTTATGCTCAATGTGAGCATAATTATGGGAGGAGGTCGCCATGGAAGTCCAGACTCAGCGAACGGCAGGCGGCGCAATGCCGACTGCGGCCGAGCGTTTCGGAACCCGGGAGCGCCCGGATCTTGATTACACGCCGGCTGTCGCGCGAGAGACAGCGCATCTCTATGAGCGCGTTCGCGACTTCATCCCTGAAATCGAGTGGCCGGTCTTCGCGCCTTATATCCATGCGATCAACCGGCTGAAGAAAGAGCGTGGCGCGGTCATTCTCGCGCACAACTATCAGACGCCGGAGATCTTTCACTGCGTCGCCGACATCAAGGGCGATTCGCTTCAGCTCGCCCGCGACGCCGTGAGTGTCGATGCCGAGATTATCGTCCAGTGCGGCGTACATTTCATGGCCGAGACCTCGAAACTGCTGAATCCGGAGAAGACGGTGCTGATCCCCGACGGCCGCGCCGGCTGCTCGCTGTCGGAATCGATCACCGGCGCCGATGTTCGCCTTCTGCGTGAACGTTATCCCGGCGTGCCCGTCGTCACCTATGTGAACACGTCTGCCGACGTGAAGGCCGAAACTGACATCTGCTGCACCTCGGCAAACGCCGTCGACGTGGTCAACAGCTTCGACAGCGACACCGTGCTTTGCATCCCGGACGAATATCTGGCGATGAATGTCGCCAACCAGACGACGAAGAAGATCCTCACCTGGAAGGGCCACTGCGAAGTGCATGAGCGGTTCACGGCGGACGAACTCCTGGAATACAAGAAGGCCGATCCGCGCATCGAGATCGTCGCCCATCCGGAATGCCATCCGAGCGTGCTGGCCGTGTCCGACTATGCCGGCTCGACCAAGGGCATGATCGACTACGTCAAGAACAAGCGCCCGGCCCGTGTTCTCCTGGTCACCGAATGCTCGATGGCCTCCAATATCCAGGCCGAAGTCCGCGACGTCGATTTCGTCAAGCCGTGCAATCTCTGTCCGCACATGAAGCGCATCACGCTGCCGAAGATCCTCGACAGCCTGCTCTTCATGACAGAGGAGGTAACGGTTGATCCCGCGATTGCCGGCCGCGCAAGGCTGGCGGTCGAGCGGATGATCAATCTGAAGAACTGAGGCAGTGCTGCCAGCCGGGGAGGGCTGAATGCCGACCAATCTCGAATCCATGCGCCCACAATCCTGGCAGGGCATCGACGATATCGTCATCGTCGGTGGCGGCCTCGCCGGCCTGTTCTGTGCGCTGAAGCTGGCACCGCGCCCCGTGACTGTGCTGGCTGCTGCCCCGATCGGGCAGGGCGCGTCCTCCGCCTGGGCGCAAGGCGGCATTGCCGCCGCCATGAGCCCTGGCGACAGCTTCGACAAGCATCTGGCCGATACGGTCGCGGCCGGTGCCGGGCTGGTCGAAGAGAAGATGGCGCGCCTGATGATTTCGGAAGGGCCGGATCGTATCCATGACCTGCTCGCCTATGGCGTGCCCTTCGACCGCGATCTCGAGGGCCATCTCCTGCTGTCTCGCGAAGCGGCACATTCTGAACGCCGCATCGTGCGTGTCGCGGGTGATCGCGCCGGCGGCGCCATCATGGAGGCTTTGATTGCAGCGGTGCGCCGCACGCCATCGATCCGGGTGATGGAAGGGTATGTCGTCGAGGAACTGATCGCCGAAGGCCGCTTCGTCTCCGGCGTCATCGCAAGGCCCGATGCCGGCCAGTCGAAGACGCGTGTTGCCTTTCCCGCCCGGGCCGTCGTGTTGTGCTCTGGCGGTGTCGGCCATCTCTACGAGGTGACCACCAACCCCGCCGAGGCACGCGGCACCGGTGTCGGCATGGCCGCCAGAGCCGGGGCCGTGATCGCCGATCCGGAATTCGTCCAGTTCCACCCGACCGCCATCGACATCGGACATGATCCGGCGCCGCTGGCGACCGAAGCCCTGCGCGGCGATGGCGCGGTCCTTGTCAACCGTGCCGGGCACCGCTTCATGACGGACCTGCATCCCTACGCTGAACTTGCGCCCCGCGACATTGTCGCCCGCGGTGTCTTTGCCGAGGTCGCCGCCGGTCGTGGCGCCTTCCTTGACTGCACCAAGGCGATCGGAGCGAAGTTCGCCGAACATTTTCCAACCGTTTACGCCTCGTGTATCGCAGCCGGTATCAATCCCGTGATGCAGCCCATCCCGGTCGTGCCTGCCGTCCATTATCACATGGGCGGGATTGCTGTGGATGCAGACGGACGCACCTCGCTCGATGGTCTCTGGGCCGCAGGCGAAGTGACATCCAGCGGCGTCCATGGCGCCAACCGGCTGGCGTCCAACTCGCTCCTCGAAGCCGTCGTTTTCGCCAGCCGCATCGCCGACAGCATCAAGGGCATGCTGCCGGAAGCCTCGCTCTACGAATGGCCCAAGGCGGCGGGCGAAAACGACGATCTCGTCACGCTGGAAGATAGCGCCGAATTGAAGGAACTCCGCCGCCTGATGAGCACGCATGCCGGAGTGATCCGCGAAGTAGAGGGATTGAAGACCCTCATCCGCGAAATCGCCCGCCTGGAGCGGGAGCGGCCGCGTATCCGCTTTTCCAACATCACGGCAACCGCGAGGCTGATTGCGGTCGGTGCACTCCGCCGCCAGGAAAGCCGTGGCGCACAGATGCGCTCCGATTATCCGGCATCCGACGAGGCATTCCGGTGCCGCACCTATCTGACGCTGCGTGAAGCAGAGAAGATCGCAGCCGAGATCAGCGGCTGACCGTGAAAGGACGAGACAATGACAACACCGGAAAGCTTCCGTCCGCAACTTTCGCCCCTGATGATCGAGGACCTCGTGCGCAACGCCTTGCTCGAGGATCTTGGCCGGGCGGGCGACATCACCACCTATGCGACCATCGGGCCGGAAAAGACGGCGCGGATGACGATCAACGGTCGCGATGCGGGCGTGATCGCAGGCCTCATTCTGGCCGCAACCGCCTTCCGGCTGATCGACCCCGCCATCCGCTTCGAAGCGCTGGTGAGTGACGGCGACCGTGTGCACGCCGGACAGGCCCTCGCCCGTGTGGAAGGCCCCGCCCGCGCCGTGCTTTCTGCCGAACGAGTGGCACTCAACTTTCTCATGCATCTCTCTGGCGTCGCCAGTTACACCGCTCGCTTCGCCGATGCGATCGCCCATACGGGGGCCCGGGTCACCTGCACGCGCAAGACATTGCCGGGGCTGCGGGCCTTGGAGAAATACGCCGTCCGCCTCGGCGGCGGCTCCAGCCACCGTTACGGCCTCGACGATGCGATCCTGATCAAGGACAATCATATTGCGGTTGCCGGCGGTGTTGGCCAAGCCATTGCCGCTGCCCGTGCCTATGCCGGGCATCTGGTCAAGGTCGAGGTGGAAGTGGACAGCCTCGACCAGATGCGTCAGGCGCTGGATGCCGGTCCCGACGTCATCCTGCTCGACAACATGACCCCGGACCGTCTGGCGGAGGCGGTCGAGATCAATCGCATCCGTCATGGCCAGACGCCGCAGGTCTATGCCGCGAGACGCGGACGGGTGATTCTGGAAGCATCGGGCAATGTCACGCTCGATACGATCCGCGCGATTGCCGAAACCGGTGTTGATTATGTCTCGACATCGAAGATTACGATGGCGGCGCCGACAATGGATATCGGATTGGACTCAAGTTTGGTCTGAGCCGAGAAGATATACTGCTTGCCTCTTATCTCCGCGACACTCGCCGGACCGCTGTCGATTCCGAACTTGTGCAGATATCTCATAGACTTGATTTTATATAAGCCGATCCTTCGATAGTTATCATCCACGATTAATAGTTTTGACCACTTTTTGAGAATCCCATACCCCGGAATCGCGGACACGGCACGGTTGTCCAGGCAAATCGCGTATTTTGGCGGATACTCGGAGGGTTCATGACGGGCATCATTTCATCGAACGGAAGCGGATCGGCAGGACGTGTCTCACTGTCCAGCCTCGACACCAACGGTGACGGCATCATCAGCAACGAGGAACTCCAGGCCGCAAATTCAGGCCGCACCCAGGATCCGACCGTGTCGAGCGAGAATGCCGCGAGCGGCGCCCAGTCTCAGTTGCGCGGCAGCATGATTTCCATGCTTCTGCAACTGTCATCGGTGGAAGCGCAAAACGAAGGGGCCCGCGACGCTCGTGACCTGTTCAGCGCCATCGATGCCGACGGAGACGGGCGCATCACCCAGGAAGAATTCGTCGCCGCGCGGCCGGAAGAAATCAGCGAAGACGATGCCATCGCCCGCTTTGAAGAACTCGACGCCGAGAAGTCAGGCTTCCTCACCGAGGATGCCTTCGCCGCCGGTTTCGCCAGCGGTCCGCGGTCGCTGGACACGGCAGAAGCCGGTGCGTCGACCGACGATACGGTCAGCATATTCGACATGCTCGCCGAAATGGAGCGCGTCATCGACGCCTACCGCGAGAACAGTGGGGAGACGCAGCAGTCCTAAGCGTCTCCAGGGTTCGATCCTCGTACGCCGGAGGGGCGGCTGTGGCGGCAGTCGGCTCACTCCGGTGTACGGGGATTGTCCGAAGGTCGGTGGACTTTCGATGCTGGGCCTCCCTCCGCCAGAGCGGCATCCGCATGATAGGTAACCTGCGGATAGGGGATCGAAATGCCGTGCCGGTCGAAGGATGCTTTCACCTTCTTGATCATCTCGCGGGATGTCGGCCAGAAGTCCGATGACTTGGTCCAGTACCACATCGTGATGACGACGGAGCTGTCTGCCAACTGATCGACATGGGTGGCAACGGCCGGGTCCGACAGCACGCGAGGATCGGCCGCAGCGTGATCCTGCATGATCTTTTCCGCAGCATCGATGTCGTCTTCATAGCCGATACCGACCTTCAACTCGAAACGCCGCGTCTGATGACGGCTGAAATTGGTGATCGGCACGTTCCACAGGATCGAATTGGGGGCGAGCCGGTACAGCCCGTCGGGCGTGCGAAGTTCGGTGGCGAAGAGGCCGATCTCGACGATCGTGCCTGAGATCGAGCCGGTGTCGATGTATTCGCCGACGCGGAACGGCCGCAGCACCAAGAGCATGATGCCCGCCGCGATGTTCTGCAAGGTTCCCTGGAGGGCAAGGCCGATGGCGAGACCGGCAGCGCCGAGTGCGGCGATGATCGATGCCGTTTGCACGCCGAACTGTCCGAGAACCGTGACGAAGACGAGGATCAGTGCTGCATAGCGCACGACATTCGCGAAGAAGCGGGCAAGCGTTTCGTCGATGCCGCGCAATTGCAGCAGACCCGCATGCGTCCACCGGCTGAGAAGCCCCGACAGCCACCAGCCAAGGCCAAGAAGCAGCAAGGCGCCAAGGATGGAGAAGGAATATTCGACCGCAAGCCTGCCCGCCTGTGCCAGCGCTGCCTGGGATGCCAGTATGACGTCGCTTGCCTGTTGCTCCATGCCTCATGTCCCGTGTTGTTGACGACAAGGGCTAGATGGGGCGCGGAGGCGATGGGTCAACCGCTCGGGCGTCCGCCGAGTTTGAGTCCGGGAGCGGGACGTTCTTCAACGATCTGCCGCCGGAAGCGGAACAGGGCTGCAGGTCGCCCACCGGTCGCGGCCTGTGTTTCCCCTGTGGCTTCGACCAGTTCGGCGCCTTCGACCAGCCGCCGGAAATTCTGCTTGTGCAAATGGCGGCCCGAGATCGCCTCGACGGTTGCCTGCAGGGCGGTGAGGGTGAATTGCGGCGGCATGAGCTCGAAGATTACGGGCCGGTACTTGATCTTGCTGCGCAGCCGCGCGAGCGCGGTCGCTGCAATCCGCCGGTGGTCGTGTCGCATCGGCCGTCCCAGCGGCACGGCGACATGCCGGCGGTCGACGCGGCCGTCCGACACCGCCTCATCAAGCAACCCGGCCTCGTAGAGAAGCTCGTAGCGCTCCAGCACCCGCTCCTCATCGAAGGGAAAGTCATCGAGGCCGAAGGCGAGTTTAAGCCGAGAACGGCGGGAGACAGCGGGGCCACGCGTCGCCTTGTCCGACTGTTCTGCGGCCCAGGTTTTCAAAGCCGGCAAAATGACCTGATCGATCAGGCCCGGTCGCCCCTGTCTCCAGTCTTCCCAGGGCAGGAATCCGTACCAGTCGCGCCAGGCAGCCCCCGAGGTTTCAAGCCGCGCAACGCCTTCCGCCTCCAGTCGGGTCAGCGCCAGATAGCCGACCGAGACCACATGCGGACCGCTGTCGCCGGGCATGGTGTGCCGTCCGCGATCGCCGAAGGTGTAAAGCTGCTCGATGTAACCCAGTTGCAAGGCCGTCTGTGTTTCCACGGTCTGGCGCAACGACATTTCCATCGTTCGGTGGCGTGTGGGGTCGAACGGCCCGAAGGGCAGGGCATCGAGCCCGCTCTGGCCGGCGGGAACCACCAGAAGGCGCGGCTGTGCCTCTGCGATCGCCACGATCGCGGCATTGAGGCCGATCTCGATATCGGCCGCCGCACTCATGGCGCGACCGGCTCTCGAACGGGAAGCGGCAGTACGAAGGGCTGGTTACCGTCCGTCTCCGCGCCTCGGCCGAGCGCTTTCACCGCGCGAGCAAAACGTCCCTCCCGCCCGAGCATGGCATCGCCGATTTCGACGAGCCGCATATTGGGGGTCGCATAAGGGGAGGCCTCCCGCAGACGCCGCGCCAGGGCGGCGTCGTCGTCCTCAGGGTGGACGGCAAGGCTTGCGATCATCGCGGCGGCCGGCGAACGCGACACCCCCATCCAGCAATGCACGATGAGCGGCGCGGATTGGTCCCAACTGCGGGCAAACTCGATGATGTCTTTGACATGCACTTCCTGCGGCGCGATCAGATCGCCGGTGCCGGCAAAGGTGATGTCATTCATGCCAAGCTTCAGATGCCGCTCCGCGCGAATGACGGCAGGCCGGTGAAAATCCTGGTTTGCGGCGAGCAGGCTGATCATCTCCGACGCCTTGTGGCGCACGGCCATTTCCGCGATGCGGGCAAGGGGGGCAACGACGATAGCACTCATCGAACAACCCGGCTTGCAGCCTGCCGCTCCGCCTCGATCGCCTCAAAACGCTCGAGGAATTTTGCCTGAGCCTGATAGGCGGGCAGCGGATCAATCAGGATCGTGTCACGCGTAAAACCCTTGGGCTGACCGAAGAATTTTCTGGCCTCTGCTTCCGCGAAGCCTGCAAGCACCGTTGCCTCGAAATAGGCAGATACCATGTCCGCCTTCTTGATCTGGTCTTTCAGGGCAGCCTTTGGATGGGCCGGAAGCCCGAAGCGCAGATGGATCGCCGCTTCAAGCCGCTTCTCGACCACCTTGTAGCCACCGCCCACGACCGCCTTGAACGGCGAGATCATGTCTCCGATCACATATTCCGGTCCGTCATGCAGCAGCGCCATCATCAGATCGTCCGCCGTCGCCTTGGGGCAGGACCGGCGAAAGATGTCCTCGACGATCAGGCTGTGCTGGGCGACGGAAAACGCGTGGTTGCCGGAGGTCTGGCCGTTCCAGCGGGCGACGCGGGCAAGGCCATGGGCAATATCCGAGATTTCGACATCGAGCGGGGAGGGGTCGAGCAGGTCGAGTCGGCGTCCTGACAGCATGCGCTGCCACGCGCGGCCCGAGATGGCGGTCGTTTCCATCATGCCTCAGGCATCCTCTGCGGCATCGGACGGAAAGCTGAGACCGCTCCAGGCGGGCAGGGCAAGGGTCACGGGCACGTCAGCGGCAAGCACCGGCACGCCCTTTGCCATGGCTTCGCCGGCCTTGTCGATGCGGATGATCGCAAGCCCGCGTGTTCCCGCAACGGTCCCGAGGGCACCGATCGGCTTGCCGTCGATGGTGATCTCCGTGCCGGTCGTCGCCAACGGCTGATCGGCCGAGACGATGACGGCGCGCCGCCGCGCGGTTGAGCGGTGCTGCATGCGCGATACCACTTCCTGGCCGACATAACAGCCCTTGCGGAAGGAAACGCCGCCGGACTTGTCGAACAGAACATCATGCGGAAAAGCGTCCTGCAGCGCGTAATCGGATCCCGATTCGAGAACCCCGTTGAGAATGCGCAGCGCAGCATAAGCCGAGGCATCACCGGGCTCGCCGATCCTGCCGACCATACGGCGAACCGGCGTGCCGGCGAGAGCAAAGCGATGATCGAGAACGCCGCTGTCGTCCTCGCCGCCCCAGGTGACGGTGGCGCCGGTTTCTGCGCCGGCAGTCAGCGTTACGGCAGCGCGCAGCTTGTACATCGTCAACCGTCGGATCAGAGCCTCCTGCTGCGCAGCACCGGTATCCAGTACGAAACCGTCACTCGTGCGCCAGATCAGGAAATCGAACAGGATCTTGCCCTGCGGGGTCAAAAGGGCACCGGGACGCGCTTCGCTTTCGGCAAGGCTGCCGAGGTCGGTGGTGATCAGGTTCTGCAGGAAATGTTCTGCATCCGGACCGCCGACATGAATGAACGATCGGTCAGGCAGGAAGGCTGAAGGCATGAGGTTCACCGTGATGTTGCGCTGCCCGCACAGTTAGGCGCACCAAGTCTAGCCGACAAGCGCACGGCATCACAGCCCACAGTTTGCCGATCCGGTGAATACGTCGTCAGTCGCCGACGGTAAAAAACTTCCACTTGCCATCGGGGCTGATGCCGACCCGGAAGAAGTTGTAATTGCCCTGTTCCTGCATCTCCGCGACGTCGCCTGCGGTTACGATCCTGAGAAGCTCGACCCTTTCGCGGGGGGAGAGCAGGGCCAGTGACTTGCCTGCAAAGTAGGGCCAGACATAGGCCTCGTCCGGTGTGCCCTTGTCCAGTTGCACGAAGCCGGTCGAAAGCACATCGAGCAGGATCGCCAGGATCTCTTGGCCTTCGTCGTCACCCGACAGGCCCTTCAGGGCGGCAATCGGATCCTGCTCGGGTGTTTGCAACGGTATCTGTGTCTGATCGGGGCCGATATCGAACAGTGGCTTCAGGGCCTGGATATCGCCGCTTGCTGCCGCGTCCATGATCAGCTTGCGCATTCGGCGCACCGGCTCCGGCGCCTTTTCGATGTCATAGATGACCTCGGGCGCAGCCTCCTCGGCAGTGGCGGGTTCGGTCTCTTCCGACTGCGGAGTCTTGATCAGCGGATCGGGATCGGGAATGACCGGAAAGGCATCGTCCGTCAGATCTTCGTCCTCGCCGGGTTGGGGGGCAGGCGTGACGGTTGAATCTTCGTCACGCGGATGCGGCGTGATGTCTTTGATATCGGACAGCGCATGGGCCGGGCTCGGCCAGGAGAAGGGAAGGCTGGTGACCGACAGTGCCAGCGCGCCTGTCAAGCAAATGAGCCTGACCCGCGAAGAAATCGTCATTCTAAGCCTCTGCAGTCTGTTTACTGGACCCGACGCTCGGGCGAGAATTCGCCCGCCAGCAGGCGCGTCTTCAGCGCGTCGAGGATAGCCTCAGCGCCGTGTTCGCCATGGATGCGGATTGTTTCGCGCATTGCCAGCGCAAAGGCGGCATCCGCGATGATTTCAGGTTCGATGCCGTCCGCCATGCCGTCAGCCCAGGCCTCGTTCTGGTATTCCAACGCAGCCTGCATCTTCTCGTGAACGATCATGTCGTCGATCTCGTTGCGGCGCGGTTCCATGGGCATTCCTCGAAGCACTCTTACTCAGGTCTTAACGACCGTATCAGCCTTTTGCCAAAACGACACGGGGTGAGGCCAAAAGAGGTGAATTAATCGTTAATTTCCATAACGGGCGGTAATTTCTGTGGCGAGTGTTGCGCCTTCGTTACGGTAATTCTCCTCTGCACGAACTGCAGCCGGCGTGCAAGAGGTATAAACGGCGGCAAAAGACCGGTATCCGCGGTTGTAGGCCGCCGTCAGCCTGGCCCGCCGTTTGGGCTCATCCCGGGTCTCTGCCTCAAGCAGCGCCTGCAAGGATTGCCGCCATTCAGGCTCGCCGGATGCGTTGCAGAGATTGCGAAGGTAATGCACAGCCCCCACGATCTCCGATAAGCGTCCGAGGCGATCGTCATAAGGGGTCGGTTTCTCCGTTTCGACAGCGGGACCCGGCGTGATGACACTGCTGTCCTGCGCTGTTGCGGCGAAAGACGGCAGAAGCATAAGGGAAAGCGCCAGCAGGATGGCGGGCCGATTTGTAGAATGCAGCATGTCAGCCTCTCGCCTCGGCGGTTGATGACGCAGCGAGTTTTTGCACGCAGTCGCGCACGCTGGGGGGCACCGGCAGGTTGTCAATTTCTTCCGGAAGGAACCAGCCGGCATCGATGGCATCGCTGCGCGCCTCGGCCAGGCTGTCGCCATCCGCGTCGACGCGGAAGACCGACAGCAGATAATGGCTGCCGGCAACGCCGGCTTCCGGCAGCAGTTCGTAGGTTTCGAACAGACGCGGATTCCGCCCGATGATGCCGGTCTCTTCTTCGAGTTCGCGAAGCGCGGTTTCGGCCGGCGTTTCGCCGGGCTCGGCGCGACCGCCGGGAAAGGCATAGAGATCGGCTGCCGGCGGATTGCCGCGGCGCACGAGAAGATAACGCCCGGCCCGTTCGACGATGGCAGACGAGGCGAGGCGGGGTTGGCTCATGCGACAAGGCTCCGGAACGGTGGCGGCTGCCAAACGAAGCAGCGACGTGGGCGAATATCGCGGCTTTTGGCCGGACCCGCAAGCCAGACCGCTGCTTGACCCTCGCCGCCGGGACTGCCATCTAACATGAATGTGCGGACGTTTTGCTTTGACCGCGAGCCCGGAAGAGGTGCGCGAAATCCTGAGCCTGATGGAGCTGGAAGACTTCCCGGCACGCTACAACATTGCGCCCACGCAGCCGATTCTCGCGGTTGTGGCGGGGCCGCCGACCGAACCGGGGAGCAACAGGCCCGATCGGCTTGCCGTTCTCCTCCGCTGGGGGCTGATCCCCTCCTGGGTGAAGGATCCGGCCAAATTCACCTTGCTGATCAATGCCCGTTCCGAAACGGCGATCGAAAAGGCATCGTTCCGCGCCGCCATGCGCCACCGGCGTATTCTGGTGCCGACGTCGGGCTTTTACGAATGGCACAGGCCGTCGAAGGAAAGCGGCGAAAAGCCCCAAGCCTACTGGATCCGCCCACGTCAGGGCGGCGTCGTCTGTTTTGCCGGCCTGATGGAAACCTACATGTCGAAGGACGGGGCGGAGCTCGATACCGGTTGCATTCTCACAGTCGGGGCCAACAGGGCAATCAGCCCGATCCATGACCGAATGCCGGTCGTCATTGCGCCGGAGGATTATACCCGGTGGCTCGATTGCCGCAGTGGCGAGCCGCGCGATGTTGCCGATCTGATGAAGCCCGCGCAGGAGGACCTGTTCGAGGCAATCCCGGTATCGGACCTTGTCAATAAGGTGGCCAATGTCGGCCCGGAACTCCAGGTGCCGGTTGTCCCGCGCACCCGGCAGGAAAAGCCCGCCGCGGCAAAACCCGGCGACGGACAGATGAGCCTGTTCTAGCGGTGAGAGGCCAAAGCCTCAGGCGACCTTAGGGGCCGGCTTGCGCTTCAGCATCAGGGCCGCGGCAACCACGGCCTTCAAGCCGAGCGGTCGGTAGTTGGCGGCGAGATTCTGGTTTGCCGGCTTTTGCTGCTCGGCTTCGTTTGCGTTCGACATTGTCATTGTCCTCTGGATGATTCCTGACCCGGTATTTTGTTGTGCGGCTCTCTCTGCGGAGAACATGACAAAAGCGTGACCGAGTCTGTGACTCAAGTCAAATTTCGCAAAAAGCGATACAAAACGAGAGCCCCGCGCAAGCTTTTCGGCTTGGCGGGGCTGGATGCAGGCATTTTCGGGCAAGTTTTGCGGGTTTTCAGACGCCGCGGTCGATTTCCGACAGTCCCTTTTCGGCGCTCTCTTCCCCGATCGTGAGGGTTCCGTAGCGCCTGTGCCAGTTGCGGGCCCCGATCGGCAGCGAGCAGAGATAAAGGATAACAGTCACCACCAGCACCTCCCAGGTGAAGCTCATCAGCAGGGCCACATAGAGCACGACACCCAGGATCATCGGGAAGACCAAGTCGCGTCGGATATGGCTGGTCTCTGACTTGCCCGACCAGACGGGAAGGCGGCTGACCAGGAGATAGGCGATCACGATCGTGTAGGCTGCACTTGCATAGGCGAAGGGCTGGGACAGCTCGACCTGGAGGAAGCCGATATACACCGGAAGCAACACCAGAGCCGCACCGGCCGGTGCGGGCACGCCAACGAAGAATTCCGACTGCCAGGGGGCCTTCGTCTCGCGGTCGGCCATGACGTTGAAGCGGGCAAGCCGCAGACCGGCTGCGATCGTATAGATAAGTGCGGCGATCCAGCCCAGGGAGCGTGCCTGGTCTAGAACATAGACATAAAGCACTAGAGCGGGAGCCACGCCGAAATTTATGATGTCGGCGAGCGAATCCATCTGCGCGCCGAATTTCGACGTTGCCTTCATCATCCGTGCGATGCGACCGTCAATGCCATCGAGAAAGGCGGCGAGCAGCACCATGGATACAGCAAGCTCGTAGCGGTTTTCGAAAGCCAGGCGGATGCCCGTCAGACCGGCGCAAATCGCAAGGACCGTGATCAGGTTGGGGATCACGAGACGCAGTGGAATCTCCCGCAGGCGCGGCCCGCGCGCATTCGGATCCACGGTGGGTGCGGTGCGGCCCTCAGGCGTATTGTTCGGCACCTCCATCTCGCTCTCCCTCAAGCGCGGCGACTGATGACCGGACCCTTGGTCGAACCGAATTCGGCAAGGACCGTTTCACCGGCGATCGCTGTCTGGCCGACGGAAACGCGCGGTTCAGCGCCCGCCGGTAGAAAGACGTCGAGCCGTGAGCCGAAGCGAATGAGACCGAAACGCTCGCCGGCTTCGAGGGTTTCGTTCGGATTGGTCCAGCAGATGATGCGGCGCGCCACAAGGCCTGCAATCTGCACGACGCCGATGGCACCGTGCCGCGTCTCGATGACGAGCCCGTTGCGCTCGTTGTCGGTGCTCGCCTTGTCCAGTTCCGCGTTCAGGAATTCGCCTTCCTTGTAGGCGATGGTCGTCACGCGGCCGCGCATCGGAGCGCGGTTCACATGGCAGTTGAAGACGTTCATGAACACGGTGATGCGCAGCATCGGTTCGCGGCCGAGATGAAGCTCTTCCGGTGGCACGCTCATCTGCACGGAGGAGACACGGCCATCGGCGGGGCTGATCACCAGATCGTCGTCCTGCGGTGTGACGCGCTCTGGGTCACGGAAGAAATAGGCGCACCAGAGGGTGAGGATAAGGCCGACCCAGAACAGCGGGTCCCAGAGCCAGCCGAGCACCAGCGACGCGACGAAGAAGGCCGCGATGAAAGGATATCCTTCCTTGTGCACCGGCACGATCGTCTTGCGTATGGTTTCCAGCAGATCCATGAGTTCCTCGATCGTTAGAAAAACGGTTGCCCGTGACTACCCCGAAAGACCGGCAGGGGCAATGCCGGCTGGCAAATCAACTGCGTTCCTCGCGATTTCGAAGCTTTGTGAAAAAAATCGCACAAGCACCCGGCTGGCGAGATTCTGTAAATAATTACACCCTAAAAAAAGGGTGCCTGTTGTAGCGAGCGCTGTCTCGCTTCCGCCCAAGGATCTCGAATTGCAACCTGCTTTGAAGAATGAAGACCTGCCGGACCCCGGATCTGCAGATGGTTTGTGCTGGTTCTCGGCGACCGGCCGCCCACAGCCTGCAATCCTTGAACCGCTGCGTGCGGTCTCGGTCTCCGATCCCGGCTTCGTCGCTCAGGGCGCAGTCTGTTTCGTGTCAACCGATGCGACCTTGCGCGGCCGGGAGGTTGGCGAACTGCGCGCGGTTCATCGGGACGCCGTCTATCTGGTGGCGGTGACGGCCCTTGAGGCCGATCCCGCCCTGCAGGGCGATCTCTTCGAGGCGGGTGCGGACGACATATTGTTCGAGCAGGACATGGAACAACTCGTCCCCTGTCTGATGCGCGCCAAGCGCCACCTCGAACTGCGCGAGAAACATGAACGCTGGCTGCAGGGAATGCAGGACAAGCTGGACATCTGGCAATATGGCCTCGATCATCTCCCGACGCCCATCTATGTGAAAGATGTCAACGGGCGCTATCTCGTCTGCAACGCGGCCTTTGGCCGTTTTCTCGGCGTGGACAGAAGGAATATCCTCGGGCGACGGCTGCAGGAATTTCTGCCGCAGGACACCGCCGAAGCCTATCATGCCTCCGATCTGAAACTGCTGCGCCAGGGCGGAGTGATGCGGACGGAAACGGATGTATGCCTGCCGGATACGGGCATGCGGCACATCATGGTGCACAAGGCCCGCCTTGATTCCGAAAAGGGCGACATTCGCGGCCTCGCCGGCGTGGTCATCGACATCACGGAGCGCAAGGAACTCGAATCACGGCTCATGGACGCCGCCGAGCGGGATCCGCTCACCAATGCCGCCAATCGCCGCAAGTTCTTCCAGGTCGCATCCGAAACGATCGCAGCCGCAGGGCGGGAGGACGTGCTCGCGGTCGCCGTCATCGACATCGACAATTTCAAATCGATCAATGACGAACTGGGGCACGCGGAAGGGGACGTCACCTTGTGTTCGATCGTCGACACGCTGCGCCAGCAGGAGGCAGAAGGCATGCTGGTCGCCCGCGCCGGCGGCGAGGAGTTCTTCGTCTTCTTCTCTGGAAAATCCGTCGCGACCGCCCGCGACATGCTCGAAAAAGCCCGCAGCGACATCGCCCGCTATTGCAAGGTTCAGACCGGTGCCGGCGCGGCCGGCACAATCAGCGGCGGACTGGCTTATTTCAATCCGTCGGACGAGACGATCGATCAGGCGTTACGTCGTGCCGATATCGCGCTCTACCAAGCAAAACGAGGGGGCCGTAACCAGCTCCACATTGCCGGGTAAAGCACGTGCCGTCGTATCAGACCGCCGGTGGCCGCCGCACAACGACGCCCAGTTCGTCGCTTTCCCGCACCTGCCGCAGACGTTCTTCGGCCTGAGTGGCCTCGCGCTGGCGGTTCCACATTGAGGCGTAAAGCCCGTTCTGCTCCAGCAGCACGGCATGGCTGCCCCGCTCGGCGATCTCGCCACCCTTCAACACGATGATTTCGTCGGCATTGACGACGGTCGACAGCCGGTGTGCGATGACAAGCGTTGTGCGGTTCTTCGAGACCACGTCGAGGGCCGACTGGATCTCGTGCTCGGTCGTGGTGTCGAGCGCCGAGGTCGCTTCGTCGAGGATCAGGATCGGCGGTGCCTTCAAGACGGTGCGGGCGATGGCCACGCGCTGCTTTTCTCCGCCGGAGAGTTTCAGACCGCGTTCGCCCACTTTCGTGTTGTAGCCTTCGGGCAATTCTCTGATGAAACGGGCGATCTGGGCAACCTCCGTCGCCTGCTCGATCTCCGCGTCCGACGCGCCGGGCCGGCCGTAGCGGATATTGTACGCGATCGTATCATTGAACAGTACGGTGTCTTGCGGCACCATGCCAATGGCGGCGCGCAGCGACTTCTGTGTCACCTCGCGCACATCCTGGCCGTCGATCGTGATCGATCCCTGCTGCACATCGTAGAAACGGTAGAGCAGACGGGAGATCGTGGATTTGCCCGCACCTGACGGGCCGACCACAGCGACCGTCTTGCCGGCCGGCACCTCGAAGGACACGCCCTTCAGGATCGGCCGGTCGGGATCGTAATGGAAATGCACGTCCTTGAAGGCGATGGCGCCATTGTCAATCGAGAGTGCCGCCGCACCCGGCTTGTCCACGACCTCCGCCTCGACTTCGAGGAGGTCGAACATCTGCTCGATGTCGGTCAGGCCCTGGCGGATTTCGCGATAGACGAAGCCGATGAAATTGAGCGGCACGGAGAGCTGCATGAGGAGTGCATTGACGAAGACGAAGTCGCCGATCGTTTGATCGCCGCGCTGCACGGCGAGCGCCGACATCACCATGATCACGGCGGTCCCGATGCCGAAGATCACGCCCTGGCCAAAGTTCAGCCAGCCGAGCGAGGTCCAGACCTGGGTCGCGGATTTCTCATAACGTGCCATCGAGGCGTCGAAGCGCTTGGCTTCCATCTCCTCGTTGCCGAAATACTTGACCGTTTCGAAGTTGAGAAGCGAATCGATCGCCTTGGTATTGGCATCCGTATCGCTGTCGTTCATTGCGCGGCGAATGCCGATACGCCAGTCCGACGCCCGGATGGTGAACCAGATATAGGCCCAGACGGTGAAGGCGGTGACGGCGAGGTAGGAGAAGCCGTAGGTCCACCAGAAGATCGCAGCCGTCAGCAGGAACTCGATAAGGGTCGGGATCGAGTTGAGGATCGTGAAGCGTACGATCGTTTCGATGCCCTTGGTGCCGCGCTCGATGATGCGCGACAATCCGCCGGTCTTGCGCTCCAGATGGAAGCGCAGCGACAGCTGGTGCATGTGCACGAAGGTCTTGTAGGCGAGTTGGCGCACGGCATACTGGCCGACGCTGGCAAACAGCGCGTCACGCAACTGGTTGAGACCGACCTGCAGGATGCGGGTGATGTTGTAGAACACGACGAGCGCGACGGCGCCGAGCAGGAAAGCGGGGAGAATCCCCGCCATGTCCAGTCTGCCGTTCAATGCATCGGTCGCCCATTTGAAGAAATAGGGGACGAGGATCAGCACGAACTTGGACACGATGAGGAAAACGGTGGCCCAGACCACCCGCATCTTCAGGTCCATGCGATCGGCTGGCCACATGTAAGGCCAGAGATTGACCAGCGTCTCCGTCGGATTGCCGGCGTCGGCCGATACGGTTTTCTTCTTTTTGTCCGCCATGCCCGCCCCCGTCAGTCCACTGCCTGGATAGATAAAAAGCGGCGACCCCGCCGGATCGCCGCTCTCGTCAATTAGGGTTTTGTCTGCCCCAATACAATGACCGGATCGTGAAAGCTCAGTTCACCGGTTCGCCGCGCAGACGTTTGCGGTGGATTTCCTCGGCATTCGGCAGGGCATCCTTCGGAACGGTGAAGATCTGGCCCGGTGCGATCAGGTCCGGATTGCGGATCTGGTTTTCATTGGCGAGGTAGATGGTGGTGTAGCGGACACCCTGGCCGTACACACGCCGCGAGATCTGCCACAGCGTGTCCCCACGACGGATGATCACGCTGTTGTCGCTCTTGGCCAGCGGCGCCTGCTGGATGGTTTTCGGCTCGGTCGATGCATCCGCGCTGGCGGCCGGCGGCGAAACTGCCTCTGCTGCAGCCGGGGCGGCGGGGGCAGGGGCCGGCGCGGCCGGTGTTTCAGCCTGAAGTGCCGGCTGGTCGAGCAGGCCGCGGATCAGCCCAACGAGCTTGGGCAAGACCGTGCCGAAGCCGTCGACGTCACCCGTCGGAACCGATTGCAGAAGTGCCAGTGCCTCCTTCGCCTTGGCGCCATGGGCGGCGACGGAGGCGCTAAATTCCGGCGCGGCAGCGGTGCCGGCGCGGAAGTCGATGATCGACTGCAGGCCGATTTCGGTCGCCGAACGCGCCGCTGCGAGCTGTTCCAGCGCCGGCTTCTGGCCATTGGCGTAAAGACCTTCGAGAATTGTCAGCGCCTTGGTGAGCGAGATGCGCAGACGTTCGAACTCCGCCTGTTCCGGTGCCGCCTGACCCGCATTAGCGTCGGGTGCGGGTGCCACGACCGAGACCTGCTCGCCTTCCGGTCGCTCGAACGGAACCGAAGCGCGCACGACCACCTTGCCGGCGGCATCCAGCAGTTCCACTTCGATGATGTGGTTGCCAACAGACAGCGCCATCGTTCCGTCAATGACGAAATGCCCGCTGGCATCGGTCTTGCTCTCGCCGATCGTCGCCTTGTCGGCAAAACCGCGGACGGTCGAACCGACCGGTGCCTTGCCTGCGACGAAGATCCGGTCGCCTTCGATCTCGACGGCGGTCACCTGGACTTCAGCCGCAGTAACGGCCGGTGTCGTGTTCGCAGCCGGCGTTTCGGTGGCCGGTGCGGCGGCGGGCGCAGCCGAAACGTCCGTTCCGCTGGCCGGTATGGTCGGCGCCGAGCCGGCAAGCTGGCTCGATGCCGCCGGCAGTTCCGGCAGTCCGGTGGCACCCGGAGCAGCGCTATCGGAGGCGGGGGTGGTGGTCTCCGATACGGCGGCCGCGGCCGGCTGGGTTTGTGCCGTGGCAGCGGGTGTCGCGGCAGGCGCGGCAGCCGTATCGGCGGCACCCGGCAGGGTGATCAGGCGGCTTGCCTTGCCCGGCGTCGAAACCATGGCCAGGAGTTCCCCCTTGCCGCCTTCCGGAACGGAAATGGTCGCCACTTCTTCCGAAGTCACGGACTTGCCGTCGGCACCGGTCGCCCGGATCTGCAGGGCATGGTCGCCGGGCGGCAGCGGATTGTCGAGTACGGCAGCAAAGTCGCCGGTGCCATCGACGGTCTGCGACGAGATCACCGCACCATCGTTGAGAATTTCAACCTTCGCGCCCGGAGCCGCATTGCCCGCAATGACCGTGGAGCCATCCGGCTCGACACGGAGGACGTCGAACCGTGGCAACTCGGAGGCTGCGGCTTCCGCCGGAGCAGCCGCAGTCTCAACCGGCTTGCCGAGCAATGCGTCCTTGATCGAGGCAACCAGTCCTGCGGCCTTGGCCGGGTCGTCGGGCAGTTGTTCGATCAGCGCCAATGCGCGAGCAGCATCCGCCTGCAGGGCCTTCATCGTATCCGTGAGCTTGGCATCGAGACCTTGGGGCATTTCGATCGAAGACAGAGCCTGAACCGCACCCTGAGCCAGCGTCTTGGCTGCGCTATAGGCCTCGACGCTCGGCGTGCGGCCGTCTGCGAAGAGGGCGGTGATGCCGTCGACGGCCTTCACGGCATCTGCCTTCAGGCGATCCATCTTCTCCGCAGCCGCATCGGCGATGTTGGCCGTGGCGGTCTCGGCGGTCTGCGCGGCCTGATCGGCGGCGGACTTCACCGCATCGGTGGCCGCGCTGATCGCGGGCGCCGTATCGCTCGATTGGTTCAGCCGTGGCATGATGACAAACACCATCAGCAGTGTGACGATGGCAAGTACAAGCAGGACCACCCAGAGGGCACGGTTCTTCATATCTCAAGTCTCCCGGCGGAACAGCCGCCATATCCCTTGGAATTGCTAGCCTTAACCGCTTGTTTCGACAAGCGTCGGGAACCATTTCCGCCCGGCTTGCATCGGGTTTTCAGCCAATTTTGTTGACCTTGCTGCCGGCAGCCTGTTTTTTGGCCCGCATGAGCGAACAAAAAACTCCGATTCGATCCGTCTGCGTCTATTGTGGCTCCCAGCCGGGACGCGATCCTGCCTTCATGGAAGCGGGCCGCGCATTTGGCCGGTCGCTGGCCGAAAACGGTCTGCGTCTCGTTTATGGCGGCGGCACCAAGGGCATCATGGGGGCGGTCGCCTCGGGCGTGCTCTCGGCCGGCGGCCATGTGACCGGCATCATCCCCGAATTCCTCGTCGACATGGAAGCGACGCGCCATTCGCTGGGCCAGCTCAACGAGTTGATCATCACCAAGGACATGCACGAGCGCAAGCATGCGATGTTCGAGCGCTCGGATGCCTTTGTGACGTTGCCCGGTGGCATCGGCACGTTGGAGGAGATCGTCGAGATCATGACCTGGGGCCAGCTCGGCCGTCACGAGAAGCCGATGGTCTTCGCCAATATCAATGACTTCTGGAAGCCGATGCTGGAACTCGTCGACCACATGTCGGCCTCCGGCTTCATCCATACGGCGCACCGCGTGCGGCCCATGGTCATCGACCGGATCGAGGACATCGTCCCGGCGATCAAGGCCCGATGGGCAGAGACCGAGGCGCCGGAAGGCGATCCAGCAACCATTGCCAAGCTCTGAAACCGAAGAAGCGCCTCAACGGCGCTTCAGCATCGGCAGTGTGTAGATCACCAATGCCACCCAGATCAGCGGGAAGGCGATGGCCTTGGCCGGGCTGAAGGGTTCCTTGAACACGAAGACGGCCGTGATGAAGATCATCGACGGTGCGATATACTGCATGATGCCGATGGTCGACAGGCGCAGAAGCTTTGCCCCGTTCGCGTATAGGATCAGCGGTACGGCCGTCACTAGCCCCGCCGAGGCGAGCAGCACCGTGTCCATCGTATTGCCCGTCAGGAAATGCCCGCCGCCCTGAAGGTTCAGATAGACGAGGTAGCCGAGCGCAAACGGCGCGAGGAGCAGCACTTCCAGCAGAAAGCCCTGGTTCGGCCCGATCGGCAGGGTCTTGCGGAAGAAGGCGTAGAAACCCCAGGAGAAGGTCAGCGCCAAGGCGACGATCGGCAAGCGCCCAGCTTCCACCGTGAGAATGACGACGGCGACGACGACGAGGGCAAGGGCTGCAACCTGCGTCTGCTTCAATCTTTCCTTGAGCATCACCGCACCGAGCAGGATCGAGAACAGCGGGTTGATGAAATAGCCTAGCGCGGTATCCAGCGCATGGCCGGCCCCGATCGCCCAGACATAGATACCCCAGTTGACGCTGATCAGCGTCGCGGTCACGGCGGCCATGCCGAGCATGCGCGGATTGCGCATAGCCCTCTTCAGGTCGTCGGTTCGTTTCAGGATAATCAGCAGCAGGCCGGCGACGGGGATCGACCAAATGATGCGATGCGCGATCACCTCCGCCGGCGAGATGTGGGCAAGCGCCTTCATGTAGAGCGGCAGAAAGCCCCACAGCAGATAGGCGGAGAGGGCAAAAAGGAAGCCGTTGAGACTGTCCTTGTTCTCTGCGGGCATCGGGGCATCGGCCATGGTGTTTCCTGACTTTTGTTATGCTTTGGAAACGGCCATACGCCCGCGAGGTAGCGGGTGCAAATGCATTTCACTGATGGATCCTTCACTTGCGGCGATCAATGGCTGGGGTCAGATGTCTTGTCTGCCGATCTGAACCGCCGGTCAAAGCCATGAGCGCATGAGACGAAACGCCCGGGATTGCAGCGGATGAGGCAAGGCGCGGCGGCAATTGCTGTGGGTCAGGACACACGCCCATACTGGGCAAGAAAGTCGAGCATGACGCGGATGCGCGCCGGCAGATGGCCGCCTTGGCCAACATAGACAGCATGAAACGGCTCGACACGTCGGGTGCGGGGATCATCAAGCACCGTTACCAAGCGACCAGCCTGCAGGTCTTCAGCCACCGTGAAGCGAGCCAATTGCGCCAGCCCGACACCGCCAATGGCAAAATGCCGAAGGGCCTCGCCATCGCTGGCGCTGACCCGTCCCGCGACCGGGACCTGCACGATGTCCTCACCTTGAGGTGCCGGCCATTCGCGCAGCGCCCGGACATAGCCGAACCCCAGGCGGTTGTGCCTTTCCAGATCGGCCGCTGTTTCCGGCATGCCATGGCGGGCGATGTAGGCCGGCGAGGCGACGATGAGGAGGGGCGTGTCGCCGAGCTTTCGTGCGACCAGGCTGGAATTGCTCATGGCGCCGGCGCGGATGGCGATGTCTGCCCGTTCCGCCAGGAGGTCGACCACCAGATCCGTCTGGACGACTTCGACTGAAATCCCGGGATAGAGGTCCAGAAAGCGCGCGAGGATCGGCGCAAGAACATGCGTGCCATAAGCGGCACTGGTATTGATCCGGATCAGACCGCGCGGATCGTCGAGATTTGCGGCACTCCGCTCTGCCTCCTCGATGTCGGCGAGTATTCGCACCGAGCGCTCGTAGAAAGTCCGCCCTTCAGGCGTCAGCAGCAGCTTGCGGGTGGAGCGGTTGACCAAACGTGTCCCGAGCCGCGTTTCCATCCGGGCCACCAGTTTGCTGACCGCCGAGGGCGTCATGCGGAAGTAGCGTGCCGCAGCCGAGAAGCCGCCTTGCTGCACCACCTGCACAAAAACTTCCATTTCGCCGGATCGATTGAAGTCCTGCCGCGCCATAGTGTGAATTCAATTCATGAATGATGTGATTGATCGCAGACTATTTCACTCGGCCTGCTCTGTCTATCTGCTGTGCATCCCATCTCAACAAGGACGCACTTCCATGCCTCTTGCCCTCTATGCCCTGACCGTCGGTGCCTTCGGCATCGGCGTCACTGAATTCGTCATCATGGGCCTGCTGATCGACGTCGGCGCCGATCTCGGCGTCTCGATCGCCGCAGCAGGTCTGCTCATTTCCGGTTATGCGCTGGGTGTCGTGTTCGGCGCGCCGATCCTCACCGCTTTGTCCAGCCGCTGGCCACGCAAGACGGTGCTGATTGCGCTGATGGTGATCTTCACCATCGGCAATATCGCCTGTGCGCTCGCGCCCAATTACGAGATGCTGATGGCCGCAAGGCTCGTTGCAGCCCTTGCCCATGGCACCTTCTTCGGCGTCGGTTCGGTCGTCGCGACAGGGCTGGTCGCACCCGAGCGTCGGGCATCTGCCATCGCCGTGATGTTCACCGGCCTGACCGTTGCCAACATCGCCGGCGTGCCCTTCGGCACCTGGCTCGGCCAGGAATATGGCTGGCGCACGACCTTCTGGGCCGTGGCTCTTGTCGGTATCGCAGCACTCGTCGTGCTCGCGATCTTCCTACCGCGCGATGCGCAGAAGCCGGAGGCGCAGGACTGGCGCTCGGATCTCGCCACCATGGGCCGACCTCAGGTTCTCGCCGGCCTCGCGATCACCGTGCTCGGTTATGCCGGCGTCTTTACGGTCTTCACCTACATCGCCCCGGTTTTGACCGAGGTCACGGGCTTCTCGGCAGCGGCCGTCTCTCCGATCCTGCTGGTGTTCGGGGTTGGTCTGATCGTCGGCAATCTCCTCGGCGGCAAGTTGGCCGACCGTGACCTCGATCGCTCCGTGCTGATAACCCTGGCGGTCCTGACGCTGTCGCTCGCCGCCATGACCGTGGTCCTCGACAACAAGATCCTCACCATCGTCTTCGTCGGTCTTGTCGGCGCGGCAGGCTTTGCAACGGTCGCCCCCTTGCAGATGCGTGTTCTGCAGAAGGCGGAAGGGGCAGGGCAGGCGCTGGCATCGAGCTTCAATATTGCCGCCTTTAATCTCGGCAATGCCATCGGCGCCTGGGTTGGCGGCATTGCGATCGAGCGCGGGCCGGGGCTCACGCTGTTGCCGCTGGTCGCAGCCGCATTCCCGCTCGCTGCCCTGATCTTGTCGATCATTGCAACCCGTCTCGACCGACCAAGGTCATGTGAGGAACCCGTCGTCGCCTGATCAGGCCGCCGCCACCCCTTGAGAGAAAAGAAATCGCCGCCCTCATTCGGCGCCGATTTTGCCGGCCAGTTCGCGGTTCTTCATCAGCTTGTAGACGATCGAATCCATCAGCGCCTGGAAGGAGGCGTCGATGATATTTTCCGACACACCGACGGTCCACCAGCGCGCACCCGTCGCATCGGTGGATTCGATGAGGACGCGGGTGATCGCCTCGGTACCACCGTTCAGGATACGCACCTTGTAGTCCGCGAGTTCAAGATCGAGGATCTCCGATTGGTATTTACCGAGGTCCTTGCGCAGCGCAATGTCGAGCGCGTTGACCGGGCCGTCGCCCTCGGCGACCGACATGACGGTCTCGCCTTCGACCAGAACCTTCACCACGGCTTCGGAAACCGTCTTCAGTCGGCCATGGCTGTCGAAACGTCGCTCGACCATCACGCGAAAACTTTCGACTGCGAAGAAGTCCGGCACCGTGCCGAGCGTCTTCAGCGCCAGAAGCTCGAAGCTCGCATCCGCACCCTCATAGGCATAACCCGAGGCTTCCCGTTCCTTGACGACGGAAATCAGCGTGTCGAGCTTGGGATCGTCCTTGGCAACCGAAATGCCGCGACGCTTGAGCTCGTTGAGGAAGTTCGCCTTGCCGCCCTGGTCGGAGACCATGACCTTGCGGAAATTGCCCACACTTTCCGGCTCGACATGTTCGTAGGTCTTCGGGTCCTTCAGAAGCGCCGAGGCGTGGATGCCGGCCTTGGTGGCAAAGGCCGAGCCGCCGACATAAGGCGACTGATGGTTCGGGGAGCGGTTCAGGAGTTCGTCGAAGGCGCGCGACAGGCGGGTGAGGCCGACGAGCTTTTCCCGGTCGATCGACGTCTCGAAGCGCGAGGCATAGGTCTCCTTCAGACAGAGCGTCGGGATGATCGTGACCAGATCCGCATTGCCGCAGCGCTCGCCAATCCCGTTCAGTGTGCCCTGGATCTGGCGTACGCCGGCTTCGACAGCGGCGAGCGAATTGGCGACCGCCTGGCCGGTGTCGTTATGGGCATGGATGCCGAGCGAGGACCCGGGGATGCCGGAGGCGATGACGGCCGAGACAATGTCGCGGATCTCCGGCGGCTGCGTGCCGCCATTGGTGTCGCAAAGCACGACCCAGCGTGCGCCGGCCTGATAGGCTTGCTTGGCGCAGGCAATCGCATAGTCGGGATTGGCCTTGTAGCCGTCGAAGAAGTGCTCGCAGTCGACCATAGACAGCTTGCCGGCAGCCACCACGGCCTTGACGCTGTCGCGGATGCTTTCGAGGTTTTCCTCGTTGGTGCAGCCGAGCGCTACCTTCACGTGATAGTCCCAGCTCTTGGCAACGAGGCAGATCGCGTCCGCCTTGGCCTGCAGAAGCTGGGTCAGCCCCGGATCGTTGGAGGCGGAGACACCGGCGCGCTTGGTCATGCCGAAGGCGACGAAGCCGGCCTGTTTCGTCCGCTTCTTGGCGAAAAAGGTGGTGTCCGTCGGGTTCGCGCCGGGATAACCGCCCTCGATGAAGTCGATGCCGAATTCGTCCAGCATGGTGGCGATCGCGATCTTGTCCTCGACGGAAAAATCAATCCCCGGCGTCTGCTGGCCGTCGCGGAGCGTCGTATCGAACAGGGTGATCTTGTCGCGTGTCATGCTGTTGTCCTCAGGCAACTCGGTGATGTCTGCCCCTCATCCGGCTGCCGCCACCTTCTCCCCGCGAGCGGGGGAAGGCCGAAACGGCGCCGCCTTCACTCCCTCTCCCCGCCTGCGGGGAGAGGGTAGGGTGAGGGGCAATTCTCATATTCAACTTTTCCCCGCAAACCGATCCGTCGCCCGGATCAGCTGGTCGAGGATGCCAGGCTCGAGATAGGCGTGACCCGCCCCCTCGATCAGGTGGAAATCCGCCTTTGGCCAGGCCTTGTGCAAAGCCCAAGCATATTTCGCCGGGCAGGGCATGTCGTAGCGGCCGTGGATGATCACGCCCGGGATATCCTTCAGTTTGTGGGCATCGCGCAGGAGCTGACCTTCCTCCATCCAGCCGGCATGGACGAAGAAGTGGTTTTCGATGCGCGCAAAGGCGAGGGCGAAGTCCGCGTCATGGAAATGGTCGGAATAGTCAGGGTTCGGCAGAAGCGTGATCGTCTCGCCTTCCCAGGAACTCCAGACCACCGCGCAGCGCAGCTGTTCTTCACGATCGGTGCCGGTCAGCCGGCGGCGATAGGCGGCCATCATTTCATGACGCTCATCTTCCGGGATCGGTGCGCAAAAACGTTCCCACTTGTCCGGGAACATCTCGGAGACGCCGAACTGGTAATACCAGTCGAGTTCGGCCTTGGTCAGCGTGTAGATCCCGCGCAGGACCAGTTCGGACACGCGCTCCGGATGGGTTTCGGCATAGGCAAGCGCTAGCGTCGAGCCCCAGGAGCCGCCGAACACGAGCCATTTTTCAGCGCCGATCATCTGACGCAGCCGTTCGATATCGGCGACCAGGTGCCAGGTGGTGTTGGCCTCGATCGACGCATGCGGCGTGGATTTGCCACAACCGCGCTGGTCGAACAGGATAACGTCATAGAGCGCAGGGTCGAAGAGGCGGCGATGTGACGGGCTGGTCGCACCACCCGGGCCGCCATGCAGGAAGACGGCGGGCTTGGCACCCTTGGTGCCGAAGCGCTCCCAATAGATCTGGTGCCCGTCGCCGACATCGAGCATGCCGGTCTCGAAGGGTTCGATTTCGGGGTAAAAGCCGCGCAATTCAGTCGTCATGTCATGTCCTTTTCAGTGGCCAGGCCACCGTATCGTGATCGGGATGCTGCCGCGAGGTGGCGGCGATCCCGGCATTGCCGGCCGGTAGATCCGAACGGTCGGTCTGGTTTTCTGGCAGGCCGAAAAGTTTGTCGAAGTAAGGCACGCGGCTCTCGACACCGTCCTGCGAGATGGGCTCTGCCATTTCAGGCTTGTCGAGGCTGCCGATGGTCACGCTGATATAGGGCGAACCCTTGGTGCGGAAGAAAAGCGGCGTGCCGCAGTCCTTGCAGAAGCCGCGCCCGCACGGGTCCGACGACTGAAACCAGCTGGGCTCGCCACGCATCAGGAGGAAATCTTCCTGTCGGGAACCGGCGAGCGCCATGAAGAAGTTGCCGCTCGCCTTCTGGCACATGCGGCAGTGACAGATATGCGGATAGCCGAGCTCGCCCGCGATTTTGTAGCGGATCGCGCCGCATTGGCAGCCGCCCGAATGCACCTGGCGGGTCATTGGTCGTCCTCCGGCGGCCATACGGGCGTATCGTGATCGGGGTGCTGAAAACTCTCGACCGAGGCGAAGAACTCCTCCATCGCGGGGCTGGTAAAGGCGGGCTTCTCGAAGAGATGGTCGATCCAGGGCAGGCGCTGGTGGTGGTTCACCTGAATCTGCGGCTCGAATCGCGCGGGATGGTCGAAGGCGCCGATCGCCAGTTCCACGCCGTTCGGGTGGTGATAGGAGAGCGGCGTTCCGCATTTGGCGCAGAAGCCTCGTTTCACCTTGGCCGAGGAGCGGTAGAGCATCGGCTGCCCGCGCGTCCAGGTCAGATGCGCCTGGTCGGCTGTGACGAAGGCGCCGAAGAAGGAGCCGAACTGCTTCTGGCACATGCGGCAATGGCAGATCGACGGCCGTCCCAGCTTCGACGCCTGGAACCGGACCGCGCCGCACTGGCAGCCACCGCTTTCGATTTCACTCATCTCGACGTCCTCATTGCATCGTCACATAAACGGTGACGCCGATGATCACTGCTGCGACCAGAACGCCTTTGGCGATCAGGCCGTAGAGCAACCATTTCGGCATCTTCGTATTCGGGTTCGGCTGCGTCACGACTTCGCCTCCGGCCACTGCTCCGTGTCCCGGTCCGGATGCTGGTAGGATACGACGTCGGTGAGGAAGGGCGCATCCTCGAGATCATCAAGCGTCGCCCGCTCCGGCAGGGCAGGGATGGCGTCGACAAAGGCGAGCTTGCATTCCACCCCGAACTGGATTGTCGGCGGCAGCAGCGACGGATCATCGAAGGCGCCCGCCGCGAGCGACAGCCCGTCGGGCGCCTCATAGGTCAGCGGCGTTCCGCAATCGCCACAGAAACCGCGTTGCACGTAGTTCGACGAGGCAAAACGCTTAGGCGCGCCGCGTGTCCAACTGACCTCAGCATCGCCGACGGCAACAAGCGGCGCGTAATAGGCCCCGAAGGCCTTCTGGCACATCCGGCAATGGCAGACGGAAACATCTTTCGGCTGGCCGGTCATGCGAAAGCGGACCGCGCCGCACTGGCAGCCGCCGGTGTGGGTGAGGGGGGAGGTCATGGGGTTCCCTCCAGCCAGTTCTCGACCTTCAGGCCCGGCACCCGACCAAACTCGCGGACATTCCCGGTCACCAGGGTGACTTCAAGCGAGCGCGCATGGGCGGCGATGAAAAGATCGGTCGTGCCGATCGGTTGGCCGATACGTTCGAGGTCGTGGCGGATCTCGGCAAAATGCGACGCCTCTTTGTCCTCGTAAGGCAGGATTGCGATCCTATCGAGAATGGACTCGACCAGATAGGTCAGTCGCTCGGAATTGCGCTTGAGAATACCAAAGCGCAGTTCCGACGCGACAATCGCACTGATCGAGATCTGCTCATCGCCGGCACGCTCCACCATCGCCGCAGCAGCGCCGTGCGGGTTCCGGATAAGGCCCGAAACGATGTTGGTGTCGAGCATGTAGCGGGGCGTGTTCACAGATCGACGTCCCGTGCCGGTGCTTCGCGCAGGTCAAATTCGAAGTCTTCATCGAGGGGGCCCTGACGACGAAGCCACTCGATCAGGCTCTCCTGCTTTTTCTTGACAGGCTCAAGGGTGATCTTGTCGCCTTCCTTACGCATGATCACCTCGTCGCCCGGGAAATCGAACTCCACGGGAATGCGGACAGCGCGGTTGCGACCGTTCTTGAAGATACGGACATGCCTTTCCAGTTCCATTCGCGCCTCCATTTGTGGCATATGCCAAGCATATGCCGCCCGGTTCTTTCAAGCAACTACCGCTTGACCTCCCAGGTCGTGACCCGCTCGCCCGTCTCCTTGTCCTTGCCGTCCTTGAGCTGGATGCCCTTGGCAGCCAGATCGTCTCGGATCTTGTCGGCTTCGGCAAAGTTCTTGGATTTGAGCATTTCGAGCCGCATGTCGACGAGCGCCTGGACGGCGGCGGAAAGGTCGTCGCTAACCTCCGCCTTCTTCGGTGCCACACCCAGCAACGCCGCCGAGGCGACGAACAGCGGCAGCTTCGACGGATCAGCATTCGCCGCCTGGGCGAGTGCATGGACCGCCTGAACGGCAGCAACCGTGTTCAGGTCGTCGCAGAGGGCTTCCAAAACGGCTGCATCCGGGGCTGTCTCGCCGGCGTCACCCGCCGGCCACTTAGCCAGAAGACGCTCCGCCTCCTCCAACCGCTTCACCGAAAAATCGATCGGCTCGCGGTAATGCGTCATCAGCATGGCTAGCCGCAGCACTTCGCCCGGCCACGTCCGCCCGCCGAATGTCTCCGTCGCCAAGAGCTCGTTGATTGTGACGAAATTGCCCTCCGACTTCGACATCTTGCGGCCTTCGACCTGCAGGAAGCCGTTGTGCATCCACACCGTCGCCATCAGGTCGTTGTTGAAGGCGCAGCAGGACTGGGCGATCTCGTTTTCGTGGTGCGGGAAGATCAGATCCAAACCGCCGCCATGGATGTCGAACTGGTGCGGTTTTGCCTTGGCCGCCGGCGAAAGCCGATCCCTGATCTCTTCCCAGAGATAGCGGTCGGACATGGCTGAGCATTCGATATGCCAGCCGGGACGTCCGAAGATCGCATGCGCCTTGCCTTCGAAGGTGAAATGCGCCGGCCAGCCGGGCTCGGTATCGGCCGACTGCTTCCACAGCACGAAATCGGCCGGGTTCATCTTGTGGCTTTCGACGGCAACACGTGCGCCTGCCTGCTGGTCCTCCAGCTTACGCTTCGACAGCATGCCGTAATCGGCCATCGAGGCGGTCGAAAACAGCACCTCATGCCCCTCGGAACCACTGGCGACATAAGCGTGCCCCATGTCGAGCAGCCGCTGGATGATGGCGATCATCTGCGGAATGTTGTCGGTCGCGCGTGGCTCGACGGTCGGCTTGAGGCAGCCAAGGGATGCCACATCCTCGTGGAACTGGCTCTCGGTCTTGCCGGTCACGGCGCGGATGGCGTCGTTAAGGCTCATTGAGCCATCGGCGATCTGGCTACCGAAATCGCGCAAGGCGCGTGCGTTGATCTTGTCATCGACGTCGGTGATGTTGCGTACATACGTGACCTTGTCGGCGCCATAGGTGTGGCGCAGCAGCCGGTAGAGCACGTCGAAGACGATGACGGGGCGCGCATTGCCGATATGGGCGAAGTCATAGACCGTCGGGCCGCAGACATACATGCGCACATTGTCGGGATCGATCGGCTCGAAGTCGACCTTCTCGCGTGTGAGCGTGTTGTAAAGCTTGAGGCCGCCGGCCATGTGAAACTCCCAGAACGAATGTTACCCGGCTGGACCGGGTCGTTTGTCATCTGGGGCTATGCAGGAGACGAAAACGGCCAGGCCAGCGCATGCGCTAGCGAATAATGATCCCGCAAATGATGCAGAGGCTCGTTTTCATGGGCGCTGTTATGGCGCGCGTCGCGAATTTGGTCAAGGGCGGTTGCAGCCCCGTGAACGCAGACATCCGCCTAGCGATCCCTGTGGATAGTTGCTCATCGGCTTAAGTCTTTTTCAAGATAACTCCTCAATCTTAGGGTGGCATTCGACCGCCCTCGGAGATGACCTTCGGCATGGACCACACCCTGCATCTGCCCACAGTGATGATCATGCATGCCTTGATCACACTCGTCTCGACACTGGTAACCATCTATATGTGGTTGCGCATTCGAGACAGCCGGATCATGCCGCTGCTGGTCGCGGCCGGTGTCGCTGCCTGTGCGGCCATGCTGCTGCATTCCGCACGTGATAGCTTGCCGCTGTTCCTGTCGTCCGGCCTTGGCCTTGGACTTGGGGTTCTCGCCGTTGCATTCTACTGGCAGGCTGTCGTCGCGTTCGAAGGCGGCACCGTGTCGCTGCGCAAGGCGGCCCTCGGCACGATCATCTGGAGTGCCTTGTGGGTGACCCCGATCTTTCACGAGTCGATGCTGCTGCGCACCACCGTGCTTGGCGTACTGGTGGCGGGTTATTGTTTCCTCACGGCGCGCGAGATGATGCGACATGCCCGGCAGGAGCCTTTGCCATCCCGGTCGCTCGCCGCGTTCTCGAACATCGTGCGCGGCGTCGTCTGGCTTGCACCGACGCCCTTGTCCATCTTGGTGGCACCCGCTTATGCGCCGGATGGGACCACGGCGCCCTGGTTCGCCTATATCGTGCTGGCCAATTCCATGATGATCGTTCTGTCGCTGGTAGCCCTTTTGATGCTGGCGAAGGAACGGGACGAACTGCGCTACCGTCTGGCCTCCGAGCGCGATCCGCTCACCAATCTTGCCAATCGTCGCACTTTCGTCGCCGGCGCGCGCGCGGTTCTGGAAACGGAAGATGGCGGCGCCAGTTTGCTCTTGCTGGATATTGATCACTTCAAGAGCGTCAACGACACCCATGGTCATGCCGCCGGCGACCAGGTTCTGCTCGCCTTTTCACGTGCGATCGAACAGCGCATGCCGAAAGGCTGGCTCTTTGCTCGGATCGGTGGGGAGGAATTTGCCTGCCTGATGCCGCGCATGAATGCGCAGAAGGCGGTGGCGGTCGCGGAAAACCTGCGCCGAGCGGTGGCGGAAATGGCGGTTTCGCCGTCCTTAATGCCCCCCGTCACCGTCAGCATCGGCGTCAGCGAGGCGACGACACGCGGCGCCGACCTCGACACCTTGCTCGCAAGTGCCGATGCAGCCCTGTATCTGGCAAAGGCGGATGGCCGAAACTGCGTCCGGCTGTTCGAGCCTGCGTCGATGCTGGACGATGCCGGCGAAAAGCTGGCCCATGCGATCGCGGCGCCGCCCCGTCCCACCGCCCGCCTTCACCGTCGGCTTCGCGCCTGAGGGGAACTCAGCGCAGGTTTTGCGGCACCCGCACGATGCCGAGGACCAGCGCACAGCCCACGATGATCACTAGCCCGCCGCAGATCTGCAACACGGTAAGCGGCTCCTTGAGCACCAGCGCACCCACCAGAACCGCAACGACTGTCACCACGAATTCGACGCTGATCGCCGCTGTCGCGCCGATGCTTTTCACCAGTCCGAAGTAAAGCACATAGGTGAGCGCGCTCATCAGCCCAGCGAGTGCGACGAGGTAAAGATAATCCACCATGGCCGGCGTGGCGGGGACAGGGACGAACCACAAAAGGGGCAGGGCGATGATGCCGCCCGCGATAAAGGAGCCGATGGTGACTTCCCAAGGACCCGTGCCCGAAAGGTGTCGGCTGGCATAATTGCTGCCGAAGGCAGCGGAAAATGTCGAGCCGACCATGGCCAGACATCCGATCAGGAAGGACGACGTGACCGGAACCGCCGGAAAGCCGACCAGCATGATGATCCCTATGGTTCCGAGCAGCAGACCCACGACACGTGTCGCTGTGATCCGTTCCAGCCCCCAGGCTTGCGCGATCACCATGGAAAACAGCGGAATGGCGGCAACGAAGATCGCGGCCATAGCCGTCCCGATCCGGGGGGTGGCGTAAGACAGACCGATCAACTGTCCGGCAACGGTGGTGGCGCCGACCATGGCAAAGGGCAGCCAGCCGACACTGAAGTCGAGCCTCCGCCCCGTAAACCGCGCGATGGCATAGAGAAGGGCGCCCGCGATGAAGCAACGAAACGTCACCGCCCCAATCCAGCCGAAGGCATCGACAACGTGCAGGAGAAGAAGAAAGGAAAGGCCCCATGCCAAAGACAGATAGGCATAGGCGGCGAAATCTTTGGGGGACATGCACGGTCCTGACAAAATGTGGCGCTCAGCCCTCAGACGTCGTGGCGACGGGCGCTATTCAGGCATCCGGTAGTCGACGACCTTGCCTTCACGCACCACGTAAAGCTTGCCGGTTTCCGTCTGCTCCGGGCCGACGAGCGGCAGGAGCTTGGCGGCGACTTCCGAGGGATGCGGCACGGTCTGCGGATCTTCACCCGGCATGGCCTGGGCACGCATGGCTGTGCGCGTTGGGCCTGGGTCGACGGACAGGATCCGCAGGGGCAGGCGCTGCGTCTCGGCAGCCCAGGTGCGGGCAAGCGCTTCGACGGCGGCCTTGGAGGCGGAGTAGGGCCCCCAGAAGGGCTTGCATTTGTGAGCGGCGCTGGACGACAGGATCAGCGCGCGGCCCTGATCCGACTTCACCAGCAACGGCTCCAGCGAGCGGATCAGGCGCCAGGTGGCGTTGACATTGATCGTCATGACCTTGTCGAAGACCTTGGCCTCGACATGGCCGATCGGCGAAATGACGCCCAGCACACCGGCATTGAGCACCGCGATGTCGAGCTTGCCCCAACGCTCGAAGATATGACCGCCCAGCTGGTCTATCGCCGCCATATCGGCGAGGTCGAAGGGCACCAGGGTCGCGGAACCGCCCACCGCCTTGATGGCATCATCCAGATCTTCCAGGCCACCCACCGTGCGGGCGCAGGCAATCACATGGGCGCCCGCTTTGGCGAGTTCGATCGCCGTGAAATAGCCGATACCGCGCGAGGCGCCGGTGACGAGCGCAATCCGGCCCTTGAGGTCGATGGTCATGGAAATTCCTGTCGTATGCCCTGTGGTCGTGTGGCTCAGCCGTTGGCGGCGAGCATGGATTCCTTGCGGCCCGGCTTCTCGCTTTCCTTGTCGAGGAGGCGCGTCGGATAATCGCCGGTAAAGTAGTGGTCGGTGAACTGCGGATTGGCCGGATCACGCGGCTTGCCGCCAACCGCCTTGTAGAGACCGTCGATCGACAGGAAGGAAAGCGAATCCGCCCCGATGTATTTCGCCATGGCGGCCTCGTCGGCATACTGGTTGGCCAGCAGCTTGTCCCGGTCGGGCGTGTCGATGCCGTAAAAATCCGGATGGAAGATCATCGGTGACGCGACGCGGATATGCACTTCCTTGGCGCCGGCATCGCGGATCATCTGCACGATTTTGAGCGAGGTCGTGCCGCGCACGATGGAATCGTCCACCAGCACGACGCGCTTGCCCTCGATCATGGCCCGGTTCGCCGAGTGTTTGAGTTTGACACCGAAGGCGCGGATCTGCTGGGTCGGCTCGATAAAGGTGCGACCGACATAGTGGTTGCGGATGATGCCGTATTCGAAGGGAATGCCGCTCTGCTGGGCGTAACCGAGGGCGGCCGGCGTGCCGCCATCCGGCACGGGCACGACCACGTCGGCCTCGACTGGCGCTTCGAGCGCCAGATTCATGCCGGCATTCTTGCGCGTGGTGTAGACGTTGCGGCCGGCAACGACGGAATCCGGCCGGGCGAAATAGACATATTCGAACAGGCAGACGCGTTCCGGCTGCGGCCGGGCAGGCATGCGGGATTCGATCGAGATCGACCCATCGGCTTGCGTTTCGCAGATGATCACTTCGCCGTTCTTCACGTCGCGCACGAACTTGGCGCCGATGATGTCGAGCGCACAGGTCTCCGAACAGAAGATCGGCTTGCCGTCGAGTTCGCCCATGACCAGCGGTCGGATGCCGATCGGGTCACGCGCAGCGATCAGCTTGGTCCGGGTCAGCGCGATCATCGCATAACCGCCTTCCATCTGCCGGATGGCGTCGATGAAACGGTCGGTGGTGGAGGCGTGGCGCGAGCGGGCGATGAGATGCAGAACGACTTCGGTGTCCGAGGTCGACTGGCAGATCGCGCCGGTCGCAATGATCTGGCGGCGCAGCGTCAGCCCGTTGGTGAAGTTGCCGTTATGGGCAATGGCGATGCCGCCTTCTTCGAGTTCGGCAAACAGCGGCTGCACGTTACGCAGCGCCACTTCCCCCGTCGTCGAGTAGCGGGTGTGGCCGATCGCCTGCGGGCCCGGCAGCTTCGCCAGCGTCACCGGGTTCGTGTAGTGGTCACCAACAAGCCCCATGTGCTTTTCGGTGTAGAATTGCCGTCCATCGAAGGAGACAATACCGGCCGCTTCCTGGCCGCGGTGCTGAAGCGCGTGCAGGCCAAGGGCAGTCAGCGTCGAGGCATCCGGATGCCCGAGGATCCCGAAGACCCCGCATTCCTCGTGATATTTGTCGTCATGGCTGCCATACACGACATAAGAAGGGCTGATCTGCTTCATGGCGAGGGCCTTTGCTCCGGGGACAGATGCGGGATGCTGGGCTTCTAACGGCTAAGCCGCCGGTCTGTCCCGATCCGGCGGCGATGATATGGGTGTCGCTTCGCGCGGCACCAAGGCCGCGCGATGAACAGTGTGTTCTTAAGGTGTCGTCGCCGGCTGTGCCGGGGTGTCGTCGGACGGCGTCTGTTCCGCAGGTGCCTGCTCGGCCGGTGCGTTGTCGCCGGTCGCATCGGCCTGCGGCTCTTCGCGGCCGAGGATGCGTTCGCGGATCTGCGGCTCGATATCCTGTGGCAGCACGGCTTCGAGCTTGAGAACCAGCGAATCCAGGAAGGGCTTTGACTTCGAATTGTTGACCCAGTCCGGACGCTGGCGGACATCGATCAACCAGTTCCAGAAGGCGACGGCAACGACCAGTAGCAGAAGGCCACGCGCAGCACCGAACAGGAAGCCGAGGGTGCGGTCCAACGCGCCGATACGGCTGTCGATGATGAAATCGGCGATGCGCGACGTGATGAAGGAGATCACGATCAGCGCGACGATGAAGATGATGCCGGCCGAGCCTGCAAGCGCGATGCGGTCGTCGCTCGTGTAGTTCTTCACGTAAGGAACGAGCATCGGATAAAGATAATAGGCGGCGGCGACCGAGCCGGCCCAGCTCGCAATGGACAACACTTCGCGCGAAAAGCCACGCACCATCGCCAGCACCGCTGAAAACAGCACGACGCCGATGACGATACCGTCGAAAATCGTAATGGGCATAAAAACCAACTCCAAGACTTAGACGGCCGGAACCGACCTGATTGTCACCGCGCTTCCGCCGGAACGCGTGGCTTCACGCGTCGGACCGGATCAACCATCCTCCTGATCCGTAGGGGCTTTCAGCCGGGAACCGGCGATCCGCGCCACGAGATCGGGAAGGCTGTCCACTTCCCTCCATTTGCCCTGCGAACCCTTGGGAAGGTCCGGCGAGGCAGCCGGCAAGACCGCAGCGGAGAAACCGAGCTTTTCCGCCTCTTTCAGCCTCTGGGCCGTATGAGCCACCGGCCGCACGGCCCCCGACAAGCTGACTTCGCCGAAATAGACGCAATCCGCCGGAAGGGCAAGACCGGCCAGTGACGAAACCAGCGCCGACGCGATCGCCATGTCGGCTGCCGGTTCACTGATCCGGTATCCGCCAGCGACGTTGAGATAGACGTCATGTTGACCGAGCCTGACCCCGCAATGCGCCTCCAATACCGCCAAAATCATGGCGAGACGGGACGAATCCCAACCGACGACCGCACGGCGGGGCGTGCCGAGCGAGGTGGCGGCCACCAGCGCCTGCACTTCGACGAGCACGGGGCGCGTTCCCTCCATGCCGGCAAAGACCGCTGCCCCCGGCGCCTTCTCGTTGCGCTCGCCGAGAAAGAGTTCTGAAGGATTGGCGACTTCGCGCAACCCTTTGTCCGACATTTCGAACACGCCGATCTCATCAGTCGGCCCGAAGCGGTTCTTCACGGTCCGCAGGATGCGGTAGTGATGGCCCCGGTCGCCTTCGAAGTAGAGCACCGCATCGACCATGTGTTCAACCACGCGCGGACCTGCGATCTGGCCCTCTTTGGTCACGTGGCCCACGAGCACCATGGTGGCCCCGGTCTGTTTGGCAAAACGGATCATTGCCTGCACGCCGGTGCGCACCTGGGTGACCGTGCCGGGCGCGCTGTCGGCCGTGTCGCTCCACAGCGTCTGGATGGAATCGATGATGACGAGGTCCGGCCGCTTGCCTTCCGAAATGGTGGCAAGAATGTCCTCGACATTGGTTTCTGCCGCGAGCAGCACATCGGTATCGGCGGCGCCGAGACGTTGCGCACGCAGCCGCACCTGCGCGACCGCCTCTTCGCCTGAAACATAGATGATCCTGTGGCCCCGTCGTGCCAGCGCTGCGGCCGCCTGCATGAGAAGCGTCGATTTGCCGATCCCGGGATCGCCGCCGATCAGCACCGCGGAGCCGCGCACGAAGCCGCCGCCCGTTGCCCGGTCCAGTTCGCCCATGCCGGTCGGGATGCGCGGCGCCTCCTCGATCTCGCCCGACAGCGAGGTGAGGGTGACCGGGCGCCCCTTTTTCGGCATCTTGCCGGGACCCGAGCCGATCCCGCCCATCGGATCCTCTTCGACGATGGTGTTCCACTCGCCGCAGCCGTCACATTTGCCCGCCCAGCGGGAATGTACCGTGCCACAGTTCTGGCAGACGAATTGGGTTTTGGCTTTTGCCATGGATTACGGATCGCTTTCGGGGAAGTTTTCGGGGGAGATGTCTTGGTGCCCGTGCACTATGCGCAGGACAATCAGCATTTCATCGACGATACGGAAATAAACGCATCGATGCCTCTAGGGAAATGCTCGAAGGCCGGGTTTTAGCCAATCGCGCGATACACCAGGATTTCTGAATTCGGCCAGAGCGGTGATCTTCCGTTCGATGTCTTGGGTGAAGCGTTCCGCGGCAATTGGATTGCGTTTATGGAGGTAGTTGAAAATCCCAATGAGGTCCTCAATTGCTTGAGGCGCTAAGCGGTATCGACGAGATGAACCCGTCACCGCCGCGCTTTCGCTTGCTCTTTGACGTAGTCGCTGAGCTCGCCGAGGGCGCCCAATTCGCTGAAGCGACCGGCATCCACGTCGGCATCCGCCTCGTCAATCATTGTTCTAAGTTCGGCAATGCGTCGCTGGCGCTCGCTTTTCTCCAGAAGATGGAGACCCGCGCGTAGCAGGTCCTCCGCAGTCGCACAGGCGCCTCTGCTTATCTCCTGGTCGATAAAGGCGGCCTCTTCTGCCTCCAACTCCAGGCGGACTGTGGATTTGGTCAGATGGTCTTCGTTCATTTGCAGCTCCACTCGAGGGAACAATAGCAGAACAAATCTGCCCGCGCCAGTGCTCAGTCGTCGCCCTCGATATAGAGCCGCTCATAGCGCAGCCCCAGTCCGGTCAGCATTTCGTAGCCGATCGTGCCGGCCGCCCGTGCCACGTCGTCGAGCGGCATGGCCGGCCCGATCAATTCGACATACTCACCGGCGCGCGCGGCATTCGGCGCAAGATCGGTGACATCGAAGATCGTCTGGTCCATGGTGACGCGGCCGACGACCGGGACGGGTTGGCCGGCGATCACGCCGCGCGCCCCGGCAATGCCGCTCTGGCGCAGCGGGATGCCGGAGCCCGAAAGATTGCGCAGATAGCCATCCGCATAGCCGACCGAGGCAATCGCCAGTCGGCTGTCACGCGAGAGCGTGTGGGTTGCGCCATAACTCACCGTCTCGCCCGCCTTGGCCTCCCGCACCTGGATGATCCGCGCTTCCGCCTTGATGACGCTGCGCATGGGGTTTTTCACGCCGTTGACGGCTTCGCCACCATATAGGGCGATGCCGGGACGGGTGAGGTCGAAATGGTATTCGGCACTGAGGAAGGTGCCGGCCGACGCTGACAGACTGGATTCGACGCCTTCAAAAGCGGCGCTAACCTGCCGGAAGGACTCGAGTTGTTGCCGGTTCATTGGCGAAGACGGATCGTCGCCGCAGGCGAGGTGGCTCATGACAAGTACGGGGTCGAGGCTCGCTGGACGCGATACGTCGTCAGTCAGGGCAATGGCTTCGGCCATGGGCAGGCCGAGTCGGTTGAACCCGGTGTCGACATGCAGTGCGCAAGGATAAGGCCCCCGTTCCGACAGAAGCGCCATCCAGAAGGCGAGCTGCTCTTCCGAGGCGATGACCGGGACGAGATCGTTGTCGAAGAACACCTCTTCCTGGCCCGGCCAGATGCCAGAGAGGACGAAGATGCGGGCCTCCGGCGCGTAGGGTCTGAGTGTGGCGCCTTCCGCAGGCACGGCCACGAAGAAGTCGCGTGCGCCGGCCCTGTAGAGCACCTGTCCGACATCCTCGATGCCGAGACCATAGGCGTCAGCCTTGACCACGGCGGCGGTGCGCGCCTTGCCCGAGCGTCGCGCCATGTCACGCCAGTTGTCAGCTATGGCGGAAAGGTCCACCGTCAGGCGAAGGGGCGCGGCCAGAAATTCGTCCGGGGCGTCGATGATGGTGAATCTGTCTGTCATGAGATCTTTGCGTCTGCGGGGCGGGATTGATGGACCCTAGCACTTTTCTTCAAGACGAAAATGTGGCCGCCGGATATTATGCTGCTATGCACAGTGTTTCGCAGCAGCAGGCGGCCGAAGCCAATCCGGTATCGCAAACAGAGCGGACGCGCTTTTGGCGTGACGGCCGTTTTCGCGCGATGGAATGCCTGACAGCCTCCTTCATCACCCACGAATTCTCCCCACACTCGCACGATACCTTCTCCATCGGCGCGATCGAGCAGGGGTGCCAGGTGGCGAGCATTCGCGGCACCCGCGAACATACCGGACCGGGCGCGCTCTACCTAATCAATCCGGGTGAGGTGCATGACGGCCAGCCGGGGCAGCCCGAAGGATATCGCTACCGGATGATCTATCCGGATACCGAACTCCTGATCGAGATCATCGAGGACGTGACCGGCAGGGCCTTCCATGGCAGCCCGAGTTTTGGACGTCAGCTGCTGACGGATCCGGATCTGGCCCGCGCCTTCAATCTGGCGCACCGGCGGCTGGAAGAGGAGGGACGCAGTGCACTGGAGGGCGAGGAGAGCATGTATTGCGTTCTCGCCACCATGTTCGCCCGCCACGGCAGCGACATTATCCGCGCGCCCGATCATGGCGAGCCGCAGGCCATGCGGCGGGTGCGCGATTACATCGCCGAGCATTTTGCCGAGGAGCTGGGTCTCGAGACCCTGGCCAAGGTCGCGGGTCTCAGCCGCGCACACATGATCCGCGCCTTCCGCAAGCAGTATTTTATCACGCCGCATGCCTTTCAGACGGACCTGCGCATCCGCCATGCCCGCCATCTCTTGCGGCACGGTGCGACGCCCTCGGACACGGCACTCGCCTGCGGTTTCGCCGATCAGGCGCATCTGACACGCCAGTTCAAGGCGCGCACCGGCCTCACGCCTGCCGTCTTTCGCGCCGGCTAAGCCGCGGGTCACTTTCCTTCAAGACGCATCCTCCGGCCGCGCGATAGACCCTGCGCGAACAGGAGGTCCCATGACTGAACACACATTCCGACGGCAAGCCATCGACGGCCTGCGCGCCATTCTTCCCCTCATCGTTGCCGCTGCCCCCATCGGTTTTGTCTTCGGCGCCGTCGCAACCGGCAACGGGCTCTCGCCGCTGGAGACGGTGCTGATGAGCGCGCTGGTCTTTGCCGGCGGTTCGCAATTCGTGGCCATGGATCTGTGGACTCATCCGGCATCCTGGACGGCGCTCGGTTTCGCAGCCCTTTTGGTCAATCTCCGCCACATGCTGATGGGTGCCTCGCTGGAGCGCAGCCTCGGGCTCTTCCGCCCCTGGCAGAAGCTGCCGACGCTCTTCGTCATGGCGGACGAGAACTGGGCTTTGGCGGAAGCGCGGGCGCGGACGACGATGCTGACCCCCGCCTACTATCTCGGGCTCGCCTTGCCCTTCTATCTCGGCTGGGTGGCATCGAGCCTGGCTGGCGCGCTCTTTGGTGCTCTGATCGGCGACATCGCCGTCTACGGCCTGGATTTCGCCTTCCCCGCAGTCTTCATCGTCTTGCTCACCGGCTTCTGGAAGGGCAGGGAGACCGGGCTGGTGCTGGCCGCAAGCGGCCTTGCGGCTCTCACGGTGCACGCACTGGTCCCCGGCGCCTGGTACATCGCCGCCGGTGCGCTCGCCGGCCTCGGCGCGGCCTTCCTTCCACTGGCGCAAAAGGAACAGCCGACATGAGTCTCGATCCCGCAACCCTCGCCGCGATCCTCGCCATGATGGCGGCCACGGTTTTCACACGCTTCTCTGGCGCATTTCTGGTGCGCAGGCTGAAACTCGGCGCCGGCGCCGAAAAGGCACTCTCCACCGTACCGCCTGCCGTCCTCATGGCCGTTGTCGCGCCGACGGCCTTTGCCACGGGTTGGCCGGAAACGATCGGCTGTCTGGTTGTGGTCGTCGCCGCACTGCGTCTGTCGCTCTTGCCGGCGGCGGCGCTCGGCGTGGTATCGGTCGCCCTCATGCGTGCGATGGGCTTCTGATCCGAAAACGGAAAGGGCGCCTTTCGGCGCCCTCGATCTCACGGCTCTTCGTACTGGATGAAGCTCGGGTCGGCCAGATCCGCAAAGCGGGTGAATTCCGACTGGAAGGCGAGCTTGACGGTACCCGTCGGTCCGTGACGCTGCTTGGCGATGATCACGTCGGCCGTGCCCTTCACCTTTTCCATATGCGCTTCCCATTCCGGATACTTGGGGTCGGCGAGGTCGCGCGGCTCCATGTTCTTCACATAATATTCCTCGCGGAACACGAAGAGCACCACGTCGGCGTCCTGCTCGATCGAGCCCGATTCGCGAAGGTCGGAGAGCTGCGGGCGCTTGTCTTCGCGGCTTTCGACCTGACGCGAGAGCTGCGACAGCGCGACGATCGGCACGTTCAGCTCCTTGCCGAGCGACTTCAGGCCCGTGGTGATCTGGGTGATTTCCTGCACGCGGTTTTCGCCCGCCTTGCCGGCGCCGGTCATCAGCTGGATGTAGTCGACGACCAGAAAGTCGAGACCGCGCTGACGCTTGAGACGACGGGCGCGCGCCGCGAGTTGCGCGATCGAGATACCACCGGTCTGGTCGATGAACAGCGGCACCTTCTGCATGGTCTGGGAAAAGCCGACGAGCTTTTCGAATTCGTGCTCGGTGATGTCACCGCGGCGGATCTTCGAGGACGAGACTTCCGTCTGCTCGGACATGATACGGGTGGCGAGCTGTTCCGCCGACATTTCGAGCGAGTAGAAGCCGACGACACCGCCATTCTTGGCCTTGAACGACCCGTCGGGCATCACTTCGGGCTCATAGGCCGCCGCGATGTTCCAGGCGATGTTGGTGGCAAGCGAGGTCTTGCCCATACCCGGACGTCCGGCGAGCACGATCAAGTCGGAGCGCTGCAATCCGCCCATCTTCGAATCGAGCGAGCTGATGCCGGTCGAAATGCCGGACAGGTTCCCGTCACGTTCGAAGGCGGCACCGGCCATGTCGACGGCCTGGGCGACGGCATCCGAGAAGGACTGGAAGCCGCCGTCGTAGCGACCGTTTTCGGCAAGTGCGAAGAGCCGGCGTTCGGTGTCTTCGATCTGCGCCTGCGGCGGCATGTCGAGCGGCGCGTCATAGGCGATGTTGACCACATCCTCGCCGATCTGGATCAGCGAGCGGCGCAGCGCGAGATCGTAGATAGCGCGACCATAGTCTTCCGCATTGATGATGGTGACCGCTTCGGAGGCGAGGCGCGCGAGATATTGCGCGACCGTCAGGTCGCCGACTTTCTGGTCGGCCGGCAGGAAGGTCTTGATCGTGACCGGGTTTGCCGTCTTGCCCATGCGGATGATTTCGGATGCGACCTCGAAGATCTTCCGGTGCAATGGCTCATAGAGATGTTCGGCTTTCAGGAAGTCCGAGACGCGGTAATAGGCGTCGTTGTTGACCAGAAGCGCTCCCAGAAGGGCCTGCTCCGCCTCGATATTGTTCGGCGCTTCCCGGTAGAGCGGTTCGGTCGGCTGGACCGGGCTCAGTTTGCGCGCAGCATCGTTCATTCGTTCGCATCCAATCAGTGTGTCGGCGGTGGCTGCACCATAGCGAAGACGCAGGGCGGCGAAACCGCTCGCACGGCAACCCACATTGATTCACAGGCACCCGATCCCGTCTTCAGAAAAAGCCGAGGTTTCGGATCTTTTCGGTTGACTGTGACATTCCACGAATCGGCCTCGGAAGTCGTTATTCTAGCAGAGCCGGATGCTGGATTGGTCCGAAAAATTGGCAGCTGGGAGGGAAACGTCCCAACCCGCGTGGAACTGTCTCGCAGAAGGAGGCTTTCGGGAATCGCCTCGGCCTCATGCGGTTGACGCATGGCAGCTATCGCGGCGGCGCCCTTGCTTTTAGCCTGAAGCGCATTAATTAGGCTAAATATAGATAGCGACCTAATTAATAGGAGGCGTCGCAAGTGTCTCGGCAGTCCCAGAACGAACAGCTCTTCGATGAGATGTCGGCATTCAATCGCAAGCTCCGCGCCTTCTTTGATGCCGCCGTGCGCGAGGAGGGGCTGACGCTCGCACGGGCCCGCGCTCTGTTTGCGATCGCCCGGCGCGGACCTTTGACCCAGAAAGATCTCGCAGAAGAACTGGAAATCGAAACGCCGACCCTGGTGCGTGTCCTGGATGGCATGGAACGGCAGGGCCTCATTCTGCGGACCGAGGACGCGAAGGATCGCCGTGCCAAGCGCATCGCCATGACCGAGGCGGGCAGGGCAGCGTTTGACCAAATGCACGTTCTGGCGACCGACCTGCGCGGCCAGATTGCGGCTGACATATCGGAAGAAGAGATCGAGGTTGCGCTCTCCGTCGTGCGTCGGCTGAGCCGCAACCTGCAGCGTCTCGACCAGGAAAAGGTGCAGCCATGAGCGCCGTCGCCGAAAGCACCGGCCCCGGCCCGGAAGAGGCAACCAGGGCGTCTGCACCGACTGCTGTCGCACAGCCTGCCGCACCGTCCACCCCGCCGGCGAAGCCGCTCTGGCTTGCCGTTATCTATGTCGCATCCGGCCTGCTGCTGTTCATCACCCAGGGGCTTGGGATGAACATCGTCAACGCCAATCTCTATCAGCTGCAAGGCGAGTTCTCCGCAACCGCGGTCGAGGCTGCCTGGCTTTCGGCAGCCTACATGGCGCCCTATGCCACCCTATCGATCGCGCTTTTCAAGATCCGCACGCAATACGGCCTGCGCCCCTTCGCGGAATGGAGCATTCTGCTCTTCGTGCTCGTGTCGTCACTGAATCTGTTCGTCAATGATCTTCACTCGGCACTGGTCGTCCGCTTTATCAGCGGCTGCGCCGCAGCCCCGATCTCGACTCTTGGATTCATGTATGTGTTGGAGGCCTTTCCGCTTCAACGCAAGCTTACTCAGGGTCTGAATATAGCGTTGATGGGCACGCTGCTTGCCGCGCCGCTGGCCCGTATGGTCTCGCCTGGCCTGCTGCAGCTCGATGGCTGGCACGCCCTCTATTCGCTTGAAGTCGGGCTGGCGCTCCTGGCCATGGCCATCATTTTTGCCCTGCCGCTCACGCCACCGCCCCGCGCCAAGGTCATCGAGCGGATCGATATCGTCTCTTATCTGCTCATGGCGATCGGCATCGGCTGCATCGCCATCTTCCTGACCCTCGGCCGCCTTTACTGGTGGTTCGAAACCTGGTGGCTCGGCGCGATCCTGGCTGCTGCGATCATCTTCCTGTCGATGACGGCGCTCATCGAATCCCGTCGCACCAACCCCATGCTCGATTTCCGCTGGATCTTCTCCCGTGACAATCTCCACATGGCGGCCGTGCTCCTGGTCTTTCGCGCGGTGTCGTCGGAACAATCGTCGACGGCCGTCAGCTTCTTCCAGCAGATCGGCCTGTTGAACGACCAGCAGTTTGTCCTCTGGGCGATCGTGCTGCTCGCTTCCGTCGGTGGCGCCCTCCTGTGCATGGCGCTGATGTCATCGCGTTTTGTCGAGACGGCCCATGTGATCGCGCTCGCCCTGATTGCCGTCGGCGCCTATCTCGACAGCCTTGCGACAAACCTGACCCGACCCGAGCAGATGTATCTCAGCCAGGGCATGATCGCCTTCGGTGCGGCCATGTTCCTGCCGCCGGTGATGGCAAAGGGGTTTGCCGGTGCCTTGCAGAAGGGGCCGACCTATATCGTCAACTTCATCGTGATCTTCCTGTTCACCCAGATCACGGGTGCCCTGCTGATGACATCCCTGCTCGGAACATTCGTGACGATCCGCGAGAAGTTCCATTCGAACGTGCTTGTCGAAAACATCCTGATGAGCCGACCCGAGGTTGCCCAGCGGGTGAGCCAGCTCGCCGCAGCTTACCGCAAAGTCATCACCGATCCGGCCATTCTCAATGCCGAAGGGGTGACACTGCTCTCGCAGCAGGTAACCCGAGAGGCTTATGTGCTCGCCTACACCGATACCTTTCTCCTGATCGCTGCTGTCACGACCGCAGCACTTGCCATTCTGCTCGTGCATCTCGCCTGGCGCTGGCTGCGGACACACCGCAGCCGCGAGGTCGAGCTTTCCCCCAAATCCTGACGTCGAAACGAGTCTACCGCCATGTTGAAGAAGATATTCACCCCCGCAACCATCCTGATCATCCTCGGCGCAGTGCTTGGCACGTCCCTGGTGCTCTACGCCTGGCGCCTGCCGCCCTTCGCGAGTTCGGTCGAGATGACGGACAATGCCTATGTCCGTGGCTATGTCACGATGATGAGCCCGCAGGTCAGCGGTTATGTCGTCGAAGTCCCGGTCAAGGACTATGAAACCGTCCAAAAGGGCCAGCTTCTCGCCCGCATTGATGACCGGATCTATCGGCAGAAGCTCGCGCAGGCCGAAGCGGCACTCGCCACCCAGAAAGCCTCGCTCGACAACTCCCGCCAGCAGGAAAACGCCGCCAAGGCGCGGATCGTCTCCAGCGAAGCCGCCGTCGATGCCGTCAACGCCGACCTTCAGCAGGCGCAATTGCAGGCGGACCGGCAGGACAGCCTGATCCGCAGCGGCGTGGTAGCGACCAGCGCCCAGGAGCAGGCCCATGCGGCACTCGACCGGGCGCGTGCCGGCATGGCCCAGGCGAAGGCTGCCGTCGAAGTCAGCCGCCAGGACCTGCAGACCATCATCGTCAACAGGAGCTCTCTGGAGGCCGCAGTTGCCAATGCCGACGCGGCGGTGGAACTGGCGAAGATCGATCTGTCAAACACCGAGATCCGCGCGCCTCGTGAAGGCAAGCTCGGCGAAGTCGGCGTTCGCGTCGGCCAGTATGTCACGGCCGGGACCCAGCTCATGGCCGTCGTGCCGCCGGAAGTGTGGATCATTGCCAACTTCAAGGAAACGCAACTGGCCGGCATGAAGGTCGGCCAACCGGTCGAGATCACCGTGGATGCCCTCGATCGACGCGTTCTGTCCGGCAAGGTTGAGCGCTTCTCGCCCGCAACCGGTTCGGAGTTCTCCGTAATCAAGCCCGATAATGCCACGGGCAACTTCGTCAAGATTGCCCAGCGCGCGGGTGTCCGGATTGTCATCGACGATACCGCGGACGCCGCGTCTCTTCTCGCCCCGGGCATGTCCGTTGTCGTGCGGATCGACAAGAGCCTCGATCCTGCCTGAGCCGACAGGGTAATGTCTGCAACAAGAAAAGCCCGGCCTTGCAAGTGCAAGGCCGGGCTTTTGCATTCGCCCGAGGGGGCGAAAGTCTTACAGGTCGTCGCCGTCGAGGTCGGCTTCCGGATCGAAGAAGTCTTCCGGACGCAGAGCGTCTTCGTCGATGCCGTAGATGGCGTCGGCCGAGGTCAGGTTTTCGCCCTTGAGCTGGCGCTCTGCTTCTTCAGCCGAACGGGCAACGTTGAGCTCGACCGAGATCTCGACTTCCGAATGCAGGTGGATGACGACCTGATGCAGGCCGATGGCCTTGATCGGGGTGTTCAGCTCGACCTGGTTGCGGCCGATGTTGAAGCCTTCGGCAGCCAGGATTTCGACGACGTCGCGAGCAGCAACCGAACCGTAGAGCTGGCCGGTTTCGCCAGCCGAACGGACGACGATGAAGGACTTGCCGTTGAGAACGTCGGCAACCTTCTGGGCTTCCGACTTGCGCTCGAGGTTACGGGCTTCGAGCGTTGCACGCTCGGCTTCGAAACGAGCCTTGTTGGCAGCGTTGGCGCGCAGCGCCTTGCCCTGCGGCAGCAGGAAGTTGCGAGCGAAGCCGTCGCGAACCTTGACGGTTTCGCCCATCTGGCCGAGCTTGGCGATGCGTTCAAGCAGAATGACGTCCATGATTTTGGTCCTTTCAGTGGTCAATCAGTGTTGTCTGGAGTGTCTGTTTTGGCCTTGGCGGCCGGTGTGAGCGCAACGGTCCGCCGGGTATCCGACAGGCCGATGATGAGCGGTATGATCAGTGGCAGCAGCATGATCGTCGACAGGTAAGCCAGCACCAGAGCCGGCAGGCGCCAGTCCTTGCCGCGTGTCTTCAGATGCATGGAGGCAAAGCCTGCCATCAGGAAGCCGGCACCGAGGGTGCCGCAGACCGTGGCGCCGATCATGGCCGGGACGCCGCCGATGAAGCAGCCGATAATGCCGGCGAGAAAGAGGAAGACGGCATTGCGATTCATGCGCAGCGAAGAAGGGATATCTTCGCGCGGACGCTTCGCACGGCCGGAGGCCGAGACGATGCGCTGGGCCACGTAATACATCAGGAACAGCAGCATCACCCAGGTGCCGCCCTGGATGATCGGCAGCAGCACGACCATCGTGCGCTTCAGCTGTTCAAGCGCGGCCGGATCGGGCAGCATGGCCGGATCCTGGTTGCTCATCGCCTGCGTCATGGCCTCCACCAACTGGTTGGTGAAGTCAGGGCCGAAGCCGATGATCACGCCGAGCGCGATGACGGCAAAGGTGACGAAGACGCAAAGCTGCAGGAGGATATCCGAAAGCGGATACCAGGCCATCAGGTGATCGGGACCGCCGATCTCTGAAGCCGGGCGCGCCAGGCTCGACAAATGCGCGAGCCAGCCGGCAGGCGCCAGCGTGAAGATCGCCATGCCGAAGGCGAACATGGGCGACATGCTGATGGTGCCGAGGAAGGCGGCGGTCAGGATGGCGGTGATCGAGGCGGTGTTGCCCCAGCCGAGGCCGACGATGAGAACGGGGAGGGCGGACGCTGCATAAAGGATCGACGCAAGCGTCGGCTGCGCCGCAGCACCCAGCACGAGCAGGGCGGCGGTAATACCGGCAAGAAGGCCGGTCATCAGCAATTTCGCATCCAGTTTCTGCAAGGTCGCTGTCCTGCCGGTTGAAGCAGTTAGGGGAAGGTCTTCATGCCGTCTGGCAGAAATGTCCCCAACATGGGTTTTTGCCTCAAGTCGCCATCGAAGCGCCTGAAGGCGGTGGTTCCGATCCGCGCCCAACGCGGAAGGGATGAAGCCCGCCGATCGATGATCGGCAGGCTTCGGATCAGATTACGCTACGACGTAGGGCAGCAGGCCGAGGAAACGGGCGCGCTTGATGGCCTGGGCCAGTTCGCGCTGCTTCTTCTGGGAAACTGCAGTGATACGCGAAGGAACGATCTTGCCGCGCTCGGAAATGTAGCGCTGCAGGAGACGAACGTCCTTGTAGTCGATCTTCGGAGCGTTGGCGCCCGAGAAGGGGCAGGTCTTGCGACGACGATGGAAGGGACGACGTGCCTGAGAAGAGGATGCATCAGCCATTGTAATTTCTCCTGTTCTTCAGATTACGCGCGGTCTTCGCGCGGACGACGCTCGAAGCCGCCTTCACGCGGGCCACGGTCCGGACGCGGACCACGGTCGCCAAAGCCGCCTTCGCGACGCGGGCCACGGTCATCGCCGTCACGACGCGGACGGTCGTCACGGTCGCGCTTCTGCATCATAGCAGACGGGCCTTCTTCGTGGGCTTCCACGGCGATGGTCATGTAACGAAGAACGTCTTCGTTGATGCGCATCTGGCGTTCCATTTCGTGGATCGCTGCACCCGGAGCTTCGATGTCCATCAGGGCATAGTGCGCCTTGCGGTTCTTCTTGATGCGGTAGGTCAGGGACTTGAGGCCCCAGTTTTCTACGCGCCCGACCTTGCCACCGTTTGCTTCGATGACGCCCTTGTACTGTTCGACGAGGGCATCAACCTGCTGGGCGGACATATCCTGCCGGGCAAGGAATACATGTTCGTAAAGAGCCATGACAGCTTTGCCTTTCTTGCGGTTGTCGTCACCCGGATCCGGCGCTAAGCCTCACAGACTGCTCCTGAGCGACATGGGTCGCGGCAAGAAAGCTATGTGTTCGAGACGGTCGAGAGCGGAGACACGGGAGACCGGAAACCCTTATGGTTCCTGCTGCAAGCCTTGTCAGCCTGCCAGCCCTCCGTTCAGCCACCAGCCAGAGGACCGGGTGTTGTGAACGGCGCGCTTATACGCGTGTTTGGCGGAAAAGCAAGGGTGAGAGGCAACTTTTCCGCTTTCGATGCCGGGGCGGGCGGACGGTTCGTCGAAATTCTAACGGATCTTTACCGGATGCTTACCGCGTTTGGCAGAGCCGTTTCGCCCTGTGAAAGCGCTCATGTAAGCTTTTCTCAATGCGCGAATGTTAGCATCGCCTGGAACTCTGCCCAGGCGCGATCCAAGGAATGGACCTGATGACGGTCATCAACAGCTTCTATCGCAACCCGAATGCGCTCGCTTACGCGACACAGCTGTTTGCGCCTTCATCGTCTCTGCGGACGGACGAGGGCGCGCCGTTCGCCTGGGCTGCACCAGAGGACAGCGGCTATACCGAGACAGCCGGACAGAGGGCGCTCGCCCGGATCGTTGAAATTCTCGCCCTGCGTGACGCACCGGCGGGTGATGAAGCCTCGGTCGACGAGACGCTGGGATATATTACCGGCGGGCAGGGCACCGTGGGTGACGACAAGCTGACCTTCGACGCCAGGGCCGTCTACAACATAGATACGGATGCCGGTGACGACACGGTCACGGCGAAAGCCGCTGCGCTGACCTCCGTTTTCACGGGCGCCGGCAAGGATAGTGTCTCCGCAAGTGCCGGTTACATCGACGAGATCGACGCGGGCGAGGGCGATGACACCGTGAAGCTCTCGGGCCAGCTGGTCGTGAATGTGACCGGTGACGACGGGAACGACACGCTGGCGGTCGCCGGCAAGGCCCTGTTGGGAATAGACGGCGGAGGCGGCGACGATACCATGACGCTGGAAGGCACCCGCATCGTCGCCTCGGGCGGTACGGGCGACGACACCGTCACCATCAAGCGCACCGATGTAAAGGCCGACCACGCCATCGCCGAATATGGCTTTGCCCGGGGTGACGGCCAGGACACCATCAATATCAATGGCAGCCTTGCCCTGCGGTTCACCGGTTACGACGAGAAAGATGTGACCATCAGCGTCGATGGCAACACCTTGACCGCAACCTTTGCCGGCACGACGGACCGCATCACGGTGACGCTCGATCAGGTCGCCCTCTCGGGCCAGGGGCTGACCTATGGCTTCGCCTTCGATCAGGGTCGGACGGTTCTGACCATCGGCTGACACCATATGAAAATGCCGGCACCCTGAGGCACCGGCACGGTCTATGTCACAGGACGATCTTAGATCGGCATGGGATATTCGCGGTGGATTCGGGCGATCTCCTGCAGGATCTCGTCGGACAATGTCAGATCGGCCGCATCAATGTTGACTTTCAGCTGCTCCATCGTGGTCGCGCCGATGATCGCCGATGCCATGAAGGGGCGCGTCAGGCAGAAGGCGACGGCGAGCGTCGAGGGATCGATGCCGTGCTTCTTGGCCAGGTCCACATAGGCCCGCGTCGGCGCCTCCTGCTGCGGCACCAGCCGGCCACCAATATCGCCATTGATCGATCCGCGTGAGCCTGCCGGCTTCTGGCCGCCGAGATACTTGCCCGAGAGAATGCCACCCGCGAGCGGAGAATAGGCGAGCAGCCCGACATCCTCGTGGTGCGAAAGTTCGGCCAGATCCAGGTCATAATGCCGGTAGAGCAGATTGTACTCGTTCTGGATGGAGGCCACGCGCGGCAGCCCCTTCTGCTCGGCGAGGCTGAGATATTTCTGCGTGCCCCAGGTCGTCTCGTTCGAAAGGCCGATGGCCCGGATTTTGCCCGCCTTTACACACTCGCCGAGCGTATCGAGGATTTCGGCAATGTCGTGCTGCGCCTGGGCACGGTCCTGCTTGTAAGGATTGTAGCTCCAGGCGCCGCGGAAGTGAAAATGCCCGCGGTTCGGCCAGTGGATCTGATAGAGGTCGACATAGTCGGTCTTCAGCCGCTTGAGGCTCGCATCGAGCGCCTCGCGCAGCGACGCAGCCGTGATCGGGCTGCCCTCGCGGATATAGGGTCGGCCGGGACCGGCGACCTTGGTGGCGAGCACCACCTGGTCGCGCTTGCCTGTCTTCTGCAGCCAGTTGCCGATAATGGCTTCGGTATTGCCATAGGTCTCCTTCGACAGCGGTGTCGTCGGATAGAGTTCGGCCGTGTCGAAGAAATTGACGCCACGCTCCAGCGCGTAGTCCATCTGTTGAAAGGCTTCGGCTTCCGAATTCTGCGAGCCCCATGTCATGGTGCCCAGGCAGATTTCGGAAACAAGGATATCGGTTCGGCCGAGCCGGTTCGTCTTCATGGGGGAAATGCCTCGAGTAGGAAATAGGCCCAACAGGGCTGGGGGAGATGCTGGAACAAAATAAGAGGAATTTGCCGCACTGCAAGATGGCGAAGCGGCCGAACAGACTGTGACTTGCGGCGCTGCCGGCAGTCCCGAGCGGCCTGAAAGGCTTGACTCACAGGGACGTATTGTGAATTGACAGGGAAAAACCCAAGGGAGAAACGCCCAATGACAGTCGCATTCACCTTCCCCGGCCAGGGCAGCCAGGCCGTTGGCATGGGCAAGGACCTCGCCGACAATTTTGCCGAAGCCCGCGCCGTTTTCCAGGAAGTCGATGACGCGCTCGGCCAGAAACTGTCCGACATCATGTGGAACGGCCCCGAGGAAACGCTGACGCTGACCGCCAATGCCCAGCCGGCCCTGATGGCCGTCTCCATGGCCGTCATCCGCGTGCTCGAAGCCAAGGGCCTGGACCTGAAGTCCAAGGTCTCCTTCGTCGCCGGCCATTCGCTCGGCGAATATTCGGCGCTCGCCGCTGCCGGCACCTTCTCGATCGCTGATACCGCCCGTCTTCTGCGCATCCGTGGCAATGCCATGCAGGCCGCCGTGCCGGTTGGTGCTGGTGCCATGGCCGCGATCATCGGCCTGGAGCACGGCGACGTGCAGGCCATCTGTGAGGCCGCTGCTGCCGAAGGTCCGTGCCAGATCGCCAATGACAATGGCGGCGGACAACTGGTCATCTCCGGCGGCAAGGCCGCCGTCGAGAAGGCCGCAGCGCTTGCCACCGAAAAGGGCGCAAAGCGTGCCATCATGCTGCCGGTCTCCGCACCCTTCCATTCGGCGCTGATGGGGCCGGCTGCTGAGGCCATGCGCGAGGCGCTGTCGACCGTCGAGAAGCATGATCCTTCGGTCCCGCTGGTTGCCAATGTTCTGGCAGCTCCGGTGACTTCGGCCACTGAGATCGCCGACCTTCTGGTCCAGCAGGTTACCGGCCAGGTCCGCTGGCGTGAGACGGTCGAATGGTTCGGCGCCAATGGCGTCACCACACTTTATGAAATCGGCGCCGGCAAGGTTCTCACGGGTCTCGCGCGCCGCATCGACAAGAACATCAGCGGCATTGCCGTCAACGGCCCGGCCGACATCGATGCGGCACTTGCTGCACTCAACGGCTGATCGCCCCAACGCTCAACAAGGAGCTCGATCATGTTTGACCTGACCGGCCGCAAGGCTCTCGTCACCGGTGCAACCGGTGGCATCGGCGAAGAAATCGCCCGCATGCTGCACGCCCAGGGCGCCATCGTCGGCCTGCACGGCACGCGCGTCGAAAAGCTGGAAGCGCTGGCTGCCGAACTCGGTGACCGCGTCAAGATATTCCCGGCCAACCTGTCGGACCGCGACGAGGTGAAGGCGCTCGGTGAAAAGGCCGAAGCCGAACTCGAAGGTGTCGATATTCTGGTCAACAATGCCGGCATCACCAAGGATGGCCTGTTCGTCCGCATGTCCGATGCAGACTGGGACAGCGTGCTGGAAGTCAACCTGACGGCCGTCTTCCGTCTGACCCGCGAGCTGACCCATCCGATGATGCGCCGCCGTTATGGCCGCATCATCAACATCACCTCGATCGTTGGCGTCACCGGCAATCCGGGCCAGGCGAACTATTGCGCCTCCAAGGCCGGGATGATCGGTTTCACCAAGTCGCTGGCCCAGGAAATCGCGACGCGCAACGTGACGGTCAACTGCGTTGCACCGGGCTTTATCGAAAGCGCGATGACCGGCAAGCTGAACGACAAGCAGAAGGACGCCATCATGGGCGCCATTCCAATGAAGCGCATGGGCACGGGCGCCGAAGTGGCATCTGCCGTGCTTTACTTGGCGTCTTCGGAAGCCGCCTACATGACCGGCCAGACCTTGCACGTCAACGGCGGCATGGCGATGATCTGATGTGAGCCACCGGTTCGCCCTTTCCGCCAAAGGCTGTTGACCGAGGCGAGGGGGCGAATTTCTGGCTTTGCGGCGCGCTGAAACCATGTTAAGCGGGCCATGACTGTGAGCAGTCGCTCCGTCTCATGAGCCGAAGTTTATGCTTTTATTCGCATAAACCGCTCTGGGTCAGGGCCGAACGGGTTTGCTGGTGGCGCCTTTGCGCTTCACCAGTTGAAGACAGGGCAGGGTGGCCATTACGGCTCCCTCTGATATTTAGAAGGTCGAGGAAACCGACATGAGCGATATCGCAGAACGCGTGAAGAAAATTGTAGTTGATCATCTCGGCGTTGACGCTGAAAAGGTTGTCGAAGGCGCCAGCTTCATCGACGATCTGGGCGCTGACTCGCTCGACACGGTCGAACTCGTCATGGCCTTCGAAGAAGAATTCGGCGTCGAAATTCCGGATGACGCTGCTGACTCGATCCTGACGGTCGGCGACGCCGTCAAGTTCATCGAAAAGGCCCAGGCCTGATCGATCGCACTGCTGCGGAAGGCGGGCTCTTCGGCCCGTCCTGTCCGCTTGGGCCCGCGTGAAGCGGGCCTTGTTGTATCTGGACCTTTGTTTACAATGACTTCGGTCGATTAATTTGGGTGGGCTTCGCACGATGAGACGTGTCGTCATCACCGGTACCGGCATGGTATCGCCCCTGGGAGTTGGAACGGAACTGACCTGGCAGCGGCTCCTTGCCGGCCAGAGCGGCGCCCGCCTCGTCACCGAATTCGAGGTCGAGGATCTGCCGGCCAAGATTGCCTGCCGCATCCCGACCGAAGGCGAAGGCGCCTGGAACCCCGACGACTGGATGGAGCCGAAGGAACAGCGCAAGGTCGACGCCTTCATAATCTATGCGATGGCCGCAGCCGAAATGGCATTGAACGACGCCGACTGGCATCCGCAGACCGATGACGACCAGTGCGCCACGGGCGTGCTGATTGGGTCCGGCATCGGCGGGCTGGAAGGCATAGTTGAGGCCGGCCACATCCTGCGCGACAAGGGCCCGCGTCGCCTGTCCCCCTTCTTCATCCCCGGCCGTCTGATCAACCTCGCCTCCGGGCAGGTGTCGATCCGCCACAAGCTGCGCGGCCCGAACCATTCGGTCGTGACCGCCTGCTCGACCGGCGCGCATGCGATCGGTGACGCCGCCCGTCTGGTGGCGCTCGGCGATGCCGACGTCATGGTCGCCGGCGGAACGGAATCGCCGATCAGCCGCATTTCGCTCGCGGGCTTTGCCGCTTGCAAGGCGCTGTCGACTGCGCGCAACGACGACCCGACCGCAGCCTCGCGTCCCTATGACAAGGACCGCGACGGTTTTGTCATGGGCGAAGGCGCGGGCATTGTTGTTCTGGAAGAATTGGAGCACGCCAAGGCGCGCGGCGCCAAGATCTATGCCGAAGTTGTCGGCTATGGTCTTTCGGGCGATGCCTTCCACATTACCGCCCCTTCGGAAGACGGCGACGGTGCCTTCCGCTGCATGACGATGGCTCTGAAGCGTGCAGGCCTGACGGCGGCCGATATCGACTATATCAACGCCCACGGCACTTCGACGATGGCCGACACGATCGAACTCGGCGCCGTCGAGCGTCTGGTTGGCGAGCATGCCTCGAAGATTTCCATGTCTTCGACAAAGTCGGCGATCGGTCACCTGCTCGGTGCTGCCGGTGCTGTCGAAGCGATCTTCTCGACGCTGGCGATCCGCGACAACATCGCGCCGCCGACGTTGAACCTCGACACCCCCGACGTCGAGACCAAGATCGATCTGGTGCCGCACAAGGCGCGCAAGCGTGAGATCAACGTCGCCCTGTCGAATTCTTTCGGCTTCGGCGGCACCAATGCCTCGCTGGTCTTGAAGCGCTACGAGGCCTGATGAACCGGCGCGCCGGGCACATTTGCGCGGCCCCGCTCTCATCAGGTGGATGACGCTGCGGGTGCTCTTGCCCGCAGCAATGTTCTGCGGATAGAAATCATGGCCACGTCCGGCGCCTTGCGCCGGGCGAGCGACTCCGATTTTTGCCGCATTGCTGGCTGAAACAGCCGCGACAGAAACAAAGAAGGATTGCCGGTGACCGACAACAGCCAGAACGGCGGTAGCCAGAACAACGGTGTTCCCTTTGGTCGCGATGCCGACACGAGCACCGGCAAGGGGCCGTTCATTCCAAAGTCCCCCAACGATGCGCTGCGCCCCGAGAGGGTGCCCCAGCCACCGCGTCGCTCGCGCAAGGCCCGCAGCCAGCTGGTGATCTTCCTGAACTTCCTGATGACCATGGTGGTCTTCGTCGGCGTGGTCGCCGTTGCCGGCTTCTATTATGTGATGGATGCCTACAGGAAGCCCGGTCCGCTTGCCGCCAATACCAATTTTGTCGTGCGCAGTGGCGCCGGCCTCGCCGAGATCGCCAACAATCTCGAGCGCAACGGCATCGTCACCGATGCTCGCATCTATCGTTATGTCACCGCGACCTATCTGGACGAGGGACAGACGCTCAAGGCCGGCGAATACGAAATCAAGGCCGGATCGTCGATGAAGGACGTCACCGAACTGCTCGAGTCCGGCAAGTCGATCCTGTACGCGGTGTCCATGCCGGAAGGCCTCACCGTCAAACAGATGTTCCAGCGCCTCGCCGACGATACCGTGCTTGAGGGCGACTTGCCGTCAGAGCTGCCGGCAGAGGGGTCCCTGCGCCCTGATACATACAAGTTTACCCGCGGCACGAAGCGCGCCGAGATCGTCACCCAGATGGCCGCCGCCCAGGAGAAGTTGATCGACCAGATCTGGGAGCGCCGCGATCCCGACCTTCCGATCAAGACACGCGAGGAATTCGTCACGCTGGCTTCGATCGTCGAGAAGGAAACCGGCAAGGACGACGAGCGCGCTCACGTTGCCTCCGTCTTCATCAACCGACTGAAGAAGGGCATGCGCCTGCAGTCGGACCCGACGATCATCTATGGCCTCTTCGGCGGTGACGGAAAGCCGGCCGATCGGCCGATCTTCCAGTCCGACATCAAGAAGGAAACGCCTTACAACACCTATGTGATCAAGGGCCTGCCGCCGGGGCCGATCGCCAATCCGGGCCGCGCGGCGCTGGAAGCGGTTGCGCATCCCTGGAAGACCGACGATCTCTACTTCGTCGCCGATGGCACGGGCGGGCATGTGTTTGCCGCCACGCTTGCCGAACACAACGCCAATGTGAAGCGCTGGCGCAAGATGGAGGCCGAACGCGCCCAGACGCCGCCTGCCACGCTGGATGCGGCACCGGAAGTCGATCCGGGCGCCGGCAATTGAATAAGGCCGAGGGGGCCGGGTTATGACTTTGCAATCCATGACGGGCTTTGCCCGCGTTGAAGGCACGTCGGGACGTTACCGATGGGCCTGGGAACTGCGCTCCGTGAACGGCAAGGGGCTCGACATCCGCTCACGCCTGCCGCAAGGCCAGGAATATCTCGAAAACGATCTGCGCCGGCTCGTCGGAGAGCGGTTGACGCGCGGCAACCTCCAGGTGGGCCTGTCGCTCTCGGTCAGCGAGAATCGCGTCGAAGCCGTGCTCAATCACGACGCCCTGAACGCTGTCCTGGCGCTGCGCGATCAGCTCGGTCCGGAAATCCTCGATCCGGCACCGTTGCGGCTCGACACGCTCCTCTCGATCCGTGGTCTGGTCGACATGCGCGAGGCTGTCGATGACGAAGACGCCGTCAGCGCGCGCGACGCCGATATCCTTGCCGGTCTCGGCGGCGCTGTGGCAGCTCTGGCTACCATGCGGGAGACAGAGGGCGCAGCCTTGCGCGCCATCCTCGAAGAGCACATCGCCCGCATCGAGGCGCTCGCGGTCCAGATTGAAGCTGACCCTTCGCGTTCTCCGGAAGAGATCGCCCGGAGGCTGGAGGCCCAACTCGCCGCTCTCATGGACACGACGTCTGGCCTCGACCGCGACCGACTGCACCAGGAGATCGCCCTGATCGCCACCAAGGCGGATCTGCGCGAGGAGATCGACCGGCTGAAGGCGCATGTTACGGCCGCCCGCGAACTGTTGGCCGCCGGTGGTCCTGTCGGCCGCAAACTCGATTTCCTGGCGCAGGAATTTAACCGCGAATCAAATACTATCTGTTCCAAATCCAATGCCGTCGCGGTCACCGCCGCCGGCATTGAATTGAAGGTCGTCATCGACCAGTTCCGCGAACAGGTTCAGAATCTGGAGTAGTCCATGGCCGCTGCCGCCCCCTCATCCGTCAAGATCGCAAGGCGCGGCCTGATGCTCGTCATCTCCTCCCCATCGGGGGCCGGCAAGTCGACGATCGCGCGCACGCTGATGGATCGCGACCAGCAGATCGGCCTCTCAGTCAGCGTCACGACCCGACAGCGGCGTCAGAGCGAGATTGAGGGCGTTCATTACCACTTCGTCTCTCAGCGCGAGTTCGAGCGGCTGCGCGACAGCGACAGCCTTCTGGAATGGGCACAGGTTCACGGCAACTATTACGGCACGCCGCGCGAGGCGGTTGAAATCGCCATGGGCGAGGGGCGCGACATGCTCTTCGACATCGACTGGCAGGGCGCCCAGCAACTGCAGGAAAAGATGTCGGCTGACGTCGTCTCGATCTTCATCCTGCCGCCGACCATGGCCGAACTTCAGTCGCGCCTGCACCGTCGCGCCGAGGATACGGAAGAGGTCATCCAGACCCGCCTGAACAATTCTCGCGCCGAGATCGCCCATTGGCGGGAATACGACTACGTGATCGTCAATGATGACCTGAATTCGGCCTTCGATGCGGTCCAGTCGATCGTCAAGGCCGAACGCCTGCGCCGCGACCGTCGTCATGGCCTCTTCGACTTCGTCGAGGGGTTGATCGCTTGACGATTATCAAGAGGCGGGTCAATTTTTAGATGAGTAAGATTTAGCTAAAATTAACTGCAACTCCTTAGGGTGGCGCGTCGGGAATATTCCTTTTGCGCGACATCGGGGTTGCCTATGCGAATTATTGATATTGCCATCAAGTGGCGGCTGTTGGCAGCGCTTTGTCTTCCGGTTCTGGCCACGGTGACCTTCGCTGGTCTGGAGGTCCGGGACGCGGCCCGCGACTACGAGCAGGCAAGCAGGATGGTCTCGGTATCAAGCGAACTGGGTGCGATCGGTGACCTGGTTCATGATCTTCAGGTTGAACGAGGGTTGACGGCCGGCTTTCTTGGTTCGAATGGAGCGAAGGGCAAGGACGTCCTGCAGTCGGCGCGCGGCAAGACCGCTGACGATACGAAGGTGGTAACCGAGCTTCTGAAGTCCGTAGAGACGGTTGCGGGCGATGCTGTCGCGGCCAAGGCGGGTGAAGTTCAAACAGCGATCGGGGCCCTTTCCGAGACGCGTACTCAGGTGGACCAGCTGCAGATTGCTGGTCCGAAGGCCTTCGGCTACTACACCACCACCATTGCCGGCCTCATGTCGCTGGCTCAGGACTATTCGCTGGCCAATGCGCCGGAGGGGGCGGCCGGGCCATTGGTCGCGCACGGCCTGATCATGAATGCCAAGGAATTGGCCGGCCAGGAACGCGGCATGGGCAACGGCTTCATCAGCGCCGGCGCCTTCGATCCGGCGCGTTTCATGACCTTTGTCGGTCTGGGTGGTGCGCAGAAGGAATTGCTTGCCAAGTTCCTGCAATTGTTGCCGGCGGATCTGCGCAACGAATACCAGCCGATCCTCGCGAGCCAGCACCTCGCAAACCTTGAGGCTTTCCGGTCAGAGCTCGTATCCGGAGGTGTCTCTGCTTCCTTGGATGGTCTGGACGCTCCCACCTGGTTCGGATTGGCGACGAAGCAGATCGAGCAGTTGAAGCTTGTTGAATCAGCGCTGGTCAAGCGGGTCGGCGAAGGCTCGGCAGCGCTGGCAGAAGCGGCCTGGTGGCGGCTGGTCACGGTCGGAGGAGCAACGCTTCTCGGCTTCGTCCTGACCTTCGTCATCGTCAGTTCGCTGTCCTACACCGTCATTCGTCCGATCGGCCTCTTGACCGACGCGGTCGAACGCCTGGCGCGGGACGAAATCGATGTCCACCTGATCCATTCCGAAGGGCAGGACGAGATTGGTCGCATGGGTACGGCGATCCGCAACTGTGTCGAAAACAGCAAGATCAAGGCCGAACGTCAGCGCGACGAGCAGGCAAGGGCCGAGGTTGAGAAGCGGGCGCGGGAAAGGGCCGCAGAGCAGGAGAGGGCCGAGCGCGCTGCCGAGATTGCCCAGGCCGTTGGCGAACTGGCGACCGGTCTCGCGGCCCTCGCCCGCGGGGAGACAGGCTACAGGATCCACCAGCCCTTTGCCGGGGATCTGGAGCGTCTTCGCAGCGACTTCAACGAGTCCATGGGCAAGCTGCACCAGGTCGTCGAGACCATTGCATTGAGTTCCGATACGATCCGGGGTGGGTCCGACGAATTGCGCAGTTCGGCTGATGAACTTTCACAACGGACGGAGCGGCAGGCTGCAGCCCTCGAACAGGCATCGGCATCCCTGAGCGAAGTGACCAACAACCTATCCAATTCGAGCCGCAGGGCCGAAGCCGTCGGCAAGCTCGTCGAAACCACAGCATCCGATGCCATGCAGTCGGGAACCGTCGTTGCCAACACCGTGGAAGCGATTTCCCAGATCGAGCAGTCTTCCGGCCAGATCGGCCAGATCATCTCGGTTATCGACGAGATCGCCTTCCAGACCAATCTTCTGGCGCTCAATGCCGGTGTCGAGGCAGCACGCGCCGGAGAGGCCGGCAAGGGCTTTGCGGTGGTCGCCCAGGAGGTCCGTGAGCTCGCCCAGCGTTCGGCGACGGCTGCACGGGAAATCAAGGCGCTGATCGAGCGGTCGAGCAAGGAGGTCGAGCTTGGCGTTCATCTAGTGGGGGAGACGGGCAATGCACTTCGGAAGATCGAAGGCAACGTCTCCCGCATCAACCAGGAGATCGTCGAGATTGTCAGGGCGTCCGTGAGCAATCCGCGTCGATCGGCGAGATCAACGCCGCAATGAACCAGATGGATCAGGTCACCCAGCAGAACGCGGCCATGGTGGAAGAAGCGACTGCGGCCACACACTCCCTGGGTGTTGAGGCTCACAGGCTTTCCGAGCAGGTCGCCATATTCCGCACTGGGCACCCTTCCGGCGCCGCACGGCGCGTCGCCTGAACTGTCCGTCGTCGTGGCGGTTATCGGAGCGCCCGCTCCCGAGGTGTCGGAAACGGGCGCATTCCTTTCACTCGCCTCTTGGAAACCGCTGGCTTTCTTCGAGGATGTTGAGGTCCATGTGGTTGCGCATATAGCGCTCGGACGCCTTCTGCAGCGGCTGGTAGTCCCAGGGGAAATAGGCACCGTTGCGTAGGGCCGTATAGACCACGTGCCGCCGCGCCTGGCTTTCTCGTACGGCCGCGTCGAACTGGGTCAGATCCCATCGCCCACGCGCTTCTTCGGCAAGTCGATTGAAAATCGGTTGCGCGGCGGGCTCGGCCGCAAGGTTCTGGAGTTCGTAAGGGTCGGCCTCCAGATCTACGAGAATGGGTTCATCCGCTTGGCAGAGCGTCAGCTTGTAACGCGCGTCCCGAAGTCCGATCATCGGGCTGACGGTCCCCTCGGCCGCGTATTCCATCGGCACAATCCCGCGGCCGCCCAGGCCTCTTACAAGGGGCATCAGGTCTTCGCCATCGGTCCAAGGAGCCAGCGCCGAAACATCGATTCCGGCAAGACCGGCGAGCGTCGGCGTGACGTCAAGCGTCGAAACCGGGGTCGTCACGAGCCGCCCGTCAAGGCCCGGGACCATGATCATCAGCGGCACGCGGGCAGAGCCCTCGAAGAAGTTCATCTTGAACCACAATCCGCGCTCACCCAGCATGTCACCATGATCCGAGACGAAGAGGATGACGGTATTGTCGGCCATCCGCGTCCGTTCCAGAACGTCCAGGATTTCACCGATCTTGTCGTCGACATAGGACACATTGGCAAAATAGCCTTGGCGGGCGCGCCGGATATGCTCGTCGGTGATGTCGAAGGCCGTGTGGTCGCAGGCATCCATCAGGCGCTTCGAATGGCTATCCTGCTCCTCATAAGGAATGGCCGGCACGCTCGGATCGAGCGCCGGGCAGTCCTCATAGAGATCCCAGTATTTGCGGCGCGCGACATAGGGGTCGTGGGGATGGGTGAAGCTGACGGTCAGGCACCAGGGCCGCTCGTCATGGCCGCGTGAGAGATCGTAAAGCCGCCGCGTGGCGTTGTAGGCGACTTCGTCATCGTACTCCATCTGGTTGGTGATCTCGGCAACGCCCGCGCCCGTGACGGAGCCGAGGTTGTGATACCACCAGTCGATCCGCTCGCCAGGTTTGCGATAATCCGGCGTCCAGCCGAAGTCGGCGGGGTAGATGTCGGTCGTCAGCCGCTCCTCGAAACCATGCAACTGATCCGGTCCGACGAAATGCATCTTGCCGGAAAGGCTGGTCTGGTAGCCGGCCGCCCGGAGGTGGTGGGCGAAGGTCGGGATGTCGGAGGCGAATTCCGCTGCATTGTCATAGACGCGTGTGCGGCTGGGCAGTTGCCCGGACATGAAGGAGGCACGCGCCGGCGCGCAGAGCGGGCTTGCCGTATAGGCGTTGGCGAAACGCACCGAGCGTGCCGCGAGCGCTTTCAGATGGGGTGCATGCAGGAAATCGGCGGGACCATCGGGAAACAGGGTGCCGTTGAACTGATCGACCATCAGAACCAGAATGTTTGGGCGCGCAGTCATTGATCTCCCCTGCTGTACTATTGCGTGGACTTATTGAAGAATGCCGGCTGGCTGCTGTGTAGTCTGAGTTTTTCGATGCCTGACATAAGGATTTTTGATGCCTGAAGGACCTGTGGACCTCGGCTGGATGCGCTTGCTGGTCGAGATCGCCAGGCGCGGCTCCCTCTCTGCTGCCGCGCAGGCGCTGGGGCTGAGCCAGCCGGCCGTCAGCTACCAGGTCCGCCTGCTCGAACAACGCTTTGGCGTGCCACTTCTGAAGCGGCAACATCGGGGCGTGAGCCTGACGGACGAGGGACGGCGCGTCCTGCAGGTTGCGGAGCGGACGGTGCAGGACATTGATGCGATCGAGCGGGATATTCGGCAGGCACGCCGCCGTCCGGTCATCCGTCTTGCCACGGATTACGCCTTCTCCAGTCTCTGGCTGATACCCCGCATGCCCGCCTTTCGCCTGCGCTATCCCGAGATCGACTTGCAGATCGTAGCCTCGCAGCGTCTGGCACCGGACTGGCGCGACGAAGCCGACCTCGCGGTCGCGTTCGGAATGCGATCCGACTTCGTCGAGGACGCCGTTCTTCTGATGCCGGAGCGGGTCGTGCCGGTCTGCGCGCCGGCGTTCAGGGAAAAGATGACGGGACACCCCGACGCCGCAAAGTCGGCACCGCCGCGCATCCATCTCGAGGCCGATCCGGGATCCCCCTGGCTCGACTGGCGATCCTATCTGGCGGCCGTCAACGCGTCCGACGTGTCGAATGCGTCCACTGGCGACCTCCGCTTCAACACCTATTCCATGGTCGTTCAGGCGGCTTTGGGCGGGCAGGGCATGGCCCTGGGGTGGCTTGGCATCATCGATCAGTTGCTGGAGGCTGGTCTTCTCGTTGCCACCGGGCAGGCCGTCGATGTGCCCGATCGCGGATACTGGTTACTGGGCGCATCGCGGGAAGGTGTGGTCGGCCGCCTCGGCGGCTGGTTGCAGAACGAGACAGGTCCGGCAATGGAGATGTCCACGTAGATGCCGCAATGGCGCAAAAATCGGTATTGGCTAAGTTGCGTAAGTTATTTGTAGCTAATATTTAACCGCTTCAGGCTCATCCTTTGCTACCGCTAAAGTTGCGCGTCGCATTGACACGCACAGGATGATCTGGAGACAGAAATGCGCTTGACCGATATCTCGGTAACCTGGCGTCTCGCATTTGCCCTTGCCATTCCTCTGCTAGCACTGGCCGGTCTTGCTTTCGTCGAAATCAGCACGACCTACCAGGCCTTCCTGAACGCCCGCCAGTTGGGGGTGGTCAGCGCCGACCTCGGGGCGATCGGCGACTTCATCCATGCGCTGCAGGCCGAGCGTGCCGAGGCTGTCGGTCTTTTGGCGACGAAGGGAGAACAGCACAGGGCGGAACTTGAAAAGGTTCGGGCGACGACCGATGGCCACCTAGCTGGTTTCGGCAAGATCCGGTCCGACATTCGCGCCGAGGGCGACCCGGAACTCACGCGTCACGAGCAGGAGTTGGAGCAGGTGCTGGGCGAACTCTCATCGATCCGTTCCCAGGTCGATGCGCTCGCCATCCCGCAGACTGAAGCCTTCACCTATTACACCAAGGTCGTCAGAAACCTGATGAACATCTCGCAGGAATTCTCGCTGGAAGCCGGCGCCAAGGGCGTCGTGGGAAAGATGATGGCCTATGGTCTGCTGATGCATGCCAAGGAAGTGGCTGGACAGGAACGCAATCTGGGCCACAGTTTCATTGCTGACGGGAAGTTCAACGAGGCGCATTACCTCGATTTCATCGGCATGTTCGGCTCGCAGCAATCGATGATCGATCAGTATCTCGATCTCGTTCCCGATGGTCAGCGTGATCACTATTCCCAGTCGCTGCACACTTCCGATTCGGAAGCGGTGGAGAAGATCCGTGCGGCGATGATGAAGGCCGGCCTTGCCGCAGACCTCACGGGCTTCGATGACCAGGAATGGCTCGAACGATCTGCCCGCAGGATCGAGCGACTGAAGGAGCTTGAGAACGAAACGCTGGCGGATATTGTCACCGACAGTAGCGCGATCGCCGACGACGAGTATCGGCACCTGCTGAAGGTTGCCGGCATCACCGGCGGCGTCCTGCTGCTCGCTACCTTGCTTGCTGTCTCCCTGTCGCTGACCGTCGTGCGCCCCTTGCGGTCGCTGACCCGCACCATGCACAAACTGGCCGCCGGCGAAATCGAGGTCGATCTGATCCGCTCCAACAGCAAGGATGAAATCGGGCAGATGGGCTCGGCCGTCGGGCAGTACATCGCCCTTGCAAAGGATCGGATGCTGAGGGACATCGCCGAACAAGAGGAAGCCGCACGGATCAAGCGTCTGGCAGAAAAGGCGGCCGAGCAGGAACGTGCCGAGCGCGCCGCCGAGATTGCCTTCGCCGTCGAGCAACTGGCTCTGGGTCTGGACGCGCTCTCGAGCGGCGAAATCGGTTTCCGTTTGGAAAGCCCCTTTGCCGAGAACCTCGACGCCTTGCGCACCAATTTCAATGGCTCGATGGACCGGCTGTGCGGGATCATGGCAACCATTCGCCAGAGCACAGGGCATCTTCACGGCGGTTCGCAGGAATTGCAGCTGGCCGCTGACGATCTGGCGCGCCGGACCGAACGACAGGCGGCAGCGCTCGAGGAAGCGGCGGCCTCCATCAATGAGATCACCACAGCCATTGGAAGCGCCGCCCAGCGGGCGGACGAGGCGGGCATACTGGTGCGTGAGGCGACCCAGACCGCTCAGCGCTCCGGCGCCGTGGTGAGTGATACCGTGAAGGCCATGCATCATATCGAGCAGTCCTCAGGGCAGATCGGACAGATCATCGGTGTGATCGACGAGATTGCCTTCCAGACCAACCTTCTCGCCCTGAATGCGGGTGTCGAGGCGGCAAGGGCAGGCGAAAGCGGCCGGGGCTTTGCGGTGGTCGCCCAGGAGGTTCGCGAACTCGCCCAGCGGTCGGCCACGGCGGCCCGTGAGATCAAGGCATTGATTTCCCGCTCCGCGCAGGAGGTGGAAGCCGGCGTTCGCCTCGTCCGGGAGACGGGCGAGACCTTGAGGGGCATCGAGGATCACGTGCTGAAGATCAACGACCGTGTTGCCGCGATCGTCTCCTCCGCCCATCAGCAGAAAGCGGCCCTGGAAGAGATCAGCCAGGCGGTGAGCCAGATGGACCAGGTGACCCAGCAGAACGCTGCCATGGTGGAGGAGGCAAGTGCGGCAACCTCGAGCGTTGCGACGGAAGCCGACCGGCTCAACGCGCAGATCGCTCTGTTTCGCCTGCCGAACGACAAAGGGGCCGGTCGCACCGCCCGCCAGGCGGCTTGATCGCTTGCTAGAGGAGATTGGCGATACGGCAGAATTCTTCGACGCTGAGCGTCTCTGCCCGCCGCTGCGGATCGATCTCCGCCCGGGCAAGCAGTGCCTCGCCGCCGATAGACTTCACGCTTTGCCGGAGCATCTTGCGCCTCTGGCCGAAAGCCGCAGTGGTAACCCGCTCCAGTTTGTCCGGGTCGCAGGGAAGGGGCGTCTGGCGCGGCTCGAGATGAACGACTGTCGACGTCACCTTCGGTGGCGGCGTGAACGCCTGCGGCGGAATGTCGAAGGCCATGTGGGCCTCCGTGCGCCAGCCGCATAAAACGCCGAGCCGCCCATAGTGGTTGTCATCCTCGCGGGCGACGATCCGCTGGCCGACCTCTTTCTGGAACATCAGGGTGAGCGACGACCAGAACGGCGGCCATTGGCGCGGCAACAGCCAGTTCACCAGCAGTTGCGTCCCAACATTGTAGGGCAGGTTCGCAATGATCTTCACGGGTTTTCCGGCTGCCAGGGCCTCGAAGTCCGTTTTGAGCGCATCGCCTTCGATCACCTCAAGCCGTCCAGGATAATGCGCCTCGATCTCGGCCAGCGCCGGCAGGCACCGGGCGTCCCGCTCGACGGCGATAACCTTCTCAGCCCCCAGCGCCAGGATGGCCCGTGTCAATCCGCCGGGGCCCGGTCCGATTTCGAACACAGTGGCCCCTTCCAGCGATCCCGCGGTCCGCGCAACTTTCTGCGTCAGGTTGAGGTCGAGCAGAAAGTTCTGTCCGAGCGATTTCTTGGCGTCGAGTCCGTGACGCGCAATCACGTCGCGCAACGGCGGCAATCCGTCGAGAGCGGCCATCAGGGTGTGTCTTTCGAAAGGCGGCTCATTGCATCGGCCATCTTGAGTGCTGCCACGAGGCTCTGCTCACGCGCAAGGCCGGTACCGGCCAGACCGAAAGCGGTGCCGTGGTCGGGCGAGGTGCGGATGAAGGGAAGGCCGAGCGTGACGTTGACGCTGTCATCGAAGCCAAGCGCCTTGGCCGGAATCAGCGCCTGATCGTGATACATGCAGATTGCGACGTCATACCGGGTGCGGGCTTCGTCGTGGAACATCGTATCTGCCGGCAAAGGACCGAAGGCGTCGACACCGGCATCACGAAGTCGGCGGACGGCTGGCAGGATCAGATCGTCGTCCTCGCTGCCGATGGCCCCACCTTCGCCCGCATGCGGATTGAGCCCGGCCACGGCCAGCCTCGGATGGGACAAGCCGAACCGGCGGGCCAGATCGGCGGCGACGATCTTGCAGGTCTCCACGATGGCATCTTCGGTCAGCGCGCCGGGGACGTCCCTGATCGGAATATGGATGGTCACCGGCACCGCCCGCAGCTTAGGGCCGGCCAGCATCATCACCGGTTTCACGGCTTGCCCGGTCGCCCGAGTGGCGAGATCGGCCAGGAACTCTGTATGACCGGGAAAACCAAAGCCAGCTTCGTAGAGCACCGACTTGGCAATCGGATTTGTAACGACAGCGCGTGTCTTGCCCTTCAGTGTCAGATCGACCGCCGTTTCGATCGCGGCGATCGTCCCGCGCGCATTGGCAACATGCGGCCTGCCGGCGAGAACGTCACTTCCAGTCGCGATCGGTAATACCGGAAGGCTGTCGGCGAACCGCGTCACGGCCCCCTCGATATCCGTCTCAGCGATCGACACATTGATATCGAGTTGGCGCGCTCGAATTGCCAGCACTTCCGGATCGCCGATATACACGAAGGCAGGGAGGCCAAGTGCGGCGCGTTTTGCAAAGGCTTGCAGGGCGATGTCCGGTCCGATGCCTGCAGGATCCCCCTGGCTCAGGGCAAGCGGAAGAAGGGCGTCGGTCATGTTTCGGCCTTCCGCCGTCACTGCATCACGATCTGGGCCTTGGAGCGCAGTTCTTCGAGATACTTGACCGAGTTCGGATTTTCGCCGTCCTTCTTTTCCTTGCCGAGATCTTCGGCGCGGAACACGATTTCAGCAGCCACGTCGTCTGAAACCTGACGCTGGTTGCAAATCGCGAGATATTCGACACCCCGGTCCGTGACCCGGGTCCCCGTCGTTCCGCCTTTGGCCTTTTCGATCAGAGGCTTCCATTCCGGCGGCAGCTCAGGCTCCATGACGCGTCCGAGATTGCGGATGGAAACGTCCAGATAGTTCTTTGCAAACTGCATCGCCTGATCACAGCCCGGGAACGAGGCGCGCGATTTTTCGGCTTCTGCCTTACGCTTACCCACGATACCCTTCTTCGATGCAGGCACGACGAAGATCACCTGCTTGAGAATGTATTCGGTGGTGACAGGCTTCTGCTTGTTCTCCAGCAGGCGCGTCACCAGCTCCTGGTTCGAAAGCTTGCTGCTCCCGCTTCCGGCATAACGCGCATTCACGAGACGCGGCCAGCTCATCGAAACGGCGATGAAGGCCTTGAAGTGGGCAGGCGTTACACCGGCGCGATCAAGGATCGCATTGAGCTGTTCCACGGACATCTTGTTCGAGGCGGCAAAGCGGGCAAAGGATGCATCGACATCCGCCGTGCTCACCGACATGCCGACGCGTGCGATTTCCTCGCGCTTCAACGCTTCATCGACCAGTTCTTCCTTGGCGAGCTTCTGCAGATTGCCGCTCTTGCGCTGAAGCCGCAGGAACGCCACGCGACGGGCCACATCGCCACTGGTGATCGCGGTCTTGTTCACCACAGCGACAACCGAGGTTGCCGCCATCGCCTCACCGCCGCCGAGGGGCGCCGGGGACACGCTCAGCGACAGTGCAATGACGCCGGCGAGCAGGAGGCTGATGCCGTTTTTCGCTGTGGCCATCTCATATCCTTTCTCCGGACAAACGGGATTTGCCGGACGTTCTTTGTCATGCGGATCTTAAAACTGCCGCATGGTTTGTACAATCCATGCGGCAAAACAATGACTCCGGAGCGGTGTATCCGGTGCTACTGGATCGAGATGTCGCTGAGATTGACCTCTCCAAGCGTCCGGAACACCAGCTTACCGCCGATCGTCCAATCGTTCGCCGTTTCGTCGTCCGGGTCTGTCTTGTCGGAATAGAAGACGGAGAAGGTGGTGCACTCGTCGGCGTAGGAGATGCCGACACTGCGTCGGTTGAACGCGTTGGCATCGATGTCATAGTTCACCGAACCGAAGACTGACCAGGACTCGGTCATCTTCACCGTCGAGCTGGCGGTCACCGTCTGGTTATCATCATCGAAGCTGTAGTCGGGACGTGCAGCGACCTGGGTATAGGTCACGCTCGTCGTCAGACGGTCATTGGCATAGGTCGCATTGACGTCCGTGCGCCGAAGTTCGAGCGTCTTCTCATCCAGACGCACGCCGGTGCTGACAGAAAGCCCCATCGGCAGTTCAACCCCGGCAGAGGCCACGATGTCCGAAACGTCCGTTTCCAGACCCGAATCCGAACCCACGGCGAGCAGGTCGTCCGTCGCATAGGAGTTCAGGCCCGCAATGTGGTACGATTGCCCGATGACCGCCCGCAGGCCAATGCCGTTGTCGAGGCTGCCGGTATAACGCAGACCGACATTCGCCCGGGTGCCGCCCTCGACGCGGTCGAAGCCGGAGAACTTGTTGCGGGAGAAGAGGTTGCTGGCGTCGAAAACAAGGCTCTGCGCGTCTTCGTTCGGAAGGGCGCCTGCCAGTTGCTCGTCGTTGCGGGCATAGATCTGTGCGATCGGCTCGATGATGTGCGTGCTGTTGCCCATCGTCACAAGCCACGGATAGCGCAGCTCGACACCGGCGGTGACCATGAAACGGGTTGGTGCGTCATCGGACGTGTAGCCGACATAGTCCGCCGGGTCATCCATAGCGAGCCCGTAGACATCGCCGCGCGCCGCCAGAAGTGGCGTGATCTGCAGGCCACCGGGGCCGTCGAAGGTCCGTTCCCATTCGAGGTCGCCGGACAGACGGTTCATGTTGCCCTTCAGGCCGCGATAGAGATCATTGCCGGCAACGCCGTCTATATTCGCGGCTTCTTCCGAGAAACGCGACAGGGACGTGAAATTCATCGTTCCCGACAACTGGCCGCCGGCAACGAGTTCCGGTGCGTAATAGCTGTAGTCGATAGTCGGCAGGACGGTTGCCTGCTTCTTCTCGGCCGTATCGTTGATATCGGCATCCTGCACGTCGAAATAATAGCCGCGCATGTCGAAGAAGTTACGCTCGCCGATGCCGGTGAGGTAGACCGTATTGGTGTTGGTGGAGCTGTTCAGCCCATCAATGGCATAGGTGCGGGCAAAGTTGTTGTCCGACTGGAACATCACGTCCCAGCCGAAGCTCCAGCGCGGATTGATCTTGAAATCGCCCTTGGACGCGATCAGGCCGCGCGTGTCGCGTGCGGAGTCGCTGGTGTTGGCGCTGAAGACTTCGCTATCCATCTGGCTGATGCCCGCGACGCGCAGATTGGCCTGGCCCTTCTCGAAGCGCTGGCGGATCTCGCCTTCCAGGAGCACGCCCTGTTTGGTGAAGCCGGTTGCCGTGATCGTCGCATCGCGATCCGGCGCAATGGCGATGTAATAGGGCACGGCGATGCCGAAGCCGACATTTTCGCCCGATTTGAATTCCGGGAACAGGAAGCCCGACTTGCGCTTCACCGTATTGTCCGGAACTTCGATGAAGGGCAGCGTGGCCAGCGAATGGCCGAAGAGTTCGAAACGGGCCTTTTCCAGCCGCACGGTATGTTTCTTGCCGTCCTGGATAACGCGCTCCGCCTTGACCTGCCAGATGGGCGGTCGGCTCGGATTTTCGGCGCAGGGCAGGCAGGCCGTGTAGACGCCCTTGTGCAGGATCATCTGCGTACCGCCGACGCGCTCTGCCGTTTCGGCGACGAGGCGCGTGTTGTCGGTCGTTTCGACGCGCAGAGAGCGCAGGAAACCGTCGGAGAAGTTGTCTGTGACGTCGAGCGAATCCGCATAGACGCGGTTGCCGCCGGGTTCCACCAGTTCGATATTGCCGGCAGCGGTCACCCGGCCCGTCTTCTGGTCATAGACGACCTGACGGGCGACCATCTGGTAGCCGTTATAATTGATCTGTACAGCACCGCTCGCCACGACGCGTTCGGCGTCACGGTCGTAGAGCAGTTCATTGGCTGCGAGAAGCAGTTTCGCGTCTTCAGGCGTAGCAACGGAACCGGAAGCCGGCGCCGACAGGCTTTGAGCATGCACGACGGGCGCAGGGAGCGACATTGCGCACACAGCGACACCGGTCAGCAGGGCTCCTGTGAGCCTCCTGATATTCGCGCGGTCTTTTACCGCCACTAACCATCCTCCTTGTGAAGCAGAATCGTTGCCCCCAATGCCATCGCTACGACAACTGGTACCCAGGCCGCAACAAACGGCGGCATGACGCCGCTGCTTCCGAATGCCCTGACGAGCACTGTGACAACATAAAGCACGAAGCCTGACAATATTCCACCGAGAATCACCGATCTGGATTGGTTGATCCGGCTGAATTTGAGTGACACGGTCGCCGCAATCAGGGTCATGGCGACCATGAGAAACGGCAGCGACAGAAGCGAATGAAATTGGGTTTCGAGTGCGTTGGGAGAGACCCCAAATGACTTGGCGACCTCAATTTTCCGAAAAAGATCATAAAAAGCAACGGTGTCCGGAGGCACCAGTCGCTGCTGGACGAACTCCGCATTCAAGTTTGTCGGCACTCGGGCCTCGGCGAGCCTCTTCTGGATCTCCCCGGGACGCGACTCGGTTACGTCGGTAAGGATCCAGTAACCATCTTCCAACTTCGCTGTGCGGGAATCCTGCCGAAGGACGATTCGTCCCTCTTTGTCGAAATGCAGCAGCACCGCATCCACCAAAAGCGTACCGTCTTCGAGCACGCTCTGTGCGCCGATGGCCACGTCGGTGTCGCCGCTGCTCTGACGAAGCCACGGGATTGGCTGCGGCTTGGCGCGGGCTGCCGTCTCGCGCCAGTCCGACTGGATCTGCGTCCCCTGCCTTTGACCCCAGGCTGCAAGCGGGTTGATGACAAGCGTCGTTGCCAGACCCACCAGTGCTGCCCCGATGACGAACGGCGCCATGAACTGCCAGACCGAAATCCCGGCCGCACGGGCGACCACAAGTTCGGACTTCCGGTTGAAGCTGATCAATGTTGCCATGCCGACAAAGAGGCCGATGAAGGGCACGGTCTGCTGAAGAATGAGCGGCAGGCGCAAAGCGGTAAGGTAGAGGACGCCGCCGAGTGAATATCCAGGCAGGCTGTCGAAGCGGCTGGAGGTTTCGGTAAAGTCGATCAGGAAGGTGATGCTGATGACACCGAGGAAGAACCAGAGCGTCGTCATCATATAGCGACGGAAGAAATAAAGCCCGAGAGTTCGGATCATGCCGGACTCCCTGCATCTTGACCCATACGCTGGCGTGCCATGGCCATTCCGCGGGCCAGAAGATGGGAGACCGGCTTCGGCAGTTGGGGGCGCTTGTCCGCAATCAGGTAATAGAGTGACAGACCACCGCCCAGGAGCGGAATGGCATAGAGCACGAGTACGAAGTATCCCTGATCTTCGGCCAGCGACTTGGCATAGTTATGCGCCCAGAACAGCGTCAGTGAGGCAATCAGTGCGGATGCCATCGGATGCAGATGCGCTTCGCGGTGCGAACGGGCATCGCCGCACATCATCAGCGAGATCAGCGTAAAAACAATCGGGAACAGCGCCGAACTCAGACGACGATGCAGTTCGGCACGGAAGTCTCCCGGTTTGCGCTTGTAGGCAGGATCCATCGGATCCGGATCCAACAGCTCGAAAAGCGATCTGTCCTTCGCGCCCAGCCTCGCCTGACCATTCTCCTGGGACATGTCTGACAGATCGAAGGCATAGCGATCGAACCGAATAACGGTGACATCACCGTTTGGCGCCTTCCGCTGGACTTCACCGTCCTGCATGATCAGCGTCTTGCCGCTTTCATCCACCGCGCCCTCTCGGGCGTAATAGATCATTTGCGAGGCGGGGTCGCGGGAATCCGCGATCAGCAGACCTTTCAGGCCGCGGCCCGCCTGGCGTTCTGAAACCTGGACATAGAGCCCTTCCTCGACCTTTCGGAAGGTCTTTTCTTCGATGACCGATGACAACAGGTCGGCATAGGCCGACGATATCATCGTGCGCACGTTCACCCGCATTGCCGGTTCCACGAAGCTGACCATCATGAAGGAAAACAGGCTGAGCGCGATCCCGAGCAGGACGAGCGGGCGCCGGATGATCGAACGGGGTGCGCCGGCGGCATCGACCACTGCCAGTTCGGAATCGTTGTTCATCGTCGTCAGCGTCTGGGTGATGCCTATGACGAGGGCAAAGGGAAGAACCGTCGAGATCAGCGTCGGAAGGATCATCGTCGCCAGCTTCATGAACGACCCGACCGATTGTCCGCTGTCTGTGACGAGGTTGATACGCTGCAATACCTGGGTGGTCCAGATGATCGCCAGCACCGGCATCAGCGCGGTGAGGAACATCAGGACGACACGTCGCAGGATGTATTGTTCGAGTATCTTCATGCGGTTCCCTGGGACCCCTGCGAAAACGCGCGAAGGGCGGTATCTGGCCTTCTCTACGATGCTTGCGGCGATTTGGCGACCGACGCGGCAGATTTTCCCCGGCTTCATGTTCCGCTTTTTTGCCGGACCGCGACAAAACGGACACGCTTGCCCGAAGCCCCTGGGCTCCAGCAGGTGAAGCCTGCCCGGACGGGACGCATTCAGGGGACGGTGTCAACAAAGACACGTCTGCGTCTTGCCATCGTGGTCGAAAAGACCATGATCGGCGCACAAATTGACAGCCGATGCCAGGATTGAAATCTCATGTCGACAAAACTCGCCATTTCCTTCGCCAAGTCGCATTCCGGAAGCGTGGGCCTCGCCATCGCCTTGAAAACGGTCGAAGCGGAAACGCCATCTGGCCTTGCCGATGTCGATCCTGCCGCGGTCTATGCGCGGGCGGCCAAAGTGGCCAAATTCAGCGGCAAGGCCTCGTCGGTCCTCGACATCGTTGCCCCACACGGTTCCGACGCCGATCGGCTGGTGGTGTTGGGTCTGGGGAAGGCGGAACAGTTGACCGCGCATGACTGGCTGAAGGCCGGCGGCAGCGCCGTGGCAAACCTGAAGGGTGCCGAGAGCGCCACCATCTTTCTCGATGTGCCGGGACATGCAGTCTCCCCGAAGGCTGCTGCCGATTTCGCCCTCGGCATGATGTTGCGTGCCTACACGTTCGATACCTACAAGACGAAAAAGAAGGGCGACGACGACGAGGCCAAGGCGGAAAAGACGGTGAAGGTGACGATTGTCACGCAGGATGCTTCCGGTGCCAAGAAGGCCTTTGCGGAAGCCCGCGCCATTGCAGACGGCGTCATCCTGGCACGCGATCTCGTCAACGAACCCGCCAACATACTGGGTCCGCTCGAATTTGCCGCGAAGGCCAAGGAGCTGGAAGACCTTGGAGTCGAGATCGAGATCCTGACGGAAAAGGAAATGAAGAAGCTCGGCATGGGGGCGCTTCTCGGGGTCGCCCAGGGTTCGGTCCGTCCGCCACGTCTCGTCGTCATGCAGTGGAAGGGTGGCAAGTCAAAGGATAAACCGATTGCCTTCATCGGCAAGGGCGTCGTTTTCGACACCGGTGGTATCTCGATAAAGCCGGCCGGCGGCATGGAAGAGATGAAGGGCGACATGGGCGGGGCCGCTGCCGTCACGGGTCTGATGCACGTCCTGGCCGCCCGCAAGGCCAAGGCCAACGTCGTCGGCATCATCGGCCTTGTCGAGAACATGCCTGACGGTAACGCCCAGCGCCCCGGCGACATCGTCACCTCCATGTCCGGCCAGACGATCGAGGTGATCAACACCGATGCCGAAGGACGTCTCGTGCTCTGCGACGCGCTTTGGTACTGCAACGAACGCTTTGCGCCCGCTTTCATGATCAATCTGGCGACGCTGACCGGCGCGATCCTGGTGGCCCTCGGCAACTTGCATGCCGGCCTGTTCTCCAATGACGATGCACTGTCCGAGAAGCTTCTGGCCGCCGGCCTGACGACCAATGAACGTCTATGGCGGATGCCGCTTGGCAAGGACTACGACAAGATGATCGATTCCAAGTTCGCCGACATGAAGAACACCGGCGGACGCCACGCCGGCTCGATCACCGCCGCCCAGTTCCTCAAGCGCTTCGTCAAGGACACGCCTTGGGCCCATCTCGACATCGCCGGCACGGCCATGGGCTCGCCGACGGACGAAATCAACCAGTCCTGGGGTTCCGGCTACGGCGTGCGCCTGCTCGACGAATTGGTTCGGGCGAATTACGAAGCGTGATCGCTTCAAGGAAACGCATGTGGCTGAAGTTCTCTTCTACCATCTAACCGAATCGAAACTGGAAGACGCGCTCCCACCGCTCCTCGAAAAGAGCGTGGAGCGCGGCTGGACGGTCGCGGTGCAGACCCGTGACCCGGAGCGGCGCGATTCGCTCGATGCCCATCTCTGGGTTTACCGAGACGACAGCTTCCTGCCGCACGGCACGGAAGAGGGTGCATCTCCCGCACGCCAGCCCGTGCTCCTCACGGTCCAGCCTGAAAACCTGAACGCCGCCAGCGTCCGCTTCCTCGTGGACGGAGCCGAGCCGCCGGAAACGCTCGACTACGACCGCGTCGTCTTCGTCTTCGACGGCTACGACGCGACCCAACTGGAAGCCGCACGCGGGCAGTGGAAAAAGCTGAAAGGCGAGGGCCACACCCTGACCTATTGGCAGCAGACGCCCGAGGGACGTTGGGAAAAGAAGGCGTGACGTCTGAAATGCTGTGTTTGGTGTAAGGGGTGCATCTCGATCAGGCGAGATCGGTGCGGCGGAAGTCTTCGCCCACATAAAGCAGCGGCGCACCGGCGGCCTTGGCGCCTGCATAGGAAAAGCAGTCTCCGAAATTCAGGCGCGCCGGATGTCGGCCCTTGCCATAGCGTGAGAACGCATCAAGCGCCGTGATCGCCGTATCCTGGGTGGCAGGCAGGATTTCGGCGTTCACTTCCGAGAGAAACTCATCCACGAGAGCGAGCGTCTCCTCGACAGTCTTCCTGGTTCGCGACGCTATTACTACGGTTGTTTCATATACGACCGTTGGCGACGTCGAAAATCGCGTCGGCGCGTTTGCCATGCGGTCGAGCAGTTCCTGACGCTGCGGTGCATCTGTGAGAATTTCTACAAGCGCAGAGCTATCGATGAACATCGTTGTCGCCCCACATCTCGTCTAGAAACGCCTTCTCGTCGAAGGGGTCCAGGGACTCATAGGTCGGCATGTTGTATTTTTTTCGCAGCTTCTGAAGTCGCTCGGAGAGGGATGGGCGCTGTTCGTCCTCCTGCACCACGCGCTCCAGCGCCTGGCGGATGGCGTCCGTCTTCGTCGGGGCCTTCAGGATTTTCTGCGCCTGTTCGGCGAGTTGGTTCACCTTTTCGTCGCGCACGTAAAGCGGCATGGCGTCACCTCTGAATATACGCCATCAAGATAGTGTATATTCGAGGTTCCAACAAGAAAGGTGCCGGTCAGCCGGCCATGCCCTCTTCATACTCGGCTGAGAGCTCCAACCACTGTTCCTCTGCAGCCGATAGCTTGGCGGCAGCTTCGCCGCGTTTTTTTGCCTTTTCGGCGGCTTTGGCCGGGGCCTTCTCGTAAAGCGCAGGATTGGCGAGTTCCTTGTCGAGTGCCTGAATCAAAGTCTCCAGCTTCTTCGTCAAGGCTTCGACTTCGTTGATCTTTTTCTTCAGCGGAGCCAGGCTCGCGCGCTTGTCGGCGGCGGCCTTGCGCTGCTCCGCTTTGTTGACCTGGTCGCTGGCTGCCGTTTCGGCCTTATCTTTTTCAGCAGGCTTCTTGCCGGCCGCAATGATCAGGCTGCGATATTCTTCCATGTCGCCGTCAAAGCTGGTCACGGTGCCGTTGTTGACGAGCCAAAGCCTGTCGACGGTCGCCTCGATCAGATGGCGATCATGGGAAATCAGGATCACGGCGCCTTCGTAGTCGTTTAGCGCCTCGATCAGCGCCTTGCGGCTGTCGATGTCGAGGTGGTTGGTCGGTTCGTCGAGGATGAGCAGGTTTGGCGCGTGAAACGCGGCAAGCCCCATCAGAAGCCGGGCCTTTTCTCCACCGGAGAGATCCTTGGCTGCCGTCTCCATTTTCTCGGTCGCCAGCCCCATCTGCGCGACGCGTGCACGCACTTTGGCTTCCGGCTCAAGCGGCATCAACCGACGCACATGCGCGACGGGGCTCTCGTTAGGGACCAGGTCGTCGAGTTGATGTTGCGCGAAGAAGCCGATCTTCAGGCTCGACGCCGTTTTCAACTGCCCGCCCTGGGCTTCCAGTCGGCCTGAAATGAACTTGGCGAAGGTCGATTTGCCATTGCCGTTCGAGCCGAGCAGCGCGATGCGGTCGTCATTGTCGATCCTGAGATTGAGGTTTTTCAGGATCGGCTTGCCGGGTTCATATCCGACAACGCCACCGCTGATAGCCACGATCGGGGAGGCCGGCTGTTTCTCCGGTTTGGGGAAGGTAATCGGATGGACATGGTCCTCGATTACGGCGGCCACCGTGCCCATGCGCTCCAGCGCCTTGATGCGGCTTTGCGCCTGCTTGGCCTTGGTCGCCTTGGCGCGGAACCGGTCGATGAAGCTCTGCAGATGCTTGCGCGCGGCGTCGTTCTTCGCCTTGGCTTTCATCTGCAATTCGTCGTTTTCGGCCTTCTGCCGTTCGAAGCTGTCATAGCCGCCGCGATAGAAGGTCAGCTTCTTCTGGTCGAGATGGATGATCGAGTTGACGGCGGTGTTCAGGAGGTCCCGGTCGTGGCTGATGATGATGACCGTATGCGGATAGCGGCGCACATAGTCCTCGAGCCACAGCGTGCCTTCGAGATCGAGATAGTTGGTCGGTTCGTCGAGCAGCAACAGGTCCGGTTCTGCAAAGAGAACGGCGGCGAGTGCCACGCGCATGCGCCAACCGCCGGAAAAGGACGACGCCGGGCGCAGCTGCGCCTCGTGGTCGAAGCCGAGGCCAGACAGAATGGTGGCCGCCCGCGCTTCCGCCGAATGGGCCCCGATATCGGCGAGCCGCGTCTGGATTTCGGCAATCCGATGCGGATCGGTCGCCGTCTCCGCTTCGAGGAGAAGGGCTGCCCGCTCCTTGTCGGCGGCAAGGACGATCGAGATCAGCGAGTCTTCGGTGCCCGGTGCTTCCTGAGCCACCTGACCGATCCGCGCATTCTTCGGGATCGAGATATTGCCGGTTTCCGCTGAAAGGTCACCGGTGATGATGCGGAACAGCGTCGACTTGCCCGCCCCGTTCTTGCCGACGAGACCGGCCTTGGTCCCGGCCGGCAGCGCGACTGTCGCATGGTCGATAAGCAGCCTTCCGGCGATGCGGGCGGAGATGTCGTTGATCGTGATCATGTCTGGCTTTTGGCCGATCTGCCGGTCAAACGCAAGCTGCCGGTGCTGTCATGCCCGGCCTGGACGGACGCTCAGGCCACAGCCCGGCGGCTTGGTTTGTGACCGATGATTGGCTGGCGCGGATTCTGCCGGGCAATCTGCGTCGCGGTCTTGGCGAGCGCCAGCCAGTGCAGCGGATCGGTCGCCTCGTAACCCTCCACATGGCCGAGCGCGAGCGGCAGTCCGCCCACGTCATGGCCGGTTTCGCTGGCGAAGACCAGATTGTTTTCGGCGGTCGTGAACAGTCGCTCCGCGATGCTGTGTGCATCGTCGGCGTCGATACCATCAAAGATCAGGGCGAACGTATCTGCCTCGATCCGGGCAATATAGTCGTGCTTCTTGATTGCCTTGCGGAAGATCCCGGCCAGCCCCTTAACCAGCTTTGCCGTCGCTTCGTCGCCGTATTGGTGTTGCAGGTGGGAAAGGTCGCAAATCTCGATCAGGATCAGAGCGCTGGGATGGGCGGGCGAGCTCGCGGCATGGGTCTCTGTCAGTTTTTGGAGAAAGGCCGCCCGGTTGGGCAGGGCGGTCAGCCGATCCCGAAGCGTCATGGCTTTGGCCGCCTGCATCGCCCTGTCGGCTGCTTCAAGCGTGTCCAGTCCCTGGGCGACCTCCTGGGCCAATAGCGTTTCCGCCTTCACCATCTCCCGGGCAATGGATGCCAGGAGGTCCAGTTCGCCGAGCAGTTGCTCGATGCCGACATCCGCATCCGCGCGGATCGACGCGGCGGCCGTCTCGACGGAACGGGCAAAACTGCGCTTCTGGCTGAGCCCCAGCGCCAATTTGTCTTTCATGGAGGACAGCGCTGTCAGCGCGTCTGCTTGCAATCTCTCTGCCGTCGCGCCGCAATGGCCGGACAAACGGTACTTGAGGCCGAGCTGGTCGAGAGCATGTTGACTCGGCCTCGCGCCGAGAGCGGCGAGGTCATGGGTGAGATCGGGATGGCCACCGCTCAGGGCCTCGTAGACCAGTTCGAAATTGCGGGGCAGGGCTGAGATCTCGTGCCGCAACATCACGGCCATAATCTTCTGCAAGGCGTTAGCGCCCGGTCTCTCGGCCTGCTGTGGTACCGCCGCGATGTTCTCCTGCATGAAAGCCCCTGTCGTCCGCCCATATACCAGTGTTGAGCAGGCAGGGTCGGGTATAACCTTTGGCAAAAGGTTTATGGGCCCGCCGGAGAGCCGAATTCGGTTAATCGATAGTTTGCGCGGCTAAAGCCATGCCTGCCCCTCCTGCCGGAGGAAGTAGATGAGGTCGATGGCAAGCGACGGCTTGCCCATGCCCGTCAATCCGGCATGCACCTGACCGCGATGGTGGGTTTGGTGGTTGAACATGTGACTGAGAGCCGGAGAAAGTCTGTGTTGGATCAGACCCGGTGTGGACACAGGCGTATAGGAGATTTGCGCCTCCAGTCGCTCTGCCGTCAGGCTCTCGACATAAGCGATAATCCGCGCGTCTTCTGTCTTCCGCACCGCCTGCAACTCGGCAAAGGTCGCGCAAGGGCGTTCGTTGAGCGCTGTCGGACGCGGGCCTTCGCCCGTGAAACGATGGAGCCAGACGCGGTCGGCGGTTACCAGATGGCTGAGAGTGCCGAAGATGGATCCAAAAAAGGCGCCTGTGTCGCGGTGCAACTCATCCTCCGACAATGTCGCGGCCGCATCATAGACAAGCCCATTGGCCCACCGGTTGTAGGCGGCCATCATCTTCAGATTTTCCATCGCTTGCTCCTCTCCTGAACGGGCACACCTTAAGGGATACATCTGCAAATAGGGGTGATGAATCCTATGAAAATTCCTGATTTGCTTCGCCGTCCCGAATGGTTTTGTCTGGCGCAAATGAAACGAGGACCCCCATGTCTCTGACGCTATACTCGCTCTGCGGTACGGATCCGAACCGCCCATTTTCGCCCCATTGCTGGAAGATCGTCATGGCCCTGCATCACAAGGGGCTCGTCTTCGAAGAGCGGCCGCTGCCCTTCACGAAGATTCCCGAGGCAGAAGACGGCTTCTCGAAGACTGTGCCCATCCTGCGGGACGGGGAGCAGCTTGTGTCCGACAGTTTCCAGATCGCGCTTTATCTGGAAGAGACCTATCCGGACCATCCGAGCCTCTTCGGCGGCGAGGGTGGCAAGGCGGCTGCCCGTTTGGTGGAGGGCTATGTGCAGCACATGGTCCACCCCACGATTACACGCATCGCGGTCTACGACATCCATCAGATGCTCGGCCCTGTCGATCAGGACTACTTCCGCACCACACGCGAGAAATTTCTGGGCAGGGCGCTCGAAGACGTCCATGCCGAGCGCGCGGCAGCCATTGCCGCGCTTCCGGGTCAGCTTCAGCCGTTGCGCCACATGCTACGCTTCCAGCCCTTCATCGGTGGCCATTCGCCGCTTTTTGCCGATTACATCCTGTTCGGTGCGCTGCAGTGGCTGCGCATCACCACCGGCTCGGTCCATCTTCCCGATGGCGATCCGGTTCTGGGCTGGTTCGAGCGCTGCCTGGAACTGCATGACGGCGTCGGCCGGCAGGTGGCCTGAACCGGCATTGCACTGCCTATCGCCCGTATTTCAAGGTGAGTGATGCCTTGGCCAGCGCATGGGCATTGGTCATGAACCCGATCAGCGCGCCGCTGGCCGAGGCATCGAGGTCCAGTTTGTCCGTGTCGAGGGCGGCCACCGTGAACACATAGGCATGGGTCTGCCCCTCGGGCGGGCACGCGCCCAGGAAGCCCGAGTAACCGGCATCGGCACGGCTCTGGACGGCCCCGGCCGGCGCTCCCGCCTCGGGGGAAATACCGGCGGGCAGCGCGGTCACGTCGGCAGGAATGTTGAACATCACCCAGTGCCAGAAGCCGGAGCCCGTCGGTGCGTCGGGATCGTAGAGCGACACGACGAAACTTTTCGTACCGGCAGGGGCATTGCTCCATTGCAGCGCCGGCGAGATGTTTTCTCCGCTGCAGCCGAAGGTGTTCGCCACCTGGGCTGCCGGCAGCGCACCGCCATCCTGCATGCCCGGGCTCGACAGGCTGAAGTCCGCCGCCTGCGCCTGGGCGGCGAAAACGGTCAGTGTGAGGATCGTGGCGGCGAATGCGGGTCTGATCATGATGGGCTCCTTCGATGTTGGAAGCCCACCCTATCCGCTTGGCTACTCGGCTGCGGCCCCGACCCGATCATCTTCGGCTCCATGTCGCGCAATCTCCGTTGCCGACACGCGGATGTCGCGCGGGGCGAGACCGAAGCGCTCGCGAAAACGCGCCGCGAACTTGGATGCGGATTCGTAACCCACCTCGAGCGCCACGCGGTTGATCGGCAGCTCCGTGGCCTGAAGAAGACTGGCAGCGCGTGTCATGCGGACGTCCGCGATGATGTCGGTCAGGCTCGTCCCGGCGGTCGCCAGCTTGCGTCGAAGCGTTGCTTCACTGACCCCGATCGCCGAAGACACGCGCCCTGCGCTCCACTCTGTGGCGAGGTCGCGGCTGATCAGGGCGCGAACGCGGTCGTGCAGACCGACGCCGGCTGCGGGACGCAGGTTCATGCCGAGCGCATCGAGTCGGACGATGATCTCGCCCAGCAGATGGCGGCAGAGAGTGTCGGGTTGGGTGGAGTTGGCCAATGTCTGCCCGACCCGCTGCAGCGCCTCCTCGAATGCGGGATCCGGCTGGAAGACCGCGGCCTCTCGCAGAGGTGCGCGAGCCGGATCGGTGTAGGCATCGACGAGTTCGGGAGAAAACATGAAGGCCTCTGCCCGGTAGTCCCCGCCCGTGGCGATGTCGTTGTAAACAGTCCATTCCCCGTTGATGGGAAGGACGATTGCCTCCCCCGGACCGGCCGTGAGGTCGGTCCGGTCGGACGAGACGCGCTTGCATCCGCGCCGGACGACGATCAATCCGGGCTGGTCGGCGCGCAGGTGGCGGAAGGCGCCGGATGTCGCCTGAATGATGAAGCAATGCGCGCCGAGCGCAGGTGCGACATGCGTGAACCGCGCGATCCGGACGAAAGCGTCTTCGCTCAATGCGAATTCTCCTGTCGTAGTTTTGCGCCGCGTGCGTCGCGGGCGGGATTATGACGTCGGCGTGAAATTCGTCCATCCCCCTTGTCTTCGTGATTCGGGCCTTGTAGATACCGCCCACTTTCCCTTCAGACACCAACAAGGATGAGACAGATGGCGATTGAACGCACCTTCTCGATGATCAAGCCGGACGCAACCAAGCGCAACCTCACGGGCGCCATCACCAAGATGCTGGAAGACGCAGGCCTGCGCGTCGTCGCCTCCAAGCGCGTCTGGATGAGCAAGCGCGAAGCCGAAGGCTTCTACGCCGTTCACAAGGAACGCCCCTTCTTCGGCGAACTGGTTGAAGGCATGACCTCCGGCCCGACCGTCGTTCAGGTTCTCGAAGGCGAAAACGCCATCCTGAAGAACCGCGAAATCATGGGCGCCACCAACCCGGCCAACGCCGACGAAGGCACGATCCGCAAGACCCACGCTCTCTCCATCGGCGAGAACTCGGTTCACGGTTCGGACGCTCCGGAAACCGCTGCCCAGGAAATCAAGTACTGGTTCTCGGACACCGAAATCGTCGGCTGAATCAGGTTTTGAGGTTTCGGCCTCAGCACATTGATACGACTCAAGGAACCGGGGTGGAAACGCCCCGGTTTTTTCGTATCTGTGCAGAGGAAAGCGGCCAAATGTCTGCAGACTTTGGGCAGGCGCCGGCGACGATGTCTCGCTAGACTCAGGCCTCCAGTCCCACCAAAGAGGTCCGCTGCCGTGCTGCATTTCCGTTGTTTTCCTCTCCTTGTTTCGCTTGCGCTCGTCGTCGTACCCAGCGCCGCCATGGCGGACGCGATCGGCCTCTCCACACAATTCACCGGGCCAAACCAGCGGCTGGAAATCGTCTACGGTGGACCCTTTCAGGACCTCGCCATGATGAGCGGCGTGAACGGGGAGTCGAGTGGTCAGCGCTGGCATGTGACGTCGGAAGGGCAGTGGGTGCGGATCCGCAACGAAGCCATGGGCGACACTATGTGCCTTGATGTCGTCAATGGCGGCGATCCCGCCTATATGGTCCAGATGCGGCCGTGCGGAAACTATTCCGGCCAGCTTTGGCAGATTTCCGCCTCGGGCGAACATATGCGCCTCACCACCCAGTTCCTCGGCAATCACTACTGCCTCGATATCGCCAATGGCGGCATGCTGGACCGTTATGCGCAGATGCGCCCCTGTGGCAATTACTCCGGTCAGCTCTGGACGCTCGTCAATTGATCGCGGCGCTCCCAGGCGCCGGAGCGGGGCAGTCTGTATCGGGCGAGAAGTCGCGCGTTCCGTCGGCGCGAAAGACGTCTGGATTGGGCGAATAGATAGGCCCGACGACCAGCGGTTTGTCCGGCATGATGGTCTGATCTTCCGTAGAGGTCAGCGTCGTGTCGATCGCCTGGAGGACCTTGTCGTCCTTGTCCACCACCCGGATCGAGATCGCATAGGGTTTGCCCTTCACGACGCAATGTACCGGCGGGCTTTCCAGCGCCACCTTTTCCCAGAAGGGAAAGATCTTCGTCCGCGTCTCAATCGGCGCGCCGCCGGCCGGGTTCTCGAACGTCGTCAGCGCGTAACTCTCCTCCGGCAGTGGACCATTGCGGGCGAGCGTCACCACATAGGTTGCCCGCGCGACGCGATAGTTGAAGATGAAGACTTTGCCGCTGAGCTTCAGCGGCTCGTTCACATCTTCGCGCTGGCAGGCCGGCAGGATCGCGATGGTCGCAAAGGCAGCAAGGATGGTGAGCAACGTCTTTGCCGTCATGGCACTGTCTCCGTCTTCTTTCGCTTGTAGTGACGGCTCGCTTTGACCCGGTTGCCGCAAACGGCCATGTCGCACCAGGTGCGGCTCCGGTTCTTGCTTCGGTCGAGAAACAGCCAGCCGCAATTGCCGCAGATCTTCAGGCGGTCGGGATCGGGTTCGCAGATCAGCCGCAAGGCGGAGCGGGCGGTCGCCTGGTCGAGCGATCGTTCATCCTCGGCGGCCCTGAGCGTCGTCGCGATCTGCTCCAGCAACTGAGCCAGCGCCAATCTGTTTTCCTCTCCCAGAACCCGACCGCGAAAATAATCGTCGATCGCCTCGCGCAAGCGCAAAAAGTCGCCTCGTCGCGCTTCGGATACGGCGCGAAGATCGGGGAAATCCTGACGCTCGGCCGACAGGCGAACTGCCGCCTCGGGAAAGGCCTGCAACTGCTCTACCACGGCAAAACGATCGCGCCGCGCCGCTGCGTCATGCCGGAGGATGACGCTGTTGGCGACGTCGAGCGCCAGCGCGCCGCCGACGAAACGATGGGGTGTCCAGGAAAAGCTCATTGCCACAATATAACTGGTAAAACGGATTTTACCAGTTATAAAAGGTAGCGGAGGGATGATGGCCTACTTGCTGCAGCAGATCTTGAACGCAATCCCGGTGGCGAGCCTCTATGCCTGCCTCGCCTTTGGTTATGCGCTCGCTTTCGGGGTCACGCGCCGCCCGGACATCACCTTCGGCGCTCTGGTCGCGCTCGCCGGCCAGATCTGCCTTCTGTTCGTCGATTATGGCTGGGGTCGCCTTTATCTCATTCTCCCGGCTTCCCTTTTCCTCGGGTTCCTGACCGGCTTCGCCTACGCGCTGGTCGCCGGCTGGACGAGCGCCCGTTACCTCATGCTTCCGCTCCACCGGCGTTCGGCCAACAGCGTCATCGTCGCTTCGCTCGGCTTCGTCATCCTGATCTCGGAGGGGGCGCGGCTGGCGCTCGATACCCGCAGCCTCTGGCTACCGCCTCTCTGGCAGGGGCAGATCGCCTTCGCCGAATTCGATGGCTTCACAGTGGGAATGACGGTCGTCCAACTCATGCATTCGACGCTGATGGCCGTCTTGGTTCTGGTCGGCCATCTCGTTCTCACGCTGAGCCGTGCCGGTCGCCTCTGGCAGGGCGTCTGCCAGGATCCGTTTGCCGCCCGGTTGCTGGGCGTGGATGCGGACCGCGTCTTCGTTGTCGCGTTGCTGGCCGCTGCCACGTTCGCCGCCTGTGCCGGCCTGTCCGCCACTGTCCTCTACGGTACGATGGATTTCGGAGCAGGTCTGATGTTTGGGCTGAAAGTGGTCCTGATTGCCGCCGTTGGCGGTTACTTCCGCCCGCTGCATTCAGCAATCGGTGCTGCCGGAGTGGGGCTGGCCGAAACGCTCTGGAGCGCCTATGGCCCGATGATCTGGCGGGATGCCGTCATCATCGCGATCCTCGTCTTCCTGCTGGTTCTGAGCCGGCGGGAACGCGTCATTCCTTGACTGGATTGTGCCAGCGGTCGCGTGCGCTGTCGTCCGCATCCTTGGCCGCGATCCACCCTCCGGCCTGGCCGTCCGTGCCATGTTCCTTTTTCCAGAAAGGGGCGGAGGTCTTCAGGAAGTCCATGACGAAGTTGGCGCCGTCGAAGGCGGCCTGGCGATGCGGTGCGGCGGCGATGACCAGCACGATCTGCCCGCCGGCTTCGATGCGACCGAAGCGATGGATAGCGGTCAGGGCAAGAAGAGAGAAGCGCTCGATCGCGAGATCGGCGATCCGGGTCATCTCCGCCTCGGCCATTCCAGGATAATGTTCTAATTCGAGAGCGGCCAGTGTGCCGGCTTCGTCGCGGCAAAGGCCCACGAAGGAAACCAGCGCACCAATATCGGCCCGGCCGGCGGTCATGAGCGCGCTTTCGGCAGCCGCGTCGAAATCCTCATGCTGGACCCGGATCTTTGGGGCAGGGCTCTTCATCGGCAGCATCCTCCGGCCGGCGATCGGCGGCGTGCCATCAGCCGCCGGTCATCGGCGGAAAGATGCCGATCTCGCGGGCGCCGGCAATCAGTTCGTCATGCTCGACATGCTCCTGGTTCACCGCAACGCGGATCGCCTTCGGAAAACGCAAGGCCTCGGCGTATTCGTCGCCGAGGGTTGCCAGCCAGGCGACCAGGTCGCCGGCCGTCTTCACGTCGTCCGGCAAGTCCAGGTCTTCCTCGCCCTTGCCGATCCGCTCCCGGACCCATGCGAAATAGACGAGCTTGGTCATCTCAATCCACCATGTGCTTCGCACCGGCGCGGAAATAGTCGTAGCCGGTATAGATCGTCAGGATCGCGGCGATCCACAGCAGGCTGATGCCGATCTCGGTCGTGTAGGGCAGGACCTTGTCGCCGGCCGGACCGGCGAGCAGGAAGGCGAGCGCAAACATCTGCGCCGTCGTCTTCCACTTGGCGATGCGGGTCACCGGCACGCTGACCTTCAGCGCGGCCAGATATTCACGCAGACCCGAGACGAGGATTTCGCGGCACAGGATGGTGATGGCGGCCCAGAGCGACCAGCCGGCGATGGTGCCGTCGGCGGCCATCAGCAACAGGACCGAAGCGATCAGCAGCTTGTCGGCGATCGGGTCGAGCATCTTTCCGATGTTCGAGGTCTGGTTCCAGATCCGTGCCAGATAGCCGTCGAGATAGTCGGTGATCGAGGCCGCGATAAAGAGTGCGAGCGCGGCCCAGCGAGCAAAGTCGGAGCTCTGCAGCCGTCCCTCGATGAAAAAGAACAGCACGATCAGCGGCACGGCCAGGATGCGGGCGTAGGTCAGGAGATTGGGAATATTGTATGCGCGCGAAGCCATGATGCCCTGTCTTTGGATGGAAGTGTGTCGGTAGATGAGGACTTTCGGTCGGGGCCGTCAACTCAAGATTTCTGAACGCCTTTTATCATGAATACGCCCAAGGGCACGTCGTTTCCGGTCAGTCGGCGCCGCTTTCGTGAAAATGATTGTAGACGAGCCGGGCCACGGCTTCCGAAATGCCTTCAACTGCCATCAGGTCGCTGACTGCCGCCCTCGACACGGCTTTCGCCGTCCCGAAGTGCTGCAGAAGCGCCCGCTTGCGGGTCGGGCCGATCCCGCCGATTTCGTCCAGCGGGTTCTTGACCAGCTCCTTCTTGCGCCGTGCCCGGTGTGACCCGATCGCAAAACGATGTGCCTCGTCGCGCATGCGCTGGATGAAGTAGAGGACGGGATCGCGCGGCGGCAGCGTGAAGTCCGGCTTGCCCTTGACGAAGAAGCGCTCGCGCCCGGCATCGCGGTCAACGCCCTTGGCCACCCCGATCGCGATCACGCTGTCGGTGATGTCGAGGTCTTCGAGGATCTTGCGCACGGCGGTCATCTGCCCCTGGCCGCCGTCGATCAGGATCACGTCCGGCCAGGCGGGGAAGGGTGCATCTGCCCCGTCTTCGGGGGCTATGCTGCGGTCGGGCTTGCCCTCTTCCTTCAGCAGCCGCGAAAAGCGCCTAGTCATCACTTCCCGCATCATGCCAAAATCGTCGCCCGGGGTGATGTCGGTCGATTTGATGTTGAACTTGCGATACTGCCCCTTCACGAAGCCTTCCGGCCCCGCGACCACCATGCCGCCGACGGCATTGGTGCCCATGATGTGCGAGTTGTCGTAGATCTCGATGCGGCGCGGCACGTAAGGCAGCTGGAAGGTCTCGGCGAGCCCCGCCAAAAGCCGCGACTGCGAGGCAGTCTCCGCCAGTTTGCGGCCATGTGCTTCCCGCGCATTGGCGGCCACATGGTCGACCAGGTCCTTCTTCTCCCCGCGCTGCGGAACCGAAATCGCCACCTTGTGACCGGCCCGCTCAGCAAGCGCTGTGGCAAGCAGTTCCTGCTCCTCGACCTGCTCCGACAGAAGCACCAGGCGAGGGCAGGGTCGGTCGTCATAGAACTGCGCCAGGAAGGAATTGAGCACTTCGGCCCCGGTCAACTGTGGATCGGCCTTCGGGAAGTAGGCCTGATTGCCCCAGTTCTGCCCGGCACGGAAGAAGAAGACCTGAATGCAGGAGAGCCCGCCCTCGTGATGGATGGCGAAGATATCGGCTTCTTCCACTCCGGCCGGATTGATGCCCTGATGGCTTTGCACGTGAGAGAGCCCGGCGAGGCGATCGCGAAACACGGCGGCGCGTTCGAAGTCCAGCTCTTCGGCCGCCTCGTTCATGGCGCGCGCAATCGATTCCTTGACGTTCTGACTGCGGCCGGAGAGAAAGTCCTTCGCCTGCCGCACCAGTTCGCCATAACCCTCGTCGCTGATCTCATGCGTGCACGGGCCCGAACAGCGCTTGATCTGATAGAGCAGGCAGGGCCGAGTCCGGCTTTCGAACACGCTGTCGGTGCATGTGCGCAGAAGGAATGCCCGCTGCAGCGAATTGATCGTGCGTCCGACGGCGCTCGCGGAGGCGAAGGGGCCGAAATAGTCGCCCTTGCGGGCACGGGCGCCGCGATGTTTGTAAAGCGCAGGCGCCCGGCTGTCGCCCGTGATCAGGATATAGGGAAAGCTCTTGTCGTCGCGCAGCAACACGTTGAAACGCGGCCGCAAGCGCTTGATAAGATTCGCTTCCAGCAGAAGCGCCTCGACCTCGGTCCGGGTCGTGACGAATTCCATATGCACGGTCTCGCGCACCATGCGCGTCAGCCGGTTCGAATGCAGTCGACCCTGGGCATAGTTGCTGACGCGCTTCTTCAGGCTGCGCGCCTTGCCGACATACATGACCTCGCCGTCCTTGTTCAGCATGCGGTAGACGCCCGGAGAATTGGGCAGCCGCTTGACGAACTCGCCGATCAGGTCGGCGCCTGTCAGTCCGGTTTCGTCCAGTCCGTCCACGTGCCAGTCGATCTCGACACCAGCATGCACCGGCTCGGCCTCGACGAGAACCTCCTCGTCGTCCTCTTCCGTCCCATCATAGAGAATGCCGCCGTCGGGCAGCTTTCCTCCATTCATTCATTGATCTCCGTACCGTGCCAAATCAGATGTTGGCCCCCATCCAAGGCGATCATTTGGCCGGTGATCGACGGCGTGTCAAAAAGAAAGCGGATGGTGCGGCCGAATTCGGTGAGGGAGGGACCCCGCTTCAGTGGGAGACTGTCTACCTGTGCCTGGAAATCCGCCGGCCGTTGTCGCTCCGAAATCAGCGTCGGACCGGGGCCGATGGCATTAACCCTGACCCTGGGGGCATAAGCCTGCGCCATGGTCTGCGTTGCGGTCCACAGCGTCCCCTTGGACAGCGTATAGGAAAAGAAGGTCGGCTTCAGCGCCAGAACCCGCTGGTCGATGATGTTGATGATCAGCCCGGACCGATCTTCGGGCAGGGCCTGAACGAGCGATGCGCTCAGGATAGCGGGCGCCCGCACGTGCAGGTCGAAATGGCGGCCGAATGTCTCCGCGTCGAAGGCGAGAGCGGTATCGTCCTCGAACACCGACGCATTGTTGACCAGCACCCCGATCGGCCCAAGTTCTGCCTCCGCTTGGCCGATCAGGTCGGCGGTCTCGAAAATGTTACCGAGATCGGCTTTCAGCGCGACAGCCTTTTTTCCCTGGGCGCGCAGATCGGCAGCCACGGCTTCCGCCTCGGCCAGTGAACCATTGGCATGCAAAGCGACGGCATAGCCATGGGCGGCCAAGTCTTCCGCAATTGCCCGGCCAAGTCTTTTGGCAGATCCGGTGACGAGAGCGGTCCTGGGGATACCGGTTTGCATGCGTTCTAACCTTGTTCGATCGGAGTGATGCGCTGCATATATGGCGCCATCTCGATATTTAAACCGTCTCGGCCGCTTTCATATCGCACGGTCATCTGACCCGAAGCAAAGTACAATTGGAGTGAAATTTTCAATATACTTGCGCTTGTGACGTAAACTATTTGTTATGGTTAACGAATCGTTTGTGTCATTCAAGCAACATCCTAATTATGCCACCCGTGTGCCACAATGAATTCACATTTCGGCTCTTTCTATTCCTCAATTGCTCGCCATTTGTACATTCGGAACGGGCAGGGAATACCCAATAACGTTCAGGCCGCCGTTGGTTCTGAGTGAAGTGCGGCCCGGAACTGTAAAGGAGACTAGTATGCGTAACCTCAAGATCATCCTTCTGGCATCTGCCACCACTTTCGCCGCTTTCCAGGCCGCCCAGGCCGCGGACGCGATCTACCAGGCTCCGGAAGCCCCGCCGATGGCAAACGACGTCGCTGCTCCGAGCGGCAACTGGTCGGGCGCCTACCTCGGCGGCGCAGCCACCTATGACTTCGGCAAGTTCACCAGCTCGACCGACGGCCGCGATGCCAACGGCCTCGGCGGTTCGATCTACGGCGGCTACAACATGCAGAGCGGCTCGATCGTTTACGGCGCTGAAGCCGACCTCAGCTACGCTGGTGAAGACGGTTCGGCTGGTTCTGACGGCGGTGCCTCGATCAAGGGTACCCAGGGCGTGAACGGTTCGGTCCGCGGCCGCGTCGGCTACGACCTGAACCCCTTCCTGGTCTACGGTACGGCCGGTGTGGCTGTTGCCAACCACAAGCTCGAAAACGGTGCGTCGAACGATGAGAAGCTGGCAGCTGGCTATACGGTCGGCGCTGGTGTCGAAACCTTCGTCACCGACAACGTCACGGCCCGTGTTGAATACCGCTACAGCGACTACCAGAAGCGTGATTTCGATCTCAGCACCGGTACCGTTTCGCGCGGCTTCGACGACCACTCGGTCAAGGTCGGTATGGGCGTGAAGTTCTGATCCACCGATCAGTAGAGACAAGAAAGCCGGGTTCGCCCGGCTTTTTTTATTGTGCCGCTTTGGGGCGATTGCTCAGGCCTTCGGGCGCAAGGCCGGATAGGGTTCGAAGTGCTTGGCGAAGGTCGCCGGCCATTCGGCAAGCGCCGCCCGGCCCTTTTCCCATTCGCCCGGGAAGCGCAGCATGAGATAGCCGAGCATTGCGGCGAGCGCGAAATGGCCTCCGTGCAGCTTCTTGCCAGTCTTCGGCAGGTTCCTGTCCAGATGGTCGAGGCTTCGGTTGATCTTGGCCCATTGTCGGTCGATCACGTCCTGGCTCACCAATTCCGGCGGACGGAACCGCCGCTCGTAGACGATGGCCAGCAGGCAGTCGCTGATGCCGTCGCAGAGAGCCTCCAGAACTTCGGCGTCCGTCCGTTTGTCCTTGTCTTTCGGATAGAGACGCTTCTCGGCCGTCCTGTGCAGGAAATGCATGATGGCGCGGCTGTCGAAGATGGCTTCATTTTTGTCGGTGAGCAGCGTCGGGATTTTTCCGAGCGGATTGTTCTCGATCAGTTCGGGCGGATTCTCCGCGGTGTTGACCCTCACAACTTCCAGGGGAATGCCCAGATAGCGGGCGGCCATGCGGACTTTCGAGGAATAGGGCGAGGCGGGCGCGAAGAGCAGCTTCATGACGGTTTCCTGTGGCTCTTGTTGCGGGTCAGGGCTGGGGCGGGAGGATGAGATCGGATCGCTTGCACGATCTCTGATCCACCTCCGGACAGGCGCGAAACGCCAGCGTCGTGTCGAGGCAGATCCGCACTTCATCGACTCTCTGACTATCACAGGTGACCGCGACTGCCGAGCCGGCCAGTCCCGGATTGCTGCGGATAAATGCCTGCTCGAGTGCTGCGGGCGATATCTGCAAAGGCTGCCGCACGCTTGAGACCTGCGGCGGTATCCGGATCGTGTCATAGGCCTGTCGGACCAGAGCGAAATAGTCGGCCATGGGAAGCCCCGAGCAGGTGCCGTGTTTGCGCCACTGATGGCCGATCAGCCCCATGCCCGGCATGATGTCCATGATCTCCCGCGCAATGCTGTCGGGCACGCGGTCGCCTTCTGTGCTCTCGCAATCCTGCGGATAACCCCGCTCGTTCTGCGGCCAGAGCCCGTGCACCACCCAGCCGAACCGTTTTCCAGTTCCACATTGGACGCGATTGCCATGGCCGGCATCGCTGTCGCAATAGGTCGGGGACCAGGAGAGGGACAGGACATAAAAGTCGAAGTTGCCGGATGTCTGTCCCTTGGGCCGTGGCTTCGTTGCCGTGCCGGCTCGCGCGGATGCCTCAGCCGACCCGTTCGCGGGTGTGCCCGACGCGAAGTCCGCGTTTCGCGGGTGTGAGCCGTCCAGCACCCATGACGCTGCGGCGACGGCAAGCGTGATGAGGATGGCGGCGATGGGCGCGGTTCTTCGCATCTCAGTCCCGACCACCGGTTGACCGCGCAAGGAAGCGGACTGTCAGGTGCTCGAAGCCGGATAGCTCTGACGCGAATTTGATCATGAACGATCCCTCCGTGGTCGCATGTCGTGCACCCTGGCGATAATCATGTCGGGCGGTCAAGAGCGGTTAACGGCTGTCCGGCATTCTGTGTCGGTCTATTCGAGGATGCGCCGCGCGCGTCGGAAAGAGGGGGAAACGACCGGGATATGATGCGATGAAGTTGAAGAGACTGTTCTGGCCGAGCATCGGCCTCGTGACGATTGTGTTTTCCGTCTGGCTGCTGCTCGGCGAGCTTCGCGGGCTCTCCCTGGACGAGATCGGCGACAGCCTCTCGCGCATCGGCTCGATGAACTGGCTGCTGGCCGTGCTCTCCGCCGTGCTCGCCTATGCGGCGCTCGCGGGTTACGACCGGATCGCGCTTCAGAACATCGGCCGATCCGTCAGCTGGCTCTTCATCACGGTCACGTCTTTCACCGCCTATGCGCTCTCGCACAATGTCGGCGCCTCGGTCCTGTCGGGTGCCGTCGTTCGCTACCGTGCCTATTCGTCCCGTGGCTTGACCGGGGCTGAGGTCGGCAGCCTCGTTGCCATCTGCTCCTTCACCTTCGCGCTCGGAACAGTTCTGCTGATGGGGCTCGTTCTGATGCTCAAGCCGGATATCACCGAACGTTTCGTCGATGTCCTGCCGATGGCAGCATCGCGGACCACGGGCGTTGTGCTGCTCGCATTGGTCGCGCTCTACGCGATCGGCAGCATGCTTCATCTGCGGCCGCTGAAGATCCGCTTTTTCGTGCTGGCCTATCCGCGCCCGGCTCTCGTCTTGCAGCAATTGATCATCGGGCCGCTGGAACTGATCGGTGCAGCCGGCATCATCTATTTCGCGCTGCCGGAGGTCGGAAATCCCGGCTTCCTGGTGGTGCTCGGGATTTTCCTGGTCTCCTTCTCGGCAGCCCTCATCTCCCATGCGCCGGGTGGCCTTGGCGTGCTGGAGCTGCTCTTCGTCACCGGTATGCCGGACATGGATCCGGCCGATGTCATCGCCGCCCTTCTGGTCTTCCGGCTGTTCTACCTGATCGTGCCCTTCGCGGTCGCCCTGCTGGTGATTCTGCTGTTCGAGCGCTCCCAACTTTCACGTGCCGATCCGCCGTCAGCCTGACAGTCGCCGCGCATCCATGCGCGGCCCCGCTCACTCTTCGCCGCGCAGCCAGAAGCAGCGATGCGAGGCATAGCGATCCTGTGCCATCAGCCGCTTGAGCTCCGGCAACACCAGATGCATCTCGTCTTTCAGCGTGTAGGGCGGGTTGACGATGATGAGTCCGGTGCCGGACAGGCCTGTCTGATCGCGATCGCTTTTCACATGCAGTTCGGCACAGAGCATCTTGGGGATCTCAAGCGCCTGTAGCGCCTCGTGGAACTCCTTGATGGGGGCGCCCTTCTTGATCGGATACCACAGGCAATAGACACCATTCGCAAAGCGACGATGCGCCTTGGCAAGGCCGTCGACCAGCCGTTCGTATTCGCCCTCCTTCTCGAAGGGCGGATCGACCAGCACGATGCCGCGCTTTTCCTTCGGCGGCAGATGCGCATTCAGCGTCAGCCAGCCGTCGAGTTCGGTCACCCGCACCTGGAAATCGCCTTCGAACAGTCGGGAAAGCACGCGCGAATCCTCGGGATGCAGTTCCATCGCCGACAGCCGATCCTGCGGTCGGAAGAGGTCTCGCGCGAGCTTTGGCGAACCCGGATACCTCTGCAAAGGACCGTCGGTCTCGCGGCCTGGATTGAGCGCCTTCACTGCATCCAGATAGGGCGCCATGATCTCGGCGATCTTTTCCGGCAGTTCCGCATCGATCACCTTGCCGATGCCTTCGAGCCATTCGCCGGTTTTCTGCGCTTCTTCCGACGACAGGTCGTAGAGCCCGATCCCGGCGTGGGTATCAAGCACGCGAAACGCCTTGTCTTTCTGCTGCAGGTAGACGATCAGCCGCGACAGAACGAGATGCTTGAGCACATCGGCAAAATTGCCCGCGTGATAGATGTGGCGATAATTCATGTGCGGTTCCGATGGGAGCTATGATTTGTTCGAATGGGGCTTTTGAGCATTCCGGCCTTGGCCTATAACCGGCCCATGAACATCCAGAGCCCCATTCGAAACCGGTCGCTCGGTCATACGGCCTGTCCGCATGACTGTCCATCCACCTGCGCCCTCGACGTCGAGCTGACGGAGGACGGCCGCATCGGCCGCATGCGCGGGGCAACCGAGAACAGCTACACCGCTGGCGTCATCTGCGCCAAGGTCGCCCGGTATGCCGAGCGGCTCTACCATCCCGACCGCCTTCTGAAACCGGTGCGCCGTGCCGGGGCCAAGGGGGCAGGGCAGTGGCAGGACGTCACCTGGGAAGCTGCCCTCGACGAGATCGCCGACGCCTTCGTCAAGGCCGAGCAGCGGCATGGCTCCGAAGCCGTATGGCCCTATTTCTACGCCGGCACCATGGGCCTCGTGCAGCGCGATTCCATCGAGAGGCTGCGCCACGCCAAGAAATACTCCGGCTTCTTTGGCACGATTTGCACCAACATGGCCTGGACGGGTTACGTCATGGGGACGGGCATGCTGCGCGGTCCCGATCCGCGCGAAATGGCGGTCTCCGATTGCGTCGTCATCTGGGGCACCAATGCGGTCGCCACCCAGGTTAATGTGATGACCCATGCGATCAAGGCGCGCAAGGATTGTGGCGCCAAGATCGTCGTCGTCGACATCTACGACAACCCGACGATGAAGCAGGCCGATATGGCCCTCATTCTGAAGCCCGGCACAGATGCGGCCCTCGCCTGTGCTGCCATGCACATCGCCTTCCGCGACGGTCATGCGGACCGCGCCTACATGGCAAAATTCGCCGATGACCCGGCAGGGCTCGAAGCCCATCTCAAGGACAAGACGCCGGAATGGGCCTCCGATATCACCGGCCTTTCTGTTGAGGAAATCGAGGCCTTCGCCCGCCATGTCGGCGAGACAAAAAAGACCTACTTCCGCCTCGGCTATGGCTTCACCCGCAGCCGCAATGGTGCCGTCTCAATGCATGCCGCCCTGTCGCTCGCGACCGTGCTCGGCTCCTGGCAATATGAGGGCGGCGGAGCCTTCCATTCGAACAGCGACATCTTCCAGTTGAACAAGGCTGAGCTGATGGGCACGGCCATGGTCGACCCCGAGATCCGCATGCTCGACCAGTCGCAGATCGGTCGTGTTCTGACCGGTGACGCCGAGGCGCTGCGCCATCGCGGCCCCGTCGATGCGCTGATCATTCAGAACACCAATCCGGCGAATGTCGCGCCCGAACAGCGGCTGGTGAGAGAGGGGTTCCTGCGCAACGACCTCTTCGTCGCCGTGCACGAGCAGTTCATGACCGAGACGGCGGAGCTGGCCGATATCGTGCTACCCGCCACCATGTTCGTCGAGCATGACGACATCTATCGCGGCGGCGGCCAGAGCCATATTCTACTCGGCCCGAAACTGGTCGACGCGCCGCCTTTGGTACGCACCAATCTCTTCGTCATCGAGGAACTCGCCAAGCGCCTCGGCGTCGCGGATCGTCCCGGCTTTGGCAAGACCGAGCGGGAGCATATCGAGCACATGCTTGCCGTCAGCGGCAAGCCGGATTTCGACACGCTCGCCGAAGACAAATGGCTCGACTGCCAGCCGGCCTTCGAGGACGCGCATTATCTCAAGGGCTTTGCGCATCCGGATGGCAAGTTCCGCTTCAAACCGGATTGGGAAGGGACACCCGCCCCGAACAAGCCGCCGGCAAGGCTCGGCTCGCTCGGCCCCGTGAAGCAGCTTCCCGTTTATCCCGATCAGGTGGATCTCATCGAGGTGGCTGACGCCGAACATCCCTTCCGGCTCGCGACCTCTCCGGCCCGCAACTTCCTCAACTCCACCTTCGCCGAGACCAAGACCTCGCGCGACAAGGAAGGCCGCCCGGAGGTCATGGTGAACCCCGCCGATGCCCAGAGCCTCGGCATCGCCGATGGTGACATCGTCCAACTCGGCAATCTCAGGGGAGAGCTGCGCATTTACGCCAAGATCACCGATGCCGTGAAGCCGGGCGTTCTGGTGGCCGAGGGCCTCTGGCCGAACAAGGCACACCTCGACGGTGAAGGCATCAACGTCCTGACCGGCGCCGACCCGGCAGCACCCCATGGCGGTGCCGCCTTCCACGACAACAAGGTCTGGATGAGAAAAGCATAAATATGAGCATTTTCGACAAGGCCAGGATTGCGATCCTGGAAGACAAGACGCTGTGGAAGGGCTGGAGCCACCTGCGCGGCATCAGCTTCGATTTCTTCCGTGAGGGCAGGGCACCGCACAGGCTCTCCTGGGAAGTCTTCGACCGCCGCAATGCCTCGGCCATTCTCCTGCACAATGTCGAGCGTGACACCGTGACCCTGGTCCGCCAGTTGCGCATCGCGGCGCATCTGAGCGGCGACCACCCCTATCTGCTCGAAGCGCCGGCCGGTTTTATCGATGACGGTGAAACCGCTTTGCAGGCGGCGCTGCGCGAAGCGCTCGAAGAGACCGGCTACAAGGTCGAAAAGGCCATACCCGCCTTTGCAGCCTTCATGTCGCCGGGGTCTGTCACCGAAAAACTCCACGGCTTCTACGCCACCGTCGCCGATGCCGATCGTATTGCTGACGGTGGTGGCCTCGACGACGAAAAGGAAGATCTGGAAGTCGTCGAGTTGGCCTTTGTGGAAGCTCTCGACATGGTGGACGCCGGCGAGATCGTCGACGCCAAGACGATCATGCTGCTGCAGTGGGCGGCGTTGAGGCGAGAGCCTGTCGGCTCTTAGAAAACGCCTTTGACGCCAGCCGAGATCGTGAGCGACTGGTATTCGGCGGCCGCGGAATTCTCAGAGCTTCCCGTGGCGCCGCTCACCGTGTCGCGAACCTCTGTGTCGCCGCGGGTCTTGAAGATCTTTTGGAAATCCCCGGCGACATAGAGGGCTGCTGACGGGATGATCTGGTAATCCGCGCTGATCGCCGCTGCCATCATGGGGGCTATGTTCATCTCCTCGACGAAATGCAGGTTCCGCATCCAGTGATCGTCGACATCTTTGTACCCGATGCTGGCGCCGCCGCGTAGCGCGCCGGAAAGTTTGAACTTCCCGATCTGTTGCTCGGCATTCGCGCTCAGGAAAAGGGTTGGAATACGCTGCTCGTAGGTGATGCCTTTTTCGCCATCGGCGAAGTTGCCGACCGTGTCATGCAGGGTCACATCCGTGTAGATGTAGCTGCCGCCGCGCGCCGTCCATTTGACATTCGTGTATCCGACACCGCCACCCAGCCCGAGCCGCGTCGAGCCGGTGTCGACCATGGCGCGGTCGGCTTCGATCAGCAGGTTCACGTAGCGGTCTAGTTTCGTGTCGTCGTGCAACGACTGGTCCGTCCACCCGGAGTAATTCGGGTCCATCCAGTCACGGTCTTCCATAAAGCCGTTGCCGCCCAGCCCGACATCGATCTGCCCCTTGATGCGCCAGCTGTAACCGAGCTCCATCGTCGCCCCGATGGTGCCCGTCTTCACACCCTTGCTCTCCCAGTCGAGCTGGCTGAGCTTGTGGTCGCCGTCGTAGACATATTCGCCGGCCTTGATGTTGGCGAGGCCGACGCCGGCGAAGTAGGTGACCTGACCGCTGCTGCCGGAAAAAGACCCGTCCTGAGCGGAGAGAGGAAAGGCGGAAATCAAAACACTTCCGAGGGTGAAGCCCAGCAAATTCTTTGACATATGCATAAATCCGACCGTAACGCTAAGTTGCGAAACGGTCGCATATTTATGGTTAAGAGTTTGCTACTGGTTGCTTCTGTGACTTTATTTCGCCGCACGTGGCCTCAGGCGCTGATCAGCCTCGCAGTCGGATCGGTGTCCGAGGACAACCGCTCGACGCTACCGTCCGCGCGCATCTTGACCTGTCCACCAGCGACCAGCTTCAGCGCCATCGCATAGGTCTGGTGTTCGACGGTCAGCACCCGCGCCGCAAGCGTCTCAGCCGTATCATCGATCAGCACCGGCACGACCGCCTGCGCGATCACAGGCCCTTCGTCCATGCCTTCGGTGACGAAATGTACCGTGCAGCCCGCGACCTTCATGCCGGCGTCAATCGCCCGTTGATGCGTGTGCAGGCCGGGAAAGAGCGGCAGAAGCGAGGGGTGGATGTTGAGGATCCGGCCCTCATGTGGGCGGATGAAGTCACCCGACAGCAGGCGCATATAACCGGCAAGACAGATCAGGTCCGGACCGATCTCGGCGAGTGCCGCGAGGATCGCCGCCTCGTGTTCGGCCTTCGACCCATAGGCCTTGCGTTCGAAAACGCGTGTCGGAATGCCGAGCGCCTCAGCTTTTGCAAGGCCGCCGGCCTGCGGCTTGTCGGAGAAGACCGCGACGATTTCGGCCGGATAATCGGCCGCCTCGCAGGCCTTGGCCAGCGCCAGCATGTTCGACCCGCCGCCGGAGATGAAGGCGACGACGCGTTTGCGTGGTCCGCTCATAGGGCGAGCGTGCCCTTGTAGGTGACGCCATGCGCGCCGTCTTCGCGGGCAATCATGCGACCGAGACGGGCGACGGTTTCACCCTCGGCTTCCAGGACCTTCGTGACCTCGTCCACCTTGTCGGCGGAGACGACGACGATCATGCCGATGCCGCAGTTGAAGGTGCGCAGCATCTCGTTCTGGGCAACGCCGCCGGTCTTGGCGAGCCAGGAGAAGACATCCGGAACCTGGAACGAGGAGAGATCGATTTCGGCAGCCAGGTGCTTCGGCAGTACGCGCGGGATGTTCTCCGGGAAGCCGCCGCCGGTGATATGGGCGAGCGCCTTCAGCGCCTTGGTTTCCTTGATCGCCTTCAGGAGTGGCTTCACATAGATCCGGGTTGGCGTCAGCAGGGCAGCACCCAGCGACTTGCCTTCGGCGAAGGGCGCAGGTGCATCCCAGGCGAGACCTGAGACTTCGACGATCTTGCGCACCAGCGAGAAACCGTTGGAATGCACACCCGAGGAGGAGAGCCCGAGGATCACGTCGCCTTCAGCGATGTCGCCCGCTGGCAGCAGCTCGCCGCGCTCGGCAGCACCGACGGCAAAGCCGGCGAGGTCATAATCGCCCTTGGAATACATGCCCGGCATTTCGGCGGTCTCGCCGCCGATCAGCGCACAGCCCGCCTCTAGGCAGCCGGCGGCAATGCCCTGCACGATCGCTGCACCCTGGTCGGGGTCGAGCTTGCCGGTGGCGAAATAGTCGAGGAAGAGCAGCGGCTCGGCGCCCTGGACAACGAGATCGTTGACGCACATCGCGACGAGGTCGATGCCGACGGTGTCGTGGATATTGGCGTCGATGGCGATCTTCAGCTTGGTGCCGACGCCGTCGTTGGCGGCCACCAGGATCGGGTCCTTGAAGCCGGCGGCCTTGAGGTCAAAGAGGCCGCCGAAACCGCCGATCTCGCCATCCGCACCGGGGCGGCGGGTCGACTTCACGGCCGGCTTGATCTTCTCGACCATCAGGTTGCCGGCATCGATGTCGACGCCCGCATCGCTATAGGTCAACCCGTTCTTGCCAGCCTGGCTCATGCCTGCCTCCGATCCTGAGAGAGTTTGGCTGGGCCATGGCATGAAGAGGCCCCCGATGCAAGCAGAGAGCCGGAAAAGCACACGATTTCCTGCCCATTCTCGGCGCACACCCCCACATGACGTGGTGGATTCGACCGCGCTCCTTGACCAAGCCTTTGCCGGTAACCTATCTCCTAGTGCGGCACCGCAGCATCACGGGCGGGCTGGAACACGACCGGTAACCTCGAGAGCGGAGACGGACATGGCTCGCAACATCAGTGCAATCGGCCTGCGCCGCCAGGTTTTGTTCTGGCTGCTGGCTCTCGCCTTCTTCGTCTCGTTTCTGATGCTCTTCTCGTCGGTTCTCTTGCCCTTCATCGCGGGCATGGCGCTGGCTTATTTCCTCGACCCGGTTGCTGACAGGCTCGAGCGTGTCGGCTTGAGCCGCCTCATGGCGACGATCCTCATTCTCGTCTCCTTCGTCGTCGTTTTCGTGCTCTCGCTGATGATCATCATTCCGGTCCTCGCAAGCCAGCTCAACGATTTCATCCAGCGCGTGCCGGGCTATGTGACCCAGCTGCAAACCTTCATCGCCACCTCTAACGCGTCCTGGCTGCCGGATTGGGTCGATGGTCAGATGGGCACGATCAGGGAGAACTTCTCCCGCTATCTGAGCGAGGGCGTCGGTTTCATCGGCACCTTGATCGAGCAGATCTGGAACTCCGGAAAGGCACTGCTCGACATCGCCTCGCTTCTGGTCGTCACTCCTGTCGTCGCTTTCTATCTTCTGCTCGACTGGGACCACATGATTGAGAAGGTCGACAGCTGGGTGCCGCGCAACCAGGTCGCGACCGTGCGCCAGCTCGCCACCGAACTCGACAACACGATCGCAGGCTTCGTGCGCGGCCAGGGTTCACTCTGCCTGATCCTCGGCATCTTCTATGCGATCGCTTTGTCGGTCGCCGGCCTGAACTTCGGCCTGCTGATCGGCTTCTTCACCGGAATGATCAGCTTCATCCCCTATGTCGGCTCGACCGTGGGCCTGCTTCTGTCGCTCGGCGTCGCCCTTGTGCAATTCTGGCCAGATTTCATCTGGATCGGCGTCATCGCCGGCATCTTCTTCCTGGGCCAGTTCATCGAAGGCAACATCCTGCAGCCCAAACTGGTGGGCAAAAGCGTCGGCCTGCACCCGGTCTGGCTGATGTTTGCCCTTTTCGCTTTCGGCGCGCTCTTCGGTTTCGTCGGCGTCCTTGTCGCGGTGCCGGCAGCGGCCGCGGTTGGCGTGCTTGTTCGTTTTGCCATCTCGCGTTATCTTGAAAGCGATCTCTATTACGGAACGACGGTCGCGATTGCGCCTCCTTCCCCCACCGTGGCCGAGATCGCTCCCCCAAGCTCGAGAGACGTGCCAGAGGCATGAATGACTGACGCCAAGATGGCTCCCGAGAAACGCGGAGCCGCCGAACAATTGCCGCTCGCCTTCGAGCATGGGTCTGCGACCGGTCGGGATGACCTTCTCGTCTCCGAGCGCATGGCCGCAGCCGTGTCGATCGTCGATGCCTGGCCGGACTGGCCGGCGCCGGTGGTCATCCTCACGGGGCCGGAAGGCTCGGGAAAATCGCATCTGGCCGAGATTTTTCGGGATGTCAGCGGTGCGACGGACATCGTCCTCCAGGCGGGGGAGGGGGCTTCTGAAGCGGCAGCGACCGGACCTGTGCTCTTCGAGGATGCCGATCGGCGCGGATTCGACGAGGTCGAGCTCTTTCATGTCATCAACGCGGTGCGCCAGCATGGCACGACGCTTCTGATCACCTCGCGCAGCTTTCCCCCGTCCTGGAATGTGGCCCTTCCGGATCTGAAGTCGCGTCTGAAGGCCGCCACCGTCGTGGAGATCGGCGCCCCCGACGAGGAGCTCCTCGGCCAGCTGATCACCAAGCTCTTTGCCGATCGCCAGCTTTACATCGATGACAAGATTGTCGGCTATATCGTCAGCCGCATGGAGCGGTCCTTCGCGGCCGCCCAGACGGTGGTCGATCGAATGGACAAGCTCGCCCTGGCGCGCCGTGCCAAGATCAGCCGGGCTCTTGCGGCCGAGGTTCTGGAAATGCTGGAGGCGGCAGACGGGCGCGACTAGCTGTCACAGATCTGTCGTTAAATTGTTATACTCGGCATCACCGAGAATGGAGGGGCGAATCATGGACAGCGCAGCACAGGGTACGGATGGCGAAACCGTGACGGAGATGTCGTCCTCCGAGGAGTTGCTGACCAGTCCGCTGCGCTTCATCAACAGGGAATTCTCCTGGCTGCAATTCAACCGCCGCGTTCTGGAGGAAACGCTGAACACGGCACATCCGCTCTTGGAGCGGGTTCGTTTCCTGTCCATTTCCGCCGCCAACCTCGATGAATTCTTCATGGTCCGGGTCGCAGGTCTTGAGGGCCAGGTGCGCCAGAGCATTGCCATCAAGAGCCCGGACGGCAAGACGCCGGCCGAACAGCTAGACGACATCCTGAAGGAGATCGACAATCTTCAGATGGAGCAGCAGGCGTCGCTGGCTGTCCTGCAGCAGTATCTGGCCAACGAAGACATTCTCATCGTCCGTCCGGCCGCCCTGTCAGACGACGATCGCCGCTGGCTTGAAAACACCTTCGAGGATTCGATCTTCCCGGTGCTGACGCCGCTGTCCATCGACCCGGCGCATCCCTTTCCGTTCATCCCCAATCTCGGCTTCTCCATGGGCCTTCAGCTGTGCTCGAGCCGAACCGGCGAACCCATGACGGCGCTGCTGCGCCTGCCGCCCACCCTCGACCGCTTCATCCGCCTGCAGGACATCGGCCAGACTATCCGCTTCATCACGCTGGAAGATGTCGTCGGCCTGTTCATCAACCGGCTCTATCCCGGTTACGAGGTCAAGGGCTTCGGCACGTTCCGGATTATCCGCGACAGCGATATCGAAGTCGAGGAAGAGGCGGAAGATCTGGTGCGCTTCTTCGAGACGGCCTTGAAACGCCGCCGTCGCGGCTCGGTGATCCGCATCGAGGTGGACTCCGAAATGCCGGTGGCCTTGCGCCAGTTCGTGGTGCACGAACTCAACGTGCCGGACAACCGCGTCGCGGTCCTGCCCGGATTGCTCGCCCTCAACACCATCTCGGAAATCTGCAAGGCACCGCGCGACGATCTGCGCTTCGAGCCCTACAATGCCCGTTTCCCCGAGCGCGTGCGCGACCATGCCGGCGACTGCCTGGCGGCGATCCGCGAAAAGGACATGATCGTCCACCACCCCTATGAGAGTTTCGACGTCGTCGTGCAGTTCCTGCTGCAGGCCGCCCGCGATCCGGACGTATTGGCGATCAAGCAGACACTCTACCGCACCTCGAATGACAGCCCGATCGTCCGCGCGCTGATCGATGCCGCCGAGGCGGGCAAGTCGGTAACCGCGCTGGTGGAGCTGAAGGCCCGTTTCGACGAAGAGGCGAACATCCGCTGGGCGCGCGACCTGGAGCGCGCTGGCGTGCAGGTCGTCTTCGGCTTCATCGAACTGAAGACCCACGCCAAGATGTCGATGGTCGTGCGGCGCGAAGACGGCAAGCTCAGGACCTACTGCCATCTCGGCACCGGCAACTATCATCCGGTCACGGCGAAGATCTACACGGACCTATCCTTCTTCACCTGCAACCCGAAGATCGCCCACGACATGGCGAATGTCTTCAATTTCATCACCGGCTACGGCGAGCCGGAAGAGGGCATGAAGCTCGCGGTCTCGCCCTACACGCTGCGCCCGCGCATCCTGCGCCACATCAACGAGGAGATCGAGCACGCCAAGGCCGGCCGGCCCGCGCAGATCTGGATGAAGATGAACTCGCTCGTTGACCCCGAGATCATCGATGCGCTTTATGCCGCAAGCCAGGCTGGCGTGGAGATCGATCTCGTCATCCGCGGCATCTGCTGCCTGCGCCCACGCGTGGCGGGCCTCTCGGACAACATCCGGGTCAAGTCGATCGTCGGCCGCTTCCTGGAACACAGCCGCATCTTCTGCTTCGGCAACGGCCATCGCCTGCCGTCCGACAAGGCGCTCGTCTATATCGGCTCGGCGGACATGATGCCGCGCAATCTGGATCGTCGCGTGGAGACGTTGGTGCCGCTGATCAACCCGACGGTGCATGAGCAGGTGCTGTCACAGATCATGCTGGGCAACCTGATTGACAACCAGCAGAGCTACGAGATATTGGCCGACGGAACGTCACGCCGCATCGAGGTGCGACAGGGTGAGGAACCTTTCAACGCCCAGCACTATTTCATGACCAATCCCAGCCTGTCGGGCCGGGGTGAAGCCTTGAAGTCGAGTGCACCGAAACTGATCGCCGGCCTGATTTCCGGTAGGAAACGCTAACACTGGTACCTCATGACAAGATCTGAAGCGCAGGGGCGCCTTCCCGGTATTGCCCCTGTCTCCGTCGTCGACATCGGCTCGAACTCGATCCGCCTTGTGATCTATGAGGGACTGTCGCGCGCGCCGACGGTCTTGTTCAACGAGAAAGTGCTTTGCGGTCTCGGCAAGGGTGTCGCAACGACCGGCCGCATGGACGAGCAGGGCGTTGAGCGGGCGCTGGCCGCCCTCAGGCGCTTCCGGGCGCTGTCCGAACAGGCGCAGGCGACACGCATGTATGTGCTTGCCACCGCAGCCGCACGCGAGGCTTCCAATGGCCCCGATTTCATCTCACGCGCGGAGGAAATCCTCGGCCACGAGATCATCGTCCTGACCGGCGAGGAAGAGGCGAAATACTCCGCGCTCGGCATCATCAGCGGCTTTCACGATGCTGACGGCATCGCCGGGGATCTCGGCGGCGGCTCGCTCGAACTGATCGATATCAGCGGCAAGACCTTCGGCAAAGGCATCACCCTGCCGCTCGGGGGGCTGCGCCTCTCGGAGGCCGTGGACGGATCCCTGCCCAAGGCCCGGGCCATGGCCAAGAAGCTGCTCCTGGGAGCAAAATTTCTCTCCAAGGGACAGGGGCGTACCTTCTACGCCGTCGGCGGAACCTGGCGCAACATCGCCAAGTTGCACATGGAGATCCGCAGATATCCGCTGCACATGATGCAGGGCTACGAGCTGCCCTATGACGAGATCGCCTTTTTCCTCGATGAGATCATCTCTGGTGCCAACGCCCGTGATCCGGCCTGGGCCTCGATCTCGAAGAACCGCCGCAACCTGATCCCCTTTGGTGCGATTGCGCTGCGCGAGGTGATCGAGGTCATGCGGCCGAAAAGCGTCTGCTTCTCGGCCCAGGGTGTGCGCGAAGGCTACCTCTATTCGCTGCTCCTGGAAGAGGAGCAGGCCCTCGACCCGCTGCTCGAAGCGGCCGACGAACTGGCCATCCTGCGCGCTCGCTCGCCCGAACACGCCCGCGAACTGGCCGACTGGACCGGTCGCATGATGCCGTTCTTCGATATCGAGGAAACGGAAGAGGAAAGTCGCTACCGCCAGGCCGCCTGCCTGCTCGCCGACATCAGCTGGCGCGCCCATCCGGATTATCGCGGCCTGCAGGCGCTGAACGTGATTGCCCACTCCTCCTTCGTCGGCATCACCCATCCCGGACGCGCCTTCATCGCGCTCACCAACTACTACCGTTTTGAAGGCCTGCATGACGACGGTCAGACCGGCCCTCTCGCGGCAATCGCCACCGAGCGCTTGCTCGACCGGGCAAAGCTCGTCGGCGGCATGCTGCGCGTCGTCTATCTCTTCTCGGCCTCTATGCCCGGCATCGTGAACGATCTCACCTTCCGCCGCTCCGACAATCCCGAGCTCGATCTCGAATTCGTCGTGCCCAAGGCCCACGAGGTCTTCGCCGGGGAACGCCTGGACGGTCGCCTGACGCAACTCGCCAAGTTGACGGGCAAGCGGCTTGCCTTTGTGTTCGAGTAGCGTTTCGCCGTTCGTTTTTTCGCCAAGCGTCTCCCATCCAAAAAAAGCCGTCGCCAAATTCGATTGTTCGACTTACTCTGCCACTTATACGGGTGGTGGAGGGGTGTCATGACATTTGTTTTGACGGCATCAGATTGGCGGGCCCTGTTTCCCAAGGCGCCAGAGCCTGTCATCGTAGCGTTTGCACAGGACCCAGACTCGCTTGCGAGGGCCGGGATTACGGAGACGAGAACGAGGCTTGCCTACGCGCTCGCCAATGTCGAGCATGAATGCGGCGGGTTCGCCATACCGGGCCTGATCGAGAACATCAGGTACACGGCCGAGCGCATGGCCACGGTCTGGCCCAACCGCTTCCAGTCGGCTGACGATGTCAGAAACAGATTTGGCACGAAGCCCGGCTGGCAAAAGAAGGCCTTCGATGAGATCTATGGCAACCGAATGGGGAACCGTCCGGGCACGAGCGACGGTTCTACCTATATCGGGCGTGGCGGGCCACAGGTCACCGGTCGCGACGGCTACAAGGAAGTGGGAAAACGCTGCGGCTTAGACCTAGTGAACAATCCGGATCTGGCTTGTGAGGCACAGGTTCAACCTGCCCTCCTGTCCGCATTCTGGTCGTGGAAGAACCTGAACAAGTATGCCGACGCTGGCGACTTCATCGGCTGTGTGAAGGCCTGGAACGGTGGGACCAATGGGCTGGCCGACCGGAAAGCGCACCTCGCGGCCAACGATCCGATTATCGGCCGGCTGAAGAGCGTTGCAGCTCTGTTGCCGAAACTCGAAAACATCGCCTGACGGATCGTCGGAAGCGAGCGCCCGGTTTTTCCGAGCGCTCGCGTGATAAAGATAGGCGTTACTTCGCCGCAAGAAACTCGCCGACTTCCAGCAGAACGAATTCGCTGTCATCAGCCTTGTCCAGCGCACGACCGGCAGAGAAGGGCAGATTGTTGTCGTTGCCGACGATGATGTGGGTCGGATCGACCACGTCGACATTCTCGATGGTGACGAAAGGCATGTCGTAGAAGCCTTCGCCGCCGCCCTGACGCTTCTTGTTGTCGGGGTCTTCGATCTTCATCAGGTCGATATAGCCGATCTTGCGCACGGCCTTGCCGGCCATTTCGTCCGTCATCTCGATCTTGTAGATGCGCTTGTGCTTGGCCGGAACGGCAAAGCAGTCGGGAGCCGGTGCCTTCGGATCGGCGCAAGCCTTGTCGGCGACACCAGCGCCATTGTCGCGCTCTATGACCAGCGCCGTCGTCTCGTCGATCATGTTGAAGTCACCGATCGCTTCGCCGCCTTCCGACAGCGGATAGAGCCAGGTCTTGCCGGTCCAGGCCTTGGAGGCAGCGTCGAGTTCGATGATGCGCAGTGCGGTGAGGCCATCGGCCTTTTCGACAGAGCCGTCTTCGAGATAAAGCGGACCTTCGAGCAGGCCATAGAGCTTCGTGCCGTCCTTCGACATGGCGAGGCCCTCATAGCCGCCGGAGCGCTTGAGGTTGAAGGCCGGCATCTTGGCGGCGGGATTGGCCGGGACGACGATGGTCGGATTGTCGGGCGACTTAACCTCGATCTCGCCGGCCTTGGTCGCGATGACGTCGGTCAGCACGCCCTCGATCGAGAACTTCAGGATGTATGGACCGAGTTCTTCGCCGACCCAGAAACCATCCGCGACCGGCTGGATGGATTCGACGTCGAAATCCGCCCCGGTCAGATAACGCTTGTCCGAGCCTTCCATGGTGATCGGGAAGGGTGCCTTCTTGTCGGGATCGGTGAGGAACAGGGTCTTTTCGACCTTTACCGTGCCGGCATCCCAGTCGAAGGTCAGGTGATGCAGCATCAGCATGGCATCGGTGGAATTCGTCTTCGAACCGAAGCCGTTGTCCGACAGGCTCCAGAAGCTGCCGTCGGGCATGGCCTTGATGCCGGAAAAACCCTGTACGGGCTGGCCGTCGAAGGGAAGCGACAGGCCGGTCGGACGCACGCCATCCTTGCCGGGAACGGAGCCGATGGCCTCGGCGCGCTTGCGGTCGGCGGTCGAGAACTTGCCGGAGGTCTTGAGATAGGCCGGCGCATCGGCCGGAGCGGCGATGATGGTGTTGGCCGGCAGGATGGCCTGATTCACCAGCTTGGCCGGAAAGGCCTTCTCCTCGGCCGAGGCCTGGGAGACGAAGAGAACGAAGAGGGCAGCAGACGTCAGAAGAGCTTTGGTCATGGCGTCACCTTGTTGGGAAGGAGGAAACGCCAGAGTGCTATTGAGGCTTCATGTCGCACCGATTGCGATCAGGTGAAATTTCAATGACTGTGAATGCCCGGCTGACCTGTGGTGAGCGAAAGCCATCGCCCGGGAGTAATGCCATAGGATGCCTTGAAGTGTCGGGTCAGGTGGCTCTGGTCGGCAAAGCCGACCTCGGCTGCAGTTTCCGCAAGCGGTACACCCTTCAGCATCAGCCGTTTCGCGTTCTCTAGGCGACGCATGATCTGATACCGATGTGGGCTTGTACCGGTTGCCAGGCGAAACTGCCGCGCCAGAGAATAGCGGTTGAGGTCGGTGACGACCTCGAGCTCTTCCGACCAGATGATCTTACTGACATTGTCCCGCAAATAGGCCCGCGCGGCGCGCACCGCTCGTTCGGCCCGTGGTCCGATCTTCAGCTGGGCACCGGCATTCCGACCGAGGCCATCGGCGATCCGCGCCATTAGGTCCGCATAGGCAAGGTCGCCGATCGGGGTGTCGAGGTCAGCCAGTGCCTCGCCAAGCGCCTGCGCCAGACGGGCATCATCCAAAACAGGCTCTGAGACGAAGGGCAGCGAGACTGCGCCTTCCTGGCTGGCTGCCTGGACCTGTTCGGGCGGCACATACATCATCCGATAGCGCAGTCCCGCATCTGTTCCAGCACTCCCGTCATGAACTTCGTCCGGATGCAGCACGATGACATTTCCCGGCAGGCTGAAACGGGAGGCCCCGCGATAGGAAAAGGTCTGGACGCCGCTCAGGGTCAGGCCGAGCGCATAGGTATCGTGCCGGTGCGGCGAGAAGCGGTTCCCGTAAAACCGAGCCTCGATGCGTTCGATGCCGTGGCTGTCCTCGGAGGTCACCAGCGTGTCGTCGGTGCTGCACGAACGTTCAAGACGCTGACCTACCGTGGCTGCTAGCCCGGTTTCAGTTTTTGTCCAGCCCGCCATGGAGTGCTTCATGTTCGACACCAAAATCGTCATCGTCCTCAGAGATGATCTGCTCATCTGGCAGAAACTCAATGTTACCGCTTTTTTGGTCAGCGGCATCGTCGGCGCGAACACAAGCTTGATCGGCGAGCCATATCGCGATGCCGCCGGACATGTTTACAACGCCCTCTGCATCCAGCCAATGGTGGTGTTGTCTTGCGACCGGGAAACGCTCAAGACGATCCATCGTCGCGCCCTGGAGCGTGAGGTGAAGGCATCACTCTATGTCGAGGAGATGTTCTCGACCGGCAATGACATCGACAACCGTGCGGTGTTCGCCCAGTTCGATCCTGAGACGGCCCGTGTTGTAGGTCTTGCGCTCCGCGCCGAGAGGAAGATCGCAGACAAGATCACCAAGGGCGCAAAGATGCATTCGTGAGTGAAAAGGGATGCTCAGAGCCATACTGGCAAGGTACCGCGATCCTCGCCCGTGACTGCAGCCTCGACACAGGCCGCGAGACTGCCGAAACGCATGGTCCGTCCGGTGAGGCCGGGGCCGTAATGAGCGTATTTGCCGGAATTGGTCATGATGACCTCAGCATCGAGGGGGATGACAGGCTCGGTCACCATGCACCAGCAGGTGTCGTTGACGAGCGTGACGCCGAACGCCGTGAGCACGGCGACATCGCCCGAGGCATCCGCCTTGGCCATCTCCGCGCGCCCGCAGGTGACGACGAGCGGCACATGCGGAGCCCGTGTCTTGTTCCGACAGAGCGCTGCGAGGGCGGCCAGTTCCGTGGCCGAAAAATGAGGGTTACCGAGCGATACAAACTGTACCGGGCCGGCCTCTGCGCCGTTCAGTTCTTGCCAGGCCCGCAGCAGGTCCTGGTGGGTGAGTGAGATGGTCGGCAGGTCGAGGTCTGCGAAGGAATTGGCCTCGCGTGCCTCCGGCGTGACGCCGGCGATGTGGAACATCGGTGCCGCCGAGGTGGTGGCAAACGCTGCCCCGAAGGCCTTGAGAGCGTCTGTATCCGGGCGGTGCCCGGCCACTCCCTCGACCAATGGAATGGCATCGGGCGAAACGGTCCCGATCAGATAGCCGATCAGCGGCCAGAGACTGTCATCGGCGCCCTCAAGCGGCGGCACGATGACCCGGACCTGCGGCGCACGCTCCTCCGGCAGATGACAGCCCGCCCTGGGAGCCCGTCCCGTCAGCGCGATCGCGATGTCGAGATAGTCAGGGTATTTCATCGTCCGCGCGCCGAGCACGCTGTTGGCATAGACGACGGCATTCGATTCCGCCCAGACGATCTGCTCGTCGCGCGCGGGCCTGTCGTCGAGCAGATAGGGCGCGCAAGTGAAGGTGGCTTGTGCTCCCATTGCCACATAGGCATCGGCGACAGCCGCTGCCGGACGCCCAAGCGCTTCCGCAACGCCCTGCGCCTGCCAGCGGCGATGATCGACCGAAATCGCATTCAGCGTCGTCGGCACCACCACGCGACCGCCAAGATCGCGCAGCTTCTCGGCAAAGGCGAGGCCGCCTGGACCGGTATAGATGCAGCCGTCGATATGGGCGCGGGTGATATCAATGAGTTCCGTCGCGCCCTCGAGCGCCGCCATCCGCAGCACGATCCGCATGGCAACGGCAGCCGCTTCGCCCCGCTCGCCGGCGAGAATGGCCTGGTCCTGATCCGTGAGCGCGATGTCCGAACCAATGTCAGCAACGGCATCGCTGATCCGGATAAGCCTCGCTGTCTTCAAAGCCGCAAACTGCTCTTTGCCGACCGCAATCACCGGAATGGACCGGCCGAACACTTCCTCCGCGACGATGACGCCGAGCGTGATGATCGCCTCGGGATGTTCGAGCACGATCGCGGCGGGACCTTGTCCGTTGAGGATCAGTTCGAGGATGACGCCGCTGCCGGTGCAGGACCCGCGGCTGGTGGGCAGGGCAAGGACCCGGCCCGTCAGCCGTTCGCCGCTCAACGGGTGATGCCGGTCGATGATCTCGCCGGTTACGGCGTCCGCACCGCCCCAGAAGCTGAGTGCCGTATCGGTGAACAACACCTCTCCCTCCGCAGAGCCTGAAACGAGCGCGCGGCTCGTGATGTCGACGGTGTCATGGAGGCTGCTCATCATTCCGTCTCCGTCAGCGCCAGGACGGCAAAACTCGCCAGCCAGTGTTCGCCCATATAGTCGCCAGCCACATGCGCGATCCCGGCTCGGAGATGCCCATGCGCGGCCTCGATCATCACAGGTCGGCGTGGGTCCGTGTCGGGCAGGGTGCTCGCCAGAGAGGTCCAGCACCAGGCGCGGCTGAGGCTCAGGCCATCGAGATGGGCAATCTTGCCATCCGAGCGATCGGAAACGGAGGCGGGCGTAAACAGCGTGCGCGGCTGGCTGGCTGCGATGTCAGGCAGGAAACCATCGAACCAGCGGGCGAAGTCGGACGCGTGCAGAAGCCGGCGCATGCATTCCGCCTCGATCAGAGCCGGCGACAGGAAGTCGTCGCCCGAGGGCTCACCCCAGGCGGGGCAGGCGGTGTCAGCGCCGTACCAGCGTTGCGCCGTGGCACGCAGCAGAGCGAAGAGACTGTCGTCTCCGGCGGTCTCGGTGTAGTCGGCGGCAAGCCTCAGCGCAAAAGCGGTGTTATAATGCGTGCCCACCCGCACCGGATAGGTGGCGAGCGGCAGGAAGTCGCGAAAACGCTGGACGATCCGCTCCGTCAGCGGAGACAGCGCAGCGCCCCAGGCTGGTTCCTCGTGGCCGTGTAACTCGGCGGCAAGCTTCAGCAACCAGCCCCAGCCATAGGGCCGCTCGTAACCGCGCGCCATCGGCCGGTCGAAATAGGCGCACTCGCCGGCGATCTTCTCGGGCACCAGCATCGCGCCGAAGAGATCGCGGATCGCCTGCGCTTCCGGCATTTCCGGATGAAGCCGCAGCAGCCGCGCCAGCATCCAGTAGCCATGCACGCAGGAATGCCAGTCGTAGCTGCCGTAAAAGACCGGATGAAGCTCGCATGGCGTCTTCGCGTCATCAGGCCCTTCGAGCCCGTGCAGGATATGATTGGGATATTCGCGGGTGACATGGTCGAGCGCGATCGTCGCGAAGCGGGAGGCAAGCTCGGATGTCAGTCGCGTGGTCATCCCTTATCTCCCAAGTCCAGCCGATCGCCCCAATCGGCGCGGCGGATCTCCTTGAAGGCCTCGCCGTCGCGCTTACTGAGAGTCAGTTCGGCAGCCGTGCCATCGGTGCGACAGAGTTTCACCCGCCCGACACCGCCATTGACGCGCGGCGGAGCAAGCACCCGGTCGCCGCTGATCGTGACAGGCGCGCGCGATGCGGCGATGAAGACGTATTTCTCGTCTTCCCACGGCACCTCGGCGCCCTTGGCCATCCGGTGCACCCGCGACCGCGCCACGCGGCGGGAGAAGTGGCACCAGTCCGGTGCCACGATCGGACAGTCGTCAGAATGCATGCAGGGGGCGACAAGATGGGCGCCGAGGGATCGCAGTCTGTCGCGAACGGCCAGAATGCGCTGCCATCCGGCAGGCGTGCCCGGCTCAATGACGACCAGCATGCCCTTGGTCAGCGTCCAGAGTTTTTCCGTGACGGTTCTGATGGTTGCCGGCGGAAGCTCATCCAGCACATAGGCAAGCGTCACCAGATCGGCTGGCCCAAGCGCCGGGATCTTGCCCGTCACGTCGCCCGCCTGCCAGCGGCTTTTCACGCTGCCGGAGGCAGCGAGCTTCTCGCCGACGCTGCGGATCGCGCCACTCGCTTCCACCATCTCGGCAGATGCCAGACTGCTCCACGTATCCGCCGCCGCCCAGAGTGCGGTGCCGGGGCCGCAGCCGAGATCGATCAGCGTCTGAGGCTGAAAGTCCGGTGCCGCATCCTCAACCATGTACAGCGCCGCGCGAACGGCGGCGAACGTGGCGGGCATACGGGTCGCGAGATAGGCCTTGGCGGCCAGCGCATCATCGATGTGAAACCGTCCGTCGCGCACTTCGCGCCGGTAGCGATCCGAGAGAATGGCGCTCGCCTTGGCGAGCTTTTCCAGAGGTTCGCCCGAGAGCATTTGGTCGACTGCAGAGCGGAGAGGGGCGGGAAGTTCCATGATGTCCCTCAGCCGCGCCGCACCGCCCATTCGGGGCGAAGGATGGACATCAGAAAGAAATCGGAGCGGCTGCCATCCGGGAGCAGCGCCGCCTCGCGCAGTACGCCTTCCTGGATGAAGCCGACCTTGCGATAGACGGTCTGCGCTCTCAAATTGCCGCTGACCACGTCGAGCCAGAGGCGATGGGCATTGGTTTCGAGGAAGGCAAAGTCGACGGCGCCGGCGAGCAGCGGCGTGCCCACGCCCTTTTCCGGGCTTGAGACCGCGATGCGCTTGACGCAGGCATTGCCATCGCGCCGGTTGAGATCCCTCAGAATGACGAAGCCGAGCGCCGAACCTTCGGCAGTCTCGCCGATCAGATAGGCGAAAGCCGGGTCAGCGAGCTGCGCAACGTGCTCTTCGAGACTGTAACGCCCGATAAATTGGTCGTAGCCCGGCTTGCGCTCGGTCTCCATGATGAACGGGATGTCGGCCTCCGTCGCACGGCGCAGGGATAGCGCCGGCACGGATCAGAACTCCACCGCTTCGACGCGCTTGTCGACGAAGCGCAGGCCGACCCCGCCGGAAATCAGCTTTAGCGCGAGGTCCCCGAACAGGTCCTTGCGCCAGCCCTGAAGAGCTGCAACGTCCGCCTTCTCACCCTCGGCCGCGATCTTTTCCAGGTCGTCGCTGTTTGCAATGACCTTGGCGGCCACACCGTGCTTTTCCGATGTGAGACGGAGCAGAACCTTCAGGAGTTCGACGGCCGATTGAGTGCCCTCGGGCGCATGCGTGTGGCGCTGCAGGTGCGGCATCTCCGATTTCGGCAGGGCGAGGGCGGTGTTCACCTGCTCGATGATCGCCGCGCCTGAACTCGAGCGTTCCCACCCCTTGGGAATGGTGCGCAGGCGTCCGAGTGCCTCCACATCCTTCGGTTGCTGCTGGGCGATTTCGTAAATCGCGTCGTCCTTCAGCACGCGCGAACGCGGCACGTTGCGCGAGCGAGCCTCGCGCTCGCGCCATGCGGTGACATATTGCATGACGGCAAGTTCGGTCGGCTTGCGCAGCCGCATCTTCAGCCGCTGCCAGGCCTGATCGGGATGCAGGTCATAGGTGTCGCGCGACTCCAGGATGGCCATCTCTTCGGTCAGCCACCCGGCGCGGCCTTCGGCTTCCAGCTGCTTTTTGAGCTTCAGATAGACGTCGCGCAGATGGGTGACATCGGCCAGCGCATAATCGAGCTGCTTTTCGGAGAGCGGACGGCGACTCCAGTCGGTGAAGCGTGAGGTCTTGTCGATATGGACGTTCTTCACCTTCTGCACGAGCTGGTCGTAAGAGACCGAGTCGCCGAAGCCGCAGACCATGGCCGCAACCTGCGTATCGAAGATCGGATGCGGGATCAGATCGCCGAGATGGAAGATGATTTCGATATCCTGGCGGGCCGCATGGAAGACCTTCACGACAGCCGGATTGGCCATCAGTTCGAAGAAGGGCTTGAGGTCCAGGCCCTTGGCCAGGGGGTCGACAATGTATTCATGCTCCGGGCTCGCCATCTGGATCAGGCAGAGTTCCGGCCAGAAGGTCGTTTCGCGGAGGAATTCCGTGTCGATCGTGATGAAATCGGATTGGGCGAGGAGGCGGCAGGCCTCTTCGAGCGCGGCAGTTGTATCGATCATTTCGGCTCGGTCATGGAAAACTAAACGATCAACCTTAGTTTCCCTTCTCGCCCGCGATGTCAATATGAATGGTCCCGAAACACGGTCCGCAGCCACGTTCGAGGACGCCTCCCGCTAATCCTCGGCATGCCCGCTTCGAAGGGCCGCGATGTTCTGGCTGTGGACGGCCTCGTAGGGCGCGAAGTAGGTGAGCGTCCCCGCCGCAAGTTCCGGCGCAATGAAAGTGGCGAGACTTTCTTCGAGAAGGGCCGGATCATCGATCCTTGAAAGGAGCCGCGTCAGATAATCGCGCGTCGCCCAAATCAGAGAAGGCGCATAGCCGCCGGACGCGATCACCTGCTCGTCGCCGTGATTGGGCAGGACGCGGGCAAAGTCGAGCTTGGCCAGACGTTCAAGTTCGGCAATGTGCCGCGTCGTGTTCGTCGGCTCCGAGATATAGGTGACGCTGTCTTCCAGCGTGTCGCCGGCCAGCAGCACGCCGAGATGCGGCAGCAGGAGAACGGTCCCGTCGGCACTGTGAATGTCGAACTGCATCAAGGTGACCGTAACGTCACCGACCTGAAGCACCGTCTCGCCCTCGAAGGTCTCTGTCGGCATGACGACCGGGTTGATCGGCGGATCCTTCTGTGCAAGCGACTTGCGCTTCTCGATCAGCGTGTCGCGGGTCAACTTGTTCGACAGGATGGGGCAGTCGATGAAGCCGGCATTGCCAGCCACGTGATCGGTATGCCAATGGCTGAGCACGACCTGGATCCGGCGGACCCCGAGCCCGGTGAGGTGATTGCGGATGGCGCGCGCATGGTCGAAGGAGATATGTGTGTCGTAGACCAGCGCGTCTGTCCCGGAGACGATTGCATAACTCGCGACGCCGAGGCTGTAGGCGCCGTCATCCAGCCAGTTCGGTTTTGCCGAATACAGCCGCTTTCCCTCAATGCGTCCGTCGTAATAGGCAAACAACCCCGGATAGGGCTCGTGGATGCGCATCGTCTCGGCAAGGTTCATGCTCAGGTCACCCGGAAATAGCCGGTCATGCCGGTCTTTTGGTGTTCGATGATGTGGCAGTGGAAGACCCAGTCACCCGGATTGTCCGCCACGAGCGCAAGCTGGACCTTCTCGTCCGGCAGCACAAGATAGGTGTCGGAAACCTGCTGTTGGACTGTCTGCTTGTTCGACGTGACAGCCTTGAAATTCATGCCGTGCAGATGGATCGGATGGGCATGCGGCGTCACGTTCTCGACATTCAGGAGATAGCTCTGTCCGAGCTTCAACTCGGCGATCGGTGCCGTCGGATCCGGCGTGTCGCCCGGATAGGGCACCTTGTTGATCGCCCAGAACGAGTAGCCGAGCGTCCCGCAAATGGAATCCTTTGCGGCATTTTCCGCCGTCGCGCTCAGCAGAAGCGGGATCGGTGTGGCATTCGCGAGGTCTGCCTCGACGCCGGCATTTTCGGCAAGCGGCCCGAGATCGCCGAGATTGCGCTTCAGCGACGCACCGACTGCGCGGAACTGCGCAACCACTTTCGGCGTCGACGGCCGGATGTCCTCAAGTGAGACCATGGCGCCTTCGCTGTCGGGAACGCGAAGCGCAAGGTCCAGCCGCTGCCCCGGAGAGACGATGGCCATGTCCAGAGCGGCGCGGCTTGGCACCGGATGACCATCGACGGCGATGATTTGCGCCTCTGCTCCCTGTAACCGCAGATTGAAGATGCGCGTCACATCCGAGGCGAGGATGCGCAGCCGCACCAGTCCGCCGGCCGGCACGTCATAAACCGGTTCCGGCTGCCAGTTGGCCGTGCGCACGGTGCCGAACGTGCCGGTCTTGGCCGCATCGCGTGGCTTGAACTGGGCGATGAACTGGCTGTCGCTGCCGAGGCGGAAGTCGCGCAGGTTGAGCGCCACTTCACCATCGAAAGTCGGATCGGCGTCATCCTCGACCACAAGCATGCCGGCAAGGCCTCTGCCCATCTGGGTCAGCGTGTTGCAATGCGGATGGTACCAATAGGTGCCCGCATCCGGTGGCGTGAAGGCATAGTCGAAGCGGTCGCCGGGATAGACGTATGGCTGGGTGACGAAGGGCACGCCGTCCTGCGCGTTGGGAATGCGCAATCCGTGCCAGTGGATGGTCGTCGGTTCGTCGAGCCGGTTTGTCAGTCTCGCCGCAAAGGGCTTTCCGCGCTGCATGCGCAGCACCGGCGGCGAGGGGGCTGACGACGGTGCGCTGGCGAGACCATAGCTCATCACATTGCGGGTTGCCGCCTTCCCATCCAGCGTCGCCTCGATGATCCGCGCTTCGATGTCGAGCGGCGTGGGAGCGGCAAGCGCCTGGGAGAGACGCGGAAGGATGGCGACGCCGGCGCCATAGGCGCCCGCCACGACTGCGGATTTGAGCAAGGTTCTGCGGGACAGGTTCAACACGAGAAAGGCTCCGTTATTGTCCCGGTTTTAAAGTTGAGACCGCCATTCATCAATAGCGCCGGCGTGACCATCCTGTCGCAGGTGGCTGCCATTCAGCCACCGTCCTTTTCCGACGGTGGTGTCGCAAGCTTGCTGAAGAAAGTCGATGTGCGCAGCAGGCTGCGGAAGCGCATGCGGCGCCGTTCGGCAGGCACCGCGCCGCGGGCAAAGATCCGCGCCACCGTATAGGCTACGAAGAAGGTCAGGACGACGATCATGTAGGCGAACAGGGCATGCGGGCCGAAGGCATCGATCAGGAACGAGGCAAACAGCGGTCCGATGACGGCGCCGACAGACCAGAAGAACAGGGTCCCTGCGGAAATCAACGCGTGCTGGCCGGGCGCCGCATGGTCATTGGCATGGGCCGAGCACAGCGAATAGAGCGGCATGGCGAAGGCCCCGAAGGCGAAGATGCCGATGAAATTGGCGAGTTCCCCGTTGCCGGCAAAGAAGGCGAGATAGGTGCAGGCGAGCAGCGCCCCGAGTGCCGACACCAGAATGATCATGCGCCGGTCGAGCTTGTCGGAGTAATGGCCGAGCGGATATTGCAGCACGATCCCGGCGAAGATGCCGACGCTCATGAAGGTGGCGATCGCGGTCACCGACATGCCGATGCCGTCGGCATAAATCGGCCCGAGCGATCGGAAGCTGGAATTGGTGAGCCCGATCACGATGCAGCCGACAGTCGCCAGAGGCGAGACGGACCAAAGCACCCGGATATCGAACTTGACGTCCTCCGGCGGTGCCGGGCTGGAGCGATCGGCAAAGGAGATCGGCACCAGCGACAGCGTCAGGGCCATGGAAATGATGGCGAAGAGGTCGAAGCCGCTGACGCCGAAGAGCGGGATGAGATATTGTGCCGCCGTCACCGAGCCGAGATCGACGAAGCGATAAACGGAAAGGGTCCGCGCCCGGGTTGCATTGGTGACGCGGGCATTGAGCCAGCTTTCAACCACCGCGAAAAGGCCGGCGAAACAGATGCCCTGTATCAGCCGCATCAGGAACCATGAGATCGGATCGATCACCAGGACCATGACGATCGACGCCGCTGACGCGATGGCCGCGAGCGCGGAGAAAGTACGGATATGGCCGATCGCGCGCATGATCTTGGTGACATAGACGCAGCCGATGACAAAGCCGATGAAATAGCCGGTGCCGACGATGCCGACGACGGAGGCGCTGAAGCCTTCCTCGATACCGCGCAGCGAAATGAAGGTTCCCTGCAACCCGTTGCCGCCGATCAGAATGCCGGCAGTGACGAGAAGGGGGATGAGCGGGCGGATGTCATGCATGAAGGGGCCTGCGGGCCGCGGCGGGCGTGGGATGTGAGTCGGTGCCGCGGCAGGCTGGAATTACTAGCCCCGTTTGGCCGGCGGCGACAGGCCAAATCGATCGCCTGCCGCCGACAATCCGGATTTGGCCATCAGAGAAAGGGCTGCCCCTGCACGGCCTGGAAAAAGGTGGCAATGACGATGGCAAGCGAAACGGCTGCGCCGATCAGCATGCCGGGTCTGGCGAAGGTGGGGGCGAGACGGTCGAGTGCAAGCCCCAGGATCGGCAGCGCCTGCATGATATGGGTGGCGAAAAAATGCGGCACACGCAGATCCCCGCCGGTCCGCGACCAGCCAAGGAGGGGCAGGCCGCCGAGATCGGTCCTGACACCGCCGACCCAATGGCCGGGACCATCGATCTGGCCGCCGCCAAGGACGAAGGCGGTGATGAGGGTCGCCACGCTGCCGAGCACGAGCCCCCAGCCGGCGCCGAGCCGCAAGCCGGCAGGCGCATCCGGACGTGGACGCCGCAGGATGTAAAGCCCGATGGCGAGGCTCGACAGCACGAGCAAAGCCGCACCGGCACCCATCACGCTATAGGCCATCGCTTCGAAAGGCGTGCTGATGTTGAAATGAGAGGCCCGCCCGCGCGCCGCCTGCAGCGTGATGTAGAGAATTTCGCCGCTTGCCGTGATCACGGCAGTCAGGCTTGCGAGCCAGACGCCGCGCCCGGCCCGTGTCCTCTGCTCGATCAGCGGCAGCAGCAAAAGCAGCGTGACCAGCATCAGGGTGAGCGAAGCTTGGAATTTCAGCGGCTTGATCCAGACGCTGATGTCGTTGAGCACACGATCGTCGATGAAGAGGGCGATCAGGCTGGGAAGGGTAAGCGCCACCTGCAGCCCGATGCCGACGATCAGCAGGCGGCGTGTCCTGTCTCCCAAAGCCTGGACGTCCTGCGAAGAGGCGGGCGAAATGCTGTCATTGAAGAGCATGGTCATCGGTCAGACCTTTCGGAAAGTCAGCGCTGCCTCTGTGGCGCGGGTGAGATAGAAGAGCAGAAGGCCGAGCGGCCCGAACATGAAGGCCGCAACGAGGATCGGCGCCTGCAGCACGCGGTTCCAGCCGCGCTTGTCGGCCTCGACGGCAATAAAGGTGCCCATGAAGAGATCGAAGGCGAGGTAATGCACCCAGCCCGCCACCAGCACCGGATCGCTCATGAAGAGTGCGCGCACCTCCGCAATCGAGCCGAAGCCGCCGCCCTCGACGCGGAAGAAATAGACGAAGACAAGCACGGCATAGGTCAGCGACAGCGCCCCGATTAGACCCAGGCGGATGAAGGCGATCAGCGCGCCCCAGCGCGGCGCGAGGATCAACAGCAGCCAGCCGGCCATGGCGGTGCTGCTGGCGAGGGAAAACATGGTGTCGGGCGACATGCTGACCTCATCTTGACGGTGACAAGATAAGCATGCGGCTAAACTTGGCAATGTCAAGATTGATTTTGACGGCGAGTTGCGGAGGGATTATGAAAGGGGCATGGCAAGACAGAAATCCTATCACCACGGCGACCTGCGCCAGGCCCTGATCGAAAATGGCCTTGATATGCTGGAGGAGCATGGCCTCGAAGGCCTGACGCTGCGCAAGCTCGCCGCCCGCGTGGGCGTCTCCCATGCCGCCCCCGAACATCACTTCCCGACCCTCAGGCATCTGCTGACCGCCTTTGCCACGGAGGGGTTTCGCCTGTTCGGCGCCTCGATGCGCTCCGCCATGGCGCAAGCGTCGGATGATCCGGCAGAGCAGCTCCGCGCCGCCTCGCGTGGCTATCTCGCCTTTGCGACCACGCGTCCGCATCTCTTCCGCCTGATGTTCACCGCCAACCGCCTCGACTGGGAAGACCCCGCGCTCGGCCCCCCGGCAAACGCGGCGCATGCCGTGCTCGAGGAAATCTCGTTGCCGGTGGCGAAACGCCTGAACCGCGACACGCCGGAGGGCAGGGCCGCCGTCGAACAGCTCGTCTGGTCGCAGATCCACGGCCACGCGCATCTGATGATCGACGGTAAGCTGCAGCAGGAAGGCGGCACGGGGTGTGAGCCGTTCGTGGCTCCGCTGGATCTGGCGAGTGTGCTTTTGCCGGGGTGAGACGCGTTTGCGCCAACAGGAGACATTGCGATCGCCTTCAGTCGGCAAGGCCGATCATCACCGAAAGCATGGTGTTGAGAGCCAGCATATTGGCGCCAGAAAGATGACCGATCACCGGGCCGCATTTGGCGCGCGGATAGGCCATAACCTTATCCAACATAACCTGTGAAACCACCTTAAGACCGTTCTCCGCCGATGGCTCGACAGTGAGCCGATAAAGCGAGGCATCAGCCATAGTGCTGGTGAGCAAGACGACGAGCACGCTGTCTGCCGCATTGAGAGAATCAGATTGAATGACGATCGCCGGGCGGGGTTTTCCATAATCGCCCTGCGCCGAAACCGTGACGAGATCACCTCTTTTCACGGCTCCGGCCATTCAGCAGCAGCCGCGATGAAATCCAGTGCTTCGGCCTCCTCGGAGCGACCGCGCAGGAGCAGACCTTGCCGCTCGGCTTCGGCGGCAAATTCGGGCCTGTGAGGATCCGGCACCCAAATGCGCAGTTGCTTCATGCCCCGGTGCTGCTGCTGTTGCCGGTAGCGTTGAAACTTGGTCAGGCCGTCATCGGCGCTCTTGGGTCTCGGCATCGCATCCTCCATCAGGTTGCGCGCTACCTTAGCATATTGGTTGCGCGCTACCTAATGATTTCGGCTCTGGTCACGAACAGCGCGAATGTTCGGTTTTTCGCGACAATTTCGTCGACGGTCCATGACCGCTATGGGCCGGTGGCGAAACGCCTGAACCGCGACACGCCGGAGGGCAGGGCCGCCGTCGAACAGTTCGTCTGGTCGCAGATCCACGGCCAAGCGCATCTGATGATCGACGGCAAGCTAAAGCGGGAGGCGATGGCGGCACCGGCTGCGAGCCGTTTGTGGCGCCGCTGGATCTGGTGAGTGTGTTGTTGCCGGGGTGAGGGGGCGGGTACACCGCTTTCCGCCTCTATCTCGCTGATTGGCGCTCGCGACAACACGACGACATGTGCCAATCACAATGCCACGAGCCCTCTCGCTATGTCCAAGCAAGGTACGGCCGCCTGTTTCAAGCCGGCTGCAGTCGTGTTGGCCCAGGATGCTGCTTGAGGAGAAGAACCGATACGGCGGCCAACATGCACATGACGCCGGCGATCTGCAAAGCCGGCATGTATGTCTCAAAATCGCTCCGCATATAGCCCGCGCCAAACGCTGCAGCGGCTGCCCCGAGCTGGTGCCCTGTGAAAATCCAGCCAAAGACCAGGCCCGCTTTTTCTCGCCCGAACGTTTCTGCCGTGAGCTTGACCGTCGGCGGGACGGTTGCCACCCAATCCAGCCCATAGAAGATGGCAAACACCGATAGCTCCACCAAGCTGAAACCGGAAAAGGAAAGGTATAGGAGCGACAAGCCGCGCAGCCCGTAGAACCAAAAGAGCAGGATCCTGTTATCGTAGCGATCTGACAGCCAGCCTGCGAAAATGGTGCCGAGAAAATCGAAGACGCCAATCACGGCGAGGGTGCTGGCTGCCGACACCGCTGCCATGCCGAAATCGCCGCAGATCGATATCCAGTGGGTCTGAATCAATCCGTTGGTGGATAGGCCACACACGAAGAACGTGCCGAACAACACCCAGAACGCGGGCACTGTCGAGGCCTGCTTCAACGTAGTCAGTGGCGATATCAGGGTTGCCGTCAACGATTGGCTGGAGACCGGCTTTGGGGAAACGATCTCGTCACCGTAAGCAGGCAGGCCCACATCCGCGGGGTGGTCCTTCATGAGGAACAGAACAAGGATCATGGCGATGGCGATGATGGCAACCGCAAGACCCATGGCCGTGCGCCATCCGTAATCCTCTGTCAGCGCTGCGAGGGCTGGCAAAAAGACGAGTTGCCCGGTGGCCGTGCTGGCCGACATGAGTCCCAGAACGACGCCTCGCCGTTTTGAGAACCACCTCGATGCGACCGTCGCTCCTAGGACCATGGCCGTCATGCCAGTGCCAATCCCGATCACGACACCCCAAAGAACCAGTAGTTGCCAAACCTCGGTCATGAAGATCGACGTAACGATCCCCCCTGCGATAAGCGAGAGCGCGGCCAACACAACAGTGCGAATGCCGAAGTGGGTCATGAAGGCAGCGGCGAATGGACCAAGCAAACCGAAGAGAACAAGCCTGACGGCCATGGCGAAAGAGATGTCGGCGATATCCCAGCCGAACTCCTGGTGTAACGGCTGGATCATGACGCCCGCTGACCCCATTGCACCGGCCGTGGCCAGCATGGTGAGGAATGTCGTCACCGCAACAACCCATCCATAGTGAACGCCGCAGGCCTTCATCCATTCCGCCAGTCTGCTCGATATCATCTCTATCTCCAAAATCGGGTATATACCCGCATAATTTGACGTTGTTTTCCGTCTTCGTGATGTCGCTACAAGCTCGCCAGCAGATCGTGAAGCTTGATGATGCCGTCTTTGCCCAATTTGTCCTCGATACGCTGCTGCGCCTGCTCCCAAAGCGGATCGCCGTCTTGCAGGATCTTACGACCCCGATCGGTCAGCACCAGCAACGCTTCCCTTTGGTCCTTGCCAGGGGAGATGCCAACCAGTCCCATCCGCTCCAGCACCTTCGTGTTTCGCCCGAGGGTGGACCGATCCAGCTCGACCTTGGCGCCGAGGTCGCTCAGCGAGACAGGAGCCATCCTGCGGATGTTCCTCAGCAGACTGAATTGGGCGATATTGACGCCCAATGGGGCGAGCACGCCGTCATAGTAGGAAGAGATCCGTCTTCCCGCTTTGCGCAGGGCGATACAATGACAGGATACGTGTGACATACTTTCGGGTATATACCCGCAAATGGATTGGTGCAAGTGGTAAGCATTGCGTGTCAACTCTAGACCGACGCCCCATGTTGGATGCAAGGATTTGATCGATGCTTTTGAATATGCTGGCGCAAGATTCGGTACACTGATTGCGAACGCTATCCATCGCGTTTAGACATCCGAGATCGGGCTAGCCTCGACCAGCGGCGTTCTCCCTTTGATGTTCGTGCACGCCATTAGTCCACTCGATGCCGGACGCTTATCGTGTGACACGACCCTTCCCGCGTCCGGCCAAATCCCGCCAAGGCCACGCCCCACACCACGCAGCCTTGACAAATCAGCCACACCATGCGCTTTTCCGCCCGATTTTCTATCGGTCGCGCGCCTCGTCTGTTGGTGCCTTTTCGACCGTCACATTCGGGATACCTGATCATGCATCGTTACCGCAGCCACACCTGTGCCGCTCTTCGCAAATCCGACGTCGGATCCACCGTCCGTCTCTCAGGCTGGGTCCATCGCGTTCGCGACCATGGCGGCGTGCTCTTCATCGATCTGCGCGATCACTATGGCATCACCCAGGTCGTCGCGGACCCGGATAGCCCGGCCTTCAAGCTGGCCGAGACCGTGCGCGGCGAATGGGTCATCCGCATCGACGGTCTGGTCAAGGCCCGCACGGAAGACACCGTCAACAAGAACATGCCGACCGGCGAGATCGAGCTTTACGCTCAGGAAATCGAGGTTCTCTCGGCCGCCAAGGAACTGCCGTTGCCGGTCTTCGGCGAGCCTGACTATCCGGAAGACGTGCGCCTGAAGTATCGCTTCCTCGACCTGCGCCGCGACACGCTGCACAAGAACATCGTCAAGCGCACCCAGATCATTTCCGCCATGCGCACCGGCATGGCCGAAGCCGGCTTTGCCGAATACACCACACCGATCCTGACGGCCTCTTCGCCGGAAGGCGCGCGCGACTTCCTGGTGCCGAGCCGCATCCATGAAGGCAAGTTCTTCGCGCTGCCCCAGGCGCCGCAGCAGTACAAGCAGCTCCTGATGGTCGCCGGTTTCGACCGTTACTTCCAGATCGCCCCCTGCTTCCGCGATGAAGACCCGCGCGCCGACCGTCTGCCGGGCGAATTCTACCAGCTCGACGTCGAAATGAGCTTCGTCACCCAGGAAGATGTCTGGGGCACGATGGAGCCGATGATGACGAAGGTCTTCGAGCAGTTCGCCGAAGGCAAGCCGGTGACCAAGCAGTGGCCGCGCATCCCCTATGACGAGGCGATCCGCAAGTATGGCTCCGACAAGCCGGACCTGCGCAACCCGATCGTCATGCAGGGTGTGACCGACCATTTCCGCGATTCCGGCTTCAAGGTCTTCGCCGGCATGATCGCCTCCAACCCGAAGGTCGAGATCTGGGCGATCCCGGCCAAGACCGGCGGCAGCAGAGCCTTCTGCGACCGCATGAATGCCTGGGCGCAATCGACCGGCCAGCCGGGCCTCGGCTATATCTTCTGGAAGGAAGAGGACGGCAAGCTCGGCGGCTCCGGCCCGCTCGCCAAGAACATCGGCGAAGAGCGCACGGAAGCCATCCGCCAGCAGCTCGGCCTTGAAGCAGGCGACGCTGCCTTCTTCGTCGCAGGCGATCCGGCCAAGTTCTACAAGTTTGCCGGCGAAGCCCGCACCCGCGCCGGCGAGGAGTTGAACCTCGTCGACCGCGACCGGTTCGAAATGTGCTGGATTGTCGACTTCCCGTTCTACGAATACAACGAGGACGAAAAGAAGATCGACTTCGCCCACAACCCCTTCTCCATGCCACAGGGTGGTCTGGAAGCGCTGGAAAGCCAGGATCCGCTGTCGCTGAAGGCCTATCAGTATGACGCCGTCTGCAACGGCTTCGAAATCGCCTCGGGCTCGATCCGTAATCAGTCGCCGGAACTGATGGTCAAGGCGTTCGAACTGGTCGGCCTGTCGAAGGACGACGTCGAGGAGCGCTTCGGCGGCATGTACCGTGCCTTCCAGTACGGTGCGCCTCCGCATGGCGGCTGCGCCTTCGGCATTGACCGCGTGGTCATGCTGCTTGTTGGCGCGAAGAACCTGCGCGAAATCTCGCTCTTCCCGATGAACCAGCAGGCGCAGGACCTCTTGATGAACGCCCCGTCGCCGGCCACCCCGACGCAGCTGCGTGAACTGGCGTTGCGCGTCGTGCCGCAGCCGAAGAAGGACTGATCGGGTCAGAAGATCTGAAATGACGAGGCCGGGAGCGATCCCGGCCTTTTCTTTGTTTGCGGAGTTTGCGGACAAGAAAAAGCCCGGCTGCTTTCGCAACCGGGCTTTGATCTTCAGCGGAGAGACGATCAGTCGTTCGCCGTCACCTTGACGCCGATCAGGGCCGGGATGGTTTCCGGCGCGCCCATGGCGGCACCCATGATCATCGGGAAGGCGACCGGATTGGCCGGGGCGGCGACGATCGTCAGTGCCTTCGGATTGTCGATATAGGTGTTGACCGCCGTCGACACTTCGTTCTGCAGCGCGCCGAGCTTTGCCTGAGCGAGAAGCAGCGGCACCATGCCCTTGACCATCTGCGCCATCTGCGCGCCGTCGGAGCCTTGGCTCTTGCCGGCATAGTCGAGGCCGCGCTTGGTGATGCCGGCGTCCTCGAAGCGGATTTTGGCATTGTTCAGCGAGAGTTGCTGCACGAGGCCGAGCATCGCAAGGCCGGCGGCCTGCTGGGCCTGCTCATTCTGCGGCTGCGCCTGCATGGTCTTGGCCTGCTCCTGCATCTGCTTGACCAGATCGAGCGTGTAGCCCGAGAAGCCGAAGGACATCGAGAGCTTGCCGACATTGGCGAAATCGATCGAATAGTCGTCGACCTCGATCGTGCCGCTTTCCACTTCCCAGCTGCCCGAGGTGCTGAAGCCGCCATCGAGTGTCGTCAGGCCGAGCGCCTGAATGGCTTCCTTTGCCTTGGGATCCTCGACCGTGCTGAGGTCGGCCTTCACGCCGGTGGCCGAGCCTTCGAAGGTGATGGTCTTCTCGTCTTCCGACAGTCCCATCGTGCCCGTGGCTTCGGCCATGGAGAAGACCGACTTGCCGTCGACCGTGACGTCGATCGGGCCGCTATGGGCTTCTTCATAGAACATCAGCGAATCGATGCCTTCGGCATTCGTGTCGCCTGGCACGTAGATGCCAGCGAGATAGAGTTCCTTGACGGAGAAGCTGGACTTTTCTTCCTTGACGTCGACTTCCGGGAAATCCACGCGCTCGATGTAGTAGGCGCCGCCGTCTTCTTCCGTCACGCCCTGCAGCGTCAATTCGGCAAGCGTGAGCGGCTTCTCGGTCTTCTCCCCGTTGATTTCGAGGGTGACGTTCGTCAGGACGACGTCCTCGCCATCGACCTCAACGCTCTCTGCCTTGATGGTCGTGCCGCCACCGGCGAAGGAAGCATTGATCTTGTTGAGCAAATCCTGCCCGTCGAGCGCAAGGGCCGGACCGGTGAACGCGCACAGCGCGGCACCGGCAAGCAGGATGCGGGTGGAACGATACAAGGTCATGATAGGGTCCTCTGTGTGGCTGTGGCCCGCAGCGTGCTGCAGGAAGTATAATCGGCGTCTTTTATAAGTTGGAATGGCAAAACGTCCACCGAATTTCGCCGGGCAGGGCGAGTGGATGGCCGGGGCGTGATGATGGTCACAGGCTCTTAATCCACAGGCAGAGCCCCCGGATTCCTTGCCGTTCCGGCCCATCTCCGCTAGGTGAGACCCATGGCGACAAATCAGCTTCCGCCCGATGAGGGTGGCGACAACATTCTTCCAGTCGATCTTAAGGCGGCGCTCGAGGAGCGTTACCTCGCCTATGCCTTGTCGACGATCATGCACCGCGCGCTGCCGGACGTCCGCGACGGGCTGAAGCCGGTTCACCGCCGCATCATCCACGCGATGAGCGAGATGGGCATTCGCCCGAACTCGGCCTTCAAGAAATGCGCCCGTATCGTCGGTGACGTCATCGGTAAGTTCCACCCGCATGGCGACCAGTCGGTCTATGATGCGCTGGTGCGTCTAGCCCAAGACTTCTCGCAGCGTTACCCGGTCGTGGACGGGCAGGGGAACTTCGGCAATATCGACGGTGACAGTGCGGCCGCCTATCGTTACACCGAAGCCCGCATGACCGATGTGGCAGCCCTGCTGCTCGAAGGCATCGATCAGGACGCCGTCGACTTCCGCCCGACCTATAACGAAGAAGACGACGAGCCGACGGTTCTGCCGGGTGCCTTCCCGAACCTGCTCGCCAACGGCGCCTCGGGAATCGCGGTCGGCATGGCGACCTCCATCCCGCCGCACAATGCCCATGAGCTCTGCGATGCGGCCCTTTACCTGATCAAGAACCCCGGCGCGCCCGTCGAGGAACTGCTGGCCGATCCCGCCCATCCCGAACGCGGCGGCATCGAGGGTCCCGATTTCCCGACCGGCGGCGTGATCGTCGAAAGCCGCGCCTCGATGCTCGAGACCTACCGCACCGGTCGCGGTGGTTTCCGTGTACGTGCCAAGTGGGAGACCGAGGATCTCGGCCGCGGCGGTTATCAGATCATCGTCACCCAGATCCCCTTCCAGGTGCAGAAGTCGCGCCTGATCGAGAAGATCGCCGAACTCCTGGTCGCCCGTCGCCTGCCACTGCTCGAAGATATCAGGGACGAAAGCGCCGAAGACGTGCGCATCGTGCTCGTGCCGAAGAGCCGCACGGTCGACGCGACCCTGCTGATGGAATCGCTCTTCAAACTCACCGAGCTCGAAAGCCGTGTTCCGCTGAACATGAACGTGCTGTCGCAGGGCAAAGTGCCCAAGGTCATGGCCCTCAACGAGGTGCTGACCGAGTGGCTGGAGCACCGCAAGGACGTTCTCGTCCGGCGTTCCAAGTTCAGGCTCGCCGCGATCGACCGGCGCCTTGAAATCCTCGGCGGCCTGCTGATCGCCTATCTCAACCTCGACGAGGTGATCCGGATCATCCGCGAGGAGGACGAGCCCAAGCCGGTCATGATCGCCAAATGGGATCTGACCGACATTCAGGCGGAAGCCATCCTCAACATGCGCCTGCGCAATCTGCGCAAGCTCGAGGAATTCGAGATCCGCAAGGAGCATGAGGAACTGTCCGCCGAAAAGGCCGAGATCGAATCCCTGCTCGCCTCGCCGGAAAAGCAGTGGCAGACCGTCGCCTGGGAAATCGGCGAGGTGAAGAAGAAATACGCCAAGGCTACCGAACTCGGCCGCCGCCGTACCGTCTTCGCCGATGCCCCGGACGCCGATGTCGAGGCGATCCAGCAGGCGATGATCGAAAAGGAACCGATCACCGTCGTCATCTCCGAAAAGGGCTGGATCCGCGCGCTGAAGGGCCACATCTCCGACACCTCGTCGCTGACCTTCAAGGAAGGCGATGCGCTAAAGGTCGCTTTCCCGGCGCAGACGACGGACAAGATCCTGCTAGTGACCACGGGAGGCAAGGTCTACACGCTCGGCGGCGACAAGCTTCCCGGTGGCCGTGGCCACGGCGAGCCGCTGCGCATCATGGTCGATATGGAAAACGACCAGGACGTGCTGACCGCCTTCGTCCATGACGCGACCCGCAAGCTGCTCTTCGTCTCGACCGCCGGCAACGGTTTCGTCGTGCCGGAAGGGGAGGTGGTCGCCAACACCCGCAAGGGCAAGCAGGTCATGAATGTCGGCATGCCCGATGAAGCCAAGCTCGTGGTGCCTGTGAGTGGAGATCACATTGCCGTCGTTGGTGAAAACCGCAAGATGTTGGCCTTCCCGCTTGCCCAGATTCCTGAGATGACACGCGGCAAGGGCGTCCGCTTGCAGCGCTACAAGGATGGCGGCATTTCCGATGCCAAGTGCTTTGCAATTGCCGACGGGCTGACTTGGGCAGATTCTGCCGGTCGCACCTTCACCAAGACGAAGGAAGAGCTGATTGAGTGGCTTGGCGATCGCGCGACGGCCGGTCGTGCCGTGCCGAAGGGGTTCCCGCGGAGCGGCAAGTTCTCCGGCTAACCGGTCATGGACGAGCATGGACAAAGCCGGGCGCGCAAGCGGCCGGCTTTTTCACATCGATCAGCCACTTTGCCAGATGGCCCAGATCCCCATGAGCGTGGCGGCATTGCCCAGAATGAAATGCGAGACGACAGGGCCGGCGAGGTTCCGATAGGCGAGGAAGAGCCAACCCCAGACGATCCCGGTCACGAGCGCCACAACGGCGAGCGATGATGAGTAGTGCAGGTGGAGCGTCGAAAAGACCAGCGACGAGATCAGCACGGCTGCTGCCGGCCGCATCCGGCCCGGCATGAGCTTGGCGATCGAGGTCAGGAAGACGCCACGGCAGATCCACTCCTGCAGGGCAGCGATCAGAATGTAAGTATAAACGCTGAGCGTGAGTTGTGCCGGGTCGATCAAGGGCGTGCCGGCAAGCTGCGGATAAAGACGAGTGCGGAAATAGATCATCGCTGCGAGCGCCGGTAGGCTGATCAACAGGCCGGCCCCGATCGACCGCCACAGATTGACACGGCGGATGCCCATGTCGTGACGGGTCAGGCCGCAGCGGACCGTCAGGCCCCACAGGATGAAACCGCCCCACAGCTCCATCGCCCGGGAGGTCCAGAAGATCATCGCCTCCTGATGGGTGGCTCGGAGGTTGCCGAGGATCATCCCGTTCACCAGCGCGTAGACATTCACCATCAGCACGATGGTGACGAACATGAAGGCGAGCGCGTGGTAGCGCCGGTCGGCATCTTCGAGTGCCAGGTACTGCTCCCTAAGCTTACCGTAACTCGCCGAGAGCTGTGCATAGATCTTGCGGAAGAAGAGCGTTGCCAGTTCCGGCCGGTCGCTCAGGAATTCGCGGTAATCGGTTCGGTCGATGACCCAGCCGCGTACGGGCGTGAGTGCGCGGGCGGAGGCACTGCGGGGCTCGCCGCTGATCATGCCGAGTTCGCCGATCAGCGCCCCATCTCCTGCCACCGCCAGAACATCACCGGTTTCGGGTGCGAAAACCTCGATCTCACCGGCCGCGATCAGCACGGCGAAGCTGCTGTCATCGCCTTTCTTGAAGATGAGGTCGCCGGCCGCATAGGCAGCCGGTTCGACATGCTGGCGAAAATCGTCGAGATAGGTTTCGCTGACGCGGATGGTGGTGTGCTTGAGCAGCTTTTCCGAGAAATCCTGTCGTTCCCGCAGGAAATCGGTTTGCGCGATGGTCATGATTGGGCCTCGATCCGATATCGATGCCCGATCATACTGGCTTCCACAGTGCGGTGGGTGACGGCCGATCGGCCAAGTTTGGGATCACTTCAGGCGGATATGACCGAAACGTTCAGAGGCTGACGACGGTTGCGAGCCGCGGCACGGCCTTGATTCGCACCTCTTCGATCGGAACTGGACGGCCGAGATAGTAGCCCTGGCCGAGCTCAATCCCGAGTTCGTGCATCAGGTCGACGTGATCGGCGGTCTCGATACCTTCGATCAGGATCTTCAGGCCGCGGTTGCGGATCAGTCGGATGATGTCTTCGAGCATGGCGCGGCCGGCGGGACGACGGGCGTCCTGCAGGAAGGAGCGGTCGATCTTGACCGTATCGAAGGGGAAGAGACGCAGCCAGGAAAGGCCGGCGAAACCGGTGCCGAAGTCGTCCAGCCAGATGCGGATGCCGAGCGCCTGCAGGTCGGTGATGCAGCGGATCACATCCGACTGCCCCTCCATGTCGATACCTTCGGTGATTTCGAAGGCGAGCTGCGAGCCGGGCACGCCGGTTTCTTCCAGGATGGTCGAAACAGCCAGCGCGAAGCCGCGTGACTTGAGCTGGATGGCGGAGACATTGACGCTGGCGAGCGGCGCGAGGCCAGGGGCCAAAACTTCGGTGCAGGCACGGCGAATGGCCCAGAGACCAAGTTCCAGGATGGCGCCCGTCCGTTCGGCCACGGGAATGAACTGAGCCGGCGAAAGCGGTGTTCCATCGACCATCTTCAGCCGCATCAGCGATTCCACGCCTTCGATGCGACCGGTGCGCATGTTCTGGATCGGCTGGTAGACGAGATGGACAAGATCGTTGCGTACGGCCATGCGCAGCGTCGCCGCGATGTTTTCGTTGTCGTCGCTGCTGAGCGGGTCGTTCGGGTCGAAAAGCCGAACGCAATTGCGTCCGTTGGCCTTGGCCGAATAGAGCGCGCGGTCTGCCTCGTTGATGATCCGCTCGAGTTTCGGCCCGGTCTGTGCGCGGGTATAGGCCGCTCCGACGCTGACGGTGACGACCGCCTGGCCGTCACGGCGCTGGTCGTGCACGATGGCAAGGTCCTCGACAGTGGCGCGGATCACCTCGGCAAGTGCCATGACCTGTTCGCGGCCGGTGACGCGCGACAAGACGATGAATTCTTCGCCGCCATAGCGTCCGACGGTCGCATGAAGCGGCTTCAGCATATCGCTGAGTGCCGATGCAACCGTCACGAGGCATCGGTCGCCAGCCTGGTGGCCGTAGAAATCGTTGTACTTCTTGAAGAAGTCGACATCGACCAACATCACCGCAAAACTGGTACCTTCGTCCTGCCAGGCGCTCCAGTAATCCCGCAGCCGCTTGTCCACCGCACGACGGTTGTCGACACCCGTCAGGTAGTCGGTGTTGGAGAGGCGCTCGAGGGCCGCCCCGCGCTTCTCGGATTCCCGATGCTGGTGTGCAGCTTCGCGGGCGTTGAGGAAGACGTTGTAGCGTTCCTCGTTGAGCTTCCAGTTCACATAGGACGTGAAGGCGAAGCAGGAGATGTAGAACAGGATCAGGACCAGACGCTGGTTCGGCTCGAGCGCCGGAACGAATGCGAGGCTGGTGAAGAAGATCATCAGGATGGTTGCCGAGGTGGCGACCGACAGCCGGAAGAACAGATTGAAGAACAGATTGGCGCTCATCATGAAGATGGTGCCGAACAGCATGTAGAAGCGGAAGGTCTCGTAGGCTTGTGTCTCGGCGGCCGGTATCAACCAGCCCAGATAGCCTGCCACCACGGTAACCGCGCAGGTAATGTCCGACCATCTCGACGGCGCACGCGTCGCAACCAGAATTTCCATGACGGTCATGGCGAGGATGGCGACAACGAACCGCGCCGTGATTGTCTGTACCGCCACATCGGGGATGAGGATGGCATCCGAAATACCGAAGAGCAGGTAGACGATGACCGCAAGCCAGAGACCCCTCCGGGTCTCGCGCACCTGACCTTCGCCCCGCTCCCGCATATAGAGGCGCTTGAGCATTGCTGCAGAGAGAACGCTCGTACCCGGCTCTGTCCCTTCAGCATTGCGCACGCTTTCGAGCGTCGCCAGCGGCGGGACCGGATTCGAGTCACGTGGCGAGCCGGCCCGAGGCCGTTCAGGGTAGTCATTGCCCTGTTGCATCATCTGCTCCCAACTTCCGCGCAAGAACCACAGGCGCGCCAACTGAACTTAACTGGGACAGGCGTTAACTACGTTTTAAGATCTGGACAAAATGGGGGTGCGTCGAGGGGAAATTCGCACTATGGTTTACCAAGTATTAATATCAAGTTTGACTAAAATTGGAGCGAATGATGAGTGATTTGGACATTGCATTCGACGGCGAAAGCCTGATCACCCCAGACTCTATTGCATCCCAGGTCTTCTCCTCTGCGAAACCCGTCCGAGACGAAGAACTCGGCGAGGCGCAGGCCGAATTGGCGCTGCATCTGAGGGTGGCCGAACAGCAGTTCCAAAATCAGACTGACGTCGGGCAGATCATGCTGCGCCTGCTCACCGGCCTGCACCATGTCCGCAATCGCTATTCTCCGAAGGTGTGGGAGCAGCTCATTCCGGTCGCGCAGAACCATCCGATCGCCCGCCATTTTCACGAAGACCCCTTCACCCGCTGGTCCTTTGAAAAGCCGCGCGGCTATTCCGGCGATGCGGGCCTGCTCGATTTCATCTACCGCCACCCGAGCAAACAGGCCATGCTCGACGCGGCGAGCCCGATGGGCAAGGCCGTCAATGCCTTCACGAGCGAATCCCCGGCTTGTGTTGCCGTGCGCGAACGCCGCGATCTTCTGGCTCAATATGTCGACGACGTCGCCTCGTCGCGGGGCGGGGAAGCCGAGATCCTGACCATTGCGGCGGGTCACCTACGCGAAGGCAAGATGTCGCAAGCCCTGAAGGACGGTACGATCAAGCGCTGGCTCGCCCTCGATCAGGATCCATTGAGCGTCGGCGCGGTCGCCAGTGAATACGAAGGCACCGCGGTCGAAGCGGTCGATGGCTCGGTGCGTACGGTCCTGATGCGGTCACAGACACTCGGCAAGTTCGACTTCGTCTATGCCGCCGGCCTCTATGACTATCTGGCCGACGAGGTCGCCATCAAGCTCTCGCAGCGCTGCCTGCAAATGCTGAAACCGCACGGCACCTTCCTCTTCGCCAACTTCGCCGATGACATCCCCGATGACGGCTATATGGAAACCTTCATGAACTGGGCGCTGCTGCTGCGGTCCGAGGAAGACATGTGGCGCGTCATGCGTGCCACGGCCGAAGGGCAGGATGTCGAGTGCAGCCTGCGCTATGGCGCCAACCGGAACATCGTCTACGGCATCATCCGCAAGCTGTCTTGATCCAATATTAGCTCTCTCCGCTTTCACCAGGAGGCGGGGAGAGCGCCGCATTGAATGGCAGGTGAAGGTGGTCCGACGGTACCCGCGTCATTCGTCCATATCGGACGTAAACCGCATCCAGCCCTGGTTCATCAGGTGCTCCTGCGGCTGGAAGCGGGTTTTGTAGCCCATTTTCTGTGATCCCCGCACCCAATAGCCGAGATAGACATGCGGCAGGCCGAGAGCCTGCGCCCGGCGAATGTGATCGAGCACCATCATCGTCCCGAGAGAACGCCTTTCCATCTGCGGATTGTAGAAGGAATAGACCATCGACAGCCCGTCGCTCATTAGATCGGACAGCGCGACGGCCACGAGCTCGCCACGCGGCTGAGGCGACACGCCGTCGCCTGGACTGCGCAGCCGGTATTCGATGATCCGCGTCTGCACATGGCTGTCCTCGACCATGATGGCATAATCGAGCGCCGACATGTCTGACATTCCCCCTTGTTGATGGCGGGCGTCGAGATAGCGGCGGAAGAGGGAAAACTGCTCGGTGGAAGGCTGTGCCGGAAAAACGGTGGAGACGAGATCGCGATTTACCGCTTCCACCCTGCGGAAGGCCCGGCTGGCTTCGAATTCCTTGGCGAGAACACGCACCGAGACGCAGGCACGGCAGGATTCGCAGGCAGGTCTGTAGGCGATGTTCTGTGACCGGCGAAAACCACCCTGCGTCAACAGATCGTTCATTTCGGTCGCCCGTGGGCCGACCATGTGGGTGAACACCTTCCGCTCCAATTCGTCCGGCAGATAGGGGCACGGCGCGGGGGCCGTGAGATAAAACTGCGGTGAAGGAGAGGTCTGGGTATTCATCTGTCGCCGAAGAGAATCCTCTGTCACGTCATCTCTGGGACTAGGATGGCGTAAGAATGCGAAACGTCAACACTCCGGGTTGATCCCGGAGTGTTTTCTTAAAGACGTCGGACGACGAAAAGTTTCAATAGGTGCGGACGGTTGCCGTGCCAACGAGCAGGTCGTGCACCAGTCGCGAGCGCTCGATGAAGAGACCGGCGAGGAGGATCAGAGGCGTCAGCACCGAGTTCAGGATCCAGAACAAGGCCAGATGGGCGATCGCGGTGACGAAGTCGAGCTTGCGACCGTCGAGACGCACCATGGCGATCCCCATCATCCGCATGCCCGGCGTTGCCTGCGAAGGACCAGCCAGCGACATGCCGAAATAGAGGCCGGCAACGACGAAGAACAGGATCGGATAGAGCAGCCAGCCGAGCCCGAGTGTCAGGATGCCGAGGAAGAACACGATCACGGCTGCCGGGATCCATAGGAGCCCGATGAACAGGTAGTCGACGATAAATGCGAACACCCGACGCGACAGTACGCCGCTATAGGCGCGCCAGTCTTCGGGGGCGGCATAGGACGAATTGTTGTCGAGGCTCATGGTGGGCTCCTTTGGTTGTTCCTCAGATATGGGAACGCCCGGCCGGAATACAATAATCCGTGATGATCAGCCTTTGCGGGCGAGGTGACGGGCCACGTCGACGGCGAAATAGGTCAGGATTCCGTCGCATCCGGCGCGCTTGAACGACAGCAGTGTTTCGAGCATGGCCCGTTCGCCGTCGATCCAGCCATTGGCGGCGGCCGCCTTGATCTGGCTGTATTCGCCCGAGACCTGATAGGCGAAGACCGGAAGGCCGAAGGCTTCCTTCATCCGCCAGCAGATATCGAGATAGGGAAGACCCGGCTTGACCATCAGCATGTCGGCGCCTTCCTCGACATCGAGCGCCGCATCGCGGATCGCTTCGGTGCCGTTGGCCGGGTCGATATAATAGGTCTTCTTGTCGCCCTTCAGCAGACCGCTGGTGGAAATCGCCTCGCGATAGGGGCCGTAGTAGCAGGAGGCGAACTTGGTGGCGTAGGACATGATGCCGACGGACTGATGCCCTGCGGCATCGAGGCCCCGGCGGATCGCGCCGATCCGCCCATCCATCATATCCGAGGGGGCAATGATGTCGGCCCCTGCATCGGCTTGGGCGACTGCCGCCTTGACGAGCTGGTCGACCGTCTCGTCGTTGACGATTTCGCCTTCGCGCAAAATGCCGTCATGCCCGTGGCTGGTGAACGGGTCGAGCGCCACGTCGGTGATGATGCCGATATTGGGCACAGCTTTCTTGATGGCGGCCGTCGTCTGGTTGATCAGGTTGTCGGCGACCAGAATGTGCGAGCCGGTTTCGTCGCGCAGGCCGATGTCGACATTTGGGAAGGTAGCGATCGCCGGAATGCCGAGATCGGCCGCTTCCTTGGCCGCTTCAACCGCCGTGTCGACGCTCATCCGGAAAACGCCTGGCATGGCGGCGATGGGGTCCATGACGCCGGTGCCCGGCACGACGAAGATGGGCCAGATCAGGTCGTCGACCGTCAGCCGATTCTCCTGAACCATGCGCCTTTGCCAGTCCGCCTTGCGCAAGCGCCGCATGCGGCGATGGCCGGTCACGTCATCCACAAAATGGGTCTTGTCCGTCATCGTCGCATCCTTCGTCTTTTGCCGTCTTTGGTCGCTGCTGATAACATGCCGGCTGCCGCTTGCAAAACGACCGTGTGTCGCAAGCGGCAGGGGAGGGCGCACCGCCGCTGCTGGCGGTCGCCTGGGGGAGGCCCTATCGTGGAAACCATGGAAGCTGATTCGCCGACAACACCCCTCCGCAGCCTGACGGAGTTCATCTATGTGCTGTTCCTGCGGGTTGTGGCGCTGGCCTGCCTGTGGTTCGGGCTGCAATACTGGGGCATGCTGGTGGGCTACAGCCATGGCGGGCTGGGCCGTTTCGATCTTCTGTCTCTGCCTTGGCGTGTCGCCGCTGCTGGCCTTGCGGTCGTTTTTCCGGTGGCAGCTCTCGGGCTGTGGCTGGCGGGCTCCTGGGGACCCGTCATGTGGCTGATTGCAGCGGGTGCCCAGATCCTGATGTTTTCCGTCTGGCCCGACATTTTCGGCACCAACATCCTGGCCATCGTCATGCATGTTTCGGTGGCCGCCCTTTATCTCGCCTTCCGCCTGGCGTTGTGGCTCGAAAGCAGACACAAGCGGGAAGCGATAACCGTTGATTTACCGTGATCGCAGGACCGGCTTTGGTAAGCCTCTGTTAAGCCTGCGTTTTAAATAGAATTTTATGCGCATTGGATACTGTCCTCATCAAGGCGGGAGAAAAAACCAACACCGCCAAACAAAACAGTGAGGCAGATCGATATGAACACCAAGCTCAAGCCGCAGGCCGCCCCCCTTGATCCGCAGGAAGAAGCAATCCGTTCGCTCTACCTGGAATCTCTCCACCTCGTGGAACGTCTCCACCGCCGTCTGCTCGACGTCATCAAGGACGAGTTCGACCGCAAGGGCCGTTCCGATGTGAACGCCATCCAGGCGCTGCTCCTCTTCAACATCGGCAATGCCGAACTGACCGCCGGTGAACTGCGCTCGCGTGGTTACTACCTCGGTTCGAACGTCTCCTACAACGTCAAGAAGCTCGTCGACCTCGGCTTCATCAACCACCAGCGCTCGCGCGTCGACCGTCGCTCGGTCCGTATCAGCCTGACGGATGCCGGCCAGGAAATCGCCGAAACCGTTGCAAAGCTCTACGAACGCCACATCGGCTCGATCCAGAAGGTCGGCGGCATCGGCGCCGATGAGTTCACCCAGATGAACAAGCTCCTGCAGCGCCTTGACCGCTTCTGGAACGACCAAATCCTCTACCGTCTCTGAGCCTGACCCGCTCCACGACCTCCAGACAGCGATCCACCGCGCTAAACCGGACGCTTCCTCGTGAAGCGGCCGGTTTTGTCGTTTCCTGATCACAACGCTTTGGCCGCTGGACACGCTCTCGTGACACAACCCCTTGGTGACACGAATTGGCCATATTGATATGGGACCGCCGGGACGAGCGGAGTGCGTGATTTGACCGCCTCCCGAACACCCAACAACGAGCAGCAATGTCCTTTTGGCGGCGCTTTGTTAACCATGAAGCAGTATGCGTCTGGTTCTGGTTCAGGATGAAACGGTAGGGAATATGTCCAAGAATACGGGAATCGTTGATCTTTCGCGGCGCTCTTTGTTGCGGGGTGCTGCAGCCGTCGGTGCTGCTGTTATCGCCGGCCAGGCCGCTGCGCAGACGGCAGTCGACGAGTTGATCAATGCACCGCGTCGCGGCAACTGGGACGATCAGTTCGATGCCCAAGCATCGCGCACGACGACGAGCGTCGTATCCAATACCGCGATGCTCAGCCCCTCCAGTATCGGCAACATCCAGCAAGCCATCGGCCAGTACCAGATGATTGTCTCGAATGGCGGTTGGCCTCAGGTCAATCCGGCCGTCAAGCTGCAGCTCGGCGTCACAGATCCATCCGTCCAAGCGCTTCGCCAGCGCCTGATGGTGTCCGGCGACCTGCCGCAGGAAGCCGGCATGTCGAATTCGTTCGACAGCTACGTCGACGGCGCCGTCAAGCGTTTCCAGGCCCGTCACGGCCTGCCGGAAGACGGCGTGCTCGGCGAATTCACGCTGAAGGCGCTGAACATCTCGGCCGACGTGCGCCTCAACCAGCTGAACGTGAACTTCCAGCGCCTGCAGGACACGCTCGCCAAGCCGCTCGAGTCGCGCTACATCGTCGTCAACATTCCGGCGGCCTATGTCGAAGCGGTCGAGAACGACCAGGTGGCGTTGCGCAATACCGCAATCGTCGGCCGCATCAGCCGTCCGTCGCCGCTCGTCAGCTCCAAGGTGTCCGACATCATTCTCAATCCTTACTGGACCGCGCCGCGCTCGATCGTCGAAAAGGACATCGTGCCGCTGATGCAGAAGGATCCGACCTATCTGTCGCGCAATGCCATTCGCCTGATCGACGGCAAGGGCAACGAAGTGGCTCCGGAAAGCGTCGACTGGTTCGCGCCCAAGGCCCCGAACCTGACCTTCCGTCAGGATCCGGGCAAGATCAACGCGATGTCGTCCACCAAGATCAACTTCCCGAGCCCCGACGGCGTCTACATGCACGACACGCCGACGCAAGGCCTGTTCAACAAGCTGATGCGCTTCGAATCTTCGGGCTGCGTCCGCATTCAGAACGTCCGCGACCTCATTGTCTGGGTTCTGAAGAATACGCCCGGCTGGAACCGCCAGGAGATTGAACGCGTCATCGCCAGCCGCGTCAACACGCCGATCAAGGTCGTTGACGAAGTCGGCGTGCACTGGGTCTACCTGACGGCATGGTCGCCGAAGCAGGGCGTCGTGCAGTTCCGCGACGACATCTATGAACAGGATGGCGATCAGCAGCTCGCCCTGCAGGCCAATATCGGCCAGGAGCAGGTCAGCGGCTCTGTCGACGACGACATTCTGCCGCAATAATCGGCTGTTAAAGCGATATTCATCTTGAAGCCGCGTCCCCGGACGCGGCTTTTTTCATGGCCTTGCACAACAACACGCGTCTGCCTACTCATGAATACCGCAAGACATGACGATTCAAGGGAACCTGCGGGGGTAGGGATGAAAAAGCTGACGAGGCGCGCGGTGTTATTTGCGGCCGGTGCTGCTGCGGGCGGCTATGCTGCTCACAGGTTCGGGCGCGAAACCATCGGCTTCGGCCAATCCTTTCCCGAAGGTCCGTTGAGCGCCGATGAGATGCTCAACGACGCGAGCCTCCTGTCCCCGACACGCGTCGCGCGCCACATCCTGCTGAGCGATGACAGGCGTGACGCCCTCGTGGAAGCGGTCCGGCGGGAGATTGCGGAAGCCAAAAGCGCGGGGCGGCCCCTCGTTGCGAGTGCGGCCCGCCACTCGATGGGCGCACAAAGCCTGCAGACGGACGGCACGGTGCTCACCCTGGACAAGGGATGGCTCGATGCCGACAAGGCGGCGGGAACCTGCCGCGTGTCTGCCGGGATGCGCTGGAGCGAGCTGATCGAACGGCTCGATGCAATCGGATTTTCGCCGAAGGTCATGCAGTCCAACCACGATTTCGGCGTCGCCAGCACCTTTTCCGTGAACGCCCATGGCTGGCCCGTGCCCTGGAGCGCGTTCGGCTCGACGGTTCGGTCGATTGTAATGCTGCTCGCCGACGGAACGCTTGTCACCTGCTCGCGTACGGAAAATACCGAGCTGTTCAACCATGCGATGGGCGGCTACGGGCTTTTCGGCGTCATCGTCGAACTCGAGATCGAGATTGTTCCGAACCGCAATCTCGCCCCCACCTTCGAGCATGTGGCGGGCGAAGAACTCGGCATGCGCTTCATCGAGAGCCTGAAAGCCGACAAGACGATCGAGATGGCCTATGGCCGCCTTGATGTCGCGATTGATCGTTTCTTCGAAAGCGGCCTTCTGATCTCCTATCGGCCGACGCCTGACCAGACGGTCATCCCGCCGGCGAGCGGTTCCGGTTTTGTCAGCCATGTCGCCGCGAAGGTCTTCCGCGAGCAGGTCGGCTCCGATCGCGTCAAACATGTCCGCTGGATGCTGGAATCGTCGCTGAGCCCGGCACTCACCTCTGGCATCGCCACGCGCAACAGCCTGATGAACGAGCCCGTCGCAACGCTCGACGATGGCGATCCGACCCGCACCGACATCCTGCACGAATATTTCGTCACGCCCGAACGCTTTGCGGATTTCGTCCGCATCTGCCGTGAGGTCATCCCGTCCTCCTACCAGGAATTGCTGAACATCACCCTGCGTTTCGTCGACACGGATCACGACAGCGTGCTGGCCTACGCGACCGTACCCCGCATCGCCGCCGTCATGCTGTTCTCCCAGGAGATGTCGGTTCGTGCCGAGGAGGACATGGCGCGCATGACCCGCGTCCTGATCGATCGAGTCACGGAGATCGGCGGCAGCTATTATCTGCCCTATCGTCCGCATCCGACCCTCAACCAGCTGCGTCGCGCCTATGCGCGTGTTGGCGAGTTTGCCGAGGCCAAGCGCCGCCTTGATCCAGAACTGCGCTTCCAGAACGGCTTCTGGACAAACTACATTTCGAAGATCTGAAGAGGGGAAACCGATGCCGACCGTCCGTAAGATCGCCTTTGCCTATGCCGCAATTCTCCTCGTCGTCGCGGGGCTAAACTACATCCCCGGCCTGACCGATGCGGAGGGACGCGCCTTCGGCATCTTTGCCCTCGATATCTACGATGATCTTCTGCACTTGGCGTCGGCCTTTTGGGCAGGCGCTGCGGCACTCATTTCCGCGCGCGCTGCCCGCAGTTTCCTTCTCTATTTTGGTATCCTCTACCTGGCCGACGGTCTTTTGGGCCTTGCGACGGGGTCCGGCTATCTGGATCTCGGCATCATCAATTATGGCATCCAGGACCTCCCAATCGGGTTCAAGATCCTCGCCAATCTGCCGCATATTTCGCTCGGCGGCATTGCGGTCCTGTCTGCCTTCGTCTTCCGCAGGGAGGCGTGAATGCGGAAGATGCTGCGCCTTGCAAAATGGCTCGCGCTTTTGCTCGTCCTTTTGGTCCTGCTGCTGCTGGCACCCGTTGGGTATATCGAGACCTTCTGCACCGCCGAGCCGGAGCAGGCCACGTTCACGCCAAAGATGACCGATTCCGCCTTCCTGCGCGCGGAGGCAAACAGCTATCTCACATATCCCGAGTGGCACATCGTCTATGCCTATGAGGGCCTCGCCAATGTCCTGAAGACGGGCGACGAACATGAATTCGGTTACACGCGGAGTGTCGTTGGCTTCTGGGCGTCTTTTTGCGCGTTGAACCGCGCGGCCGATCGTCACGGCGGCGCCGATGTCGCCACCCGGCGCACCATCCATGTCATCGGCGTGAGCTTCACGCTCGAAATGGGCATGAAGGCGCTCTATGAAGAAACCGTTGGACGTCTCTTCGCGCTCGTCCGCGGGCCTGAGAAGTCCCCTCAGGACCGCTATGCCGCCGAGATGGCCGAAGATTATGGCCAGTTCCTGCACCAGACGCCCTGGTACAAATACGATTTCGACGGCGCTGTGGAAAAGTTCTGGGCCGAACCGGTCACCTCGCTGCGCAGCTGGGAGCGCCGGCTCGCCCTTGGCGGGGAGTGGAAGGCGAAGGCCGCTTATGCCGACGTGATAGCTGGCGCGGTGGCCGCGACCGGCCAGGCACAGCTGACCATCCGCTCACTCGTCTCCGGCTTGTCGGTCGCCGATCTCCAGGCGATTTCTGGAGTGACCGTGATCGCCGATCAGGGCGCGGATGGCGTCCTAATCGAAACTCCGCGCTACCGGGCCTTCACCGTCATCCTGCAGCAGATTGCGGCCCGCAAAGGCACCGTGATGGAAATTGCCGGCAACGACGACATCATGGTGTCCGCGCTTGGCGCCTCCGTTCCAAGTCAGCTCGGCTTTGCAACGAGGATTGTCGACATCAACCGCGATGGGTTTGCCGGTCGCCGTCTGTTGCTCCAGGCCAAGGTCCGCGGTCTTCCGGCGCTGTTCGACGAACTCGGTGCCGCAGGCCTCGAACTGGAACATGTCTATGACTACTGACCCCGGGACGCCTCGAAAGGGCTGGGGCAGGGCGGTGCGGACCACCGGCATCCTGCTTGCCATTCCCATAGGCTGGTTCTCCGTCATCGTTGGAGCAACGGCGGCATTCGGCCCTGTCGACCCCGCCGTCCTCGTCCTCGGTCCCGATATGCCGACCCGGCTCCCCGACGGAGCCGGTATCCTGCGCGCCGGCAATGGTCGGACGGTGGTCACGGCGCCAGATGCCGCCTTCGTACGCGAGCTCTACGCAAACGGCGCCTGGATCGTCCTGCCCGCTTTGCGCAATGGTTGCATGGATCTCCGTCCAGCCTGATCAAGGGGATTGCGGCCATTCGCCTCTGCGCGCCAATTGATCCGCAAATGTCGTTCTCCGTATTGCTCTCGTGACTGTGGAAGTTTAAGACCCCACAGCATCAAACGCTTTTGAGGAGCCAGCGATCATGTCGAACAACGATGCCTTCTTTTCTCGTTCTCTCGCCGATACGGATCCGGAAATTTTCGGTGCGATCGAGAAGGAACTCGGTCGTCAACGCCATGAGATCGAACTGATCGCCTCTGAAAACATCGTCTCCCGCGCCGTGCTCGAAGCCCAGGGCTCGATCATGACGAACAAGTATGCGGAAGGCTATCCGGGCAAGCGCTACTACGGTGGCTGCCAGTTCGTCGATATCGCCGAAGAACTCGCGATCGAACGCGCCAAGAAGCTCTTCGGTGTCAACTTCGCCAACGTCCAGCCGAACTCCGGTTCGCAGATGAACCAGGCCGTCTTCCTCGCGCTCCTGCAGCCGGGCGACACCTTCATGGGCCTCGACCTGAACTCGGGCGGTCACTTGACCCATGGTTCGCCGGTCAACATGTCCGGCAAGTGGTTCAACGTCGTCTCCTACGGCGTTCGTGAAGACGATCACCAACTCGACATGGATGACGTTGCCGAAAAGGCGCGCACCCACAAGCCGAAGCTGATCATCGCAGGCGGTACCGCTTACTCCCGCATCTGGGACTGGAAGCGCTTCCGCGAGATCGCTGACGAAGTCGGCGCCTACCTGATGGTCGACATGGCCCATATCGCCGGTCTCGTCGCCGGTGGCCAGCATCCGTCGCCGTTCCCGCACTGCCATGTCGCGACCTCCACGACCCACAAGTCGCTGCGCGGCCCGCGTGGTGGCATGATCCTCACCAACGACGAGGATCTGGCCAAGAAGTTCAACTCAGCCGTCTTCCCGGGCCTCCAGGGTGGTCCGCTGATGCATGTCATCGCCGCCAAGGCCGTCGCCTTCGGCGAAGCGCTGAAGCCAGAATTCAAGGACTACGCCGCTCAGGTCGTCAAGAACGCCAAGGCTTTGGCCCAGACGCTGATCAGCCACAACCTCGACATTGTTTCCGGCGGCACCGACAACCATCTGATGCTGGTCGATCTGCGCAAGAAGAACGCCACCGGCAAGCGTGCGGAAGCCGGCCTCGGCCGCGCCTACATCACCTGCAACAAGAACGGCATCCCCTTCGACCCGGAGAAGCCTTTCGTCACCTCCGGCATCCGTCTCGGTACGCCGGCCGGCACGACCCGCGGCTTCAAGGAAGCGGAATTCACCGAAATCGGCAACCTGATCGTCGAAGTACTTGACGGCCTCAAGGTCGCCAATTCCGACGAAGGCAATGCGTCGGTTGAAGCGGCCGTGCGTGAGAAGGTTGTGGCCCTGACGGACCGCTTCCCCATGTACCCCTACATGTAAGGTCGACGGCTGATGCGCTGCCCTTTTTGTGGCTCGGACGAGACTCAGGTCAAGGATTCGCGACCGGCGGAGGACAACACCTCCATCCGCCGGCGGCGCATCTGCCCGGATTGCGGCGGTCGCTTCACGACGTTCGAACGGGTCCAGCTGCGTGAGCTGATGGTCCTGAAGAAGACGGGCCGCAAGGCCCCCTTCGCCCGAGACAAGCTGGTTCGTTCTTTTCAGATTGCGCTGCGCAAGCGGCCGGTCGACAACGAGCGCATCGAGCGCGCCGTCTCCGGCATCGTCCGCCGCCTGGAAAGTTCGGGCGAAACGGAAATCTCCTCGGAAGAAATCGGCCTGCAGGTGCTCGAAGCCCTGAAGACGCTCGATGACGTGGCATTCGTGCGCTACGCCTCCGTCTACCGCGACTTCTCGCACGCAGAAGACTTCGAAAACGTCATTGCCGAGATCAATGCCAAGATCTCGCGCGATAGCGTCGCGGACTAGGTCGTGTCGATCACGGCGATCGACGAAGCCTTCATGCGCGAAGCGATCGCGCTGTCTCTCACGCATGTCGGGCGCACCGGCTCCAATCCCTCCGTCGGTTGCCTGATCGTGAAGGACGGCCGCATTGTTGGTCGTGGCGTTACCGCGCAGGGCGGGCGTCCGCATGCGGAGCCTCAGGCACTCGCGGAAGCGGGCGAAGAGGCGAGGGGCGCGACGGCCTATGTCACGCTCGAACCCTGTTCTCATCACGGCAAGACGCCGCCCTGTGCGAACGCGATCGTTGCGAGCGGAATTGCCCGTGTCGTCGTGGCCGTTGCCGATCCGGATCCACGCGTCTCCGGTCAGGGACTCAAGATCTTGGCCGATGCCGATATCGAAGTGACCATCGGAATTCTTCAGAAGGAAGCCCGCCGTGCCATGGGCGGCTATCTCACGCGCCAAACGAAGGGCCGTCCGCAAGTGACTCTGAAGCTTGCCGTTTCCGCCGATGGCATGTTGGGCCGCCTCGGGGCCGGCCAGATCGCGATCACCGGGGCGGAGTCGCGCACGGAAGTGCACCGGATGCGCGCGGCCAGCGATGCGATCATGGTCGGGATCGGCACTGCAAACGCTGATGACCCGGAACTGACCGTCAGGCTCGCCGGTCTCGAACACGCATCGCCGTTGCGAATTGTCCTTGATCGTCGCGCTGAACTCTCGCCCACCTCCAGGCTCGCCGGCACGGCACGCGACGTTCCTGTCCTTCTTGCGGTCGCACCGTCTGCGACAGGGAATCGCAAACTTTTGGAGGAGATGGGAGTGGAAATTGTCGAGACGGCAGGCCTTGAGCCTTTGTTGCATGCGCTGGGCGCGCGTGGCGTCTCGTCTTTGATGGTCGAAGGAGGGGCGCGAGTTGCAACCGACCTGCTGGCGCAGGGAATGGTTGACGCGATCCATCTTTACACGGGCGATATCGTGATCGGTGAGGGCGGCATTGCATCGCCCATCACCCGTGACCATCGACCGGCCGGATTTGCTCTCCTGGAGGAGAAGACGATTGGCCGGGATCACCGGCAAGTCCTGGAGCGGCTGCCGGTATCTGCCTGGCTTTAGCGCCAGAACAACAAAATGAGAATGATGATCGGGATCGGCACGCCGACCAGCCACATCAGAATACCACGACCCATGACAGCCTCCTTTTCCTGGGATGAAGAAGCGTGAGCGGCTCCTTCGTGCATCGGAAACACGCAATCCCGGTCAATTGTTCCTGAGGTCCATGAGATAGGCAAAGTCCCCGCGTGGCGGCGCGGGGACTTCCATGGCGTTTGCGATGATCGAGAGAGAGAAGGGTCAGCGGAGGTAGAAGGTCACACTTCCGTCGACAGCCTGTTCGGCGCCCACGATGTTTTCCAACTCGACCTTGTCTGCCTGCAGTTTGCGGGCAAGCGCCGGGTTGGCGATCACCGAAGCCTGAACCAGGCGAGCCTCCTGGGATGTCGGCATGACATTCCCGTACTGCTCCTTCGCCGTGTCGTGGGTCCGCAAGGAGTCGAGCCGGATGACGTTGTAGGCATTCGGCGAGAGCTTCGTGATCGTGTTTTCGATCTGCTGTTGGGAAGCCGTGGCCGCAGCAGGCATGGCGGCATAGGCGTCAGCACCGAAAGCGATGGCAGTAAGGGCAGTGGCACTGAAGATTGTTGCAAAGCGATTCATGGTCCTGTTCCTTTCGAGGATGTTTGCGATGGCGGGGAATTCCGTCGCTCGCTTGCAAGACTGAAGCTGGTGTCGGATTGTGGCCGTTTCCAGACATTAAGTGCCTGAATTTCATTAAACATTTGTCATGCGGCCTGCCTGATTTCGGCCTATATTAGGGCGCCCGGAACAAGATCCTTCGCTTCGTTCCCCGTCCGGTTTGTCCGGGCGTGCATTACCGCTGCATCTGCCCTGACCGAAAAATGCTTGCCTTCCGGGATACAGCATGGTTTGACCGCGTTTCTGGCGGCCGAAGCGCCGCAATCACATTCAGGATCAGGATCTGACCATGGTAAACAAGACGGCGTCGCCGCATTTGCTGATCGTCGAGGCACGCTTCTATGACGACATGTCGGACGCTCTTCTGGACGGCGCGAAATTCGCCCTCGAAGAGGCCGGCGCCACCTATGACATCATCACGGTGCCCGGCGCGCTGGAGATCCCGCCGGCCATCGCCATGGCGCTCGATGCGGCCGATGATGACGGCACCCAGTACGACGGCTTCGTCGCCCTCGGCATGGTTATCCGTGGTGAAACCTATCATTTCGACATCGTTGCCAATGAATCCTCACGCGCCCTCATGGACCTGGCGGTTTCAGAATCCCTGGCGATCGGCAATGGCATCATGACGGTCGAGAACGACGATCAGGCCTGGGCCCGTGTTCGCCGCTCCGATAAGGACAAAGGCGGCTTTGCCGCCCGCGCTGCGCTCTCGATGATCGCGTTGAAGAAGAAGCTGGGTGGCTGAGTGATGTCGGACGAAAGCAAGCATCCGGTGAAGCCGGCAAACCAGCGCGGCGCAGCACGTCTCGCAGCCGTGCAGGCCCTCTACCAGATGGACATCGCCGGCTCCGGCGTGCTCGAAGTCGTGGCCGAATACGAGAGCCACAGGCTCGGCCAGGAAGTCGACGGGGAAACCTATCTGAAGGCGGATGCCTCCTGGTTCCGATCGATCGTCGCCGGTGTCGTGCGCGACCAGACGAAGATCGATCCTTTGATCCGCCAGGCTCTGCAGGACGATTGGTCCCTGTCGCGCATGGACAGCACGGTTCGCGCCATCCTGCGTGCCGGCGCTTTCGAATTGATCGAGCGCAAGGATGTGCCCATCGCGGTCATAGTAACGGAATATGTCGAGATCGCTCAGGCCTTCTTCCCCGAAGACGAGCCGAGACTGGTCAATGCCGTTCTCGACCGGATTGCAAAGCAGGTTCGCGCTCCGGCGCAGAAATAAGGTGAGTGACATGAGCGGAGCGGCGCTGGCAGGGCTGGATGGACAATTGTCGGCAGCCAGGCGCAATGTTGGTCTGCTCGCTGTCGCCCAGGCGATCCTGGGTTCGGCCCCGCCGCTCGCCTTCGCGGTCGGCGGGCTCGCCGGCTTCCAGATGCTCGGCGCCGACAAGTCGCTCGCGACCGCTCCGCTCACCGGATTCAACATCGGCGTTGCGGCTGGCGCCATTGCGGTGGCAACCGCTTCGCGCTTTCTCGGTCGTCGCGAAAGCTTCATGCTCGGCGCGCTTGCCGGAGCACTCGGCAGTGCGCTGGCAGCCTTTGCTCTCATCCGCTCCGACTTCTGGCTCTTCGCCTTCGCCCTGGTGCTGATGGGCCTCTCCGGCGGCTTTACCCAGAAAATCCGCTTCGCGGCAGCCGATGCTTCTCCGAGTTTTTACAAGGGTAAAGCGATTTCCTGGATTCTCGCGGCCGGTATCGTCTCTGCTATTGCCGGTCCTCAGATCGCCATCTGGCTGAAAGATGCGCTCGCCCCCGTAACGTTTGCCGGCGCGTTTCTCGGCCTCGTGCCGCTCTTGCTGTGTGCGATCGCCGTTCTCTTTTTCCTGAAGCTGCCGCCGCTGGTCAGCAAGGCAGGCACTGCGAACGAACCCACCCGACCCTTGCGCGAGATTGTCATGACCCAGCGCTTCATGACCGGGATGGTCTGCGGCATCGGCACCTATGCCCTGATGACCTTCATGATGACCGGTGCGCCGCTCGCCATGGTCGTCGGTTGCGGCTTCTCATCGGATCTCGCAACCCTGGGCATCCAGTGGCATGTGATCGCGATGTTCGCGCCGAGTTTCTTCACCGGCGTGCTGATCGGACGCTTCGGCCCTGAGAAGATCGTCGCGGCGGGTCTGCTCATTCTGATGGCCTGCGCCGTTGTCGCTCACTGGGGCATTGAGCTCTGGAATTTCTGGGGCGCACTCGTCCTGCTCGGCATTGGCTGGAACTTCGGTTTCATTGGTGCGACCGCCATCGTTGCCTCCAGCTATCGCCCCTCCGAGGCCGACAAGGTCCAGGGCTTCCACGACATCATCCTCTTCTCGACGGTGGCGTTGTCTTCCTTCTCCTCGGGCAAGGTCTTCACCGCCTATGGCTGGTCGGTGATGAACCTCCTGGTCTGGCCGGTGACGCTGCTCTGCCTTGTTCTGATCCTGCTGCAACTGCGCGCAGTCTCCCGCAAAGCGGCCTGAGTTCCCTCCGCAACGCAAAATATGCGCTCTTGACGGCACGAAAAGCGCGACGCAATCTCGCCTCGCGTCGACGGGTCTCGGAGGAGGGGGCCCGAGTCTGCGTGACACCGCCCGCGATGAGTGAGGCGCGGGCAATACGGGAGGGTATTGCGAATGACGGTTCTTCTAGGCGTAATTTTATGCGGGTTGCTGTCGGTGGTTTACGCGGTCTGGGCGACGCGCTCGGTCCTTGCATCCGACCAGGGCAATGCCCGAATGCAGGAAATTGCAGGCTATATTCGCGAGGGTGCTCAGGCTTACCTCACTCGGCAATACCTGAACATCGCAATTGTCGGAGCGGTTGTCTTCGTTGCTACATGGTTTCTTCTGTCCGGCACGGCAGCGATCGGCTTCCTGATCGGCGCGGTGCTCTCGGGGGCCGCAGGCTTCATCGGCATGCATGTCTCGGTCCGCGCCAACGTGCGCACGGCGCAAGCCGCATCCCATAGCCTGGCGGCGGGTCTCGATATTGCCTTCAAGTCTGGCGCCATTACCGGCATGCTGGTTGCGGGCCTCGCCCTTCTCGGCGTGTCCATCTATTTCTACGTGTTGACCTCATTCCTGGGTCATGCGAGCGGTTCGCGTGAGGTCATCGATGCGCTCGTCGCGCTCGGCTTCGGCGCTTCGCTGATCTCGATCTTCGCCCGTCTCGGCGGCGGTATCTTCACCAAGGGCGCCGACGTCGGTGGCGACCTCGTCGGCAAGGTGGAAGCCGGCATTCCGGAAGACGATCCGCGCAACCCGGCGACCATTGCCGACAACGTCGGCGACAATGTCGGCGACTGCGCCGGCATGGCGGCCGACCTGTTCGAGACCTATGCCGTCTCGGTTGTCGCCACGATGGTTCTCGCAGCGATCTTCTTTGCCGGCTCGGCAGCCCTCGACATCACTATGGTCTATCCGCTTGCGATCTGCGGCGCCTGCATCATCACGTCGATCATTGGCACCTTCTTCGTCAAGCTGGGCACGAACGGCTCGATCATGGGTGCGCTTTACAAGGGTCTGATTGTCACGGGACTTCTGTCGATCGCCGGTCTGGCCTTTGCGACCTCGCTCACAGTCGGCTGGGGGACCATCGGCACTGTGGCGGGCACGGACATAACGGGTCTGAACCTGTTCCTCTGCGGCATTCTCGGCCTTGTCGTGACCGCCCTGATCGTTGTGATCACCGAATACTATACCGGCACCAACAAGCGCCCGGTGAACTCGATCGCTCAGGCATCCGTCACCGGCCACGGCACCAACGTGATCCAGGGGCTGGCAGTGTCACTGGAATCGACGGCGCTGCCGGCCATCGTCATCGTCGGTGGCATCGTGTCGACCTACCAGCTCGCCGGTCTCTTCGGCACGGCGATCGCCGTCACCACCATGTTGGGTCTTGCCGGCATGATCGTGGCGCTCGACGCCTTCGGTCCGGTCACCGACAATGCCGGCGGCATTGCCGAGATGTCCCATCTGCCGCCCGAAGTGCGCAAGTCCACGGATGCGCTTGACGCGGTCGGCAACACCACCAAGGCCGTCACCAAGGGCTATGCAATCGGTTCTGCCGGCCTCGGCGCGCTGGTCCTGTTCGCCGCCTATTCGAACGATCTGGCCTACTTCGCAGCCAACAGCGCGCAGTATTCCTATTTCGCCGATGTGGGGACGATCTCATTCGACCTGTCGAACCCATATGTCGTCGCCGGCCTGATCTTTGGCGGCCTCATTCCCTATCTCTTTGGTGGCATCGCCATGACAGCCGTCGGTCGCGCGGCCGGGTCGATCGTCGAGGAAGTGCGTCAGCAGTTCCGCAACAAGCCCGGTATCATGCAGGGCACGGACAAGCCGGATTACGGTCGGGCGGTTGATATCCTGACCCGTGCGGCGATCAGGGAAATGGTCATCCCCTCACTGCTGCCGGTGCTGGCGCCGCTCGTGGTCTACTTCGGCGTGCTGTTGATCTCGGGCTCCAAGGCCTCCGCCTTCGCCGCCCTCGGTGCCTCGCTGCTGGGTGTCATCGTCAACGGCCTCTTCGTGGCGATCTCCATGACCTCGGGCGGCGGCGCCTGGGACAACGCGAAGAAGAGCTTCGAGGACGGCTTCATCGACAAGGACGGCGTCAAGCATCTGAAGGGGTCTGACGCCCACAAGGCCTCAGTTACCGGCGATACCGTCGGCGACCCCTACAAGGACACGGCCGGTCCGGCCGTCAACCCGGCGATCAAGATCACCAACATCGTGGCGCTTCTGCTTCTGGCGGTCCTTGCTCACTGAGCCCCGGCTAATTCAAGCCAAAAAAAACCGCGGAAGGCGACTTCCGCGGTTTCTTTCTTTTCGGTCTGGACAGGAGGCTTAGTTGCCCATCCCACCCAGAATGTTCTTGACGCTGTTTGCCGCACCGCCGCCGCCGGACAACAGCTGCTGCAGGAAGGTGAGATCGCGGCCACCGGTTGGTGTCGTGCGCGAGATCGTATCGAAGACCTTGCCGTCTTTCAGCGTGTAGTTCGCTTCCTGTGTGACGATGCCGTCTTTGTCGAAATAGATCGCCAGGATCTGCTGTTCGACCAGTTTCTGCTTCATGAAGGCAACCGAGCGGGTGCGCTTCTGGGAGATATAGTAGAAGACCTCGCCGTCGAAGGTCGCAGTGGTCGAGGGTGTGCCGAGCGACAGGAGCACCTGTTCGCGGCTGGAGCCGACCGGCACCAGGTCCAGTGCCGCCTGATCGACGACATAGCCGTTGTGGAACACTTCGGCGGTCTGGCAGCCGGATAGTCCGGCCAGGGCAAGAGCGAGAACCACGGCAGTCGAGTTCATCAGCTTCCTGTCCGCTCTAAAAATCCGAATGTCCACGCACGCGTCTCCCATGACTGTCGGCGACATCCTGAGGATGTCGGGTCGCTTCTGCGCACAGCATTGTGGCCTTTCCGGGGAAGGGCAGCCCAATGGCTGGCGCTGCCTTCTTTCCCATCACTTTGCCGATGCAAGCGGCAGGGCGAGGGGAGAACGGCATTGCAATTCACGTCTGCTTCGGTAAACCAGCTTTCGCAATCATGCAACATGAGGGCGACCGGGCCCGGGCCATCGGTCGACTCTTTTTGGTGGAATTGAATGGTATTCGGTTTCTTCCGTCAGAAAAGAAACAACAGGGCGATAGTCGAGCGGCAATATGCCGTGCTGACATCGGCCGCGCGCACCCCTGCATTCTACCTCGACATGAACGCGCCCGACACCGTGATGGGTCGGTTCGAAATGCTCACCATCATGCTGATTCTCTATTTTCGCCGCACGGCGCGTTCCAAGCGTAGCGGCCAGGAGATCGCGCAAAACATCATTGATGCCTTCTTCGAGGATGTCGATCACTCGATCCGCGAACTCGGCGTCGGCGACCCCGGTGTGCCAAAGCGCATGAAGAAGCTTGCCGGCATGTATTACGGGCGGCTGGAATCCTATGCGGCCGCGCTCGACAAGGGCGATCGGGATGCACTCACGGCCGCTCTTGCCCGCAATCTGCATCCGGAATCATCGCCGGTCCCGGACATGCGGCGCCTGGCGGACTGGATGTTTGCGGCGGAACAGGCGCTGAGCTCCGTCGACGAGGCAGAGATCGAAACCGGCATGGCCCGGATTGCCGTGCCCGCAATGTGAGGCCTCGGAGGGCCAGGCGGCGATCGCCCGCACAGGCCGCCGGCAACGGACAGAGGATGATCCAATGAATGACAAGAATACTGAAGAAGTCACCGAATTCAGCTATCGGGTGAAGGTCGGTCACGTTTCCGCCAATCCCGTTCAGGTCCATGTCGAGGCCGACGAGCGCGAGCGGGCGGGCCTGGCGGCGCTCTGGGATGTCGAGGCGGTCAACCGACTGTCTGCCGATCTCCAGATCGCCCGCTGGAAGAAGGACGGCGTGCGCATCAAGGGCCACGTGTCCGGCGAGATCGTTCAGGCCTGCGTTGTCACGCTCGAGCCGGTGGTTTCGACCATTGAGCAGGAGATAGACCAGATCTTCGTGCCCGAAGGATCGAAGCTCGCCCGCATCGTGCTCGATGGGGCCGGCGAAATGGTGCTCGACCCGGATGGTCCGGATCTGCCGGAGCCATTCGTGGGAGACACGATCGATGCAGGAGCGCTGATTGCCGAGTTCGCGGCTCTCGGAATTGATCCTTATCCGAAAAAGCCAGGGGTCCAGTTCGACGGTCACATTGAAAACGAGGTCGAGGAAGAGAAGAAGCCTTCCCCGTTTGCCGTGCTCAAAGACTGGAAAAAGGATCGATGATCCCCCATCTGCGCCCGTGGGTGGGTTGTACCGTCATTGAAAAGCGGTATTTTGACCGAAATTTCGCTGGCCAGCGATCAGGAAGGGTCAGGTTTAAGTGATCAGAATTTCTCTCGACGTCATGGGCGGCGACTTCGGTCCGGAAGTCACGATCCCCGGAGCGGCCAAGGCACTGGAGCGTCACCCGGAAGTCACCTTCCTCCTCTACGGCCAGCAGGAACGCTGCCTGCCGATCTTGGCGCAGTTCCCAAAGCTCAAGGAAAAATCCGTCTTCCACCATTGCGAAGTCGCCGTTGGCATGGACGAAAAGCCCAGCCAGGCTCTCCGCCGCGGGCGTTACGTCTCCAGCATGTGGCGCGCGATCGAGGCGGTGAAGACCGGTCAGGCCGATGTCGCGGTCTCCGCCGGCAACACCGGCGCATTGATGGCCATGGCCAAGTTCTGCCTGAGGACCATGGCGACGATCGAACGCCCCGCCATTGCCGCCATCTGGCCGACCCTTTCCGGTGAGAGCATCGTGCTCGACGTCGGCGCTGGCATCGGCGCTGATGCGCAGCAATTGTTGGACTTCGCCGTCATGGGCGGCGCCATGGCGCGGGCTCTCTTCGAGATCGAAAAGCCGCTGGTCGGCCTTTTGAATGTCGGTGTCGAAGAGATCAAGGGCCAGGAAGAGGTCAAGGAAGCCGGTCGCCTGATCCGCGAAGCGGGCCTGGATACCATCGATTATTTCGGCTTCGTCGAAGGTGACGATCTCGGCAAAGGCACGGTCGACGTCGTCGTCACCGAAGGTTTTACCGGCAATATCGCCCTGAAGACCGCCGAGGGCACCGCCAAGCAGATCGCCGAATATCTGCGCGCCGCCATGTCCCGCACCTGGATGGCCAAGCTGGGCTACATCCTCGCCAAGGGCGCCTTCGATCGCCTGCGCGAGAAGATGGATCCGCGCAAGGTCAATGGCGGCGTCTTCCTCGGCCTGAACGGCATCGTCATCAAGAGCCATGGCGGCACAGATGCCGAAGGCTTTGCGGCGGCGGTCGACGTTGGCTATGACATGGCCCGCAATGGCCTCACGCAGAAGATCGAAAACGATTTGAAGAAATATCACGCGCGGCAGCCGTCTCCGGCGGGCCCCGAAGCAGCGTGACGACAAGGCAGGAAACACGATGATCCGTTCAGTAGTTCGCGGTTTCGGAGCGTCGCTCCCGAAACGGGTGGTGACCAATCGCGACCTCGAAAGCATGGTCGAAACCTCTGACGAGTGGATCGTCCAGCGCACCGGCATTCGCCAGCGTTACATCGCGGGCGAGGGCGAAACGACGGCCTCTCTCGGTGCCGCCGCCGCAACGCAGGCGCTGGAGCGCGCCGGTCTGACGGCACAGGATATCGACCTGATCATCTGTGCCACCTCGACACCCGACAACACCTTTCCGGCAACCGCCGTCAACATCCAGAACCGGCTCGGGATGAACCACGGCTTTGCCTTCGACGTGCAGGCCGTCTGTTCGGGCTTTGTCTATGCCATGGCAACGGCCGACCTCTACATCCGCGGCGGCATGGCAAAGCGCGTGCTCGTGATCGGCGCGGAAACCTTCTCCCGCATCCTCGACTGGAACGACCGCACCACCTGCGTCCTCTTCGGCGACGGCGCGGGCGCGCTGGTCCTCGAAGGGCAGGAAGGGAACGGTACGATCGACGATCGCGGCATCCTGACCTCCAACCTCCGTTCGGATGGCACCCATCGCGAGAAGCTCTATGTCGACGGCGGCCCCTCCACCACCGGGACGGTCGGCCATCTTCGCATGGAAGGCCGCGAGGTCTTCAAGCATGCGGTCGGCATGATCACCGATGTGATCGAGGCAGCCTTCGAAGCCACCGGCACAACGGCGGCTGACATCGACTGGCTGGTCCCGCATCAGGCCAACAAGCGCATTATCGACGGCTCGGCGAAGAAGCTGGGCATTCCCGACGAGAAGGTGGTGATCACCGTCGATCAGCATGGAAACACCTCTGCTGCTTCCATACCGCTCGCTTTGGCGGTCGCCGCAGGCGACGGCCGGATCAAGCCCGGCGACCTTGTGATGCTGGAAGCCATGGGCGGTGGTTTTACCTGGGGCGCGGTTCTCCTGCGCTGGTAGTCCAAAAAAGAGTAAAAGTCGGGCACCAACAAGAGCTTGACCGTCGCCTTTAAGGACAATAGGTTCTTTCGAATTCAACAAGATCATTGATTTAGGCGGGCGAGAACAATGGCCGGAAAGACAGTGACACGTGCGGATCTGGCAGAATCAGTTTTTCGCAAAGTCGGTCTTTCGCGGACGGAGTCCGCTGAGCTGGTCGAAACCGTGATCGATGAGATCTGCAACGCCATCGTTCGGGGTGAATCCGTCAAGCTGTCGTCCTTCGCCACTTTCCAGGTGCGTAGCAAGAACGAGCGTATCGGCCGCAATCCGAAGACAGGCGAGGAGGTACCGATCTCGCCGCGCAGGGTGATGACCTTCAAGGCCTCGAATGTGCTCAAGCAGCGCATCCTGCGCGCCCATATCGCACGCAAAGCCAAGCAGAAGCCGGCCAATCCCGCCGCCTGATCCGTCCAAAATCGGTGGAGTGTCGCTCCATCCGTGACGGATCGCTTGAAAATTCAGGTCCAAACCGTTGAAATGACGGGCGAGTCGCGCAAGCCTTGGCGCACCGCACGTGGAGCATGGTCATGCAGTTGGACAAGAGCCCGGACGCCTTCCGCACCATCAGCGAAGTTGCCGACGATCTCGATCTTCCGCAGCATGTACTGCGGTTCTGGGAGACCCGGTTTCCGCAGATCAAGCCTCTGAAGCGCGGCGGCGGCCGTCGTTATTATCGCCCGGATGATGTTGAGTTGCTGAAGGGCATCCGCCATCTGCTCTACGATCAGGGCTATACGATTAAAGGCGTGCAAAAACTCCTGAAGACCAACGGCAACAAGTTCGTCATGGCGGTCGCCGCCGGCGATGTCGCCACGATGGAAGCGCTGGTTGCTGCCAGTTCGGCGAAGACGGAAGAGCCGCGGGTCGCGCTTGACGACGATCAGGTCGTTGGACGTCCGAAGATACGCGCCAGCGGCCGCTTCTTCGGCTTCGGCGGCTCGGCAGACGATGCGTCGGAGATTTCCGTCGGCAAAGGGTCAATTGCCAAGGAAGATCGCGCACTTCTGCAGGAGGCGCTCTTCGACCTCCTCGAGTGCAAGCGCCTGCTTGACCAGGTGCGCTGAGCCCGCCGGCCTGCACGACGCTACCGCGCACTCTTCCTGTTCCGCAAGGGAACCGGGACAGCGCCTGCACGTTGAGGGACCATCACCCACCGCGTGAGGTCCCATGAAACGTTTGATTGCCGCCGTCTTTCTCGTCGCCACCCCCGCACTGGCTCAGACGCCCTCTCCAGCCCCCCGCGCGGCCGGCGAGGCGGCTTCCCGTCCGCAGACGGTCGAAGATGCCTGCGTCTTCGTGGCCAAGAGCATGCTGATGGTGAAGGATCTGAAGGTCGGGGTCGTTCAGTCCTTTCCCGAGCTGACGCCGCCCGGTGCGCGGCTGACTTATTCCAGCCGGATGGATGCCGAAGCGGCCGACATCACAGACGAGATCGAATGCCAGTTCGACAGCGCTGAAGGCCCGCTGATGGTCACACGATTCTGCATGGATTCGACCTGCTATGCGGCCGACAGCGAAGAACCGGAAGATCGGCGGCGTTTCGAAGAGGTTCGGGCCCTGATGCAGCGCTTGAAATGACGAGAGGAAATTTGTGTCGCACGTGACTTTCCCCTTGCGCCGACTGGGATGACTGTCTAAAGGGAACGTGCCTTATAGGCAGGTCGGGGCGTAGCGCAGCCCGGTAGCGCACTTGACTGGGGGTCAAGGGGTCGTGGGTTCGAATCCCGCCGCCCCGACCAATCTCTTCCTTGATATCCCAGCAAAATTTCTTTCTTCCTCACCGGGACAGCCGGAATTTCGTCCGGTGTGTTGGTGTTGTTGCGCCGCAGCATTACATTCAAGTTGACCGCTGCCGAAAGAGACGCCTCCATGCGCTTCAAAAATCCTTTTTCTGCCCTCCTGAAGGGCCAGCGCCGCTGGCGCAAGTTGGTCAAGGATACGTTTCCGCTCATTGGCTTGGCTGACCAGCCCAAGGCGACGCCGAAAGCGAGAAAACGCGCGGCGCCGTCCCGCACTGCGCTGGTCGAGGTCCACGGCTTCGGGAGCAATCCTGGACGCTTGCGCATGCTGGAATTCGTGCCGCCGCTGAGGAGGGAACCACCATCTCTCGTGGTTGTGCTGCACGGTTGCCTGCAAACGGCCGTTCAGTACGACAAGGGCAGTGGCTGGAGTCGGATGGCCCGCGAGAAGGGATTCGTGCTGCTTTATCCCGAGCAGACCAAGCAGAACAACCAGAACCTCTGTTTTAACTGGTTCCGCCCGAGTTCGGTCGCCCGCGATCGGGGGGAGCTTATGTCGATCCGGCAGATGATCGAGCACGCGGCACGCCGCCACAATATTCCGCACAGCCGGATATTCCTGCAAGGCCTATCCGCCGGCGGAGCCATGGCCGGTGCGTTGCTGGCCACCTATCCGGATCTTTTCGCCGCTGGACAGATCGTCGGCGGATTGCCCTATGGCGCGGCGCGTGATGCGATGTCGGCCCTCCATGTGATGAAGTCTGGTGCCCGTCGGAGTGCGCAGGAATGGGGAAACTTGGTGCGCGCTGTGCGGGAAGGGGGCGACACCAACAGACCCGCAATTTCCATCTGGCATGGCCGTCTCGATAGCGTGGTCACCGTCGCCAATGCCGAGGCGACGCTCGCGCAGTGGCTTGATGTCTACGGGCTTGATCCCTCTGGTGGGCTGGCGCTTCCTGTCAAGGATGGACGCGCTATGGTCTGGAAGGATGAGCGGGGCAGGGTCCTGGTCGACTATCGCATCATCGACACTCTCGATCACGGTCTGCCCGTGCCTTTTCGCAGAGGCGCGGCCGGTGGTCAGCCCTATATGCTGGAGGGCGCCAACAGCGCCCCCAAGCAGTTCTACGACACTTTTGTCCGGCCCGTGTGAAAGGATGCCAGCTCAGTTCTGCTCGACAGAAACGCCATTTTCACCGATGCGCAGCTCAACGCCATCCGGCTTGCTCTCCTCCTGATAGACGTAGATGCCCAGTCCGATGACGGCAACGACGAGGGCACCGATAATCAAGTAGAGGCCATTGTTCCGGCTCATGAAAGTCTCCTGTCTGGTGTTATCAGGCAGGTAAGCCGTGAGCTCGGATATTGTTCCAACGAGGTATTAGAAACTCTCAATCATTGTTGGTGGAATTGAGCTCTTCAGGCCGCATTCCCTCCTGGTGATCGGTCTGTGCGAGTCTGAGCCCGGCGCCTCCTGGCCCCGCTTCACCTGATTCCAGAAAGATGAGACCCAGCCTTTCGAGTGCCCGCCTCAAGGCCGCATAGTCGGCAGGTGTCGCGTCATAGCCACTGCCGGATTCGATCTGCAGGATGAGCAGGGCCGCTATCCCGCTTTCCTGCGAGAGGCCTTCAATGGTGAGGTCGAGCATCGCGCGGGCGGCGCGTATCTGGGCGGGCGTGATCATAAAATGGATATGGCGCAGCCGAGCGAAGCTTCAAGGCTCAAGGTCAGGCGCGGCCCGCAGGCGGGTTTGCCTGAGCGGTAGATACAAAGCTGCGTCGCATCGCCCTCTGGTGGCGATGTTCAAGGGCGCAGCACCCCCAGACGATACCCAGCACCAGATAAAAATGCCGCCAATGGTCGGTGTCGATGACATTGCCGATCAGCATGTGGCCGACGAGCACGATCCAGGCGATCATCAGATAAGGCTGCCAGGGTCGGTCCCGCAAGAGGTAGCGGAAGCCCATCGCAAACGTCCAGGCGACTAGCGAGATATAGGAAATGAAGCCGATCCACCCATAGGTCATCAGCGACTTGAGCCAGATGTTGTGCTCGTCTTCGGGGAAGATCTTGCCGAACATCATCGGACCGATGCCAAGTGGCCGTTCCATCGCCATCTGGAAGCCGATCCGGTGGCGCTCGAAGCGTCCGAGATGTCCGCCGTCGTAATCCTGCACCAGCTGCGTGCGGGCCTGGAACAGGTCGCGCACCTTCTCGAACTGCAGCGCGACGACGAGCGCCATGACCATGACGCCCACGGCGAAGACCGACAACATCAGGATCTTCAGGCGAAAGGCGTTGCTCCGCTCCTTGAGGAGCATGATGAAGACGAGGGCCACGGCGGCGAACAGAAAGAGGCCCCAGGCGGCGCGCGAGAAGGAGAGAAAGACGGCAAAGGCGATGATCAGAATGCCGATCAGGCGCAGCGGTGCCTCGGCAAGTTTCCCTTTCAGCAGGCCATGGAGAAGATAGAGCATGGGGGCCACAAGGAAGGGGCCGAAGACGTTCGGGTCCTGGAAGGCGCCCATGGCGCGATCATAGCGGGTGAAGGCTTCAGCACCCGGAAAGGCGTGGAAATAGCCCAGGATGCCGAGCATGCCGGTGAGGATGGCGGCTGCCACCCAGGCCCGGAAGATCAGGACGAGCCGCTGATGGCGATCCTCTATCACGGCGGCATAGAAGACGGCTGTCAGCGCGAGAAAGACGGAGACGAAGACATAGAGGAATTGCTCGGTCAGGATCTCGTTCATGACCGTGAGTGCCAGCATGCCGCCGATGTTGAAGGCGAGCAGCAGGGCAAGCAGCGGCGCGACGGTGCGTGAGATGCGCAATCCGAACAGGAACCAGAGGGCAACCTGTCCGACCATCAGCACTTCATAAGGCGCCGGCTCGGAAATCACGAAGCCCGAAAGGAACACGCCGAAACCCAGCACCCACGACACGACCATCTGCAGGGCGGCAACCTGCATCCGGGGGAGGGCAGGGCTTTGGTGGGCGAGCGAACTCAATAGGCATTTTCCGTGTTGAGCAGCTTGATCGGCGTCAGGAACAGGATCTTGAGGTCGAAGAGCAGCGACCAGTTCTCGATGTAATAGAGATCGAAGGCCGTGCGGAACTTGATCTTCTCGTCCGTGTCGATTTCACCGCGCCAGCCGTTGATCTGCGCCCATCCGGTCACGCCGGGCTTCACCCGGTGGCGGGCGAAGTAGCCTTCGACGATCTCGCCATAGGTCTTGTCGCGGGTCTGGCCGAGCACGGCATGCGGACGCGGACCGACCAGGGAAAGATCGCCCCGCAGCACGTTGAAGATCTGCGGCAGTTCATCGATCGAGGTCTTGCGGATGAACCGCCCGACCTTTGTCACGCGCGGATCGTTCTTGGTGACCGCATTCTTCGCCGTTGGGTCGCTCATCTCCGTATACATCGAGCGGAACTTCAGAACATTGATGACTTCGTTGTTGAAGCCGTGCCGTTTCTGCACGAAGAAGACCGGTCCTTTCGAGGTCGTCTTGACGGCGATTGCGGTGGCGATGAAGACCGGCCAAAGCAATGCCAGCGCCAGCAGGCTAAAGACGATGTCGAAGGCGCGCTTGGCGACTGAATCCCAGTCGCGGATCGGCTTGTCCAGGATGTCGAGCAGCGGCACAGCGCCGACATGCGAGTAGGAGCGGGGGCGGAAGCGCAGGTTGTTGGAATGCGCTGCGAGCCGCACGTCGACTGGCAGCACCCAGAGCATGCGCAGAAGCTCCATGATACGGGCTTCGGCGCTGAGGGGCAGCGAGATGATCAGCATGTCGATATGCGCAAGCCGCGCGAACTCGACCAGTTCCGCCACGTTGCCGAGCTTGGGATAGCCGGCAACCACGTCCGGCGAGCGCTGCGAATTGCGGTCGTCGAAGATGCCGCAGATGCGGATGTCGTTTTCCGGTTGCTGTTCCAGCGCGCGGATCAGGTCCTTGGCCGGCTTGCCGCCGCCGACAATGACGGCACGCCGTTCCATCACGCCGTTGCGTCCCCAGCGGCGGATGGCAAAACCGATCAGGTTTCGCTCGATAACAAGAAAGGCGCCGCCGGAAGCGAACCAGACGGCCAGCGTGCTTGGGTATCTGGCGTCCAGGTCGCCGAAAAGCAGGGTGGCGAGCGAGGCGAGAGCAACGGCCACCGTCCAGCTGATGAGAACGCGCGCGATGGAGCGCATCGGTGCGCGCAGGATCGACACGTGGTAGCAGTCACTCGCCTGCATCATCAAAAGGGCGAGCAGGGCAGCGCCCGCGCCGCTCACCGCGCTCAGAACGAAATGGGCATCCGGTTGCTGTGCCATGAAGTAGTTGGCGGCAAGCGAGATCGCGAAAAGGCTGAAAAACTCCAGAAACCGCAACTGCCCGATAACGATTGAGGGCGAGTAGTTGGCGACGGCATACTGGCTGGCGATCTGGCGCGCGAGGGCGCTCACCTCCGCCCTGGGCTCGCTGCCCGGAGCCTGTGACGTGCCATCGGCATTCATTGCCGGTCTGCGGCGGAGCGCTTCGAGATCGAAAGCGTCCGGTTTGTCGACCTTGTTCATCGTGGTCCCTCGCACATGGGTGCGCGAAGATTAACCGCAAGGTCCTAAGAAACGCTTTAGCGATCCCTCTGCCGCAGGTGAAGCTGTGCCATTCGGGCACAAATCGCTTCGCTATTGAAGGGCGGCGAGCTCCCGACGGTAGAGATCTTCCACTTGCGCTGCCATGACCGAAGCGGAAAAGCGGGATTGGAAGCCGTCCTGCGGCGGCATTGTCCGGTGTGCCCAGTCGGGCGAGGTCAGTGCCGTCGCCATGACCTGCGCCAGGGCTGCCGAGTTTCCCGGCTCGACCAGGGCCGCGCTGTCGGTACCCAGAACCTCCGGTATGCCCCCAACCCGAGACGCGATGACGGGCTTCTGGGCAGCCAGGGCCTCAAGCACGATGTAAGGCATAGCCTCGGCACGTGATGGAATGACGATGATGGCGCCGAGCGCGAATGCTGACCGCACCGGCATGGCCGGCGACATTACGAGGCGGTCCGAAAGCCCCTTTTGCCGCAACATCTCCCGATACTTTGCCTCATCCGGGCCATCGCCGATGATATGCCCTTTTAGCGGGCGACCAAGGCGCCGTTCAACCTCGGCAAAGGCTTCGATGAAGACGTCGGGCCCCTTCATATCACGCAGCATGCCGATATAGAGGAAGTCGGCACCGCCGGCCGAGGCGGGAACGGCGCCAAAGTCACGCTCGCTGATGCCGTTGTAGATCCGCACGGCATCACAACTCGGCCTGCCGATCTTGGCCTCATAGGTCTGACGCTCGTGGTCGCACACGAAAGAGATGGCTTCGGTGGCTCGCTCCAGGACGCGTTCGGCCATGAAGACCGTTTCTCCCGACAGCGTGCGGGGGCGGAAGTGCAGGCTCCCGCCATGGGGGGAATAGAGGCGGGCCACGCGATACCTTTGAACCCGCAGGATCGAGCCGATGACCCGCGCGACCACACCGCCCTTGGCGCCGTGTCCGTGCAAGATGTCAGGCTGCAATGCCTTGATATGATTGTAACAGCGCTTCAGCGCAGCGAGGTCCTCGATGCCGACCGAACGACGGATCGGCAGACGTTCGAGACCGAGGGTAAGATGCGGCATGATCTGCGCGAACAGTTTGTCCTCGTGCTCGCTGCCCGTTGAACTGTCGCAGACGATGCCGACCTGATGCCCGGCGCGGCTATGGTGTTCGGCGAGGTCCCGCACATGGCGGAAGATCCCGCCCACCGGGGATCGGAAACAGTGCACGATGCGCAGGGGCCGCTTTTCTGGCATTGATTAGAAAAGCCGTTCGCGCACGTAAATGGTGTCGCCTGCAAGGATCGGATCGGTGATCGGCACGCGACCGGTGATGATCTGGCCGTTGATCTTGCGCGTCACGTCGACATCTCGCTGGTTGGAGCGACCGGTAAAGCCACCGGAAACGGCGATGGCGTTGAGAATGGTCATGCCCGGCACATAGGCATACTGGCCGGGCTGGCCCACTTCGCCCATGACAAAGATCGAGCGATAGCGATCGATCTCGATCGTCACGTCTGGGTCGCGCAGGTAACCCTGCTTGAGCTTCTGTGCGATCACGCCTTCAAGCTGCGTCAGGGTCGCGCCGCGTGCGGCCACCTGGCCCACGAGCGGGAAGGCGATGTAACCCGCTTGATCGACCGTATAGGTGTTGGTAAGGCTCGGCTGTTCGAAGACGGTGACGCGCAGCCGGTCGCCGCTGTCCAGACGATAGGGCTGGATGGTCGCTTCGTGAAAAACCTTCGGAGCAGGACGATAACCGGCGCAACCCGCCAGTCCGGCAGACACAAATGCGCCGGCGAGCAGAAGTATCGCGTGTTTCCCGACCATGGCCATGCGCAATCGCGCTCCCGACTGAACCCGTTTCTTATGGTTCGTTATCGAACGATTAGGGTTAATGCCCGGTAAACGGCCAATGCTTCTTCTCGCGCCAGGCAAGTAGAGTGGAGTTCCGGGGTGTTCTGGTTGCAATTAACCCTTGAGTTACCATGATCCTTTACGTTTGCCGGGATTAAGCCCCCGGGAGTGTGTTATGCCGAGTTTGGACCGAGATCAGCAGGACGTCGATATCGACCTCGCGCAGTTTTTCCGCGCCGTCTGGCAGCGGAAAGGAACCATCCTTACCGCAACGGCTCTTGTCGGCGTGCTGGCTTTTGTCGGCGCCCATGCAATTGCACCAACCTACAAGAGTGACGCGATGTTGCTCATCGAGCCGCGGGAACCGAGCTTTTCTGCCTCCGGCCCGAATGCCTCGACCGTCGAGCCCATGCCGGACGAACTGAATGTCGCCAGTCAGGTTCAGCTGCTACAGTCGATCGACCTGATGAAGCAGGTGGCGCGTGACTTGAAGTTACACGAACGGTCCGAATTCGACCCGGAATCCAGCCCGTCGGCGCTGACAGATTTTCTTGTTCTTTTCGGTTTGAAGAAGAACCCGTTGGAACTCGCGCCGGAAGAGCGAGTCCTGAAGGCGTTCAAGGAAAAGCTCTCCGTCTACCAGGTGGAGAAATCGCGAGTCATCGGGATCGAATTTTCCTCCAGGGACCCGCAGCTGGCGGCCGATGTTCCGAATGCAATGGCCGATGTCTACCGGTCCCTGCAGAGCGGTGCCAAGCTCGACAGCAACTCCGAGGCCGTGCGCTGGTTGGAAACCGAGATTGCCAACCTGCGCGAAAAGGTGCGGGAGGCAGAGCAGAAAGTCGCGGAATATCGCTCCAGGGCCGGTCTCATGTCGCTCGGCTCGGACCAATCCTTCAGCAGCAAGCAGCTCTCCGACATCTCGACGGAATTGGCCCGGGTGCGCGGTGAACGCGCCAATGCCGAAGCAACCGCCGAAACGTTGCGCGCGATGATCAAGGCCGGCAAGCCGACCGACACGCTGGATGCCATAACCCGGTCCGAATCCGTACAGCGCCTCAGGGCGGCAGAATCGCAGGTTCAGGCCCAGATCTCCGACCTGTCGACCACGCTGCTCGACGGCCATCCGCAAATGAAATCGCTGCGCGCCCAGCTTGCAGGCCTGCGCGAACAAATCCGTTCCGAAGCCTTGAAGGTCGCGGCCGGCCTGGAAAACGAGGCGGCCGTTGCGCGCGAACGCGAAACGCAACTGATCGCGCAGATGAACGGCGTCAAGGCTGATACCGCCCGGGCGGGAGAAGACGAGGTTGGTCTCAAATCTTTGGAGCGGGAAGCGGCGGCCCAGCGCCAGCTGCTGGAAACTTATCTTGCCCGCTACCGTGAGGCCTCTTCGCGCCTGGACAAGGATTCGAGCCCGGCCGATGCCCGTGTGATCTCACGCGCGGTGCCGCCGCAGGAGCCGAGTTTCCCGAAGATCCTGCCGATGACCATTGTCTCGGCCCTCGCTACATTCATTCTCTCCTGTGTCGTCGTCATGCTGATGGAACTCTTCAGCGGTCGTGCCTTGCGGCCGGCGTCTGGTGTCCCTGCGCGTGAGAACGAGCAAGACGAAGCATTCACTGACGAAGACATGCAAAGGGCTGCGGTCGCAGATCTCGCCGACGACATCGTGCCGGCCGCCGTCATGGCGCCGTCCACTCTTCGCGAAAAGCCCGCGAGCCTGCTCGATCTCCCCGTAGCCAGCGACCTTGACCCGGCCGAGGCGGACGTGGAAGCGCATGAGGCGGAAGAAGCGCAGGGCGAGAACGTGGAGGACGAGTTTTCCGCTGCCTCCGTTGCCGACTACCTGCTGGAGCAGGGCACGCGCGCTGCCTTTGCGATCTCCCCATCCGGCGATGATGGCTCGGCCGGGACTGTTGCATTGGCACGAGAAGTCGCCGGTCGCGGGCGGCGTGTCGTCTTGATCGACATGACGGGCTCTGCCTGCCCGAGCCAGTGGATGACCGCCTTGGCGGATCTCCCCGGCATCACCGATCTTCTGACCGGAGATGCCGCCTTCGCCGACTGCATCCACCCGGACCGCAATTCGTCCGCGGACATTATCCCGCAGGGCAATGCGGATGTGCGTCAGGCCATGCGCGGTGCAGATCGGCTGACGATGATCGTTGATGCATTGGCGGATGCCTACGATCTCGTTCTTGTCGAATGTGGACCGGCCCAGCCTGAGGGGCTCGCTCGTCTCAGCCGAAACGGCCAACACGAAATCATCCTCTCGGCGCCGGAACCCGACGCGCGAGAACTGGCCGATATCATGCGCGCCTTCCAGGAAGTCGGTTATGACGATCTGGTGCTCATGTCGGTCCGCACCGCAAATGACGGACCACGCCGCCGCGCGGCCTGAATACGGCGATTGACGTCAGTCGGCGTCGTTCGCCGGCTCGGACGGGGCAGGGGGCTTCGTGCCCCAGGCCCGGATCCGCTGAATCAGCGAATACAGCGCCGCATTGTTCTTGATTGCCGCTTTTGCTCTGGTCAATGTTCTCAGCGCCTGTTCGGCCAGGTGTCCCCGCGGTGTGATCGCCAGCATCAGGTCGTGGTGCAGGGTCTCGTTGCGGCACCATCTGCGTTTGTAGTCCTGATCGCCGATGCCGAAGTCGAAGAGGCTTGCGCCCGTGAGGGCCGCGCGCTCGATCATGAGCCAGAACAGAAGTTCACCCGGGCTGGCCTCCGGCACCCGCGTGTCGTCGATCGACCCGAACTGGCAAATGACGTGATCGCCCTTGCGCGATAAGCCTGAAACGGCGGCTATCTTGCCCTCGTGGTCTCCCTTGAGCCTGAGGGCGTGGAGTTCCAGAGGCACGTCCGTCCCGCCGCGTTCCATCTCAAGCGCCATGTGAAAGAAGGCTTGCGTCTCGGCCGCCTGGAAGACATTCGGCAGGCCTTGCGCTTCGAAGCGTGCCGCTTTCTGCCGGAAGAAGGTGTCGAGAAGGGCAGCCTTGTCGGCCTCGCTTGTCGCACGAATATGGTCGAAGCCGCCCACAGCCTCCAGCTTGCGCACCTGCGACCGGAATTTCTTGCGGCGGGCCTTGGCATTCAGAGGAGCGATGGTGGCATCCATGTCATGCCCCAGGGCGAGCTGGAAGGCGGGGTTCTGGTTGCGCACCTTTGGCAAGGCGGCAAACGGATGCGGCTCGCCACGCCAGTCGAGCGGAACATGGGTCAACCGGATTAGGTCGGCCCGCCCGGCCAGAGCGCGCGCAAGGGCGGTCGAAAGGGCTGCGACCGGAATATGTTCGGCCTTGCATCGAAAATCGGCTGAAAACAGGCCGCTGTTGTAATTGGTAAAGGCGCTGCCGATGAATTGTGCCGTGCGCACCGTCGCATGCCGCTCGATCTCGAGCGGCAGGATGAATGCGAGCGTGCCGTCCAGCCGGCCCTCGACGATGGCAAGCGGATTGCCATGGGTTTTGACCCAGGCATAACACCAGTCATAAGCCTGATGCATGGAGTTCCACGGGTCGGCTTCCAGCAGTCGCCACGCGCGCTCCACGCTGCGCATATCCGAATGAACGGTGATGATGAGCCCGAGGTCACCGTCGGTTCTGGCCGCAACCGGATGGCTGGATGCGGCCGGCAAGGCGGAGCTCTGGCTTGCCATGCCTCCCGCAAAGACTGTCATGGTCTTCGATCTCAGTTCCCGCATCCGGGTCTCCGTCCGTTTCCTGCGCGAACAGACAGTAGCGCCCGTTCCGCAAGAAACGGTTATTGGCGCTTTCTGCGGGCTGAGCGATGACGAACGGGGTAAACGGGCGGTAAACGACGACCTGCGTCTCTAATTGCGGCGGGGCCCGGCCATCCACTTGATGATCAGCATGGCCGGCACAATCCAGAGAATACCGGACAGGACGAAGTAGAGGAGATGGCCCCACCAGGGCGCCTCGGCGAGGGTGGCAGAGGCGATCGTCGTTGCAAGCAGCGCATAGAGCAGCACGATGACGATGATGGCGATCGTTCCGATGAAGGAGCGCAGGGTTGGCCGCATGGCACGCCTCTCTGTTAGGACTGGCCCGTCCTGTTGTGACGCGACCGCTTGCCGCAAACCGGCGGGCTTGTTTTGCACACAGGAGTGATGCAAATCAACGGGCGAAAAGAGGATTGACGAATGACAGCTGCGACGATCGGAACCGAAACCCAAATCCGCACCCAGATTGCCAAGGTGGATGCCGATCGACGCGCCGTCCGCATCTGGCTGGGTGTGGTTGTGTTCACGCTCTTCTGTCTGGTCCTGGTGGGGGGCGCAACGCGGCTCACCGATTCCGGCTTGTCGATCACGCAGTGGAAGCCGATCCATGGCGTCATCCCTCCGCTGTCCGTCGAGGAATGGGAACAGGAGCTTGAACTCTATCGCCAGATCCCGGAATACCAGCAGATCAACAAGGGCATGAGCCTCGACGAGTTCAAGCACATCTTCTGGTGGGAGTGGGCCCATCGCCTGCTTGCCCGCATGATCGGGATGATTTTCGCCCTGCCGCTTCTCTACTTCTGGATCAAGGGTCGTATCGAGCCGGGTCTGCGCCTCCCGCTTGTCGGCGTACTCGCCCTTGGCGGTTTGCAGGGCTTCATCGGCTGGTGGATGGTGTCGTCGGGTCTTAGCGAACGGGTCGACGTGAGCCAGTATCGCCTGGCCACCCACCTGATGATGGCCTGCTTCATTTTCGCCAGCTGTGTCTGGATCATGCGCAGCCTCAGCCCCCACAGCGAGGACGCGTCACCTTCCCCGCGGGCCCGCCTGGTTGCCGGCATCCTGCTTGCCATGACCTTCTTCCAGATCTATCTCGGCGCCCTCGTTGCGGGTCTTGATGCCGGTTTCAGCTACAACACGTGGCCCTTGATGGACGGCGCGCTGGTGCCGCAGGGTCTCTTCGTGCAGGCGCCCGCCTGGATCAACCTGTTTGAGAACCCGAAGACGGTGCAGTTCATTCACCGCATCGGCGCCTACCTGCTGTTTGCGATTGCGCTTGCCCATATGATCCAGTGTCTGCGCGCGGCGCCGCAGTCCACCCATGCCCGCCGCAGCGTTCTGCTCTTCGGGCTCGTCTGCGTGCAGGCAACGGTTGGCATTGTGACGCTCGTGACCCAGGTGCCTCTGCATGCCGGTCTGACGCATCAGGGCATGGCCTTGATCGTGCTCGCCTTCGCGGTGGCCCACCTCCGTGGCTTCTACGGCGAAAGAGCTCGTCCGATTGCGGTGGAAGTGCGCGACTGATCTACCCGAATCGGAAGCCGGAATAAGGCTTGCCGAGGAAATGTCCCTGGAAGACCCGGCGGCCGGCATCGGCGCCGGCTGCACCCGACGCCACGAAGAGCGGCACGAGATGGTCGTGGTCGGGCACATGGCAGGCGCGGGCGTCAGGGTTCTGATCCCAAGCCGACAGACGCGCGGTGCGCTCCTCGGCGTTCTCGCTGTCCACGGCCTTTTCAAGCCAGGCATCGAAGCGGATCGCCTGCTGGACATGGGCGGGTTCGGCCTGCCGGAACATCCGCATGTTGTGGTAGCTCATGCCGGACGCAACGATCAGGACGTCCTCGTCACGCAACGGCTCGAGCGCCTTGCCAATGGCCACGTGGCTTGCAACATCCAGCGTGTTCTTCAGCGAGATCATGGTGACCGGCACATCCGCATCCGGATAGGCGAGCATCAGCGGAATAAAGACGCCGTGGTCATAACCCCTGCCTGAATCTTCCGCGTTGTCGATCCCCGCTGCCGTGAGCAGCGCACGGGCGCGTGCCGCCAGATGCGGCGAGCCGGGCGCAGGATAGGAAAGCTCGTAGGTGTGGGGCGGGAAGTTGTAATAGTCGAACAGCATGCCGGGTCGCTCGGCACTGCTGACCGTGGGCACCGGCTCCCCCTCCCAGTGTCCGGAAACCACCAGGATCGCCTTTGGCCTGCGTCCCACCGCGTCGGACAGACCGCGCAGGAACGTCCCGAGATCGTCCCAAGGTCCCTTGCCCTGGTCGTCTTTGGGAAACTCCATGAACGGCCAAGGACCGCCGCCATGGGGAATGAAATAGACGGGAAGTCGCTTCGGCTGGGTCATGGCACCTCTCTTTCAGGGCATGTTAGCCGCGTCCTCGGTCACGAACGAGAGCGTGTCCACCTGACGAACCGTTCAGCAGCTGGCGACAGTCCGATGGTGCCGCTCAGGCCGGTTTGTGGCAGACAGCCTCGATATTGTGTCCGTCCAGATCCAGGACGAAGGCCCCGTAGTAATTCGGGTGGTAATGCGCCCGAATGCCCGGCGGTCCGTTGTCGGTCCCGCCGGCTGCCAGGGCGGCAGCGTAAAAGGCATCCACGGCCGACCGGCTCTCGGCCACGAAGGCAATGTGCAGAGACCCTTGCGTCCGCCCGCCGGTGCCGATCCAGAAGGACGGCTTCCCGCCGATCCCGTAACCGGCCCCCTCATAGGTCCCGCCGGTGTCTGCCGCCGTGACGGCCATGACGCAGGATGCGCCGATCGTCGGCATGACCGCATCATAAAAGGCCTTGGACTTGGCGAAATCGGCGACAGAAAGCCCAATATGGTCGATCATCGGCATCCCTCCTTGAAGGACTGCCGGCGGCTTAGGCCGACAGCATCAGGTCCATGTTTTGCACGGCAGCACCCGACGCGCCCTTGCCGAGATTGTCGAGCAGCGCGACCAGATTGACATGCGCTCCACCGCTCGTGCCGAAGACGAAGAGTTTCATCGTGTCCTTGCCCGCCAGTTCTTCCGCATCGATCCGCGGCAGCTTGGCGCTTTCGGCGAGTGGTACAACGGTGACGATGTCCTGGCCCGCATAATGAGCGACGAGTGCGTCGTGAATGCTTTCGATCGTGGCACCCGGAGCAAGATCGTCGAGGAAGAGCGGCACCTGGACGATCATGCCTTGAGGGAAGCGACCGACGGACGGGGCAAAGAGCGGCGCGCGGTCAAGCAGGCCATGGGTCTGCATCTCCGGCACGTGCTTGTGCTTGAGCGTCAGGCCGTAGAGGAAGTTGTTGGCCGCGAGATGCTCAGGATGGTTCTTGTCCTCCATCTGGGCGATCATCTGCTTGCCGCCACCGGTATAGCCCGACACCGCATTCACCGACACCGGGTAACCGTCCGGCAGGAGGCCGGCGGCCCTGAGCGGGCGAAGAAGGCCGATCGCACCGGTCGGATAGCAGCCGGGGTTGGATACATAGCGAGCCGATTGGATCTTGGCCTTCTGCGCCTTGTCCATCTCGGCAAAGCCATAGGCCCAGTCCGGATGCACGCGGAACGCGGTGGAGGCATCGAGCAACCGCACATTGTTGTTCGCCGCCGTCATCTCATAGGCCTGCTTCGACGCGTCGTCGGGCAGGCAGAGGATCGCGATGTCGGCGGTATTGAGCAGATCCTCGCGCATCTTCTCGTTCCGCCGCTCGGCTTCGGGGATGGACAGGAGCTCGATGTCACGGCGGGCGGCAAGGCGCGTGCGGATCTGCAGACCCGTTGTGCCATGTTCGCCGTCGATGAAGATCTTCGCTGCCATTTGTCTTGTCCTGTCAGAGGTTTAGTTCGGGATGCGGACTCTGTTTATGAATGTGCTGAATCAATGTGTCAGCCGCGTGTCGCAAGCTTTTCCGCCCGCAGGCCCAGCATATACATCGCAACTGTCGCACCGGCAATTGCGGTGATGTCGGCATGGTCGTAGGCGGGCGCCACTTCCACGATATCAGAGCCCCGGATGTCGAGCGGTCCAAGCTTGCGCAGCACCGACAGGATCTTGGCGGAGGAGGGGCCACCGGCGACAGGCGTGCCCGTGCCCGGCGCATAGGCCGGATCCAGGCAGTCGATATCGAAGGTCAGATAGGTCGGAGCCGATCCGACATGGGCGAGGATCGCATCGGCGATCGCCTGCGCGCCCATGTCTTCGACCTCCCAGCCATGGACGATCTTGATGCCGAAGTCTTCGGGCGCATGGGTGCGGATGCCGATCTGGATCGACTTCTTCGGGTCTATGACGCCTTCGCGCACCGCACGGCAGACGAAGGAGCCATGATCGATCCGCTGGCCGTCGTCATCCCAGGTGTCCTGATGGGCATCGAAATGCACCATGGCCAGAGGCCCGTGTTTTGCGGCATGCGCCTTCAGGAGCGGCCAGGTGACGAAGTGGTCGCCGCCGATGCCCAGCAGATAGGCGCCGGATGCGATGATCTTGGCCGCCTCCTGTTCGATCAGGGCAGGGGTGTTCTGATGATTGCCGTAATCTAGGAGCACGTCGCCGTAATCAGTGACGGCCATCTGCTCGAAGAGGTCGCGCGAAAAGGGGTATTGCGGATCGTTGTCGAAGATCGCCGAGGCGCGCCGGACCGCCTGAGGCCCGAAACGCGCGCCGGGCCGATTGGAAACGGCCGCATCGAAGGGAATGCCGAGGACCACGGCATCTACATCCGAGAGGTCCTTCGAATACTTGCGACGCATGAAGGAAAGAACGCCGGCATAGGTGGGGTCGGTCGCAGCCCCGCGTACGGATTTCGCGGTGAATGCGTTGTCGATCGTCTTGCTGGCCATGATCCTCTCCGGCTTGAAAATTTGATCAAATTATAGGCTGGTCTGGCGCGGTCAAGCTCCGCAGCAGATGGCTGAACGAAAAAAAAAGGCGGAGCCGAAGCCCCGCCTTGATTTCCGTTTCCGGTCGTCCAGCGATTAACGCTTGGAGAACTGGAACGAACGACGGGCCTTGGCCTTGCCGTACTTCTTACGCTCGACGACGCGGCTGTCGCGGGTCAGGAAGCCACCCTTCTTCAGGACCGAGCGCAGGCCCGGTTCGAAGTAGGTGAGGGCCTTCGAGAGACCGTGACGAACAGCACCAGCCTGGCCGGAGAGGCCGCCGCCGTGAACGGTCGCGACGATGTCGAACTGGCCATCACGGGCAGCTGCGACGATCGGCTGCTGCAGGATCATCTGCAGGACCGGACGGGCGAAGTAAGTGCGGAATTCGCGGCCGTTGATCGTGATCTTGCCGGTGCCCGGCTTGACCCAGACGCGGGCAACGGCGTTCTTGCGCTTGCCGGTGGCGTAGGAGCGACCCAGAGAGTCGACCTTGCGGACGTGAGCCGGAGCTGCGTCCTGTGCCGGGGCAAGGTCCTTCAGGGAAGAAAGATCGGCCATACTTAGGCGCTCCTTGTGTTCTTGCTGTTCAGCTTGGCAACGTCGAGAACGACGGGCTGCTGAGCTTCATGCGGATGGTTCGAGCCGGCATAGACGCGCAGGTTCTTCATCTGGCGACGGCCGAGCGGGCCGCGCGGGATCATGCGCTCGACAGCCTTCTCGAGAACGCGCTCCGGGAAGCGGCCTTCGATGATCTGGCGGGCAGTACGTTCCTTGATGCCACCCGGATAACCGGTGTGCCAGTAGTAGGTCTTGTCCGAATACTTCTTGCCGGTGAGGACAACCTTCTCGGCGTTGATCACGATGACATTGTCGCCATCATCAACGTGAGGGGTGTAGGTGGCCTTGTGCTTGCCGCGCAGGTGCGTGGCGATGATGGTGGCGAGGCGACCGACAACGAGCCCTTCGGCGTCGATGAGGATCCACTTCTTCTCCACCTCTGCAGGCTTCTGAACGAAGGTAGACATTGAGGTCTCTTTCCGTGTGATCCTGGCAGACCCGTGACGGGCCAGCAGGCGTTTTTTGTTGCTTGATGCGTGCCGTCGCCGGCACAAACAAGAAAGCGGTCCCGAAGGCCGCTTTCCCGAGCGCTGTATAATCTGCACCAGAGTAAGCGTCAAGGCGTGGGGAACCGCAGCCTCTTGCGGAGGATCGTTGGAAAACAGTCACTTAGATATGAGGTATTATTTTACCTCACGGCATGACGGCCAAGAAGTGGGTTTTTGCTGGGTGGTAGCCCTGGTCTGGCTGCTGTTATCCGCACGCCGCTATGCGGTTCCGCGTCCGTATTTCCTAAATATTGAGTTGAATCGGAAGGATTGTGCGAAAACATGAGTGCAACTCATGATGCTAATATTCGCATGAACATAATGAAAACATAAACCGAACGTAACGGCAGGCACTGTTAACGGAGGTCGAATATGTCCCTTGAGCGCCGCATTTCTCTAATTACGCTCGGTGTCGCCGATGTGGCGAGAAGCACTGATTTCTACGAGCGGCTCGGCTGGAGCAAGTCGCCGGCCTCCAATGAGAATGTCACCTTCATCCAACTGAAAGGCATCGTCCTGGGCCTCTTTTCCCGCAGCCACCTAGCGCAGGATGCCACGGTAGAGGATACGCCGCCGGGGTTCTCGGGCGTGACGCTTGCCTACAACGTCACCAGCGAGATCGGCGTCGACGCGGTGGTGAAATTCGCGGTTTCGTGTGGGGCAACTCTGGTCAAGGCGCCGGAGAAAGTCTTCTGGGGCGGCTATTCCGGTTATGTTGCGGATCCTGACGGGCATCTGTGGGAAATCGCGCACAATCCGTTCTTCCCGCTGGATGAACACGGGCATGTGGTGCTGCCGGATTGATCGGCGGTATTTGAACGGTTGCGCAACGCGACCGTTAACGGATGGAGCGTATATTCGGGGCAGGGAATAGAGGGACGGTTTGCTCGGCGGCCTGAGGCCAGGAGGAAGACCATGAACCACGATACCTATCTCAACAGCTATCTCGCTGAAATCCTCAAGAACGCACGCAATGTCGCGGTGGTCGGGGCCTCGACCAACGATCACCGTCCCAGTCATTGGATCTCGGGCTTCCTGCTCGGCAAGGGCTATCAGGTCTTTCCGGTCAACCCTGCTCATGTCGGCAGCACAATCCTGGGACGGACTGTTTACGCATCGCTCGCCGACATCCGCGAACCAATCGATCTCGTGGACGTATTCCGGCAATCGGAGCATCTGGATGCGATCGTGGACCAGGTCTTGGCCATGACGCCGCGGCCCAAGGCGATCTGGTGCCAACTCGGCGTGCGCGACGACACGGCCGCGGCGCGCGCCGAAGCCGCTGGTATCAAGGTGGTCATGAACCGCGCGCTGGTCTCGGAATATCCGCTGGTCTACGAGCTGACCCATCCGCCGCATCATGGTCCGGCCCACGCGGCCTGACGATCCCCTCAGAAGCGGACGATCGGCTTGCCGAACCGTCCCGGAAGCGGATCATAGGGCTGGCAGTTAAGCACGGGACAGCGCGGCTCGTCCCGTGTCGGGACATAGGCACGTTCGGCATATTCATGCGGCTCGCACTGCGCGTTCCGCGTTACGTACCGATCATAGAGCGTCATGCCCCGGACCCGCGTCGAGGGATAACGCAGGATCACAGCCCCCTCGTTCAGCACGCGCTGGCGTGCTTGGTCACAGGTCAGGCTCTGCGAGTTGTAGCGCGAAATGGCAGATGCCGGCGATGCGGCGCAAACCGCGGCGAGCAGGATGGCGAGTGGTCTAATGCGCATAACGATCCTCCTTCGGCTGCTGTTCAACGTCCCGGCCGCCATACGGGTTCCGGCACACATCGTAGGCTGCGCTCCAAGATAGGGCGGCTCCTCTTGTTGTCGACGATCTTCAACCCATCTACCTCTTAGGAACTCGAGGCACGATGTTAAGGAGATCCGGATGGCCGACCATACCCATTATCCCGACGATTATCTCAAAGGCATATTGACCGACGTGAAGACCATTGCCCTTCTCGGCGCCTCTCCCAAGCCCGATCGGCCAAGCTTCGGCGTCATGCGTTTTCTGATGTCAAAAGGCTACCAGGTCTTCCCCGTCAATCCCGGACAGGCCGGCAAGGAGATCCTTGGCCGGACGGTCTATGCGACCATGGCTGACATTCCAGAACCGATCGACATGGTCGACGTGTTTCGAGCGCCGGAATATCTGGGCGAGGTGGTTGAGGAAGCCCTGGCGCTGCCGAATCGACCGAAGGTGCTCTGGGGCCAACTGACCGTGAGGGACGATGACGCCGTGAAGCCGGCCGAAGCGGCCGGAATCAAGGTCGTGATGAACCGCTGCCCCGCCATCGAGATGCCGCGTCTGGGTCTCTGACGCTCATCGTCCCAGCAGCACGTCCGGATTGGCTCTGAGCGCGTTCAGGCTCTCCGCATTGTTGCAGTAGTCGACAAAGGCCTTGTCGATTGTACCCATTTGCAGGTCGCGGTGACAGCGTTCCTTCGACTGGCATTCGGCGCAGGCGATCTGCATCGCGCGAAATGTCTGGCGCATCTGGAACTCGACCTCGGCGGGATCGATGTTGAGCGAGCGCATAAGCGCTGGCATTTCATCGGCGGCATGCGGTCCCGCCTTCACGAGAGCCAGCAATTGGTGCGGGCTTAGGCCGCAGTCTTCGGCGAGCGCGTCGATCTCGCGCTGCTCGAGGGTTGCTAGCATGTCGGCCTCTGTCGAAGACTCGAAGCTTTGGGCAAACCAGGACAGGATTTGCTGCATGGTATGACGCACGGGATCGGCAAGGCTTAAGGTCATCACTACCTCCATCAACGGTGGTGGAGCATGCCATGAGGGCTGGCTGCCGCATTGACCTCGATCAAGGATGTTTATCCTCCGGCGACCGTTAAGTTTGGAATATTGCAGGCTGACAACTACGGATGACTGACTATGATCCCGCCCAGTCCAGCTTAAGGGAGGATCCATAAAATGTCGGACACGAATCCGGGTTTCGCCACGCTTGCCGTCCATGCGGGCGCACAGCCCGACCCGACCACGGGCGCGCGCATCACGCCGATCTATCAAACCACGGCCTTCGTCTTCAACGATTCGGACCATGCGGCGGCCCTGTTCGGGCTCAAGCAGTTCGGCAACATCTACACGCGTATCATGAACCCCACCCAGGCCGTGCTCGAAGAGCGCGTGGCGGCGCTGGAAGGCGGCACGGCGGCCCTTGCCGTCGCCTCGGGCCATGCAGCGCAGCTCCTGATCTTCCACACGCTGATGCAGCCGGGTGACAATTTCGTCGCCGCGAAAAAGCTCTATGGCGGCTCGATCAATCAGTTCGGCCACGCCTTCAAGAATTTCGACTGGCAGGTCCGCTGGGCCGATCCCGCCGATGTATCGAGCTTCGAGGCGCAGATCGATGACCGCACCAAGGCGGTCTATATCGAAAGCCTCGCCAATCCAGGCGGCACCTTTGTCGATATCGAGGCGATCGCTGAAGTGGCTCATCGCCACGGCCTGCCGCTGATCGTCGACAACACAATGGCGAGCCCCTACCTGATCCGCCCGCTGCAGCATGGTGCCGACATCATCGTGCATTCGGCCACCAAGTTCCTCGGTGGCCACGGTAATTCCATGGGCGGTGTCATCGTCGATGGCGGCACGTTCGACTGGTCGGCCAAGCCGGGCAAGTATCCTATGCTCTCGGCCCCGCGCCCGGAATATTCCGGCGTCGTCCTGCACCAGACCTTCGGCAACTTCGCCTTCGCGATCGCTTGCCGCGTGCTCGGCCTGCGCGACCTCGGCCCGGCGCTGGCCCCGATGAACGCATTCCTGCTTTTGACGGGGATCGAGACGCTGCCGCTGCGCATGCAGCGCCATTGCGACAATGCTCTGAAGGTGGCGACCTGGCTCAAAAACCATCCGAAGATCGCCTGGGTCAATTATGCCGGCCTGCCGGACGATCCCAACAATGCCCTTCAGAAGCGGTATTCGCCGAAGGGTGCAGGCGCCGTCTTCACCTTCGGCATCAAGGGTGGCCTCGAGGCCGGCAAGGCTCTGGTCGGCGGGCTGCAGCTTTTCTCCCATCTCGCCAATATCGGTGATACCCGCTCGCTGATCATCCATCCGGCGTCGACCACCCATGCACAGCTCTCCGAAGAGCAGCAGATTGCAGCCGGAGCTGGTCCCGACGTGGTGCGCCTGTCCATCGGCATTGAGGATGCGCAAGACATTATCGCCGATCTGGAACAGGCCCTCGCGAAAATCTGACGTCATCAGGGTGGCGGCCAGAAAGACCGCCACCCGCGTCTCGGAGAGCATCATGAGCCTTGCCTTGCCGTTCGATCCCACCACCGTCACCCCGGAAGAGGGCGCGCCCGCACCGGACCGCCTCATCTCGGGTGACCCACGATTCACCACCTGGAACCTCGAAGAGGCCGATGGCGGCGTCTATGCCGGCATCTGGCAGTCGACGCCCGGCAAGTGGCGGATCGTCTATGACGAATGGGAGTATTTCCACATTCTCGAAGGCCACTCCATCGTGACTGAGGATGGCGGCGAGCCGATCCATCTGAAGGCCGGCGACCGGCTGATCCTCAGGCCCGGCTTCAAAGGAACCTGGGAAGTCATTGAAACGACTCGCAAGGACTACGTCATCCGGCTCTAGCGCCTGCGACTTATCCCCTGCGGAAGGCTTCCGCGAAATCGGCGGAGGCAATCAGGGCCAGCGCCCGGCGGAGTTCGGCTGATTGCTCCTTGCCAAAGGCCTTGTCGAAGCGGGCCTGGGCGTCGCGCCACAGCGCGAGCATCTCGTCACGCTGCTTTAGGCCCTCTGGGGTCAGTAACACGCGCCGCGCCCGCCCGTCCTTTTCATCCGGCAACAGGACGACAAGTCCGTCCCGTATGAGCGGCTTCAGCGTATGGCCGAGCGCCGAAAGGTCCATGACCATTGCTTCGGCAAGTACCTTCTGTGTCGGATTGCCGAGGGCCGCGATCTGCGAGAGGAGCGAAAATTGCGTTCCCTTCAGACCCGTATCGCCCATGGCGTCGTCATACAGCTGACCGAGTTGACGGGCAGCGCGGCGAACGGCGCTGTTCGTGCAGTGAAGCCAGACATCTTCTTCTTTCTGCGCCAACGGGTGTCCTTTCATGGCATGTCGATCATCATCGGTTACGACAGCCATCCGAAAACTCAAGAAATTTCCGCCCGCCCCCTTGAAGCGGGACATCATCAGCTTCTATATAGTGGTATATACCAGTAAATACGAACCAGGAGATCGATGATGCCCTCTGCCTCAGGAACTGCCCTTGTCACCGGCGCCTCGTCCGGGATCGGCGCCACCTATGCCCGCAAGCTCGCGGCGCGCGGATATGACCTGCTGTTGGTCGCTCGCGACGAGCAGCGCCTTTCCGCGCTTGCTGCAGAGCTTGCCGATGCGCATGGGATTGAAGCGAAAACATTGAGAGCTGATCTGAGCGTCGCCGGCGATGTGCAACACGTCGAGGAGCGGCTGCGAAACGATCCGTCGATCGCGCTCCTCGTCAACAATGCGGGCATCGGACCCAGGAAGAGCCTGCTGACTGAGGACGTCGCCTACCTCGACCAGATGGTCGCGATCAATGTCACGGCTGCCAACCGCCTGGCCGTGTCGGCAGCGCAGGCCTTTGCGCACCGTGGCAAGGGGGCCATCGTCAACGTTGCCTCCGCCGTGGCACTTGCGCCGGAGATCTTCAACGGCACCTACAGCGCGTCCAAGGCATTTGTTCTCGCCTTGACCCAGTCACTCGCCCACGAACTGCGCGACACGCCGGTCAAGGTGCAGGCCATCCTGCCGGGATTCACCCGCACGGAAATCTTCGACCGCGTCGGTGGCAGTTTCGACGCCATTGACCCGGCGCGCGTGATGGATGTCGAAGATCTCGTGGATGCCGGTCTCAGGGGACTGGATCAAGGTGAATTGCTCACCCTGCCTTCGCTCGAAGACACGGCGCTTCTGAGCCAATTCCACACCGCGCGTTATGCGCTGGGTCCCCATCTTTCGAACCGCGAACCGGCACCGCGATACGGCGTAGGGGCGTGATCGACTGACGATGGCCGCCGGTTGAGACGGCCGGCCATCGTCCTGTCGCGTCAGCTGGCTTTCGATAGGCCTCGTGCAGCCGCCTCGTGTTCGGCGACCATCGTCGCATCTTCGGCCGAAACCTTCTGGATGCTCGTGCGGCTGTTGATCCGCTCCATGTAGGCCTGAAACGCCGGGCGTGCCTCGACCAGGCCGAACATCGTCGTCCATCGCAGGGCGATACCCCAGAGCAGGTCCGCTGCCGTGAAGCGCTCGCCCAGCAGATAGGGGCCTGTTTTGAGCGCTTCTTCCAGCATGTCGATGAGCGACTCGTAGCTCGCATAGGGCGTCTCGTTCATCGATCCCGGCTCGCGCTTCAGGTAGCGGTCCACGACGGCCGGCTCGAAACAGCTCCCATAGATGAACAGCCAGCGGACATAGGCGCCACGATCAGGATCGGTCAGCGCCGGGGCAAGACCCGCTTCGGGAAAGAGATCCGCGAGATAAAGATAGATCGCGCCTTGTTCCGTGATCAGCGTTTCGCCGACACGCACGGCCGGCACCTTGCCGAGCGGGTTGATCGCAAGATAGGCCGGCTGGCGCTGTTCGCCCGTCTTCATGTTCAGCACATGAAGCTCATACGGCACGTTCAGCTCCTCCAGCAGCACCCGCGCGCCGGTGGCACGGGTCTGGGGTGAGTAGAAGAGGGTGATCGGCAGGTCCTTGGTCATCGAAGTCTCCCTTTGAAATGAGTAGCGCCTTGCGGCGATGGGGAGAGAATGCGCCACCATACCTGTCAGATTGTGTCAGGTTGGTTTAGCATGATGCTCGAAAGGGAGATTTTCCGATGCGGGCGAGCCGGCTCATCAACATTCTGACCACGCTTCAGGCCAGGGGACTGGTGACGGCAGAGGCCCTTGCCGATGAAAACGACGTGTCGGTCCGCACCATTTATCGCGACATCGATGCGCTCTCGCTGTCCGGCATCCCCGTCTACAGCGAACGAGGCTCGGACGGTGGCTACCGGCTCTTGGACGGCTATCGTGTTCGCCTGAATGGCCTCACGCCGGCCGAGGCCGAAGCCATGTTCCTGTTGGGCATCCCCGGGGCCGCTGCCGACCTCGGCCTCGGCTCCCTCATGGCCGGCGCGCAGAAGAAGCTGACCGCGGCTTTGCCCGAGGATCTGCGCGAAAGCGCCAGGCGCATGCAGTCGAAGTTTCATCTCGATGCGCCTGCCTGGCTCGCCGAGGGTGAGCAGCCGGTCTATCTGCAGGCCATTGCCGATGCCGTCTGGAATTCAAAGCGCATCCGCATGCGCTACCGCTCCTGGAAGGCGGAGAAGAACCGAATTGCCGATCCGCTCGGCATCGTGATGAAAGGCGGGGCCTGGTATCTCGTCGCCCGCGTCGACGACACGCCGCGCACCTATCGTATCTCGCGTGTCCTCGATCTGATCGTGACAGAGGAGCGCTTCGAATGGCCGAAGGATTTCGATCTCGCCGGATACTGGAACGAAAACACCCGGCGCCTGGAACTTGAGCTTTATCCACACTGGGCCATGATCCGCCTCTCAGCCTGGGGGCTGAAGGAGATCGAGCACATGGCGCCGCCTTATGTCCGCGCCCACCTCGAATTCATCGGCGAACCAGACAAGCGTGGCTGGCGCACGGTCCGCTTACCCATGGCGCATGAGCGCATGGCCGTTTCCGAAATGCTGAAGCTCGGTACGGAGGTCGAGGTGCTCGACCCGCCGGAATTGCGGCTCGCCATGCTGCGGGCGATTGAGACCCTGATGGCGCGCTATGGCGAAACGCCCGACCTCACCAGGTAAGGTCGAGCCGTTCCAGCCCGTGGAAGTGATAGACGTCTTTCACAACAGGCGTCTGCGCGATCCTCAGCCCCGGCAAACGCTTGAAGAGCAACGGTAGCACGATGTTGAGCTCGAGCCTGGCAAGCGGCGCGCCGATGCAGAAATGAATGCCGGCGCCGAAGGAGAGATTGGCCCCTTCGTCGCGATCCGGCTTGAAGGTCAGCGGCTCCGGGAACTTATGCGGATCGAGATTGGCAGCCGCCAGGATCATGCTCACCTTGTCGCCGCGCTTGAAGGAAACGCCATCGATTTCGCAGGGCTCCAGACACCAGCGCTGGAAGATATGCACCGGCGCACAGATCCTGAGCGTCTCTTCGACAGTTCGTTCAGTCGTCTTCTCGTCGGTGAAAAGCGTGGCCGGGTCGATCCCGCTTTCGAGGATCACACGGACCGAGTTGCCGATCTGGTGGACGGTCGCCTCGTGCCCGGCATTGAGCAGCACGATGGTCGTCGAGATCAGCTCGTCCTCGGTGAGGAATTGGCCCTTGTGTTCGGTGTGGATCATGTGGCTCAGGAGATCGTCCCGCGGCTCGGCCCGCCGCTCGGCGATGACCGTCCGCACATAGTCGGCAAATTCCTTCGCCGAGCGATCTGCGGCCTCCTCGTCGGCACGCGTCCGCTTGAACATGTACATGCCGACATAGTCGTGGCTCCATTTAAGGAGTTGCGGCCCCATTTCTTCGGGAATGCCGATCATCCGGGCGATCATCGTGACCGGGATGATGTCGGCAAACGTCGAGAGCAATTCCGTTTTGCCGTCTTTCTCGAAGCCGTCGATCAGCCTGTTCGCCAGTTCCTCGATCTCCGGCGTCATCTTCTCGACATGGCGGGAGACGAAGGCGCGGTTGACGAGGGTGCGAAGCCGCGTGTGTTCCGGCGGCTCGATCTCGAGCAGCGAGTGCTCCTCGGCCTTGTCAAAGTGTCGGGTATGGGCGGCAGGCTCGGGAAGGCCGAGCTCTTCGCGCGTGGCGATATGCAGGATTTGCCGGCCGAAGCGCCGGTCGCGCAAAAGCGCGTTCACATGGTCATAGCCGGTGACGAACCACTGCTTCTGCTCTTCCCAATAGAACGTGGGGCAGTTCGCATGGAGCGCGGCATAGGCCCGGTTCGGGTCGCTGTAGAAGGCCGGATCTCGGGCGTCGAGGGAAACCCGGCGCGTGGCGGGGTCGATGGAAAGGGAGGAAAGGTCGGTCATGACGTCCTGTTTATGCCTTGGCCTCGCTTTCGCAAGGGTGCTGGCGGAGTTTTACCCATCCAGTGACGCGGCAACGGCTGCGATCCGCTTCAGGATGGCGACCTGCCGATCAACCTGCTCATCGACAACAACCGTCTCGCTTCCCGCCGGCGGGACCGTCACGATCCGTGTGCCGGACTTGACGGACGTCCGGTTGCGGCCTCGTTCCTTGGAGACGTAAAGCGCGGCGTCCGCATCCGTCATCAACTGTTCTAGGCCGGCGCGGGGCAGCGGGCTGACCGCTATACCGACGCTTGTCGTCACGGTGAGACCGTGCGCCGGGGTGTCGATGACCTTCTCGGCCAGGGCAAGCCGCACGGTTTCGGCGAAAAGTGCGGCATCTCGCGCCTCCGATATTGCAAGGACGGCTGCGAATTCCTCGCCCCCCGTTCGCCCGAACGCCGCCCTCTGCGGCAGCAGCGACCGGCAGAGGTTGGAAAACTCCTGCAGAACCAGATCTCCGACATGATGGCCGTGATCGTCGTTCACTTGCTTGAAGTGGTCGAGATCGAAGATCAGCAAACCGACGGCCGGCGAGGGGGCGGCGTCCTGCAGCCGCTGATAGGCCTCCGTAAAACCGCGGCGATTGAGCACGCCCGTCAGCGGATCGGTGCGCACCAGCGCCTGCAGTCTTTCTTCAGAGCGATCCATCAGCATCTTTGCCAGAATGATGATCGCCGTGATGAGCCCGATCAGCGCAACGGTTCCCATCCAGATGCCGATGATGTCCTCTTGAAAATTGCGTGGCTGGTAGAAGATCACAAAGATGCCGAAGCTCACCGAGGATGTCGCCTGGCACCCCCAAACGAGGGCCAGCATCTGCCGGTAGCGACGGGAACTGAAGTTGGCCCTCAGGATGAGGACGGCGAGAAGTACGAATCCGATGGTTGCGCCGAAATTGTATGTCGCGACGCGCAAGGCGAAAGTATCACGAACCTGGGGTACGAGGTTGCAGGCGATCCAGAGGAGCGGAGGCAGATAGGCAGAGAGCGGAGGACGTCGGCGATCCAATGCTGTGATCGCCCAGGCCCAACTGCTGAATGCCAGAAGCGAGACGATATTCGCGACATGAATCGAAATGAAGTCCGGAATGCTGCCGCGCCCGCCCACCAGTCCGAGGCCGGCAGCGTGCACGGCAAAGCCGATGCCGAACCAGAGGAAATGGCGCTGGTCACGGGCATGAAGCCAAATGGCAATCAGCAGAATCGCCAGAGTGCCTGCCTGGATAACCCACAGCAGAAACGCCGTCTTCACATCGATCACGATCACTATCCGAATTTATCATGTCTGGGTCGAGTTGCCCCACAATCGCTCAGGCGGGTTAAGCACTTCCTACGTATACGTGGCGGATTGCAGTGAGCCGGTCTTCTGTCCGATGCCGTGAATGACAAAGTTTTCACCATGTTAGAGACTTCTTGTGCATTGACGAGCACCCGCCGCCACGCCGTTGGCAAAGATCCCGGAAAACCGCTAGGGCAGGGCTCTTCGTCGTCATGCAGGCATTAAGGATATCCCTTGCTCGTGTCTTGAATGTCAGGGTGCGGACACTCTATGTAGGGGTTGACAGATTTTACGTGATTCCCGCCACCGGACGTGTCGGGGAGAGGCTGAAAAAGGACCGATATGAGAAATCCCGTTGATACCGCCCTGGCTCTGGTGCCGATGGTCGTGGAGCAGACCAATCGCGGCGAGCGCTCCTACGATATCTTCTCCCGCCTGCTGAAGGAGCGGATCATCTTCCTGACGGGCCCGGTCGAGGACACGATGGCCTCGCTGGTCTGCGCCCAGCTTCTCTTCCTCGAGGCCGAAAACCCGAAGAAGGAAATCGCCCTCTACATCAATTCGCCGGGCGGCGTCGTGACGTCGGGCATGGCGATCTACGACACCATGCAGTTCATCCGTCCGGCCGTGTCGACGCTCTGCATCGGCCAGGCCGCGTCCATGGGCTCGCTGCTCCTCGCTGCCGGTGAAAAGGGCATGCGCTTTGCCACCCCGAACGCCCGCATCATGGTTCACCAGCCATCCGGCGGCTTCCAGGGCCAGGCGTCAGACATCGAGCGCCATGCTCGTGACATTATTAAGATGAAGCGTCGTCTGAACGAGGTCTATGTCAAGCACACGGGCCGCACCTATGAGGAAGTCGAGACCACGCTCGATCGCGACCACTTCATGGAATCGAGCGAAGCCAAGGACTGGGGTCTGATCGACCGTATCCTGACGTCTCGCGCCGAAATCGAGGGCGCGGCTCCGTCGGCTTGATGTCGTCCGGCCTGTGCGGCGCCCGCCCGGCGCCGCAGGAAGTGAAGAGGCCGGGGGTTTAAAGTCGCCGCGAAAGCGCTAATAGTAGGGATTAAGGCTATGTTGAACGTTTGTGACATAGTCTGCCGAGACTGGGAGTTTTCGTTGCCGCCGCTCCGGGATTGATCGGATCGGCTAGTAGCTCCGGATCGGAAGAGGTTTCCACCAAAGGCGGCGGTGGGAACTGAACAGTGTGAGTGACCGCCCTGCCGTGACTGCGGTGGCGCGGCGTGCTGGAAGGATAAAGACATGAGCAAGGTCAGCGGAAGCAACGGCGGTGACTCCAAGAATACCCTTTATTGTTCCTTCTGCGGCAAGAGCCAGCACGAGGTCCGCAAGCTGATTGCCGGACCGACGGTGTTCATCTGCGATGAATGCGTCGAACTCTGCATGGACATCATCCGCGAAGAGAACAAGTCTTCGATGGTCAAGTCCCGTGACGGCGTTCCCACGCCGCAGGACATCATCAAGATCCTCGACGAATACGTGATCGGCCAGAAGCAGGCGAAGAAGATCCTGTCGGTGGCCGTGCACAACCACTACAAGCGCCTGTCGCACGCCTCCAAGGGCGGCGACGTCGAACTGGCGAAGTCGAACATCATGCTCGTCGGCCCGACCGGCTGCGGCAAGACTTATCTTGCCCAGACGCTCGCCCGCATCATCGACGTTCCCTTCACCATGGCGGATGCCACGACGCTGACCGAAGCCGGTTACGTCGGTGAAGACGTCGAAAACATCATCCTGAAACTGCTCCAGGCCGCCGACTACAATGTCGAGCGCGCCCAGCGCGGCATCGTCTACATCGACGAAGTCGACAAGATCTCCCGCAAGTCGGACAACCCTTCGATCACCCGCGACGTGTCGGGCGAGGGCGTCCAGCAGGCGCTGCTGAAGATCATGGAAGGCACGGTTGCATCCGTTCCGCCGCAGGGCGGCCGCAAGCATCCGCAGCAGGAATTCCTGCAGGTCGACACGACGAACATCCTGTTCATCTGCGGTGGCGCCTTTGCCGGCCTCGACAAGATCATCTCTGCCCGTGGCGAGAAGACCTCGATCGGCTTCGGTGCGACCGTCAAGGCAGAAGACGATCGCCGCGTCGGCGAAGTCCTGCGCGAACTCGAGCCGGAAGATCTGGTCAAGTTCGGCCTCATCCCGGAATTCATCGGCCGTCTGCCGGTTTTGGCGACGCTCGAAGACCTCGATGAGGACGCTCTGATCCAGATCCTGTCGGAGCCGAAGAACGCGCTCGTCAAGCAGTATCAGCGCCTGTTCGAGATGGAAGATGTCGAACTGACCTTCCACGAGGACGCTCTGCGCGAGATCGCCCGCAAGGCCATTACCCGCAAGACCGGTGCGCGTGGTCTTCGCTCGATCATGGAAAAGATCCTGCTCGACACGATGTTCGAACTGCCGGAACTGGATGGTGTCCGTGAGGTCGTCATCTCCGACGATGTCGTCAACGGCAATTCTCGTCCGCTGTACATCTATGCGGACCGTCAGGAAGAGAAAGCCAACGCATCGGCCTGATGCCCGTCCCATCGCATGCACAGAGCCCGCCACTGGCGGGCTCTTTCGTTTTCAGCGACCTTCCCGTTGAAGTTTCGCAAATTTACCGTGTCTGCTGTTGTCTCTGCGGGTGATTGAGTTAGAACAGGAATGGCGCCATGCCATCCTGGATTCTGTTGCGTATCCGTACCTGCGTTACCTCTTTCCTGTCCTGCATGCCTGTTTTCGGCACCTGTGCGTCTCATGCCTCGCTTCAGCTTCGCGCTGTAGCGTGCAGGCGAGGGAAGAGCGTCATCTGACCGTCACAGTTTCGCGACGGACCGGCCAGGCAGGCTTGAATTGAGGGTGTCGCCACTCCACTTGTTGGGGGAGCAAGAATATGGCCGATGCCTTTGGGTCGGTCATTTGGTCCCGGTAACTCGGGACGTTGGAAAGGAATTGAAATGACGAATACGTCAGCGACAAACGAGGTGAACACCTATCCGGTGCTTCCTCTGCGCGACATCGTGGTGTTCCCGCACATGATCGTCCCCTTGTTTGTGGGCCGCGAGAAATCCATCCGCGCTCTGGAAGAGGTGATGGGTTCCGACAAGCAGATCATGCTGGCCACCCAGATCAATGCGAGCGACGACGATCCGGCGCCGAACGCGATTTATGAAGTTGGCACTGTTGCCAACGTACTCCAGCTGCTGAAGCTGCCCGATGGCACGGTGAAGGTGCTGATCGAGGGGCGTGCTCGTGCCAAGGTTGAGGGCTACACCACCCGCGAAGACTATTACGAAGCACGCGCCAAGGTTCTTGCAGAGCCCGACGAAGATGCCGTGGAAATCGAGGCTCTGTCGCGCTCGGTCGTCTCCGAGTTCGAAAACTACGTCAAGCTGAACAAGAAGATCTCGCCCGAGGTCGTTGGCGCGGCAAGCCAGATCGAGGACTACTCGAAGCTCGCCGACACGGTTGCCTCGCACCTCTCCATCAAGATCACCGAAAAGCAGGAAATGCTGGAAACGGTGAGCGTCAAGACGCGCCTTGAAAAGGCGCTCGGCTTCATGGAAGGCGAGATCTCGGTTCTCCAGGTGGAAAAGCGCATCCGCTCGCGCGTCAAGCGCCAGATGGAGAAGACCCAGCGCGAATACTACCTCAACGAACAGATGAAGGCGATCCAGAAGGAACTCGGCGACGGCGAAGACGGCCGTGACGAGATGGCCGAGCTGGAAGAGCGCATCGCCAAGACCAAGCTTTCCAAGGAAGCCAAGGAAAAGGCCGATGCCGAGCTGAAGAAGCTGCGTCACATGAGCCCGATGTCGGCCGAAGCCACCGTCGTGCGCAACTATCTCGACTGGCTGCTGGGCCTGCCGTGGAACAAGAAGTCCAAGGTCAAGATCGACCTGAACGCTGCCGAGAAGATCCTCGACGAAGACCATTTTGGTCTCGACAAGGTCAAGGAGCGCATCGTCGAGTATCTCGCCGTCCAGGCCCGCGCGACGAAACTGAAAGGCCCGATCCTGTGCCTCGTCGGCCCTCCGGGCGTCGGCAAGACCTCGCTCGCCAAGTCGATCGCCAAGGCGACCGGCCGCGAATATGTGCGCATGGCGCTGGGTGGCGTCCGTGATGAAGCCGAGATCCGCGGTCACCGCCGCACCTATATCGGCTCCATGCCCGGCAAGATCGTCCAGTCGATGAAGAAGGCCAAGAAGTCGAACCCGCTCTTCCTGCTCGACGAGATCGACAAGATGGGCATGGACTTCCGTGGCGACCCGTCTTCGGCCCTGCTCGAGGTGCTCGATCCCGAACAGAACTCGACCTTCATGGACCACTATCTCGAAGTGGAATATGACCTGTCGAACGTGATGTTCGTGACCACCGCCAACACGCTGAACATCCCGGGTCCGCTGATGGACCGCATGGAGATCATCCGGATCGCCGGCTACACCGAGGATGAGAAGCTCGAGATCGCCAAGCGGCACCTGTTGCCCAAGGCCATCAAGGAACACGCGCTGCGTCCGGAGGAATTCTCTGTCACGGACGGCGCGATCCTGGCGGTCATCCAGCAGTACACCCGCGAAGCCGGTGTTCGCTCGTTCGAGCGCGAATTGATGAAGCTTGCCCGCAAGGCGGTCACCGAGATCATCAAGGGCAAGGTCAAGTCCGTTGCGGTCACGGCCGAGAACATTAACGAATATCTGGGCATCCCGCGCTTCCGCCACGGCGAAGCCGAGGGTGAGGATCAGGTCGGCGTTGTCACGGGTCTCGCCTGGACGGAAGTCGGCGGCGAACTTCTGACGATCGAAGGTGTCATGATGCCCGGCAAGGGCCGCATGACGGTCACCGGCAACCTGAAGGACGTGATGAAGGAATCGATTTCGGCTGCCGCATCCTATGTCCGCTCGCGCGCCGTCGATTTCGGTGTTGAGCCGCCGCGCTTCGACAAGTCCGACATCCACGTCCACGTGCCGGAAGGCGCGACCCCGAAGGACGGCCCGTCCGCCGGTATTGCCATGGCAACCGCCATCGTCTCCATTATGACCGGTATTCCGGTTTCGAAGGATATCGCGATGACGGGTGAAGTGACGCTGCGGGGCCGCGTGCTGCCGATCGGCGGCCTGAAGGAGAAGCTGCTCGCCGCACTGCGGGGCGGCATCAAGAAGGTTCTGATCCCGGAAGAGAACGCCAAGGATTTGGCCGACATTCCGGACAACGTGAAGAACAATATGGAGATCGTACCGGTATCCCGGATGGGTGAGGTGATCCGCCATGCGTTGGTTCGCGTGCCTGAACCGATTGAATGGGACGGAACAGTCGAAACCCCTGCCATCGGCACAGTTGAGGGTGCCGATGAGACCGGCTCTGCGGTCGCCCACTGAGGCAATTCTGCCATAAGTGAGCCACAAAGCTCCAAAACCGACAAAAAGGCTGGCAAATTTGCCAGCCTTTTTTGTGAAAAGTCCCTTAAACGGCTTGTTTTCCGGGCCTTTCGGGTGCTTTTGAGTTGCGAAGGGCAGAAGCTTTCGTATTCTCCGCCCGACTTAATCATTTGAGTCGTTTCATACCAATCAGAAAGGGTGGAAACATGAACAAGAACGAACTCGTATCCGCGGTCGCCGAGAAGGCTGGCCTCACCAAGGCTGACGCAGCCTCTGCCGTCGACGCCGTTTTTGAAACGGTTCAGGCCGAGCTGAAGAACGGTGGCGACATCCGCCTCGCTGGTTTCGGTGCCTTCACCGTCGCCCGTCGCGAAGCCTCCAAGGGCCGCAACCCGTCCACCGGCGCTGAAGTCGATATCCCGGCTCGCAACGTTCCGAAGTTCACGGCCGGCAAGGGCCTAAAGGACGCTGTCAACAGCTGATCCGTCGTGACCGTCGCCACCCTTCGGTGCCGATGGTCAGCTGACACCCTGGTGAGCCCGGCCTCTGCGCCGGGCTTTCTTGTTTGCCCATCTTGCGTCGCAGCATTGGCTGTCATATTTCTGTCGGGCCGGGTCTCCCGGCATTCGTTCTCAGGGCGGGGTGAAATTCCCCACCGGCGGTAAGAGGGAAACCTCATAGCCCGCGAGCGCCTGGTCTTCCTTCAGGGAGGGCAGGGTCAGCAGATCCGGTGTAACTCCGGAGCCGACGGTTAAAGTCCGGATGAAAGAGAATGAGGTCAGGCTTCGTCCTGCCGCCGCGTCATGCGGATCGGCGAGGCGTGCTGCGCAGTGTCGTTTCCGTTCTGGAGCGGCTTCGTCGTCCTCATCTGTCCTGGTTTGTGTTGGTCCTTTGGAAAAGGAAACATGACATGAATCAGAGCTCCGTTTCGCTCTTGCGTTCCCGGGCTGTTGTTGGTGCCGGCTTCATGGTGCTGGCAGGCATTGCCTTCGCCGCGCTCAATGTCGTCACCCAGTGGCTCTCCATGACGCTCGGCTTTCCGCCGGCGTCGACCGCCTTCTGGCAATATGGATTTGCGCTCGTCCTCTCCCTGCCGCTGCTTGTCCGCCTCGGCTTGAAGGCGATGAAGACGGCCTATCCCGTGCGCCATATTCTGCGCGTCCTGCTTGCCGCTTTCGGCGTTCAGGCCTGGGTGACAGGCCTTGCCACCGTTCCGATCTGGCAGGCCATCGCGCTCGTCATGACCTCGCCGTTCTTCATCATCATCGGTGCCCGCCTCTTTCTGGGTGAGACCGTCGGAAGAGACCGGTGGCTCGCGACCCTGGCCGGATTCACCGGTGCCATGATCATCCTGCAACCCTGGTCGGATGCGTTCACGCTTGCAGCCCTTCTGCCGGTTCTGTCGGCGCTGCTATGGGGCGGGTCATCGCTGATCATGAAGAACCTCACGCACTACGAGGCACCGGAAACCGTTACGGTTTGGCTGCTTGTGCTGCTGACCCCGATCAATGCCGGACTCGCCGTCGCCTCGGGCTTCGTTGTACCGGAGGGGGCAGCGCTCTGGCTGCTTCTGGGTGCAGGCCTGCTGACCGCCATCGGCCAGTATCTGCTGACGCTCGCCTACAATGCCGCAGATGCCGCTTACGTGCAGCCCTTCGATGACTTGAAGCTGCCGCTCAACGTCTTCGCCGGATGGCTCGTGTTCGGCTATGCCCCAAGCGGCTATCTCTGGATCGGCGCGGTCCTCATATTGGGGGCTTCGCTCTTCCTGATGCTTCGGGAAGCCCGGCGGGAAACAAGCCGGGGTTGATTGGCTCCTCTGTCATGCGCCTGTAATCCCGGTGACGCAAAAGCCTCCTGTTCCATTCATCGGCAACAGGAGGTTTCCCATGACATCAGGTCTCACCCGCGCGGCGCTGACCGCCGCACTTCTGGCTTCGGTGACCATGCCGGCCGCAGCCGAGCAGGTCTTCAACCGAATCGCGGCCTTCCCGGTCGCTAGCAATTTGCCGGCGGACAAGGACAAGCTGTCCGCCACTTCCGCCGAAATCGTCACGGCAACGGAAGACGGCAATATGCTGATCTATTCCGACAGCCCGCTCGGGGCGATCGGTTTTGTCGATATTACCGATGCCAAGGCCCCGAAGGCAGCAGGCGCGCTGATGATGGACGGCGAACCGACATCGGTTGCCGTTGCCGGCGCAAAGGTTCTGGCAGGCGTCAACACCTCCGAAAGCAAGGCCAATCCCTCCGGCAAGCTCGTGGTCGTCGACATCGCCACCAAGGCGATCGAAACAAGCTGTGACCTCGGCGGCCAGCCGGACTCGGTAGCGGTCTCCAAGGACAAGAGCTTCGTCGCCGTCGCCATCGAGAACGAGCGTGACGAGGACGTCAATGAGGGGGACCTGCCGCAGATGCCGGCCGGCGACCTCGTCATCGCATCACTAAAAGATGGAGTCGTCGATTGCGGCTCGATCAAGCGTGTTGCCCTGACCGGCCTTTCCGAAGTCGCACCGGAAGATCCAGAACCCGAATTCGTCGCGATCAACAGCCTTGGCGAAATCGCCGTGACGCTGCAGGAAAACAACCACATCGCCATCGTCGACGGCAAGACCGGCGAAGTGAAGAGCCACTTCTCCGCTGGCACAGTCGACCTCTCGGGCATCGACACCAAATCGGATGGCGCGCTCAAGTTCACCGGCAGCAAGGAAGGCGTGGCTCGCGAGCCGGACGCGGTCAAGTGGCTGGATGACGACCGTCTCGTCGTCGCCAACGAAGGCGACTGGAAGGGCGGCTCCCGCAGCTTCACCATCTTCGACAAGACCGGAAAGGTCTCCTACGAATCTGGTCCGTCGCTCGAGCTCGCCATTGCCCAGATCGGTCATTTCCCCGACAAGCGCGCCAAGTCCAAGGGTGTTGAACTCGAAGGCCTGGAAGCAGCGACCTTCGGCGACCAGAAGTATTTCTTCGTGCTCTCCGAGCGCGCCTCGATCGTCGGCGTCTATAAGGACACCGGTGCCGAGCCGCAGCTCACCCAGCTTCTGCCCTCCGGCGTCTCGCCCGAAGGTGCCGTCGCCATCCCGGGCCGCAACCTGCTTGCCACCGCCAATGAACTGGATCTCGGTGAAGATGGCGGCGTGCGCTCGCATGTAATGCTCTACGAACTGGCTGAGGGCACGCCGGCCTACCCGACACTGCGCTCGGAAATCGTCGATGGCGCACCGACCGGCTGGGGCGCATTGTCCGGTCTCGTCGGCGACGCCGAAAAGGCGGGCACGCTCTACGCGGTCAATGACAGCTTCTACTCCGCTCAACCGACCATCTTCACCATCGACGCAACCCAGAAGCCGGCCGTCATCACCAAGGCCCTGCCGGTCACCCGTGGTGGTCAGCCTGCCCAGAAGCTCGATATCGAAGGCATCACGCTGGATGGTAAGGGCGGTTTCTGGCTCGCCTCCGAAGGCGATCCGGCCAAGCTCGTCGGCCATGGCATCTACAATGTCGACGACAAGGGCGAGATCAAGGCCGAGATCGGTTTCCCGACGGAACTGCTCGCCGGCCAGACCCGCTTCGGTCTGGAAGGCATCACGAGCGTCGGCACCGGCGACGACATGACCCTGTGGATGGCCGTGCAGCGCGAATGGGGTGATGACGACAAGGGCATGGTGAAGCTCCTGTCCTACAACCCGAAGTCCAAGGAATGGGGCGCCGTCCACTACCCGCTGGAAAAGGCTGGCGAAGGCTGGGTCGGCCTTTCCGAAATCACCGCCCATGATGGCAAGCTCTACATCGTCGAGCGCGACAACCAGATCGGCGACAATGCCAAGCTCAAGAAGCTCTACTCGGTTGATATCGCCGGCCTGAAGCCGGCCAAGATCGGCGAAGCGCTGCCGGTCGTGACGAAGCAGGAAGTGTATGACTTCCTGCCGGACCTGAAGTCGGCCACCAACGGCTACGTTCTCGACAAGCTCGAAGGCTTCACCTTCGACGCATCAGGCAAGGCTTACGCGGTCACAGACAATGACGGTGTCGACGATAGTTCGGGCGAAACGCTGTTCTGGGAAGTGAACCTGCAGGGCACCAACTGATCGGCATATCGCCGCGCTGAAACAAAAAAGGCCGGGTGATCGCTCACCCGGCCTCTTCCTTTTCAACATTGCTGTGTCTTACCAGCGGTGATGCACATGCGGCGCGATCAGCCGGTCATAGGTGTCCTTGGCTGCCACCATCACATCCGCCGAGATAGCCGGAAGATCGGACGCGGCGGCATTGGCCTTGGCCTGCTCGCCGTTGCGCGCGCCGGGGATGACCACGGTAACCGCCTCATGCATCAGGATCCAGCGCAGCGCGAACTGCGCCATGGACGCGCCGGCCGGAACGAGCTTGCGGATCTCCTCGACGGCTGCGAGCCCCGTCTCGAACGGCACGCCGGCAAAGGTTTCACCGACGTCGAAGGCTTCGCCGTTACGGTTGAAGTTGCGGTGGTCTTCCGCCGCAAACTGGGTGTTCGCCGTGATCTTGCCGGAGAGCAGGCCGCTTGCCAGCGGAACGCGGGCGATGACGGCGACATTGCGGCGCTTGGCTTCCTGGAAAAACAGCCCGGCCGCACGCTGGCGGAACATGTTGAAGATGATCTGCACCGAAACGACGCCCGGATATTCGATCGCCTTCAGCGCTTCCTCGACCTTTTCGACAGAAACGCCATAATACTTGATCTTGCCCGCCTTGCGGATCTCTTCCAGCCCCTCGAACATTTCCGGACGGTAGTAGACCTCGGTCGGAGGGCAATGCAGCTGTACGAGGTCCAAACTGTCGACCGAAAGGTTCTGCAGCGAGCGATCGATGAAGGCTTCGATATTCGCCCTCGTGTATCCATCCGCCACATGCGGGTTGAGCCGGCGCCCGGCCTTCGATGCCACCATCGGCCGCGTACCACCGCGCGCTTTCAGCACGTCGGCAATGATCTTTTCCGAGCGGCCATCGCCATAGACATCGGCCGTGTCGATGAAGGTCATGCCGGCGTCGAGTGCTGCATTCAGCGCAGCCCGGCCATCGGCCTCCGATACCTCGCCCCAGGCGCCGCCGATCTGCCAGGCACCGAAGCCGATGTCGCTGACGGTAAATTCCGTGCGGCCGAAGGAATGTTCTCTCATGCTGATGTGTCTCCCGTGATTGTGCTGTGGAGCTAGCAAGTGGGGCAGGGGGTGGCAAGCTTCAACCGCATGATTGTCGCCAAGTGATCCATTGTCCTCGCGGCTGCGAAGTGGAACTTGACATGACCCGTGAGACCCCATGCCCAAAATGATCCGCAAGGGCGACCTGCCACAGAAGACGTGCCCGATCTGCCGTAGACCCTTTGCCTGGCGCAAGAAGTGGGAACGGGACTGGGACAAGGTGATCTATTGCTCCGAGCGCTGTCGAAAGACGGGCAAAACCGGAAGTGACGGCAAGCCGTAGACATTTTCAGACAATTCAGTGACGGATACCCCATGACAGATCAGGCCCCGCCGTCGTCTCGCTTTGCGTTCTATGCCCTTCCGGCGATCCCGCTCGCGGCCATCGCGCTGCCTTTCTACATCGTGGTGCCGACCTTCTATGCCGATCATTTCGCCTTGTCGCTGGCAACCATCGGCACGTTGTTGCTGGGCATCCGCCTGATCGACGCGGTCACCGACCCCCTGTTTGGCTGGCTCTCCGACCGAGTCCGCTCGCGCTTCGGTCGCCGTCGCTTCTTCTTCGTCATGTCCACGCCGCTGACGGCGCTCGCCGCCTTCATGCTTTTCTGGCCGCCGCAGGATGCCGGTGTCGCCTACCTTGCATTTTGGGGCGTCACACTCTCGATTGGAGCGACATGGTCGCTTCTTCCCTACACGGCCTGGGGGGCGGAACTGGCCACCGGCTATCAGGCACGGGTCAAGCTTTCGGCCTGGCGCGAAGGGGCCACCCTGATCGGCTCTTTGATCGCGATCACCCTGCCATTTGTCGGTGGTGTCGATACGGCCGAGGGCTTCCATGGCCTCGCCTGGATAGCCGTCTTCATTGCGGTCACGCTGCCATTCGCCGGTCTTCTGGCGGTAGCGCGTGTCCCGGAGCCGGCCGATCTCTCCCGGCGTAAACTGTCGTTGCGCGAAGGGTTTCAGCATTTGAGGGCGAATGGTCCGTTTCTGAGGCTCGCCTCCGCCTTTCTGCTCAACAGCTTTGCCAATGCCGTGCCGGCCTCGCTCTTCATCTATTTCGTCGGCCAGCGACTGGGCGCACCCGAACAGCAGGGTCCCCTTCTATTCACCTATTTTCTGTGTGCCATTGCCGGCGTGCCCCTGTCGGTGGCGATTGCCAAACGCCTGGGCAAGCATCGCGCCTGGTGCCTGGCCATGCTGGCGGCCTGTTGCATCTTCTCGGTCGCGGGCTTTCTGGGGGAGGGGGATGTCGTCCCCTTTGCCGTCGTCTGTGTCGCGACCGGCCTGCTGCTTGGCTTTGATCTCACGCTTCCCCCCGCCATCCAGGCAGACGTTGTCGACAACGACACCGTGGCATCCGGCGAGCAGCGTTCCGGCCTCTATTTCGCCGCCTGGAGCTTCATCACCAAGTTCGCAATTGCCCTGTCGGCCGGGATTGTCTTTCCGTTGCTGGACTTCGCTGGCTTTGTTGCAGGAAGGGAGGTTGCGCAGACGCCGGCCGCGCTGTCGATGCTCGGCATGCTGTACGCGTTTCTGCCAATTCTGCCAAAGATCGCCGCAATCGCGATCATGTGGAACTTTTCCCTCGACGAGGTCGAGCACCAGCGGTTGCGCAGCCGACTGTCTACTGCACCGTAACCCCAAGTGTACGCATTTTCTTTGACTGGAGCCACCGGCGGGGTTAGTTCCCTTTGCTGTGGCGTGTGCTCCTCTCTGCCCACGCGAGTTTGATCTCGGCAGCTGGCGAACGGCGCGTCCGCCCTGCAGTTCGTCATCTTCGTGTCGCATCCCGTGTTCCATGAAGGAGCCTGGGCGCGGCGGCGTGAAGCGTGATGTCAGAATAATAGGTGTTGAATGCGCATTGTGATGATTGGCTCGGGCTATGTTGGCCTCGTTTCGGGTGCCTGCCTGGCGGACTTCGGTCACCAGGTGATTTGCGTGGACAAATCGCAGGACAAGATCGACGCTCTGGAGCGCGGCGAGGTGCCGATTTTCGAGCCGGGGCTGGATGCCATCATCGCCCATAACCGCGAAGCCGGTCGCCTGAGCTTCTCCCTCGATCTCGCGGGCCCCGTTGCCGATGCCGATGTCGTCTTTATCGCGGTCGGGACCCCGTCGCGTCGTGGCGACGGCCATGCGGATCTGTCTTACGTCTATGCCGCCGCCCGCGAGATCGCGGCCGCCGTGACCGGCTTCACCGTCGTGGTGACCAAGTCCACCGTCCCCGTCGGCACCGGCGACGAGATCGAGCGCATCTTCCGCGAAGAATTCCCGGACAAGGACATCAAGGTCGTCTCCAACCCGGAATTCCTCCGCGAGGGGGCAGCCATTTCCGACTTCAAGCGGCCTGATCGCATCGTCATCGGCTCGGAAGACGAGCGCGCCATCGACATCATGCGTGAAGTCTATCGACCGCTCTATCTCAACGAAGCGCCGCTCTACTTCTGCGAACGCCGCACCTCCGAGCTGATCAAATACGCCGCCAACGCCTTCCTCGCGATGAAGATCACCTTCATCAACGAGATCGCCGACCTCTGCGAACAGATCGGTGCGGACGTCCAGAAAGTCGCCAAGGGCATCGGCATGGATAAGCGCATCGGCGACAAGTTCCTGCATGCCGGTCCGGGTTATGGTGGCTCCTGCTTCCCGAAGGATACGCTGGCGCTGGTCAAGACCGCCCAGGATTTCGACAGCCCCCTGCGGCTGATCGAGACGACAGTCGCCATCAACGACAATCGCAAGCGCGCCATGGGCCGCAAGGTTATCGCTGCCTGCGGCGGCTCGGTGCGCGGCAAGAAGATCGCGGTGCTGGGACTGACCTTCAAGCCGAACACCGACGACATGCGCGACGCGCCCTCCATCACCATCGTCCAGGCTCTGCTCGACGGCGGTGCCGACGTACACGTCTTCGACCCGGAAGGGATGGATGCCGCGAAGTCGATGCTCGGCCCGGTGGTCTATGGCAAAAACCCGTACGATATTGCTGCTGGGGCCGAGGCCATCGTCGTGGTGACGGAATGGGATGAATTTCGTGCGCTCGACTTCCGCCGCCTGAAGACGGAGATGAAGGTGCCGGTCATCGTTGACCTGCGCAACATCTATAAGCCGGAGGAAATGGGGAAATATGGCTTTGCCCATTTCCCGATCGGCAAGCGGAAGGCGAAGGCCTGACATGCGCTATTTCATCACCGGCACGGCCGGCTTCATTGGCTTTCATCTGGCCCGACGCCTACTGGCGGAAGGACATGACGTCGTCGGCTTCGACGGCGTAACGCCCTATTACAACGTCAAGCTCAAGCATATGCGCCATGCCGCACTTGCCCAGTATCCGGCCTTCACGCCCGTGATCGCCATGCTGGAAGACCGCGCCGCTCTGGAAGAGGCCGTCGCCAAGGCCAATCCCGAGATCATCGTGCATCTCGCCGCCCAGGCCGGTGTCCGCTACAGCATCGAGAACCCGCAATCCTATCTGAGTTCCAACGTCCAGGGCTCGTGGAACATCATCGATCTCGCCGAGCGCCACAAGGTGAAGCACCTGATGCTCGCCTCGACCTCTTCGATTTACGGCGCAAGCCCGACCGTTCCGTTCCACGAGACCGACCGCACGGATGAGCCCTTGACCATCTATGCGGCGACCAAGAAGTCGATGGAACTGATCGCCCATAGCCACGCGCATCTCCACAAGACGCCGACCACCGCGTTCCGGTTCTTCACCGTTTATGGCCCCTGGGGCCGGCCGGACATGGCGCTGTTCAAGTTCGTTGACCGAATGCTGAACGATCAGCCGATCGAGATTTATGGCGAAGGCCAGATGAGCCGCGACTTCACCTATGTCGAGGACCTGGTCGAAGCCATCATACGCCTCTCCCATGTGGCCCCCGACGAGGCCAACCGCGTGGCCGACGAGCGCGTCGAGACCCTGTCGCGACAGGCGCCGTTCCGCGTCGTCAACATCGGCGGCGGCCAACCGGAAAACCTGCTCGATTTCGTCGACATCGTCGAGAAGACCGTGGGTCGCCCGGCCAAGCGCCACATGCTGCCAATGCAGCAAGGCGATGTCCCGCGAACCTATGCGAGCCCTGCACTCCTGCAGGCCCTGACCGGCTATACCCCCGGCACCCGGCTTGAAGAAGGTGTAAGGGCGTTTGTCGAGTGGTACCTCGAAGCGCGCGGCGAGCTGGAATAACCGTTCGTTTTCGGGGAGCTGTTGCACGACGCGCATGCCGCTGCCTTGACTTCCCCGCAGTTCCCCGTTGTCTTGCATGCAGATTGCGCACGCATCCGCGCAATCGCATAGGCATGCGGGGAGCAATATGAGCGGTTCGAACGACGGCGGGCAGGGCGAAGCACCACGAACACGCGGCTCCGGCACGGAAAGCGTGTATCAGGCTCTGCGCGGCGAGATTCTTGCGATGGAGCGTGCCCCCGGCAGCCCCCTCGACGAGACGCGTCTGTCGGAGCGTTTCGGCATGTCAAGAACGCCGATCCGGGAAGCGTTGCTTCGTCTCACCGCCGATGGTCTCGCCACGACGCTGCCCAATCGCAATACGATCGTCGCGACCATCGATTTCTCCAGTCTGCCGACCTATTTCGAGGCCCTTTGCCTGATGTACCGCGTCACCACGCGGGGCGCGGCGCAGAGACAGGGGGATGCCTGGATGCAGGTCATCACGGACCGTCAGCGGGAATTTGCGGCCGCCGTGGATGCGCAGGACGCCATCGCCATGATCGAGGCGAACAGGGAATTTCATGTCGCCATCGCTGAGCGTGCCGGCAACTCCTATTACACAGCGTTTTTTGCCCGACTGCTCGATGAAGGCCGCCGCATCCTCAGGCTCTACTACTCCACCTTCGATGACCGCTTGCCGAAGCGTTACGTCGAGGAGCACGAGGCGATGATCACGGCCATCCGCGCCGGCGATGTCGAGGCGGCCGACCGGCTGGCCATCGCCCATGGCGAACAGATCGTCCGTCAGATCCAGGATTATGTCGCCCGCGATCTGGGCAAGGCGAAGACCATCACCGGACTCTGAGCGCCGTTCCTTTTCACATCGTTTCAATCCGCCACCGTCGAAGGCCGGCGCCTCCTTTCCCATGTGAGGACTAAAAATGACCATCAGACCACGCCCGCCGCTTATCACCACGGAAGAGCGCCACGAACGCCTTGCTGCCCTTCGCCGATCAATGGCTGAGGCCGGGGTCGATGGCGTTCTCCTCGGGTCTACCGAAAGCCTGCGCTATTTCACCGGCCTCGTCTGGCATCAGAGCGAGCGCCTCGTCGGCGCCGTGATCCTGCATGACCGCCTGGTCTACGTCGTTCCGGGCTTCGAGCAGAGCCGCGTCGAGACCTTGCCCCGCCTGGAAGGCGAGATTGCCGTCTGGCAGGAGGACGAAGCCAGTGCCGACCTTGTCGCCTCGCTTCTGCCCCATAGTGCGAAACTCGCATTGGACGACGAACTGCCGCTCTTCGTCTATCATGCGCTCGCCCGCGCGCTCGGGACGGACAGACTGGTGGACGGAACCCGGCTCTTGCGCGATCTTCGCCTCTGCAAATCCGAGTCCGAGATCGCGCTGATCCAGTATGCGATGGACCTGACGCTCGAAGTCCACCGCCGCGCTCATGCCTATATCCGTTCCGGCATTGCCGCTTCGGAGGTCGTGCGCCTAATCGATGCCGAACACCGTGCCTTGGGCGCTTCAGGCGGATCAAGCTTTTGCATCGTCTCCTTCGGCACCGCCACTTCGCTGCCGCACGGCGCCGACGGCGAACAGCACTATGCGCCCGGTGACGTGATCCTCGTTGACACCGGCTGCCGCATCGACGGCTATCATGCGGATCTGACCCGCACCTATGTGCTTGATGAGCCCAGCCCGGATTTCGCGCGACATTGGGCAATCGAGCGGCAGGCGCAGGAGGCGGTATTCGATGCGGCGCGTCTGGGGGCAACTTGCGGCAGTCTGGATGCCGCGGCCCGCACCGAAATCGAGCGTCATGGACTGGGACCGGACTATCGTCTGCCAGGCCTTCCGCACCGCGCAGGCCACGGTCTGGGGCTGCAGATCCATGAAGAGCCGTATATCGTGCGGGGCAACCAGACCCCGCTGAAACCCGGCATGTGTTTCTCCAACGAGCCGATGATCGTTTTTCCGGGACGTTATGGGATCCGCCTGGAAGACCACATCCACATGACGGAGGAGGGACCCCAGTGGTTCACCATCCCTGCACAGGGGCCGTCGCAGCCCTTCGCTTGATCCGGCACTGAACGACAGGGCATCCGCCCACGCGCCCGCACTCAGGGGCGGAGAAGACGCGCTCTTGCACTCTGTCGACAATTTGTATATTTAAGACCCACCACTCAAGAGGAGCTTTCCAATGACCACCGGCTGGCATGGCGTATTCCCCGCTGCAACGACTCAGTTCCATGAAGATTTTTCCGTCGATATCGATGCGACGCAGCGCGTGCTCGACGCCCTTGTCAATGATGGCGTCAACGGCCTGATCGTCATGGGCACCTGCGGCGAGAACAACTCGCTCGGTCCGGAAGAAAAGCGCACCATCCTGAAAGCCGCCGTCGAGGTCGTGAACGGGCGCGTGCCGATCGTCACGGGCGTTTCCGAATTCGATACCCGCCGTGCGAGCGCCTACGCTCGTGATGCCGAAAAGATCGGTGCAGACGGCCTGATGCTCCTGCCGGCTATGGTCTATGTGCCGAAGCCGCACGAACTGGTCGCCCATTTCAAGACCGTGGCCGAGGCGACCGGCCTCCCGATCATGCTCTACAACAACCCGCCGGCCTATCGCGTGAACATCGGCGCGGAAGTCTTGGAAGCCTTGGACGGCGTGAAGAACATCAAGGCCGTCAAGGAAAGCGCGCCGGATCCGCGCCGCTTCACCGATCTGATCAATGCTTTCGGCGACCGTTACGACATCTTCGCCGGTCTCGACGACGTGGCTCTCGAAGGCTTGATGCTCGGCGCCAAGGGCTGGGTCTCCGGCCTCACCAGTGCCTTCCCGGCCGAATCGGTGGCGCTCGTCGCCGCTGCCGACCGTGGCGACTGGGTGGAAGCCCGCCGCATCTATCGCTGGTTCATGCCGTTGTTGCATCTCGATGCCGAGCACGATCTCGTGCAGTCGATCAAGCTTGCCGAACAGATCATGGGTCGCGGCTCCGAGCGTGTTCGCATGCCGCGCATGCCGCTCGAAGGCGCCCGCCGCGCGGAAGTCACCGCCATGGTGGAGAAGGCCGCAGCGACCCGCCCGATCGGCGGCAAGTAAGCTCGAAAACGATTGTTGCCCTCCGGCCCGCGTCCTACCGGACGCGGGCCGTTTTCGCGTTCGGGCGCGATGGCGGAGCCCGACAGGAAACGGAGCAAGGCAGAACGGCAGGTTTCTGCGACTTTTTCAGGGGTAAGTCAGGCGCGCTTCCCGCAAACCCGTTGATTATTAACGGAAGCGTTGCCATTCGAGGAACATTGTTCCCCCAAATTCTGTCCCACTTTCGAAGGCACATTCATGAAGACGAGCAACACCTGGCGGGCGCGGCTGCGCTACGAGTTCGACAAGAGCATGGCGGGCGGCGCGATCGCCCTGATCGGATGGCTGGCCTTGATCTCCCTGGTCGTGATCAGCCTGGCCGGTGCCTTCCTCGCCATCACGGGCATTGCGCCGGAAGGTGGCGAGCCTGTGAGCTTCATCGAAGGCACCTGGGAATCGCTCATGCGCACCTTCGATGCCGGCACGATGGGAGGCGACCAGGGCTGGGGCTTCCGTCTCGTGGCGCTCGTCGTGACCTTGGCCGGTATCTTCGTCTTCTCCGCCTTGATCGGTGTCATCAGCTCCGGTCTTGAAAACAAGCTGGACGAACTGCGCAAGGGCCGTTCTCGGGTGCTCGAAAGCGACCACACCATCATCCTCAACTGGTCGTCCTCGATCTTCGACGTGATCTCGGAACTTGTCATCGCCAACCAGAGCCGCCGCCGCCCGCGCATCGTCATCATGGCGAACAAGGACAAGGTCGAGATGGAGGAAGAGATCGCAGACAAGATCGGCGACCTCAAGAACACCAAGATCATCTGCCGCAGCGGTGATCCGACCGATCTCTTCGATCTCTCCATCGTCAATCCGCACACCTCGCGTTCGATCATCGTCCTGTCGCCGGAAGGTGACGACCCGGACTCTCAGGTCATCAAGTCGGTGCTGGCGCTCGTCAACGATCCGGAGCGCCGTGCGGAGCCCTATATGATTGCGGCTGAGATCCGCGACGCGCAGAATGTCGAAGTTGCCCGCATTGTCGGCGGCAAGGAACTGCAGCTCGTACTGGCCGATGACCTGATTTCGCGAATCGTCGTGCATACCAGCCGCCAGTCGGGCCTCTCGGCCGTATACACCGAACTGCTCGATTTCGATGGCTGCGAGATCTACACGCTCGCCCAGCCGCAGCTTGAGGGTAAGCCCTTCGGCACCGCGGTCATGTCTTATGAAAACAGCACCCTGATCGGCGTCTGCGATGTCGAGGGCCAGATCCACCTCAACCCGTCGCCGAATCGCATCATCGGCCCTGGCGAACGCCTGGTCATCATCGCGGAAGACGATGCCTCGATCCAGGTCTGGTCCGGCGCGCCGCAAATCGCTCAGGCCGCTGTCAAAGCCCCGATTCGCCGCGAGACCCAGCCCGAGCGCACCTTGATTCTCGGCTGGAACCGTCGTGGCCCGATCATCGCGACCGAACTCGGTCGTTATGTTGCACCGGGTTCCGTCCTGACGATCGCCGCCAACACGCCGGAATTCGAAGCCGATGTCGCCGGTCTCGTCATGCCCAACGGAAACATGGCCATCCAGCACCACGTCATCGACACCAGCAGCAAGGCCGCACTCGAAGCGCTCGACATCCCCACCTATGACCACGTGCTGGTGCTCGGCTACAGCGACCACATGGCCATGCAGTCGGCCGACACGCGCACGCTGATCACGCTGCTCCACCTGCGCAAGATCGCCGAGAGTGCCGGCCTCCACATCAACGTGGTGAGCGAGATGACCGATGTGAGAAACCGCGAACTCGCCGAGGTCACCAGGGCCGACGATTTCGTCGTCAGCAACAAGCTGGTCAGCTTGATGCTCGCCCAGGCCTCTGAAAACGAGTTCATGGCCGCGATCTTCGACGAACTGCTTGATGTCGAGGGCTCGGAAATCTACATGCGCCCAATGAGCGACTATGTGGATATCTCGAAGCCCGTGAACTTCTTCACCGTGGCGCTCGCGGCACTCCGTCGCGGCGAAATCGCCATCGGCCACCGCCGCCAGCGCGCTGGGGACGCCGACGAACGCAATCTCGGCGGCGTGATCGTCAATCCGAACCGGTCGGAGCTGCTGGCTTATACCGAGAAGGATATGGTGATCGTGCTGGCGCAGGATTAAGGCGCAGACTAACCGAGTCTCCTTGCAATACGCGTGTCGATTGGTTGTGATGCAACCAGTCGACGAGGCGTTGGATTGACCGGGCCTCCTTGAGGGGAAGGCAAGAATGGCATCCAGAGACAAAACTGATCGACTGGCGGTGTTGATCGACGCCGAAAACACCTCAAGCAAGATTGCGGGCAGTCTCTTTGCGGAGATTGCCCGCCTCGGCGAGGCGAGTGTCCGCCGAATCTACGGAGACTTCTCCGCTCCTGGCCTCAAGGGCTGGACCGAGACGCTCACCCGATATGCTATCCTCCCGCAGCAGCAGTTTGCCTATACGCCAGGCAAAAATGCCTCCGACATCGCGCTTTTGATCGATGCCATGGATTTATTGCAGAGCAACCGATTCGACGGCTTTTGCCTTGTCTCTTCCGACAGCGACTTCACCAGACTAGCCTCGCGGATTCGTGAGCAGGGGGCCGATGTCTACGGATTCGGGGAACAGAAGACGCCCGAGAGCTTCCGCCAGGCCTGTAGCCGGTTCGTCTACACCGAACTTCATGCCACCGAATCCGCTGCCGAGGCAGGTCCTAAGCCAGTTCTCCCGGGAAGTCCCCACAGTGCGGCTATTCCGATCATCAAGCGGGTTCTGGCCGATATTGACAGCGATGATGGCTGGGTGGCCCTGTCTGTCCTGGGAGCGCAGCTATCGAAGCTCAATTCAGACTTCGATTCCCGTGCCTACGGTTCGTCGAAGCTGAGTGATCTGGTGAAAAAGACCGGTGCGTTCGACGTGCAGACAAACGACGGAAAAGGCATGCGCATCAGAACACGCAAACAGCCAATCGCATCAACCAAGAAGAACTAAGGAGAAATGGTGGGCGATGAGAGACTCGAACTCCCGACATCCTCGGTGTAAACGAGGCGCTCTACCAACTGAGCTAATCGCCCGTCCGCTGACCGGATCATGTCCGCCGCGTCGGTGGCCGTGATCTATGCGGATCGCGAAATTTCCGCAAGCGTTTTTTCTCGGAATTTTTTCTTTTTTTGCGAAGGTCCCGCAGTGGAGGTGTGGAAAACGTTTAAGAATCCCGCAAAACCGCCTGCGGCCTGGTGTCGCGACGCAAAGGCCTCCGGGCGGGCCGGGTAGGGGGCTGCGGATAAAATTCGGCCGGTCATGGTTTTGTCTTGAAACCTGCTTGACACCTCCAGATGAACCCCGTAGAGAGCCGCTCAACGACAGGGCAAGCCCAGTCGCCGGGGTCGACTTGATCCCCTTTTTGGAAATGCGCGGGTGTAGCTCAGTCGGTTAGAGTGCCGGCCTGTCACGCCGGAGGTCGCGGGTTCGAGCCCCGTCACTCGCGCCATTCCAGAGACAAAAGGTCTGAACCGTCTAGAGCGGTTCGCGTGGGTCATTCCCACGGCAATGCGCGGGTGTAGCTCAGTCGGTTAGAGTGCCGGCCTGTCACGCCGGAGGTCGCGGGTTCGAGCCCCGTCACTCGCGCCATTTCTTTCCATCAATGATAACTTGTACCGATCTTTGTGCGCTGCGATGCGGTTTGCACAAGACAGGCTTTTTACCCGCTGGTAAGGTGCGCTTGGGTATCGGGTGAAAAGCCTTCCGTTGGACTTGCGCTGACTGTCCGCCTGCGCTAACCACGGCTCGTTGCAACTCTCTTTCGGCTTGTCCGCTTAGCGCTAAATGCTTCCACGGCATTCGGGACAAGCAGGGTGATATGATGACTGAACTGCTCGGTTCCTACCTTCCGATCGCCATCTTTATCGGTATTTCCCTTGTTATCGGCATCGCGCTTCTCGTGGCGCCTTTCGCTGTGGCTTACAAGGCGCCCGATTCCGAGAAGCTGTCGGCCTATGAGTGCGGCTTCAACGCCTTCGACGATGCGCGCATGAAGTTCGACATCCGCTTCTATCTGGTGTCGATTCTCTTCATCATCTTCGACCTCGAGGTCGCCTTCCTGTTCCCCTGGGCTGTATCGTTCAGCGAGGTCGGCTGGTTTGGTTTCTGGTCGATGATGGTGTTCCTCGGTGTTCTCACCGTCGGCTTTATCTATGAATGGAAGAAGGGGGCGCTCGAATGGGAGTGATCCAGTCCGATACGACGATGATCGCGCCGCAGGCGAAGGGCATCATCGATCCCAACACCGGCAAGCCGATCGGCGCCGATGACCGTTTCTTCGGCGAGATCAACAACGAACTCGCCGACAAGGGTTTCCTGGTCACCTCGACCGACGAGCTGATCAACTGGGCCCGCACCGGCTCGCTGATGTGGATGACCTTTGGTCTGGCCTGCTGCGCCGTTGAAATGATGCAGCTGTCCATGCCGCGCTACGACGCCGAGCGCTTCGGTTTTGCGCCGCGCGCGAGCCCACGCCAGTCCGACGTCATGATCGTCGCCGGCACGCTGACCAACAAGATGGCGCCCGCACTCCGTAAGGTCTATGACCAGATGCCGGAGCCGCGTTACGTCATCTCGATGGGCTCCTGCGCCAACGGCGGCGGCTACTACCATTATTCCTATTCCGTCGTGCGCGGCTGCGATCGCGTCGTGCCGGTCGATATCTACGTGCCGGGCTGTCCCCCCACGGCAGAAGCACTGCTTTACGGCGTGATGCTCCTGCAGAAGAAGATCCGGCGCACGGGCACGATCGAGCGGTAAGGCGAAGGGACTGATAACATGAGTGAAGCCCTGAACGAGCTCGCTTCCTACCTCGCAGAGGTCCGTGGTGCGTTGATCGCGTCGAGCGAGATCCGCTTCGGCGAACTGACGCTGACGGCGAAGTCGGAAAACCTGATCCCGCTGTTGACCTTCCTGCGCGACGACGTCCAGTGCGGCTTCGTCAACCTGATCGACATCTGCGGCGTCGACTACCCGAAGCGCGAAGACCGCTTTGACGTGGTCTACCACCTGCTGTCGCCGCGCCAGAATTTGCGCATCCGCGTCAAGCTCGCGACCGGCGAGTTCAAGCCGGTCCCCTCGGCATGTCAGGTTTTCCCCGGCGCCGACTGGTTCGAGCGCGAAGCCTGGGACATGTACGGCATCCTGTTCACCGATCACCCGGACCTGCGCCGTATCCTCACCGACTACGGTTTCGAGGGGCACCCGCTGCGCAAGGACTTCCCGACGACCGGTTTCGTCGAAGTTCGCTACGACGACTCGGCCAAGCGCGTTGTGTATGAGCCGGTTGAGCTGAAGCAGGAATTCCGCAATTTCGACTTCCTCTCGCCCTGGGAAGGCACGGACTACGTGCTGCCCGGCGATGAAAAAGCGGCCAAGTGAGCGGAAGGGCAGGGACCATGACTGAACACAACGTCCGCAACTTCAACATCAACTTCGGCCCGCAGCATCCGGCCGCCCACGGCGTTTTGCGACTGGTGCTCGAGCTCGACGGGGAAATCGTCGAGCGCGTCGATCCGCATATCGGCCTGCTGCATCGCGGCACCGAGAAGCTGATCGAGACGAAGACCTATCTGCAGGCGCTGCCCTATTTCGATCGTCTCGACTATGTCGCGCCGATGAACCAGGAACACGCCTATTCGCTGGCCGTCGAAAAGCTTCTCGACATCCAGATCCCGATCCGTGGTCAGCTGATCCGCGTCCTCTATTCGGAAATCGGCCGTATCCTGTCGCATCTTCTGAACGTCACCACGCAGGCCATGGACGTCGGTGCGCTGACGCCGCCGCTCTGGGGCTTTGAAGAGCGCGAAAAGCTGATGGTGTTCTACGAGCGCGCCTCCGGCGCCCGCATGCACTCGGCCTATTTCCGTCCGGGCGGCATCCATCAGGATCTGCCGCACCAGCTCGTCGAAGACATCGGCAAGTGGTGCGACCAGTTCCCGGAAAAGCTCGACGACATCGATGACCTGTTGACCGGCAACCGTATCTTCAAGCAGCGCAACGTCGATATCGGCGTCGTTAGCCTCGATGATTGCTGGGCCTGGGGCTTCTCCGGCGTCATGGTCCGCGGTTCCGGCGCTGCCTGGGATCTGCGCAAGTCGCAGCCGTACGAATGTTATGCCGATCTCGACTTCGACATCATGGTCGGCAAGAACGGCGACTGCTACGATCGTTACCTGATCCGCATGTTCGAAATGCGCGAGTCGGTGAAGATCATGAAGCAGTGCGTCAACCGCCTGCTCGGCGACGCCAAGACGGGCCCTGTCTCGTCGCTGGACGGTAAGGTCGTGCCGCCGAAGCGCGGCGAGATGAAGCGTTCGATGGAAGGCCTCATCCACCACTTCAAGCTCTACACCGAAGGCTACCACGTGCCGGCCGGTGAGGTTTATGCCGCTGTCGAAGCCCCCAAGGGCGAATTCGGCGTCTTCCTCGTCTCCGACGGCACAAATAAGCCCTATCGCTGCAAGATCCGCGCCCCGGGTTATGCACATCTGCAGGCCATGGATTTCCTGTGCCGCGGCCACCAGCTGGCCGACGTCTCGGCCGTCCTCGGCTCGCTCGACATCGTGTTCGGAGAAGTTGACCGCTGATGCTGAAAGCCGTCGTCGCAACACTGCTCTGTCTCGCTGCCGTCACCTCCGTGGCGGCGCAGGAAAGCGATGTCGTTGCAACCAAGGCAACTGTATCGATGGCCAAGCTCATCGAGCAGGGATATGAGATCAAGTCTTCGTCCTGGACCGGCTCGAAGCTCTTCGTATTCCTGCAGAAAGACAATTCGGCCTATGCCTGCGAATTCGCCAATGTGACGAATACGCGGTGTGGTTCCATAAACTGAGACAAGGCGTGAGGAAGTATGTCCGTTCGTCGACTAGCCGAAGAGCAATTCCAGCCCGCAGCATTCTCCTTCAACCCGGAGAACGCGACCTGGGCTGAAGCCACAATCCGCAAATATCCGGCGGGCCGCCAGCAATCGGCAGTCATTCCGCTTTTGATGCGGGCGCAGGAGCAGGAAGGCTGGGTCACCAAGGCTGCGATCGAGTATGTCGCTGAAAAGCTCGACATGCCCTATATCCGCGTGCTCGAAGTCGCGACCTTCTACACCCAGTTCCAGCTGAAGCCGGTCGGAACCCGCGCCCATATTCAAGTCTGCGGCACGACGCCCTGCATGCTGCGCGGCGCGGAAGACCTGATCCATGTCTGCAAGTCGAAGATCCATCCCGAGCCCTTCGAGCGCAATGCCGAGGGTACTTTGTCCTGGGAAGAAGTCGAGTGTCAGGGCGCCTGCGTCAATGCGCCGATGGTGATGATCTTCAAGGATGCCTATGAAGACCTGACGCCGACGCAGCTCGAGCACATCATTGATCGCTTCTCCGCTGGCCGCGGCGCTGACATCAAGCCGGGTCCGCAGGTCGATCGCATCTTCTCGGCACCTGTCGGTGGCCCGACGACGCTCACCGATGACATCCAGCCGATCCGCTTTAGCGACACGCCGGCTCCGGCAAAGACGGAAGAAGCCTCGGTCCCGCCGGCGAATGCCGCGAAGCCGGTGACTGATGCGCCGGAAACAGACAAGACCCTAAAGACGCCCGCAACTGCCAAGAAGGCAGCCGCCGAAAACGTCAAGCAGAAGGGCGACAATGCCGATACGGCCCGTCCGGTCGAAAAGGCTGCCGCAGCAGCACCCGCTCCGGTCATGGACGAGAAGAATCGTCCTGCCGGCATTGAGCGCCCGGAAACGCCCGACGATCTGAAGATGATTTCCGGCGTCGGTCCGAAGATTGAAGCGACGCTGAACGGACTTGGCATCTACAAGTTCGAGCAGATCGCCAAGTGGAAGAAGGCGGAGCGCGAGTGGGTCGATACCTACCTCAAGTTCTCCGGCCGCATCGAGCGCGACGACTGGGTCAAGCAGGCCAAGGCGCTCGCCAAGGGCGGCGAAGCGGAATACATCAAGGTCTTCGGCAAGAAGCCGCGCTGAGAGGTTAGGTTATGTTGAGAGATCAGGATCGCATCTTTACCAATATCTACGGCCTCAAGGACAAGTCCCTGAAGGGCGCGATGTCGCGCGGCCACTGGGATGGCACCAAGCAAATCCTCGAAAAAGGCCGGGACTGGATCATCAACGAGATGAAGGCCTCCGGCCTTCGCGGTCGCGGCGGCGCAGGCTTCCCCACCGGTCTCAAGTGGTCCTTCATGCCGAAGGAATCGGATGGCCGTCCGCACTACCTCGTCGTCAACGCGGATGAGTCGGAACCCGGCACCTGCAAGGACCGCGAGATCATGCGCCATGATCCGCACACCCTGATCGAAGGCTGCGTCATCGCCTCCTTCGCCATGGGCGCGCATCATGCCTTCATCTATGTCCGCGGCGAGTTCATGCGCGAGCGCGAAGCCCTGCAGGCCGCGATCGACGAGTGCTATGACTACGGTCTGCTCGGCAAGAACAACAAGCTCGGCTACGATATCGACATCGTCGTCCATCACGGCGCTGGCGCCTATATCTGCGGTGAAGAAACAGCCCTTCTCGAAAGCCTCGAGGGCAAGAAGGGCCAGCCGCGTCTGAAGCCGCCATTCCCGGCCAACATGGGTCTCTATGGCTGCCCGACGACCGTCAACAACGTCGAGTCGATCGCTGTTGCCCCGACCATCCTGCGTCGCGGTGCTGCCTGGTATTCGAGCTTCGGTCGCCCGAACAATGCTGGCACCAAGCTGTTTTCGATCTCCGGACACGTCAACAAGCCGTGCACGGTCGAAGAAGCCATGTCGATTACCTTCCAGGAGTTGATCGAGAAGCACTGTGGCGGCATCCGCGGCGGCTGGGACAACCTGCTCGCCGTCATCCCGGGCGGCTCGTCGGTACCTTGCGTACCGGGCGCCCAGATGAAGGACGCGATCATGGACTATGACGGTCTGCGCGAGCTGGGCTCCGGCCTCGGCACCGCCGCTGTCATCGTCATGGACAAGTCGACCGACATCGTGAAGGCGATCTGGCGCCTCTCGGCCTTCTACAAGCACGAGAGCTGCGGCCAGTGCACGCCGTGCCGCGAAGGCACCGGCTGGATGATGCGCGTCATGGAACGCATGGTGAAGGGCAATGCCCAGAAGCGTGAAATTGACATGCTCTTCCAGGTGACGAAACAGGTCGAGGGCCACACGATCTGTGCGCTCGGTGACGCTGCCGCATGGCCGATCCAGGGCCTGATCAAGCATTTCCGTCCCGAGATGGAAAAGCGCATCGACCAGTACACCCGCAACGCGATCGCCCACGGGGTGGTCATGGAAGCGGCAGAGTAAGGGACAAAGGGGATGACGAGCTCTTCGGACAGGGGCGGGAAGAAGGGGCCGGACGAACCGGCTTCCGACGCTCGCGCCTCCGAAGGTCTCGGCGACCTGATGTCCAACCCGGCGGCCGCAATGGCCGCCGCAACCGCCTTCGGCTTCGGCATGGCGGCGCAGATGAGCAAGCTTTTCCTCGGCTCCATCCAGGGTGCCATGGATTTGACCGGACAGATCGCGCGCCAGCTGGAAGAGGAACGGAAGGCGGCGGAGGCCAAGCCGGCAGCCGAACCCGAGGTCAAGGCCGAGGCGCCGGTCGTGAAGGTTGAACCCGCGCCGGCCCCGGCGAAGGTAAAGGCGGAAAAGCCGGCGGCGCCGCAGGTCAAGGCCAAGGCTGCAACCCCGGCAAAACCGGCGGTCGCCAAGGCTGTAAAGCCGAAAGCGGCACCGAAGGCCAGGACGGTGGGAAAGCCGGCGGTGGCACCGAAGGTGAAGGCAAAGCTTGAACCCAAGGTCGAGGTCGCCGCTCCGGCTCCGCAGCCGAAAAGGGCTTCCGGCAAGTCCGACGATCTGAAGAGGATCGACGGTATCGGGCCGAAGGTCGAGCAGGTCCTGAAGGGCAGGGGGATCACCCGCTTCCAGGATCTGGCTCAGATGGATGAGAAGGCGCTTGTCGCGCTGGACAAGGAATTGGGTCTCGACGGCCGCGTGCTGCGAGACGACTGGGCAGGCCAGGCGCGCCGGTTGGCGGGCGGCAAGGCTCGCTCAGGAAAGTGAGATTACGGTCCGGCCGCGCGGGGGCGATGCGCCGGGCTTGAGGGATAAAACCGGCAGTTTTCATCCGGTGCGGACGAAAGCTGTCAGTCGCGGCAGGAATGCCACGGCAGGATGCGCGGAAGCGTGAGGCAGGAAGGCGAATATGGCTAAGCTGAAGATCGACGGCAAAGAGATCGAGGTTCCGGATCATTTCACGCTGTTGCAGGCGTGTGAGGAAGCTGGCGCCGAGGTCCCGCGGTTTTGTTTCCATGAACGGCTGTCGGTCGCCGGCAATTGCCGCATGTGCCTTGTCGAGGTGAAGGGTGGCCCGCCGAAGCCGGCAGCCTCCTGCGCTATGGGCGTGCGCGACATCCGTGGCGGCCCGAACGGCGAACTGCCGGAAGTCTTCACCAACACGCCGATGGTCAAGAAGGCCCGCGAAGGCGTGATGGAATTCCTGCTGATCAACCACCCGCTGGATTGCCCGATCTGCGACCAGGGCGGCGAATGCGATCTGCAGGACCAGGCCATGGCCTTCGGTATCGACTCGTCGCGCTACACCGAAAACAAGCGCGCCGTCGAAGACAAGTATATTGGCCCGCTGGTCAAGACCGTGATGAACCGCTGCATTCACTGCACGCGCTGCGTCCGCTTCACCACCGAAGTCGCCGGCATTGCCGAACTCGGCCTGATCGGCCGTGGCGAAGACGCCGAGATCACGACCTATCTTGAGCAGGCAATGACGTCTGAGCTCCAGGGCAATGTCGTCGACCTTTGCCCGGTTGGCGCGCTGACCTCGAAGCCTTTCGCATTCACGGCTCGTCCGTGGGAACTGAACAAGACCGAATCGATCGACGTCATGGACGCACTCGGTTCGGCCATCCGCGTCGATACCCGTGGTCGCGAAGTCATGCGCATCATGCCGCGCGTCAACGAGCAGATCAACGAAGAGTGGATCTCCGACAAGAGCCGCTTCGTCTGGGATGGCCTGAAGACCCAGCGTCTTGACCGCCCCTACGTCAAGAAGGACGGCCGCCTGCAGCCCGCCAGCTGGGCGGAAGCTTTTGCCGCCATCAAGTCGGCTGTTTCCTCGACCTCTGCCGACAAGATCGGCGCCGTCGCCGGTGACCTCGCTTCTGTCGAAGAAATCTTCGCGCTGAAGTCGCTGGTCAACGCTCTGGGGTCCGCGAATACCGACTGTCGCCAGGATGGGACGGCACTTGATCCGTCGCTCGGTCGCTCGACCTATCTCTTCAACGCCGGCATCGAAGGCATTGAAGCTGCTGACGCAATCCTGATCGTCGGCGCCAACCCGCGCTACGAAGCAGCCGTGTTGAACGCCCGCATTCGCAAGCGCTGGCGCCGTGGCGGCCTGCCGATCGGCGTGATCGGCGAAGGTGGCGAACTGCGTTACCCCTATGAATATCTCGGTGCTGGCACCGAAACCCTGTCCGACCTCGTTTCCGGCAAGAACAACTTCGCCGAAACGCTGAAGGCCGCGAAGAACCCGCTGATCATCATCGGTCAGGGCGCTCTGACCGGCACCGAAGGCAAGACAGTGCTGGCAAACGCCGCCAAGCTCGCAGCCGACGTCGGCGCGATCTCCGACGAGTGGAACGGTTTCGCTGTGCTGCACACCGCAGCCGCCCGTGTCGGCGCGCTCGATCTCGGCTTCGTGCCGGGCGAAGGTGCCGCCGCCGCCGGCCAGATGCTCTCCTCGCTCGACGTCGTCTTCTTGCTCGGTGCTGACGAACTCGACTTCTCGGCCAAGACCGCCAAGTGCGTCGTCTATATCGGCAGCCATGGCGACAACGGCGCACACCATGCCGACGTCATCCTGCCGGGCGCGACCTACACCGAGAAGTCCGGCACTTGGGTGAACACCGAAGGCCGCGTCCAGATGGGCAACCGCGCCGGCTTCGCGCCGGGTGAGGCCCGCGAAGACTGGGCAATTCTGCGTGCCCTCTCTGACGTGCTCGGCAAGAAGCTGCCCTTCGATTCGCTGTCGCAACTGCGTGCCAAGCTTTACGAAGCCTACCCGCATTTCGCTGAGATCGACGAGGTTGCACCGGGTGCAGTGGCTGACATTGCTGCACTGGCGAAAAAACCCGGGAAGATGGGCAAGTCTGTGTTTGCGTCGCCGGTCAAAGACTTCTATTTGACGAACCCGATCGCGCGCGCTTCGGCCGTCATGGCCGAGTGCTCGGCATTGGCCCGCAACAATTTCAAGGCTGCGGCAGAGTAAGGGCAGGGGACCATGGACAATTTCGTTTCCACCTATGTATGGCCTGCGGCCATCATTGTCGGCCAGTCGCTGCTTCTGCTCGTCTGCCTGCTCGTCTTCATCGCTTACATCCTGCTGGCCGACCGCAAGATCTGGGCAGCAGTCCAGCTGCGCCGCGGTCCGAACGTCGTCGGCCCTTGGGGGCTGTTCCAGTCCTTCGCCGACCTTTTGAAGTTCGTCTTCAAGGAGCCGGTCATCCCGGCTGGCGCCAACAAGGGTGTCTTCCTGCTCGCCCCTCTGGTCGCCGTGACCCTGGCGCTCGCAACCTGGGCCGTCATTCCGGTCAGCTCCGGATGGGTGATTGCCAACATCAATGTCGGCATCCTCTTCGTCTTTGCGGTGTCCTCGCTCGAAGTCTACGGCATCATCATGGGTGGCTGGGCTTCGAACTCGAAATACCCCTTCCTCGGTGCCCTTCGTTCTGCGGCGCAGATGGTGTCCTACGAAGTCTCGATGGGCTTCATCATCGTCACCGTGCTGCTCTGCGTCGGTTCGCTGAACCTGTCCGACATCGTCATGGCGCAGACCGATGGTCTCGGCACGCGTCTCGGCCTTCCGGCCTCTTTCCTCGACTGGCACTGGCTGGCTCTGTTCCCGATGTTCGTGATCTTCTTCATCTCGGCATTGGCGGAAACCAACCGTCCGCCCTTCGACCTGCCGGAAGCGGAATCCGAACTCGTCGCCGGCTTCATGGTCGAGTATGGCTCGACGCCCTACATGATGTTCATGCTGGGCGAATATGCGGCCATCGTTCTGATGTGCTCGCTCACCACCATCCTCTTCCTCGGAGGCTGGCTCCCGCCGGTTGATATCGCGATCCTGAACTGGGTGCCGGGGATCATCTGGTTCCTGCTCAAGGCCGGCTTCGTCTTCTTCATGTTCGCCATGGTGAAGGCCTTCGTTCCGCGCTACCGCTATGACCAGCTGATGCGTCTCGGCTGGAAGGTCTTCCTTCCCCTGTCGCTCGCCATGGTCGTCATCACTGCATTCGTGCTGAAGCTGATGGGTTGGGCATGATCATGCCCACCCGGATGTTCGGCTGATTAGGAGAACAAGATGGCTGCTCTGACCCAGGCTATCAATTCGCTCTTCCTGAAGGAGTTTGTCGGCGCGTTTTTCCTGTCGATGCGCTACTTCTTCAAGCAGAAGGCCACGATCAACTATCCGTTCGAGAAAGGGCCGGTTTCGCCGCGCTTCCGTGGCGAACACGCGCTGCGCCGCTATCCGAACGGCGAGGAGCGTTGCATCGCTTGCAAGCTCTGCGAAGCGATCTGTCCTGCCCAGGCCATCACCATCGAGGCCGGCCCGCGCCGCAATGACGGCACCCGCCGCACGGTGCGTTACGACATCGATATGGTGAAGTGCATTTATTGCGGTTTCTGTCAGGAAGCCTGCCCGGTGGACGCGATCGTCGAGGGACCGAACTTCGAGTTCGCCACCGAGACCCGCGAAGAGCTCTATTTCGACAAGGCACGGCTGCTGGACAACGGCGACCGCTGGGAACGCGAAATCGCGCGCAACATCGCGATGGACGCACCGTATCGCTGATCCCTCCGGATCACGTTCTGGCGGGCATCAACCCCGCCAGGACAATTGAAGTTTTGTAACGGGCATGCCGGTGGGGATACCGGCCATGCCTTATCGGGCGACGGGGCAGGGCCCACGTCCGGGGGAAGATGAAAAGGCACCACCATGGGTCTTCAGGCTCTCTTTTTCTATCTCTTCGCCTTTATCGCCGTGGCTTCGGCCTTCATGGTGATTTCGGCACGGAACCCGGTCCATTCGGTCCTGTTCCTGATTTTGACCTTTATCAACGCATCGGGCCTTCTGCTCCTCACGGGTGCTGAATTCCTCGCGATGATCCTTCTCGTCGTCTATGTGGGCGCCGTGGCGGTTCTGTTCCTCTTCGTCGTGATGATGCTCGACATCGACTTCACCGAACTGCGCGCGGGAGCGGCCAAACACGCACCGATCGCAGCGCTGATCGGTCTGATTGTCGCCATCGAGCTGATTGTCGTCATTGGCGGCAGTGCGATCAGCCCGGAGGCCAAGCTGGCCATTACCCAGCCGATCCCGGCAATCGCCGAGCGCCAGAACACCCAGGCGCTGGGTGACGTGCTCTACACGGATTATGTCTTCTTCTTCCAGATCGCGGGCCTCGTCCTGTTCGTCGCCATGATCGGCGCGATCGTGCTGACGCTGCGTCACCGCACCAACATCAAGCGCCAGGATATTTCCGCTCAGGTCGCCCGCACGCCCGAGACTGCCGTCAAGGTGGTCAAGGTCAAGTCCGGCCAGGGCATCTGAAGCGAGCACGAGGTCAAGGAACGTAAATCATGGAAATCGGTCTTTCCCACTACCTGACGGTCAGTGCACTGCTCTTCACTCTTGGCGTCTTCGGCATCTTCCTGAACCGCAAGAACGTCATCGTCATCCTGATGTCGGTCGAACTGATCCTGCTCGCGGTCAACATCAACATGATCGCCTTCTCGCATTTCCTCGGCGACCTCGTCGGACAGGTCTTTGCCCTGTTCATTCTGACGGTTGCGGCAGCAGAGGCAGCGATCGGTCTCGCGATCCTCGTGGTCTTCTATCGTAATCGCGGCTCCATCGCCGTCGAAGACGTCAACATGATGAAGGGCTGACACGGCTATGCTCATCTACAAGGCTATTGTCTTTCTTCCTCTGCTTGGCGCGCTGATTGCCGGCCTCGCTGGACGCCAGATCGGCGCCAAGGCATCGGAATACGTGACCACCGGTCTCATGATCGTCGTGGCGCTTCTGTCCTGGGTGGTCTTCTTCCAGGTGGCGCTCAGCCACGAAGCCCATGAAGTCATCAAGGTTCCCGTCCTGCGCTGGATCCAGTCCGGCGGCATTGACGTCGAATGGGCGCTGCGCGTCGACACGCTGACGGCCGTCATGCTGATCGTCGTGAACTCGGTCTCGTGCCTGGTTCACCTCTATTCGATCGGCTACATGCACCACGATCCGCATCGTCCGCGCTTCTTCGCCTATCTCTCGCTTTTCACCTTCGCCATGCTGATGCTGGTCACCTCCGACAACCTGCTGCAGATGTTCTTCGGCTGGGAAGGCGTGGGTCTGGCCTCGTACCTGCTGATTGGCTTCTGGTTCAAGAAGCCGTCCGCATCGGCTGCCGCCATGAAGGCCTTCATCGTCAACCGCGTCGGTGACTTCGGGTTCATCCTCGGTATCGGCGCTGTCTTCGTGATGTTCGGCTCGATCAACTTCGAGACGATCTTCGCCTCGGCCCAGTCCTATCTGCCGGCCGAAGGTGCGGGCTCGCCGGAAGTCGTGCTGAACCTCTTCGGCATGCAGCTCGACCGCAGCCATGCGCTGACCGGCGCCTGCCTGCTGCTGTTCATGGGCGCCATGGGTAAGTCGGCACAGTTCCTGCTGCACACCTGGCTGCCGGACGCTATGGAAGGCCCGACCCCGGTCTCGGCTCTGATCCATGCCGCGACCATGGTTACCGCCGGCGTCTTCCTCGTCGCCCGCATGTCGCCGCTGTTCGAACTGTCGCATGATGCCCTGACGGTCGTCACCGTCGTCGGTGCGATCACCGCCTTCTTCGCCGCGACCGTCGGTCTGGTGCAGAACGACATCAAGCGCGTCATCGCCTATTCGACCTGTTCGCAGCTCGGCTATATGTTCGTGGCCCTCGGCGTCGGCGCTTATGGCGCGGCCATCTTCCATCTCTTCACGCATGCCTTCTTCAAGGCGCTGCTGTTCTTGTGCGCCGGCTCGGTCATCCATGCCGTCGATGGTGAGCAGGACATGCGCCACATGGGCGGCCTGCGTCCGCACATCAAGTGGACCTTCCGCATGATGCTGCTCGGCACGCTCGCAATCACCGGCGTCGGCATCCCGTTCACCTCCTTCGGCTTTGCCGGCTTCTTCTCCAAGGACGTGATCATCGAAGCGACTTATGCCTCGCATTCGGCTGTCTCGGGCTTTGCCTTCTCGATGCTGGTCATTGCAGCACTTTTCACGAGCTTCTACTCGTGGCGCCTGATGTTCCTCACCTTCTTCGGCAAGCCGCGCGCTTCCGCAGACGTGATGCATCACGTGCATGAATCGCCGATGGTCATGCTGCTGCCGCTCTTCCTGCTGGCAATCGGCGCCGTCTTCGCCGGTGTGGTGTTCGAAGGCTACTTCTACGGCCACCACTATGCCGAATTCTGGAAGGCCGCGCTCTTCACGCTGCCGGAAAACGAGCTGCTGGAAGAATTCCACCACGTGCCGGCCTGGGTGGCGCTCAGCCCCTTCGTCGCCATGGTCGTCGGCTTCGTGACCGCCTGGTACATGTATATCAAGAACCCGTCGGCGCCGAAGAAGCTGGCCGAGAGCCAGTGGCTTCTCTACCAGTTCCTGCTCAACAAATGGTACTTCGACGAAATCTATGACTTCCTCTTCGTCCGCTCGGCCAAGGCGCTCGGTCGCTTCCTGTGGAAGAAGGGCGACGTCGCCACCATCGACGCCTATGGCCCGAACGGTGTTGCCTCTGCCGTCGGCGGCCTGACCCAGAAGGTCGTGCGCCTTCAGTCGGGTTACCTCTACCATTATGCCTTCGCGATGCTGATCGGTATCGCGGCCCTTGTTACCTGGATGATGCTCGGGAGCTCCTTCTGATGACCGATTGGCCCATTCTCTCGACGGTCACCTTCCTGCCTCTGGTTGGCGTCGCTCTGCTTCTGCTGACCCGTGGTGACACTTCTCTCGGCCGCCGCAACATCCTCAATGTCTCGCTGCTGACGACGGTCTTCACCTTCGTCGTGTCGCTCTTCGTCTGGATGAACTTCGACAATTCCAATGTCGGCTTCCAGATGGTTGAAGAGCACGCCTGGCTGGGGACCGGCATTTCCTATCGCGTCGGTGTCGACGGCATCTCGGTGCTCTTCGTCGTCTTGACCACGCTGCTCATGCCCTTCTGCATTCTCGCGAGCTGGTATTCGGTCGAGAAGCGGCTGAAGGAATACATGATCGCCTTCCTCGTCCTCGAGACCCTGATGCTCGGCGTCTTCGTCTCGCTCGACATCGTGCTCTTCTACGTCTTCTTTGAAGCCGGCCTCATCCCGATGTTCATCATCATCGGCGTCTGGGGTGGCAAGGATCGCGTCTACGCCTCCTACAAGTTCTTCCTCTACACGCTGCTTGGCTCGGTGCTGATGTTGCTCGCCATCATGGCGATGTACTGGGAAGCTGGCACGACCGACATTGCGGCTCTGCTGCAGTATAACTTCCCGCCGCAGATGCAGACTTGGCTATGGCTGGCCTTCTTCGCCTCCTTCGCGGTGAAGATGCCGATGTGGCCTGTTCACACCTGGCTCCCGGACGCGCACGTCCAGGCGCCGACGGCAGGGTCCGTGATTCTGGCGGGTATCCTCCTGAAGCTCGGCGGCTACGGCTTCCTGCGCTTCTCGCTGCCGATGTTCCCGCTCGCCTCGGACTTTTTCGCGCCCTTCGTCTTTTCGCTGTCGGTCATCGCCATCATCTACACCTCGCTGGTCGCGATGATGCAGGAAGACATCAAGAAGCTGATCGCCTATTCATCGATCGCCCATATGGGTTACGTCACGATGGGTATCTTCGCCGCCAATACGCAGGGCGTGCAGGGTGCGATCTTCCAGATGATCAGCCACGGCTTCGTCTCCGGCGCGCTCTTCCTCTGCGTCGGCGTGATCTATGACCGTCTCCATACCCGCGACATCGCGGCCTATGGCGGCCTCGTCAACAACATGCCGAAATATGCGCTGGCCTTCATGGTCTTCACCATGGCCAATGTCGGCCTGCCGGGCACGTCTGGCTTCATCGGCGAATTCCTCACCCTGATCGGCGTCTTCCGCGCCAACACCTGGGTGGCTCTGTTCGCCGCGACCGGCGTCATCCTCTCTGCCGCCTATGCGCTGTGGCTCTATCGCCGCGTCGTCTTCGGGGCACTGGAGAAGGAAAGCCTGAAGAGCCTGCTCGACCTTTCCGGCCGCGAAAAGCTCGTGCTCTACCCGCTGATTGCCCTCACCATCTTCTTCGGTGTCTACCCCGCGCCGATCCTCGACGCGACGGCTGCATCCGTCGATCACCTGGTGAACAACTATTCCGCAGCCTTGCAAGCAGCCCAGTCTCTGGCGCTGACTGCGAACTGACGACAGGATCCTTTGGACATGACCGTTGAAACTCTCATTGCAAGCCTGCATCTGGTCACGCCGGAATTGATCCTGGCCGTGGGTGCCATGGTGCTGCTCATGATCGGTGTGTTTTCCGGCGATCGGTCGACCAACGTCGTCACGGGCCTCGCGGTTGCACTGCTCGTCTTCTCGGGCGCATGGCTGATCTTTTCGGATCCCTCGGGTCAGGCCTTCAACGGCGCTTACATCGCCGATGGCTATTCCCGCTTCATGAAGATCCTCGCTTTGATCGGCTCGATTACGGCGATGATCATGGCTGTCGGCCACGCGCGCTACGACCATCTCGACAAGTTCGAGTTCCCGGTTCTGCTGGTGCTCGCAACTCTCGGCGTCATGCTGATGATTTCGGCCAACAACCTGATCACGCTCTACATGGCGCTGGAACTCCAGTCCCTCGCTCTCTACGTCGTCGCCGCCATCAACCGCGACAGTCTCCGCTCGACGGAAGCCGGCCTCAAGTACTTCGTGCTCGGCGCTCTCTCGTCGGGCATGCTGCTCTACGGCATGTCTCTCGTCTACGGCTTCACGGGCAACACCGGCTTCGAGCAAATCGCAGCGGTTCTCTCGCAGGGTGAGCCTGGTCTTGGCCTGATCTTCGGCCTCGTCTTCGTGCTCGCGGGCCTTGCCTTCAAGATCTCCGCCGTTCCCTTCCATATGTGGACGCCCGACGTCTACGAAGGTGCGCCGACCCCCGTCACCGCCTTCCTGGCGGCTGCCCCGAAGGTCGGTGCCATGGCGATCCTGGTCCGCATCGTCATTGATGCCTTCCTGCCGATCTTCGCCGAATGGCAGCAGATCGTGGTCTTCATCTCGATTGCCTCCATGGTGCTCGGTTCTGTCGCCGCCATTGGCCAGAAGAACATCAAGCGACTGATGGCCTATTCCTCCATCGGTCACATGGGTTACGCGCTGGTCGGCCTCGCCGCCGGCAATGACACCGGTGTTGCCGGCGTCCTGCTCTACATGATGATTTATCTGGTGATGACGCTCGGTACCTTCGCCTGCATCATGGCCATGCGCCAGAAGGAAGGCGGCAATGTCGAGAACATCGACGATCTCGCCGGCCTTTCGACCACGCGTCCCTTCATGGCCTTCGTATTGACTGCGCTGATGTTCTCGCTCGCCGGTATTCCGCCGCTGGCCGGCTTCTTCGCCAAGTACTTCGTCTTTGTGGCGGCGATCGAAGCCAAGCTCTATGCGCTGGCCATCATCGGCGTCGTCGCTTCGGTCATCGGTGCCTATTACTATCTGCGCATCGTGAAGGTTATGTGGTTCGACGAGGCCAAGGGCGAATTTGCGCGCACCGCCGTCGAACTGCGCCTGGTTTTCGGTCTCTCGGGTCTCTTCGTGGTCGGTTATGTCCTCTTTGGTGGTCCGCTCGGCACCGCTGCAGAGGCTGCTGCAAAGACGTTGTTTAATTGACCAGCCTCGGAAGAACGCGCCGGATCTCAATTGATGATTTCCGGCACGAAGCCCTCGACGAAGTGTCGTCCACGAATACGGAAGCATTCGCCCGCGCTCGCGCGGGCGATTCCGGTTTTTTATGGGTGACCGCCGGGCGCCAGACAGGGGGGCGCGGTCGCCGGGGTCGTGAATGGGTGTCGGAACGGGGCAATCTTTATTCGACGCTGCTCCTGATCGATTTTGCGCCGACGGAAGTGCTCGGCTCCCTGCCGCTTGCCGTGGCTCTCGCTGTGCATGCCGCCATCCAGACGGCCATTCCGGCCGGGAGTGAGGCAGTCGAGATCAAGTGGCCGAATGACGTTCTGATCGGGCGCAAGAAGACCTCGGGGATATTGATAGAGGCCGAACGCCTGACGGATGGCCGCATGGCGCTAGCCATCGGCATCGGCATCAACATCAAGGCCCGCCCGGATCTGGCCCTCTACCCGGTGACATCGCTAGCCGATCAAGGCGCGGCGACATCACCGCAAGAGCTCTTTGCCCATCTCTACGCGGAGATGGCAGAAGTGCTCGGAGTGTGGGACCAGGGCAGGGGAATTGCCGAAATCGTCCGCCGCTGGCGACGGGTCGCCTGCGGGATCGGCGAGAAAATCACGGTGAACCTGCCGGATCGTTCGATTTCGGGTATCTTTTCTGGAATTGATGATAAGGGACTTCTATTGCTCGACGCTGCGGATGGGACCCTGTCCATCGCCGCAGGTGATGTGTTTTTCGGGTAGGACGGAACGGAAAGAACGAATGGCCAAGAACGACGAACTGGTTTTCCTGCCGCTGGGTGGCGTGGGGGAAATCGGAATGAACCTCGCATTGTACGGTTATGGTCCGCCGTCCAATCGCCAGTGGATCATGGTCGATTGCGGTGTGACCTTTGCCGGTCTTGATCTTCCCGGCGTGGATCTCGTTCTGCCAGACCTGCGCTTCCTGAAGTCGCAGAAGAAGAACCTCAAGGGCATCATCATCACCCATGCGCACGAGGACCATTACGGCGCCCTGAACGATCTGTGGCCTGGGCTCAACGTGCCGGTCTATGCATCGGCCTTTACTGCCGGCATGTTGGAAGCAAAGCGGGATTACGAAGGCTCGCGCGCTGAAATCCCGATCACGCCCTTCAAGCAGGGCGACCGCATCAATGTCGGCCCCTTCGAGATTGAAGCGATCGGCGTCAATCACTCGATCCCCGAACCCATGTCGCTCGTCATCCGCACGCCGCTCGGCAACGTGGTGCACACCGGTGACTGGAAGATCGATCACAATCCGTCGCTCGGACCACTGACGGATGAGGCGCGGTTCCGCGCCGTTGGCGATGAGGGCGTGCTGGCGCTTCTCTGCGACAGCACCAATGCGCTCCGCGACGGTGTCTCGCCCTCGGAAGAGGAGGTCTCCGAAGGCCTGCGCAAGATCATCGAAGCTGCTGAAGGCCGTGTCGCGATCACGACCTTTTCCTCCAATGTCGGCCGCATCCGCTCGATCGCCCAGGCGGCGGAAGCCGCAGGCCGCGAGGTGCTCCTGCTTGGCAGTTCGCTGAAGCGCGTCACGGCCGTGGCCGACGATATCGGCATCATGCAGGGCCTGAAACCCTTCATCGCCGAAGATGAGTATGGTTTCATTCCACGCGACAAGGTCGTCGTGATCCTGACCGGTAGCCAGGGCGAGCCACGGGCAGCGCTTGCCAAGCTCTCCCGCGACGAAATGCGCAACGTCGCCTTGACCAAGGGCGATACGGTGGTCTTCTCCTCGCGTGCCATCCCCGGCAATGAGAAGGCGATCCAGGACATCAAGAACGGTCTGGTGGAGCAGGGCGTACACATCGTCACTGACGCGGAAGCGCTGGTTCATGTGTCCGGCCACCCGCGTCGCAACGAACTTTTGAAGATGTACGAGTGGACCCGTCCGGAGATCCTCGTCCCGGTCCATGGTGAGGCCGCCCATCTCGTGGCACAGACGGAACTCGGCCTCCAGGCCGGCATCAAGACCGTGCCGCGCGTCCGCAACGGCGATATCCTGCGGCTGGCGCCAGGCCCCGCTGAAGTCATCGATCAGGCGCCTTTCGGGCGCGTCTACAAGGACGGCCGCCTTCTCGGCGATCTTGAGGAAATGGGGATTTCCGACCGCAAGAAGCTGTCTTACGTCGGCCATGTCGCGGTCAATGTCGTGCTCGACAGCCGCTTTGACTTCCTTGGTGATCCCGATGTGGTGCCCGTCGGTCTGCCCGAATACGATTTCGAAGGGGAGGCGATGGAGGACACGCTTTATGACGCTGTCCTCGGAGCGGTCGAAAGCATTCCGCGCAGCCGCCGCAAGGATCTGGAGACGGTGCGTGAATCCATTCGCCGCGCTGTTCGGTCCACAGCGAATGAAGTCTGGGGCAAGAAACCCGTGGTCACGGTCTTCCTGACCAAAGTCTGACAGACGGCGGGCTATCTCTCGCATAGTCTGGCGACCGACCCGTCGAATTCATGCCGGAGGTAGTTCATGCTGGGCCGTGTCAACCACATCGCCATCGCCGTTCCCGACCTCGCCGCCGCGACCGCGAGCTATCGGGACACGCTGGGTGCCAAGGTTTCGCAGGCGCAGCCGCTGCCCGAACATGGTGTAACCGTCGTCTTCGTCGAGCTTGGGAACACGAAGGTCGAGCTGCTGGAACCGCTCGGCGAAAGCTCGCCGATCGCGACCTTCCTCGAGAAGAACCCGGCGGGTGGCATGCACCACATCTGCTACGAGGTAGAGGACATAATCGCCGCACGCGACCAGCTCTCGGACTCCGGCGCCCGTGTCCTCGGTTCGGGAGAGCCGAAAATCGGAGCGCATGGCAAACCGGTTCTCTTCCTGCATCCGAAGGACTTCTTCGGCACGCTGATCGAACTCGAGCAGGTCTGAGCGCAGCTCTACGGGCCGATGAATTCTTGTTGATCGCAGGCAGGGCAGGGCTGCGACGCTTTTGCCTTTGTGCCAGCAGCCCTCCACCATTATAGAAAGCGCGGGTGCGGTGCCGATATCGGGGCCCACGATGTCTGGAGCGAGAAAATGGCGATCCTGTCGGGACTGGCGGTCTACTTCGTGATCTGGTGGCTGACGCTTTTTGCGGTGCTGCCAATAGGGCTGCGCACCCAGGACGAAGAGCAGAATGTCGTTCCGGGCACGGTCGCGAGCGCGCCAGCCCGTTTTCGCGCCTTGCGAATCTTCCTCACGACGACGATCGTTTCGGCTGTCATCTACGGGGTATGGTACATCGCCGAAACCTATTTCGGCTGGAGTTTCAAGGATCTGCCGGTTCTGGTTCCAGGCCTTGCCGAACAATGATCCAGGGCAGGGCCCAGATCGAGACATTCTCCAGCTGTAGGCTTGATTTGTGCCGGATCGGTCTCATCGCCCTGAACAGGGCAAAAAAAAACAAGGTCAAAAGACCTTGTTCGAAGCTTCGCGTGATCCTTCACCAATTAAGGGGCTGCGACAAAGCGCGCCTAAGATCTGATCCTCCCAAGACTTGACCGCGAGATTGGCAAAGATTTGAACTCCTTGCCTCTTTTGTGGGCTGAACCTAGCCCAAACTATGGACGTTGTCACCCCCAAATCTTGCAGAATTGTTACAGTGACCGGAAAAATTTTGGGCGTGCAAATCTGTCGCATCTTCGTCACGAAAATTCGAAAGGGGCGGGTTGGTGCCCCACATGCGGTTCATACACGCATGTCTGTGGGGGAGCGGGCAGTCTCTGGCTTGCGGGTTTTCTTCTGAAGACCAAACGGCTATGAACGCTTCCTGATATCCGTCTTCAATCGCTGATTCCGCGCGGATGCGCGGCGTCGTCAACCGTCTGGAATTCGTTATGCGTCTGTCGCGCTACTTCATGCCGATCCTCAAGGAAAACCCCAAGGAAGCGGAAATCGTGTCCCACCGCCTCATGCTGCGGACGGGCATGATCCGCCAGCAGAGCCAGGGCATCTATTCCTGGCTGCCGCTCGGCAAGCGTGTGCTCGACAAGGTCAACGCGATCATCCGTGAAGAGCAGAACCGCGCCGGCGCCATCGAGCTTTCCATGCCGACACTGCAGTCGGCCGAGCTCTGGCAGGAAAGCGGTCGTTACGAAGATTACGGCAAGGAAATGCTGCGCATCAAGGACCGTCAGGACCGTCCGATGCTCTACGGCCCGACCAACGAGGAAATGATCACCGACATTTTCCGCTCGTCGGTCAAGTCCTACAAGAGCCTGCCGCTCAACCTCTACCACATCCAGCTGAAGTTCCGTGACGAGATCCGTCCGCGCTTCGGCACCATGCGTTCGCGCGAATTCCTGATGAAGGATGCCTATTCCTTCGACCTCACCCAGGCTGACGCGATCCATTCCTATAACAAGATGTTCGTCGCTTACCTGCGTACCTTCGACCGTCTCGGCCTGCGTGCCATCCCGATGCGCGCCGACACCGGCCCGATCGGCGGCAATCACAGCCACGAATTCATCATTCTGGCCGATACAGGCGAATCGGAAGTCTTCTGCCACAAGAGCTTCGTCGACTTCGACATCCCCTCGGTTGATACCGATTTTGATGACGTTGCCGGCCTGCAGACGATCTTCGACAAGTGGACCTCCGTCTATGCCGCGACGTCTGAAATGCACGACGAGGCAGCCTTTGGCGCTATCGGCGAAAACGACCGCCTGTCCGCCCGCGGCATCGAAGTCGGTCACATCTTCTATTTCGGCACGAAATACTCCGAGCCGATGGGCGCCAAGGTCCAGGGTCCCGACGGCAAGGAGCACCTTGTCCACATGGGTTCCTACGGCATCGGCCCGACACGCCTTGTTCCCGCCATCATCGAAGCCTCGCATGACGAGAACGGAATCATCTGGCCGGCCTCGGTCGCGCCCTTCGATGCCGTGGTGATCAACATGAAGGCCGGCGACGAGGCCTGCGACACGGCATGCGAAACGCTCTACGCAGCGCTCCAGGCCGCCGGCAAGGACGTGCTCTACGACGACACGGACGACCGGGCAGGCACCAAGTTCGCGACCGCCGATCTGATCGGCGTTCCCGTCCAGATCATCGCCGGGCCGCGCTCCGTGGCATCGGGCGAAATCGAACTCAAGGACCGCCGCACCGGCGCCCGCGAGACGATGACGATTGAGGCGGCGATCAACAAGTTGACCGCCTGACCTTGGCAGCGTGACGCTGTCGGACTGATCTGAAGGCAAGGAGTGAGCATGGCGAGCAAGGCTGCTGGCAACGAGACGGCAGGATCCGGAAAGGGTTCGCCTGCGCGCGCCTTTTCAGGATTCGAGCGGATGGTGGCCTGGCGCTACCTGCGCGCCCGGCGCAAGGAAGCCTTCATCTCGGTGATTGCCGGTTTCTCCTTCATCGGCATCATGTTGGGGGTCGCGACCCTCATCATCGTGATGGCTGTCATGAACGGGTTCCGAACGGAACTCGTCTCCCGCATTCTCGGCATCAACGGCCACATGATCGTGCAGCCTGTCGACCAGCCGCTGAACGATTATGCCGATCTTGCGACGCGTTTCAGCGGGGTCGCCGGGGTAAAGATGGCGCTGCCGCTCGTCGAGGGGCAGACGCTGGCCTCTGGTCGGGAAGGTGCCGGAACCGGCGCACTGGTGCGGGGCATCCGCCCCGATGACCTGACCAAGCTGTCCGTGGTCTCTTCCAACATTCGGCAGGGCGACATGGTGGGCTTTGCCACAGGGCAGGGCGTACTGATCGGCTCTCGCATGGCGGCCCAGCTTGGCCTTTCGGCCGGCGACACGATCACGCTCGTCTCGCCGGAAGGCGACATCACTCCGCTCGGCGTCAATCCGCGGGTCAAGTCCTATCCGGTCTCGGGCATTTTCGAGATCGGTATGTCGGAATATGACGCCTCGATCATCTATATGCCGCTCGAAGAGGCCCAGCTCTATTTCAATGTCGAGGGTATCGTTCAGTCGATCGAGCTCTTCATCGACAATCCGGATGATGTCGACCGTTTGCGGCCGCTGATCGAGCAGGCCGCCGGCCGACAGATCTTCGTCACCGATTGGCGCCAGCGCAACCAGACTTTCTTCTCGGCCCTGCAGGTCGAGCGCAACGTCATGTTCATGATCCTGACGCTGATCGTTCTCGTCGCCGCACTGAACATTATTTCCGGGCTGATCATGCTGGTGAAGGACAAGGCGAGCGATATTGCCATCCTTCGCACCATGGGGGCGACCTCCGGTGCCGTCATGCGCATCTTTTTCATGACGGGCGCCGCAATCGGAACGGCCGGCACCTTTGCCGGCGTCGTGCTTGGCATCGTGGTCTGTCTCAACATCGAGAGCATCCGCCAGTTCTTCTCCTGGGTTTCCGGTACGGTGTTGTTCGATCCCGAACTCTATTTCCTCAGCCAGCTGCCCGCTGAGATGAACGTGAGTGAGACCGTTTCCGTCGTGGTCATGGCGCTCAGCCTCTCCTTCATGGCGACCATTTTCCCGGCCTGGCGGGCTTCGCGCCTGGATCCGGTCCAGGCCCTGCGTTACGAATAAGGATGCCGATCCCGATGGCCAACGACATCGTTCTGTCTCTCGCCGGCATCGACCGCCATTATGGTCAGGGCGAGACCCTGCTCTCGATCTTGAAGGGGGCTGATTTCACCTTGCGGGCCGGGGAGACGGTCGCGCTGGTCGCGCCCTCCGGCACGGGCAAGTCGACGCTTCTGCATGTCGCCGGGCTTCTGGAGCATCCCGATGGCGGTGAGGTCACGCTCGGCGGCGTCGCCTGTCAGGAGCTCCCGGATGAGCAGCGCACGGCGATCCGGCGCAACTCGGTCGGCTTCGTCTATCAGTTTCATCATCTGCTGCCGGAATTCTCCGCGCTTGAGAACGTGATGATGCCGCAACTGATCGCGGGTCTCACCCGGAAGGAAGCCGCGGAGCGCGCAAAGCAGCTTCTCGACTACATGCGTGTGGGCCACCGCGCCGACCATCGGCCGGCCGAACTCTCCGGCGGCGAACAACAGCGCGTAGCAATCGCCCGGGCCGTTGCCAACGCGCCGCTCGTTTTGCTGGCCGACGAACCGACCGGCAACCTCGATCCGGAGACCGCGTCCTATGTCTTTTCTGCCCTGGAAGCCCTTGTGCGCCAATCGGGGCTTTCCGCGATGATCGCCACGCATAATCACGAAATCGCCCGGCGGATGGACCGCTGCGTGACTCTCGTGGACGGCAAGATCGTCGAAATCCAGGCCTGAACCTCTTTCATCATTCGTTCTGATTGTGCGAGCGGGGATTTTGTTCCCGCGCGAACGCTGGCTTTTTTAGGGTTGACAAAAGAACAGGAGGGGAACAAAATAAAAACATAGAGGAAATAGGAGACAGACATGACCGAAATTATTCGTGACGTTGCTGCATTCACCTCCATGGCCGTCTTTGTTGCCAGCATGACCCTTTTGATGCTCGCTCTCTGAGAGCTCCTTCGAAACCTGTAGACACCTGCCGATCGCGACAAACGTGACTGGACTTCGCAGGCGCGAACACCGAAAATCTCGGTGATTCAATGCAATGCGAGGATATGGCGGTATGGGCGAGAGCACGAGCGGGATCGACACGCCGACGGGATTGTCGAACGGGCCGGGTTTCGTGCATCTTCGGGTGCATTCGGCTTATTCTCTGCTGGAAGGCGCATTGCCGCTGAAGAAGATCCTCGGCAAGGCCGTCGCCGACGACCAGCCGGCGATCGCGATTACCGATACCAACAATTTGTTCGTTGCGCTCGAATTCTCCCAGAAGGCGATCGGCGACGGCGTGCAGCCGATCATCGGCTGCCAGCTGTCGATCGATATGGAAGATTCGACGGGAGAAAAGCGAGGCGGCAACGGCCATATGCCGGATCTTCCGGCCATAGTCGTGCTTGCGTCTGATGCTGCAGGCTACGAGCGGCTCGTTGACCTTGTCAGTCGCGCCTATCTTGGCGGGGATGCCGGTCAGCCGGTGCATGTCAAACTGTCATGGCTGCGCGAAAGTGGCACAGACGGCCTGATCGCCTTGACCGGGGCGTCCGGTGGCCCTGTGGATCGTCCGCTGCGCGATGGTCACGCCGCCCAGGCCCAGGCGCGTCTTCTGGCGTTGAAGGACCTTTTCGGCGATCGCCTCTATGTCGAATTGCAGCGTCATGGCGTCTACGACCGCAGCCATGAGCGCCGCATGGTCCAGCTCGCCTACGATCACGACCTGCCGCTGGTCGCCACCAATGAGGCCTTCTTCCCGGCGCGCGACGACTACGACGCCCATGATGCCCTGATGGCGGTGGCGCACAACGCGATCGTCTCCAACGACGATCGCTTCCGTCTGACCCCGGATCATTATCTGAAGAGCCGGGCCGACATGATGAAACTGTTTGCCGACCTGCCGGAGGCGCTTGAGAATTCCGTCGAGATCGCACGCCGCTGCTCCTTCGTGCTCTCCACCCGCAAGCCGATCCTGCCGCGCTTCACCGGAGGCAGCGACGATCCGGAAGAGGCAGAGCGCGAAGAGGCGCTGGAACTGCGCCGCCAGGCGATCGAGGGTCTCGACAATCGCCTTGCGGCACTCGGCATGGCGCCAGGTTACGAGGAGAAGGATTACCGCGAGCGGCTCGAATTCGAGCTCTCCGTCATCGAACGCATGAAGTTCCCCGGCTACTTCCTGATCGTTTCGGACTTCATCAAATGGGCCAAGCAGCATGACATCCCGGTCGGACCGGGCCGTGGCTCGGGCGCGGGCTCGCTGGTCGCCTATGCGCTGACCATCACCGACGTAGACCCGTTGCGCTTCTCGCTGCTCTTCGAGCGCTTCCTCAATCCGGAACGCGTCTCGATGCCCGACTTCGACATCGACTTCTGCCAGGAGCGCCGCGAAGAGGTCATCCGCTACGTGCAGCGCAAATATGGCCGCGAGCAGGTGGGGCAGATCATCACCTTCGGATCGCTGCAGGCGCGTGCCGCCTTGCGCGACGTTGGCCGCGTGCTCGAAATGTCCTATGGCCAGGTCGACAAGATCTGTAAGCTCGTGCCGAACAATCCCGCCAATCCGACGCCGCTCTCCAAGGCGATCGAGGAGGAGCCGAAGCTGCAGGAGGCCGCCGCCGAAGAGCCGGTGGTGGCTCGCCTCCTCGAAATCGCCCAGAAGATCGAGGGCCTCTACCGGCACGCCTCGACCCATGCCGCCGGCATCGTGATCGGCGACCGGCCGCTCTCGAAGCTGGTGCCGATGTACCGCGATCCGCGCTCCGACATGCCGGTCACCCAGTTCAACATGAAATGGGTCGAGCAGGCTGGCCTCGTCAAGTTCGACTTCCTCGGCCTGAAGACGCTGACTGTACTGAAGACCGCCGTCGATTTCGTCGTCGAGCAGCGCGGCCACAAGGTGGATCTGGCGGCCATCCCGCTCGATGACAAGCTTACCTACGAGATGCTTTCGCGCGGCGAAACGGTCGGCGTCTTCCAGGTGGAAAGTGCGGGCATGCGCAAGGCCCTGATCGGCATGCGCCCCGACTGCATCGAGGACATCATCGCGCTGGTGGCGCTCTATCGTCCGGGCCCGATGGAGAACATCCCGGTCTACAATGCCCGCAAGCATGGCGAGGAAGAACTCGCCTCTGTCCATCCGAAAATCGACTACCTGCTCAAGGAAACGCAAGGCGTTATCGTCTACCAGGAGCAGGTCATGCAGATCGCTCAGGTGCTCTCGGGCTATTCGCTCGGCGAAGCCGACCTTTTGCGCCGCGCCATGGGTAAGAAGATCAAGGCGGAGATGGACCAGCAGTCGGCCCGTTTCGTCGACGGCGCCATGAAGAACGGCGTCTCCAAGCCGCAGGCCGAAAACATCTTTGAACTGCTGGCGAAGTTCGCCAACTACGGCTTCAACAAGTCCCACGCCGCCGCCTACGCCATCGTCTCCTATCAGACCGCCTATATGAAGGCGCATTATCCGGTCGAGTTCCTCGCTGCGTCGATGACCCTCGACATGGCGAACACGGAAAAGCTCGTCGACTTCCGCCAAGACGCCGGCCGTCTTGGTATCGAAGTGGTGCCGCCTTCGGTCCAGACCTCTTACCGTCACTTCCAGACGGGTCCGAACCGGATCTATTACGCCCTCGCGGCGATCAAAGGCGTCGGCGAAAACGCCGTCGAACACATCGTCGAGGTCCGCGGCGACAAGCCTTTCGAAAGCCTGGAGGATTTTTGCCTACGGATCGATCCCAAGCAGATCAACCGTCGCGTCTTCGAAAGTCTGATTGCCGCCGGTGCCTTCGACTGCTTCGGCCGCGATCGCGCCGAACTGATCGGCAGCCTCGACCGCATCATGGGATATGCCCAGCGCGCCCAGGAAAACGCCGTCAGCGGACAGTCCGACATGTTCGGGGCGGGTGGCGCCAGCGGTCCGGAAAAGATTGCCTTTGCGCCATATACCCCGTGGCTATCCTCGGAAAAGCTGATGCGCGAATTCCAGGTCCTAGGTTTCTACCTGTCGGCCCATCCGCTCGACGCGTATCGGCAACTGCTCGATAAGCTCCGTGTCCAGAACTTCGCCGACTTCTCCGTTGCCGTCAAACAGGGCGCGAGCGCCGGCCGTCTCGCCGGCACCGTGATTTCCAAGCAGGAACGCAAGACCCGCACCGGCAACAAGATGGGCATCGTCACCTTCTCCGATGCCTCCGGCCAGTATGAGGCGGTGTTGTTCTCCGAAGGTCTCAACCAGTATCGCGACCTCCTGGAGGCCGGAAAGTCCCTGGTCATCACGGTCGCCGCCGAAGAGCGTCCCGAAGGCATCGGCCTGCGCATCCAGACGGCGCAATCGCTGGAAGAGCAGTCGATCCGCATGCAGAAGGCCATGCGCGTCTACGTCCGCGATTCCGGACCCTTGCGCGCGGTGGCCGCCCATCTCAATGCCCGCGGCGACGGCCTCGTCTCCTTCATCGTGATCAAGGACGAGGGCAAGCGCGAGATCGAGGTGGAGCTCACCGAACGTTTCCGAATCTCCCCGGAGATCGCCGCCGCCATGCGCTCGACGCCGGGCGTCCTGGATGTCGAACTGGTGTAAGGGCGCTCAGCCCTTCGTCCGCGTCACCGTAATAAAATCCGTGCCGTCGCCCGTTTCCGGCCCGATGCCGCTATCGGAGATGGTGATTGAAGAGCCTTCGCTCAGCATCATCTCGATCTTCGCCCTGACGTCGCCGGGAATGTCGAGACGGGAGAGCGCTGCTTCCGCAGTAAATACCGCCCGATCCTCGGCGGGTTCGGTGATGCCAAGACGCTTCAGCGTCGGAGCGGGCAGATGGTTGTCGATGCTGACGCTCTGCCATTCCACCTTGCCCTTGAAGCGGTCGACATGGCTCGCCTCGAGGAAATGCGTTCCGAGGCCTTTTTCCGGTTCGCGAATACCGATGGCCGCCTCGAACACCGGCTTGAATTTCTGCCGCACCATGATCTGGCCATCGAGCGGCTTTTCGCGCCCGGCCGAAGCCGAGAGCGCCGCAATAAAGCGAGGCGACAGGATCTCCCCGTCCTTCTCGATCGCCTTCCAGCGCTTGTAGCCGCGGATCGCAGCAAGGGTCTGACTTCCCATGACGCCGTCGGCAGCACCAGCATCGAAGCCGAGTTCGGTGAGCATTTCCTGCACATCGCGAACCTCGTCGCGCTGGCTGCGCCGGGTGATGAGGATGCGAAGCGGCGGCTCGTCTTCCAGCACGAGCTGGGCCTGGGCACCCATCTTTGGCAGCACCTCGTTCATCGCCACCTCGACAGGGGCCAGCGATGCCTCGATCTTGGTCGGCCGCAGTTCGGCGTCCGACAGCAGGCCACCTTCCGGAACGGGCTGACGGGGGGTGAACAGGTTGGCATGCGTGACGACCGCCGGTGTCACCGGGTCATCGGTGATGATCACATGGGCGCCGCGTTCCGTCATCGAAAACAGCGTTTTGGCAAAGCCGTTCGGCAATCGCACGCAGCCATGCGAGGCGGGATAGTTGGGCACCTTGCCCTCGTGCAATGCGATACCCGACCAGGTCAGCCGCTGCATGAAGGGCATCGGCGCGTTCGAATAGATGTTGGATTCGTGGTACTTACGCTTTTCCAGAATCGAGAAGATGCCAGATGGCGTCGTGTGTCCCGGCTTGCCCGTCGACACCTTCGAGGTCACCAGCAACTCTTGGCCGTCATAAACGGTCAGCGTCTGGGTCGCCTTGGAGACGTAGATCTGCAAGGGGCCGCGATCGGCGGCGAGCGAGGGAGTGGAAAGGGCACTGCTGGCCATGAGGCCGAGGCTGAAGGCGAGGGCGAAACGCTGGAACATGATACGACCGGGATGACGCAAAACAGGATGGCGCCATGCTACCCGGCGAAGTTTAAGAAAAGTTTCGCGATCGCCTGTGCAGCCGTGCTCTACACGGATGTTTGATCGGTTGTCCCCAGTCTTGCCCGATCACGAACCCGGCGTTGCCACCCTGCGCCGCCCCTGCAACTGCGGCGAGGCGACGGCCAGCAAAAGCGCCGCGATCGGCAGGGCGAAGGCATGGCCGAGATGCTTGAAACCGAGTGCACCGACCAGTCCACCGAAGAAGAACATCGAAACGATCGGCAGCAGGATCGACAGCTTGCGCCGGTCGACGGGGACAGGTGGATGGGAGAGCAGGCGGGCGATTCCGCGATAGGCGACCTTGCCGAGTTCGATGCCGATATCGGTGACCATGCCGGTCAGGTGCGTCGTGCGGATGCGGGCGCCGGAGATCTTGGTGATTGTCGCGTTCTGCAATCCCATGATGAAGCAGAGCAGCATGGCGGTTGCCGGTGCCACGGCTGCGTCATGCAGCGTTCCCAGGCCGGCAAAGAGGATCAGCAGGCCCGATTCGAGCGCCAATGGATAGGCATACTGCTGGCGTCTCGCATGCCGCCGCGCCCAGTTGATCAGGATCGCCGAACAGGCCGCACCGCAGAGGAAGGAGATGAGCAGAGTGAGACCCGCCCCGACCAGGCCGAACAGCCCGAGCGCGAGATCGTCGGCGATCGACGAGACCACGCCTGTCATATGGGACGTGTAGCGTCCGACGGCGAGGAACCCGCCGGCATTCATGGCGCCGGCGACGAAGGCGAGGATCAGGCCGAGCAACAGATCGTTGCCCCGCCGGCGGTGATAGGAGGCCGCCACCCGGATGTGCCGCCAGCGCCGATCCGCCCGCGACGGGCGCAGCGATGGAGAGTGCGTCGGATGGGGCTGAGGCAGGGCCATGTGGATGTCAGGACCGCTTTGCGGGGAAGGTATATCCGGTTTGTACCGTACCTTTGCCGAACTTGTCGCGTAATTTGTCCATCGCCGCCTCCGCTGCCGCACGCCGCGTCGCCTGCGCGTCGACGAGATCAGGCGGATCGGCCGTTGCCGCATCCTTCAGGTCGCTCACGCCGATGCCGATCAGCCGGAAACGCGTGCCGTCTGCCTCCTTTTCCAAAAGCGCCATGCCGGTGCGGAAAATGCGGTCCGCCAGTTGCGTCGGGTCGTCCAGCCGCCGGTTGCGTGTGCGCGCCTTGAAATCGGCGGTCTTGAGCTTGAGCACGACGGTCTGCCCGGCAATTCCATGCCGTTTCAGTCGCCAGGCGACCTTTTCCGACAGTTCCCGCAGATGGACGATCAGGTCTTCCGGCTTGTTGATGTCGTCGAAAAATGTCGTTTCGGCCGAAACGCTCTTGGCCGGATCATTGGGATGCACGCTGCGATCGTCGATGCCGCGCGACAGCCTGGCGAGCCGCTGCCCCATCACCCCATAGCGCCGCATCAGGTCTGCTTCATCCATGACCTGCAACTGGCCGATGGTCCGGATACCGTCGGCCAGAAGCGTTGCCGCCAGCGCCTTTCCCACGCCCCAGATCAGTGTCACGGGCTTGTCAGCCAGGAAATCGACCGCCTCGGCCGCGCCGATGACGGAGAAACCACGTGGCTTCTGCAGGTCGGAGGCGACCTTCGCGAGGAACTTGCAGTAGGAGAGGCCGACGGAAATGGTGATGCCGATCTCCTGTTCCACGCGCCGTGCAAAGCGCGCCAGAACCCGTGCCGGCGGATCGTGATGCAAAAGTTCCGTGCCGCGCAGTTCGAGGAACGCCTCATCGATCGAGATCGGCTGCACCAGCGGCGTCAATTCCTCCATTAACGCCCGCACCTGCCGCCCGACCCGAACATATTTCTCCATGTCCGGTCTGATCACCACCGCCTGCGGACAGGCCTCAAGCGCCTTGAACATTGGCATGGCCGAGCGCACGCCGTGGATGCGCGCGACATAGCAGGCGGTTGAAACCACGCCGCGTTTGCCGCCTCCGATGATCACGGGCTTGTCGATCAGGTCGGGATTGTCGCGTTTCTCGACCGCCGCATAAAACGCGTCGCAGTCGACATGCGCGAGCGTCAACTCACGCAATTCCGCATGATAGACCAGACGAGGGCTGCCACAGGCGCGGCAACGCCGCAGCCCATCGGGCTGCTCCTCAAGGCAGTCGCGGCAAAAGCCCGGTCGAGGTTGGTCTATCGAGGACATGTGGGAACAAAGGTTGAACGTTTGCACCCTAAGCCGCCCCTTCTTGCCTGGCAAGAGGGATCTGACCGCCCTTTTGGCCATGTCGGATGCCACAGCCGAAAAGGCAGTCAGCAGTGAAAATGGGCTTCGATGAGGCGGCGCGCCTCAGTCCAGTCCTGCGCCTTCTGGACCGGCGGCTCGGGCTCGGGGGCGTGGCGGAAGATTGCAACATCGGGCGGCATGTAAACGAGCGCACACTCTGCCACATGCTCGTGGACCGAATGAAGATTGCTGACCATGTCGTCGATGAAGGCGACGGGCAGGGGGCGGTTCTCGTGCAGGGCCGCGACGATGGGTCCCTTGGGGTCCTCGCTGGAAATCATCGGATAGGAGAGTGTCAGCCGATCGAGAAGCCGGCGTCGGATCTCCGCATGGCGCGGCGGCATCGCGGTCAGGAAGACCAGATCTGCTTCAACTGCCAGCGCATTCAGGCTGTCGACGGATTCTGCGAAGGGTGTCTGCCAGCGTTCCTGCTCGACGAAGAAGTCGTGGATCAGGTCCTTGACCGCCGCCGCATCGAGTGCTCGCGCGGTCGCATCGACAATATTGCCGGTCAGCTTGAACGAACGTGGCAGCAGGGTGAGGCCGCGTTCCAGGAGAAACGCCTCGAACGGGGTGGCAAATTGCAACACCACATCGTCCACGTCGCAGACGATCAGCGGTCGGTCAGCAAGCTTGATATGGGCGAGATCGGTCAGCATCAGAACTCGCCCGAATCGAGGCCGGGTCGCACATAGTGGTGATAGGCTGCAACGACCGCCTCGGGTTTCGTCGCGGTGGCCTCGCAGAATGCCAAGAGCGTCGGTTCATGCTGCATCAGGAATTCGAGCATGCCGGCGAGAAAACCGGGATCATTGACCGCGTCGCGCATCTGCCCCGGCTGCACCCCGGACAGGGCGAGAAATCGCGACAGCATGTCCGGCTCGCTGGCAAGCCAGCCGAGAACGGCGACGGCCGTATCATCGGCACTTGCAGGTATATCTCTGTTTTTCATAAAGTCTTTTCCTGTTTTCCTGGCAAATTACCGATTTCGAAACCAAATAGCACTAGCATGTAGAGTGACGGAAGATGCGAACTCGCGCCTGGGTCCGGCAATGGAACCCCGCAAGATGCGAGACAAGGGATCGGGTGGATGCCGAAAAAGGTAATGATTGTCGAAGACAACGAGCTCAACATGAAGCTCTTCCGCGATCTTATCGAGGCGTCCGGCTATGAGACGGTGCAGACCCGCAATGGCATGGAGGCCATGGACCTTGCGCGGCGTCACAAGCCTGATCTGATTCTCATGGACATCCAGTTGCCGGAAGTGTCCGGACTGGAAGTGACGAAATGGCTGAAGGATGACCCCGACCTGCATGTGATCCCCGTGATTGCGGTAACCGCCTTCGCCATGAAGGGCGACGAAGAGCGGATTCGTCAGGGTGGTTGCGAAGCCTATGTTTCCAAGCCAATCTCGGTGCCGAAGTTCATCGAGACCATCAAGACCTATCTCGGAGATGCGTGAGGATTAAGGGACATGACTGCGCGCATACTGGTCGTCGACGATATACCCGCCAATGTGAAGCTGCTCGAAGCGCGGCTGATGGCGGAGTATTTCGACGTCCTGACGGCGAACAACGGTTTCGATGCCCTCGATATCTGTGACCGCACCCAGGTCGATGTGATCCTGCTCGATATTATGATGCCGGAAATGGACGGCTTTGAGGTCTGTGAGCGGCTGAAATCCAACCCGCGTACAGCCCATATCCCCGTCGTCATGGTCACCGCGCTCGACCAGCCCTCCGACCGCGTCCGCGGCCTGAAGGCCGGTGCCGACGACTTTCTGACCAAACCGGTCAACGACCTGCAGCTCATTTCGCGGGTGAAGAGCCTGGTCCGGCTGAAGACGCTGAGCGACGAATTACGTCTGCGCCACGATGGAACGCGTCAGGCCGGCGTCGAGGACGCCCTGCGCCTGACCGACGGCCGGCTCGAAGAGCAGGCCCAGGTCCTGCTCGTCGACAGCCGGGGCGCTTCTCAGGAGCGCATCGTCAAGGCATTGAAGCCGATCGCCGAAGTCAGCGCGCTGTCCGATCCCCAGGCCGCCGTCTTCGAAGCCGCCGAAAACGGCTACGACCTCGTCATCGTCAACAGCAACCTTGCAGATTACGATCCGCTTCGCTTCTGCTCCCAGCTCCGTTCCCTGGAGCGCACACGCTTCATCCCGATCTTGCTGATTACGGAGCAGGGTGACGAACAGATGATCATCCGCGCGCTTGATCTCGGCGTGAACGATTACATCGTGCGTCCGCTCGATCCGAACGAACTCGTCGCCCGCGCGCTGACCCAGGTGCGCCGCAAGCGCTACAATGATCGCCTCCGCAACAGCGTGCGCCAGACGATCGAGCTTGCCGTCACCGATGGCCTGACCGGTCTCCACAATCGTCGCTATCTCGATACCCAGCTGCGCACACTCTTTGCCCGCGCCAAGGTTCGAGGCCGTCCGCTCACCATCTGCATCACCGATATCGACCGCTTCAAGCTGGTCAACGACCAGTTCGGCCACGATGCCGGCGACGAGGTCCTGAAGGAGTTTTCCGGACGGATCAGGTCGACCGTACGCGGCGCCGATCTGGCTTGCCGCTACGGCGGCGAGGAGTTCGTGGTGGTCATGCCCGACACGCCGGCGGAAGTGGCCGCCAACGTGGCGGAACGCCTGCGCCTGATGATCGAGGCGCGGCCCTTCCAGCTGCGTTCGGGCGAGACACCGTTGATGCTGACCGCCTCCATGGGGATTGCCACGCTGGGGCCAGGCATCGACACGCCGGAGCAATTGCTCAAGCAGGCCGATAAGGCGCTATACGAAGCCAAGAATTCCGGTCGCAATCGTGTGGTTGCCGCCGCGGCGTGATCTAACCATTCACAGCTTTTTGTGGTGCCACTTAAGTTGGCGCCTTTCATGCATTTTGCACCGATTTTAAGCAGTTTCAAATGTATCGTTTTGCCTGTGACACTATTGCTGTTCAATAGAATCCGTTGGCTGGCGTCGATCGACGCGTGTTGTTTCCCGACATAAAGCTATATCTTTATATTAGATTTATCTTTAATCTCCGCGTGTGCCGCGGATCGCGGAAAATGCTGCGGCTTGCGGGACTAAACCTGTTGCTTGCGACTTAGACTGTGGGCTTGTTCACGGAACAATGTTTACCTGGCGCGTAGCAAGTCTGATTGAACAAGTCTTCTGTCCCGAATTTAACCATATCAAGAGCATGCAACGTACGGCAGTTAATAAACTGTTGATTTTTTTCTCTACTTAAGAGAGTTTGACCACATCGAAAAAGACCTCTCTAAGAGGTTCTGGATACCCCATGATGCTCAGGTCCGCCGCATCTCCTGGGTCGTGGGGTCGGTCGGTTGGTGTGCAACGTCAAAACGGTTCCTCGTGCCGTGTTTGCATGCCGACCGACCCCCTATCAGCGAAACACCGGTCTCCCTGTGGGAGGCCGGTGTTTTTGTTTGCGCGAAGGGGAGGGCTTCAGGGGAGGCACTGGCTCGGATTTGCCAAAGAAAAAGGCGCGTCACAGAGTGACACGCCTTTTTGTGGAGCCGCTGGGATCAAGTTTTACTTGATCTTGGTTTCCTTGAACTCGACATGCTTCTTAGCAATCGGGTCGTACTTGGTCTTCGTCATCTTGTCCGTCATCGTACGGCTGTTCTTCGTGGTAACGTAGAAGAAACCCGTGTCGGCCGTCGACAGAAGCTTGATCTTAATGGTTGTAGCCTTGGCCATGGTCGTCCTGCCTCTAATAAACGAAGCCGTGGACGACCGAACGAGGCCCACGGCAAATCTGGCGCGAAACTACAAATCGCGCCCGAAAAGTCAAGTGCGTTTCGGGTTAAAAAGCAGGCGACCCAAGGAAAGCACGACATAGAGGGCGAAGAAACCCGCGATTGCCCAGGCAAAACCGTTGTTTCCGGTGAGGTCGATAGCCGCGCCGATCGCCTGTGGACCCGCCACGGTGCCGACGGCATAGCAGAAGATGAAGGCGGCATTGGCGGCGGCGAGATCCGCTCCCGTGAGTCGCGCTCCGAGATGGCTGAGCCCGATCGTGTAGAGACCCGACACACAGCCGCCCCAGAACAGCAGCACGACCGCCATCAGCTGCCAGTGGTCGGTGAGCAGCGGCAGCGCCAGCGAGCCGCACAGTCCGATGAAGGCGAGGATGGACAACAGCAGCCTGCGATCCTTCATGCGGTCGGAGAGCAGCCCCAGCGGGATCTGGAAGACCATGTTGCCGATACCCATCACCGTCAGCAGCAGGGCCGCCTGCGTCTCTGAGAAGCCGGTACGGGTGGCATAGATCGGGAAGAGCGAGAGCCCGCCGGCCTCGACCGCTCCGAAGACGAAGACGGCAACAGTCGCGGTCGGAACGAGGAAGATGTAGCGGAAGAAATGCATCTCCGGCTTTTCGTTCAGCACGGGGCTTTCGAAGCGCGCGATATAGATCGGGATGGCGGCCGCCAGGATGGCCGCGGCACCGACGGCGAAAGGCAACACGCCTTCGCTGCCGATCGCCGAGAAGATCAGCGGTCCGGAGGCAAAGCCGACGGCGAGCATTGTCGCATAGATCCCCATGACCAGCCCGCGCTTGCGCGAGGGAGCGGCCGCATTGATCCAGAATTCAGACAGGATGAAGAGTGTGGTCGTCGCGCCATGGAAGACGATGCGCAGGGGAAACCACATCCAGAACTGCGTGGCGTAATAAAACCCGACAGCGCTGATCGCCGAAAGCAGTACGGCCCAGAGCATGGTCGGTACGACGCCCAGCTTGTGCGCGATCTTGGTGGTGACGGGGGCCGCCGCCATGGCGGCGATCCCGGCCATGGCCGAATTCAACCCGATCAGTGTCGACGAAATGCCGCGCTTTTCCAGGATGATGCTGAGCAGCGGAAGGCCGAGACCGATGGCGATCCCGACAGCCGAAATGGCCGAGATCGCCGCGATCAGGGACGGCCAATGGATCTCTTCCCGGTCGCCGTTCAGGCAGTCCTTCGACTCAGCCATCATGCACCATCCGAAAATGACCACGCGCCGGGGCCGGGCGGGGCCGCAGCAGACAGAAGTTCGGCATCTTGAATGGCATCGAAGTGTACGAGCTCCCGACCGTGTTTTGAGGGCGCGGCATGTTCACACCGGAAATCGCCTGGCTGTCAACCTGTCCAGCGGGTTTCACCCCGAATCACGCATAGCAGGAAGAGTGATAGTTAAGCGTAAATGGCCACACCGGCATGACGATCGCCGCGCCTCGGGTCGGTTGTTCAGTGCTCGTCGATCTCGTCCTGCACGCCGCCGAAGCCATGCATCCGCAGGGCCCATTGCAACCCGACAACCCCACCCTTGATCGGTTGGAGACTCAGGAGCGAAGCCACGATGCCGATCGGCGCCCAGATCGCGAAATGGACCCAGCCCGGCAGCACAAAGACCAGATCGGTCGCCATGAAGCCGCCAACCAGCACATGGCCGAGGATCAGGATGACGAGATAGGCGGGAAGATCGTCGGCCCGATGGTGGTGGTAATCTTCCCCGCAGGCGGCGCAATTGTCGACGACCTTCAGATACCGACCGAAAAGTCTGCCCTCGCCACAGTTCGGGCAGCGGTTCAGCATGCCACGCTTGATCGAACGCCCCAGCGGGCGCTCCACGTCACTTGCGCTACCGAATTTCGCTGTCAGATTCGTCTGGTTGACCGTCATCATGTTTCTCCGGGGCGTATCGATATCACCGTCTCGAACGCGGTGGCCGTGTGCCGGGCTGTTTCCTGCCCCGCCCGCCGGCCTTGTGGAAGGAGCGCGCGCCAACTGGCATCTTGCGCCCTTCGCTCAGCATTTCGAAGCGTAGCGCACCGGCAAGCGGCACGGCTTCCACGAGCCGCACCTCGACGGTGTCGCCGAGCTGATAACCCAATCCAGACTTCTCGCCCGTCAAGGCCTGGTGAGCTTCATCGTAGATATAGTAGTCCCGTCCGAGAGTTGAAACCGGGATAAAGCCATCTGCGCCAAATTGCGGCAGGCTGATGAACAGACCGGACTTGGTGACGCCACCGATCTGGCCCTGGAAATCCTCGCCGATGCGGCCGGCGAGATGATGCGCGACCAGTCGGTTGACGGTATCGCGCTCCGCCGCCATCGCCCGCCGTTCGAAGGTCGAGATCTCGGCGGCGATATCCTCGAGGCTCGCCTCTTCCTCCTGCGTGATCCCACCTTCGCCAAGCCCGAGTGACCCGACCAGGGCGCGATGCACGATCAAGTCGGCATAGCGCCGGATCGGTGAGGTGAAATGCGCGTATTTCATCAGGTTGAGGCCGAAATGGCCGATGTTTTCGGGGCTGTAGATCGCCTGGCTCTGGCTGCGCAACACCATCTCGTTGACGATGATCTGGTGCGGTGTGCCCTCGGCCTTTGCGAGGATCCCGTTGAACGAGTTGGACCGCATGTTGCCGCCCTTGACCAGCGACATCCCGAGCGTTGCGAGGAACTCCCGCAGCACCTCCTGCTTGGCGAGTGTCGGCGCATCATGGATGCGGTAGACCAGCTTCTGCCGCTTGGCCTCCAGCGTCTCGGCGGCGGCGACATTCGCCTGGATCATCATTTCTTCGATCAGCTTGTGCGCATCGAGGCGCTCAGGCACGAAGACGCGGTCAACTGTGCCGTCCTCCTTGAGGATGATCTTGCGCTCCGGCATGTCGAGCTCGAGCGGCTGCCGCCGGTCGCGGCCACGCTTGAGGATGGCGTAAGCCGCCCAGAGCGGCTTGAGGATCGGCTCGAGCAGCGGCCCGGCCTTATCGTCCGGCTTGCCGTCGATCGCCGCCTGCGCCTGCTGGTAGGAGAGCTTGGCCGCACTCTTCATCATGATGCGATGGAAGGTATGGCGCACCTTGCGCCCCTCGGCCGAGAAGACCATGCGCACGGCAAGCGCCGGTCGGTCGACGCCTTCGCGCAGCGAGCAGAGATCGTTGGAAATCCGCTCCGGCAGCATCGGCACGACGCGATCGGGGAAATAGACCGAGTTGCCGCGCTTGAGGGCCTCGCGATCCAGAGCCGATTTCGGTCGGACGTAATAGGAGACATCGGCTATGGCGACGGTCACGATCACGCCGCCCGGATTGTCTTGCGAAGCGTCGGGTTCGGCATAGACCGCGTCGTCATGGTCCTTGGCATCATGCGGATCGATGGTGATGAGCGGCACCTGACGCCAGTCCTCGCGGTGCGACATGCTGGCGGCCTCCGCGGCTTCGGCCTCTGCGATCACCGACTGCGGGAAGACGTAGGGGATGCCGTGCGCATGGATGGCGATCATCGAGATCGCCTTCTCCGAAGCGACGGAGCCGACGATGTTCAGCACCCGCGCGCGGGTCAGCCCGAAGCGGGCCGCGCGTGAAACCTCGACCTCGACGAGATCGCCGTCCTTGGCCTCGCCGATATCGGCGGCATCGACCTGCATTTCCTCGCCGCGCCGCTCGATCGGCATCAGGCGTGCGCCACCGTCGCCCATCATCCTGAGCACGCCGAGCACGGCGCCGCGCTGGCGGTCGATCACCTTGATCACGCGCGCCGTGTAAGCCGGGCCGGACCGGTCCTTGTTGGCGAAGATCTTGGCGAGAACCCGATCGCCGAGACCACCGACGGGCGCCTTGCCCTTCGAGCGGTCCGAACTCGACTGGCGGATCAGCACGGCCGGTGCCGCACCGGCGTCTTCAGGCCACTCCGCCGGCCGACCGATCAGTTCGCCGTCCTTGTCGCGGGTGGTGATGTCGAGCACCGTGACAGGGGGCAGGGCACCCGGCCGCGCCAGCGACTTGCGGGTCTTGTTGACCAATCCGTCATTTTCCAGGTCGCGCAGCGCCTGCTTCAGTTCCACCCGGGTATCGCCCTTCAGGCCGAAGGCCTTGGCGATCTCGCGCTTGGACGCGCGGTCGGGATTGTCGGTGATGAACTGCAGCAGCACCTCGCGCGACGGCACCTCGCCGTGGATGATGGCGCCGGTTTCCTTCGCCTTGGCCGCGCCTTCCGCACGCCGGCTCTTGCGGTTGCCGGAGCCGGGGATCTCGGAGGGGTCGCGGAATTTTCTGCTCAAGTCGCACTCTTCTTCGTTGTTGTCTTCGCCTTGGCCGGCGCCTTTGCCGCGGCCTTCGCCTTCGGTTTGGCAGCAGCCTTCTTCGGCTTCGCCTCGGTCGCACCGCCGGCCTTCGCCTTGGCGGCCTTGGCCGGAGCCTTCTTCGCCTTCGTCTTGCCGCCGTCCTTCGCCGCGCGCTCGGCGATCAGCACCAGGGCTTCCTCGACGCTGACCGTCTGCGGATCCTTGCCCTTGGGCAGGGTGGCATTCACCTTGCCCCAGTTGACATAGGGTCCGAAGCGGCCGTCACGAACGGTAATCGCGCCGCCGTCGGGATGTTCCCCGAGTTCCTTCAGAGCAACCGCTGTGGTGCGACCCCGCCCGCCGGGATTGGCCTTCTTTTCGGCCAGCACGGTCACGGCACGGTTGATGCCGATCGACAGCACGTCCTCGATGCCTTCGAGATTGGCATAGGTTCCATCATGCAGCACGAAGGGTCCGTAGCGTCCGAGACCCGCCGAGATCATCTTGCCGGTTTCCGGATGCGGGCCGACATCGCGCGGCAGCGACAAGAGCGACAGCGCCTTCTCGAAATCGATGTCGGCAGGTGCCCAGCCTTTCGGCAGCGACGAACGCTTGGCGTCCTTGCCGTCGCCCCGCTGAACGTAAGGCCCGAACCGGCCGGAACGCAGCGTGATCTCCTCGTCCGTCACCGGATCCTTGCCGAGCGCCCGGGGCTCGTTGTTGCCATTGGCCTCGGCTTCAGCGCCACCTTCGGACGTCAGCTGCCGGGTGTAATTGCACTCCGGATAATTCGAGCAGCCGACGAAGGCGCCGTATTTGCCGAGTTTGAGCGACAGGTTGCCCGTGCCGCAGACCTGGCAGATGCGCGGATCCGAGCCGTCTTCGCGCTTCGGGAAGACCAGCGGCGCCAGGGCCTCGTTCAGCGCGTCGAGCACATTGGTGACGCGCAGTTCCTTGGTGTCTTCGATCTGCGAGAAGAAATCGTTCCAGAAGTCGCGCAGCACGTCCTTCCAGTTGAGCTCGCCGGCCGAGATCTTGTCGAGCTTCTCTTCGAGATCGGCTGTGAAATCGTATTCGACATACTTCGTGAAGAAGTTTTCCAAGAACGCCGTCACCAGACGGCCCTTCGAATGCGGCACCAGCTTGCGCTTGTCCGTGATGACGTATTCGCGGTCGCTGAGTGTCTTCAGCGTCGCGGCATAGGTCGAGGGACGGCCGATGCCGAGCTCTTCCATCTTCTTGATGAGAGAAGCTTCCGAATAGCGCGGCGGGGGCTCGGTGAAATGCTGGCTCGCATTCACCTTCTGCTTGGCCAGCGCTTCCCGTGCATTGATCTCCGGCAGGCGGCCATCCTCGTCGTCACCGTCCTCGGCCGGTTCGCCGTCTTCGCGCTGGTCGGTATAGGCGGCAATGAAGCCGTCGAAGCGGATGACGGAACCGACGGCTCGCAAGCCCGCCTTCTCGCCCTTGTTGTCGGCAAGGATCTCGACCGTCGTGCGCTCGATTTCGGCCGACGCCATCTGGCTCGCAATGCCGCGCTTCCAGATCAGGTCGTAGAGGCGCTGCTGATCGGCGTCGAGGAAGCGACGAACCTTGTCCGGCGAGCGGTTGAAGTCGGTCGGGCGAATGGCTTCGTGCGCTTCCTGGGCGTTCTTCGCCTTGGTCGAGTAGAAGCGCGGCTTTTCCGGCACGTAACGCGGGCCGAATTGGTCGGCGACGGCGCCGCGCGCAGCCTCGATCGCTTCGGGTGCCATCTGCACGCCATCGGTACGCATATAGGTAATGAGACCGACGGTCTCGCCGCCGATGTCGATGCCTTCATAAAGCTTCTGCGCCACCTGCATGGTGCGCGAGGCCGAGAAGCCGAGCTTCGAGGACGCAGCCTGCTGCAGGGTGGAGGTCGTAAATGGAGGGCCTGGATTGCGCTTAACCGGTTTCGCCTCGACGCTGTCGACGGCAAAGGCCGCCCCTTCGAGCAGCGCCTTGATTGCACTGGCCTGCTCGCCATTGGTCACCGAGTTGCGCTGCATGCGCTTGCCCTGATGCGAGACCAGCTTCGCTTCGAACTCGTCGCCGCGCGGCGTCTTCAAAAGTGCCGAGATGTTCCAGTATTCTTCCGCGACGAAACGCTCGATCTCGGTTTCGCGATCGCAGACGAGCCGCAGCGCGACCGACTGCACGCGGCCGGCGGAGCGGGCACCTGGCAGCTTGCGCCACAGAACCGGCGAGAGGTTGAAGCCGACGAGATAGTCGAGGGCACGGCGCGCGAGATAGGCGTCGACCAGCGGCGTGTCGATATCGCGCGGATTGGCCATGGCGTCGAGCACGGCCTTCTTGGTGATGGCGTTGAAAACGACGCGCTTGACCGGCTTGTCGCCGATCACACGCTTCTTCTTCAGAAGGTCGAGCACGTGCCAGGAAATCGCTTCCCCTTCACGATCCGGGTCAGTCGCGAGGAACACGCCGTCGGAGGATTTCACCGCGTCCGCGATGTCCTTCATCCGCTTCTGCGAGGCGGTGTCGACCTCCCACAGCATTTCGAAATCCTGGTCCGGAAGCACGGAGCCGTCCTTGGCCGGAAGATCGCGCACATGGCCGAACGAGGCGAGCACCTTGTATCCGGATCCCAGATACTTGTTGATCGTCTTGGCCTTTGCCGGAGATTCTACGACTACGACGTTCATACTTCACTGCACCTTTACAGCTCTCACAACCGGTGGCACCGCGCCACCGCCTTGGAAAACCGACGCTCCGACATGGAGGGCGAAACGCCTGCGGTCAAGAGGTATGGCCGATTTTCCGGAAATGCAACGCAACACAACCAAAGGGGGAGTTAGGTTGGATTGCAATCTATAATAAATGATGTATTGTATTTTACGAAGAAACTGTGAGGCCGAGAAACACGGGCTTGCACAGCGACGGGCGCAGAAAATGGCACGAGAAAACGGCGAGACGAACGGTCGCGGCAACCGCACAATGGAGAACATCGCCTACATCCGCCAGATGCTGGGGGAGTTGCGCGCGGTTGCGGAGAACGAGGGGGCGGACATGCTCTGCTACCTCATCGAAATGGCTTATGTCGAAGCCGGTGACGTTCACGCCGGAAGACGCGCTTTGTCTCTATTGCATGGAGAGAGACACAAATCCCCCCGTATGCCGTTCTAACCGGCCGGCCAGATCCAGTTCCAGAAGCACGAGATAGACTGTCGAGGCGGGCAGACTGGTGTGGCGGATGATGTCGTCGATCTCGACCGGCGTCGGCCCGAGTGCCTGCACGATCGTCATCCGCTCGTCTTCGTTCGGGGGCGGTGCCAGCATGCGCTCTGCCCCATCGTCGAAAGGTTCGTCCGCCTCAGGCTGAGTGAAGAGATCGACTTCGGAAATCGGCGCCAGGGCCTGCAATACGTCGAGAGCCCGTGTCGTCACCGTCGCTCCGTCCTTCAGCAGTCCGTTGGTGCCTTCGCAGCGCGGATCGAGCGGCGAGCCGGGGACCGCGAAGACCAGCCGGCCGAACTCACCCGCCAGCCGTGCCGTGATCAGAGAACCAGATCGCGCCGCCGCCTCGATCACCACAATTCCCAGTGCAATCCCGGCGATAAGCCGGTTGCGTCTGGGAAAATCGCGCGCGCGCGGTTCCCAGCCGAACGGCATTTCGGAGACGGCGAGCCCCCGCCCGTCGCAGATCGCCCTCAGCAGATCGATATTCTCCGGCGGGTATGGCTGGTCGAGCCCACCGGCCATTGCGGCGATTGTGCCCGTCTCGACACTTGCCCGATGCGCGGCGGCATCTATCCCGCGGGCGAGGCCGGAGACGATCCCATAACCGGAGTTGCCGATCTCCCGCGCCATCATCGCGGCAAATTTGGCGCCGCTGATTGAGGCATTGCGTGAGCCGACGATGCCCACGGCGGGCAGCGTTGCAACCGCAAGATCACCTTTGACCGCGAGGAGGGGAGGAGCGGCGTCGATTTGCCGGAGCGCCGGCGGATAGTCGGGCTCGCCGATGCCTATGAACCGCGCACCAAATCGCCGGGCGATATCGATCTCGCGTTCTGCGTCGGCCACGGTCGCAATACGGATGGAGCGGGAGGATCCGCCCCGCCGCGAAAGTTCCGGGAGGGCGTCGAGTGCGGCCTCGGCCGTCCCGAAATGATTGATCAGATCGCGGAATGTGGCGGGGCCGACATTGTCGCTGCGGATCAGCCGCAGCCAGGCGATCCTCTGTCGATCCGTCAGCGCAATCCCTTTTCGTCCTGCACCGACTGACCCCATGGCTCCCCTTTAGCCTTTTTGGCCGATTTTGCCTTCCGTGCCCGCAATCAGGCGCTCGATATTCGCCTTGTGCCGCCAATAGGTGATGACGGTCATGATGGCAGTGACGAGGGCGGCTTCTTCAACCCCGAGTATCCACAATGCAACCGGAATGACAAGTGTGGCAACAAGGGCCGACAAAGACGAGTAACGGGTGATGAAGGCCACCGAGAGCCAGGCGGCAGCAAAGACGAGAACCATCAGCGGGGCGACACCGAGCAGCGTGCCGATATAGGTCGCGACACCTTTTCCGCCCTTGAATCCGAGCCAGACAGGGAAGAGGTGGCCGATGAAGGCAGCAAAGCCGCCGAACAGGCCGGCATTGTGGCCGAAGACCGCATGGGCGATCAGGGCTGCCGCGGTGGCTTTCAGCGCGTCCAGAAGCAGTGTGGCGGCGGCCAGCTTCTTGTTGCCGGTCCGCAGAACATTGGTTGCGCCGATATTGCCCGAACCGATCGAACGAAGGTCACCGAGACCGGCCATCTTTGTCAGCACCAGACCGAAGGGAATAGAGCCCAGCAGGTAGCCGAATACGAGAACGATGGCGAGATTGCCCCAGCCGAGAGCGGAAAAGTCGATCATGGGTATCCGTGTCCCTGTTCGTTAAAGGCTATGGACGCACTGGCCGGCGACATAGGTCGCAACAGCGCGTCCCGAGAAGCGGGCATCTTCGAAGGGCGTGTTTTTCGAACGCGCCAGCAGGCTGTCACGCGACACAAGCCAGGGTTCATCGAGATCGATGAGCGCGATGTCGCCTGGTGCACCCACCTTAAGCGTGCCGCCCGGCAGTCCGAAGATCTCAGCCGGCCGTGTCGACATGGCATCGATCAGCCGCATCAGCGGCACCTGGCCGGCATGGTGCAGGCGAAGGGCAGCCGAGAGCATGGTCTCAAGCCCGATCGCGCCGTCCGCCGCCTCGCCGAAGGGCAGGCGCTTGGTGTCGACGTCCTGCGGGTCGTGCGAGGAGACGATGATATCGATCTGCCCCTTGGCGAGCGCCTCGACCATCGCCATGCGATCGTCTTCGGAGCGCAGCGGCGGGTAGAGCTTGAAGAAGGTCCGGTACTCGCCGATGTCGTTTTCGTTGAGGCTGAGGTGATTGATCGAGATGCCGCAGGTGACCTTCGCGCCACGCTTGCGCGCGACTTCGATCGCCTCGACCGATTCCGGCACCGAGATCTGCGACGCGTGATACTTCGCGCGGGTGAGGCCCGCGATGCGCAGGTCCCGCTCCAGCGGAATGATCTCGGTTTCCTTGGGAACACCGGCCAGACCGAGCCAGCTCGCCAGCAGCCCCTCGTTCATCACGCCGTTGGCCGCCAGATATTTTTCCCGGGTTTCCAAGGCGATGACCGCATCGAACTCGCGCGCATAGGTCATCGCACGGCGCAGCACCTGCGTATCGTTGAGCCCGTAGCGGCCATTGGTAAAGGCGACCGCGCCGGCCTGCTGCAAGAGGCCCATCTCGGTCATTTCGGCGCTGGTCATGCCCTTGGTTAGGGCCGCTGCCGGATAAACGTTGACATCAGCCGTATCGCGGGCGGTCTTCTTGACGAATTCGACCAGCGCGATGTCGTCGATCACGGGATCGGTTTCCGGCATCATGATGAAAGAGGTGATGCCTCCGGCCGCTGCCGCCCGGCTGGCGGATGCGATCGTCTCGCGATGTTCCGCGCCGGGCTCTCCGACGAAGACGCGGGCATCGACGAGACCCGGAACGGCGGTGAGGCCCTGTGCATCGCGGATTTCGGCGCCCTCGGGCGCGCCCTGGTTCTGCGCATCCGCACCAGAGGCGACGATCAGCCCGTCATGGCCGACAATGATGGTGCCGACTTCGACGAGCGTGCGCGAGGGATCAACGATCCGGACATTCTTGAGAACAAGAGGCTTTCTCATGCGCCCATTCCCTCCGAACGCGGTCCCTGGTTCTGCGACACCAGCAGCGTCTCCATGACGGCCATGCGCACCGCGACCCCCATCTCGACCTGGCTCTCGATCACACTCTGCGGACCGTCTGCAACCTCGGAGGCGATCTCCACGCCGCGGTTCATCGGACCCGGATGCATGACGAGCGCATCCTCCTTGGCGGCCTTCAGCTTTTCGGCGTCGAGGCCGTAGAAATGGAAGTATTCGCGCACCGACGGCACGAAGGAGCCGGACATGCGCTCGCGCTGCAGCCGCAGCATCATCACGACGTCGGCGTCTTTCAGCCCTTCCTTCATGTCGTGGAAGACTTCGCAGCCCATGTCCGCGATCCCGGCGGGCAGAAGGGTGGCGGGCGCCACGACGCGAACGCGCGCCCCCATGGCATTGAGCAGCAGAATGTTGGAACGCGCCACCCGCGAATGCAGCACATCACCGCAGATCGCCACGATGATGCGCGACAGCTTGCCCTTGGCGCGGCGGATGGTGAGCGCATCGAGCAAGGCCTGGGTCGGATGCTCGTGCTGGCCGTCACCGGCATTGACCACGGAGCAGGCGACCTTCTGTGCAAGAAGCGCTGCCGCACCCGCAGAAGAGTGCCGCACGACCAGCACGTCCGGCCGCATGGCGTTCAGCGTCATGGCCGTATCGATCAGCGTCTCGCCTTTCTTCACGGATGAATTGCCGACAGACATGTTCATCACGTCGGCGCCAAGGCGCTTGCCCGCGAGCTCGAACGAGGACTGCGTTCGCGTCGAGGCTTCGAAGAACAGGTTGATCTGGGTGAGGCCGCGGAGCGTGGAAGTCTTCTTCTCCCGCTGGCGGCTGATTTTGACGGCTTCGTCCGCCTTGTCGAGGAGGAACGTGATGTCCTGCTCGGTAAGGCCCTTGATGCCGATGAGATGGCGATGGGGAAAGAAGACCATGGACGTCCTCCTGAGATGTCACGCGGTCTATAATGATTGCCATGCATGGGAGCAAGCATATGCTATGTGGATTGCGGCGCGGTCCCCATGTAATAGGAGGCGACTGCGGGTATGCAGTGTCCCGGATGCGCGGCCGCATTCTGCGGATGAGAGCGACCCCATATGGAATTGACAAGGCGAACCGTTGGCGGACCAACGTGCGTCTGCTTACGAGATCGGCAAGATTAGATGAACCGGACTGAAGAAAAACTCGCCGCCCTGAACCAGCCCAAGCCCTGGTCCGGCATCAATGCCTATCGCGCCGATCCGCTGCTCGTCGATCTCTCATCTTCGCTGTCGCGCCCGCTGCGCGAGGAATACGATGTGATCGGCAAATACGTGACGTCGCCGGAAGCACAGGAACTGGCCCGCATGGCCAATGCCAGCCCGCCGCAACTGCGCACGCATGGTGTGCGCGGTGAACGGCTCGATGTGGTGGAGTTTCACCCGGCCTGGCATGCGCTCATGCGCCGCTCGATGGCATCGGGCCTGCATTCCTCCGTCTGGGAGGACCAGTCGGAAGCGCGTGGCCACGAACACAAGGCCCGCGCTGTCCGCTTCTTCCTGACGGCCCAGCTCGAATCCGGTCATCTCTGCCCGCTCACCATGACCAGCGCCTCGGTTGCGGCTCTCGTCGCGTCGCCGGCCGTCCAGAAGGAATGGACGCCGCGCATCCTCTCGCGCAAATACGACAGCAGCAACAAGCCGCCGATGCAGAAGACCGCCGTCACCATCGGCATGGGCATGACCGAAAAGCAGGGCGGCACGGATGTCCGCGCCAACACCACGACCGGCGAGCGGGTGGGCGAGGGCATTTACCGTCTCTCGGGCCACAAGTGGTTCATGTCCGCGCCGATGAGCGACGCCTTCGTCATGCTCGCCCAGACCAAGGACGGCATGGGCTGCTTCCTCGTTCCGCGCCTCCTGGAGGATGGCTCGGCCAACGGCTTGGAATTCCAACGCCTGAAGGACAAGGTCGGCAACCGCTCCAACGCGTCTTCCGAAGTCGAATTTGGCGAATCCTTCGGCTTTTTGCTCGGTTCCCCCGGCGACGGCGTGCGCACTATCCTCGATATGGTCACCCTGACCCGTCTCGACTGCGCACTCGCCTCGGCCGGCATCATGCGCGCCTCGATGGCCGAAGCCGTGCATCACGTGCGCGGACGGGCCGTTTTCGGCAAGAACCTCATCGACCAGCCGTTGATGACCCGCGTGCTCGCCGACATGGCGCTCGATGTCGCTGCCGCCACCGCACTCGCCTTCCGCCTCGCCGACAGTTTTGACAAGGCGCGCGAAAACCCGGTCGATGCGGCCTATGCCCGTGTCATGACGCCGGTCGCCAAATACTGGATCTGCAAGATCGCACCCGGTCTCATCTATGAAGCGATGGAATGCATCGGCGGCAGCGGTTACGTCGAGGAGCGCCCGATCGCCCGCCACTACCGGGAGGCCCCGGTCAATGCGATCTGGGAAGGCTCCGGCAATGTCATGGCGCTCGACGTCTTGCGCGTGCTGAGCCGCGGCAAGGATCTCTTTGAAACATTGTTTGCCGGCCTTGAGCGCGATCTCGGCCCCTCAGGCAAGAAGACGGTTGAAGTCCTGCGCGCGGCAACCGCATTGGCCGACCGGGACGAAGGGGCAGGGCGCTTGTTGATTGAGCAGCTGGCGCTCGCAGCCGGTGCCGCCGAACTCTATCGCCTCGGTGCCGGCAAGATCGCCGACGCCTTCCTCGAATCGCGCCTCGCCGGCGGCTGGCGCCATACCTATGGCGTGCTCGATGCGCGGTTCGATTCGCGCTACGTGCTCGACCTGCTCTATCCGCCGGTCAACTGAGCCACGAGATAGAGCACCACCGGGATGGTGAAGAAGGCGGCGACCGTCTGCACGGTGGCCGCTGCCGCATAGAGTTCGGCGTCCCCGCCCATCTGCCGTGCCAGCACATAGCCATTCATTGCCGTCGGAACGGCCGCCCCGAGCGCGATCATGACCACCGTCTGGCCGGTAAGCCCGGCGGCGAGCGCGATCCCGACCGAAACGATCGGAAACAGCAGCAGTTTCAGTGCGACCGACAGGATCACCGCGCCGCTTGGCCGCAGCGCATCTGCAACGCGCAGTCCTGCTCCGACATTGACCAGACCGAGCGGCAGGGAAGCCGCCGCCAGCAGGCCAATGGTCGTCAGCACCGGCTCGTAGACGGACACACCGGCGAGATTGAGGATAACCCCCAGGCCCGATCCGAGGATGATCGGGTTGGTGATGATGCGCAAAGCGAAGGTCTTGAAGCTGCGGCTCTGGCCGGAAAACCAGACCATGACCCCGACATTGATCAGGTTAAGCGGAATGATGATTGCCGCCATGATGACGGCGATGACGGCGAGGCCTTCGTGCCCCGCAAGCTTTTCGCCGATCGCGAGCGCCATGAAGCCGTTCCATCGGGTCGCCGTCTGAAAGACGGAGGTGTAGGAGGCCGACGACATGCCGGAGCGGCTGAGAACCGGCCAGAGCGCCAGCGACACACCGGTCATGATTGCCACGGCCAGAAGCGACACAAGGCTCACGCGTCCGCCGTCGAGTGCGGCAAAATCGATCTTCACCATGGTGTGAAAGAGAAGTGCTGGGAACAGCACGTAATAGCCGAACTGCTCCAGCCCGCTCCAGAAACTCTCCTGAATGACGGGTGCGCGACGAAGCCCGACCCCGATCACGACGAGCAGGAAGATCGGCAGGATGCTTTCGAAAATGATCAGCATGGGAGGTCCGGCTGCGGAGGTGAGGGGCGATCGTTAACGCCCCGCGCCTTGGCAGGCAACGAGAAACGACCCGCGGCCGTGCGCCTGCCTCAAATCCTTGATCTGGCTTATCCCCAGTCGCCGTTAACCTTAACAAAGGGTTTACGTTGCGCCGACCGGCCGAACAGGACAACTTTTGCCTGGGACAGGCGTTGAAAGGCGTAAGCAGTGCGAGTCGTGGCTCCGGCGAAGCCGGCGATAACCATCATGATGATGGTCTTCTTTGCGGGGTTGGCACTGGATATCGCCGTGCCGGCCCTCGTATTGACCACGATGGCGGGACTGAGATGGCTGGTAGAGAGCTGGCCGGCGGCGAATGATTCGCCGCTGATGCGAAAGGCAGAGACGGCATGAAGACATTTCTGCTCTTGTGGGCCATGCCCATTGCGCTTCTCGGCGCCTGGTACAGCCTGTCCTATTACGACATGAGCTTCGGCATCTTCATGCTCACCCGCCAGGCCCATGATCTGGTGTTCCAGATCTATGGCAATGTGCTCGGCCTTCCGCCCGAAACCATTCCGCCGCTGGTCATGCGCGCGGTCGTCGTCGACAGCCTGGTTCTGTTTGCCATCATGGCCTTCCGGCGCCGCCAGAAGATCAAGGCCTGGTGGGCTGCCCGTCAGGAGGCGTCGTCAGAGGTGGCCGAAAGGCGCGCGAGCCCCGAGAGCCTGTCGAGCGCACCCTGAAGGATGAAGCTTGCCGCGGCCGAATCGATCCGCTCGCTACGCTTGGCTCGAGACACATCCATTTCGAGAAGGGCCCGTTCGGCGGCAACGGTAGACAGCCTCTCGTCCCAGTAGATAAAGGGAATGTCGGTTTTATCAGACATGGCGCGCACGAAAGCCCGCGTGGCCTGAACGCGTGGTCCCGAGGATCCGTCCATGTTGACGGGCAGGCCGATCACGAAGGCGGCGACTTTCTCCTTGGCTGCAAATGCCAGCAGCAGTTCGGAATCCTGGGTGAATTTCACCCGCTTCAGCACCGGGCGAGGGGTGGAGAAACGCCGCCCCAGATCGGAGACGGAGAGCCCGATCGTCTTGGTCCCGAGATCGAGACCGGCAATCGCGTGGTTCGGCTGCAGCCGCTCGGCCAGTTCCTCGATCGTCAGTGTCGCCACGTCTCTACCCCTTGAATGGTTCAGCGCTTGCGGACGAATTCTGTCCTGAGCACCAGTCCCTTGATCGCATCGTGCCGGCAGTCGATCTCTTCCGGATTGTCGGTCAGACGGATCGAGCGGATCACGGTGCCCTGCTTCAGTGTCTGGCCAGCGCCCTTCACCTTCAGATCCTTGACCAGCACGACGGAATCGCCATCGGCCAGCACGTTGCCGGATGCATCGCGGGCTTCCGGCTTGGCATTCTTCGCCGCAGCCTCGGCTGCAGACAGCCACTCGCCGGTGGCCTCGTCATATACATAATCGTCATCGGCCATGGTCGGTCCTTCCTGTCACGCAGCAATACGGCTGCCATGATGGTCGCATAGACCAGCGCTGACCCTTGCGCAACTGACGCACCCTTCCAGCAGTTGCCGGGCTTGGCATTTGCCATATATTGCCCCGCAACACCGCAAACCGGAGAGAGACTATGAAGATTACCTGGCTCGGCCATTCCGCCTTCCGCCTTGACAGCGCCACCGCTTCAATCCTGATCGATCCGTTTCTGTCCTACAACCCGAGCTTCGCGGGGCTGGACCTGAAGGACCAGACCAAGGGCGTCACGCATATCCTTCTCACCCACGGCCACGGCGACCATGTCGGCGACACGGTTCAGCTTGCCAAGGAAACTGGCGCAACCGTCCTTGCCAATGCCGATCTCGCGGCCTGGCTCGGATCCAAGGGTCTCGATAAGATCGAAATGGGCAACACCGGTGGCACCATCGGTTTCGAAGGCTTCTCCGTCACCTTCACCAACGCCCTGCATTCCTCGGCCCAGATCACCGAGGACGGCGTCTCGCATGCACTTGGCAATGCCAACGGCCTGATGCTGCATTTCGACGACGAAGCCTCGCTTCTGCACATGGGCGACACCGACATTTTCTCGGACATGCAACTGATCAACGAATTGCACAAGCCGGATATCGGCCTGGTGCCGATCGGCGACCGCTTCACCATGGGCGGTGCGGTTGCCGCACTCGCCTGCCAGCGCTTCTTCGATTTCAAGACCGCAATTCCCTGCCACTACGGAACCTTCCCGATCATCGACCAGACGCCGGAGAAATTTGTGGCCGGCATGGAAGGCACGCGCACGCGTGTGCTCACGCCGCAGCCGGGTTCCTCCGTCGAGGTCTGACAAAACCCCGTTGCCTCAGCGCTTGACGGCCATTATAGCGAAGAAAACAGTCCATCCGGAGAATGCCCATGTCTGTCGATCTCGCCACCGTCAAGCGCGTCGCCCGCCTTGCCCGCCTCGCCGTCAGCGACGAGCAGGCCGAGCGCATGACCGGTGAGTTGAACGGCATCCTCGGCTTCGTCGAGCAACTCGACGAGGTCGACGTGACGGGCGTCGAGCCGATGACCTCGGTCACTCCCATGGCCATGAAGAAGCGCGCCGACGTCGTCACCGACGGCAACAAGGCTGAGGCCATCGTTGCCAATGCTCCCGCGACCGATCGCAACTTCTTCCAGGTGCCGAAAGTCGTCGAATAAGATCCGACGCTTTCTCCGCCGAGTCCCGCATTTCCCGCCCGTCCGGGCGCAGACAGTCTGAAGTGAACCTGCCATGAGCGAACTGACCAGCCTCACCATCGCCGAAGCCCGCGCGAAACTCGCCGCCAAGGAGATCAAGGCCGTCGAACTGACGGATGCCTATCTCTCCGCGATCGAGGCCGCCAATGGTGCGCTCAACGCCTATGTCGCCGTGACGCCTGAGATTGCCCGCGACATGGCCAAGGCCTCCGATGCCCGCATCGCCGACGGCAAGGCTGGCGTGCTGGAAGGCATTCCGCTCGGCGTCAAAGACCTCTTCGCCACCAAGGGCGTGCACACCCAGGCCTGCAGCCACATCCTCGACGGCTTCAAGCCGGAATATGAATCGACGGTGACGAGCAACCTGTGGAATGCCGGTGCCGTCATGCTGGGCAAGCTCAACATGGACGAATTCGCCATGGGTTCGTCGAATGAAAGCTCTTACTACGGCCCCGCTGTCAACCCGTGGAAGGCCAAGGGCTCCGACGAGAAGCTGGTGCCCGGTGGCTCGTCCGGCGGTTCGGCCGCAGCCGTTGCCGCCCATCTCTGCGCCGGTGCAACCGCCACCGACACCGGCGGCTCGATCCGCCAGCCGGCCGCCTTCACCGGCACCGTTGGCATCAAGCCGACCTATGGCCGCTGCTCGCGCTGGGGCATCGTCGCCTTTGCCTCGTCGCTCGATCAGGCCGGTCCGATCGCCCGCGATGTGCGTGATGCGGCGATCCTTCTGAAGTCCATGGCCAGCACCGACGCGAAGGACACGACCTCCGTCGATCTGCCGGTTCCGGCTTACGAGAAGGCGATCGGCGGCTCCGTGAAGGGTATGAAGATCGGTATCCCCAAGGAGTACCGAGTCGAGGGCATGTCGGAAGAGATCCTGGCACTCTGGCAGCAGGGCATCGCCTGGCTGAAGGAAGCTGGTGCCGAGATCGTCGACATCTCGCTGCCGCACACCAAATACGCGCTTCCCGCCTATTACATCGTCGCCCCGGCAGAAGCCTCGTCGAACCTCGCCCGTTACGACGGCGTCCGCTACGGCCTGCGCGTCGACGGCAAGGACATTGCCGACATGTACGAGAAGACCCGCGCCGAAGGCTTCGGCAAGGAAGTCCAGCGCCGCATCATGATCGGCACCTATGTGCTCTCGGCCGGCTATTACGACGCCTATTACCTGAAGGCCCAGAAGGTCCGCACGCTGATCAAGCGCGACTTCGAACTGGCTTTTGAGGCCGGCGTCGAGGCGATCCTCGCTCCGATCACCCCGACCTCGGCCTTTGCCATCGGTGACAAGGAGCTGGCCGCCGATCCGGTCAAGATGTACCTGCAGGACGTCTTCACCATCACGCTGAACATGGCCGGTCTGCCAGGCATCTCGGTGCCGGCCGGCATCGACAGCAAGGGCCTGCCGCTCGGCCTGCAGATCATCGGCAAGCCCTTCGAAGAAGAAACCCTCTTCAAGACGGCCCATGTCATCGAACAGGCTGCCGGCAAGTTCACGCCGGCCAAGTGGTGGTAAGCGACTTTCTCATTCGTGACATGAGAGCGGCTGATGCTGACAGCGTCGGCCGTGTCGGTTTCGAGGCCTGGGCGGCCAATCCGGTGCTGAACGCCTTCGGGGCGGACATGGTGATCCGCATCCGCGCGAGCTTCCACGACTTCGCCAAGAACCACTTCAACCTCATCACCGTCGGGGAACTGGGGGATGAGATCGCCGGCTGGACGGCCCGCGAGGGCGACCGCGATTACATCTCCGACCTTTGGGTGGATCCGGCCCATCAGGGGCTCGGCATCGGCTCGGCTCTCCTGTCTGCCACGCTGCGCACCATGCGCGCCGAGGGCCTGAAGCGCGCGAGGATCGACACCCATGCGGCGAACGAAGGCGCGATCCGGCTCTATGAGGAACTGGGTTTCACGGTGGTCTGGCGCGGCATGCAGCACTCGCCGTCCATGGGCATGATGGTCGACAAGGTGAAGATGCAGCAGGCGCTCTGAGCCTCTGTCCGCGCCGGCGCCAAGGCTTCAGTCCTCTGATGGCGGATAAAGTTTGCGCTGGTGAAGGATAGTTAGGATGTCCAGTTCTGCGGTTGAGACCACCTGATAAATTACAGTGTAGGGAAGACCGGGGACGGCAAATTCACGCGTACCAGCAACTGCACCTGGCCTGCCCAGAAGCGGAAACTGGCCCAGCGTTTCGGTGACCTGCCTCAACCGTGACAGGATCCGCCCCGCAGCGAACGTATCTTGATCGGAAATGTATGTGTGAATGGCAATAAGATCGGCTATCGCTTGGGGTGAGAACTTAACGTTCAAAGCCAAAGCGCTCCCACACCTCAGCGTCCGGGATCATGGCGTCACGATCCTCGCACTGCTTCAGTGCCTTGGTAACCTTTTCGATCTTCCAAGCATCGTACTCCGCCGGTGACGCATCCGCAGCCGGGGGTGCGTAGTCAATCTCGTCGGAAGGTTTTGTTCTCGGTCCAACCATGGCGGTAGGATACCGCAAAGTCGTGTCGGCGCCAACTGCGTGGAGTATTCAGCCAGCACCGCTTTGAGCGATGCTGGCCTCAACCTTACCGATTATCCAGTTCGGCCCTGACGAGCCTCAAGCCCCGCTCGGTGATCCTGTAGGGCTTGCCCTCCCGCGAACTGATCGCCTTCAGCCGTTTCAGTCTGCGGAAGAGTTCGACATCGAAGCCGGGATAAAGCCAGCCGTCGCGGGAGAAGCACAGGGCCTTCTCGATCTTGCGTCTTTCGTCGCGGTGGATTTCGATCCAGCCGCCTTGGGCCATGAGGTGAAGGATACGCTGGTCTGAGCGTGAAATGTCCATGAGATGATGTCCGGAGAAACGCGCTTTGTAGCGCGCATGAAAACGGGTCCGGCGCCGTGGGCGTCGGGGCTTCGTTTTCTGGCCCTGGCCGCAATGGCCATCACGGATTGCGGGGCAGGGCCTTTACCGGGTCTCGGACAAACCGAACATCAAAACTCCTGTTGACTGATCATCGTAACACGCCGGGTCCGGCAGGTCCATGTCGCAGGCTCCGCATGCTCTGGCCACGAATCACTGCAGGTGTTTTACTGCCGACAACGATGAGGGACGAATGGTCACGATCCGCAAGGCGCGACAGGAAGAGGCAGATATCCTGGCTGAGATCGGCCTGCGTGCCTGGCAGAAGGCAATGATCCCGGTCGGCGGGACTGCGGATATGGCCGACAACGCCCGCAACGCCTTTCTCCGGTTTACCCGTGACGGTTGGATCTGCATCACCGTGATCGAGAAGTCTGGTCATCCTTCCGGCTGGGCGGCCCGCGAGGAGCTGGACGAGGCGATCACCGACTTCTGGATCGATCCCGACAGCGAAGGGCAAGGGCTGGGAACGGCCTTGCTGGGCGCCGTCGAGGCAGAAATCCGCGACGCGGGTTTCGGCGAAGCGGTTCTGGAAACCCATGCCCGTAATCAGGACGCGGTCGATTTCTTCCGGGCGCGCGGCTTTGCCGTGCAATGGCTGTCGATCGTCTACAATCCGAAGCTCGACCGGGATCTGGAAACGGTCGGGATGCGGAAAATCCTGGTGCCGCAGCAAGACGATCTGTACGCCCCGCATTGAGCGTCAGGGCAGCAGGCAACGACCGGGTAGGGCATAGGCCGCAAGCCTTGCGCCGGCATAATAGCCGCTGTCGGCAGAAAGATCTGCGACCCGCGCGACCTCGCCCCCCTCGCAGTCTGGCTGGCGTCCGGTCACGTACAGCACCCGTCGGCTTGCCCAGCCCTCCGTCAGGGGAAACATCTGCTCATAGTAGTTTCGCGGCGAGGCGGTGCGACGCTTCGCTCTGACGATGAAATTCTCATCCCGCAGCGTGTAGAAGAGATCGGCCAGAACGTCTCGGCTCTCGGCCACGATGATTTCGGTCTGTGCAGCGCGTGCTGCTGCCGCGATTTCCCGGCTCAGCTCCGCCCGCCCGAGGTAGCGCGCCAGAACCGGCTTGCCGTCGGGCAGTTGGATCTGCTGCGGAAAGACCGTGAGCACGGCGAAGACAACAGATGCGGTGCCGTTAATGAGCAGCGAAGCGCGCAGCGCACGTGCCGCATGTGCCAGCAGATGCACGACCGCGAGCATGGTTCCGGCGGCATAGGCCGTGGCGGCCCAGTTGGCATAGGCGCGCGACATCAGGGCCTGGAAGACGATCGCGAGCACGATGGGCCAAGAGAGGAGGAACAGGTGACGTTCCGTCGTCGTGACCCGGCCCTGAACGAGCCGCAGAAAGACGAGGATCATCGCGCCGAAGATCACCGGTCCGACGACAGCAAACTGGCTGACAAAAAACTCGAGCGCTTTGCCGATGTGGAAGTTCAATCCGTTCCAGTCGGCATTGTCCGACGTGTGCTTCAGCGTCGCTGCACCATGGGCCGCGTTCCACCAGATGTTGGGCGAGATCACCAGCAGAGCCGTTGCGGACGCCAGAGCCGCGTCGCGCACCGCAAGCCTTGCATGGGGGATGGCAAGCGCTGAGAGCGCTGCCGTGCCGACGAAATAGAGCATCGCATATTTCGAAAGCGTGCCGCATCCGATCGCAAATCCCATCAGCACCGCAAAGCGGGCGGAGCGCCGCTCGATGAGGTGCGAATAGGCGTAGAGCGCAAGCGCCAGGAACGGGAAAAGCACAGTGTCCGTCGACATGAAGACCGAGGACAGTGCAACGCCCGGAAGGGTAACATAGCTGGCGCCGACCCAATGGGCGGCCTCTTTCGAACCCGTCAGCCGGGCCGTTGCCGGCATCAGGATCAGCGCGGTTGACATGTGCAGCAGCGGACTTGCCACCCGCACCCAGAAGATATCCGAGGAACCGCCGACCACGGTCGCGAGATGAATGACCCAGGCGATCATCGGCGGCTTCGAATAGTAGCCGAAATCGAGATGCTGGGACCAGTGCCAGTATTGTGCCTCGTCGACAAAGAGATCGGTCCCGTCAAGATGCAGCATCACGAGGCGGTAAAGCGTGATGCCGAAGATGATCGTGAGGCTCTGCTGCCGGGAGAGGCTCATTGCCTCAGCTTTCTGCCTGAACTGCAAGATCTGCCCGGCGGTCGTGATGCAGAAGCATCAGGTTGCGGGCGTAGACGACGATGCCGAGCGACTGGCCAAGGATGATGACCGGTTCGCCACGATGGATACCGTAGGCGAGTAGCATGACGCCCCCGAACAGCGAAAACCACCAGAAGGCTGTCGGAATGACCGAACGCTTCTCTTTCTCAGAGGCGAACCACTGGATGATGAAGCGCAGCGAGAACATCAATTGTGCCACGAGCCCGAGCCCGAGCCATAGCAGGTCGGTCAAGGAATCGATCTTGAAATAGGCAAGTAGCTCGCTCATGGGCTCGTTCCGATTTCCTCAGGTGCGACGCGCTTGCGGCGCCGGATCAGCCACGCGACGCCGATCAGGTCATGCATGCCGACAAGCCCGCGCTGCAGGTTGTTGTAATTGGATGTTCCGGCATGCCTTTGCCGATGGGCCACCTCGACATGCGCCACCGCCCAGCCATGGGCGGAAAACAGTGCGGGCAGATAGCGATGCATGTGATTGAAGAAAGGCAGGGCCAGGAAGGCATCACGGCGGAAGGCTTTCAGGCCGCATCCGGTATCGCGCGTGCCATCCCTCAGAAAACTGCGTCGGATCGCATTGGCCAATGTCGAAGCGATCCGCTTCGACACGGTATCCTGTCGTTTCGTTCTCTGGCCGGCCACGAGGCCCAGCGATGTTGAGGCTGGATTTCCTAGTAGGGGAGCGGTCAGTCTAGGTATTTCCGCTGGCGGGTTCTGGCCGTCGCCATCCATGGTGCAGATCACCGACGCATGCGCCGCCAAAACCCCCGAATGGATGGCCGCTGATTGTCCGCCCGAGGTGGCATGCTGCAGGACGCGCACCCACGGATAGGCTTTGGACGCGTCTTCAAGCCGGGCCAATGTCTGGTCTGTCGAGCCATCGTCGACAAAAATTACCTCGAACCTGTGTCCGGCACAGGCGGCGGCGATTTCCGCCACCAGGGGCGCGACATTGTCGGCTTCGTTCTTCATCGGAACGACGACTGAGAACTGCGGCTTTGCAGTCGGTTGCATGCGAGATCCCCGGCGATGGCGCATTCCGTTCGGCCTGTCGCGCCGGCCCGTAGCAGGCAGCGCAGGGCGGAATGGCACCCGCGATCGCCTAGCGCCGCAGTATGACAGTGGGATGAAGCAGGAGCGGCGAGGAGGGATTTCCCGGCAAGTCTTGCACCGCAGTGCCAATTGTTCTAACCGGAAAGGCAAAATCCTTGCCGATAGAAGAGCATGTCATGACCCTTGTCGACACCCGCACGCCCGATCCGAAACGCTTCATTCCCGGCGCCACCGGCGATTGGGAAGTCATCATCGGCATGGAAGTCCATGCCCAGGTGCTGTCGAAGTCCAAGCTGTTTTCCGGCGCCTCGACGGTTTTCGGCAATGCGCCGAATTCCAACGTCTCGCTCGTTGATGCCGCCATGCCCGGCATGCTGCCCGTCATCAACGAGGAATGCGTGGCCCAGGCGGTCCGCACCGGTCTCGGCCTCAAAGCCCAGATCAACAAGCGCTCGATCTTCGACCGCAAGAACTACTTCTATCCGGACCTGCCGCAGGGCTATCAGATCTCGCAGTTCAAGGATCCGATCGTCGGCGAGGGCAAGATCGTGATCTCGCTCGGCCCGGATCGTCAGGGCAATTTCGAGGATATCGAGATCGGCATCGAGCGCCTGCATCTGGAACAGGATGCCGGCAAGTCGATGCACGACCAGCATCCGACCATGTCCTATGTGGACCTTAACCGCTCCGGCGTTGCGCTCATGGAAATCGTGTCGAAGCCCGACATGCGCTCCTCCGACGAAGCCAAGGCCTATATGACCAAGCTGCGCTCGATCGTGCGTTACCTCGGCACCTGCGATGGCAACATGGACGAAGGCTCGATGCGCGCCGACGTCAACGTCTCCGTGCGCAAGCCGGGCGGCGAATTCGGCACGCGCTGCGAAATCAAGAACGTCAACTCGATCCGCTTCATCGGCCAGGCGATCGAATACGAAGCCCGTCGGCAGATCGCGATCCTCGAGGATGGCGGCGTCATCGACCAGGAAACCCGTCTCTTCGACCCGAACAAGGGCGAGACGCGTTCGATGCGCTCGAAGGAAGATGCGCATGACTATCGCTACTTCCCCGATCCGGACCTGCTGCCGCTCGAATTCGACGACGCCTATGTTGAGGCCCTGAAGAAGGACCTGCCGGAACTGCCTGATGACAAGAAGGCCCGCTTCGTGTCTCAGCTCGGTCTCTCCGTTTACGATGCTTCGGTGCTCGTTTCGGAAAAGGCAATCGCCGACTATTTCGAAGCCGTCGCCGAAGGTCGCGATGGCAAGACGGCCGCCAACTGGGTCATCAACGACCTGCTGGGCGCGTTGAACAAAGCCGGCAAACCGATTGAAGAGACTCCGGTTTCGCCCGCCCAGCTCGGCGGCATCATCGACCTGATCAAGGCCGAAACCATCTCCGGCAAGATCGCCAAGGACCTCTTTGAAATCGTCTGGAACGAGGGCGGTGACCCCGCCGAGATCGTCGAGAGCCGCGGCATGAAGCAGGTGACGGACACCGGCGCCATCGAAAAGGCCGTGGACGAGATCATTGCCGCCAACCCCGATCAGGTGGCCAAGGTGCTGGCGAAGCCGACGCTTGCCGGCTGGTTCGTCGGCCAGGTGATGAAGGCAACCGGTGGCAAGGCCAACCCGCAGGCCGTCCAGGCGCTGGTCAAGGCCAAGCTCGGCCTGCCGGAGGAGTAAGCGCTTGTTCTTTGTCCGCACGGCCAATGACCGGGATGTCGAACCGCTCCGCGCCCTGCTGACGTTGAGTTTCCACGCGACCTATGACAGGTTCTACGGACCGGCCAAGGTCGCCGAATTGATCGCGGCCTGGCATTCGCCGACCGAGATCAAGCGGCGCATCCACGTCAAAGGCGGCGAATATCTCGTCGCCGATGACGGCAAGCGGATCGGCGGCATGGCCTTTGCGGCCATGTCGGAGAAACTGACCAAGACCGCGATCCTGCACCAGCTCTATGTTCATCCCGATCATCAGCGTCAGGGCATCGGCCGCGATCTCTTCGCCGAGATCGAAACATGCTTCCCGGATGCCGAGATCCTGCGCCTGGAAGTCGAGCCGCAGAATGCCGGCGCCATTGCCTTCTACGAGGCGCATGATTTCGTCGAGGTCGATCGCACCAAGAATTGTGGCGGTCCCGACAGCGGGATCGAGGCTCTGATCCTGGAAAAGCCGCTCAAGTGAGCGGCTTTTGTGTGTGGGTAGCTTCGTTCAGTTGAACGGTGGTTCGGTGACAGTGCCGTCTTCGTCCACCAACTGCACCGGACTACACTCCACGAGGCCGTCCTGCTTGGCATTGCTGCAGGCCAGTTCGGCGGCCTTCAGCGCCAGCTCCTTCGTCTGCCAGCCGCAGGAATACTGATGCCAGTGGGGACCGCCATCCGCCATCATGAACACGTCGACGCTCCAGTTGGCCGGATAGCAGGTCGCATTGACCTGACAATCCTCGGCCGTGCCGCCACCATCGATGCATTGCTTGACCGCGCAATCGATCGCTGAGGCCGTGTCCTTGTCGAGGCATTGGCCTGCACTCATCTCCGGCGCCTGGACGAAGGCAATCGCCTTGCGACCGCCCTCCTGGGCCTGAACGGCCATAGCCGAGAGAGTTACGCACAGAATTGTCGCCAGCCGTCGCATGCCTGTCATCAAGAAGTCCCCCAGGGTCGTTATGCCAGCGGCAGACTAGCGCGACAGCGGGGGGGACATGCAAGTCCAATCAGTGCAGATAAGAGAAGCAACCGAGAATGATCTGGCGGCGATTGTGGCGCTCTTCGCGGACGACCCGCTCGGAGGCCATGGCGATACCACCGACCCTGCAGCACTGGCCGACTATCGCGCCGCCTTTGTCCGGATTGCCGCGTCACCCAACGAGACCCTTTATGTGGCTTTACGGAACGACGAGGTTGTCGGAACCTTTCAGACCATGGTGACGACGACATTGACGGCACGCGGCAGTTCCAACCTGATCATCGAAGCCGTGCAGACCCGAGCCGACATGCGGGGCAGGGGGATCGGCGCCGCGATGATCGGCTTTGCCATCGACAAGGCGCGCGAAGACGGCGTGCGACTTGTCCAGCTGACCTCGAATGCGCAGCGCAAGGACGCCCATCGCTTCTACGAACGTCTCGGTTTCGTGCCGTCCCATCTCGGCTTCAAGATGAAGCTGAAATGAGGTGGGTGCGACGGGGAATCACTGGACAAGCCGATGGTGAGGCGGCATAAGCGAACGGAATGCACAAGGCCGTCATGCGGCCTGCGGCACAGCCCAAGGATACGACATGAAGCAGTTTCTGTTGCAGCTCTTCACCTGGTGGAACGGCCAGACCATGGGGACCCGCTTCTTCACCTGGCGCCATGGCAAGCGCGTCGGCGAAGACGAGTTCGGCAATGTCTATTATGAAGGCCCGATGACGAGCTGGGGCCAGCCGAAGCGCTGGGTGATCTACAACGGTTACGCCGAAGCCTCGAAGATTTCTGCGGGCTGGCACGGCTGGATGCATTACCGCACCGACACGCCGCCGTCGAAGGAAGACTACAAGCCCCGCGAATGGGAAAAGGCGCACCGCCCGAACCCGACCGGCACGGCGGCCGCCTATCGCCCGCAGGGTTCGATCGCCGCTGCCGGCGAACGGCCCCGGGTCACCGGCGACTATGACGCCTGGACGCCGGGCAGCTGATACCCGATTTGGCCATAATCCGGCATTAGGGCCTCTGTAACGGGGCCCTTCTTGTATCTGGCCCCCGGATTATGGGGCCAGGTGGGTCCACCACGAAAGCGAGCGGGACGATGAAGTTGAGTGCATGGGCATGGGCCATTCCGGTTGTCGGGCTTGCTGCCGTGGCTTCCCTTGGCCTTGCCGGCAAGGCCGATGCCGCCCGTCTCGAAAACCCCGTCGCCGAATTCGCCGGCATCGATAAGATCACCGGCCGCATCACCACCTTCGATGTCTATGTCAACGAAACGGTCCAGTTCGGCGCCCTCCAGGTGACGCCCAAGGTCTGCTATTCGCGCGACGAGGCGGAAGCACAGAAGATCGATGCCTTCATCGAGGTCGACGAGATCACGCTCGACCGCAAGATCCGCCGCATCTTCTCTGGCTGGATGTTTGCTGACAGCCCGGCGCTGAATGCCGTTGAACATCCGATCTATGACGTCTGGCTGACGGGCTGCAAGGTGAAGTCCGATGTGCCGGCCCCGCCCGGCGTGGAAGCTGCCGCAAAGCTTGCACCCGAACCGGCCAAGCCGGATGCTGCTCCGACCGCAGCGCCAGCCGCAACCACGACCGCCGATCCGAATGCTCCCGCGGCCAGCGATCCCAACGCCGTGCCCGCGACCGATCCGAACACGGCGCCGCTGAGCGACATCGCCCCGGCCCAGCCTGCGCCAGGCACGGTCCCGCCGCTCGACGCGCCGCAGCAGGTGCCGGATGAAACCTATGGCGGTGCGCTGCCGCCGCCGGATGGTTATCCGGTCGATGGTGATCCGGCCCTTCAAGGAGGAGACCCTTACTCTCAGGGCCAGCCGCAGCCGCTCGCACCCCCGCCGACCCCACCCGGCGGCGTCGGCCTCTACTGAGGCCGTGAACTGCTCTCCCCCCGTGTGGGAGAGATGCCCGGCAGGGCAGAGGGGGGATCCACGCCCTCCCATGCTTCTCCATTGACATCCTTCGCAAATGAGAACATTGAGAGAACAAACAGGAGTTCTCGCCATGTCGCTCGCCGAAAAATTCATTGTCCTTCCCTTCAAGAAGAACCGCAGCGGCATCGTCCCCGGTGAGATGCGCCAGGCCTCCAGCGCCGCCTCTGCCGAGAAGATCGCCTCTGCCATGTCCGCCCGCCACCTCGGCGTCGCCGCCTATCGGATCCAGGTCGACGAAGAGAGCGGCGACATGACCAGCCCCCGACTGATCATCGCCTTCGGCGAGACGGCGGATCTGACGGTAAACTGAAGCGCCGGCGAAAGCCCCTCCCACACCCTCCCCACAAGGGGGAGGGCTTAACTGGCCTATGCTTGTCCCCGCGTAATGATCGTCCGACGGCGGCATCGTGTGCAGTCACAAACCAACATCTTTTTCGGCGGCGCGAGACGCCGGCCCCATATCTTCTCCCCCCTTGTGGGGGAGATGGCCGGCAGGCCAGAGGGGACTTCCCCAACCCGTGGTCTTCCGTTTCCCCTTGACGCATCCCCCACACAGGCGTGCAATGCCCCCGATCGGCATCTCTGGGAGGAGAACCCATGCCCACCCCCAAAAACACCATCTGCCTCTGGTATGACCGCGACGCGGAGGACGCCGCCCGCTTCTACGCGACGGTCTTCCCCGATAGCGAAGTCAAATCCGTCCACCGCGCGCCCTCCGATTACCCCTCCGGCAAGGCGGGCGATGTCTTGACCGTCGACTTCACCGTCGCGGGCATTCCCTGCCTGGGACTGAACGGCGGTCCCGCCTTCAAACATTCCGAAGCCTTCTCCTTCCAGATCGCAACCGACGACCAGGAGGAAACCGACCGCTACTGGAACGCCATCGTCGGCAATGGCGGACGGGCAAGCGCCTGCGGCTGGTGCAAGGACAGATGGGGCATCAACTGGCAGATCACCCCGCGCGTGCTGACGGAGGCGCTCGCGGCCGGTGGTGCGGAGGCGAAGCGCGCCTTCGACGCGATGATGGAGATGGGCAAGATCGATGTCGCCAGGATCGAGGCCGCACGGCGAGGGTGAGCAAAACCACCCCTTTCATGGGCGGCCCCGATCGATCGGATAAATCGCTCTACCCGAATATTTTTTTGAGCCTTCCTCGAATTTCCTTGTGCCTTAAGGCGCCGTTGCGCGTTGTAGGCCGGTGCGACGCTGCGATCGCGGAGACTGGACGCAAGGCCGCGCGCACGAGCTGATCTCGGCGACCCGGTGGCTGGAGTAATTGATGGCGCTTCAAACGATTTTCTCGCCTTCCGAGAACTGTTGGCGGACCGAAAGGGCGGACGAATTCTCGATCCTCATCGATGCAAACGATTATTTCACCTCGATCCGCGCCGCGATGATGGCGGCCAAACGCACGATCTTCTTTGTCGGCTGGGATTTCGATGCCTCCATCACGCTCGGTCACCCCCGGGTGGATGACGGCGCCCCGCGCCGCGTCGGCGACTTCCTCCTCTGGCTGGCCCGCCGCACACCGGGTCTTAAAATCCGCATCCTGCTCTGGAGCCCGGCGCCGCTTGCCAGCTGGGCAAGACCCTCGAACCTTCCTTACCTTCTGCGCTGGAAATGGAACCGCCAGATTTCCGTCCGCCTGGACGACAAACATCCGCTCGGCAGTTCGCATCACCAGAAGATGCTGGTGATCGACGACACGGTTGCCTATTGCGGCGGCATCGACGTGACGCTCGATCGCTGGGATACCCGCCAGCATCTCGACGACGACCCCGACCGCCGCCGCCCCAACGGCAAGCCCTATGGACCCTGGCACGACATATCGAGCCGCTTCACAGGTCCCGCCGCCCGCGCACTGGGCGAACTCTGCCGCCACCGCTGGACCCGCGCCGGCGGTAAGCCGGTGCCGCTCGTGACGAACGTGGCCCCCGCGCCGGAACGCGCCCCCAACTTCTCCTTCGGTCCGGTCGACCTCGCGATTGCCCGCACGAGCCCTTCCTATCAAGAGGAGAGCGCCGTCACCGAGATCGAAAAGCTTTATCTCGACATGATCCATTCCGCCCGACGGGTGGTCTATGCCGAGAGCCAGTATTTTGCCTCCCGCGCCATCGCCCAGGCAATCGCCCGTCGACTGGCCGAGCCGGATGGACCGGAATTCGTCCTGATCAATCCGACGACCTCGGACAACTGGCTGGGCCAGATCGCCATGGACACGGCCCGCGCCCGCCTCGCCGAATCGCTGCGCCGCCACGACACCTACGGCCGCTTCCGAATCTATCACCCCGTCACCGCCAAGGGGCAGCCGATCTACGTGCATGCCAAGCTGATGATCACAGATGACCAGTATCTTCGCGTCGGCTCGTCCAACATCAACAACCGCTCCATGCGCTTCGACCAGGAATGCGACGTCGCGCTGGAGGCGGGAGGCTCGGAAGAGCTTTCGCGCAAGATCACGCGCTTCCGCAACGACCTCCTGGCCGAACATCTGAGCGCCACGCCGGACGCGGTCGATCAGGCGATCCGAGAAAGCGGCTCGCTGATCGCAGCCATCGAGAGGATGCGCGCGCAAAATACCGAGGCGGGCAGCGCCACGCTCAGGCCCTACGAGACGCCCGAAATCTCCGACCTGGAAAAATGGCTCGCCGACCACGAGATCCTGGACCCCGAGGGGTCTGACGCGGTGTTCGAGCCGATCGAGAAGCGCGGGCTGTTTCGGGGGCGGTTGAAGCGGCCGTTGCGGCGGAAGGTGCGGGGGTAGTAAGGGCCGCTTGTTGTAACGATCAACCCAGCCGGCTGCGGCCACATGTGAGTATTTAGAAATTAAAGCTTCCCGTATATGTCCTCGTCGGCATCTATGTATCCCTTCTCAACCATCTGGTTAAAATCGGCAACCAAGTCCGAGTGCGTCTCCTCATACAGCTTCTGCAGTTGGGAGGGAGCGAAGGCCTTCATGAATTCGATGTCGTCGAGCTTACGAAAATCCCGGTAGGGCAATGGCACTCTGGTGGTCAGTACATAGAGGATGCCAAGGACTGAATTTGTCACCGCCACCGCCACGCTAACCTTGCTCCAGATCTCAAGAGCGCCGTTCTTCCAGATATCGCTTGCAATGAGAAAATACATCCCGCCGTAAATGACCGCTGCCGCGACCAGCAAGAACAGGCCGAAAAGGAACGGAATCATGCTCAGGTTCGAATTGAGAGGGGTTTGTGAGATCCGCGGGAGATTTATCGGCATGTATCGTCTCATGTTCTCCGAGAAAAAATGAGCTGCGATATGCATCTGGCGCACTTCGTCAGGTAGACGCCCAATGATGAATTTCATGTATGAATTTAGAATGTAAATGTTGTTTTCCAGGATGATAACGTAGACGCCGATGAAGCTGAGGGTGACTAAGAACACTTCGCGAAACCCGGAAAACTTCGCTTTGATTCCAAAAGCGAATGTTAAATCGCTGTCGATCGCGAAGTAATTCGAAACCAATGCGACGAACATCAGCAGATTGATCTGCCTAGCTCGTTTCATTTTATCCTCGATAGCGTCCCTGTAAGTCCGAAGCTTTTCCAAAGTTGAGACCGACAGTGAATGTTCTTCATTCTCCGCTTCGTAGTGCTCAAGATCCATTTCCAGTAGCTGGCCGGGCGTCAGCCACAAAACGGGATGTCGCTTCCGGAAGTACCTGTCTCGCCGATATCTGAATCCGAGGCGGGCCGCCCATCTGCGAAACGCAAACGAAGTGCTCGCAAGACTCACTCGCATCTTCTCTCCCAAGCCCAAATCGGTCAGCTCACTCTTGGATATGTGCTTTTTTTGCTCATCGTTCCGGTTCAAGTGCAGCGACCGCCACTCGGCCAGTTGAAAAGTGCACTACAACTCGCGAGAAAATTGGCCAGACTGAACGTCGGGATACCCGATTGGCGGTAGCTGTTGAGCGATTAACCCCGATGCACAGGCAGGAGACCTCCAGAATAAATTATTTCTCGCAACTAAGACCATATTCTCGATTTGCTGAGGTGTATACTTGTGGAACGCAGAACGTCTCAGGGCGAGTGTCGGAACGAAGCAAAAAAATCCACCCCTCTAAAACCTCACCGTATCCCCCTCCATCGCCCGCTCCAGCAACACCCCATACGCCGCCTTCGGAATATCCACCGCCCCGAACGTCTTCAGATGCTCGGTGGTGAACTGCGTGTCCAAGAGCGTAAACCCGCGTTCCCTCAACCGCTCCACCAGATAGACGAGACAGATCTTCGACGCATTCGTGCGCCGGGAAAACATGCTCTCGCCAAAAAACGCCGAGCCCAGAGACACTCCGTAGAGACCCCCGACCAGCTCCTCGCCCTCCCATGCCTCGACGCTGTGGGCGTGGCCGAGGCGGTGCAGCGCGCCATAGAGCTCGCGAATGGTCTGGTTGATCCAGGTGCTGGGTCGGTCGGGGGCGGCTTCGGCGCATTTGTCGACCACGGCGTCGAAGGCGGTGTCGAAGCGGATGTCGAAGGGGCGTTTGCGGATCGCCTTTGAAAGGCTCGCGGAGACGTGGAATTCGTCGAGGGGGATGATCCCCCGGATCTCCGGCTCGACCCAGAACAGTTCGGGGTCGTCGGCTGAATCTGACATCGGGAAAAGCCCGATGGAATAGGCGCGCAGCAGGAGTTCCGGCGTAATGCTTTGGTCCCTGCTGCGTCGCCCTGCCATATCGTCAGCTGGCCGAGGTTTCGGCCAGGTATTTTTCCAGCCAGTGGATGTCGTAGTCGCCATTGGCGATGTCCTGGTTGGACACGAGATCCTGGAAGAGCGGCAGCGTCGTCTTGATGCCGTCGACGACGAATTCGTCGAGCACGCGGCGGAGCCTCATCATGCATTCGACGCGGGTGCGTCCATGCACGATCAGCTTGCCGATCAGGCTGTCATAGTAAGGCGGGATCTTGTAGCCGGCATAGGCGCCGGAATCGACGCGAACGCCCAGACCGCCCGGCGCATGGAAATGCGTGATCGTGCCGGGCGACGGCACGAAGGTGCGCGGATCCTCGGCATTGATGCGGCATTCGATGGCATGACCGGAAAAGACGATCTCGTCCTGCGTGACTGAGAGGCCGGCGCCAGACGCGACGCGGATCTGCTCATGCACGAGGTCGATGCCGGTGATGGCTTCGGTGATCGGATGCTCCACCTGCAGGCGGGTGTTCATTTCGATGAAATAGAACTCGCCGTTTTCGTAGAGGAATTCGATCGTGCCGGCGCCCCGGTACTTCATCTTCTTCATGGCGTCGGCGCAGATCTGGCCGATCTTCATGCGCTGCTCGACATTGAGGGCAGGGGAGTTGGCCTCTTCCCAGACCTTCTGGTGGCGACGCTGCAAAGAGCAGTCGCGTTCGCCGAGATGGATGGCGTTGCCCGCACCGTCGCCGACCACCTGCACCTCGATATGGCGCGGCTTGCCGAGATACTTTTCCATGTAGACGGCGTCGTTGCCGAAGGCGGCAAGCGCTTCGGAACGGGCGGTCGAAACGGCCTCTTCGAGCTCGGCTTCGGTCTTGGCCACCTTCATGCCGCGGCCACCGCCGCCGGCGGTCGCCTTGATCAGAACCGGGAAGCCGATCTGCCGGGCGATTTCCAGCGCGTTTTCCGGCTTCACTTCGCCGTCCGAGCCCGGAACGACGGGGATGCCGAGTTCGACCGCGGTCTTCTTCGCCGTGATCTTGTCGCCCATCAGGCGGATATGCTCTGCCGTCGGTCCGATGAAGGTGATGCCATGGGCGTCGAGGATATCGGCGAACTTGGCGTTCTCAGAGAGAAAGCCGTAGCCCGGATGGACTGCGTCCGCACCGGTGATCTCGCAGGCCGCGACGATCTGGTGGATGTTGAGGTAGCTGTCGCGCGACGGCGGCGGGCCGATGCACACGCTTTCGTCGGCAAGGCGCACATGCATGGCGTTGGCGTCGGCTGTCGAATGGACGGCCACGGTCGCAATGCCGAGCTCCTTGCAGGCGCGCAGGACGCGCAGAGCGATTTCGCCACGGTTGGCGATGAGGATCTTCGAGATACCGCTCATCGGCTTACTCGATGATGACCAGAGGCTCGCCGTATTCGACCGGGCTTGCATCGTCGATGATGATCTCGACGACCTTGCCGGACTTGGGCGAGGGGATCTGGTTCATGGTCTTCATGGCTTCGATGATCAAGAGCGTCTGGCCTTCCTTGACCGTCGAGCCGACTTCCACGAACGGACGGGCGCCCGGCGCCGGCGACAGGTAGACCGTGCCGACCATCGGCGCGGTCACGGCCTTGGAGAGGTCGCGGCCGGCAGGAGCAGCGGGTGCGGCAACAGCGGCAGGTGCTGCAGCAGCAGCCGGAGCCGCAGCGGCAGGCGCCTGGTAGTTATAGGCCGGCATCGGCATGGCAACCGGGGTGCCGTTGCGCGAAACGCGGATGCGCAGGTCGTCCTGCTCCACTTCGATCTCGGTCAGATCCGTGTCGTTGAGGATGTTTGCGAGATCGCGGATCAGCGCCTGGTCGATACCCGTTTTCTTGTCAGCCATGGATGGATGTCCTGTATTCTTGTTATTGCGTGATGGTTTTCAGCGCCTGCAGCGCCAGGATGTAGCTTTGCGGGCCAAAACCGCAGATCACGCCCTTGCACGCGGGCGCTATCATCGATTTGTGGCGGAATTCTTCTCGTGCATGCACGTTCGAGATATGCACCTCGATCACCGGAAGCGGCGATACCGCCTTGATCGCATCATGAAGCGCGATGGAAGTGTGGGTATAGGCTCCGGCATTGATCGCCACACCGACCGCCTTTTCGCCGGCCTCGTGTATCCAGCTCACGAGGTCGCCCTCGTGGTTGGACTGGCGGAAATCGACGTCCAGTCCGAGTTCCGCGCCCGCTTTCAGGCAATCGGCCTCGACATCGGCGAGCGTCTTGCCGCCATAAATCCCCGGTTCCCGCTTGCCCAGCATGTTGAGATTGGGGCCGTTCAGCACGAAAATGGTTTTGCTCATCTACGCTTCCGTCGACTTTCAACCGCCTCCTATAGACCGAGAGCCCTTGTAGGGAAAGCCCTTAGGCCGGATCACGGTTCCCCATCCCCGGAAATCGGGGATAAGGTTAAGTCGGCGGGCATTTGAGCGGCTCGATCCTCAGCAGGTGGCCTTGCCACACGAGCGCACATTGCCGACCTTCTCCTCGATCGTGGCAGAGCCGACGGCGCCCGGCACCATCTCGTTGCCGATCACATAGGACGGCGTGCCGGTGATGCCGAGGCTGGTGGCGAGTGCGTAGGTTTCCTGGACGGAATCCTCGTTCGGGCTTTCGGCCATCTTCGCGCGGATCGCCTCTTCGGTGACGCCGAGGCCTACGGCGATTGCGATCGAGCTCGCCTCGTCGGCGCGCTCACCGGAGGTCATCATGGCGCGGAAGAAGTCGCCATACTTCTCCGGTGCGAGCTTGCGCACGGCATCCGAGACTTTGTGGGCGGCCAGCGAATCCGGCCCCAGGATCGGGAATTCCTTCAGCACGTAGCGGATGTTCTTGTCCTTCTCGAGCACCGCCTCCATGTCGGGATGGGCGCGCCGGCAATAGCCGCAATTGTAGTCGAAGAACTCGACCACGGTCACGTCGCCTTTCGGATTGCCGATGGCAAGATCATGACCGGACTGGAAGATCGTGTCCTTGTTGGTCGAGACGGCGGCGGCCGACTGCTGGCTGCGCGCGGCCTCCTGCTTCTTCTGCAGCGCGTCCTGCACCTCCAGCATGATCTCCGGATTCTCGATCAGATATTCCTTGATGAAGGCGCCCATTTCCTTTTTCTCAGCGTCATCAAGGGCTGAGGCAGGAAGCGGCATCAGGGCCGGCAGGAGAGCCACGGCGGTCGCGGCGATCATCTTGAAGTTCAGGCCCATGGTCTGTCTCGTCCTTGTATCTGCAAACAAATCGTTCGACCGGCCGATCCTGGCACGGTGCGCATGCCTAGCGTAACGGCAAGCCTTGGCAAGGGAAATCCCATTTTTGAAGCGACGATCCCAAAGCCTCCATTGTGATGCAACGCGCTTTGCGGCAAATGTCTGGCAAACTTCATCGCGGAGTAGGAAACCTTGATCTCGATTTCAAAGCGCAGTGCCGTCGAACCCTTTCACGCCATGGATATCCTGGCCGAAGCCACCCGCCGCAAGGCGGATGGCCGCCCGGTCATCTCCATGGCCGTCGGCCAGCCGGGGCATCCGGCCCCGCAGGCAGCGCTTGCTGCTGCCCGCACAGCGCTCGAAGGCGGTCGCATCGGCTATACCGACGCGCTCGGCATGACGGCGCTGAGACAAGCGCTGGCGCAGGAGTATCGCCGTCGCCACGGCGTCACCGTCGACTGGAACCGCATCGTTGTTACGACAGGCTCCTCCGCCGGCTTCAACCTCGCGTTCCTCTCGCTCTTCGACGCCGGCGATGCGGTTGCGATCGCACGCCCCGGCTATCCGGCCTACCGCGCCATCCTCTCCGCACTCGGCCTGAAGGTGATCGAAGTCGCCGTCGGTGCCGACACAGGCTACACGCTGACGCCGGACAGTCTTGAACGGGCGCAGACAGAAGCGGGCGTGCGGCTGAAAGGCGTGCTGCTCGCAAGTCCTGCCAATCCGACCGGCACGGTCACGACCCGTGCCCAGCTCACCGATGTCTATCGGTACTGCCAGGGGCAGGGGATCACGCTGATCTCCGACGAGATCTATCACGGCCTGACCTATGGTTCGGAAGAAACGACGGCGCTGGAGATCGGCGACGAGGCGGTGATCATCAATTCCTTCTCGAAATACTATTGCATGACCGGCTGGCGCATCGGCTGGATGGTGCTGCCGGAAGAGCTGGTGCGCCCGGTCGAGTGCCTTGCCCAGAGCCTCTACATCTCGGCGCCGGAATTGTCGCAAATCGCCGCAGTCGCGGCCCTCGAAGCCACAGATGAACTGGAGGGCTATAAGTCCGCCTGCCGCTCCAACCGCGATTTCCTGGCAACGCGCCTGCCGGAACTCGGCCTGCCTCTGCTCTCCCCGATGGACGGGGCATTCTACGCATATGTGGACGCAAGCCGCTTCACAAATGACAGCATGGAGTTCGCCAAACGCATCCTCTCCGAGACGGATGTGGCGGTCACACCGGGCCGCGATTTCGATCCCCTCGATGGCCACTTGGCCCTGCGTCTTTCCTATGCCGGCACAATGGAGGACATGGTCGAGGCAACCAACAGATTGGCGAAATGGCTGGCCTAGGCATTTCGGCAATTCGCAAAATGGATTCTGCGCCAGCGGCTTGGCGGCGTTTTCTGACTCCTTCTCACAAGGCCTTGAATCAGCCTGTGAACACGCGACAGGCTGAAAGGCAGGTACCGCTATGACCACGCTCTCTACTTCTCCCACGCCAGGCACGGCGCCCGAAATCCTCACCGCCCGCACCCGCATGCGCGGCCACCGCATCGCGGATTTCGATGCCATGGTTGCGATGTGGAGTGAGGACGCCGTCACCCGCTACATCCTCGGTCGGCCCTCGACGCCAGGCGAAACCTGGAGCCGGCTTCTGCGCTATATCGGTCACTGGCAGGCGCTCGGTTTCGGCTACTGGGCGATCGAGGATCGCGACACCGGAAACTTCATCGGCGAGGTCGGTTTCGCCAACTATAAGCGCGACATCGAGCCACCGCTCGGAGAGACGCCAGAGGCCGGCTGGGTGCTGGCTCCGGAGGTTCATGGCCAGGGTATTGCGACGGAGGTGATGACGGCGGCCCTGGACTGGGCCGATCGGAATTTTACCGATCCGAAAACCGTCTGCATATTCGACCCAGCGCACCAGGGGTCGATGCGTGTGGCGGCAAAGCTCGGTTACCGAGCAAGCCATGTCGCGACCTTCATGGACAAGCCGACGCAGGTCATGACACGGCTTCGTCCTCCCGGCTGACCCTGCGAGGGGCCAGCGAAACATTGTCCGGCACAAAATGCAGAAGGCCCCGCGAGCGGGGCCTTCGACGTTTCAGAATATGCCGGCGGTTCTCAGAAGAAACCGCGCTTCTGCCACCATCCGCCCTTCTTGGGCTTGGACGGGTCGGATGTCTCCTCGCTCGACTTGGCCGATGTCACGACCGGCTCCGAGAAGGTGACGTTGGATTCGCGGTTGGCGCGGACCGGCTTCTCGTCGGCAGCGACAGGCTCTTCCGCCTGGACCGGAGCCTCGACGGTCGGCTCGACCGCAGCAACCGGTTCTGCGGCAGGCACAGGTTCGGCAGCCGGCGTCGGGGCCGCAGCAACCGTCTCGGTCACCACGGATTCAACAGGCTCGGCAACAACCTTTGCCTTGCGGGTTCGGCGCGGCTTCGGAGTGTCGGCAACCGTAGCGGCCTCTTCCTCGATGGCTGCCATCACCGGCGTCACTTCCACAACGCGCTCGTCGGCAGCCTCAACGGCCGTTTCGTCGTCGCTGTCGGCATCGTCGCCTTCTTCGCCATTGGCGTCCAACGTGCCTTCTTCGCCCGGTCGGTTGCGACGGCCGCCACGCTTGCCGCGACGACGACGCTTCCGCTTCTGGCCATCTTCGCCAACCGTGTCGCCTTCGCTCTCGGCGCGGGCCTCGCCATTGGTCTCGACGCTGTCGTCGTCGCCCTCGTCGCCATCCTCGTCATCGGCATCGCTGCCATTGTCGCCGGCGCTGTGGCTTTCGGCTCCGCCATTGCCGTTCTGGCCATTCTTGCCACGGCGGCGACGGCGGCGCTTGCGCTTGCGGTTGCCCTGCTCGTCGCCTTCGCCACGCGCCTGCTGCTGCGGTGCGCTCTCGGCCTTGGCGGCGACGACGACTTCTTCCTCGTCCTCTTCCTCCGGCTCCGGAACGTAATCGTCCTCTTCTTCGATCTCCGGCAGAAGCGACAGCAGGCTCTCGATCTTCACTGGGTTCTCGACGGCTTCGCCGCGCTCGATGGTGAAGTGCTGCGAGCCGCCATGCTGTGCCGGCATGCCGCCGTCGATGACGATCGAAACGCCGAAGCGGCCTTCGTAGTCGACGATGGTGTCGCGCTTCTGGTTGAGCAGGTAGAGCGCCGTTTCCGGCGTGGTGTGCACGATGATGTCGTGCGTGGTGCTCTTGAGCAGGAATTCTTCGATGCCGCGCAGGACATGCAGGGCAACGGAAGACTGCGAGCGGATGAGACCGGTGCCTGCGCAATGCGGGCAGACCTGGGTCGTCGATTCCAGCACCGAGGCCCGAATGCGCTGGCGCGACATTTCGAGCAGGCCGAAATGCGAGATCCGGCCGACCTGGATGCGGGCGCGGTCGTTCTTCAGGCAATCCTTCAGCTTCTTCTCGACAGCGCGGTTGTTGCGCTTCTCTTCCATGTCGATGAAGTCGATAACGATCAGGCCGGCCAGGTCGCGCAGACGCAGCTGGCGCGCCACTTCCTCGGCCGCTTCCAGGTTTGTCTGGAGGGCCGTGTCCTCGATCGAGTATTCGCGGGTCGAGCGACCGGAGTTGACGTCGATCGAAACCAGCGCTTCGGTCTGGTTGATGATGATGTAGCCGCCGGACTTCAGCGTCACCTGCGGCTGCAGCATCTTGTCGAGTTGGGCTTCGATGCCCGAGCGCGCAAAGATCGGATGCAGGTCGCGATAGGGCTGAACCACCTTGGCATGGCTCGGCATCAGCATCTTCATGAAGTCTTTCGCTTCACGATAGCCTTCTTCACCCGAGACGATGATCTCGGAAATGTCCTTGTTGTAGAGGTCGCGGATCGAGCGCTTGATCAGCGATCCTTCTTCATAGACGAGGCACGGCGCGGTCGAGGCGAGCGTCAGCGTGCGGACGTTCTCCCACAGGCGCATCAGATATTCGAAGTCGCGCTTGATCTCGACCTTGGTGCGGTTGGCACCGGCGGTGCGCAGGATCACGCCCATGCCCTGGGGCACTTCGAGACCACGGGCGATTTCCTTCAAGCGCTTGCGGTCGGTCGGCTGGGTGATCTTGCGGGAAATGCCGCCGCCACGCGCCGTGTTCGGCATCAGGACCGAATAACGACCGGCGAGCGACAGGTATGTGGTCAGAGCCGCGCCCTTGTTGCCGCGCTCTTCCTTGGCGACCTGCACCAGCAGGATCTGCCGACGCTTGATCACTTCCTGGATGCGGTATTGCTTGCGTGGCTTGCGCACCACCCGGTCCGGAACCTCTTCCATGGCGTCTTCGGCGCCGACGGATTCGATCTCTTCCTTTTCCTCGACATGGTCGTCGTCGTCATCGTCGTCGTCATTGCGACCACGGCGGCCGCCGGCGTCCTCGGAAATCTCGTCCATGTCGACCATGGCCGCGATCGTGCCGCCTTCCACGTCGTCAGAGCCTTCGCTGCCTTCCTCGGCAGCCGTCTCTTCTGCTGCGGCCTTCTTGGCGCGGGGCTTGCGGACCCGCTTCGGCTTGGCCTTGGCAGCCGGCTCTTCGGCAGCAGCCTCTGCTTCGGCAGGCGCCGCGGCGGCCACGTCTGCATCGGCTTCGGCGGCAAGTTCGGCCGCAACCTCGTCGACGATCGCCGAAGCGACGGACGGAGCCGTTGGAATTCCGATGTCGGGTTGGTCCTGAAGGGCCGGATCGTTGAAGACTTCGTCGCCCTCGACGTCATTTTCCTTGCGATGCTCTTCGGCTTCGGCGCGAAGCAGTGCCTGGCGATCGGCGAGCGGGATCTGGTAATAGTCGGGGTGAATTTCGGCAAAGGCCAGGAAGCCGTGGCGGTTGCCGCCATAATCGACGAAAGCGGCCTGCAGCGAGGGTTCGACCCTCGTTACTTTCGCCAGATAGATGTTGCCTCGGATTTGCTTCTTGTGTTGGGACTCGAAGTCGAATTCTTCAATACGGTTACCGCGAACGACGACTACGCGCGTCTCTTCCTCGTGAGACGCGTCGATCAGCATTTTGTCTGCCATTTAAGCTGTGCTCCTCGGCGCCCTCGGTCGGTGGTCCACCCGCGCGCTGTACAAAGAAGCGGCTGGAACCTAGCGGACTGTGCGCCGGATATAGATGTGGACGCACGGAAGACCGTGTTTGCAGCATACGGACGGACGCCGGGGCTCTTTCCGATCCCGGTCCGTTCCTGGTCATGTCAACCTGCTGCAAAGACATCAAATACCGTACGTCAACGACAATGATATGGACCCCTCGGGATCCGATGAATGCTCGGTAAGGAGCTGTTGGTGGAGAGCCACCGATGATGTGCCGACCTGGTCGGCGTGTTGAACCAGTTTCAGGAAAAAATGCGGAGACGGCAGATGAATGTCCGGTTGAACAGGCGCCAAATCCATTGTCTGAGGTTGGCAGCCGTAGGCGGAAACTCTATCCCGTTTGCACTTTTATCCCTCGCTTGCCTTGTATGTTTTCTCCGTCACAATAGCAAGAGCAAACGGATTTATGCCATAATGGCAGTCGATTAGAGCGATTGCTTCAATCGCGGTGATTCAGTTGGAAAACGTGTCACAGGACATGATTTTCCGTCATGATTTGGTCATCCGGGCAATGCAAGCGGCGTGCAATCGAGGGAAACTGCGCAGGGGTGGCGGATGTGACATCGGTCACAGCTGATTGTCCCGCGCGATGGGGACGGCATTTGAACAGCGGATTTCTGCACGCGGTCGGAAAAAAGGCGGCCTTGTCCGGCCGAATCGTCCTGACGGTCCTTTGGATCCTTTTCGCTGTTCTGGCAGGGCAGGGCGCAGCCTTCGCATCCTCTCCCGACGCGCCGACGGAACGGCTGCTTGCCTATGCCGCTCGCATTGCCGGTGACGACGCCCGCACCCGCGTCGTTCTCGATTTCGACCGGAAGCCGGAATTCAAGGTCCGCTACATCGCAAGCCCGGACCGTATCGTCATTGACCTTCCGGCAACCGCCTTCGGTATCGGGGAGAAAGAGTTGGCGCCAACGGGCCTGTTTAGCGACATCCGCTATGGTTCCGTCGATGACAACTCCGCCCGCCTCGTTCTCACCGCAGCCCGTCCGGCACGTCTGGTGACGGCGGAAGCGGTCGCAAACGAGGACGGAAAGGGTTTTCGCCTGGTTCTCGATGCCGAACTCGTCCCGCAGCAGGATTTTGCCGCCCTGGTGGCCGCCCAGACCTGGACGCCGCCCGCTGAGGCTCCGAAGTCAATCGATCCGGCGCAGCCGTCCGCCGATTCTTCGGCCTCCGAATTCGTTATCGCCATTGATGCCGGCCATGGCGGCATTGATACCGGTGCCACCGGCGCGACGACCAAAACCGCCGAGAAGGACATCACGCTCGCCTTCGCCAAGGTTCTGCACGACAAGCTCGGCAAGGAACCCGGTATCCGCGCCGTTCTCACCCGCGACGCGGATCGTTTTCTCTCTCTCTCCGAGCGTGTCGTCGTCGCCCGACAGAAAGGCGCGCAACTCCTGATGTCGCTGCATGCCGACACGCTTCGCCAAAGCGATATCCGTGGCGCCACCGTCTACACGATCTCCGACAAGGCCTCTGACCACATGGCGGCACAACTCGCCGAGCGCGAGAATTTCTCCGATACTCTGGGCGGGGTCGAGTTGCCCGCCGAGACGGCCGAGGTCAACGATATCCTTCTCGATCTCACGCGCCGGGAAACGCAGGCGTTTTCGATTTCGCTCGCCCAGGCGGTCGTCGGCTCCTTCGAGGGGCAGATCTCGCTGATCAACAATCCGCACCGGCACGCAGGCTTCAGAGTTCTGCAGGCGCCGGACGTGCCGTCCATTTTGCTCGAGCTCGGTTTCCTTTCGAACAAGGACGACGAGAAGCTGCTGCTCGATCCCGTCTGGCGCGAAAAGGTTGCCGACCTGCTCGTCGAGGCCGTCAAGCGTTACCGGGCACCCCTTGTCGCCAATGGCGGATAGGTCACACGGACGTGTAAGCTGTTGAGCCGCGAGGAAGTTCGTCCAGTCGGCCCTATTTTCCTCACAATGTGCCCGTTACTCGGATCCTCGTCTCGAAGGGCAGGTCGCGTCTCGAATCGCTTTGCCCGTGCGAGTGTCTCGCATGTCTTGCCAACCATCGCATGACGTGCAAAACGCCACGGGGTGTGCGAAGCTTTGGCAGCGCGCTGACCCTGAAGCCATAGCCGGTAGCGGAACATGATCAGACTGATTGGATATCTCTTCGGATTGGCGTCCGTGCTGGCGCTTGGCCTGGCCGTCGTGGTCGCCATTTATCTGAACGGGATGACCAAGGATCTGCCGAACTACGAGGTCCTGGCGAGCTACGCGCCGCCCGTCACCACCCGCATCCATGCCGGCAACGGCGCGCTGATGGCGGAATATGCCCGCGAGCGCCGGCTGTTCCTGCCGATCCAGGCGATCCCGGACCGCGTCAAGGCTGCCTTCCTCTCCGCCGAGGACAAGAACTTCTACAACCACCCCGGCGTCGACATCTATGGTCTCGGCCGCGCAATCCTGGTCAATCTGCAGAACTTCGGCTCCGGCCGTCGCCCGGTCGGCGCCTCGACGATCACCCAGCAGGTGGCCAAGAACTTCCTGCTCTCCTCCGACCAGACGATGGACCGCAAGATCAAGGAAGCCATCCTCTCCTTCCGCATCGAGCAGACCTATTCGAAGGACAAGATCCTCGAGCTTTATCTGAACGAAATCTTCTTCGGCATGAATGCCTATGGCATTGCCGGCGCGGCACTCACCTATTTCGACAAATCGGTGACCGAACTGACTGTCGCGGAGACCGCCTATCTCGCAGCGCTTCCCAAGGGCCCGAACAACTATCACCCCTTCCGTCGCGAAGCGGCCGCTATCGAGCGCCGCAACTGGGTTATCGACCGTATGGTCGAAAACGGCTTCGTCGCCCGCGAGGAGGGTGAGGCCGCCAAGAAGCAGCCGCTCGGCGTGAAGGTCCGCCGCACCGGCTCTTATCTCTTCGCGTCGGATTACTTCTCCGAGGAAGTCCGTCGCCAGATCATCGAGAAATACGGTGACAAGGCGCTGTATGAAGGCGGCCTCTCGGTCCGCACCTCGCTTGATCCCGATATGCAGGTTGCTGCCCGAAAGGCGTTGCAGTCGACGCTCTTGACCTACGACCAGCGCCGCGGTTTCCGGGGGCCGATCAAGCAGATTCCGACCACCCCGGACTGGGGCGTTCCGCTCGCCGACATTCCAGCCTTGGCCGATGTCCCTGAGTGGAAGGTCGCCGTCGTGCTCGACGTCTCTGCCGATGGTGTCGACATCGGCCTTCAGCCGGTGAAGGAAGCTGGCGGCAAGGTCGCCGCCGAACGCCTGCGCGGCCGCATCGAACCCGACAACATGGAGTGGGCCTACCGCTCGGCCTCTGGCGACCGCAAGTCGGCGAAATCGCCGCAAGGCGTCCTGTCGGCCGGCGATGTCATCTATGTCGAGCCGCTGGAGCCGAACGGCAACTCGTATCGCCTGCGGCAACTGCCGAAGGTTCAGGGTGGACTGGTCGCCATGGACCCGCACACCGGCCGCGTGCTCGCCATTTCCGGCGGCTTCTCCTATTCGCAGTCCGAGTTCAACCGCGCCACCCAGGCCATGCGCCAGCCCGGTTCCTCGTTCAAGCCTTTCGTCTACGCGGCCGCCCTCGACACCGGTTACACCCCAGCCTCCGTCATCATGGACGCGCCGATCGAATTCGTCTCCGGCGGTCAGGTCTGGCGCCCGCAAAACTATGGCGGCGGTTCGGCCGGCCCTCAGACGCTGCGCATGGGCATCGAGAAGTCGCGCAACCTGATGACGGTTCGCCTGGCCAACGACATGGGCATGAACCTGGTGGCCGAATATGCCGAGCGCTTCGGCGTCTATGACAAGATGAACCCGGTGCTCGCCATGTCGCTCGGCTCGGGTGAAACGACTGTGCTGCGTATGGTCTCTGCCTATGCCGTCTTCGCCAACGGCGGCAAGCAGATCAAGCCGACGCTGATCGACCGGATCCAGGACCGCCACGGCAAGACGATCTTCCGCCACGAGGACCGCATCTGCGAGGGCTGCAATGCGGAAGAATTCAACGGCCAGGAAGAGCCGACGGTCGTCGACAATCGCGAGCAGGTCCTCGACCCGATGACCGCCTACCAGATCACCTCGATGATGGAAGGTGTCGTCACCCGCGGCACGGCTGCCGGCAAGATCAAGCTCGACCGCCCGGTCGCTGGCAAGACCGGCACGTCGAATGACGAAAAGGACGCCTGGTTCGTCGGCTACACCCCTGACCTTGTCGCCGGTGTCTATATCGGTTTCGACAATCCGGCCCCTCTCGGGCGCGGTTCGACCGGTGGCTCGCTCGCAGCCCCGATCTTCAACGAGTTCATGCAGGCCGCCACCCGCAACACGCCGCCCGGCAAGTTCTTCGTGCCGGCCGGCATGAGCTTCATCCCGGTCAACCGCACGACCGGCATGTTCGCGCTTGAGGGCGAGCCGGACACCATTATCGAGGCTTTCAAGCCGGGCACCGGCCCTGCAGATTCGCTCTCCGTTATCGGCATGGACGGCTATGCGCCGCCCGAGGAGATCCTGAAGGCCTCGCCGCAGGCCAACCAGGCCGTCACCTCCGGTGCCGGCGGCCTCTTCTGACCTGACCCCTCTACGTCCTTCGGAGCCGGCCCTTTACATCAGGGGCCGGCACAACTATTCGAAGGGCCTGTTTTTGCCCTGTCTCTCATCGAGGCGCATTTCATCGAGGTTGAGAACCAGACTTATGCGGAATGAAATCGAGAACGTAGTCGACGAAATCAAGCAGGCCATAAGCCTGCTGAGGAGGCATCTTTGACTGGGACCAGGCGATAAGACGACTGGACTGGTTGAATAACAAGGCCGAAGATCCGAACCTCTGGAACGACGCCCAGGAAGCCCAGAAGCTGATGCGCGAGCGCCAGCAGCTGGACGACAACATCACCGGCGTGAAGCGTCTCGAACAGGCGATGAACGACAACATCGAACTGATCGAGATGGGTGAGGAAGAAGGCGACGAATCGGTCGTCAAGGATGCCGAAGAGCAGCTGAAGGCGCTCAAGGCCGAAGCAGCCCGTCGCCAGGTCGAGGCCATGCTGTCGGGTGAGGCGGATGGCAACGACACCTATGTCGAAGTGCATTCCGGCGCCGGCGGTACCGAGAGCCAGGACTGGGCCAACATGCTCCTGCGCATGTACACCCGCTGGGCCGAGCGCTCGGGCTTCAAGGTCGAGATTCTCGAAGTGCATGACGGCGAAGAGGCCGGCATCAAGTCCGCGACCATCCTGGTCAAGGGCCACAATGCCTATGGCTGGATGAAGACCGAATCCGGCGTGCATCGTCTCGTGCGTATCTCGCCCTACGATTCGAACGCCCGCCGCCACACGTCTTTCTCGTCGATCTGGGTCTACCCGGTCGTCGACGACTCGATCAACATCGAGATCAACGAAAGCGATTGCCGCATCGACACCTATCGTTCGTCGGGGGCCGGTGGCCAGCACGTCAACACGACCGACTCGGCCGTGCGCATCACGCATATCCCCACCGGCATCGTGGTTGCCTGCCAGCAGGAACGCTCGCAGCACAAGAACCGTGCCAAGGCTTGGGAAATGCTGCGCGCCCGCATGTACGAGGCGGAACTGATGAAGCGGGAAGCCGCGGCCAATGCCGAAGCCGCCTCCAAGACGGATATCGGCTGGGGACACCAGATCCGCTCCTACGTTCTGCAGCCTTACCAGCTGGTCAAGGACCTGCGCACGGGCGTCGAAAGCACCGATCCGGACAGCGTCCTGAACGGTGGCTTGAATGAGTTCATGGAAGCGGCTCTCGCTCACCGCATCAGCGGCAAGGCATCGGAAGTCGCCGATATCGACTGATCTTCGGGTCAGGAACTTCAAATTCGAAAGGCGGCGTGCCCGGGCATGCCGCTTTTTTATTTGTGATGCGGTTGTGCCGTCAGCGAGTGCGCGGCCCGCAGTCAGTTGCTCGCGCGCTCAACCCTGATATCGCCGAGTTCGTCGATCAGGACCGTCCATTCCTCGACCGGATCACGCGCCGGATCCGTGCGCAGATAGACCGTGGCCATGAAGCCGGGCGTGCCCGACATGCCGCTCGTGCTCTCCGGCTGGATGCCCGTGACGTAAGGCTTGATGGCCGTGAACTCTTCCAGCTCGACGCTCTCGACCAGGCGTGGCCCGGCTTCCTCAGCCGCGATCATCTGCAGATAGACGCGCGCGGTGCGGTCCGGCTGGCGGATGGCGACCAGCTTGTAATAGCCACGCCCATTCGCGGAAGAGGTGGCGGCCGCTCCTGCCGTCGCACCCGGCGCCCCGTCAACGCCACCCTCCCAGTAGCCGCCGCTGACGACGAAGGTCGCGGTGACCGGCAACTGGTCGATATCCTCTGCGCACGCCAATGAGGTCGCGGCGAGAAAGATGAGCAGGCTGGCGGTTACGCTTTTCATCGGCGCCTCAATCGGAAAACTGTTCTGCTAGGATGCGATCGGACCACGAGCGATCCGGATCCGACAGGATATGCGCCGTCGTGTCCTCGGACTGACGGATTTCTACCCTCAGAACCGATTTCACCTCCGAATGATCCGCGACGGCGTTCACCGGCCGCTTTTCCGGCTCCAGCACCTCCAGTACCACCGTCACCTTGTTCGGCAACAGTGCCCCGCGCCAGCGCCGCGGCCGGAAGGCACTGACCGGTGTCAGCGCCAGAAGCGGTGCCTCGAGCGGCAGGATCGGCCCGTGAGCCGACAGATTATAGGCGGTCGATCCGACCGGGGTTGCCACCATAAGGCCGTCACAGATCAGTTCTTCCAACCGAACCTGGCCGTCGATCAGCACGCGCAGCTTCGCGGCCTGATAGGATTGCCGCAGAAGCGAAACTTCGTTGATGGCGAGCGCGAACGACGTCGAGCCATCGGCATTCTCCGTCGTCATCTTCAGGGGATGGAAATCGTTCTCGACAGCCGCAGCGATCCGCTCGTGCAGACCCTCCACGGCATAGTCGTTCATCAGGAAGCCGACGGACCCCCGGTTCATCCCGTAGATCAGCTTGCCGCTGTTCATCGTGTCATGCAGGGTCTGCAGCATGAACCCGTCGCCGCCGAGCGCGACGATCACGTCGGCATCGCGTGGATCGGTGTCGCCATAGACGCGAATCAGATCTTGCCGGGAAGCTTGCGCTTCGTCCGTGGTGGACGCGATGAAGGACAGAGACCGAAACGTGCGCGACATGGCAGGCCCTTGTGGATCAAGGCGCCAGTGGTACATGACAAATACCTGTAACCACAAGTCTTTTGCAGCCTCAAACGGTTCGCCCTTCCGCCAACCAGCCTTCACGACTGCGGGAGTGCCGTTCACCATAGACGCTAACCTTGCGCCGTTTTTTTGCTTTACGGCAAACCCGTTTCCGCCTAAAGAGCGCTCACTGCCCTTGTAGCTCAGTTGGTAGAGCACCTGATTTGTAATCAGGGGGTCGCGGGTTCGAACCCTGCCGGGGGCACCATTTCTCTTGCCATGCGGTTGCTTTTGCCATTGTCCATCCGGGGCATTTTTTGGCATGGTCCATGCAAAGCCGATGGAGACCTGATGCGCGAGACCTTTGTTGCCGGCCTGACCCTCACTGCCGCTGCCGTATTCATCCTCCCGGGGCAAAGTCGGGCCGCCGACATCAAATACGCCTGCGATGGCGGGACGCTGCTCACGGTCAGCTTCAGCGAATCGAGCGCGGAGCTCACCCTTCCGGACGGCGTCAAGGTTTCCTTGGCGCAACAGCAGGCCGCGAGCGGTTTCTGGTATTCCAATGGTCGTTACGAATTGCGCGGCAAGGGCGAGGAGATGCAATTTTCGATCGGGCGAATGGCTCCCGTGCTTTGCCGCAATGCCGGCGAGGTGACGGGACAGTTCGATCGTGCCACGCGGGCCGAGGTCGAACTGGCGGAGAAGGACACCGGCTTCGACATGAAGGGCAAGCTCACCTGCCTGCGTTATCCGAATTTTGCGATGAAGGAGCTCGATCTCGGCGAAAAGGGGGCGGCTGGCCTCTACATCGCATCGTCTGAAGGGCCCTGCCAGCTCAACCCGACGCTCGACCGTAAGATCGAAGACGACATTGCCGGTTATCTCTGGGGCGCCGTTGGCCCTTACGCGTTCTTCCGGGGCGCCGACGGCTGGAACGGGGGAATGCCCTTCGTCGTCTACGACGCACGCACCGGCAAACGTCTGATGGAAGATGTGATCGCCGGGGAGTTTGCGGGTCTCTCGCTCGCGGGTGAGGAACTGACCCTGCGCTATCGCCGCACCTTTGCGGCTTCGTGCTCGCTGCTCGCTCAGGCCGACACCTGTGCGGCGTCTATCCGCAAGGAACTCGGCCTGGCCGCCGACCGCCCGATGCCCGATTGCCGTTCCGCCTATAAACCGGCCATCGATGCCGACCCGAATGCCGCCAAAGCCATCGAGGCCTGGCCGAGCGTCATCGATTATCCCGTTGAGCGCAAACTTTCGGCCTCAGGCACGTCCCTCGTTGCGGCCGAGGGCGAACTTACCTGCCGTCCCGCGATGTGACGGGACAGCAGGGTCGGGCCGAGATCAATCCTCGGCGTCGAGACGTGCCGCTTCCTGAATGTCGCGCAACAGGTCGGGCAGGGCGCTCTGCACGCGGTTCCAGCTGGGCATGAAGGGCGTGGCATTGGGATTGTCGAGATAGACCTGACCCGCCTCGATCAGGTTCGCCGCGAACAGCTCCACCGCCTGCTCCTCGCGATGCCGATCTGTCGTCAGCCCGTTCATCCGCGCGTCGTGATAATAGGTCTCCACCAGGTCGAGCGCCGTCCGGTAGTAGGTCGCCTTCAGGGTCCGGAAGGAATCCTGGCTGAACACGACGCCGTCGGTCGCAAGCTTTCGGTAGAGTGCCTTGGTAATGTCGACAGACATGCGCGACAGGCCTTTCGCCGCATCTTCCGGAGAGAGCGGTTGATGCTTGTGGTCATAGGCATCGGCAATATCCACCTGGCAGATCGCATGGTTGGAATAGTTCCGCCAGAGTTCCGAAAGCACGCCGATCTCCAGCCCCCAGTCGGACGGGATGCGGATATCCGAGAGAATCTGCGTCTGCATCGCGAATTCCCCGGCCAGCGGATAGCGGAAGGCCTTGAGGTAATCGATATAGGGATGGTGGCCGATCACCTTTTCCAGGCTGAGCAGCAGCGGCGTGACCAGGAGCCGTGTCACCCGGCCATTGAGGGACCGGTCGGCGATACGCGGATAATAGCCTTTGGAGAAGACATAAGGAAAACGCGGATTGGCGACGGGGTAGACGAGCCTCGCCAGCATGTCGCGAGAATAGGTGACGATATCACAGTCATGGAGCGCCACCACACCCGCTTGCCGCCCGGCCAACACATAGCCCATGCAGAACCAGACATTGCGCCCCTTGCCCGGCTGATCGGGGGAGAGATCCTCCGCCTTCAGCTTCTCGTCCACGGCACGCAGCCGCGGCCCGTCGTGCCAGAGGATGGTGTGTTTCTGGGGGAGCCGCGCAAAATACTGTTTCGCATGTCGGAACTGCGCTTCGTCCGCCTGATCGAGGCCGACGACGATTTCCGAGAGGTAGGGGGCTTGGGAGAGTTCGGACACGATGTGTTCGAGGGCAGGCGCTTCGAGTTCGGAATAAAGCGACGGCAGGATCAGGGTGATCGGTCGCGAGGAGGAAAAGACGGCAAGCTCCTTTTCCATCCTTTCCAGCGAGCGCTCCCTGAGATTGTGCAGGGTGGCGACCACGCCATTCTGGTGAAAATCCGCCATGAACTATTCCTTTCGTGATGGAGCCGGTTGCGGCCGGCTCAGAGAAACCCCGTGGCAACGAGTTGATGGATCATGATGTTCCAGCCCTCAGGGCCGGATTGTTCCGAGCGCAGGATAGCCCCCTGTCGTTCCCGCTCCGTGACGGGTAGGGGAGTGTGCGAGGGATTGGCGATGATGATGCCGCAGTCGGCTGCTTCCAGCATGGCGAGGTCATTCGGCGCGTCGCCGAGTGCGACCGTCCGGATCGCTGAAGCGGTCTTGCGCTGGTAATGGTCGACGACCTCGGCCATGCGCTCGGCCTTGGAGGTCTTCGGCATCAGCGTGAAAAAGCGTCCGCCCTTCACGGCCGTGAAGCCTTCCGCCTCGAGCAGGGTGACGAAGGCCCGCCTCTGGGCTTCGGTCCCGGAGAAATGGCCGGGTTCCGAGAACCGGCGCTGCCGTGCCAGCGCTGCCGAGGCATGGGGCAAGCCCGTCTCGCGGGAGATGCGCGCGACGTCCCAGTCGCCAAACCCCTCGAAACAGGCGTTGAGGTCTTTAGGTATTTCCCGAAGAAGCGACCGCAGCCGGTTGTAAGGACTCGACAAAGCGTCATCTGCAGGGATGACGCTTGCACCGAGACCGACGACGCCGGCCCCGTTTTCGACGATCATCGGATACGAGATCCCGATGGCCTCCGCGATCGGTCGCATCTCCGCTTCGGTCTTGCTGCTCGCCAGGATCACGGGGATGCCGCGCGCATCGAGAAGATCGAGCGCCGGCCGCGCCGCCTCGAAGGAATAGCTGTCATGGTCGAGCAGCGTTCCGTCGAGGTCGGTGAAGACGAGCTTCATCAAGCCTTGGCCGCCAGATGTTGGCGCGAGGCATAGAGTGCGATGGCTGCCGCATTGGAGACGTTGAGCGACTTGATCGCGCCTGGCATGTCGAGACGGGCGAGCGCCGACACGGTTTCCCGCGTCTTCTGCCTGAGCCCCTTGCCCTCGGATCCCAGCACCAGCGCGATCCGGTCGCCGACGAGCGTCTCTTCCATCGGGGCAGGGCCTTCCGAATCAAGTCCAACGGAGAAGAAGCCGAGCTTGTGCAATTCGCCGAGTGCATCGGCGAGATTGGTCACCTGGATATAGGGGATGAGTTCGAGCGCGCCGGAAGCGGATTTCGCCAGCACGCCGGATTCCGTCGGGCTGTGCCGCTGTGTCGTAATGACCGCACCCGCATTGAAGGCGACCGCTGAGCGCATGATGGCGCCGACATTGTGGGGATCGGTGACCTGATCGAGCACCAAGATCAGCGGGCTGTCCTTCAGCGCTTCCAGCCGGCGAACGGGGAGCGGTCGGGTTTCCAGCATCACGCCCTGGTGGATCGCCTCAGGCCCGAGGATCTTGTCGAGATCCTGCGGGGTCACCGTCTCGAACGGGATACCGAGGTTTTCCACAGATCCGATTTCAAGCCTGACGAGCGCATTCTGGGTTGCCGAGAGCTTGATCAGCTTGCGCTCTGGATTGTCGAGCGCGGCGCGCACGGTGTGCAGGCCGTAGAGCAGGACCTGCTCTGGCGCGAGTTTCGGCGGCGTCCAGTCGGCATTGCTCTTGCGCGGCTTCTGCGGGCCGGGAGTGGGAATTTCACCGCGTTCCCGCTTGGCATCGCGCACCTGCCGGCGCAGCGTCGCATAATGGGTGTCACGGGCGGTTTTGTCGGTTTTCGGATCTTTTGCCATGCGCCCTTATAGCGGCGGGCAGGGGGCGGGCATAGACCCGCGTGCAAATTCGGCGCCACACAAGGCTGATGTCGGGCTCATGAAACTTTTCAGAATTTTTCGTCAATGTGCGTGTTGACAGGAGCGGTTTGGGCCGTCATATACCCGCCGCAGATCAGGGGGCGACGCACTCTGGTCGGGACTAAAAAGCTTGGTCGCCAGATCCGGACGAAAGAATGGAGAGATGCCCGAGTGGTTAAAGGGGACGGACTGTAAATCCGTTGGCTCAGCCTACGTTGGTTCAAATCCAACTCTCTCCACCATTCGTCCTCGGATCTGAAAATGCGGGTATAGCTCAATGGTAGAGCAGCAGCCTTCCAAGCTGAATACACGGGTTCGATTCCCGTTACCCGCTCCAGTCACAACACGACGCTACCTTCATCCCTCGCGCGCCGTTTGATTTCGGTTGAGTGCTCCAGTGTTTCATGCAACCTTTGAAGGTGTCGACTTTCAAGGGGAAGGGTTGCCAACATGGACGGGTTCGAAAGAGTAGTTGTCAATGCGCAGACGCCTACCGGCGGTGTTTTTATCCTTGCCGTACTTATCATTGTGGCATTTGTAATTGTCGCGCGTCGCGTGGACTCTAGTAGTCCGCTTGCGCCGCATGTGCTGCCATTTGCAGCGATGATGGTGGTTTTGCCGGCAACAATGTTCTTGGGAGTGACGAAGACCATAGATTCCAACGCTGTGTCCGCTATTCTCGCGTCAATGGTAGCGTACTTCTTCTCATCTCGCCCGCTGCCGGAGAGCAAGGATAAAGTCTCAGAGAGGCCGCAGGGCAATTAAATCATTGATCTGAATAATTTTTTTGACCCTAGTTGGTCATATCTGGATGCGCAACGAAGGAATTCACATGCGTTAAAGTTCGTCGTTTCAGTGACAGCATTTAACGCTTGCGCATTGCGCATGAAAGCCTTAAACGGCGGGACCAAACCGGTTCGCCGGGGCAACCCCGTTTCGTTCACAGGAAGCATTCAAATGGCAAAGAGTAAGTTTGAGCGCAACAAGCCGCACGTCAACATCGGCACGATCGGCCACGTCGACCACGGCAAGACGTCTCTGACGGCAGCGATCACCAAGTTCTTCGGTGAGTTCAAGGCCTATGACCAGATCGACGCCGCTCCGGAAGAAAAGGCCCGCGGCATCACCATCTCGACGGCGCACGTCGAGTATGAGACGGCCAACCGTCACTACGCCCACGTTGACTGCCCCGGCCACGCCGACTACGTCAAGAACATGATCACCGGTGCTGCTCAGATGGACGGCGCGATCCTGGTTTGCTCGGCTGCTGACGGCCCGATGCCGCAGACCCGCGAGCACATCCTGCTCGCCCGTCAGGTTGGCGTTCCCGCGATCGTCGTCTTCCTCAACAAGGTTGACCAGGTCGACGACGCCGAACTGCTCGAGCTCGTTGAGCTGGAAGTTCGCGAACTTCTGTCGTCCTACGACTTCCCGGGCGACGACATTCCGGTCGTCAAGGGTTCGGCTCTGGCCGCTCTCGAAGATTCGGACAAGAAGATCGGCGAAGACGCGATCCGCGAGCTGATGGCTCAGGTCGACGCCTACATCCCGACGCCTGAGCGTCCGATCGACCAGCCATTCCTGATGCCGATCGAAGACGTGTTCTCGATCTCGGGTCGTGGTACGGTTGTGACGGGCCGCGTTGAGCGTGGTATCGTCAAGGTTGGTGAAGAAGTCGAAATCGTCGGCATCCGTCCGACCTCGAAGACGACCGTCACCGGCGTTGAGATGTTCCGCAAGCTGCTCGACCAGGGCCAGGCCGGCGACAACATCGGTGCTCTCGTTCGCGGTGTGAACCGTGACGGCGTTGAGCGTGGTCAGATCCTGTGCAAGCCGGGTTCGGTCAAGCCGCACAAGAAGTTCATGGCTGAAGCCTACATCCTGACGAAGGAAGAAGGCGGCCGTCATACGCCGTTCTTCACCAACTACCGTCCGCAGTTCTACTTCCGCACGACGGACGTGACGGGCATCGTTTCGCTGCCGGAAGGCACGGAAATGGTTATGCCTGGCGACAACGTGACGGTTCAGGTTGAGCTGATCGTTCCGATCGCGATGGAAGAAAAGCTGCGCTTCGCAATCCGCGAAGGCGGCCGCACCGTCGGCGCCGGCATCGTCGCTTCGATCATCGAGTAAT
>UCMS01000034.1 GCA_900473805.1 Hyphomicrobiales bacterium | reverse complement strand
GAGGGACGCATGCAGCGGGACAAAACGCCGAACGAGGCGCCGGAAGGAGCCACATTACTTACTTAGACAGGTTGCTTCTGGCGCCTCGTCCGAGACAAGTTTCACCCACCCGGAGGGAGTTGATCCCGACCGGCGGCGACGCTTGGGTTTTTTGACAATTGGTCTTTCCCTCTCCCCCTTGTGGGAGAGGTTACAAAATCGAGGGCTTGAGAGCGATCAGGGCTAAACCTCAGATTTTGTTGGTGAGGGGATCGGTGATGGTGGCACGACGAACGGCCCCTCTCACTTGCGATTTCTGATGTTAAGGCGGCTTACGCTCGCCTAATTCATCAAAATCGCTTTCTCCCCCACCGAGGGGGAGATGAGCCCTCAAGCACCACTCGGAACCAATCTCATTTGAAACTGTTAGCCTTACTCTACACCAAAGGAGAGAATCCCATGCGCGTCCTCAACCTCGCTACCCTGCTTCTCGTCATCGTCGGCGGCCTCAACTGGCTGCTCGTCGGCATCGCCGATTTCGACCTCGTCGCCACCCTCTTCGGCGGCCAGGATACGGCACTGGCGACGATCGTTTACGTTCTGGTCGGCCTGTCGGCCCTCTGGCAGCTCGTGCCCCTCTTCAAGGCGATGCAGGTCGGCGAGACCCATGCGGAAGCCAATATCGGCACGCATCGCTAAGCGACGCGTCGCCGTCCTTTCGAGACTTGAACGCGGGGTCGGCATTGCCGGTCCTGCTTTCGTTTTGGTGAAGACAAAGTCCCAAAAAAGTCCGCCCTCGCCCCGGCCAGCCGGGCTTGCGGCCAACGCTTCCTTAACGGGCGCGCGGTATTTTACGATAGCTTAAAAGACTGGACGGAGACTCAAGCGAAATGTCCAAACCGACCTTCCGCTTCACCCATTACGACCTCAAGGAACAGCGCGCCGGCACGATCATCGAGGTGACGCTGTCGGCCGTCAACAATGTGCGGCTGATGACGCCGACGAATTTCCAGCGCTTCAAGGAAACGCTCGACTTCAAATTTCTCGGCGGCGTGGCGAAGAAATCGCCGCTCAACATCGTCATCCCCGAAAGCGGCCACTGGCACCTGATCGTCGACATGGAAGGCCATCACGGGCTCGCCGAATCCAAGGTGAAGATGATCGCAGCACCTGCCGTCCAGCCCAAACAGCGGGCCTCCTGAGCCGGCGGGTCCGGCTGCCCTGCCCTTCTCCCCGAGATCGACGGCCTTACTTGGCGCTCTTGTGCGCGGCGAGGATCGCGGCCGCCGCGCGTTCGCCGCTTTCGAGCGCACCGTGCACGGTGCCGAAATAGGCAGCACTCGTGTGTTCGCCGGCGAGCAGAAGCCGGGGACCGGCCGAGCCGGCCAGTACATCGTGATCGGCGGGTTCCGCCCCCACGGCCGGGAAGGAATAGGCGCCGAGCGCAAAGGGGTCGGACGACCACATATGGCGGACGATCGTCTTGGGCGCAGCCGCCTTGTCGCCGAACATGTCGGTGAGCACGGCCGCCACATCGCTCCGCAGCGCAGCCTCGTCCATGGCCTCGACCTTCTCGACATAGTCGCCGCTCGCAACCATGGTCAGCACCGGGACGCCATGGATCGGCACGAGGTTCAGCATATCGGCAAACCGCCCGCGGGTTTCGCCGGCATAGCCGAGGAAATGCGGCTCCTTGGGCCAGAAGGCCTCGTCAAAGGCAATCGAGACCTTGGCGAGCCGACCGAAACCGATGGCGGCGATGGCCTTCTGATGCGGCTGCGGCAGCGGCGGATCGAAGGTGATGGCGCCGGCCTTCAGGACGCCGAGCGGCACGGTGACAATGCAGTGATCGGCGGTGAACGTGCCCTTTGCGGTTTCCACACTGACCCCGTCCGAAGAGTGCTTGATGCTGCCGACGGCTTCGCCGAGCCTGACATCCAGGCCCTTGGCGAGCGCCTTGGGCAAGGTGTCGTAGCCGTCGCGCAGCACCGCGTCGGGTCCGTCATAGAGGTCCCCGGCATCGAAATGCAGCGCGGAGATCTCGTCAAGCGGCGCGGCGAGCTCACCTTCATAGGTATCGGTCAGGGCCCAGTTGCCGATCGGCTCCTTGACAAGGGCCGGGTCGATCACCTCGATGACGTCGAGCAGCGAGAGCGCCTTGTCGCCATCGGCCTCTTCGGTCGCCTTGTCGGCAATCGCGTCCATGTCGTCGAAGATGTCATCGGTCTCGAAGTCCTCCGGCTCCATGCCGCCGGGCTGGAACAGCTGCCATTGTTCCTGATCAACGAAGAAGGGCCTAGCACCGGTTTCGGTGGCGAGCTTCGCCACCGGATTGTCGTTGAACCCGTGAATGAAGTTGGCGCCATGTTCGACCGGCACGCCCAGGCTACGATCGCTGAAGATGCGGCCGCCGATCCGGTCGCGCGCCTCGATGACGACGACCTCAGCACCGGCCTCGACCAGTGCGGCTGCTGCCGACAAGCCAGCCATGCCGGCTCCGACCACGATGACCTTCAGGCCCGTACCGCTCCCCTGCTCCGGCCGCTCAGCCGGTTGCGACTGCTGCGCCAGGGTCCGGCCCGCCAGCGGGAGCGTCGAAAGACCTGACGCGGCAAGCAGAAGCAGCAGGCGGCGGCGGTGGAGATCAGGCCGCATCGACAACCGCACCGACGGCCGGCGCCTCCAGATCCTCGGCGAAGAAGACCCGGCCGCGGCCGGTTTCCTTCGACGCATACAGCGCGCGGTCGGCCATTGCCATGATGGTGCGCGCCGAAGCGCCGTTTTCCGGTGCGGTCGCAATGCCGAGACTGATGCCGACATCCACCACGGCACCCGTCGAAAGGCTGATGGGATCTGAGACGGAAGCGATGATGCGCTTGGCAAGAGCGGCAAGACGCGTCCGGTCACGCGCGGCAGACAGCAGGATGAGGAATTCGTCCCCGCCGACGCGACCGACGAGGCCGGCATCCCCCACCGCCTCGCTCAGACGTTCGGCGACCGTGCGGATCACCTCGTCGCCGGCGGCATGGCCATGGCCGTCATTCACCGCCTTGAAGCGATCGAGGTCGCACGCGACGACCGCGAAAGGCGCCTGGGCGAGTCGGTCGGCCGCCTCGTTCAACGCCTTTTCAAAGAACAGCCGGTTCGCAAGCCCCGAAAGCGCGTCGCGATGGGCGAGATCACGGTTGCGTCGCTCGCTCTGCTCCAACCGGACCGACAGGCGGCTGATATAGCGCCCGAGCACGAAGCTTGCGACAAAGAGCAGGCCGCAGAGCAAAACGGTGGCGGGGACGACCACGGGCCAGATCTCGGCACCCGGACGGTAGAGGTCCCAGTCGAAGCTGCCGAGGGATCGGCCGCTGACGCTCTGGATCATGAGCAGGCCATCGCCGCTTCGGTTGAACTTCAGGTCGGCATATTCCAGCTGTCCATTGAGATCTTTGACAAATTCCGCACTGATCGGGCGAGCCGAAATGAGAACGACCGGATCGCCTTCCGGCAATGCCACCTCGCCGTCGTCAGGCACGATTGCCATGGCCGTCGTGAGCATCACTTCGCCATCGATCTCCGCATAGCCGAAAGCCGCGACCTGATGGATCTCGGAGGCCGGGACCGGCTTCTGGCCGTAGCCGCCTTCGATGGTGATACGGTGAACCCGGTGCCTTGCAATCGCCAGATCGGCAATCGCCTTCAAATCTTCGTCGGCCTTGAGATCGCGCGCCGTCAGATCCACCTCATCCTGCCAGGCGGACATCAGCAGCCGCCCACCCGGGCCGACCAGGAAACTGCGTTCGTGGCCGAAATCATACCACAGCGACGAGACAAACTCTTCGACCACGTAGGACGACCGGAACTTCAAGGTGATGTATTTGACAGAGCGGTCCCAGCGCGCGAGCCCGAGCTGGTCGCGCGCCAGCAGTCCGTGACGGTCCCGCAGAACATTCTCCAAGAGCACCAGTTGCTTGTCGACGGCAATCTCGTCTGCCTTGTGGGAGGCGATATAGCCGATGAACAGCAAGGACAACGCAGAGAGCGTAATCAGGACGAAGGCGAAGAGCCGTACGAGCGCAGGCAGGCCGAAACCGCGCGGGGCACCGCCCTCGGACTGCAATTGTGAAAGTGAACCGCTCTGCGTCATACCCTGCTCCTTTACTGGCGGGACAGACTAGAGGACAGCACTTAAAACCAACTTAAACTAAAATGACGATGGACAAGAAATCAGCCGCCGCCCCGCTCGCGGCGGAGCTTCGCCCACCAGTCGAGACGCTTCCTGATCTCGCGCTCGAAGCCACGCTCCGGAGGATCGTAGAAGGTTTTGCGGCCCATCTTTTCGGGGAAATAGTCCTGGCCGGAAAAGGCGTCCGGCTGATCGTGATCGTAAAGATAACCCTCGTTGTAGCCTTCCGCCTTCATCAGCTTGGTCGGTGCATTGAGAATGTGCTTGGGCGGCAGCAGCGAGCCGTGTTCCTTTGCGGCCCGCATGGCGGCCTTGTAGGCGACATAGACGCCGTTCGATTTCGGGGCGGTCGCGAGATAGACGCAGGCCTCGGCCAGCGCCAGTTCACCTTCCGGAGAGCCGAGATAGTCATAGGCGTCCTTGGCGGCGTTGCAGATGACCAGCGCCTGCGGGTCGGCAAGACCGATATCCTCCACCGCCATGCGCACAAGGCGACGCCCGAGATAAAGCGGATCCTCGCCGGCATCGAACATGCGGCAGAGATAGTAGAGGGCCGCATCGGGATCGGAACCGCGCACGGCCTTGTGCAGCGCCGAGATCAGATTGTAGTGACCGTCCTGCCCCTTGTCGTAGACAGGCGCGCGGCGCTGGACGATCCGGCCCAGACCTACGGTGTCGAAAATTTCGCCGGGACGGGCGGCGCGCCAGACTTCTTCGGCCAAGGTGAGGGATGCGCGGCCATCACCATCGGCCATGCGGATCAGGCTTTTACGGGCATCGGCATCCAGCGGCAGCGGCTTGGTTTCAATCTCTTCGGCACGCTTCAACAGCGTTTCGATGCTCGCCTCGTCATGCGGCTTGAACGTCAGCACCCGCGCCCGCGACAAAAGAGCGGCGTTGAGTTCGAAACTCGGATTTTCGGTCGTCGCGCCAACCAGGATGACGGTGCCGTCTTCCATGACGGGCAGGAAGCTGTCCTGCTGGGCGCGGTTGAAGCGATGGATCTCGTCGACGAAAAGCAGGGTCTGGCGGCCTTCCATACGCCGCAGTCGCGCGCTTTCGAAGACCTTCTTCAGATCGGCAACGCCGGAAAAGATCGCCGAGATCTGCTCGAAGGCCAGCCCCGCCTCGCCCGACAAAAGCCGGGCGACGGTGGTCTTGCCGGTGCCGGGCGGCCCCCAGAAGATCATCGAGCCGAGAGAGCCCGAGGCGATCATCCGGGCAAGCACGCCATCCTCACCGGTCAGGTGCTCCTGCCCTGTCACTTCCGAGAGGTTTTTCGGCCGCAGACGATCGGCGAGCGGACGACGCTCGGCCATTTCCTTCGACATCTGCGGCGCGAAGAGATCACTCATCGGAAGATCTGCCGGATGCGCTGGCCATCGCGCTCGATCTCCACCCGCCAGAAGCCGGGATCGCTTTCGGCGATTTTCTGCAGGTCGTCGACGGAGGCGATGTTCTCGCCATTGACGGCAACGACAATGTCGCGCGGCTGGAAGCCGAGCCGGGCGGCGGGCGAGCCGCGCACGACTTCCGTGACGACCACGCCGGTGACTTCGGAGGCCATCTTCAGTTCATAGGCGAGACGAGGGGACAGGTTTCCGGCACGCATGCCGGCGAAGGGGCTGCGGCCCTCGATCAACTGGATGTCGCGCGGGCGGGTTTCGGGGGCTGCGGCGAGCGTCAGCTCGATCTTCTCTTCGCGGCCATCCTCCTGCACCGTCAGTTCGGCGGTCTTGCCGAGGCCTGCGGTGGTCAGGCGATAGCCGAGAGCATCCGGATGTTCGACGGGAATGCCGTTGACGGCGGTGACCACCTGGCCGGGCTTCAGACCCGCCTTGGCCGCCGGGCCGTCTTCGGCAATGCGCACGACGAGCGCGCCGCGCACGGTCTTCAGGCCCAGAGCCTCCGCGACATCAGAGGTGACAGGTTCGAAGCTTGCGCCGACATAGGGCTTTTCGAAGCTCGCATCGCCGCGATCGGCGGCATCGAGGAAGACACGCACGAGGTTTGCCGGGATGGCGAAGCCGACGCCGTTGGAGCCGCCGCCGCGCGAGAAGATCGCGGTGTTGATGCCGATCAGCTCGCCTTTGGTGTTCACAAGCGCGCCGCCGGAATTGCCGGGATTGATGGCGGCATCGGTCTGGATGAAGAAACCGAAATCGCCTTCGGTCACCTGGTTGCGGGCAAGCGCCGAGACGATGCCCGAAGTCACGGTCTGGCCGACACCGAAGGGATTGCCGATGGCCAGCACGAGATCGCCGACTTCGGTCACGTCGGAATTGCCGATCGGCAGGGTCGGCATGGTCTCAGGTGCATCGAATTTCAGCACCGCGAGATCGAGGCGGTCATCCTTCAGAACGACCTTGACCGGATATTCGCGACCGTCGGCGAGCGCGACCTTGATGTCATCAGCGCCATCGATGACGTGGTTGTTGGTGACGACAGTGCCATTCGCCTCGACAATAACGCCGGAACCGAGCGAGGATTGTTTTTCCGTGCGGTTCGGCATGCGCTGGCCGAAGAACTGTTCGAAGAAGGGGTCGCCGGCAAAGAGATTGGAGCGGGTCTGGACGAGACGCTCTGCATAGACATTCACCACGGCACCACGGGTCTGCTTCACAAGCGGCGCAAAAGACATCTGCATCTCAAGCTGGCTCTGCGGCACGACCTTATCCTGCGCGAGGACGGGTGCGCCGACGAGTGGCGTGGCGGCAATGGCCATGACGACGGCCAGGGAAAGAGAACGGCTGAAACGCGGCATGCGAGAACCCTTCAATGGATCATGGATGTTCTAGACCCGGTTCCTGCGCCGGCAAATAGGCAGAACCAAGGAAGCGTGATCGCAGATGGGGATAAACCCCGGAAGCCTCAAGTCCCGACGATGCCGATGATATCGGCCATCAGCCCGTGAAGCTGGTCGCGGTAGCCGGTGCGGGCCGAGGGCGCGCGCTCGTTGGACGTCATGGCGACGGTGAGGCCGAGGCGCGGCGTGATGTAGAGCATCTGGCCGCCGTAACCCCAGGCATAGTTGACCTGTTCACCGCCCATCTCCTTCAGGAACCATGCGTAACCATAACCATCGCCATTGAAGACGGAAATGGTGCGGCGGATCCAGCTTTCGCGGATCCAGGCCTCCGAAATCAGCCGGGTGCCATCCTCGGAGACGCCGCCACGGCGATAGAGCTCGCCGAAGGCATGCAGCGAGCGTGGCGTCATGGCCATCTGATTGCCGCCGAGATAATAGCCCTGGGGATCGCGATCCCACGAACCAATGCGGAAGCCCTTTAGCGGACCGAGCCAATCGCGCGCGAGCGCCAAAGTCGGCTTGCCGGAGACTTTGGTGAGGATGACTGAGAGAAGATGGGTGGAGGCGGTCGAATAGAGCATGCCGCCGCCAGGCTCATCGACGAAATCCGCTGCAAGCGCGAAGCGCGTCCAGTTGCGGCTGGCGACCCAGCGCCCGTAATTCGGGCCCGACATGCGGTCGAGACCTGCGCGCATCGACAGAAGATGGCCGATGGTGATCTTCGACAGGCGCGGATCGGGATTGGCGGGAAATTCCGAGCGCAAAACGGTTTCAATCTTCTGGTCGACGCCTTCGAGAAGGCCCTTGTCGATGGCAATGCCGACCAGAGCCGAGACGACGCATTTCGAGGCCGACTTGATGTTGGTCGAACCAGAGAGCGAGCTGCTGCCGTAAGCGCGTTCGCCGAGCGCTTCGCCGTTGCGGGTGATGATGACGGTTTCCAGCGTCTCGAAGCGGCGGGCGTCTTCCAGCAGGGTCGCGATGCGCTGGCGGATCACGTCGAGATCGGCGGAAGACCTTCCCGGCTCAACTTGCGCCGACTGGGCCGAGACGCGGGTGACGGGGAGGATCGGCAGAACGGCAACGGCCGCGAGCAGGGTTCTTCTGTTCATGGGGTGAAGGTAGGTCGTGCCGGCGCCGATAACAGGCGTTTTGGAAAACATCACCGGATCGTGAGAGACGGACGAATGTCTCACGAACATCTGGCATGCGGCTGCCGCATGGAACGATGCAGCGTCGCGAGGCGTTGGCAAAGCAGGCAAATCAAGCGAGGTCATCATGTCCGATCCCCATGCCGGCGCCCGCGCCATCCTCTTCGCGCTGCTCGCCGGACCCGTTCTGGCCGGAGCCCTACCCGCTCACGCCGCAAGCTTCGACTGCAAGAAGCCCGATCTCGCCGAGGACGAGACGGCAATCTGCCAGACGCTGTCGCTGAACGACATGGACGTGAAGATGGTGACCACCTTCGAACTCCTGTCCGGCCTGCTCGGCATGGGCGCGCGTGGCGAGTTGCAGGACCAGCAGATCGAATGGCTGACGAAGCGCGGCGAGTGCAAGGGCGATGTCGACTGCCTTACGGCCGCTTATGCGGCGCGGATGGCGCAGCTGGCGACGGTGTATGAGGGCGTGCAACGGCCGAAGTGACGGGCGACATGCCGTGTGCTAACATCCTTGCATGAAGCAGGTTGAAGCTATATCGCATCTCAAGCGGCTTGCCCCAACGGTCCGTGGCATGGACGCGACCGTGCTGTTTGTGTTCGGCTCGACGGCCCGCGACGAGGCAAAGCCGAAGAGCGACCCCGATCTGTTCATTGATCATGATCCAGACCAGAAATTTTCCCTGATCGAACTCATCGGCATCCAGCAGTTTCTGGAGCGGGAACTTTCGATCACCGTAGACCTCACGACAAGGAACAGTCTGCACCCCATGCTGCGCGCCGATATCGAGCGGTCCGCGCTGCAGGTGTTTTGATTGATACACACATGCAAATCGGGTGCATGAGGAGCGAAGGTGACGGAGACTGCGAGCAGCACACGACCTCAGCTCTACGGTGCCGATTACAGCGTTTACGTCCGCATCGCTCGCATGACCCTGCTGGAAAAAGGCGTGGCGCATGACCTGGTTCCGGTCGACATCTTTGCCGAAGACGGAATACCCGATCACCATTTGGCCCGGCACCCCTTCGGCAAGATACCGGCCTTCGCGCACGGCGATTTTCGACTTTTTGAGACCGGCGCCATCACCCGCTATGTCGACGAGGCATTCGACGGACCGGCGCTTCAGCCTGCAGATGTAAAGTTGCGGGCACGGATGAACCAGATCATGAGCATTGCGGATGGTTACGTTTATCCGCAGATGGTCTGGGGGCTCTATGTGGAATGCATCGAAAAGCCGAAACGTGGGGAAGTTGCCGATGAGGCGCGCGTGGAGAAAGCGCGTGGCATTGCCAGGATCTCACTCAATGCTCTAGCCGGTCTGCTTGCCGAGCACCGATGGATGTGCGGAGACACGGTCACGCTGGCGGATCTCCATCTTGCACCGATGGTCGGCTATGCGCTCGAGGTCCCGGAGGTGCGCGGGATGTTTTCAGAGCACCGCAACCTCGGTGATTGGTGGCAAAGGGTGACGGCGCTGGAGAGTTTTCTGCAAACGCGCCCGACTTCGTAGCAAGTCCTCCACTCGCGACCCGCGTTATTTACCTAGTTGCCTAATTTCCTCACTTCGCAATGGCGCTCTCCGCCCCCTCCCCCAACCAGGCCACGAAAGCCCTGACCGCCGGACGCTTTGCCGCCGCCGGCGCCACCGTCGCGAAGTAGGCGGTACCGAGGTCGATCGCGCCGTCGGGCCAGGGTTGCAGGCTGCCGTCGGCGACGTGGCTGTCGGTGATGGAGCGCCAGCCGAGCATCAGGCCGCGGCCATCCAGCGCTGCCTGGACGGCCTGGACGTAGTTGTCGAAAATGTGGGACGGGCCCCGTGGTTTGGGCAGGCCGCGTCTCGTCAAATAATCAGTCCAGCCTTCCCAGTGGCGGGCCTCGACGGTGCGGACATGAATGAGCGGGGCGGCTTCTAGTCCCTCGCCTTTTGCCAAGAGGCTTTCCACCAGGGCCGGGCGGCCGACGGGGCAGACGGTCTCGTCGAAAAGGCGCAGCGTCTCACCGTCGGTCCAGGTGCCGCGACCGTAACGCAGCACGAGATCGGTGCCGGGCCATATCTGTGGCAGGTCGGTGGGCGGGACCTGGACATTGACGAAGTAACCGGGATGGCGGGCGTAAAAATCGCTGAGGCGCGGCATCAGCCAGTGGGTGGCCATGCCCATGGTGCAGGCAACCGTCAGACGCTGGTCTTCGAGGCCGGTGCTGGTGCGGATTTCCTCGATCGTGTCGGCAATCAGATCGAGGCCATCGCGGGTGGCGCGGGCGAGTTGTTGGCCGGTTTCGGTCAGCCTTGCCGGCCGGGTCGAGCGATCGATCAGAACGGCGCCGACATGGTCTTCAAGCGCCTTCAGCGCTTGCGTCACGGCGGGCTGAGTGACGTTCAAGGCGTTTGCTGCCTCACGCATCGAGCCGAGCCGGGCGACGGCCTCAAACGTTGTAAGAAGGCGCAAGGGTGGGAGACGGCTCAACTTAACCTCCAGCTTAACTCAGTATAAGCATAATCGGTCTGGTCTCGCCTGCAAAGTCAGATGATGATCGTCAAATCCGATCCACCCTTTCGACAGCCAGACTTAAGGAAATCCGCGATGAACATGCATGTTGCGACCGGGGCCGTGACGCTTGCCGAGAAGGGCCTCCATCTGCCGCTCACCGATGGCAAACAGGCCTATTTCAATTACTACTGGCTGCGTGACAATTGCCCCACCTCCTTCGACAGCAAGACGCGCGAACGGAGCTTCGACATCTTTCACCTGTCGGAAGCGCCACGCGCTGATAGTGCGGAGATCGAAGGCGATATGCTTGTCATTCGCTGGGCGGGCGAAAACCATGTGTCGCGCTTTCCGCTGTCACTGCTCGCCCTCTATACCGAGGGCAAACATCGTCCCGACCCAGCCGACCTTCCGCGCAAGGCCTGGTTCAGCGACCACTATCCGGACATTCCCCGTTTCTCGCAGCCGGAGCTGATGCGCGATCCGAAGAAGGTCGCCGAATGGCTGGAAGCGATGATTGTCGAGGGTCTGACGATCGTCACCGACATGCCCGACAGCGATCAGGGGCTGACCGAGACGGTCAAACTGATGGGCCATGTGCGGCCGACCTTCTTCGGCGAATATTTCGACGTGAAGACGCATATCAACCCGACCAACACGGCCTATACGGCGAAGGCGCTGGAGCTTCACACCGACACGCCGGCGGAAGAACATGCGCCGGGCATCCAGTTCCTGCATTGCCGGGCCAATACCGTCGAGGGCGGCATGAGCATCTATTCGGACGGCGTGGCTGTGGCGAATGCCTTCCGCGAGATCGATCCAGAGGGTTTCAAGCTCTTGTCGGAGATCGACATTCCCTTCTATTGCGAGCATGACGACTACGACATGCGCTCGCGGCAGCGGGTGATCGAGCTCGACAAACATGGCGAGGTCTCGGGGCTCACGATCAGCCAGCACATGGCCGATCTCTTCGACCTGCCACAGACCGTGCTCGACGATTATTACCCGGCCTTCTGCCGCTTCGGAAAAATGCTGCAGGACGACAAATTCATGATGCGCTTCCTGATGAAGGCTGGCGAATGCATGGTGTTCGACAACCACCGTATCGTGCATGGCCGCATGGCCTATTCGGCGACCAGCGGTGATCGCTATCTGCGCGGTTGTTATGCCGATCGCGAGGAGATGCGTTCGACCTATCGGGCGCTGACGACGGAAGGACGGTTCAAGGCATGAATATCGCGGCTTCCGGAAACGACATGCTCGACGATGCGGCGCTGACTGCGCTCCGCCAGGACCTCGCCGCGGCCTTCCGGCTCTGCCATCGCTTCGGCTGGAGCGAGTCGGTCGGCAATCACTTCAGCGCGGCGGTTTCCGCCAACGGACGGAAATTCCTGCTGAACCCGCGCTGGCAGCATTTTGCCACGGTGAAGGCGAGCGATCTGCTGCTGCTCGATGCCGATGATCCCGAGGTGATGAACCGGCCCAATGCGCCAGATCCGTCGGCCTGGACCGTGCATGGCACGCTGCACCGGATGCTGCCGGAGGCGCGCGTGATCCTGCATTGCCACTCGCCGTATGCAGTGGCGCTCTCCTGCCTCAAGGACCCGACACTTCTGCCGCTTGACAACAACACGGCGCGTTTCTTCGGGCGGATCGGCTACGACCTGTCCTTCGGTGGGATCGCCGATGCGGCGGAAGAAGGCGAACGGCTGGCCGAGATGATCCGTGGCAAGGCGGTGCTGGTCATGGGCAATCACGGCGTGTCGGTTGCCGGCGAAACAGTGGCGGATGCCTTCGAGGACCTGTATTTCTTCGAGAAGGCGGCGCAGACGATGGTGCTGGCGCTCTCGACCGGACAGCCGCTGGCGGTACTCTCCGACGAGATCGCGCAAGGCACGTCGGACGGGTGGATCCCCTATCGCGGCATGGCGGCGAAGCATTTCGCCTATCTGAAGTCGTGCCTGGACAGGGAAGACCCGAGCTACCGGGATTGAAATCCAGACGTCAGCCCCGGCCGTCGGGATACTCGGCCGGGCCCTTGATCTCGATCGTATTTCCGAAGGGGTCCTTCACATAGAAGGAATGGCCCATGCCGCGGGCGCCGCCATGCATGGCCTCCCGGTCGATCGTCACCCCGTGGCGGGCGAGATGGGCGCGCAGCTCGTCATGCTCGAAGGGGCCGGTTGCGATGCAAATGTGGTCGACATTGCGACCGCCGGCGACCAGCGGGGCGGCCTTCTGGCCGCCGGGATGGGTGATGTCCCAGAGAACTATGAGCGCCGCGCCGCACCAGACCTGCTCCATGCCGAGCGCCGGATAGCTGTAGCCGGGGCGGCAGCCGAGAACGTCGTGATAAAAGCGCAGCGCCTTGTCCATATCGTCGACGATGAAGACGACATGGTCGATGCCGACGAGGCTGAAGGGGACGGTCATGGCGGCTCCTGAGAACGGGACATTCAGGCGAGCGGCTGGCCGTCGGGAAAGCGATTTCCAGCGTAGGGAAGAAGCGAAGGCAGGCAATGTTCGGGAGGCGGCGAACCGCCTCCCAGGAAATTCGTTGCCGTCTTACTCCGGCAGCTGGCGCACGGCACCCTTGTCGGCGGAAGCCGCGAAGGCGGCGTAGGCTTTGAGCGCGGTCGTGACGTTGCGCTTGCGCTTTTCGGCCGGCTGCCAGCCCTTGGCGTCCTGTTCGGCGCGGCGGCGTTCGAGTTCGGCCGGGTCGACGACGAGGTTGATCGTGCGGTTCGGGATGTCGATGTCGATCAGGTCGCCTTCGCGGACGAGACCGATCGCGCCGCCCTGGGCGGCTTCCGGCGAGGCGTGGCCGATGGAGAGGCCCGAGGTGCCGCCGGAGAAGCGGCCGTCGGTAACGAGTGCGCAGGCCTTGCCGAGGCCCTTCGACTTCAGGTAGCTCGTCGGATAGAGCATTTCCTGCATGCCCGGGCCACCCTTCGGGCCTTCGTAGCGGATGACGACCACGTCGCCGGCGACGATCTGGTTCGACAGGATCGCCTTGACGGCGGAATCCTGGCTTTCGAAGACGCGGGCCGGGCCCTTGAATTTCAGAATCGATTCATCGACGCCGGCGGTCTTCACGATGCAGCCGTCGAGCGCGATATTGCCCTTGAGCACGGCGAGACCGCCGTCCTTCGAGAAGGGATGTTCGACCGAGCGGATGACGCCCTTTTCGCCGTCGGTGTCGAGATCGTCCCAACGCGAGGCCTGGGAGAAGGCCTGGGTGGTGCGAACACCGCCCGGAGCTGCCTTGAAGAATTCCCGGACGGTTTCGGAGTTGGTGCGGGTGATGTCCCAGCGCTCGATGGCGTGGCCGATGGTTTCGGCATGCACGGTCGGGCAGTCGCGGTTGATCAGGCCGCCGCGATCGAGTTCGCCGAGGATACGCATGATGCCGCCGGCGCGGTGGACGTCTTCCATATGCACGTCCTGCTTGGCGGGTGCGACCTTGGACAGGCAGGGCACGCGGCGCGACAGGCGGTCGATATCGTCCATGGTGAAATCGATGCCGCCTTCATGGGCAGCCGCCAAGATGTGCAGGACCGTGTTGGTCGAGCCACCCATGGCGATGTCGAGGGCCATGGCGTTTTCAAAGGCGGCCTTGGAGGCGATGTTGCGCGGCAGGACGCTTTCGTCGTCCTGCTCGTAGTAGCGGCGGGCGAGATCGACGATCAGGTGGCCGGCCTCGACGAAGAGCCGCTTGCGGTCGGCATGGGTGGCGAGCGTCGAGCCATTGCCGGGCAGCGACAGGCCGAGGGCTTCGGTCAGGCAGTTCATCGAGTTGGCGGTGAACATGCCCGAGCAGGAGCCGCAAGTCGGACAGGCGTTCTTTTCGATTTCGTCGACATCGGCGTCGGTGATCTTGTCATCGGCAGCGGCAACCATGGCGTCGACGAGGTCGAGCGCGACCTTGCGGCCCTGAAGGATCGCCTTGCCGGCTTCCATCGGACCACCGGAGACGAAGACGGCCGGGATGTTCAGGCGCATGGCAGCGGACAGCATGCCGGGGGTGATCTTGTCGCAGTTGGAGATGCAGACCATGGCGTCGGCGCAGTGGGCGTTGACCATGTATTCGACCGAGTCGGAGATGATCTCGCGCGACGGCAGCGAATAGAGCATGCCGTCATGGCCCATGGCGATGCCGTCATCGACGGCGATGGTGTTGAACTCCTTCGCCACGCCGCCGGCCGCCTCGATTTCGCGGGCAACGAGCTGGCCGAGATCCTTCAGGTGGACGTGGCCGGGCACGAACTGGGTGAAGGAGTTGACGACCGCGATGATCGGCTTGCCGAAATCGCCGTCCTTCATGCCGGTCGCGCGCCAGAGGCCGCGGGCACCGGCCATGTTGCGGCCGTGGGTGGTGGTTCTCGAACGATAGGCGGGCATGGGTGTCACCTCGATGGCTTGTTCGCCGCCATGCCTGCACCCTCGGCGCCAAGGCAAGGCGGCCATTTTGGAACTGGTCTAAGCCAAGCGGCCTCCGCTGTCACTAGCTCCATCCGGCAATTCGGTACGGTTTGGCGGCAGGGATCCGGTGGAACTGATCGCATTTGAGTGATCGCGTTAAGCCCGGGGCAAGACCTCTCTCCTAATCTTTAACGGCGAAGGAGGCGTCATGATGACCCGGAAACCCGCCCGCGTGCTGTTGCTGAAGGATGCCCGGCAGAAGCTGGCCGGACCACCGCCCGCGCCCAAATCACAGCGGCGCCTGATTGACTTCATCCCGATGCGCCTTGCCGCGCTCTCGCTTCTCGGCGTGGGCGCGATCTATGTCGGCATACTGCCCAGTCCCGGTGTGGCGCCAGCAAGACTGGTGGCCGACGCTGCCGGCATGATCGATTTTTCGACGACGGGCTCCGTTTCTTCGGCGGCAGAACCCATCCGCGGCCAGTTCTCGATTTGCACATCCGCGACCCGGATCAACTGTGTGGTCGACGGGGACACCTTCTGGTTCGCCGGCGTGAAATACCGGATCTCTGACATCAATACGCCGGAGATTGCCCAGCCGGGCTGCGAGCGGGAGAGACAGCTGGGCCTTCGGGCGCAAGTCGCCCTGCTGCAGACGCTGAACGGCAGCGGCCTGACGCTCGAGCAACAGGAGCGGCGCGATATGGATCGGTACGGTCGCAAGCTCAGGGTGGTGATGCAGGACGGACATTCCATCGGCGACACGCTGATCGCGCAGGGGCTTGCCCATCGCTGGGAAGGTCACAAGCTGAGCTGGTGCGACTGACATCCGTCGCGCCGGATCTGCGTTCCTTACACCTCACGCTTCGGTTTCTCCTACACGAAATTGTTCCTGCCCAACTTCTTTTCCCGGACATGAAACTCTGTTTTCCTGCCGCACGTCTCCTATGTCATATCGAAGGCATACCGGAGCTTTACGAGGTCGATCATGTCCCGCTACCGCCCTACCCCCATCGCCGAAAGCGCCATCACGCCGAAGTCGCTTTATCTCAAGCGTCGCGCGTTCATCGCAGCGGCAGCAGGCGGCGTGACCGCAGCCGCGCTGCCCTCCATTGCGGGCGCTGCGCAGCTCATCCAGCCGCTTTCGGCCAAGCCGAGCGCCTACAAGGTCGACGACAAGCTGACGTCCAAGGAGGACGTAACCAGCTACAACAACTTTTATGAATTCGGCACGGGCAAGGAAGATCCGGCGCGCAATTCGGGCTCGCTGAACACGCGTCCCTGGACGATCGAGGTCGGGGGCATGGTCGCCAAACCGCAGGTGATCGACATCGAGACGATCCTGAAGGAATTCCCGATGGAAGAGCGTGTCTACCGCATGCGCTGCGTCGAGGCCTGGTCGATGGTGATCCCGTGGATCGGCTTCCCCATCTCAGCACTGCTCGACCGGGTGGAGCCGCTCGGCTCGGCGAAATACGTCGCCTTCGAGACGCTTGTTCGCCCTGAGGAAATGCAGGGACAGGCCGGGATCTTCCAGGCACTGGAATGGCCCTATGTCGAGGGCCTGAGGCTGGATGAGGCGCGCCATCCGCTGGCAATCCTGGCGACCGGCCTTTATGGCGAGACGCTGCCCAACCAGAACGGTGCGCCGATCCGGCTCGTGGTGCCGTGGAAATATGGCTTCAAGGGCATCAAGTCGATCGTGAAGATCACGCTGACAGACAAGGAGCCGCCGTCGACCTGGAACAAGCTGCAGCCATCCGAATATGGCTTCTATGCCAACGTCAACCCAGCAGTCGATCATCCGCGCTGGAGCCAGGCCACGGAACGGCGGATCGGTGAGGCGGACGGGCTGTTCGGCGGCGCGCGCATTGATACGCTGCCGTTCAACGGTTATGCCGACGAGGTCGCCGGACTGTATGCCGGCATGGACCTGGCGAAGTTCTACTGATGGCGAGCCTGACCCTGCCGGCCCTGCCCGCCCGCTACAAGCCGGCGTCGATCTGGCTGCTTTACATCGTCGGACTGATGCCGGGGCTCTACGCCTTCTATCTCGGCATCTTCGGCGGACTGGGGGCCGACCCGGTCCGTGCGTTCGAACATCTTCTCGGGCTATGGGCGCTGCGCTTCCTGTGTCTCGGACTGGTGATTACGCCGTTGCGCGATCTGTTCGGCATCAACCTCATCGGTTACCGTCGTGCGCTCGGTCTGATCGCCTTCTACTACGTCCTGGCGCATTTCACCGTGTACCTGACGCTCGACCGCGGCCTGATACTGTCCTCAATCGCCGGCGACATTTTGAAGCGGCCCTACATCATGCTCGGCATGGCGGGCCTTCTGATGCTGATACCGCTGGCGCTGACGTCGAACCAGGCCTCGATCCGAAGGCTCGGGCCAAGCTGGAACCGGCTGCACAAGCTCGTCTATCCGGTGCTGATCGTCGCAGTGCTTCATTATGTCCTGTCACTCAAGGTGATTTCGGCCGAGCCCGCCTTTTACCTGGCGGTTGCGACCGTTCTTCTCGGCTACCGGCTCGTGCGCCCGAAGATCATGGCAAGGCGCCGAGCGAAGCGCGCCACGGCGCGATCCTGAAGGCCGTTTCCCGGCGTCGGCCAACACCGCCACTCTCAATTGTGGTGGATGTATATTGAGGTTGCATTAACCCAACGGGTCCAAGTTGCGCCGCGATCGTCAGGAGGACGGCCCGACATGAAAGCCCAAGCGGAACTCTCAACCTATGCCGGTCCCATCATCGGATGGGGCGCAGCCCCGTTTCGCGGCATTCCTGCGGCGAGGGTCGAGGCGATCCTGCTCATCGAGGATTCTCTTGCCGTCGCAAACCTCATCGTGTCCCGGCTCGAAGCGGTCACGACGGCCAGCGTCGTCCATTGCACGAGCCTTGCAGAGGCCCGGCGCACATTTTCGACGACACGCTTCACTCTCGCCATCACTGGCCTTCATCTGCCGGACGGGCACGACGAGGATATCCTCGGAACGTTGGAAAAGGCCGGCATCCCGGCGATCGTGTTCACCGCGACGCATGATCCGCAGGCGCAGAGCCGCTATGTCCAGATGGAACTCTTGGACTATTGTGTAAAGGATGAGGAGAACTCGATCGGTCGGCTGATGCAGACGGTCATCCGGGTGCTGGGCAATGCCGACGTGAAAGTGCTCGTGGTCGACGACCAGGGCAGCGTGCGCCAGAGCCTGGTCGACCTGTTGACCAGGCACAATTTCGACGTTCGTGAAGCCCGCTCCGGCGCCGAGGCGCTCACGATCCTCTCGGCAGAGAAGGATGTCGAGCTTCTGATCACCGACTACAACATGCCCGACATGGACGGCTACACACTGGTCAAGCGTGTCCGGGAGAATTCGGCCTATTCGCAGCTCCGGATCATCGGCGTGACGTCGTCCAGCGATCGCCGCGTGAGTTCGCTCTTCCTCAAGGCCGGTGCCAATGATTTCATCTACAGGCCGCTGATGCCGGAAGAGTTCCAGTGTCGCATCGACAGCAATGTCGACACGATCAAGCTGATCAAGCGCCTTCGCTACTATGCCGAACGGGATCAGCTGACCAATCTGCCGAACCGGCGTCATTTCTTCGAGACCGTCGCCGCGATGATGCAGGAGGATCAGGCTCTGGGCGTGGAGAGCGCCGTCGCCCTGCTCGACATCGATTTCTTCAAGAAGGTGAACGACACGCACGGCCACGAAGCCGGCGACGATACGCTGCGCCGGGTTGCTGCGTGCCTGCACGAGGCGATCGAGGGGACGCCTCACATGACGGCCCGCCTCGGGGGCGAGGAATTCGCCTTTTATCTGCGCGGGCTGAGCGACAAGGCGGCGCATGATTTCTGTGACAGCGTGCGCCGCACGGTCGAGGCGATGACGATCGAACTGCGCAACGGGACGCAGATTTCAATCACCACCTCCTTCGGTCTCGCCAATGTCCAGATCCGGGAGCCGGTCGACAACCAGCTCAATGCCGCCGACCAGTTTCTCTACATGGCCAAGGCCAATGGGCGGAACCAGGTGTTTTCGGAGCTGTCGCTCACGGCGTGACGGGCAGGCAAACGTGCCTGTCTATTGCGGGATGTAGATCTTCTCGCGGATGTGCTTCAGGGATGCGACGATGGTGAAGGTCATGATTACCAACAGCGTCCAGGAACTCCATTTGCCGATGTGGACGGTCGACCAGGCGCCGATCTGGTTGGGATAGTGCCAGACCGCGAAGAAGGTCGAGATGTTTTCGGCCAGCCAGATGAAGAAGCCGATCAGGATGAAGGCGAGAATGAGCGGCATGCGGCGGTCGCGGTCAAAGGGCCGGAAGACGACGGTCGCCCGGGCATAGAGGCCGATCGCGAGCGCGGCGATATACCAGCGATAGTCCCCGATATAGTGATGGGTGAAGAAGTTGGCATAGATCGCAAGCGCCACCAGACTTGCCATCCAGTAAGGCGGATGATGGTGGATCTGGACATGCAGCAAACGCCAGGCCTGGATGATGTAGCTACCGACAGCGGCATACATGAAGCCGGAAAAGAGCGGGACGCCGAAGAGCTTGGTATAGGCGAAATCGGGATAGGACCAGGACTGGATTGCGCCCGAGGTCTTGAAGGCTTCAAGCGCGAAGCCGACGACATGAAAGAGGCAGATCGCCTTCAGTTCATCGAGGGTCTCGAGTTTGGCCCAGACCATCCAGACTTGGATCGCGAGCGCGATCAGAAGCAGCAGATCGTAGCGCGGGATGCCGAAGAGGCCCTCGCGGGGCGTCACGAAGATCGAGACGAAGAAGAGACCGGCGAAGAGGCAGGCGCGCGCCTCCTTGATGCCGAACAGCAGGAGTTCCACGCAGAATCGCCTGAAGCCCGAGAGTGCAGGTGCGGGCGGCGGATCGATCAGCAGGCGATTGAGGCTTTCCAGACTGACGAGGCGTCCTCCAGACGTAACTGTGCTCATCTCGCCTCCCCTGCTCGTTCTCTTGCGTTTTGCCGTCCCGTGGATACAGAAGCGGCATGACCGGATCAAACGCCATCACCAAGCCGCGCCTGTGGCGGCTCCTTGCCGCGCTCGTGACCATTGGCGCCGGCACCACGCTCCGCCTCACCGGTTACGAAGCCGGTCTGCCCTATGGACTGGTGAAATATGGCGGTTCGATGCTCTGGGGGATGATGGTCTATCTGCTTGTGACAGTTGCCCTGCCCGAGCGACCGCGCCTTGCGGTGATCCTCGCCTCACTGATCGCGATCGCGGTCGAAGTCTTCCGGCTCTACCACACCCCATGGCTCGACGCCTTCCGGCTGACGCTGGCTGGGGCCTTGCTGTTCGGACGGATCTTCTCGCTCTGGAACATCCTCGCCTATCTGGTCGGCATCGCGCTTGCGGCGCTGCTGGTCCACAGATTGAGCAAGCGAGCGCCCCGCTAAAGTTTTTTTGCTCGCTCGTGTCGAATCCTGACATTCTGCTTCGTTGAGGGGCAGGATCGCAAAAGCGGTCCATCAAAACGAGAGGAGATACGACATGCGTGTGATGGTGATGGTCAAGGCGACGGAAGACAGTGAAGAAGGCATCATGCCGCCGCCGAAGCTGTTTGAGGACATGGGCAAGTTCAACGAGGAACTGGTGCAGGCCGGCATCATGCTTTCGGGCGACGGGCTGAAGCCTTCCAAGATGGGCAAGCGGGTCGCCTTCGACGGTCCGGACCGCCGGGTGATCGACGGTCCTTTCGCCGAGACGCGGGAACTGGTCGCCGGCTACTGGATCTGGGAGGTGAAGGACATGGACGAGGCGGTCGCCTGGGTCAAACGCTGCCCCAATCCGATGCTGGGGCCGAGCGAAATCGAGATTCGGCCCTTCTACGAAATGGAGGATTTTGCCGAGATCGCGACGCCCGAGGGCCAGGCGAGCCATGACCGCGCGGCGGAAGGTCTGGCCGCCCAGCAGAAGAACAAGGGCTGAGTCCTCATGGCCAAGATGATCTTCATCAACCTGCCGGTCAGCAATCTCGTCGTCTCCACCCGCTTCTACGAGGCGCTGGGGGCGACGAAGAACCCGCAATTCTCAAATGAGAATGCGGCCTGCATGATGCTCTGCGACACGATCGGGGTGATGATCCTGACGCATGACTTCTACCGGACCTTCACCAGCCGTCCGATTGCAGACGCCAAGGCGACGAGCCAGACGCTTCTGGCGCTGACCGTCGATGCCCATGCGGATGTCGACCGGGTGGTGGGCGCGGCCAGCGCCGCCGGTGGACGCGCCGATCCCAACCCGCCGCAGGACCACGGCTTCATGTGGAGCCGGTCGGTGGAGGATCCGGACGGGCATGTCTGGGAGATCTTCTGGATGGACCCGGCGGCCGCAGCCGGCGACACCACAAGTGTCGATGCCTGAACGCAATGACCGCGGTTGACCGGGCGGGTGGTCTGTCCATACTCCTGACCATGAGACGAGATGGAGACCCCTGTTCGGCCTCACCTGTCAGGGTCGAGGCCATCGGCCGGGACATCGAAGGCATCTATCGCATGGAGCGGGTCCGGCTGGTTGCCGGGCTCGCCAGACATGTCGGGGACTTGAGCCTTGCCGAGGAACTGGCGCAGGAGGCGCTGGTTTCAGCACTTGCGACATGGCCGACCTCCGGCATCCCACCCAATCCGGGCGGCTGGCTGATGACCACAGCGAAACGCCGGGCGGTCGATCTGTGGCGCCGGAGGCGGATGATGGCGCGGCACGAGGCCTCGCTTTCCCATGACATCGAGACCGGCCGCAGAGACGAGCATGCGGCCATCGAGGCCGCACTCGACGACGGGATCGGGGACGAGCGGCTATCGCTGATCTTCACCGCCTGCCATCCGCTGCTCTCCCGCGACCAGCGCACGGCGCTGACGCTGAAGGTCATCGGCGGGCTGACAACGGAGGAAATCGCCCGGGCCTTCCTCACTCCGGAAACGACGGTGGCGCAGCGGATCGTGCGGGCCAAGAAGATCCTGCGCGAAGGCGACGTGGCCTTCGAGGTACCTGTGGGCGAAGCGCGCGATGCCCGTCTCGCCTCGGTGCTAGAGGTGATCTACCTTGTTTTCAACGAGGGTTATGCGGCAAGCCGGGGTGAAGTCCTGATTCGCACGCAGCTTTGCGACGAGGCGATGCGGCTCGGACGTATCCTGGTGGGGCTTGCGCCGCAGGAACCGGAAGCACATGCGCTGCTTTCACTGATGGAACTGCAGGCTTCGCGCTTCAAAGCGCGAGTCGGACCTGATGGCAGCGCACAGACGCTGGAAACGCAGAACCGGCGGCTTTGGGACCGATTGCTGATTCAGCGCGGTCTGGACGGCCTTGCGATGGTGACGCGACTGAGCGGCGAGGACGGGATCTATGCGCTGCAGGCGGCGCTTGCAGCCGTGCATGCGCGGGCGGTGACGTTTGAGGATACGGACTGGGGCAGAAGTGCCGGACTGTATGACCGGCTGCTGGACCGTGTCCCCTCGCCCGTAGTGGCGCTGAACCGGGCGGTGGCGCATGCCATGGCGTTCGGACCGGAGACGGGGCTGGTGCTGCTGGCGGAGATCGGGGCAGAGCCGCAGCTTGCCGACTATCTGCCGCTCTATGCAGCAAAGGGGGATTTTCTGTTTCGCCTGGGGCGGATGGTGGAGGCGCGGACGGCGTTCGAGCGGGCGGCCGGTCTCAGCGACAATGCGGTGGAGCGGGCGTTTCTGATGGGGCGGGCGGCTGAGTGCGGTGTTGTCCGGCCGACCGCACAGGAAACACCCGGCGGTCGCCCGCCGGGTGTTTGAGGGGCAGTATCGGCACGATCAGAACTGCTTTCTGAACAGCAGGCGATCGAGCGAGAGGTAACCGCCACCGAAGGCGGCGAAGAGGAAGGCGCCGCCGGTCCAGAAGAGCGAGCCGAGTTCGGCCTTGCCCTGGACCTGATGCAGGAAGCCATGGCCGCCATCGGCAAGCCTGGCCAGTGCCTCCGGGGTGAAGAACTCGCTGCCGGCCTTCAACGCATCGATACCGGCCTGGGTGAGAAAGGCGTCGCCATAGGGATGGCTGATGTGGAAGTAGAGCGTGATCGCCAGCATGACCCCGTTGGCGAGGGCCGCCGGGCGGGTGAAGAGGCCAAGCGCGATCAACAGGCCGCCCACGACCTGCAGCAGAGCCAGCGTCGGCGACCAAAGCCAGCCGGGATAGAAGCCCAGCTTTTCAACGAAACCGACCTGGGCAAAGGGCGCCAAAATCTTCGGCCAGCCTTCGATGACCAGCATGCCCCCCACGGCCAGACGGAAGATCGACCAGGCCATAGGCTGGGCGATACGGTCGTAAAAACTCGACAGCGGGGGAACGATGAGTTTGTCCCTGTCGTTGCTGAAAATGGATGCGTCAACCATTTGAGAACCCTCTCCTAAATCGATAATTCGATGGGTTCATGTTAGCGCTGCCACCCGCTGCAGGCTTGACGCAGATCAACCGACGGGCGTGAGCTGAGATCGCTTTCCTCAACTTTTCGTGTTCCAACGATATAAACGCAAAAAGCCGGGTGATCGCTCACCCGGCTTTTTCATCCTTCCCTTACGGGCAAGAAACTTACGCTGCTTCCGCTTCGGCTTCAGCGGCGACGCGGGCCTTGTCGGCTGCGCCCTTGGCGTCAACGTCGCGCTCGACGAACTCGATGACGGCCATGGCGGCGTTGTCGCCCTGGCGGAAACCGGCCTTCATGATGCGCAGGTAGCCGCCGTTGCGGGTGGCGTAGCGGGTCGCGATGGCGTCGAAGAGCTTCTTGACGGCATCCTGATCCTGGATCTGCGAGATGGCCTGACGACGAGCGTGCAGGTCGCCGCGCTTGCCGAGGGTAACCAGCTTCTCGACGATCGGACGCAGGTCCTTCGCCTTCGGCAGGGTGGTGACGATCTGCTCATGGGTGATGAGCGAAGCAGCCATGTTGGCGAACATCGCCTTACGATGGCTGGCGGTACGGTTCAGCTTGCGGCCGGCTTTCTGGTGGCGCATTGCTATTCTCCTTTAAGTGCAGGCTCTGTCTCAGAGGCTGCCGTTTCCTGACACATACGGGCATTCGCCCGCAGTTTGACGGGGAAAGGCAGGCTTAGAGGCTGCCTTCACTGTTATTAATACTGGTCTTCGTAACGCTTCGCGAGATCTTCGATGTTCTCGGGCGGCCATGCCGGTACTTCCATACCAAGGTGCAGGCCCATGGAAGCGAGAACTTCCTTGATTTCGTTGAGCGACTTGCGACCGAAGTTCGGCGTGCGCAGCATTTCTGCCTCGGTCTTCTGGATCAGATCGCCGATGTAGACAATGTTGTCGTTCTTCAGGCAGTTCGCCGAACGGACCGAAAGCTCCAGTTCGTCGACCTTCTTGAGCAAAGCCGGGTTGAAGGCTAGTTCGGTAACCGACTCTTCTTCGACTTCCTTCTGCGGCTCGTCGAAGTTGACGAAGACGCCGAGCTGGTCCTGGAGAATGCGGGCTGCGAAAGCAACTGCATCTTCACCGGTGACCGAACCATCGGTTTCGATGGTCATCAGCAGCTTGTCGTAGTCGAGAACCTGTCCTTCGCGGGTGTTTTCCACCTTGTAGGACACCTTCTTGACCGGCGAGTAGAGGCTGTCGACCGGGATCAGGCCGATCGGAGCATCTTCCGCGCGGTTGCGCTCGGCCGGGACGTAACCCTTGCCGTTGTTGACCGTGAACTCCATGCGGATCTCGGCGCCCTCGTCGAGCGTGCAGATCACATGGTTCGGGTTCAGGATCTCGATGTCGCCGACGGTCTGGATGTCACCAGCGGTGACGACGCCCGGACCCTGCTTGCGGACAACCATGCGCTTGGCATCGTCGCCGTCCATCTTGATGGCGATTTCCTTGATGTTCAGGACGATGTCGGTGACATCTTCGCGAACGCCCGGGATAGACGAGAACTCGTGCAGAACGCCGTCGATCTGGACAGCGGTAACCGCTGCACCACGAAGCGACGACAGGAGAACGCGACGCAGAGCGTTGCCGAGCGTCAGGCCGAAGCCACGCTCGAGCGGCTCGGCGACGAGGGTCGCCTTGGTGCGGCCGGAGGAGGAGAATTCCACCTTGTTCGGCTTGATCAGTTCCTGCCAATTCTTCTGAATCATGATTTTACCTTCCGTTCGCCATCACCATTCAATCGTGACGGCCGAATATGAGAAGCACCGGGAAGGCGACAACGCCCGCCCGGCAAGACGAAGGATGATCAGACGCGACGCTTCTTGCGCGGACGGCAGCCATTGTGCGGGATCGGGGTCACGTCGCGGATGGACGTGATCATGAAGCCGGCAGCCTGAAGGGCGCGCAGAGCGGATTCACGACCCGAACCCGGACCGCAGACTTCCACTTCCAGAGACTTCATGCCGTGTTCCTGGGCCTTCTTGGCGCAGTCTTCAGCAGCGATCTGGGCAGCAAACGGGGTCGACTTACGCGAACCCTTGAAGCCCTTGGCACCAGCAGACGACCAGGCAATGGCGTTGCCCTGTGCGTCGGTGATGGTGATCATCGTGTTGTTGAAGGTCGAGTTGACGTGGGCAACGCCCGACGAGATATTCTTGCGTTCGCGACGGCGGACGCGTGCGGCTTCCTTGGCCATGGTCTTCCTTTCAGTTGATCTAAGCACCGCCGTAATGCCAGCGGCTACACCAATCGGGGCAACAGGATGAAGGCAGTGGGCACCAGGTCACCCTGCTGCCCACTGCCTTTTCCCAATGCCACGAAAAATTACTTCTTCTTACCAGCGATCGCCTTCGCCGGACCCTTGCGGGTGCGGGCGTTGGTGTGCGTGCGCTGACCGCGTACCGGCAGACCACGACGATGGCGCAGGCCACGGTAGCAGCCGAGGTCCATCAGACGCTTGATGTTCATCGCGGTTTCGCGACGCAGGTCACCTTCGACCTGGTAATCGCGGTCGATGGTTTCGCGGATCTGGAGAACTTCAGCGTCGGTCAGCTGGTGAACGCGCTTATCAGCCGGAAGACCGACCTTCTCCATGATTTCCTGTGCGAACTTCGGGCCGATCCCGTGAATATAGGTCAGCGCGATAACAACGCGCTTCGCAGTCGGGATGTTGACGCCAGCGATACGTGCCACGCCTATTCTCCTTGCTTCCAGTTGCCATCCGGCAAGTGGTGTCTCGTTACACGGCCCAGATGGACCGCAATTACAAATCGGGTTCTCGACAAACCAAAACGATCGAACCCGGTCTCCCAGCGTTTTGGAAGAACGCGCCGATCGCAGTCATGTCGCGAGTTGGCGCGGTCTTTAACGGAATCGGTCACCAAAAGCAACCGGCCCCGCGAAGATTCTTGGAATCCGCCGGGTTCAGAGCCCGGCGAGGATGGCCTCGATCTCGCCGGTGACGGCATCGATCTCACCCATGCCGTCGACCGAATGCAGCTTACCCTTGGCGTGGTAATAGCCGATCAGCGGCGAGGTTTCCTTGTAGTAGGCCTGAAGGCGGGTGCGGACCGTTTCGCGATTGTCGTCCGGACGACGCTTGAAGTGGGTCGAACCGCACTTGTCGCAGACGCCTTCCACCTTCGGCTTCAGGTTTTCGTCGTGATAACCGGCGCCGCAATTGGCGCAGGTGTAGCGGCCGGCGATTCGGTCGGCGAGGATCTCGTCGTCGACGCGGATCTCGATCACGGCCGACAGGTCGAGATTCTTGCCGGACAGCATAGCTTCCGTGGCGTCCGCCTGAACGAGCGTGCGCGGGAAACCATCGAGGATGAAGCCATTGGCGCAGTCGGGCGCATCGATGCGCTCGGAAACGATGGCGATGACGATCTCGTCGGAAACGAGCTTGCCGGCGTCCATGACGGCCTTGGCGCGCTTGCCAACCTCCGTGCCGGCGGAAACCGCGGCACGAAGCATGTCACCTGTGGAAAGCTGCGGGATGCCGTGCTTCTCCACGATCCGCTGGGCCTGGGTCCCCTTCCCCGCGCCCGGCGGTCCTAACAGAATCAGTCTCATCGTCCCCTCTTTCCTCCACGCAGCTTCGACTTCTTGATCAGGCCTTCATATTGCTGCGCGATCAGATGTCCCTGAATCTGTGCTACAGTATCAAGGGTAACGCTGACAACAATCAAAAGCGACGTACCACCAAGGGCTAATGGGATGCCGGTGCGTGCGATGAGGATTTCGGGAAGAATGCAGACGAAGACCAGATAGATCGCGCCGATGACCGTGATGCGGGTCAGCACGTAGTCGATGTATTCGGCCGTGCGGTCGCCGGGGCGGATGCCCGGGATGAAGCCGCCATGCTTCTTCAGATTGTCGGCCGTGTCCTTCGGGTTGAAGACGATCGCGGTGTAGAAGAAGGCGAAGAAGGCGATCAGGGCGCCGTACATCAGCATGTAGACCGGCTGGCCGTGGCTGAGGGAGGCAATGATCGTGGTCGCCCAGGCCGGCATCTGCGACGTGCCGGCAAAACCTGCGGCAGTTGCGGGCAGCAACAGCAGCGACGATGCGAAGATCGCCGGGATGACGCCCGAAGTGTTGAGCTTCAGCGGTAGGTGCGACGTATCGCCCTGGAACATGCGGTTGCCGACCTGCCGCTTCGGATACTGGATCAGAAGGCGGCGCTGGGCGCGTTCGACGAAGACAATCAGCGCGATGACGCCGATGGCGACGATGATGACCGCAAAGATCAGGAAGGTCGAGAGCGCGCCGGTGCGGCCGAGTTCGAGCGTGTGGGCAATGGCGGTCGGCAGGCCAGCGGCGATGCCGGCAAAGATGATCAGCGAAATGCCGTTGCCGATGCCGCGCGAGGTGATCTGCTCACCGAGCCACATCAGGAACATGGTGCCACCGAGCAGGGTCAGAACGGTCGACACCTTGAAGAAGATGCCTGGGTCAACCACGATTCCCTGGCCGGACTCGAGGCCCACTGCAATGCCATAGGCCTGCAGCGCGCCGAGCAAAACGGTGCCGTAGCGCGTGTACTGGTTGATGATCTTGCGACCTTGTTCGCCTTCTTTCTTCAGCTGCTCCAGAGCGGGCACGACCGAGGTCATGAGCTGGACGATGATGGAGGCGGAGATATAGGGCATGATGCCGAGCGCGAAGATCGCCATGCGCTGGACAGCGCCGCCCGCAAACATGTTGAAAAGGCCGAGAATGCCGCCCGACTGGCCCTGGAAGGCCTGGGCATAAGCTTCGGGATTGAGGCCGGGCAGCGGAATATGCGTGCCGAGGCGATAGACCAGCAATGCGGCCAGAGTGAACCACAGGCGCTTCTTCAGATCTTCCGCCTTGGCGAAAGTCGAGAAGTTGAGGTTCGAGGCCAGTTGTTCCGCTGCAGAAGCCATAAAATTCTCCGCAAACCTAGATCGACGCGACTTTCGCTGCCGTAGGCTGTTCGTTCAAACTGTTTTTTAAGAAAACAGGGCGCGGGGAGAAGTTGGCGAGCAACCGCATGCCTCACACCCTTGTTTTCCAGATGACCCGGAAGACGAAACGACGTCCATTCCGTCCTGGGATCGTGAGGCTCACATATGGGAGCAAAATCGCCCGGTGTGAAGCACCCCGGGCGATTGTCTGTCACTTATTCAGCGGCTTCCTTGGCTGCTTCGAGCAGCTTGGCCGAACCGCCGGCCTTTTCGATCTTCTCGACGGCGGCCTTGGAGGCGCCGGCAACTTCGACCGAGATCTTCGCCTTCAGCTCGCCGTCGGCGAGGATGCGAACGCCGTCCTTCGGACGACGGATGACGCCAGCTGCCTTGAGAGCCGCTGCATCGATCGTCGACTTGGCGTCGAGCTTGCCAGCATCGATCGCGGTCTGGATACGGCCGAGCGAAACGGTGACGTATTCCGATGCGAAGATGTTGGTGAAGCCGCGCTTCGGCAGGCGACGATAGATCGGCATCTGGCCGCCTTCGAAGCCGTTGATGGCGACGCCCGAACGAGCCTTCTGACCCTTCACACCGCGACCACCGGTCTTGCCCTTGCCGGAACCAATACCGCGACCTACGCGGATACGGTCCTTGGAAGCGCCTTCGTTGTCTTTGATTTCATTCAGTTTCATGATGACTTCCCCCGTCTCACTTCTCGTCGACGACGCGAACGAGATGCTGGACAGCACGGATCATGCCACGAACGGAAGGCGTATCTTCCAGGGTGCGGACCCGGTGCATCTTGTTGAGGCCCAGACCCACCAGCGTTGCACGCTGGATTGCCGGACGGCGAATGGGCGAACCGATCTGCTCGATCGTGATCGTCTTTGCTTCAGTCTTCTTCGTAGCCTTAGCCATGGATCCGACTCCTCTTATTCGTCAGCAGCGTTGCCAGAGGCAGCGCGGCGAGCCTGGAGGGTTGCATACTTCAGACCACGCTGAGCAGCGATGTCCTTCGGATGAACCTGAGACTTCAGAGCGTCAAACGTGGCGCGAACCATGTTGTACGGGTTCGACGAACCGGTCGACTTGGCGACAACGTCGTGCATGCCGAGCGTCTCGAACACGGCGCGCATCGGGCCACCGGCGATGATACCGGTACCGGCCTTGGCGGCGCGCAGGAGAACCTTACCAGCGCCATGGCGACCATTGACGTCGTGGTGCAGGGTGCGGCCGTCACGCAGCGGAACGAAGATCAGTTCGCGCTTGGCAGCTTCGGTGGCCTTGCGGATGGCTTCCGGCACTTCACGTGCCTTGCCATGGCCGAAGCCAACGCGGCCCTTCTGGTCGCCGACGACGACGAGGGCGGCGAAGCCGAAGCGACGGCCACCCTTGACTACCTTGGCGACGCGGTTGATGGCGACCAGCTTGTCGACAAATTCGCTATCGCGTTCTTCACGGTTCTGGCGATCTTCGCGCGAACCACGCTTTTCTTGTGCCATTGTCCTTTTCCTTTTTCTTTTCCGGGTGCAATCGGCAGATTACGCAAAGTTCCACCCTGCCCTGACGGGTCAAGGTGGAATCCGGTGTGGCCGGCTCTATAAGCCGGATATCCGCCCGAACGCAAGCTCGGGCGGAAATTCTTTATCAGAAGGACAGACCGCCTTCGCGGGCAGCTTCTGCCAGGGCCTTGATGCGGCCGTGATAGATGAAGGCGCCACGGTCGAAGACCACTTCCTTCACGCCAGCCTTGACGGCACGCTCTGCAACCAGCTTGCCAACGGCAGCTGCTGCTGCGGTGTCGGCGCCGGTCTTGAGCTCGCCCTTCAGGCCGCCATCGAGCGTCGAAGCAGCGGCAAGGGTCTTGCCGGCAACGTCGTCGATGATCTGAGCGTAGATGTTCTTCGAAGAGCGATGTACCGACAGACGCGGACGGCCATTTGCCACCGCCTTGATCTGACGCCGTACGCGGTTCGCACGGCGAACAAGTGCTTCTTTTCTGCTTGCCATTTCGCGCGATCCTTACTTCTTCTTGCCTTCTTTGCGGACGATCCGCTCTTCGGCATACTTGACGCCCTTGCCCTTGTAGGGCTCCGGACCGCGATATTCGCGGATCTCGGCGGCAACCTGGCCGACCTGCTGCTTGTTGATGCCAGACACGACGATTTCGGTCGGCTTCGGAACAGCGATCGTGATGCCGACCGGCGGCTCGTATACGACGTCATGGCTGAAGCCGAGAGCCAGCTGCAGGTTCTTGCCCTGCAGGGCGGCACGGTAACCGACGCCGTTGATTTCGAGCTTGCGCTCGTAACCGTCCTTGACACCCTTGAAGATGTTCTCGACCATCGTGCGGGACATGCCCCACTTGGAACGAGCATCCTTGGTGTTGTTGATCGGCTGAACGACAACAGCGTTGTCTTCCAGCTTCACGGAGATTTCGTCGTTTGCGACGAAGAAGAGTTCACCCTTCGGGCCCTTTGCAGAGACCTTCTGGCCTTCGACAGAGGCGGTCACGCCAGCCGGAACCGGAACGGGCTTCTTACCGATACGAGACATAGTTTTTATCCTGTCTGTTCGCTATGGAGTTCCCCTGCACTGTCTTAGAAGACAGAGCAGAGAACCTCACCACCAACGTTCTGTTCGCGAGCCTGGTGATCGGCCATCACGCCCTTCGGAGTCGAAAGGATGGTGATGCCGAGGCCGTTCGCGACCTGCGGGATGGACTTGACCGAGACATAAACTCGGCGGCCCGGCTTGGAGACGCGGCCGATTTCGCGAATGACCGAAGCACCTTCGTAGTACTTCAGTTCGATCGTGAGCTCGGACTTGCCATTGCCGTAATCGACCTGGCTGTAGCCGCGGATGTAACCTTCGGCCTGCAGAACATCGAGAACGCGGGCGCGCAGGTTCGAGGCCGGCGTGCTGACCGAGCTCTTGCGGCGTGCGGCGCCATTGCGGATGCGGGTGAGCATATCGCCCAACGGATCAGTCATCGTCATTTGCGCGTCTCCTTACCAGCTCGACTTGACAATGCCCGGAACCTTGCCGGAATTGCCGAGGTCGCGGAGTGCGATACGGGACATGCCGAGCTTGCGATAAAACGCACGCGGACGGCCGGTCACTTCGCAACGGTTGCGGATACGGGTCTTGGAACCATCGCGCGGCAGATCTGCCAGCTTCAATGTTGCCTTGAACCGCTCTTCAATCGGGAGCGACTGATTCATGATGATCGCCTTCAGCGCGGCCCGCTTTGCGGCGTGCTGACCGACCAACTTGCGGCGGCGCTTGTTCTTTTCAACTGCGCTTGTCTTCGCCATATGGAAGTTCCTTTTCTACGCTCGTCGTTACGGTTACGTGCGGAACGGGAAGTTGAACTCTTTCAGGAGAGCCCGTGCTTCGTCGTCCGTGTTTGCCGTCGTGCAAACGATGATGTCCATGCCCCACATCTGATCAACCTTGTCGTAGTTGATCTCAGGGAACACAATGTGTTCCTTGATGCCCATGGCGAAGTTGCCACGGCCGTCAAAGCTTTTCGGGTTCAGGCCCCGGAAGTCGCGAACGCGCGGAAGCGCGATGTTGATCAGGCGGTCCAGGAATTCGTACATGCGGGCGCCGCGCAGGGTAACCTTCGCGCCGATCGGCATGTTTTCACGGACCTTGAAGCCGGCGATCGAGTTGCGGGCGCGCGTGATGACCGGCTTCTGGCCGGCGATCGCTGCGAGGTCTGCCGCTGCAACCGTGGGCTTCTTGGAGTCGGCAGTTGCCTCGCCCACGCCCATGTTGATGACGATCTTGTCGAGCTTCGGGATCTGCATCTCGTTGGAGAACGAGAACTGCTCCTGCAGCGCTGCACGAATGCGCGTTACATACTCGGTCTTGAGCCGCGGCTCATACTTTGCCTCAGCCATCGATGACATCTCCCGAACGCTTGGCCACACGCACCTTCTTGCCGTCGACGACCGAGAAACCGACGCGGGTCGGCTTGCCGTCCTTGCCGACGATGGCAATGTTCGACAGGTGAATGGATGCTTCCTTGTTGATGATGCCGGCTTCCTGCGTCTGAGTCTGACGCTGATGGCGCTTCACCATGTTGATACCGCGCACCACGGCGCGATCTTCCTTCGGCAGAACCTGGAGGACTTCGCCAGTGCGGCCCTTGTCCTTGCCGGTGAGTACGACGACGTTGTCGCCCTTGCGGATCTTATTCATCGCTTCCCGCTCCCTTACAGTACTTCTGGAGCCAGCGAGATGATCTTCATGTGGTTCTTGGCGCGGAGTTCGCGCGGAACCGGTCCGAAGATACGGGTGCCGATCGGCTCTTTCTTGTTGTCGATAAGAACAGCTGCGTTGTTGTCGAATCGAATGACGCTGCCGTCGGCGCGACGGATGTCCTTGGCGGTGCGAACGACAACCGCCTTCATCACGTCACCCTTCTTCACGCGGCCGCGCGGGATCGCTTCCTTGATCGAAACGACGATGATGTCGCCGATCGAAGCGTACTTCCGCTTGGAGCCGCCCAGCACCTTGATGCACATGACACGACGTGCGCCGGAATTATCCGCCACGTCGAGGTTAGTCTGCATCTGAATCATGTCAGGTCGCCTTCTTGTTGTAACCCGAACGGTTGGGCATACGCCCCCTATCCGGGCTTATGATAAATTTCGAGAGTGCGCGGGAAGATAAATACAGGGTGGTTTCCCATAAGGGACCTTCCGTGCGCTCAAAGCAAAAAGAACGCCCGATTCCGAGCGTTCTCAGCCAGTGGCCTGCTTCATACAGATTTCTGCGCAAGGTGCAAGCCCTTGCGCAGAAAGTCCGTAAATTAAGCCTGGGCGGCGATCACCGTCCAGCGCTTGTCCTTGGAGATCGGTGCGCATTCCTCGATGGAAACGACGTCACCGGTCTTGTACTGGTTGTTCTCGTCATGGGCCTTGTACTTCTTCGACCGGCGAACGGTCTTCTGAAGCAAGGGATGTGCAAATCGACGCTCGACGCGAACAACGACGGTCTTGTCGTTCTTGTCGCTGACAACTACGCCCTGCAGAATGCGTTTCGGCATATTCTTCTGGTCCTTAGGCCTTGGCTTCTGCCGCCTTCTGGCGGGCAATGGTTTTCACGCGTGCGATGTCACGACGAACTTCCTGGATGCGGGAAGACTTTTCAAGCTGGCCCGTCGCCTTCTGGAAGCGCAGATTGAACTGCTCCTTCTTCAGCTTGGCAAGCTCGTCGTTCAGCTGATCGGCGCTCATGGCGCGTACGTCTGCGGCTTTCATCGGCTTGATCCTCACTCTGCAATGCGCTGTACGAAGCGCGTCTTGACCGAGAGCTTGGCCGAGCCCAGACGAAGCGCTTCGCGAGCGATCTCCTCGGACACACCGTCGATCTCGAACATCATTCGGCCGGGCTTGACCTTGCATGCCCAGTATTCGACCGAACCCTTACCCTTACCCATACGAACTTCGGTCGGCTTAGCCGTGACAGGAACGTCAGGGAATACGCGGATCCATACACGGCCCGCACGCTTCATGTAGCGCGTGATCGCACGACGGGCTGCTTCGATTTCGCGAGCATTCACGCGGTTCGGTTCCAGAGCCTTGAGGCCGAATTCACCGAATGCCAGATCAAAACCGCCCTTGGCGACGCCCTTGATGCGGCCCTTGAACTGCTTGCGGTACTTTGTACGCTTTGGCTGCAACATTTTCTTACTTCTCCGAGCTTATCTTTCGCCAGCGTTCAATCAAGCGTTCTCGCGGCGACGGTCGCCACGATCACCGCGTTCACGGCTTGCCGGACCCTGGGCATCGCCCTCGAGTGCACGACGCTCAGACGCCATCGGATCATGCTCAAGGATTTCGCCCTTGAAGATCCAAACCTTGACGCCGCAGATGCCGTAGGCGGTTTCTGCTTCCGACGTGCCGTAGTCGATGTCGGCGCGCAGGGTGTGAAGCGGAACGCGGCCTTCGCGGTACCATTCGGTACGAGCGATTTCGGCACCGCCGAGACGACCGGCGCAGGTGATCTTGATGCCTTCGGCACCCAGACGCATGGCCGACTGTACGGCGCGCTTCATGGCGCGACGGAACGCGATACGACGCTCGAGCTGCTGGGTGATCGACTGGGCAACGAGCGTTGCGTCGACTTCCGGCTTGCGCACTTCAACGATGTTGAGGTGCGTTTCCGAGTTCGTCATCGACGAGATCTTCTTGCGAAGCTTCTCGATGTCCGCACCCTTCTTGCCGATGATCAGGCCCGGACGAGCCGAGTGGATCGTGACGCGGCACTTCTTGTGCGGACGCTCGATGACCACCTTGGCGATGCCGGCCTGCTTCAGCTCTTCCATCAGGTAAGCGCGGATCTTCAGGTCTTCGTGCAGCAGCTTGCCATACTCGGCATTGTCCGCGAACCAGCGGCTATCCCAAGTGCGGTTGATGCCCAGGCGAAAACCTGTCGGATTGATTTTCTGACCCATTATGCGGCCTCCCCTTTGGCTTCGACTTCGCGCACGACGATCGTCAGGTGCGAGAACGGCTTTTCGATGCGCGATGCGCGGCCGCGGCCACGAGCGTGGAAACGCTTCATGGTGATCGACTTGCCAACATAGGCTTCGGCGACGATCAGCTGATCGACGTCGAGGTCATGGTTGTTCTCGGCGTTTGCGATTGCCGATTCCAGGGTCTTCTTGACCGTGCCGGCAATGCGCTTGCGGGAGAATTCGAGATCAGCGAGAGCACGCTCGACCTTCTTGCCGCGGATGAGCGCGGCAACCAGGTTGAGCTTCTGGGGGCTGACCCGGATCGTGCGCGCAATGGCTTGCGCCTCGTTGTCCTTCAGCCGGCGTTCGGCTTTTGCCTTGCCCATCGTTACTTCCTCTTCGCCTTCTTGTCCGCACCGTGACCGTAATAGGTCCGGGTGGGAGCGAATTCACCGAACTTGTGGCCGACCATGTCTTCGTTGACAGAGACGGGCACATGCTTGCTGCCGTTGTAGACGCCGAAGGTGAGACCGACGAACTGCGGCAGGATGGTGGAGCGACGGCTCCACATCTTGATCACTTCACTGCGGCCGCCTTCACGAACCTTCTCAGCCTTCTTGAGAAGATAGCCGTCAACGAACGGGCCTTTCCATACTGAACGAGCCATTTCTGACTACCTCTCTTACTTCTTCTTCAGGTGGCGCGAGCGCATGATGAACTTGTCGGTCGACTTGTTCGAGCGGGTCCGCTTACCCTTGGTGGGCTTACCCCACGGGGAGACCGGGTGACGACCACCCGACGTGCGGCCTTCACCACCACCATGGGGGTGGTCGACCGGGTTCATGACGACACCGCGGTTATGCGGGGTCTTGCCGCGCCAGCGGGTACGACCCGCCTTGCCATCATTGATGTTGCCGTGGTCCGGGTTGGAAACGGCGCCGATGGTGGCCAGGCAGGAGCCCGGGACCAGACGCTGTTCACCCGAGTTCAGGCGAAGGATTGCCATGCCGGCATCGCGGCCGACCAGCTGAACGTAGGTGCCTGCAGAGCGGGCGATCTGACCGCCCTTGCCCGGCTTCATTTCCACGTTGTGGATGATGGAGCCGACCGGGATGTACTGCAGCGGCATGGTGTTGCCGGGCTTGACGTCGACAGCCTTCTCGGAAGCGATCACCTTGTCGCCGGCAGCGAGACGCTGCGGAGCCAGGATGTAGGCCTGTTCGCCGTCGGCATAGCTGACGAGCGCGATGAAGGCGGTGCGGTTCGGGTCGTATTCCAGACGCTCGACGGTGCCTTCAACGTCGAACTTACGACGCTTGAAGTCGACCAGACGATAGGTGCGCTTGTGACCACCACCGATGAAGCGAGCCGTGATGCGGCCGAGGTTGTTACGACCACCGCTCTTGTTCAGACCTTCCGTCAGCGCCTTGACCGGCTTGCCCTTCCAGAGGCCAGAGCGGTCGACGATGACCAGCTGGCGCTGGCTCGGGGTCGTCGGATTATAGCTTTTCAATGCCATTGTTCTTGTTCCCTACCTCAGACGCCCGTCGACACGTCGATGGACTGACCTTCAGCGAGCGTAACGATCGCCTTCTTGACGTCCTTCTGCTTGCCGATGAAGCCGCGGAAACGCTTTGTCTTGCCCTTGCGGAGCAGCGTATTGACGGCGGTGACCTTGACGCCGAAGAGAGCCTCGACAGCAGCCTTGATTTCCGGCTTGCTGGCGCCCTTGGCGACGTTGAAGACGACCTGGTTGTTCTCAGACACCATGGTCGACTTTTCCGTGATCGACGGAGACACGATCACGTCGTAGTGGCGAAGATCCGTCATTTGAACCGCTCCTCCAGAGCTTCCACAGCAGCCTTCGACAGGACGAGCTTGCCGCGGCGCAGGATGTCATAAACGTTGATGCCCTGAACCGGCAGAACATCGATGTTCGGGATGTTTGCGGCAGCGAGCTTGAAGTTGCTGTCGATTTCGGCACCGCCGATGACGAGAGCGTTGGTGAGGCCGAGCGACGCGAAGGTGCCGACGAGAGCCTTGGTCTTGGCTTCAGCCGCAACCAGGTTGTCAACGATGATCAGGTCTTCCGACTTCAGCTTGGCCGAGAGGGCGTGACGCAGAGCAAGGGCGCGAACCTTCTTCGGCAGGTCATGGGCGTGGCTGCGAACAACCGGGCCATGAGCCTTACCACCGCCGCGGAACTGCGGGGCGCGAGCCGAATGGTGACGAGCACGGCCGGTGCCCTTCTGCTTGTACATCTTCGCACCGGTGCGCGAGACTTCAGCGCGGGTCTTGGCCTTGTGGGTGCCCTGACGCTTCTTGGCCAGCTGGTAACGAACCATGCGGGCGATGATGTCTTCACGCGGCTCCAGGCCGAAGATTTCGTCAGACAGAGAAACCTTGCCGGCGTCCGTGCCCGAGAGGGTCTTGACGTTCAATTCCATGTGCTTGGCTCCCTTACTTCGCCGACTTCACGGCGTCGCGGACGATGATCCAGGAACCCTTGGAACCGGGAACTGCGCCCTTTACCAGGATGAGACCACGATCTTCATCGGTCGAAACGACTTCGAGGTTCTGGGTGGTGACGCGGGTCTGGCCCATGTGACCAGCCATGCGCTTGCCCTTCCAGACGCGGCCCGGATCCTGGTTGGAACCGGTCGAACCGTGCGAACGGTGCGAAACGGAAACACCGTGGGTCGCGCGAAGACCACCGAAGTTGTGGCGCTTCATCGCACCGGCAAAACCCTTACCGATGGTGGTGCCGGTGACATCGACGAGCTGGCCAGCCGAAAAATGGCTTGCGGTCAGCTGCGAGCCGACGTCGATGAGGTTGTCTTCGGAGACGCGGAATTCAACGAGCTTGGCCTTGGGCTCAACGCTCGCTGCTGCGAAGTGACCGCGCAGGCCCTTCGACGTGTTCTTGACCTTGGACGTGCCGGCACCGAGCTGCAGCGCGACGTAGCCGTTCTTGTCGGCAGTCCGCTGAGCCACGACCTGTACGTTGTCGAGACGCAGAACTGTTACCGGGACATGTTCGCCGGCGTCGTTGTAGACGCGGGTCATTCCCACTTTCTGTGCAATCACACCTGAACGCATTGGTTCATTCCTCTTGAGAGTCGCGGACGGGATCTCGCGATCCTGACCTTTCCTCTTTGTTTAAGGATTCCACTCCGGCCCTTCCGAACCTTCGGGTTTCCCGTTTCGAGAAGTCGTTGGCAGGTCTTGCCACGTACCTTCCTTGTTATTTCGGCTCTCGCCGGAATTCCTTCTTAGAGCTTGATCTCGACGTCGACGCCAGCAGCCAGGTCGAGCTTCATCAGCGCGTCCACGGTCTGGGGGGTCGGATCAACGATATCGAGCAGGCGCTTATGCGTGCGCATTTCAAACTGTTCGCGGCTCTTCTTGTCGACGTGAGGCGAACGGTTGACGGTAAATTTTTCAATGCGTGTCGGGAGCGGAACCGGGCCGCGGACGCTGGCACCGGTGCGCTTTGCCGTCTGCACGATTTCGCGCGTGGAGGCATCGAGAACCCGGTGATCAAACGCCTTGAGGCGGATGCGGATATTCTGGCCGTTCATTCGACTTGTCCTTGTTTCTTTTCTTGCGTCCCGCATACGCAGAGACAGTGAATTACCATGACTGGCCGGCCCCAAATTTTCAAAAATCACAGCGACATCCTGGATGCCGCTGTCACTCTTCTATTCCTGAGGAGCCCTGCCGAACTCGACCCGTTGCCAGGCCTTCAAAACTGCAGCGCTGAGAATCCGCGGCGCAAATCACCGCTCGATTCTGATCGTGGCCGGCGACATACACCGCAAACGGCCTCCCGTCAATCGGTCAACCCGACCGAAATGCCGAGCTCTGCCCGAACTGCACGACTGGCTTGCACCAGAGGCAGCAGAAAACGCGAAGCGGCCTCGGACCGAAGCCCGAGGCCGCCTCCCAAAGTCGATTACTCGATGATCGAAGCG
>UCMS01000033.1 GCA_900473805.1 Hyphomicrobiales bacterium | reverse complement strand
GTGCTGGATCATGGATGTCTCCCGGATGTTTCGTTTTGAGGCGAGCATAGGGGGAATGGGGGAAAGGGCAAGGGCGGGGGGGCAGCCTGCGCCGATCGGCTCCGCAGGAACCAGCGACCTTGACAATCGTACCGCTCGCGATCAGATTATACTGAAATCTGTATATCATGGTGCGAATGCATGTCTGACAAACTCGCTTACAGCAACATCTTCGAATCGATCACGGACGACAAATCGCTTGCTGCGGATCTGCAATTCCGTTCGGATCTGATGATGACGCTGATCGACATCCTCGAACACAAGGGCTGGAAGCAGTCTGACATTGCGGAGGCGCTGGGCATTCCCCAGCCTCGCGTGAGCGAATTGCTGCGCGGAAAGATCAGCCTGTTTTCCTCGGATCGGCTGATCGGATATCTCGCCAAGCTCGGCTACCGGTTGCGCCCGTCGGTCGATGGCGAGCACCGAGTCGTTTGCTCGGTGGAAACGGCAGCTGCTTGAGGACGCCAAGACAGGCTAGCACTTCGCTCTGCCCAATTTTTCTTCGTCTCGGATGATGGCCATCATCTCCTTGTAACGCTCTTTCACCGTGGCCATCGCCTTCTTATCCACACCGTTGGTTGTCTTCGTAAATGCGTGGAGAACGAAGACCGTATCAAGAAACTTGGCGCAGTAGACCAACCGATAGGCCGGTGAACCGTTCTCAATCAACTCGATCACACCTGCACCGAGTTCGGGCAAGTGCTTGAACGGTGAGCGCGGGTCCTTGCCTGCGGCCACGAAGTTCAGATCGTTGAGGAAGTCGATGGCCACCGCCTGCGGCAGTTTTTGAACCGCCTTCTTGGCGGCATTGTTGACGTATCTTATTGTCCTGACCGCCATACCCGCCACCCGCCGAACGGACACCCACCTGTCTCGGAATGGCAGCGATGCTTCCAGTCCCCGCATCCGCAAGGGGCATCATAACGTGGCGGCTATGCTGATTGCACCCATGCAAATCAGGGGATCAGGCAGCGTCCAAGGCCAGCCTTACTTCACCAGCAGTGACTTGCCGAAATTCGAAGTCTTGAACGGCTCCATGCCCTTGCGAGCGAGTTCATCAGCGCGTTCGTTTTCAGGATGCCCCGCATGGCCCTTGACCCAATGCCACTTGACCTTGTGGCGCTGGTTGGCGGCATCGAGCGCCTGCCAGATTTCGCCATTCTTGACCGGCTTCTTGTCGGCGGTCTTCCAGCCGTTTTTCTTCCAGCCGAAGATCCACTTGGAAATGCCGTCCATGACGTATTTGCTGTCGGTGTAGAGATCGACCTCGCAGGTGTCCTTGAGCGCATTCAGCGCGCTGATGGCGGCGAGCAGCTCCATGCGGTTGTTGGTGGTGTTGGCCTCACCGCCGCACAGCTCCTTCTCGACGTCTCCGTAGCGGAGCACGGCGCCCCAGCCACCGGGGCCGGGATTGCCCGAGCAGGCACCGTCGGTGAAGATGTCAACGTGTTTCATGAAATCAATCCGTATTCGGAGGCATTGGTGACGGCGCGGTGGAAGCGCAGCTTCTTCAGATATTCAAGCGGGTCTTTCTTCACCACCAGCGCGCCTTCCGGCGTCGTCAGCCAGTCGTAAAGGCGCGTCAGGAAGAAGCGCAAAGCCGAGCCACGGCAGAGGACAGGAAGGGCTGCGATCTCATCGGCAGACAGCGGGCGTACCGAGAGGTAGCCCTCGATCATCGCCTTGCCCTTGGTGATGTTGTAGGAGCCGTCTTTCTCGAAGCACCAGGCATTGAGGCAGATCGAGAGATCGTAGACGAGGAAGTCGTTGCAGGCGAAATAGAAGTCGATCAGGCCCGAGAGATCGTCGCCGAGGAAGAAGACGTTGTCGGGGAAGAGGTCGGCATGGATGACGCCGGCGGGCAGATCTTTCGGCCAGTGCGCTGCGAGGAAATCGAGCTCGGCACCGATTTCTTCCTCCAGCCCGGTCTCGACCTCGTCGGCGCGGGCCTCAGACTTTGCCCAGAGCGTCTGCCAGCCTTCGAGCGAGAGCGCGTTGGGGCGCGTCAGTTCGAAGCCTTCGCCGGCCACATGCATGCCGGCGAGCGCCTTGCCGACTTCGCGGCAATGCTGCGCTTCCGGTTTGCGTAGCCACATGCCTTCGAGGAAGGAGATGAGCGCGGCGGGGCGGCCAGAGAGTTCGCCCAGGAGTTCGCCATCCTTGCGCGGCAAAGGCAGCGGGCAGGACAGACCGCGCTCAGACAGGTGATGCATCAGGCCGAGGAAGAAGGGCAGATCGTTTCGATCGACGCGCTTTTCGTAAAGCGTCAGGATCAGCGGCTGCTTGGTCGTGTGCAGCAGGAAATTGGTGTTCTCGACGCCTTCGGCGATACCCTTATAGGAGAGTAGTTCCCCGGCATCGTACTGCGCCAGGAAGGCCTTGAGGTCGTGTTCGTTGATATCGGTGTAGACTGCCACAGCGTGAGGTTCCGTGCCGCTTCGGGAATGGCCCCGAGTCCTATAACGGGCGCAGCGCGCATGCCAGCCCCGCTGCGACATGGGGCACAGGAAATGGGGCTCATGCCCGCATCTCTCGCGGCGTCGCAGGCATGTTTTCAGGTTTAAAGTTTTACCCATCACTAATATTGTTGATTTAGTCTCCACTTTCAAAACAACCGGAGTGGCGTGATGGATCCCGTTTCCAGCGTCCGCATGGCGCATGATTTCGCCGCGGCGATGAACCTTGCGCTCATCGTCGTCGACGGTGAGGGACATATACAGTTCGCCAATCCCGCGTTCTGCTGCATGTTCGGCTACGACTTCGACTACATCAAAGGCCAGCCAATCACCATCATCATCCCCGAGCGCATGCGCGGGGCCCATAGCGCCGGCATGGCAAATGTTGCGGCCGGCGCCAAACCGGGCCTCGGAGGCAAAGCGGTGGAAGTTTCGGCGTTGAAGAGCGACGGAAGCGAGTTTCCGATCGAGATCACTCTATCGACCTGGAAGACCGAAAGCGGCTTCTGGGCCGGAGCCGCCATCAAGGACATTTCGGAGCGGCGCGAGAGAGATGCCAAGCTGATGCGGCTTGCCTCTCACGACACGTTGACGGGCCTGCCGAACCGGCACGAGTTCACGACACTTCTGGCGCAGAAACTCGCCGCCGGCGCGCGCTGCAGCCTCTTCCTGATGGATCTCGACGGCTTCAAGGAGGTCAACGACGCGCATGGCCATGTCGTGGGCGACAGCCTGTTGCAGGCGGTTGCGGTTCGTATCCCCTATCTGCTTGGCGACCGCGCTACGGTCGGTCGTCTCGGCGGGGACGAATTTGCCGTGCTCTACGCAGACAGCGGGGACCCGCTCATGGCACAGAAGGAAGCCTCCGCGATCCTTGATGCCTTTCGCAAACCGTTCAGCCTAGGTGGACTGGAGCTGGAACTGGGAGTGAGCATCGGGATTGCCATTGCACCCCTGCATGGCGAAGACGGCGACGAGCTTCTGGCGTCAGCGGACTTTGCGCTCTACCGCGCCAAGGCCGCCGGAGGGCGCGGCTATCGCTTCTTCGAACCCTCGATGCGCAGCGAAAGCCAGGCCAAACGCGACATGCGGGACGACTTGCGCCGCGCCATGCGTCAGGGGGAGCTGGAACTCTATTATCAGCCACAGGTGGAGCTTTCCTCCCGCCGGGTTACCGGCTTCGAGGCGCTCATCCGCTGGAACCATCCGCTGCACGGGCTGCTTCTGCCGGGCCGTTTCCTACCCTCCCTGGAGCAGAGCGCGCTCGCAACCGAGATTGGCTGGTGGACCCTAAACGAGGCCTGCCGGATGGCAGCCAAACTGAACGGGCGGGGAGAAGGCTGCAAGGTGGCGGTCAATCTCTTCGCACAGCAATTCCGCTCGCCTCATTTGCGCGACCGGGTCATGGAAGCGGTGCAGCGGCATTGTGTCGCGCCATCGTGGCTGGAGCTCGAAGTCACCGAAGAGGTCACACTCAACGACGACGAGTCGAGCCTGCAGACGCTCAGATGCATCCGTGACATCGGCGTCGGTGTCGCCTTCGACGATTTCGGGACGGGTTATGCCTCGCTCTCTTCGCTCCAGCGCTATCCGCTGACCACGCTCAAGATCGACCGAGGCTTCATCCGCGACATCCAGACCTCGGCCTCCGATGCCGCCATCACGCGGGCACTCGTGGCGATGAGCCGGGAGATGGGACTTGTGACCGTTGCCGAGGGAATAGAGACGGAAGCACAGGCGGCGGTCCTGCTGGCCATGGGATGCGTGCAAGGCCAGGGTTATCTCTATGGTCGACCGATGCCGGCGCAGGATGCGCTCAACTTCTTCCGTCAGGTCCAGACACCGGGCGGCCTGCGCGCAGCACGAGCCCTCTGACGTTCAGAAGGCTTAGGTCGACACCGCGACCTAACCGTTCACCCAGGCCATGTCCGCGCGCGTCAATTCCACGTCGCGCAGTTCGCGGTTGACGAGGAAGTGCTCGTTCTCTTCCGCCGTGATCGCAAGCTCGACCTTGGCGTCGAACCGCTGGCGGAAGGCCTCGATGATTTCATCGACGATGACTTCCGGGGCGGACGCGCCGGCCGAGATGCCGAGGGTGCCGATTTCGCCGACATCGTCCCAGTCGATCTCGGAGGCGCGCTGGACGAGCAGGGAGCGGGTGGCCCCTGCCCTCAGCGCGACTTCGACGAGACGCTTGGAGTTCGACGAGTTGGGCGCACCGACGACGATGAAAAGGTCACAGCCGGGGGCTGCCGCCTTCACCGCTTCCTGCCGGTTGGTGGTGGCATAGCATATGCTGTCAGCCGAGGGCGCGGTGAGATTGGGGAAACGTTCAGAAAGCTTGGCGATGACACCGGCGGTGTCATCCACCGAGAGCGTGGTCTGCGTAACGTAACCAAGATTGTCGGGGTCGGCCGGCTGATAGGCAGCGGCATCCTCGACGGTCTCGACCAGCGAAACCGAGCCTTCCGGAAGCTGCCCCATCGTGCCGATCACTTCCGGATGGCCGGCATGGCCAATCAGGATCACATGACGTCCCAGCCGCTGGTGGCGCATCGCCTGCTTGTGAACCTTCGAGACCAGCGGACAGGTGGCGTCAAGATAGAAGAGGTTGCGGCTTGCCGCATCTTCCGGCACCGATTTCGGCACGCCGTGCGCTGAGAAGACGACCGGCTGCTGGCGATGCTCGGCGGGGATCTCGTCAAGCTCCTCAACGAAGATCGCGCCCTTGGCTTCCAGGCCTTCCACAACGTAGCGGTTGTGAACGATTTCATGGCGGACATAAACCGGCGCCCCGTAGCGCTTGAGCGCCAGAACGACGATCTGGATGGCGCGGTCAACACCGGCGCAGAAGCCGCGCGGGCCGCAAAGCCTGATCGTCAGTGGGGGGCGGTTCATGTGAATGTTCATAGGGTCAGCCGGCAATCAGGACAGCGAGGATGGCGATGGCCGCAGGAAGCGCCTGGATGACGAAGATCTTCCGCGAGGCCGTTGCACCCCCATATAGGCCCGCCACCAGCACACAGCCAAGGAAAAACAACTGGATTTGATAGCCGAAGCCAAGATCGGGATGGAGCAGACCCCAGATCAGGCCGGCGGCGAGAAAGCCGTTGTAGAGACCCTGGTTGGCGGCCATGACCTTCGTGGATTCTGCCTGCTCCGGCTTCAGGCCGAAAGCACGGCGGCCGGTCGGTGTGGTCCAGAGAAACATTTCCAGGACCAGAATGTAGATGTGCTCGAGTGCGACCAGCGCGACCAGTGTCGAGGCGAGATAAGACATGCGATTCCCCCTGAGGCAGCCGCGAGTGCGGCTGCACTTGGAGCGTGTTTAGCCGAATTTGCGCGGCGCCTCTACGGCGTTTTGCGACGGAAGAACCCGGCAATGGTGACCGCCGCCAGCGCAAAGGCAAGCCCGTACCAGGTGATGGCATATTGCAGGTGGCTGTTGGGCAGATCGACTTGCGTGACCCCGCCTTTCGGCAGGCCGCCCGGTACAGGGGTCGCATCCGCATCGAGGAAGAAGGGCAGGACGCGGTCTTCCGGCAGGCCAGTGGAGGCCGCCATGCGGGTCAGATCTTTCCAGTAGAAGATGTTGGCGCCTTCGTCGTTATCAGGGACCAGCGATGACGGCTTCTCGTTCAGCTTCGCACGGGCCAGACCGGTGATCGTCTGCTGCCCCTCAACCAGGCTTTCCGGGCGCGTCTTCGGTTCCTTGCGGTCGTAAGGCACGAAGCCCCTGTTGACGAAGAGGTACTTGCCATCCGCCAGTTCGAGCGGCGTATAGACATAGAAGCCGGACTGGCCGTCAAAGGTCGCGAGGAAGTGGCGCTCCTTCTCGTGCAAGAAGCGCCCGCTGGTCGAGGCGTGGCGGTAGTCGATCTCTTCGCCGGCCGCCAGACGCGCCGCGATATCCGAGACGTCGACGGCCGGGGCATGGCTGCGTTCGTCGATCGCAGCGAGCAGGCTTTCCTTCCAATGCAGACGATTGACCTGCCAGGTGCCGAGCGACAGCAAGATGGCCATGGCGAGCGGAACCAGCACGAGACCGGCCCAGAAGCGCCAGCCGCGGCCCGCCTTTTTGACGGCCTCGGTCTGCTCAACCACGGTCGATGACCCCGGGGGCGGCGTTGTTGCGGTATTGCAGCGCGATCAGCAGGGCCTTCAGCGTGCGCATCAGCCAGAGCGTCAACGCGACACCGAGGGGAGCGAAGACCAGAATGTGAAGCCACACCGAAGGCTGGTAGGTGAGTTCGACCCAGACGGCAAACCCGACGACCAGAAGGTCGGCGAGCAGGATGACGAAGATCGCCGGGCCATCGCCCGCGTCGATGAAGGAATAATCGAGCCCGCAGGAGGCACAGCGTTTCTTCGGTTTGGTCAGGCCATCGAACAGCTTGCCATTCCCGCAGCGCGGGCAGGAAGCGGAAAGCGCGGCCTTCATCGGGTCGACGGGTGCGTATTGTGCGTTGTCGTCGGTCATAACAATCCCTCCTTTGGGACATTCCAGCCGTCTGGCCAACCCTTAGAGCAGGTCGGTGTTCCCTCCCAGTCCCCACAGGGTCGCAGGCAGTGCCGCAGGAAGGAAGTTGAAATGAAAAAGGGCGGCTTGCGCCGCCCTTCTATGCTTTCGGCCGCATTCAGCCGGCGTGCAGCGGCGCGCCCCAATCGCCCCAGATGTAGATGGCGAAGAAGAGGAAGAGCCAGACAACGTCAACGAAATGCCAGTACCAGGCAGCAGCTTCGAAGCCGAAGTGCTGCTTCGGGGTGAAGTGGCCGGCAAGCGCACGGAACAGGCAAACGATCAGGAAGATCGTGCCGACCAGAACGTGGAAGCCGTGGAAACCGGTCGCCATGAAGAAGGTCGCGCCATAGATCGAATTCTTGAAGTCGAACGGCGAGTGCATGTACTCGTAGGCCTGGACCGCCGAGAACAGGATACCGAGCAGGACGGTCAAGACCAGGCCAGAGACGACACCCTTACGATCGTTGTGCAGCAGGGCATGGTGAGCCCAGGTGACACAGGTGCCGGAGAGCAGCAGGATCACGGTGTTGTAGAGCGGCAGGTGCCAGGGGTCGACGACTTCGATACCCTTCGGCGGCCAGGTGCCGCCGGTGAACTCGACGCGGCTTGCCTGGATGGCTTCATTGGCGAAGAGGCTGGCGTCGAAGAAGGCCCAGAACCAGGCAACGAAGAACATCACTTCCGAAGCGATGAACATGATCATGCCGTAGCGCAGGTGCAGCGAGACAACGCGCGTGTGGGCGCCGGAATGCGCTTCCTTGATCGTATCCGCCCACCAGGCGAACATCGTGAAGAGCACGATGGCAAGACCGATGTAGAACAGCCACGGATGGGCAAGCTCCAGACCGAACAGCTTGAAGGAACCGCCGTTCAGATAGCGCATGTAACCGACGCCACCGAAGGTCAGGACGAAGGCGCCGATCGAGGCCAGGATCGGCCAGGGGCTGGGATCGATAATGTGGTAGTCGTGGTTCTTCTGGTGCGCTTCGGCCATTTCAGCAATCCCCGAATGTCAATTTCATTACGAGACCCGTCTTACCGGACCCCTCTCACAGTTTCGGCTGTATCTTGCCCTTATCCACGTTCAGCGCTGCTACCGGCTTTTCGTCTTCGCGCGGATAGAAGGTGTAGGAAAGGGTAATCGTTCCGATGTCCTTGGTCTCTTCCGCATCGACGATGGCGGGATCGACAAAGAACACAACAGGCATTTCCAGCGTCTCGCCCGGCTGCAACGTGGTCTTGGTGAAGCAGAAGCACTGGACCTTGTTGAAGTAGGCACCGGCTTCGCCCGGAGAGACGTTGAAGACGGCCTCCCCGGTCACGGGCGTCGACGAGTTGTTCGTCGCGACATAGCGAATTTCAACGGTCTCGCCGATCTTCGGCGTGACCTTCGTGTCGACTGGCTTGAAGTCCCAGTTCAGACCGCTCGACACGTTGGCGTCAAATGTGACGTTGATGGTCTTGTCGAGAACAACGTCGGACATCTGTTCGACACGCTGCGTGGTGCCGCCGTAGCCAGTCACCTTGCAGAACATTTGGTAGAGGGGAACGGCGGCGAAGCTCATGCCGACCATGGCACCGACGAAGACGACACAGGCAGCGGCAACGCCAAAATCGCGGCGGGTCGCGCTGCGTTCGGGCATTTTCGGCGTGTGGTTCATCGGTGCTTCGGCCATGGCTACCTCCGTCAGCCCATATTGCTGATCTTGATGATCGTCACAGCGTAGAAAATCGCGACGAGCAGCGCGAGAACGACGCCGAGGGCGATGTTGCGACCGCGGCGCGACTTCTTCTGAACCTCGTTAAGCTGGATGGTTTCCATCAGGCGGCACCTCCGAGAGACAGGATGGCAGGCGCGACATAGAGATCGACCATGAGAGCCGAGAAAATCGCGAAGAGATAGAAGATCGAATAACCGAAGAGCTTCTTGGCCGGCACCATCTTCTCATCGCCGTCTGCCATGCGCCAGACGGCGATGGAACAGTGGATGAAGACGGCGCCGAGAAGGGCAGCGACAATGCCGTAGCCGATCGAGGACAGGCCGGTAACGGTCGGAAGCACGCCCGTGATGGCGGTCAGCACGGCATAGAGCGCGATCTGACGCTTGGTCGAGGGGATCCCGGCGACGTTGGGCATCATCGGGACGCCAACGGCGCCGTAGTCCTTCATCTTAAACAGCGCGAGCGCCCAGAAATGGGCCGGCGTCCAGAGGAAGATGATCATGAACAGGATGAAGCTGTCGAGGGAGACACCACCCGTCACGCAGGCCCAGCCGACCATGGGCGGGAAGGCGCCGGCCGCACCGCCGATGACGATGTTCTGCGGGGTCGAGCGCTTGAGCCACATCGTGTAGACGACGGCGTAGAAAAAGATGGTGAATGCGAGCAGACCGGCTGCGAACCAATTAACAGCAAGACCGAGGATGGCGACAGAAAACACCGAGAGCACGAGGCCGAAGGCCAGCGCTTCGTGCGGGGTGACGCGGCCGGCTGGAACCGGGCGGGTCGCCGTGCGGGACATCACCGCGTCGATATCGGCGTCGTACCACATGTTGAGCGCGCCGGAAGCCCCTGCCCCGACGGCGATGCAGAGGATAGCGATAAAGCCAATGACCGGATGGATGGAGCCCGGGGCCAGGACGAGACCGGCCAGTGCCGTGAAGACGACGAGCGACATGACGCGCGGCTTCAGAAGCGCGAAGAAATCGCGCGGGCCGGCTTCGGACAGGCGGACTTCGCCCTCGATGCCGAATACGTCGCGATTGTCGATGACTGTCATTCTGTTGCTTTCCGTCTTCCGTGTGGTCTTTCGGGCGCCGCAATCTTGATGACTGCGGCGCCCGATCGTCTGTTGGATGCGAAGATCCGCTTACTTGATCTTCGGCAGCTGTTCCCACTGGTGGTACGGCGGCGGCGAAGACAGCTGCCATTCCAGCGTGGTTGCACCTTCACCCCAGGGGTTGTCGCCGGCGACGCGCTTCTTGGCGAAGGCTTCGAAGACGCCGTAGAGGAAGACGAGAACCGCGAAGGCCGAGATGTAGGAGCCGATCGACGAAACATAGTTCCAGCCGGCATAGGCATCCGGATAGTCGATGTAGCGGCGCGGCATGCCAGCGAGACCGAGGAAGTGCTGCGGGAAGAACACCAGGTTGACGCCGATGAACATGATCCAGAAGTGCAGCTTGCCGACGAACTCGGAGTACATGTAGCCGGTCATCTTCGGGAACCAGTAGTACCAGCCGGCGAAGATGGCGAAGACGGCGCCGAGCGACAGAACGTAGTGGAAGTGAGCCACGACGTAGTAGGTGTCATGCAGCGAGCGGTCGAGGCCGGCATTGGCGAGCTGGACGCCCGTGACGCCGCCGACGGTGAACAGGAAGATGAAGCCGATTGCCCAGACCATCGGGGTCTTGAAGGTCAGCGAACCGCCCCACATCGTCGCGATCCACGAGAAGATCTTGATGCCGGTCGGCACCGCGATGACCATGGTTGCGAAGAGGAAGTAGCGCTGGGCGGCGAGCGACAGGCCGACCGTGTACATGTGGTGTGCCCACACGACGAAGCCGACGGCGCCGATGCCAACCATGGCGTAGGCCATACCGAGGTAGCCGAAGACCGGCTTCTTCGAGAAGGTCGAGACGATGTGGCTGATGATGCCGAAGCCGGGCAGGATCAGAATGTAGACTTCCGGGTGACCGAAGAACCAGAACAGGTGCTGGTAGAGGATCGGGTCACCGCCGCCTTCCGGCGCGAAGAAGGTCGTGCCGAAGTTGCGGTCGGTCAGCAGCATGGTGATGCCGCCGGCGAGAACCGGGAGCGACAGGAGCAGCAGGAAGGCCGTGACCAGAACGGCCCAGGCGAACAGCGGCATCTTGTGCAGGGTCATGCCCGGCGCACGCATGTTGAGAATGGTGGTGATGAAGTTGATCGCGCCGAGGATCGAGGACGCACCGGAAACGTGGAGCGCGAAGATCGCAAGGTCAACGGCAGGTCCCGGCTGGCCGGATGTCGCAAGTGGTGGATACATGGTCCAGCCACCGCCGACACCGTGGGCACCCGCCGGACCTTCGACGAACATCGAGAGGACGAGCAGCAGGAACGCCGGGACGATCAGCCAGAAGGAGATGTTGTTGAGGCGCGGGAAAGCCATGTCCGGAGCGCCGATCATGATCGGGATCATCCAGTTGGCGAAACCGCCGATCAGCGCCGGCATGACCATGAAGAAGATCATGATGAGCGCGTGCGCCGTGGTGAAGACATTGTACATATGCTTGCCGGCATCGATGGCGGAATCGCCTTCGGCGCCGTAGACCATAGAGGCCAGGCCATGGAAGATCTGGATGCCGGGCTCCTGGAGCTCGGCACGCATGGCAACCGACAGAGCACCACCAATGATACCCGCGATGATCGCGAAGATCAGGTAGAGTGTACCGATGTCCTTGTGGTTGGTCGAAAACAACCAGCGAGCAGCAAAGCCCGGCTTATGGTCGTGATGCGCATCGTGCGCGTGGTCGTCGTGGGCAACAGAGCCGGCCATTGTCCTCACTCCTCTCAGTTCGTGATGTTTTCAGCGCTCTGGACGGCGGCCGGAGCCCCGTCGACAGCAGCCATCAGCGCCTTGTTTGCGCCAGCAAGATCAGATGCAGCCGCCGCGAGCCAAGTCGCATACTGCTCTTCGGACACGACACGGATGGCGATCGGCATGAAGGAGTGATCCTTGCCGCACAATTCCGAACACTGGCCGTAGTACAGACCTTCGCGATCCGCCTTGAACCAGGTCTCGTTGAGGCGACCCGGGATCGCGTCGATCTTGATGCCAAAGGCGGGCATGGCGAAGGCGTGGATGACGTCGGTCGGAGCAGCGGTGACGAGCATGCGGACCGTCTTGCCGACGGGAACGACGACTTCGTTGTCGACGGCGAGGAGGCGCGGGTAACGCGCGACATCTTCCTTGCCGGCGGCGGCGCGGTCGGTTTCCTTCAGCATGTAGCTATCGAAGGAGACGGCCTGCTCGCCCTGATATTCATAGGACCAGAGCCACTGGGTGGCGGTGGCCTTCACCGTCAGATCCGGGTTTTCCGGCATCTTCAGCTGATAGGTCAGCAGGTTGAAGGAGGGGATCGCGATGGCGAAGAGGATCAGAACCGGAGCGACCGTCCAGACGATCTCGATTGCCGTGTTGTGGCTGGTCTTCGACGGCACCGGATTGGCCGATGCGCGGAACTTAACCACGACGAGAATGAGAAGTATCAGAACAAATATGGTGATCGGAACGATGAACCACAGGGTGTATTGCTCGAACCAGCGATTCTTCTCCATGATAGACGTCGCGGCTTCCTGCATACCCATCTGCCAGGGCTTCGGCTGGTCTGCGAAGCTGGCAGAAGCGAAAAGCAGACAGACCAGAGCGGTCAAGGCTGCATAGGTTCTCTTCATCACGGTCTGGTCTCCCACAAGCGCTTGATCCACATCAAACCATAGCGCAAAAATCATGCTAGTGTCGCCGTTTAAAATCACAGATCGGCCGCATTCGCAATACGCTGAGGCGAAAGCCGGTGCGGCATTTTTGCGCTTGATCAATTGCCAGGCGCCTTCCTTCACAGGCTTTTCCCCAACCGGCTGCGCCGGCCGCCTCGAATGCCCGCCAGAGGCGCGCAGCCAGTCCCAATTATGCCGCAGTCGACCGTAAAACAGGCGTCGGGGCTTTCCATTTCCCCACCCGAACGACAAGAATGTGCGGGATGATTCGTTTTCCAGAGGTATTCATGGGTCTTTCGAGACGTGTCTGGTCTGGCCTTGCCGCATCGGCTGTGCTTTTCGGCACGCTTGCGGCCACGGCGCAGAGCCAGCAAACGCAGCAGCAGCCGGGTTCGGTGCGCTCCAATCACGGCGCCTGGTCGGTGATCTGCGACAAGCCGGCAGGCGCCACCGCCGAACAATGCGCGCTGATGCAGAACGTGATTGCGGAAGACCGGCCGGAGGTTGGTCTCTCTGTGGTCGTGTTGAAGACGGCCGACCGAAAGGCACGGATCCTGCGCATCCTCGCGCCGCTCGGCGTGCTCCTGAAGGACGGGATGGAACTCTTCGTCGACGGCAACAACATCGGCCGCGCCTATTTTACCCGCTGCTTCTCCGAGGGCTGCTATGTCGAGGTCGAGATCGACGAGGAGCTGATGAAAATCCTGCGCGCCGGCAAGGCGGCCGTCTTTGCGCTGCGCGAATCCGCCGATCAGGACCGCGTCGGCATTCCGATCGAGCTCGCCGGCTTTGGCGAGGGTTACGACACGCTGCCTTGAGCGCGCGGTCGCCTTATCGTGATGACATTCCAGATTGAGGGCAAGTCCGGCGGGCTTGCCCCTTTTTCTTTGGGCGCCTACATGCTTGGTCAATGCGCCCAAGGAGACATGCATGACCCAGGACCTTCTCTCCCTCTTCGACTGCGACGATGCCACCCTGACGCGGCGCGTGGCAGACGCCCTGAAGGGCGCTGACGACGGGGAGCTGTTCGTCGAACATGCCCAGGCGGAATCGCTGACGTTCGACAACGGCCGCCTGAAGGGGGGCTCGTTCAACACCGACCAAGGGTTCGGCCTTCGGGCGGTTGCGGGCGAAGCGGTGGGTTATGCCCATGCCGGCGAACTGTCGCTCTCTGCCCTCTTCCGCGCGGCCGATGCTGTCGGCGCCGTCACCCACGGACATTCGGGCTCCTATGCGGCCGCGCCGCAGCGGACGAATTCCAAGCTTTACGGCGACGGCAACCCGATCGGCTCGCCAACCTTCGAGGAGAAGGTGAAGCTGCTGTCGGAGATCGACGCGTATCTGCGCGACAAGGACCCGAAGGTGCGGCAAGTTACGGCGACTGTGGGCGCAAGCTGGCAGGTGGTCGAGATCCTGCGCGCCGACGGGCACCGCGTCCGCGACATCAGACCCATGACTCGCATCAACATCTCCGTCGTGACGGGACAGGGAGACCGGCAGGAAAGCGGCTCTTTCGGAACCGGCGGTCGTATGGGCTTCAACGACTTCCTGACCACCGAAAGCTGGCAGCGCGGGGCGGACGAGGCGCTCCGTCAGGCGCTGGTGAACCTGGAGGCGCAGGAAGCGCCAGCCGGCACGATGGATATCGTACTCGGCAATGGCTGGCCGGGCGTCATGCTGCACGAGGCTGTGGGCCACGGGCTGGAAGGCGACTTCAACCGCAAGAAGACCTCGGCCTTTGCCGGACTGATGGGTGAAATGGTCGCCGCTCCCGGCGTCACCGTTGTTGATGATGGCACGATCAATGACCGGCGCGGCTCGATCACCATTGATGACGAGGGCACACCATCGGCCTATAACGTGCTGATCGAGAACGGAAAGCTGGTCGGCTACATGCAGGACCGCCAGAATGCCCGACTGATGGGCATGAAGGCGACGGGGAATGGCCGACGCCAGGGTTATGCTCACCAGCCGATGCCGCGCATGACCAATACCTACATGCTCTCGGGCGACAAGACGCCGGAAGAGATCATCGCCTCCGTCAAGAAGGGCATCTATGCCGTCTCCTTCGGCGGCGGTCAGGTGGACATCACCTCGGGCAAGTTCGTCTTCGGCTGCACCGAAGCCTATCTGATCGAGAACGGCAAGATCGGCGCGCCGGTCAAGGGTGCGATGCTGATCGGCAACGGGCCGGACGCCATGAAGCGGATCACCATGATCGGCAACGATACCAAGCTCGACACCGGGATTGGCAATTGCGGCAAGGCGGGCCAGTGGGTCCCCGTCGGCGTCGGCCAGCCGCATCTGAGGATGGACCAGATCACCGTGGGCGGGACCAAGGCTTGATCGGCAATGCGCTGGTGCCGGAGCTGGGCGTCAGCGACTGGCGCAGGAGTCGGGCCTTTTATCTGGATCGTTGTTGGATTCGAGGTCGCCTACAAGCGGCACGAGGAAGGCTTCAGCGACCTAACTCTCGGTATGGCGCAATGCGCCGATTGAACACCTTTCCGGCCGAGGCTCGATCTGCAGATCGGGGTTTCTGATGTCGGCAAAACTTTAGGTCGCCTGGGAGAGTGAGGCCCTACCTTGCGTGAATGGAAATTTCCATTACTTTATCACCAAGGAGAAACCACCATGACATCGCTCACCGTCACTCAAAAGGGCCAAGTCACGCTTAAGCGTGAGTTGCTGCAGCATCTCGGCATCAAACCGGGAGAGCGGATCGCACTGGAGAAATTACCGGGGGGTGAATTGCGTGTTCGGGCTGAGCGCCCAACGGGTAGCATCTCGTCTTTTATCGGCCGCCATGCCGGCAAAGTAGAGAAGCCACTGACCCTTGAAGAGATCAACGAGATTGCAGCGAGCGGCTGGGTCGGCGGTCAATGAACATTTCAGTCGACACGAATGTCTTGATCCGCGCTGTTCTCCAGGACGACCCTGTTCAGGGGCCCGCTGCGGCCAGGATCATGTCACAAGCTTCGCTGATCGCGATCTCTTTGCCCTGTCTCTGCGAATTCGTCTGGGTGCTCAGTCGCGGTGCAAAGCTCTCTGTGAGCCAAGTGGCACAGTCGATCCGCGACCTCTTGGAAACGGAGAATGTCGCAATGAACCGCCCCGCGGTGGAAGCGGGGCTGGCCATGATGGAGGCTGGTGGCGATTTCGCTGACGGTATCATAGCCCACGAGGGCAAATGGCTTGGTGGCGAAATGTTTTATTCGTTTGACAAGAATGCTGTCGCACTCCTGACGAAGGTCGGGGAGCTTGCGGACATCCCGTCGTGACCTGTCGATCAACTAACTGCTGAAGTCCCGATTTTCACCCCCGCGCTGGCATCAGCACGCAGTCGTAGCGCTGGCGGACCAGCTTGTCGCAGGCGGTGCGGGCCTCTTCCTTGGTTTCGAAGCCGGTGAAGCGGGCGCGGTAGAAGGTGGTGCCGTTGCGCGTGACCATCTCGGTATAGGTGTCGAGGCTCTTCAAGGGACCGCCGACCTTGTCGCGGGCGTCCGAGAGAAGCTCCATGGCGGCTTGGGCAGAGGTCGCGGCGGCGATCTGGATCTGCCACTTGCGCTCGCCCGTGGTCGAGGTCGCAGAGGCTTGCTGCGCGCCCTGAGTGGCCGCAACCTTGCCTGCACCAACGCTGGCGCGCGGGATGGCTGCCGTGAGCGGCTCCTGTGCCGGAGCGAGATCCCCCTCGGCATAGGCGGCGGCGACCTCGGTCGTCCCGACGCCTGTGGCGCCGGCCATGCCCTGGACGGCAGCCACCGCGCTCTGGCGCGAGGCGGGAACCGGGATGGCGTCGCCCAGCCGCGCGAGGTCCATCTGCACGCCGGTCGTGCGGCTCGCCACGAGCTGCGTTCCGGTGGAGGCCTTCTTGATGTTCGCGTCGATCAGCTTTTCCATCAGCCTGTCGCGACTTGCGGCCGTGCGGCCGCCCATGACCACGCCGATCACGCGGCGGCCATTGCTTTCAACGGCGCTGACGAGGTTGAAGCCCGACGCATTGGTATAGCCGGTCTTGATGCCGTCCATGCCCTTGTAACGGTACATCAGATTGTTGTGGCCGTTGATCGTGCGGCCGCGGAAGGCGAAGCTCTTGGTGGCGAAGAGCTCGTAGTCCTTCGGAAAATCGCGGATCAGGGCGACGCCGAGGGTAGACATGTCGCGCGCGGTGGTGAACTGCTGGTCGTGCGGCAGGCCGGAGGCATTGAAGAAGGTGGTGTTGAGCATGCCGAGCGAGCGCGCCTTGCGGGTCATCAGGGCGGCAAAGCCCTCTTCCGAACCGCCGATCTTCTCGCCGACGGCGGTCGCCACGTCATTGGCCGACAGCACGATCATCGCCAGCACGGCTTCCTTGACCGTGATCGAGTCTCCCGCCTTGACGCGAAGCTTGGTCGGCGGGCGGGCGGAGGCATATTTGGAGAAGGGAACGGGGCTGTCCCAGGAAAGCTTGCCGGCGTGGATCGCATCAAGGACCATGTAGATGGTCATCATCTTGGTGAGCGAGGCCGGATGGTTCAGCTCATCCGGGTTTTCGGAGGCCAAGACCTCGCCGGTGCGCGCATCGAGGAGAAGCTGGGCGCTTCCGGCTTCAGCCGAGGTCGAGAGAGACAGGATCGCCACGCAAAACGAGAACGCGATCAACAACTTCTTCATGAAAACTCCAAATGCCGCCTGGATTTCGATGATGGATCAGGCTTGCATGATTCTCTCGACGCGCCGTCCCGGGTGCTGCGCTTAGGGCAAGAATGGGGCGACAATCAGCCGAGCAGGATCAAATGCAACCAATGATCCACAGAAGGTCACCCAACCATGGTTAGCAACCGGTTAACTCTGCGAGCAAGTTCTACCAAAGCGCCGGACCTCTGCCTCCCTCCCCTATTGGCCCAATCCTTCCGCAAGCTTACTTGCGCAAGGCGACCCCACCCGTTCCCTCCTTCGCCAAGGCATCCGCCGGATTGACCAGATTGCAGCGCTTCATCGACAGGCAGCCGCAGCCGATGCAGCCATCGAGATCATGGCGCAGACGCTGAAGCAAACGGATGCGCGCATCCAGTCGCTCGGCCCAGCCGGTCGCGATGCGGCGCCAATCAGCCGGCGTCGGAGTGCGCCCGGCCGGCAAGGCTTGAAGCGCTTCGGCCACTTCCGAGAGCGGCAATCCCACCTCCTGGGCGGCGCGGATCAGCGCGAGGCGTCGCAGGACATCGCGGCCGTAACGTCGCTGGTTGCCGCCGGTGCGATCTGCCGCAATCAGGCCTTTGCGCTCGTAGAAATGGATCGCTGAAACGGCAAGGCCGCTGCGGCGTGCGACGTCGCCAACACTGAGCAGGGAGATTTCTTTCGACATGGGCTTTACCTCAACTTAAGTTGAGGTTGTAGCATCCAAGCCCGACCCGACAAAGACCCTCTCTGCAAGGATGCTCCATGCCAAATACCAAAGCCATTTCTGTCGATGCCGTCCCATCCGGTCACGAACCATCAGTTTCGGGCCGGGAGACGGCCGATACGATGCTCCACGGTCGGTGGCTCGAGCTGTTGACGCCACGCCATGCGACCACCACCGTAATGCTGTGCATGGGTGTTGCGCTCTTTGCGTTCAACGGCTTTCTCGTCACCACGGTCATCCCGAGTGCCATCGCCGAAATCGGCGGCGGCCACCTGATCGCGTGGACGGTATCGCTCTATCTCATCGGCTCGATCGTCTCCGGCGCCAGTGCGGCTGCCTTGAAGGGGCGCTTTGGGGCAAGGCTTGTCATGCTGGCCGCAACCCTGTTGTTCCTCGCCGGCACGCTTGTCGCAGCCCTTGCCCCTGCCATGCCGCTGGTCCTGCTCGGCCGAACGGCGCAGGGGCTCGGCGAAGGCATTGTCGCCGCGCTCTGCTATGCGCTTATTCCGACGCTCTATCCGGCGCGCCTGGTGCCCAAGGTGTTCGGTGCGGAAGCGATGGTCTGGGCGGTGGCTTCGTTCGGCGGTCCCTTTGCCGCAGGGTGGATTACCGAGACCCTATCCTGGCGTGCAGCCTTCCTGGTGAACGTACCGCTTGCTCTGATCTTCCTTCTGCTCGTGTTGAAGACGGCAACACCACATTCGTCTGCTGACGCAGACGGACGGATGCCGCTTTCTCCACTGCTCCTGCTCGCGGCCGGCATGCTGGTGCTGTTGTCCGCAGGATCGATCGTCGACCTTCTGCTCTCAGCACTCACAGTCCTCGGCGGCATCCTGCTGGTCGGCCTGAGCGCATCCCGGGATCGCGGGTCTCGTGATCGGTTGATGCCGCAAGGCGCCTTTGGACTGGGTTCGACCGTTGGGACGGGTCTGTGGGTGGTGCTGCTGATGCCGGTGGCACAGGCAACCAGCGCGGTCTACATCGTCTACGGGCTCCAACATGTCTTCGGCTATGGTCCGACGGCCGCCGGTGGTCTCGGTGCCGTGATGGCGATGAGCTGGAGCTTGGTTGCCGTTGTCATCGCCAACCTCCGTTCGGCAAGGGCGCGAAGGCGCGCCATAAGGGGTGGGCCGGTGCTGCAATGCGCCGGCATGATGCTGGTCGCGGCCGGCATGGCCTTGCACATCCTGCCGGTTCTGGTGCTCGGCCAGGTGCTGGTCGGGGCGGCTTTCGGATCGAGCTGGTCCTATCTCAATCAGATGTTGATGGCCGCAAGCTCGGCAGAGGACCGCGACAAGACCTCTGGCCTTTTGCCCACGCTGCAATCGGCCGGTTATGCGATCGGCGCGGCTCTCGCCGGTCTCACCGCCAACAGTCTCGGCTTTGCCGAAATATCGGGTCCCGACACGTTGCGCCTCGCGCTGGCGGGAACCTTTACCGTTCCCATCCTCTGGACGCTTCCCGCTATCGTTCTTGCGCGGCGAGCGGTGAGGTTGGCGCCCTCCCCTTGGGGTTCGGAACCTGGCTTGAATTGAGACGAATCCATTGAGTGAAGCTTAAGGACTTCGCCGGTAGGTTGACCGCAACGTAAAACGGGGTCCAGGCAGGAACGATGGCGGGACGGCTCAGACACGGCATCAAACGGGCGGTGATTACCGGCGGGCTGGAGGTCTCCTTCTGGCTCTCCCGGCTGGGGCTGTTGAAGTCCGCGCGGGGTCACGGGGTGATCTTCACACTCCATCACGTGCGGCCGGTCGACGGCGAGGCTTTTCAGCCGAACCGGCATCTCGACATAACGCCGGAGTTTCTCGATGCTGCGATCGTGTCGCTCAAGCGCGACGGGTATCGCTTCATCCGGCTCGAGGACGTTCCGGCGGCGCTCGCCGGACCGGTTGCGGACCAGCCCTTCGCCGTCTTCACGCTGGATGACGGATTTCGCGACAATGCCGCGTATGCGTTTCCTGTCTTCGAGCGCCACGCGGTCCCCTTCACGATCTTTGTCTGCAAAGGCTTGTCTGAGCGAAGCCATACCATGTGGTGGGAGACCGCAGCGGCCTTGATTGCCAAGCAGAAGCGGCTGACGCTCTGCCTGCCGGCCGGCCGCATCGACGTGGACTGCAGCACCACCCGGGCCAAACAGGCCGCCTTCGACATGGTGGCGCATGCGGTGTTTTCCGGCGACGAGACCAAGTCCGTCGCCCAGCTCGATGCCGCTGCCCAGGCAGGCGGCATCAATCCGCATGCTCTGGTGGCCGAAACCGTGATGGATCGCGATGAGTTGCTGGCGCTGAGCCAGCATCCGCTGGTCTCCTACGGCGCCCACACCGTGAGCCACCGGGGCCTGGATGCCATGACGGATACCGAGATCCTCGCTGAACTCAACGACAGCGCCGACTATGTCGCCGGCATCACCGGTGCGCGACCGGTGACCTTTGCCTATCCCTATGGAGATGCCCGCAGCGCCACGCCGCGCACGGCGGGCTATGCCGAATGGGCGGGTTTCGCGCTCGCGGTCACGACCCGCCCGGGGACCTTGTCGCCCGCATCATTGGACGCGCCGCAACTCTTGCCCCGCGTCTCATTGAACGGGCTCTACCAGAAGTCCCGTTATACCCAGGCCCTGGCATCGGGGATTCCCTGGCGTCTCGGACGCGGCTGACAACGACAGCGCAGTCTTGCGATCAAGGATACATCCGTACCTTCGACCAGCCATCGCCGTCGCGGCGGAATTCGATGCGGTCGTGCAGGCGGAACTTGCGGTCGTGCCAGAATTCGATCGACTTCGGGATGATGCGGAAGCCGGACCAATGAGGCGGACGCGGCACGTTTCCGAGCGCGTATTTGGCGGTGTATTCGGCGACCGCTTTTTCCAACGCGAAGCGGCCTTCAAGCGGCCTCGACTGCTTCGAAGCCCAGGCACCGATGCGGCTGCCAAGCGGACGGGACTGGTAATATTCATCGGCTTCCGCGTCCGAAACCACCTCGACTTCGCCGCGCAGGCGGATCTGGCGGCGGAGTGATTTCCAATGAAAACACATTGCCGCCTTTTTCTGGCCGAGAATTTCCTGTCCCTTTTGGCTCTCAAAATTCGTGTAGAAAACGAAGCCGCGAGAATCGAACCCCTTGAGAAGCACCATCCGCACGTTCGGAAGACCATCTGCATCCACGGTGGCCAGCGCTACCGCATTGGGATCATTGATCTCCGAAGCCTCGGCATCCTTGAGCCAGGCGGCGAACAGGGCGAAAGGTTCGCTCTCCTCGGTAAAGTCACCAGTTGTTAACCCGACTTCTGACATATTGTCTCAATTGCTCCTGATCTGCATACTGGCCATCGGCGCGAAGCACCGGATGGAAGGGCCCTTGAGAGACATAGCAAAGTCGGTTGAGCGTACAAAGGGTAGCTGCATGCGCAAAGCCTCGATGATCCTCCTCATCGCTGCGACACTTCCGCTCAGCGGCTGCTTCGGCGGCAGCATGGACCTGTTTGGCTCCGACAGCGTCGACAGTTCGATCTCGACGTCGACCGTCTCCAAGAAGGGCAATCCCTCCAGCCACTCGGACGAACTCACCGTGCAAAGTGCGGTATCCTCCGCCGATCTCAACAAGACCGACGGCAAACCACTGCCCTGGGCCAATGCCACCACGGGCAGTGCCGGCGTCGTGACCGCCATCCAGGAAGAGAAGGGCCAGGGCTTCATCTGCCGCAACTTCTCCACGACCCGCCATTCCTACGAGGGTATCGCCTATTTCTCCGGCAAGACTTGCACGTCGGGGAGTGGCAATTGGGAACTTATGAGCTTCGATCGCCGTTCGTAAACGGCGGCCTGATGTCCGGTCGCATTTGAAAGGTTTGCTTAAGCAAGCCGAAAGAATAGCCCGACCGACACCTGCTCCATGTAACTTTCAATTAGCGAATTGCGTGCGACGGTTTCGGCCTATTGTGTGCCGCCACCGCCATGTCTTCGGCGTGGTTACCGTATTTCTGCGACTCCAGGCGCCATGAAAGGGCCTCGTCGCGTTCGCTAGTTGGTGTCATCAATGCGTGACTTCTATTCGATCCTGGGCGTGAAGCGCGATGCGGGTGCGGACGAGATCAAGGCCGCGTGGCGCACGAAGGCGAAATCCACCCATCCGGACCAGAACCGGGACGACCCGAACGCACACAACCGTTTTGCCGAAATGGGTCGCGCGTACGAAGTGTTGAAGGACCCGGCCAAGCGTAGCCGCTACGACCAGCAGCGCTCCAAGGTGGAGGCGCTCGAGCGCGAACAGACCATCATGCAGCAACGGAACGCCGCCCGCGAGGCCGCGGAAAAGGCCAAGCAGGCGAAGGCCAATGCCGAGCGCATCATGGCGGAGCTTGCTCAGGCAGAAGCCGAAAAGGCCAAGGCCGAAGCCGCCGCTGCCGCCAAGGCAGATGCCGCAAAGGCGGCCAAGCAGGAGAAGGCGGCCAAGGCGCAGGCACAGAAGCCCGAGCCAGCAGACGCAGAGACGTCCACCAAAACATCGTCCGAGGGCGTATCGGGTCAAGCCGGCAAGGCGCAGGCGTCGGCCACCGGCACCGCCAACGGCAAGGCCGAAGGACCGGAGGAAACGGTTTCCCGCATTTTCGGCGACAGCCCTGAAGCGGCGGCCGCGGCGGAGCAATTGAAGCGAGACCAGGAAGACGCCGACATCAACGACGGGATCCCGCTGCGGGGTTCGAGTTCGCCACTGCTGGCGCCGATCGAGTTGTTCAGTTCGCTCGTGCGGCGCCTGCGTCGTACCCCTCCTCCTCCACCGCCGGAAAAGGCGCCTGATGTCTTTGCCGAAGCCGTGGTTGCGATTTCAGACTTGCTGGAACAGAAGGCCGTACCCGTCACGCTCACGGATGGCCGTGAAGTGCGGGTGCCACTCAGTGGCGCCACGGAGGGTCATGTCGTCAAGCTGAAGGGCCAGGGCCTGAAATTCCAGGGACTTCTTCGGGGTGACCTTGCCGTCACCATCCGCATCCTGCGCCACGATCGCTTCGTCGTCGATGGATATGATATCAAGACCGTCCTGCCGATTACGCTGGAAAACGCAGTGCTTGGTTGCGAAACCGAAGTCGAGGGACCGGAAGGCGTGGTGAAAGTGACCGTGCCACCGTGGTCGAATTCCGATCAGGTGATCCGCATCGAGGCGCTCGGCCTGCCGGACGGCGATGGCGGGCGCGGCGCGCTTGTCGTCGAACTCCGGGTGATGCTCTGGGAGAAGCCGGACGAGAAGGTGACGGACCTGATGCGTCTGATGCGCGAAGGCCTCTACATCTGAGGTCAGCACGGGATCGACGGGCCGTGGAACGTGGCCCGACCCGTGTGACCGGACCAGATTGTTTCGAATTTTCAAACATACATCCATTGTTGGCCCGACCACGTGCTGCGTCCGCTTCAATCTTGAACGGCGGAACGGGCTATGCCATAGGCAACACCACTCGACAGTTCAGGGGATGCATTATGGTTCAGGGTTCGGGCCTCATGGCAGGCAAGCGCGGCGTCATCATGGGCGTCGCCAACAATCGCTCGATTGCCTGGGGCATTGCCAAGGCCTGCCGCGATCAGGGTGCCGAAATCGCGCTCACCTGGCAGGGCGATGCGCTGAAGAAGCGTGTCGAGCCGCTGGCCGCCGAGCTGGATGCCTTTCTCGCCGGTGATTGCGATGTCACCAATCTCGAGAGCATTGATGCGGTCTTTGCCAATATCGAGGCCAAGTGGGGCAAGATCGACTTCGTCGTGCATGCGATCGCCTTTTCCGACAAGGACGAGCTGACCGGTCGCTACATCGAGACGACGCGCGACAACTTCACCCGGACCATGGACATTTCCGTCTACTCGTTCACGGCGGTCGCCGCACGGGCCGAGCGGATCATGAACGATGGCGGCTCGCTTCTGACGCTCACCTATTACGGTGCCGAAAAGGTCATGCCGCACTACAACGTCATGGGCGTCGCCAAGGCGGCACTCGAAGCTTCCGTCCGTTACCTCGCCGTCGACATGGGCGCCCGCGGTATCCGCGTCAACGCGATCTCCGCCGGCCCGATCAAGACGCTCGCAGCCTCGGGCATCGGTGACTTCCGCTATATCCTCAAGTGGAACGAATATCATTCGCCGCTCAAGCGCAACGTCACCACGGACGAGGTGGGCCGGTCCGGCATGTATCTGCTGTCGGACCTTTCGACCGGCGTGTCCGGCGAGGTGCATCACGTCGACTGTGGCTACCACACCGTCGGTATGAAGGCGGTGGACGCGCCCGACATCGTTCTCGGCAAGGACTGAGACCGGAGTTTGGCGCCGTGATTATCTACATGATCCGTCACGGCCAGACAGACTGGAACGCCGAAGGGCGCATGCAGGGGCAGAAGGATATCGGCCTCAATGCGACCGGGCGCGCTCAGGCGAGCGAAAACGGGCGCAAACTCGGACAGATCCTCGGCGAGACCGCGACCGAATTCGACTTCGTCAGCTCGCCGCTCTGGCGTACCCGGGACACCATGGAGCGGGTGCGGACCTCGATGGGACTGCCGGCCCAAGGCTATCGTCTCGACGACCGCCTCAAGGAGCTGTCTTTCGGCGACTGGGAGGGCTCCACGCTTGCCGAACTCGCGCGGGTCTCGCCCGAAAGGGTGCAGGAGCGGTCGCGGCAAAAGTGGAGCTTCATCCCCCCGGGAGAGGATGCGGAGAGCTACGAGATTCTCTCCTGGCGGATTGGTGCATGGCTCGCCTCGGTCGATCGGCCGACCGTCTGCGTCAGCCATGGCGGCGTGATCCGCAGTTGCTTCAGACTCGTCGGGAACGTGGATGAAGACACGGCTTGCGAAATGGACATTCCGCAGGACCGTATCCTGAAAATCGAGCGCGACGGCGGTTCAGACACCAGCAGGATCGGCTGGATCTAGGATCATCGCCGGTAGTAGCGCGGACCACCGCAAGGGCGATCCCGCCTCACTGCACGACTTCGAGGTCGTCGATAACCCGCTTGCCGTCGACTTCGGTGTAGAAGACGATGACCTTCTGACCCTTTTCCAGTCCCTCGAAGTTAAACTCGTCCGGAACCGTGTACGTCTTGCCGTCATCGAGCATCAGGCTCATGCCGTCGACGTTGACGGCAGCAATCGTCGCCTCCACGTCGTGGCTGCCGGCATAGGCAGCGATCGGAGAGAGGAGGCTTGCCGTTCCAAGAAGGAGGGAAATCAGGACGCGCATACGAACCACCTTCGACCAAATCAATGCTGAAAACGAGTACAAGATAGGCCTCCGGAATATGGCAAAATTTGCCCGATGACGTGTCATTTCAGTGGGATTGTGAAGACGAACGCGGCTGTGATCAAGCCGTAGGCACATTTTATCCCCCCCGTTGACGTTCTCTGTTCCGACTATCCGAGAATTGCCAGCCGCGCGTGTCGATCGCGCCGGAGCGACGACCAAATGTTCTCGTCGAAATTCTAAATTAACCGCCGTCGCATAGGCTTACCGCAATAGGGATTAAAGGGTTGGTAGCGTTGCGTAACTTGAAAGCAGGGCCGCGGTCCGACGGCAAATGGGGCAACGGCATCTTCTTGCTGGCAGGTGGCGCATTGATTGGCGCACTGATCGTCGTCGCCGGGTTCCTGATCGATCGCAACACCGCTGCCCATGAACGCAAGCGTGTCGAGCACATCGTGCAGGACGGGCTCGACCACGCCGCCCACGCGATTCGCGAAAAACTCACGAAAAACGTCCAGCTGGCGCTCGATCTGGCGGATGACATGGCCGACGACCCGATGCTCTCTGCGAGCGAGTTCAACCGCACCGTCGCCATGCTTACAGCCACAAACCCCTACATTTCCTCGATCCACCTGCAGCCTTTGGAAGACCGATATCGGATGGCTTTCGACCCGATGATGTCGGCGTCCGGGCACAGGCTATCAATCGACATTCCCGTGCCGCCGATGGCCTGGCAAAGCGCTCAAAATTGGCAATCGCTGCTGATCGAGATCGATTCAGTCACCTTCATGGAGGCGGTCGAGATCGGCAGGAATGAGCCGGGGATTTCCCCTGGCGAGAATGGCGGCGTGACGATCGCCATCGGCCAGACGACGCCTGAGGGCGTTGTCGAGATCATTTTGGGTGACCCGAAGCTGGCAGACGAAAAGACGCTCACCTTGCCGGTCCAGGTCGACGGCCTGTCTCTTGTCGTCCTCGGCATGCCGGAAGAGGGATGGGACGCGGCCATGAACCGGCTGTTGCCGAGCCGCCTTTTGCTGGCCGCCGGTGTGGGCGCCATGATGCTATCCATTCTGCTCGCCATCGTGCTGCTGCGTGAGCGCAATCTGAACATCCAGAGACTGCGGGCACGCGAGGAGCGACTGCTGGAGCTTTCGCAGCGGTTCCAGCTGGCACTGGAAACCTCCAACATCGGCATCTGGGAGATTGACGAGGCAACCCATTCGCTGCTCTGGGACAACCGCACGGCCGGGCTGCACGGGCTGCCGGTGAGCCTGGACGAAGAGGAAGACCGTCTGGCGGACTGGTATGGCTGCATTCAGCCCGACGATCTCGGGCGGGCCGAACAACTCTATTTCGACAGCGTGATCGCACGCACCACCGACAGCTGGGACGTCGCCTACCGCGTACCGCTGAGCGACGACAGCTTCCGCTATCTGCGGTCGGTCGGTGCACGGACGGCGGACGGGCGGATCACGGGCATCGTCTGCGACGTGACGACAGACACGCTGATGACGCAGTCGCTCAGCCGGGCGAAAGAAAACAGCGACATCAAGAACGCGGAACTGGAACTCGCGCTCGAGGAGCTGTCGAGCCGCGAGCATCAGCTGGCCGAAGCCTCCCGGCGGCTCGACCTGGCACTCGGTTCCTACAATTGTGGCACCTGGGAAGGCGATCCGGTCACCAAGACCGCCGTCTGGGACGAGCGCATGCATCAGCTCTACGGCGTGCCCTATAGCGACAAGCCCGTGCCCGAGCATGTCTGGCTCTCGCGGCTGCATCCTGAGGAGCGCGGCGAGATCCAGCTTGCCACCAAACGTGCTTCCACACTCGACCAGACGCTCAACACGACGCAGAAAGTGGTGCTGCCTAACAACGAGATCCGCTACATCCGCTCCGTCGGGCAGCCGCATATCGGGCGCGACGGGCGCAAGAAGCTGATCGGGATCGCTTTCGACGTCACGGCTGACGCCCTCCTTGCGGAGCAGATGCGGGCGGCAAAGGCCGAGGCGGATATGCGCAATATCGAGCTTGAGCTTGCCAAGAACCGCATAGAATTCAACGCATTGCACGATCCGCTCACCTCGCTTGCCAACCGCCGCAAGCTCGACCTCGAGCTCGATGGACTGAGCCGTGGCAACTCCAGCCAGCGGGCCAAGTTCGCAATCCTGCACCTCGATCTCGACCGCTTCAAGGAAATCAACGACACGCTCGGACATGCGGCGGGCGACGCCATGCTGGTGCACACGTCGGAAGTTCTCAGACGTCACGTGCCGCGAGGTGACCTCGTTGCCCGTATCGGCGGCGACGAGTTCGTCGTTCTGGCAAGACGCGCGACCTCGACGGAAGAACTGACCAGTCTTGCTGGCCGGATCATCGAAGAGATGCGCCAACCCATCGACTTTGAAGGTTTCGACTGTCGCTGCGGCGTGTCGATCGGGATCGCGCAGGCTTCCGGGTTGATGCCGGATGCGCGCAAGGTCCTGATCAATGCCGACATCGCGCTCTACCAAGCCAAGGAAAAGGGCCGCAACTGCTACGAGTTTTTCACGCCGGACCTGCAGGCGAACATCGTCGCGAAGAAGCGGATGGCCGACGACATGCTGGCGGGCCTGGAGCGCGACGAGTTTATCGTCTGGTACCAGCCGCAGTTCGAAGCCGAGAGCATGCAGCTCTGTGGCGCGGAAGCCCTGGTGCGCTGGCGCCACCCCGATCGCGGCGTGCTGGCCTCCGGCAATTTTCTCAAGGTGGCCGAAGACTTGAACGTCATGGCCCGTATCGACCAGTTGGTGCTGCAGACGGCGCTGAAGGACCAGATGCGCTGGACCGCCATGGGCATGGCCGTTCCCCGGATTTCAGTAAACGTCTCCTCCAAGCGGCTGCATGACGAAAACCTGATCGAGCAATTGCAGGGGCTCGCGATCACGCCGGGTTCGATCTGCTTCGAGCTGGTGGAATCGATCTTCCTCGATGAAAGCGATACCAAGGCGACCGAAAACATCGAGAAGATCAAGGCGCTCGGCATTGACATCGAAATCGACGATTTCGGCACCGGCCACACGTCCATCGTCTCGTTGCTGAAGTTGAAACCGAAGCGCCTGAAGATCGACCGTCAGTTGGTCATGCCAATTACGGTCCAGCCGCAGGAGCGCAGCCTGGTGCGCAACATCGTCGAGATTGCCCGCTCTCTCGGCATCGAGACGGTGGCCGAGGGGGTCGAAACGCAGGAGCATGCCGGCATGCTGCGGCAGCTCGGCTGCGACTATCTGCAGGGCTACGCCTTCGCCAAGCCGCTCTCCTTTGACGACTTTACCCGCTTCGTCGGGCGACTGCCGCAGCAAAAGGCGTCATGACGGCGCCGCGCGCCGCCGTTTTCCGGCGCTGTGCCGTAGATCCCGCCCGCCGGATTTCCGGGCGGGCGGGTCGAAAACCCCTTCCCCCCCTTCCCGGATTTGCTCTATGAGTGACCCCATCCAAGGCAAGGCCCGCCGGAAGTCGTTCCGGCCGGGGAGAATGGAACGGTAGCTTACGCATGTCGCACAATACCTTCGGTCATCTCTTCCGTGTCACCACCTGGGGCGAAAGCCACGGGCCGGCGCTCGGCGCGGTCGTTGACGGCTGCCCTCCGGGCGTCCGGTTCCGACAGGAAGACCTGCAGGTCTTCATGGACAAGCGCAAGCCGGGCCAGTCGCGTTTCGTGACACAGCGCCGCGAGGACGACATCGTCAAGGTCTTGTCCGGCGTGATGCCGCAGGAAGACGGAACGATGATCACGACCGGCACGCCCGTCTCGCTGTTCATCGAGAACACCGACCAGCGCTCCAAGGACTATGGCGAGATCGCCAAGCGTTATCGCCCTGGCCATGCCGACTACACCTATGATCTGAAATACGGCATCCGCGACTATCGGGGCGGCGGACGTTCGTCTGCCCGCGAGACGGCAGCCCGCGTCGCGGCCGGCGCGCTGGCACGGCTTGCCATGCCTCAAGTCGTCATCCGCGGCGCCCTGGTGCAGATCGGCACGCACAAGATCAACCGCGCCAACTGGGACTGGGCGCAGGTCGACCAGAACCCGTTCTTTTGCCCGGACGCGGCGATGGTTCCAGTCTTCGAGGACTATCTCGACGGTATTCGCAAGGCGGGTTCGTCGGTCGGTGCCGTCATCGAAGTGGTGGCAGAGGGTGTGCCTGCCGGGATCGGCGCGCCTGTCTACGGCAAGCTCGACCAGGAGATTGCGGCCGGCCTCATGTCGATCAACGCCGTGAAGGGCGTCGAGATCGGCAATGGCTTCCAGGCCGCCGAAATCACCGGCGAGGAAAATGCGGACGAGATGCGGATCGGGGCCGATGGCAAGCCGGTCTTCCTGTCGAACCATGCCGGCGGCATTCTCGGCGGCATTTCGACCGGCGAGCCGATCGTGGCGCGTTTTGCAATCAAGCCCACCTCCTCGATCCTGACGGAAAAGCGCTCGATCGATGCCGATGGCAATGAAGTCGACGTGCGCACCAAGGGCCGTCATGATCCTTGCGTCGGCATTCGCGCCGTGCCTGTCGGCGAGGCGATGCTGGCCTGCACGATCCTAGACCACATCCTGAGAGACCGAGGCCAGAACGGCCGCAGCAGATAGGGGCCTTTGCCATGAGCTATGACCAGAAGCGCGTCGTCGAAGCCATCAGGGCGTTTGAGGCTGGCGAAATCGTGGTGGTCATGGATGACGACGATCGTGAGAACGAAGGCGATCTGATCGTGGCTGCGGTTCACTGCACCGCCGAGAAGATGGCTTTCATCGTCCGCCACACCTCGGGCATCGTCTGCGCCCCCATGCCGAAGGAAGAGGCCAAGCGCCTGAACCTCTCAGCCATGGTGGCGGACAATGACAGTGCCCATACGACGGCGTTTACGGTTTCCGTCGACTTCAAGCATGGCACCACGACCGGTATTTCGGCCGATGACCGGACGCTGACGGTGCGCAACCTCGCCAACCCGAATGCCGGTGCCAGCGATTTCGTTCGCCCGGGGCATATCTTCCCGCTGGTCGCCCGCGAAGGCGGCGTGCTCATGCGGTCGGGCCACACGGAAGCGGCCGTCGATCTCTGTAACATGGCGGGGCTTCCACCGATCGGGGTGATTTCCGAACTGGTGAACGATGATGGCACGGTCATGCGTGGGCCTCAGGTCTCGGCCTTCGCCGTCCAGCACGGATTGAAGCAGGTGTCCGTCGCCGATCTCATCGCCTATCGGCAGCGCAAGGAAACCTTGATCGAGCTGAAGTCGACGTTCGACGTACAGACGCCTTACGGTCCGGCCAAGGCCTATGCCTATTCCCTGCCCTGGGACCCGATGCAGCATTTGGCCGTCGTCTTCGGCGACATCCGCGACGGGGAAGACATTCCGGTGCGGCTGCACCTTGAGGATGTCGGCCGCGACGTCTTCGGCGTCGACCGGCAAATCGACGGCATCATGAAACGGATCTCGGAGAAGGGACGCGGCGTGATCGTCTATCTGCGCGAGGGCTCTGTCGGCGTCGGCGTCTCGACCACCGCCCGCAGCGGCAAGCATGATCGCGAAGCGCATGCGGAGGCTCAGGCCCGCGAGAGCGAATGGCTGGAAATCGGCCTCGGCGCGCAGATCCTCAAGGATCTCGGCGTGACCTCGATCCGGCTCTTTTCGTCGCGTGAGCGCCATTATGTCGGCCTCGAAGGCTTTGGCATCAAGATTTCGGCGACCGAGATCGTGTGAGGCTTAGCGCAGCAGTCCTGTATCGCATGGCACTTACAGCTGACATGACAATGGACAGCGGCTAACTGCCCGATCCCGGACCTCGGCCCGCCTCTTCCCCTCAAGGGGAGGAAGGAGTGTCACTGTTGGCTCGCAGCTGCACAACGTCACACAGCAGCCACCCACCTCCCCTTGAAGGGGCAGGACGACGCCACCACACTCAGGCCCCGAGCGGCCCTTCGATCATCGGCTGCGGCTTGCCCTTCCAGCTAAACCGCCAGACATCGCCCTGCCTTACCGACTGCACAGCTGCCGGTCTGAGAACTGCAAAGCAGGTGCCGCCGTCATGGCGCACCGAGGGATAGATGATCCCGTTCAGTCCTGCGCTTCTGGCCCCCAGCGCCAGACGGTTGCCTTCCGGATAGCCGGTCACCTTATCCGGCGAGAGAGCCGGATGGTTGGGCACCGGCCTGAGGTCGACAAACTCGCCGGAGACACTGCAGAACATTTCCGCATAATCGGTCGTCGCCTGATAGACGCCGGTGCGGGCGAGGAATTCCGTCATGTGGAAGATGATTTCGGCGAGACATGTCTCGACGGAGAGCGCCGCATACCAGGCACCGCGCGTCTCGCCATTAAAGCGGTTCGGCTCACGGGGCTTCGCATAGGCGAAGCTTGCATTGATAAAATGGGCATGCGGCACGTCATAGACGAGTTCGTTGGCAGCGAGGCCCGAGATGCCGGTCGCCTGAGCGTGAATGCGGGTGGAGGTGGCAGCCTCGATTTCCGCCAGTTCGGCAAACTCTTCCGTTGTGTCGACAAGGCTTGCCAGAACCGCCTCCCGCAATCTTGCCGTCGACACCAGCCGCACCGTTTTCGGATAGGCAAGCGTGGTGACGGGAATGCCCGCGACCTCCACTCAAAGGCCTCCGCGGACAGCATCCAGGTAACGACGCACCTCCAGCATATGCGGAATGCCTCCCTCGACCATCGCGGCGATGGGAGTGCGCCGGTCGAAGAGCGGCCCCGAATTGGCAAGCTGCAGCCAGCGATCCGCCATCTCATCCGAGAAGAGAAGATGCAGTGCCTTGTAGATGCCGACCAGCGCCGAGATGCGCGTCATCTGGTCCTGCGTCAGCGTTTTCTCGACGCGATCGGGCTTCAGGCGCTCCCATGTGCTGACGGAAACGCCAAGCAGGGACGCCGCCTGCTGACTGGTCAGATCCCATTGGCTGGCAAGTCGGCGATAGGCCTTGAGCGCCGTTGACGACAGCCGCGTCCGCTCTCCTTCATCGGAAAAACCCTGGATACGAGCGATCGGGGCATCCAGGATGCGCTGATGGTCTAACATGGTCAGCCTCCGTCAAATGACGGATTGACTATACGTCATTTGATGGGAATTACAAGTTGTAGCAACGGAAAGCCTCAGTGCGGCTTCAGCACACGCGCCATGCCGACAGATCGAGGTGCGGTTTCGTTGAAACCAAACTGGCTGTAGAGCCGGTTGGCCGGCACGTCGGCGATCAGGCTGACATAGGCCGTCTTCGGCAAAGTGGCGATGAAATCGGAGAGCGCCGCCATGATCCATTTGGCAAGCCCCCTGCCCTGATGGGCCGGCAGGATGGCAATATCGGTCACCTGGAAGAAGCAGCCGCCATCGCCGATGATGCGGCCCATGCCGACGGTCTCATTGCCATGCATCAGGCTGACGCCGAAGATTGAATTCGGCAGGCCCTTCTCGGCGGCTTCACGGGAAAAGGGTGTCAGACCGGATTCCAGGCGCAGGCGCATGTAATCGTCGATGGGGGGCACGTGGGGTTCGATGCGGTAGGCGCTGTTGTCGGTCATGCGAACGTCTTTCCTGATGAAAATGTCTTGAATCAGCCGAGCCAGCCGGGCTGGAGCCGCACCGCGTCCATGCCGGCGAAGCGGGCGACGCGCTGAAGTTCTGCTTCGAGCTTCTCCAACCGCCCGGCGCTTGGCTTCACGCCCGGTTCCAGCCAGAGGCGGCGGACGTCGAGCAGGCCTTCCTTGCGCTCGGCCTTCATGTCGATGCGGCCGATGAGGCGATCACCTTCGAGCAGCGGGAAAACGTAGTAGCCGTATTGCCGCTTCGGTTCGGGCACGAAGACCTCGATGCGGTAGAAGAAGCCGAAGAGGCGTTCTGTCCGGTTGCGGTCGCGGATCAAGGGATCGAAGGGCGAGAGGACCCGAACCCGCGCAGGTGGTTCGGGCGCATTCATGAGCGTGCCCACCTGGTCAATGAAGGCGAAAGAGCTGCGCGGCTTGCCATCGACCGTCTCCAGCGCAAGCTCCTGCAACTCGTCGCGATGCTCGGTCAGCCAGACCTTGGCCTCCTCCGGCGTGATGATCTTGAAGAAGGCGGCGATTTCGCCTGACGTGGCAAAGCCGAGGCGGGTCAGCGCGGCCCGGCAGGCCCAGTCGACAAAGGCCTCGTGCTCGACTTCCGCTTCGTGATGCTCTGCGGGAATGACCCTTTCAGCAAGGTCATAGACCTTCTGGAAGCCTTCACGCCGGGCGATGGCCAACTTTCCCGTATGCCAAAGGAATTCCAGCGCCGTCTTCGAGGGGTGCCAGTTCCACCAGCCGCCGGAGACATGATCCTCGCTCTTCACATCGCGGGCCATGACCGGGCCATGGTCGCGAATGCGGGCATAGGTTTCCTCGAAAGCCTGATCGAAGCCCTGCCCCTGCCATCGGGCCCAGTCCTCGCGGATCTTCGCCTCGCGACGGACGAAGCGATGTTTCCAGTAAGGGAAGAAGGCCGAGGGGATGACCGAGGCATCGTGGGTCCAGTGCTCGAAGAGCGAGCGGTCCTTCTCGATGAGATGGTGAAGATCCTTCGGCTTATAGGTCTGGTTGCGGGAAAACAGGATCTGGTGATGGGCGCGCTCGACCCACTGGATGCTGTCGACCTGGACGAAACCGAGATCATGGATCAGGTCGTAGAGGTCCTGACGCCGAAGCGCCTTCGTCGGCGAGCGGGACAACCCCTGCCGTTCGAGGAAGATTTTTCGCGCAAGGGCGCTGGGAACGGGAATCGACATGAGATGAGGCTAGGGCATGTTCGCGGTTTGTTCAATGGCGGAGATTCCAAGTGGCGACGCCCGCACCGCACAAGGCGATTTTGGCAGCCGCCTCATGATCCAGCGCGATGGAAGAGATCTGGCACCGGGCCCATGAGCGGGCTATAGCAACCCCCATCGCCCGCAGGAGACCCTCCCTTGCACATCATTTTCGATCAGGCCGAATTGCGTTACGGCGACCGTGTGGCCCTCAAGGCGCTCACACTGTCGCTCAGCGAGCGTCGTATCGGCGTGATCGGGCTCAACGGTTCCGGCAAGACGAGCTTTGCGCGACTGATCGCTGGCCTCGCCAAGCCGACCTCCGGTACGGTGACACTCGACGGTCTCGATACCGTGGCCGACGAGAAGGCCGCGCGGGCGAAGACCGGCTTCATCTTCCAGAACCCCGGACACCAGATCATCCTGCCCATCATCCGCGAGGATGTGGCGCTCGGGCCGAAATCGCGGGGGCTGCCTGCAGCCGAGATAGACCGCGTGGTGGACGAGGCCCTTTCGCGCTTCGGCATCAGCGATCTCGCCGGGCGGCGGCCGCATGAGCTGTCGGGCGGGGAGTTGCAGCTTGCGGCGCTGGCTGCCGTCTGCGTCAACCGGCCTGATGTCGTAATCTTCGACGAGCCGACCAACCAGCTGGATCTGAAGAACCGCGCCCGGGTGAAGGCGGCGATCGACGGGCTTGCTGAGCAGGCTGTTGTCATCAGCCACGATCTGGACCTCGTTGAGAATTTTGGCCGCGTGCTGGTGTTTCATGAAGGCGCACTTGCCTTCGATGGCGCGGGCCAGGACGCGATTGCCCGCTACCGGGAAATTGCCGGATGCTGACGAGCCTGCATGTGGAGGGGACGAGCCTCCTGCATCGCATCCCGGTGAAGCCAAAGCTCTTCGGGCTGATGGTCTGCGGGCTTCTCCTCTACTTCATCGAGCAGCCGGCCGTGCTCGGTGCGGCTCTTGTGCTCACCGTCCTTCTCTACCTTTCGACGGGGATCGGGTTTGCCGAGGGGCTCAGGCGGCTCAAGCCGGTGCTGTTCACCATCGCCTTTCTGGCCGCCGTAAACCTCCTGCTGCTTTCGCCGCTGGAAGCGCTGTTGACGGCGCTGAGGCTGCTGGCCATCCTCTTTCTTGCCGCTGCCGTGACGGCCTCCACCACGATTGCCGACTTCATGGCCGCCGTCACAGACCTTGCCCGCCCACTTGAGAAGCTTGGCCTGATGAAGGCATCCGACCTCGGGCTGGCGCTCGGCCTGGTGCTGCGCTTCGTGCCCGAGATCGCCCAGCGCTACGAGGGGCTGAAGGAGGCGCATGCAGCGCGCGGCATTCCGGTGAAGCTCTCGCGCATGCTGGGTCCGCTGATCATTTCGACGTTGAAGGATGCCGATCGCATTGCCGAGGCAATTGACGCACGGGACATTCGGGGTCACTAAAATCCTCAACGTTTACCGGGGACATTTTCCATGACCACAAGAGACCTCGTGCTCGCCGCTCTTTTCACCGCGATCATCATCGTGCTCGGCTTCCTGCCGCCGGTGCCGATCCCGCTGCTCCCCGTTCCGATCACGGCGCAATCGATGGGCGTGATGCTCGCCGGCTGCATCATCGGCGCCAAGCGCGGCGCGTTGGCCTATGCCCTGCTCGTCGTGCTCGTTGCCGTCGGCCTGCCCGTTCTCTCCGGCGGTCGCGGCGGTCTCAACGTGCTGATCGGGCCGACCGGCGGCTATATCTTCGGCTGGATCATTGGCGCTTTCGTCACTGGCATGCTGGCCGAAAAGCTGGTGCGCGAAGAACAGTCCGCAGCCAAGCAGATGACCGGCTTCTTCATCGCCTCCATCGTCGGCGGCATCGGGGTGGTCTATCTCTGCGGCATGCCGTGGCTTTCGGTGGCGGCCGGCACGCCCTTCGACAAGGTCCTCCTCGGCTCGCTCGCCTTCATTCCCGGCGATCTGGTGAAGGCCGCGATCGCGACGCTTGCCGCCCGTGCGGTCCTGGTCGGCTATCCGCTGCTGCCGGCGCGAGTGTGATGCCGAAACGGCAACAACACCCACTCCTTGCTGTCTCTCACCGCAAATAACGGTAGAGCCAGTCGCGCACGTCCTCCGGAAGCGCGGCCGGCTCGCCAGTTTCTCTGTCCCGCGCGGTCCAGGTCACGTCGATCTCGGCGACCGTCTGGCCGTTGCGATCCATCTCCACCTCGAAGCCGACCGACTTGCCGCCGATCTTGTCGACGCGCACGATCATGCGGACCTGATCCTCAAGACGCAGCGGCAGATGCAGGCGCAGTTCAAGCTTGGTCGGCGTGTAGTGCGGCTCGTCCTCCAGCGGGGGACGGTAGCGCCAGAAATGGCGAAGAGCGGCCTCGGCCTGCGTGACATAGGCGGCCACATGCATCTCCCCCGTATCGGCGATGTCGCGGTAGGGGATGGTGATTTCACTCACCTCGACCCGATCTATCTCATCCATGCAGGTTCCGTCTTTTCCGTGCGTTAGCGGTATCTAACGGCATAGCGCCTGGCTTCACAAGGGATGTCCCAAAAAGGCGCCGGCAGCGCACCCGCCCGCAGCCAAGAGGATGGGTAAAAACGCATAACAAGGTGGAAGATGACCGAAGGGCGCCTTATGTTCACCGCGACCGAGGATGACCCATGACCACACGTCTCTACGAGAACCCGCTCTTCCTGGAGCACAATACGCCAACGGGTCACCCCGAACGGGCAGACCGATTGCGCTCGCTGAACATTGCGCTCGAACATCCCAATTTTGCAAAGCTTGAGCGGGTCGAGGCAGTTCAGGCGAACGAGGACGCGGTAACGCTCGCCCATCCTGAAGAGCATCTCTTCGCCGTAATGCGGCAGATCCCGGAGGAAGAGGACCGGATCAACCAGCTCGAAGCCGATACCTATGCTTCGCAGAAGAGCCTGCAGGTCGCGCTGACGGCCATCGGCGGGGCGCTGGCCGCGGTCGACGACGTGATGACGGGACAGGCGGACAATGCCTTCGTTGCCGGCAGACCGCCGGGGCACCATGCCGAGAAAACGAAAGCCATGGGTTTCTGCCTGTTCAACACGATCGCCATTGCGGCGCGGCATGCGCAGAGGACCTACGGCGTGGAGCGAGTGGCGATCGTCGACTGGGACGTGCATCACGGCAACGGCACGCAGGACATCTTCTGGGATGATCCGTCGGTGTTGTTCTGCTCGACCCACCAGATGCCGCTTTACCCCGGCACAGGTGCCAAGGACGAGACAGGCAGACACCGCAACATCGTCAATGCGCCGCTCTCGCCGAATGTTGGTTCGGATCATTTTCGCGAGGCGTTCAAGAGCCGGGTCCTGCCGGCGCTGCATGATTTTTCACCCGATCTGATCCTGATCTCGGCCGGCTTCGATGCGCATCACCGTGACCCGCTGGCGCAGATCAACCTCGTGGGCGAGGATTTCGATTGGGCGACGGGACGGCTTCTCGAAGTGGCCGACCGCTTCGCCAAGAACCGGGTCGTCAGCCTGCTCGAAGGCGGCTATGATCTGGAAGGGCTCGCCGAATCGGCCGGCCTGCATATCGCAAGACTGATGAAGGGTTGAGTATGTCCGACGCCGCCGTTTCCGCCGATCTTTCCGGCCTCTCCTTCGAAAAGGCCGTGGCCGAACTCGAGAGCATCGTGGCACGCCTGGAGCGCGGGGACGTGGCGCTGGAAGATTCCATTGCTATCTACGAACGCGGCGAACTCCTGAAGAAGCATTGCGAGACACTGTTGAAGGCAGCCGAAGATCGGATCGAGAAGATCCGACTGGACCGCGCCGGCAAGCCAACGGGGACTGAGCCGCTCGACGGGGCGTGATGCGCCTGCAGTCCGCGGACGTTAAAACTGGTGCTGATTGTTTAGACCTCCAGGAGCGTTCCGCACCTAAAGAGCAATGACTGCACGGATCTCGTCGTATCCCGTCCTCAGCGCCAGTCCGTCTCGATCAATCAACCCGGCTGAGACTAGAATATCGACGTCTTCGTGAACCCGGCGATAGTCGCGACCAAGGTTCCTTGCCAACGCCGCAACGCTGTCCTGGGGGTTGCGGTGTAGATAGCGCAACAGTTCCAGACGCTTCAACGACATGGTCTTCGACAAGGCATCCCAGTCTGAAAACGTCAGATGATCCTCACGAACGTCTTGACCTTCAGCGTGTCTCTTCAAGGCTTGGGACACTCGGGCGCTCAACGCGTCGAAGCCACCACCGACATGAATCTCGACTTCTCTCGTCATATCGCCTCTCCTCGGAGCTTCTCCACGTCGGCGCGAAAATCCGCCAGGAGTTGCTCGATCGATGTGAACCTGTAAGGCAACTCGAGCGCCCCATGATGACGATGATCGCCCTTGCCGCGCTCGTTGTCATAGCAGATCAGTCGATGCCCAGGATGGCCGTAGAACAGCGCATATTTAAAGCCGTGCGCGGAAGGCGGCACGGGTGTCGGCACCGACCAGATCCTGATCTCCAAGATCGCACCGTCCGGAAATACCATGCGTTCTCGAATGACCAGTTCGGCAGCCATGGCCAAATATGACATCAAGCGCCATAGGGGTCAATCCAACAGAGTTGCAAGCCCGGTGAGATTGAACGCAGCGTCACGCCTCCGCACAAGTCTGAAGACTAGCCTCCTGCCCCACCCCATCCTACAGTCTCAGCAGTGATCAAGCGGAGACCACCCCATGTCCTTCTTTCCCGGAAACGACCCCATCCCCGGCGATGGATTTGCCTGTGATGCCATCGAGCATCTGATCATTCCGCGCTCCAGCGACATCGGCGGCTTTGCCGTGCGTCGGGCACTGCCGTCGATCAAGCGGCGGCTGGTCGGCCCCTTCATCTTCTTCGACCGGATGGGGCCGGCGGTGCTCAAGGCGGACGAGGCCATGGATGTGCGGCCGCATCCGCATATCGGCCTCTCCACCGTCACCTACCTGTTCGACGGCGAGATCAAGCATCGTGACAGCCTCGGCACCGAACTCGTCATTTCGCCCGGCGACATCAATTTGATGACGGCCGGGCGTGGCATCGTGCATTCGGAGCGCACGCCGGAGAACTTGCGCGGTCATCCGCTGGCCATGTCGGGCCTCCAAACCTGGATCGCCCTTCCCGACCAGTTGGAGGAGATCGATCCGGCCTTTGCGCATACCGCCAAGACAGAACTGCCGACCTTTGCCGATCGCGGCGCTTCCGGTCGCGTGGTGATCGGCTCGACCGGCGGATTGCGCTCGCCGGTCAAGACCTTCTCGGAGACGCTTTACGTTGATCTGACGCTGGAACCAGGTGCCCGTTTTCCCTTTGACGCCGGCCAGGAGGAGCGCGCTCTTTACGTGCTCTCCGGCGAGATCGAGATCGCCGGCGATCGTTTCGCACCCGACCAGCTGCTGGTTTTCCGCCCCGGCGACGAGATCACGCTGATCGGCGGCGCGACCGGTTGTCACGTGATGCTGTTCGGGGGTGCCGCGCTCGGCACGCAGAAACATATCTGGTGGAACTTCGTTTCCTCGTCGAAAGAGCGCATCGAACAGGCCAAGGAAGAGTGGAGAACCGGCCGTTTCGACATCGTTCCGGGGGACGAAGAGGAGTTCGTGCCTTTGCCGGAGGGCCGTTGACCGCTATATGAAGGGTTGATGGCGTGGAATTGCCCTGATTGTCGGGGGATGATATCGCGCATCCAAACAGACTGAAGAGGCATCAGCCCGTGACATCCCTGCCCGATACGCCGCTCCTGGACAAGGTCAAGCTCCCCAAAGACCTGAAGACCATCGAGGATCGCGACCTTCCGCAGCTGGCGCGCGAGGTCCGCGACGAGATGATCGACGCGGTGTCGAAGACGGGCGGTCATCTGGGTGCGGGCCTGGGTGTGGTCGAGCTGACCATTGCCATCCACAAGGTCTTCGAAACGCCAGAAGACCGCCTGATCTTCGACGTCGGCCACCAGTGTTATCCGCACAAGATCCTGACCGGTCGCCGCGAGCGGATCCGCACGCTGCGCCAGGAAGACGGTCTTTCCGGCTTCACCAAGCGCGCCGAGAGCGAATACGATCCCTTCGGCGCTGCCCACTCGTCCACCTCGATTTCCGCTGGTCTCGGCATGGCGGTTGCCGCCGAACTGTCCAAAACCGACCGCAAGGTGATCGCCGTCATCGGCGATGGCGCCATGTCCGCCGGGATGGCCTATGAGGCATTGAACAATGCCGGCGCCCTCGACGCCCGCCTGATCGTCATCCTCAACGACAACGACATGTCGATCGCGCCGCCGACGGGCGCGATGAGCGCCTATCTCGCGCGCCTTGCCTCCGGTCGCAGCTATATGGGCTTCCGCGAATTCGGCAAGAAACTCACCGCCTATCTTGGCAAGACCGTCGACCGCGCGATCACCCGCGCCGTCGAGCATGCCCGTGGTTATGTCACCGGCGGCACCATGTTCGAGGAGCTCGGTTTCTACCATATCGGCCCGATCGACGGTCATTCCTTCGACCATCTTCTGCCCGTGCTGCGCAATGTCCGCGACAATGCCAAGGGTCCGGTGCTGATCCATGTCGTGACCCAGAAGGGCAAGGGTTATGCACCCGCCGAAGCCGCGGCCGACAAGTATCACGGCGTCAACAAGTTCGATGTGATCACCGGCACCCAGGCCAAGGCCAAGCCGAATGCGCCGGCCTATACCGCCGTCTTCGCCGATGCCCTGGTCGAGGAAGCACGCCACGACGAGAAGATCGTCGGCATCACCGCCGCCATGCCCTCGGGCACCGGCCTCGACAAGCTGCAGTCGATCTTCCCGGAACGCACCTTCGATGTCGGCATCGCCGAACAGCATGCGGTGACCTTTGCAGCAGGTCTGGCTGCCGAGGGTTTCAAGCCCTTCTGCGCGCTCTATTCGACCTTCCTGCAGCGCGGCTACGACCAGGTTGTGCATGATGTCGGCATTCAGGGTCTGCCGGTCCGTTTCCCGATCGACCGCGCCGGCTTCGTCGGCGCCGATGGCCCGACCCATGCCGGCTCCTTCGACACCGGCTTCCTCGCTGCTCTGCCGGGCTTCGTGGTCATGGCCGCTGCCGACGAGGCGGAGCTGAAGCATATGGTCCGCACGGCCGCTGCCTATGACGAAGGCCCGATCTCCTTCCGTTACCCGCGCGGCGAAGGCGTGGGCGTTCCCCTGCCGGAGCGCGGCGAGATCCTTCAGATCGGCAAGGGTCGCATCGTCAAGCAGGGCTCGAAGGTCGCACTTCTCTCCTTCGGCACGCGCCTGGCCGACTGTCTGCTCGCCGCCGAAGACCTCGACGCCGCAGGGCTGTCGACCACCGTCGCCGACGCCCGCTTCGCCAAGCCCCTCGACCACGACCTGATCCGCCAGCTTGCCCGCCACCATCAGGTGGTGGTGACAGTCGAAGAAGGCGCCGTCGGGGGCTTCGGCAGCCATGTCATGCATTTCCTCGTCAACGAGGGCCTGCTCGACAACGGCCTCAAGGTCCGCTCGCTGGTGCTGCCCGATGTCTGGATGGACCAGGCCAAGCCCGAAACCATGTATGCCAAGGCGGGTCTCGACGCGGCCGGCATTCTGAAGACGGTGTTTGCAGCGCTCGGACAGGACGCGCCGGGCGTCATTGCTGCGGGTGAGTGACCCCCCATGCAGGATCGCTCCGTCGAACTTTCGATCACCGCAGCCGACCACACGCGCGCGGTGCAGATCCATGTCATCCAGCAATACTGGAGACGGCGCGCTGTAGCCATCGGTATCATAGTGTTGTTGCTGGCCGCGATTGTTCTCGGAAAGACGTTCTTGGGCCCGCGGGATTATCAGGGGCTTGAGCGGGCGGTCTTCACCATGGTCGCAGTCTTCGTCACGATGCCGTTGCTGCTCATCTACGTGTTCGTTCCCTGGAATGCCCGGCGCACATACCGGCAGCAGAAAAGCATGCACAGACCTGTGCGGATCGAGTGGTCTGAGGAAGGCTTCGCCACCTTTCGGGACGATGGCCGCTGGACAACGCCGTGGTCGGACTTCCTGCGGACGGTGATGCACAAGGACATGATCCTTCTCTATGTCGCCCCCAATCTGTTCCACATGATCCCGACCCGTTTCTTGTCGTCCGAGCAAGTTGTGGATCTCAAGCGTTATGCCGCCGTCATCGATCAGAGCGCTGGCGCAGCCTGACCGTGTTGAACGCTCTCCGTTCTCTGGACTTCCCGCAGTCCCCCAGCTAGACCGGGCCTTCGATGAGTAGACCCTCATACGGGTCTCGGAGGCTTCATGCAGACAGCACGTACCACGGATATCGCACCTAACGCCGCGCCCGACTGGGCGGCGATTGCGGTCGTGATCCTGGGCGTCACCGCCTTCGCCGTCGGACAGGGCCTCACCTATCCGCTGATCTCGCTGATCCTCGAAAGCCGCGGTGTCTCCTCCAGCATGGCGGGCCTGAACGCCTCGGTCTTTGCGCTGGGCCTCGCCTCCTCGACACTCCTGATCGGCAGGCTGACGCAGGTCGTCCGCGGGGACCGGCTGATCGTCGCCTCGCTACTCGGCGTCTCGGTCTGCCTTGCGACCTTCTCCACCTTCGACAGCCTCGCCGTCTGGTTTGTGGCCCGCTTCCTGCTCGGCTTCTGCACCAGCATCATCTACACGGTCTCCGAAGCCTGGCTGAACACGGCCTGTCCGGATCGCCTGCGCGGCCGCGTGTCGGGGGCCTATAGCGCCGGCATGTGCGCGGGCTTCGCCGCGGGGCCGCTCGCCATTCCGCTTGTCGGCATCGAGGACGGCTTCGCCTTTGCGCTGACGGCGGCTTATGTGGCGCTCGTCGCCTTTGCCTCGGTCATGCTCGGGCGTTATGCCAAGACCAAGCCGGAAGCCTCGGAAGCCGGCGGGCTGCTCACCTTCGTCAAGCTCGCGCCGGTGCTGACGCTGATGGTCGTCGCCTTCGGCTTTTCGGATATCGCGGCGATCTCGATGATCCCGCTCTATTTCGTCGAGCGTGGCTATAGCCAGAATTTTGCGGCCTTCGTCGTCACCATGGTGGCCCTGCCGACGGCGCTCGCCCAGCCCTTCGTTGGCTGGCTGCTGGATCGCCTGTCGCGCCCGGTGATCGCGGTGAGCGGCTCGCTCATTGCTGCCGTTGCTTTCCTCGTCCTGCCACTGATGAACTCCCAGGCCGCTCTGCTGATCACCATCTCGATCCTCGGCGCAGCCAGCTTCTCGCTCTATACGGCAGCGCTGACCCTGCTCGGCGAACGCTTTCGTGGTGGCCTGCTGGTCTCAGGCGCCGCCGTCTTCGCCCTGGCCTACGCGATCGGCAGTGCCGCCGGCTCCGGCAGCACCGGCCTCACCATGGATCTCGTCTCGGTCGATGCCGGCCCGGTCTTCGTCGGCCTCTTGATGCTGGGCTTCACCGGCTTCTTTGCCCTCAATCTCATGCGCCTCCGCGCCGCGAAGCGCTGACCCATGCTGGAAACCTCGCCGCCCGACATCTTCGATTGCCAGACCTGCGGCGCCTGCTGCGCCTATTCCGCCGACTGGCCGCGCTTCTCCATGGAAAGCGACGAGGAAATCGCCGCCATCCCGGAAGCCATGATCGCCAAGGACGAAAGCGGCATGAAGTTCGAGAACGGGCGCTGCGCGGCGCTCACGGGCGACGTCGGCAAACATGTCGGCTGCGCGGTCTATCTCGTCCGCCCGCATGTCTGCCGCACCTGCATGCCCGGCGACGAGGAATGCAAGATCGCCCGCGCCGAATTCGGCTTTCCGATCGACGGCTTGCCGGAGCCGGAGGTTTACGAGGCCTGATGCCTCAGGGCATGGTGATCGTCACCTGATCGACCGGCAGTTCTCCGCCGATTTCCGCCGTCTGGCTCTTCTTGTCGTAGACGCAGATCGAGCTCACCGTGGCGTCGGCTCCGACCGCCTTGCCGGTGAGGATCGCCATCCCATAGCTCTCGGTGCCGAAGGGATCGACCACGACTCTTGGCTTTTCGATACGCCCTTCTGCGAGCGCCGAGCATTTGGCCGCGACGTCCATCGCGAATTCACCCCAGGCATCATCAGAAGAGGCGAAGGCCGGAAGAGACAGCGGAAACACGAAAAGCGCGGCGGCAAGGACGAACTGGCGGGAACGGAGCATGGGGACCTCGGTTGGATGCGATGCGGCTGCAAACCTCGGATGGAACGGGGCGTGGTGCAAGTCCAAAAACGGAAGACAATTCTTTCCTTGCCGCGTCTGTTTTTGGAAGAGCAAAGGTTGCCTCGCCCTTCAACCGCTCCTATGTTCCCGTCACCTGCCAAAACGCAATCTATTTGCCAAAAGGAGATCTCACCATGGCCTTCGAATTGCCCGCCCTCCCGTATGCCTACGACTCGCTGGCGCCGTTCATGTCGGCTGAAACGCTCGAGTTTCACCACGACAAGCACCACCAGGCCTATGTGACCAACGGCAACAACCTTCTGAAGGATTCAGGCCTGGAAGGTCTTTCGCTGGAAGAGGTCGTCAAGCAGTCCTATGGCAAGAATGCAGGCCTCTTCAACAATGCCGGCCAGCACTACAACCACATCCACTTCTGGAACTGGATGAAGAAGGACGGCGGCGGCAACAAGCTGCCCGGCAAGCTTCAGGCGGCCATCGACAGCGACCTCGGCGGCTATGACAAGTTCAAGGCCGATTTCGTTGCTGCCGGCACGACGCAGTTCGGCTCGGGCTGGGCATGGCTCTCCGTCAAGGATGGCAAGCTCGAAATCTCCAAGACCCCGAACGGCGAAAACCCGCTGGTTCACGGCGCATCGCCCATTCTCGGCGTCGACGTCTGGGAACACTCCTACTACATCGACTACCGCAACGCTCGTCCGAAGTATCTCGAAGCGTTCGTCGACAGCCTGATCAACTGGGATTACGTCCTCGAGATGTACGAAGCCGCGACCAAGTAAGCTTCTTTTCCCATTTTCTTGAAGACGCCCGGTACCGCAAGGTGCCGGGCGTCTTTCGTTTTGCACTGCGACAGCTTGCCATCCCGAGCCATGGAACCATCCCGATGCCCCAACGTTTGTTCGGCAAGTCCACAGAGAACGAAAGGAACAGTCCCATGGCGACGTCAAACCTGCAGGCAGAACTGCGTGAACTGCGCGAACAGATGAACGACCTGAAGAGCGTGATCAGCCGCGAAGCCAGCCGCGGAAGCCGGAAGGTGCGCCATCGTGCCTATGACGCCATGGACGGTGCGGCCGAAACGGCAAGCGTCGTTGCAGACTATGCTCGCGAAGGGGCTGGCGCCGTCGCCGGCGTCGTGCGTCGCCACCCGGGTGCAACGTCGGCCGGCCTGATCACCCTTGGCATTCTCGGCGGTCTCGTCGGCTATCTTCTCGCCCAGTCGAACCCGCCGGCACGTGACAGCCGCTGGCACTGGAATTGAGAGGAAACCCATGGCCAAGGTGACCTATCACGTCGTCGAGCATGACGAAGGCTTCGCCTACAGGCTGGGTGACGTCTATTCCGAGCCGTTCGCAACTCACGCGGAAGCCCTCACTGCGGCAAGGCAGGCGGCGGGTGCCCAGCAGCTCGCAGACGGCGATGCCGAGATCAGCTGGCAAGACGAGAACGGCGAGTGGATTCATGAACATGCGGACGGTGCGGACCGGCCCATGACGGACGTCGTCGACGATGTCGGAGACGCCCGGTAAAGCCTGCCTCGCAGGCGAAAAGGGGAAAGCCCGTGGCATGCCACGGGCTTTCTTCGTTTTCAGACGCACTTCAATGCGGCAAAGCCATCATGCTGCACGGCGCATCTGGCCGCGTTCGGCTTCCACCCTGAACCGCTCGATCATCGCCCGGAGTGCCGCGGCCTGTTCAGCCAGCCTGCTCGCCTCCTCGCTTTGCCCCTCGGACACCCGCGCATTGTGCTGGGTTGTGGCATCCAGCGCGTCGACTGCGCCTGCGATGTCGCGCAGACCACTCGACTGGTCCTTCGAGTAGTCGGCGATGGCATCCATGTGGTCATTGATCGTTTGGATGAGACTGCCGATCTCGACCAATGTCTCTCCGGTGCCGTGAACCAGTTGCACCCCGTTTTCGACCTGGGCGGTCGAGTTCTGGATGAGCGTCTTGATTTCCTTGGCGGCATTGGCTGAGCGCTGGGCGAGCTCGCGGACCTCCTGTGCAACCACGGCGAAGCCCTTACCAGCTTCGCCTGCACGGGCCGCTTCCACACCTGCATTCAGCGCCAGCAGATTCGTCTGAAAGGCGATCTCATCGATGACACCGATGATATTGGAGATCTGCTGGGCGCTTTCCTCGATCCGACGCATCGCCTGTTCCGCTTCCGCGACCACTTTTCCGGAATTGTGTGCGCTGTCGTTTGCCTTCTTGGCAACCGCCCGCGCGTCGGCAACCCGCTGGTTGGCCGAGTGAACCGTGGCGTTGATCTCCTTCAACGACGCAGACGTCTGCTCCAGGGAGGCCGCCTGGCTTTCGGTCCGGCGGGCAAGTTCGCCAGCGCCCCCCGCAATCATGCCGCTGCCATCGTCGATGGTCCCGGCAGCAGTTCGGATGGCAGACATGGTTCCGGCCAATTCGCGGATGGAAGCATTGAAGTCATGCCGCAGGGTTTCGAAACTCGTGTCGAAGGGTTCCTCGATCTGGAAGGCCAGATCTCCGGCTGCCAGGCGACGCAGACCGGAAGCCAGACCGGCCGTGGCAACGCGCAGTCTTTCTGCGGCATCTTCCTCGGCTCGACGCTCGACCTCACGTCGATGTTCGTCGGCCCGCTGCCGTGACAGCGCGGTTTCCGATTCCAGCGACCGCGTCCGACGCAGGCTGTCGCGAAAGACTTCGAGTGCGCGGCCCATGGTCCCCAACTCATCGCGCCGGTCGTGGGTGTCGACATCGATGTCCAAATTGCCATCAGCCAGGCTCTGGGTGGCACGGGCGAGATCGCGCAGAGGCTTGACCGCCGTCACTCGCAGCATCAGGACGACCAAGGCGATCATCACCGCGAGTGCGCCGGCACCAATCGCGAGGCGTTTCCAGGCATTGGCGCGCCATGCTGCGAGCTCGGGGGCCAAATCGACCTCGGCGCTGTAGACGCCGACAACTTCACCCGGTTGGATATTCATCTTGGCGGTGTGACAGCTTGCGCATTTTTCGTCACTTGCGCTCCCCTGCCCCAAGATGACGGGACGGGTCATGCGGAACTGTTCACCTTCGAGGCTGTTCAGGCGTTGCAGCGTGGCGATCGTCTGTTCATCGACCTTGTCATGCGGCCCCTCGAATTCGGTCTCGCCTTGTGCCTTCTGGAAGTCGATGACTTTCGGTCCCATCACCAGCCAGAGCTTGACGCTGCCACCGGAGTTGGAGAACTGGTCCATCGTGCCATCAAGGGTGGCGATTGCGGGATCGTCTTCACCCACCTCCTTGCGATTGAGCATCGCCTGAGTATGGACCGACTCCAGCATATCCAGCGCTGCGTCGCCGCGTTTTGCCGCCTTGTCCGTCAGGGTCAACCGTTCGGAGGAGATTTCGTATGCTGCGGTGCCGGCCTGGATGGCTGCGACGGCAAAACCGATACCCAGCACCATTTGGAGGGAGAGAGGCAGTTTCTTGAAGGATCTGAACATGGAAGGTCCGTGGCGGGCCACCGGCTTCGGTGGGTGATGTTAACGATACCATTTGGACGAGAAGCCGTTAATTTTCGGTTCCGGACCGCAAGATCTTGCCATGGAGAAATCAGATATATTTAATCCCGCCGTGCATGCGGCAGCCATGACCTGGCCGCCGCAAACATTTCGAATTGGGCTCTGCGGATCAGAACTCGGTCCAGTCCTGCTGAACCGGTGCAGCCGCCGGAGTAGCGGGCTGGCTTGCCGCAAACGCGCGGCTGAGCTTGCCGGCGAGAGCGCGGGCAGGTGACGGCGCGGCCATATGGGAGCCGGAGGCGGGCTTCGGCTGAGACCGCACAGGAGGGGCTGCTGGCGACGGCGCCGCTCGACCAGAGGCGGTCGCGCCGGAGGACCGCACCGGAGCGGAAGCAGCGGCAGAGCCGCCCTGCCCCAGACGGAACTGGGCAAGTAGCGTGTTCAGCGAGTCCGCTTCGGCGGCGAGCGCATGGGAGGCGGCCGTCTGCTGTTCCACCATGGCGGCGTTCTGCTGGGTGCCCTGGTCCATGGCGGTCACGGCGAGGTTGATTTCCTGCAGGCCGGTCGATTGTTCGCGGGCAGCCGTGACGATCGCCTGCACGTGATGGCTGATTTCCTGGACGGCACCGACGATTTTCTCAAGCTCTGTCCCGGTTTCGCCAACCAGTGCCACGCCGTTGCCGACCTGGGCGGTGGAGTTGGCGATCAGCGACTTGATCTCGCGGGCGGCATTCGCCGACCGTTGGGCAAGTTCGCGCACTTCCTGGGCCACAACCGCAAAACCCTTGCCGGCCTCACCTGCACGGGCCGCTTCGACACCGGCGTTGAGGGCGAGCAGGTTGGTCTGAAACGCAATATCCTCGATCACCCCGATGATGTTGGAGATCGATTGCGACGACTGTTCGATGCCGGACATGGCAGCGACTGCAGAGCGGACGACTTCGCCCGAGCGCTCTGCACCGGCGCGCGTCCGTTCGACCAGTTGACCGACGTCCTCGGCGCGCTGGGCCGTGTCCTTGACGGTGGTCGTGACTTCCTCGACGGCTGCGGCCGTCTGCTCGACGGAGGCGGCCTGTTGTTCCGTGCGTTTGGCAAGATCGTCGGCTGAGGCACGGATTTCGGCAGCGCCAGCATTGATGGCCTTGGCGTTGTCACCGACGGTGCGAAGCGCGGCCTGCAACTTATCGACGGAATCGTTGAAACTGCCGCGCAGGCTGTCGAGGCGCGGCGCAAAGGGACGTTCCAGCCGCAAGGCGACATCGCCATTGGCAAGCGCAGTCAGCCCCTTTTCCAGTTCGGCCATGGCGAAACGGATTTCCTCGGCTTCGCTCGCCTTTTCCGCTTCCGTCTTCTGGCGCTCGACTTCAGCCTGTTCACGCATCGAGCGGCGTTCCTCTGCCATCCGGGCGCTTTCGATCGCGGCATCCTTGAAGACCAGAACGGCCTTGGCCATCCGGCCAACTTCGTCGCCGCGATCCACAGCGGGGACTTCGACCTGGTGATCACCCGCCGCCAAGCGTCCCATGGCATCAGTCATGCCGGTGATCGGGGTGACGATGGACCGGGCAAGCAGCCAGATCAGGCCGACGGCAAAGACGCCGGCAACGGCGGCGCCCAGGATCAGCGCGAGTTCAAGGGCATGATGCGCATAATCAAGCTGCGCGCGAATGGCGGTCGTGCGTTCCGCGAGAAGGGTTTTGATGTCGGCCGCAGCATTGCGGAACTGGTCCAGTTCGCCGACACCATCAACCTTGCCGATGGCGGCAATTTCGGGGATCCCGAGCGTTCCTGCCTTGCGGGCGGCGATTTGCGGATCCGCGACGTTTTTGCCGTAGTCTTGTGCGGCGACGCGCATTGCCTCGATCTTGCCGAGCAGCGCCTGGTCACCGGCGGCCAATGTCGCAGCTTCGGCCAGCGCCGCCTGCAAGGCCTTGCCCTGCGTTTCGACGGCGGCCAATGTCGTGTCGCTGCCCGTCAGGATATAGCCCCGCTCGTTTGCCGCCTGCTCCGCCATGGCGGTCATTGCGGCATCCACGAAGTTGACGATGCGCTGGGCGCGATCCTGGTCGACGATCGCGTTCTTTGCCGTATAGGCCTGCACGAACACGACAACCGATGCCAGGAAACATCCCGCCATGATGGTGCAGAAGGTCAGGATGAGCTTTTTGCTGAGAGACAGGTTGTTGAGCGACATGGGCCTTAACTTTCGGTCATGACTTTCGGGCCTGCGCACCCGCTGGTTCGGGACGCATGGCGGCAAGCGATGCCACAGGCATCGCCGAAGGGAGCACGTAAATGATCAATCCGGGGTTCGCGCAGCCGTCATGGCGCACTCAGGGGGAAGCCGGACGCATCCGATCGGCGCGATAGTGTCGAAAACGGTTTTACAACCCGTTACCAAATCATGGCTGATTGGCTGGTTTCCAGTCTTTGCTGGATACGACCATCAGGATGTCGAGATCGCGCGACGGCACGAAATCCTTGGCACGCATCTCGAAGGTCGTCGGCCCGGTCTTCTTGATGCCCTCGCCGCAGAAGCTGATGATGTGGTTTGGGTTGCCCTTGTCCACGGTCAGGTGAAAATCTTCGATGGGACCGAACCAGTTGTTGCCGGTCATCAGGATGTAGGACAGCCACTGCTCGAAATAATAGAGACCGGCGTCGAAGTTCTGCGATTTTTGCAGTTTGATCGCCGTCTTCATGAAATCGTCGTCGAGGCAGTAGCGTTTTTTGTAGTCTTCGAACAGCTCGTCGGGTTTATCCTCGTAGATGAAGGACAGACCTGAAATGCCGCCAACGCTGGGGCGATAGGTGTGCTCGACCTCGACGTCTTCACCAGCCGGGAAGGTCGTTTCCCACCAGTAGACGGACTCCAGCTCCCAGGCGGGCACGTATTCCGGCTTTCCTTCACCGTAGTCCATGTCGGCGACAAGACCCTTGGTCAACCAGTCCTTGAGCACAGTCTCATCAAGACCCGCGACGGCCTTCCGGGCCTTGTCCGACAGCGGCTGCAACGGAACCCCCTGCGCCTCGAGCTCCTCGGTGAAGTCGATGCCCTGAACGACGGCTCGTTGCTGCAGGTTCGGTTCGATCGTCTCGCCGTCCTGCACGACCGAGATACCCATGAAGTTGTCGCTCTGCTCGTCTGGCACCGCGGCCATGATTTCGATCGGCCCACCGATCTTGGGCATGGGAAAGGCGACGATCGTGCTCACGTCCGTGTCGCCGGTGTTACGATAGGTGTATTTGACGTCGACGCGCTCGGGAGAGATGAAGAGATCCTCCCGCGCCATCGTCACCTGATCGGTGTGGGTGAAGACGAGACCACCTGCACCGAGCACGGCCATCGTATCGTTGGCAAAGGCATCCGTCGCGATGGCCGCCTGTAGCACCGTCGCCAAGGTCGCAGTGATCGCCAGTGCCTTCATCATCCGTCTTCCTCATCACGCAAGCCATGGAACATTGGCCACAGACTAGAGAGCGCCTTCCGCTGCGGTCAATGGCGGTTTCAAACCAAGTGTGGGTAAAACCGCGGTATTCGGGAAGCCCCTCAACCATCGCTAAAACTGTTCTCCAGACAACGAAACGCCCCCGCTCTGGGCGGGGGCGCCTCTACTGCGATATCCACGATCAGAACTCACTCCATTCCTGCTTCATCGCCAGATTGCCCTGGACGGCGGTGGCGGGGCGGCGGAGTTGTTCGCTACCTGGCCGAGACCGCGCTGCGCGGGCTTCGTTGGGCCCGCCGGCGCTTTCCTGCCCCGACAGCTTGAACTGGGCGACCAGCGAGCGCAGTCGTGCCGCTTCCTGGGCGAGCGCGGCAGAGGCTGCCGTCGACTGCTCGACCATGGCTGCGTTCTGCTGCGTCGTCTGGTCCATCTGGTTGACGGCAGAATTGACCTCCGCAAGGCCGGTCGACTGCTCACGGGCGGAGCCTGCGATGGCATCCATCAACGTGTTGATCTGCACGACATATTCGCCGATCGCCTTCAGGGCGGTGCCGGTTTCACCGACCAGTGCCACGCCGGAGCTGACCTGGGCACCGGAGGCGGTGATCAGAGCCTTGATCTCCTTGGCCGCCTGGGCTGAACGCTGGGCCAGTTCGCGAACTTCCTGGGCGACGACGGCAAAACCCTTGCCGGCTTCCCCGGCGCGCGCTGCTTCGACTCCCGCATTGAGCGCCAGGAGATTGGTCTGGAAGGCAATCTCGTCAATCACGCCGATGATGTTGGAAATCTGCTGCGAGCTGTCCTCGATGCGCCGCATGGCTTCGACCGCCTGAGAGACGACCTGCGCGGAACGGGCGGCGTTCTCGTTTGCCAGGACTGCAACGCTGCGGGCTTCCTCCGTCCGCTGGGAGGAGTTGCGAACATTGACCGTGATCTCATCGAGGGCGGCGGCGGTTTCTTCAAGCGATGCGGCCTGCTGTTCCGTGCGCTTGGACAGATCGCTGGCGCCGGCTGAAATCTCGCGGGTGCCGCTGTCCATGCTCGTCACGCTGTGCAGCACCGCACCGATGGTGGACGCGAGTTGCTGCAGCGAGGCATTGAAGTTCTGACGCAGGGGTTCGTAGTCTTCCGCAAACGTCTCCGTCAGCTGGAAGGAGATGTCGCCCTGCGCCAGGCGCTGCAGACCGTTGCCCAGCGTTTCGGTGGCGAAGCGCAGCTTTTCGGCTTCTTCCTGGATGCGCCGCTGATTGGCAAGACGCGCCTCCTCAGTCTGACCACGGGCGGCGGCGGCCTCTTCCTCGAGCTTGCGGTTGGCAATGGCGTTTTGACGGAACACTTCCACGGCAGCGGCCATCTCACCGACTTCGTCCTTGCGTCCGACACCCGGCACACCAACATTGGTGTCTCCAGCGGCCAGCACACGCATAGAACCGGCAATGCGCACAAGGGGGGACACCAGGCTGTTCTGAAGCAGAACCAGTACGCCGACGACCGCAATGATCATGGCTGCAGCACCTGCGAGGATGGTCTTGCGCGCGCCATCTGCCGCATCACTGGCAGCCGTGGAACGATCGGTCAGCAGAGCGGCTTCATCGCCGGCGATTTCAGCCGCCTTGGCCCGTATGCCGTCCATCCACTTCTTGCCTGCTCCGCCGATTTCCATGGCGCGTGCCTGTTCGACGGTCGCCGGATCCTTCATGAGTGCGATTTCTTTGGCGGCAACCTCTTCGGTCCAACCTTTGACCAGAGCATCGAGTTCGGCGAAACGCTTCTGCTGTGTCGCATTGTCAGATGTCAGCTGAACCGCCTTCTCGAAGGCTTCCTTGTAGTTCTTCGAACCAGCCTCGTAGGGGGCAAGGAAGGCCTCGTCTCCGGCCAGAAGATAACCGCGCACGCCCGTCTCGCGATCAACCATCGCTGCAACGATCGCGTCGACCCGATCCAACACTTCATACGTGTGCACCGTCCAGCCGTTCGCCGTCTGCTGAAACGAAAGGGAGGACCAGCTCAGCGCATTGACGACAACACTGATGACGATGACCAGTGCGAACGCGCAGATCATCTTGGCAATCGTGCGCATGTTGTTGAGTAGAACCATAATCACGCTCCGGGGAGTTCACATATTCGGCAAAAGCCCGTCGATCGAGACAGACGATCACTGCAGGGTCGATTGATCCGCACAAGAAGTTGCTGACATATTGTCTGTCTTAGCTGGAAGACAGCAAGCTCCTGCTGCATAAGGGAATGGCCAACGTAAGCTCATCATTGAGAACGGCGGCGGGTGAAAACCCTCAGAAATCTAGGGCCTGATATCGTTACCTTAGGCGCCATAAGTAAAAACATCCCTAAATTCGCATCTTCTGATAAGATCTTGGGCAAACAGAATTCCAACAGAGCTTAAAAAAGCGCCAGTTTTCATTGGGTGCAGAAAAATGAAGCCCTCCGGGCCCGAAACCGGAGGGCTTCAGTGTGTCTGCGGTCCGGAGGGGAAGGGAGCGCGCAGGGTTCGTACCGGTCGACGATCGCTTGGGAGGAGGAGATCTACATCGGCCGACGAGGGAATATTAGCGCTTGACGATTAAATCTTTCCTAATGAAACCGCGGATCAACCCATCAGACGCTGCGCAACCCGCCGGCCAGAGCTGCAGCGGGCAAGACGGGTGCGCCGAGGATAGAAAAAGACTTGCGCGGCAACGCGTCAACGATCATTGACGGGACATGAGACATTTGCCCGAACCCCAGCGCCTCGACCAGCTTCTGGTCGCCCTCGACCTCTTTGCCAGCCGCTCCCGCGCGCGCGACGCTATCCAGCGCGGCACCGTGAAGGTGGACGGCAGAGTCGTCACCAAACCCAGCCTCGTCTTTGCCGCGACCCATCAGTTCACGATAGACGATCCCGCGCAGGATTACGTGTCGCGGGCGGCGCTGAAGCTGGTCGCGGGGCTCGACCATTTCGGCCTCTCGCCCGAAGGCTGCGACTGTCTCGATGTCGGGGCCTCGACCGGTGGCTTCACGGAAGTGCTTCTGAAGCGTGGCGCAGCACACGTCGTTTCGGTGGATGTCGGACACGGCCAGTTCCATCCGCGGCTCGCGGTCGATCCGCGCGTGACCAATATCGAGGGCCTGAATGCCCGCTATATGGAAGCGGAAGACATTGACGATCGGCCAATCGATTTTGTCGTCTCGGATGTCTCCTTCATCTCCCTGAAGCTGGCGCTGGTGCCAGCGCTGGAGCTTGCCGAGCCGGGTGCGCATTGCCTGCTCTTGGTCAAGCCGCAATTCGAAGCGGGACGCGAGGCGATCAGCAAGGCGGGCCTTCTGAAGGAGCCGGAAACGGCACCGCTGGTGGCAGCCGAACTGGAACGCTGGCTGACCGAAGACATGGGCTGGACGAGCCTCGGACTCATCCCCTCGCCCATCTCCGGCGGGGACGGCAACGAGGAGTTTCTGCTCGCCGGCGTGAAGCCGCTCGATGCACAGCGCGACGCTGAGGACGACGATGATCTCGATGACGATGTCGGCGACGACCTCGACGACGAAGGGGACGAGGCATGAGCGCGGACAGCGTCACCATCGCCAGTCTCGGTGCCAAGGGCGACGGGGTCGCGCATGGCTCGGATGGTCCGGTCTTCGTGCCCTTCGCCCTGCCGGGGGAAACCGTCGCCATTGCGCGGGTGAAGAACGAGGGCACGATCATGTCGTTTGCCTCGACCTCTACCGATCGCGTCGCGCCGCCTTGCAAGCATTTCGGACCCGACGGGGTCGGTGGCGTCTGTGGCGGCTGCTCGCTGCAGCATCTGGCCAAACCCGCCTACAATGCCTTCAAGCGGCAGGTCCTGATCGACGCCCTGAAATCGAAGGGGATCGAGGCGCCGGTCGGCGAGATCTTCGAAGCCCATCCGCATCAGCGCCGGCGCCTCGTCTTCACCGCCAGGCGGCGCGAGCATGGTCTGGTGATGGGCTTCATGCAGGCCGAGACGCATCACGTCGTGCCGGTGGAGGAATGTCCCATCGCGTCGGACGGGCTGATCTCCCGGCTGGACGCAATCAAGATCATCGCCAATGCCTGCGGTGCCGAACACTTCCGCATCACCGTGACCGAGACACTCACCGGTCTCGACATCTCGCTCGACGGGCTGCGCGGCGGGCTTGGCGATCAGGCGCGGCGCGCCGTTACCAATGCCGTGATCAAGCTGAAGAGCATTGCCCGCGTTTCGGCCAATGGCGAAATCGTCATCGAGCCGCACAAACCGCTGCTCGATTTCGACGGCGCAAGGGTCGTGCTGCCGCCAGGGGGCTTTACCCAGGCGACGCTGGAAGCCGAAGCCCATATGGCAGAACTTGCGATTGCCCATATCGGCAAGGCGAAAAAGGTCGCGGATCTGTTTTCTGGGGTCGGAACGTTTGCGCTGCGCATCGCCCGCAAAGCGAGCGTGTTCGCCGTCGAGTCCGACGAGAAGGCAATCAAGGCGCTCGATCAGGGTGCGCGCATGACGCAAGGACTGAAGCCCGTCAGCATCGAGCGGCGCGACCTCTTCCGCCGGCCGCTGATGACGTCGGAGTTCAAGAGCTTCGACGCTGTGGTCTTCGACCCTCCGCGCGCCGGCGCCGAAGCCCAGTGTCTCGAACTGGCGAAATCTCAGGTGAAGAAGATCGTTGCGATCAGTTGCAACCCGCTGACGCTGGCCCGCGATCTCGCGATCCTGACCGCCGGTGGCTACCGGATCGACACCGTGACGCCCATCGACCAGTTCCTCTGGTCGCCGCATGTCGAGACGGTGGCGACGCTGACGAACGGCTGAGGCCGCTCAGTAGGTATAGAGCGTGCCCGAACCGGTGACGTTGGAGCAGCGGCACTTGCCACCGACGCGGCCTGGCTTGGCCGGGCACTGCGCCTGACCGCCACCACCGATGCTGCCGGACTGGTCAACGACGCAGATATAGCGTTGGGGGCGGACATAGGGTTCGCGCGGGCGTTTGGATTCGCTCTGGATGACATCGTTGTCGTCATTGCTGTCGACAAACACGAGGGCGGCCTTTCCTGGCTGCCCCGGCATCACCGACATGGGGCCGGCATGGGCGGAGAAAGCGGCCATCATCAGGCCGATTGCGACACAGAACACACGCAACATGGAAACCTCGAAACCGGAAACGAACAGGTCAAACGCCCGAGAGGCGTACTTGTTGCGACCCTAGGCCGAAAAGGCTGAACAGAGGCTGAACCGGCGCCCAAATCGGGCTGGCGACCCCAGACCCTCAGCGCCCCTTCATGAAGGCTTCGAAGGCAGCGCGGGCTTCCGCGCTCTTCAGCTGGGCGACGAAGTGGACGAGTTCTTCCTGCATGCGGGCGCGCACCTCGTCGGCGCTGCCCTTCACCAACGCGCGGGCGATCTTCATGGCGGCCGGCGGCTTGGACGCGAGTGAGGAGGCTATCTTCAGAGTTTCGGCCTCGACCTGATCCGGGGCAACGACTTTCCAGATGAGACCGGCCTCGCGCGCCTCAACGGCGGAAAAACCTTCGCTGGCGGCGAGCATGGCAAAGGCGCGCTGATGGCCCATGATGCGCGGGGCGATCAGGCTCGAGGCGGCTTCGGGGACCAAGGCGAGATCGACGAAGGGCGTCTTGAACAGGCTGCGATCGGAAGCGACCGTCAGGTCGCAATGCATGTGCAACGTCGTGCCGATGCCGATCGCGAGACCGTCAACACCGGAGACCAACGGCTTGGTGACTTCGGTGAGCGCGCGGAGAAGGCCGAAGGCGGCGGGTTCGCCGACGGCGCCGGCCATGGCGAAGCCCAAGAAATCGGCCATGTCGTTGCCAGCGGAAAAGCAGCCTTCGCTGCCGAGGAAGACCATGGCGCGGATCGTGTCGTCCTGCTCGCCTTCGAGCAGGCCCGCGGTCAGCTTCCGGTACATGGCCTGCGTGATGGCGTTTTTCTTGTCCGGCCGGTTGAAGCGCAGGACGAGGACGCCGGGATGCGTTTCTGGGCGGGTGATCTCAATGTGGTCGGTCATCTCGGCTTCCTCGGGTGGTCCCCACCCTCCCCTTGAGGGGGAGGGTCGGAGCGAAGCTCCGGGGTGGGGTGAACAACGACATATGCTGGGTTTGGCAGGGTCACCCCCACCCGCCGCTTTGCGGCGACCTCCCCCCTCAAGGGGGAGGTGGAGAGAAACCACCCGTCTGGAGACAGGACATGAAAGCCCAACCGCAAGCCTCCCACTTCATCGACGGGGAATATGTCGAAGATACCGACGGTACCGTCATCGAGAGCATCTATCCAGCAACCGGCGAGGTGATCGCCAGGCTGCATGCGGCCACACCTCAGATCATCGAAAAGGCGATTGCCTCTGCCAAGCGGGCGCAGAAAGAATGGGCGTCGTGGAGCCCGGCAGCGCGCGGTCGCGTTTTGAAGAAGGCGGCCGAGATCATGCGGGCGAAGAACCGCGAGTTGTCTGAGCTGGAGACGCTCGATACCGGCAAGCCGATCCAGGAAACGATCGTCGCCGACCCGACATCGGGCGCCGACAGTTTCGAATTCTTCGGCGGCATCATCGCGACTGCGATGAACGGCAGCCAGATCCCACTCGGCGGCGACTGGGCCTATACCAAGCGCGTTCCGCTCGGCGTCGTCGTCGGCATCGGTGCCTGGAACTATCCGCAGCAGATCGCCTGCTGGAAGGGCGCACCGGCGCTTGCCGCCGGCAATGCGATCGTGTTCAAGCCGTCGGAAGTGACGCCGCTCGGCGCCTTGAAGATTGCCGAGATCCTGATCGAGGCCGGCGCGCCGAAGGGCGTCTACAATGTCATCCAGGGCGATCGCGAGACCGGGCCGCTGCTCGTGTCGCATCCCGATGTCGCCAAGGTGTCGCTGACCGGCTCCGTGCCGACGGGCCGTAAGGTGGCGGGGGCGGCTGCCTCTCAGCTGAAGCATGTAACCATGGAACTCGGCGGCAAGTCGCCGCTCGTCGTCTTCGACGATGCCGACATCGACAGCGCGATTTCGGGTGCCATGCTCGGCAATTTCTATTCGACCGGCCAGGTCTGCTCGAACGGCACCCGCGTCTTCGTGCACAAGGCGATCAAGGAGACGTTCCTCACCCGCCTCAAGGCCCGCACCGAAGCCATCGTCATCGGTGATCCGCAGGACGAGGCAACCCAGATGGGACCGATGGTGTCGCTCGCGCAGCGCGAGAAGGTGCTGTCCTACATCGACAAGGGCAAGGCCGAGGGCGCCAGGCTCGTGACCGGCGGGGGTATTCCGAACAGCGTCACTGGCGAAGGCTTCTACATCCAGCCGACCGTCTTTGCCGATGTCACCGATGACATGACGATCGCGCGCGAGGAGATCTTCGGGCCGGTCATGTGTGTGCTCGATTTCGAGGACGAGGCAGAGGTGATCGCGCGGGCAAACGCCACGGAATTCGGCCTGTCGGCGGGTGTGTTCACCGCCGATTTCTCCCGCGCCCACCGCGTGGTCGATCAGCTGGAAGCCGGCACGCTCTGGATCAACACCTACAATCTTTGCCCGGTCGAGATCCCCTTCGGCGGGTCCAAGCAGTCCGGCTTTGGCCGCGAGAATTCGGCAGCGGCTTTGGAGCATTATTCCGAGCTGAAGACGATCTATGTCGGCATGGGCAAGTGCGAGGCGCCGTATTGAGCTTTTACCTCCCCCTTGAGGGGGAGGTCGCGCGGCAAGCGCGGGTGGGGGTGATGGTTATGAGGTTGTCCATTCCTAGGGATCACCCCACCCCGGCACTGCGTGCCGACCCTCCCCCTCAAGGGGAGGGTGTTGAGACGCCGCCGTCGCGCGGTCAGCTCTCCTCTTCAGGGGACCATCACGAGAGCTGAACAGGTGCACTAGGGCAAGATTGTTTTGGGGATAGGCATGAAAAGCGCAGATTTCGTCATCATCGGTTCCGGCTCCGCGGGCGCGGCCATGGCTTACCGGCTTTCGGAAGACGGCAAGCACACGGTCATTGTGCTGGAATTCGGAGGCTCCGATATCGGGCCCTTCGTGCAGATGCCGGCGGCGCTGGCCTATCCGATGAACATGGACCGCTACAACTGGGGCTATATGACCGAGCCCGAGCCTTATTTGAATAATCGCCGGATGATTGCGCCGCGCGGCAAGGTGATGGGCGGGTCCTCGTCGATCAACGGCATGGTCTATGTGCGCGGGCATGCAGAGGACTTCAACCGCTGGGAGGAGTTGGGTGCGACCGGCTGGGCCTATGCGGATGTGCTGCCCTATTTCAAGCGGCAGGAAAGTTCGCATGGCGGCGAAGAAGGCTGGCGCGGGACCGATGGGCCGCTGCATGTGCGTCGCGGCGAGATCAAGAACCCGCTCTACCGCGCCTTCATCGAGGCCGGGCGGCAGGCCGGGTTCCCGGTCACCGAGGACTATAACGGTCGTCAGCAGGAAGGCTTCGGCCTGATGGAACAGACGAGCTGGCAGGGGCGGCGCTGGTCGACGGCGAACGCTTACCTCAAGCCCGCGCTGAAACGGCCGAATGTCTCGCTGATCCGCTGCTATGCCCGCAAGGTCGTGATGGAAGGCACCCGCGCCGTTGGCGTCGAGGTCGAGATCGGCGGGAAGATCGAAGTGGTGAGGGCGAACCGCGAGGTGATCGTTGCGGCCTCGGCCTTCAACTCGCCGAAGATCCTGATGCTGTCAGGCATCGGCCCCGCCGCGCATCTCACGGAGATGGGCATTCCCGTCGTTGCCGACCGTCCGGGTGTCGGGCAGAACCTGCAGGATCACCTGGAATATTACCATCAGTTCAAGTCGAAGCTGCCGATCACGCTGCATTCGAAGAACAACTGGTTCTGGATGGGGATCGTCGGCGCGCAGTGGCTGTTCTTCAAGAAGGGTCTTGGCACCTCCAACCAGTTCGAGGCGGCGGCGTTTATCCGGTCGGCGGCGGGCGTCAAATGGCCTGACATCCAGTATCACTTCCTGCCGATCGCGATTTCCTATGACGGCAAGTCGGCGGTCGGCGGCCATGGCTTCCAGGCGCATGTCGGCTATAACATGTCGAAGTCGCGCGGCTCGGTGACGCTCCGCTCGCCTGACGTGAAGGACGCGCCGGTTCTGCGCTTCAACTATATGAGCGATCCGGAAGACTGGGTAAAATTCCGCCATGCGGTGCGCGTCACCCGCGAGATCTTCGCCCAGAAGGCCTTCGATCCCTATCGCGAGGCGGAAATTGCGCCGGGACCGAATGTCCAGTCGGACGAGGAAATCGATGCCTATCTGCGGGAGCATCTGGAAGGCGCCTATCACCCCTGTGGCACCTGCAAGATGGGCCGTGCAGATGATCCAATGGCCGTCGTCGATCCGACGACCAAGGTTATCGGCGTCGAGGGCTTGCGGGTGGCGGATTCGTCGATCTTCCCGCATGTCACCTATGGCAACCTGAACGGCCCTTCGATCATGACGGGCGAGAAGGCGGCGGATCATATCCTCGGCAAGCAGCCCCTGCCCCGCAGCAATCAGGAGCCTTGGGTCAACCCGCGCTGGGAAGTCAGCGACCGGTAAGGGTTTATCGGTAGTCGTCTTCGCGCTGGTGGCGGATGGCAGCGACGCTCAGACGATTGTCGCTGACGATCCGGTAGAGCACGACATAACCCGTCGTTCCGAAGCCTATGACCATCTCCCTCAATGCCGGATCTCCACCCTTCGCCATTCGATGGATCAGGGGACGCTTCTCCAGCGAGGAGATCGCAGCCTGCACGGCCGCATAAGCACGTTCTGCGAGCGCCAGATCATACTGGACGAGATAGGTATAAAGTCGATCAAGGTCATCCAATGCATCCTGGGTGTACCTGATCTCGTAGGTCATTTGCCCTGGGCTGCCTTGGCAGCATCGAGCTTGGCCCGCATCATCGATAGGACATCTTCTGTCGTGTACCAGACGCCCGTGCGTTCGGCCTCCTCCAGGGAGGCCAACCCTCGGGCAATGAACTCCGCCTGTTCCCGCCGATACTCCACCTCCGCCCGTGCCGAGCGATCGATGAGGTCGGCGACGGTTTCGCCTTCGCGCAGCACGCTTTCGGCGGCGGCGTGGAACTCCGCGTCGTCGAGGACGGATGGCTTGACGGTTTCGTTCATGGCTGAACTCCCTGATCTCAAGCCATCATAACGCGAAAAGGCCGATGTGATAAGGCGTGAGGATCAGGGGGCGACGATGCGCGCCATGATACGGTCGGCGATCAGCTCGTAATTCTCGTCGAAGTGATGGCCGCCGGGGCGGGCGATGAGGTCGACGCCATCCTTGATGCGGGGCGAGAGCGCCGGACAGGCAGTGTCCTGTTCTTCCAGTCCGTAGACGCATTGGATCCTGGTGGGCTCGACCGCGGCGAGGTGATCGACGGGATCGCCGTGTTTGCCCGATCCGGCGGCACCGAGCCAGCCGGAGACGGCGATCTCGAAATCGGCCTGATGCGACAAGGCGAGCAGCGAGAGGAGTGTCACCGACTTGCGATCCTGATCGGGCAGCAGGCCATAGACCTTCGGCAGGATATTGGCGCCGAAGGAATAGCCGATCAGCACGACCTTTGAGACGCCCAGGCGCTTGCGGTAATGGGCGATGATTTTGGAGAGGTCGGCGGCAGTCTCTTCCGGCGTCTTCTCGCTCCAGAAATAGCGCAACGCGTCGACACCGATGACCGGCACACCCTCTTCGTTGAGGCGGGCTGAAATCCGCTGATCGATCTCGCGCCAGCCGCCATCGCCGGAATAGAAGATCGCGGCGGTGTCATGTTTCGGTGTGACGATGTCTTCGACGAGTGGCAGGTCGAGGGCAGCGTCATCCGGTGTCAGCCGGTCGACAAGGGCGGCAACTTGGACGGCCAGGACGCTTGCCGGACCTGCTGCGTCAGGGGCCAGGAGGATCTCGGCATTCGAAGCCTTCAGGCTTCGGGCATGGGCACTGCCGGAGGGATCAGCAGACGCGGACAGCACGATGCGCACCGGATTGGGCAAGGCGCCATCGCCGAGGTCGTAAGCGTAGCCCCCCGCAGTCTCACGATAGGTTGCCGAAGTGCAGAGCCGCTTCGGCAGAGCCACCGCTTCCTTGGGATCTATTGCCAACGTCTCGCCAATCGTCTCGGCAAAGCTTGCATTGGGCGTTTGGGCGGCGATCGCCAGTGCCAGCGTTGCGCCTTCACCGAAGCCGACGATCCGCGGAGGTCGATAGAAGGCGGCATCGTGACGACGGTGGAGTTCTCGTGCCAGACGCTCGATATCGGCTGGCAGGAAGAGACATTCACGCTCCCTCTCTCGCGACAGGGCCGCCCGCCACGTGCGCAGGTCGACGCCGACCCCAATTGCACCGCCGAGCGCTGCCGCATCCAGTGCCGTCTGCTCCATGACATCCCAGCCATCGGCATCGGAGATCACGAAGACCACACCGATAAACCGGTCATCGTCCGGCATCAGGATGTTGTCCTGCGGGAGGCTGACAACGTAATCCGTCGCAAGGCCGGGCCGCACATCAATGGCGGCTAGCGCCAGGAGCATGACGGTGGCAAAACGCAAGAAGGCCGCCACTGTGTGCGAGGTCGTATGCCCGGCGCGGAATTTCCGGCGGCAAGGCCAACGGCAGTGTGCAGTCGTGCAGAATGCCACGGCGCTCATCTTCGCCACAGGCCCTTTGCGCCGCCGCCGATCAGCAGCGTCACATCAATGACCGAGGCCAAAGGAAAGCCCTGCCCGGCAACAGCGATGTAGCGCGGGCGCCATTCGGGGTCGAACTTCTCCTTGAAGGCGCGCACGCCGCGGAAATTGTAGAAGCGCTCGCCATGCTCGAAAACCTGCCGGGCAAGGTGGTTCCAGGCCGGGGCGCGATCATGGACAGAAAGACCGGCAAGGGGTGCCATGCCAAGGTTGAGGGAGCGGAATCCTTGATCCTTCAAGGTTTCCATGATCCTCACGAAGAGCAGGTCCATCATGCCGCGATGCACGCCCGGCACATGGCGCATGAGGTCGATGAAGGCGTTGTCGCCAGAGGCCTCGATCATGACGCTCGCAAAGGCAACGATGCGCCCCTGCAGGCGAATAACCGCAATCGGGCTGGCGGCGAGGTAGTCGGGATCGAAGATGCCGAGTGAAAACCCCTTTTCCGCTGCCTGATGGGCCGACAGCCAATTGTCGGATACGGCCCGCAATTCGTCCATGGCAAGGTCCAGGCTTCCAGGCGCGAACCATTCGAAAGTGAGGCCATCGCGTTCGGCGCGGTTGATCGAGCGTCGCAATTTCAGCCATGTACCGCCGGCAAGCGAGAAGCGGGAGAGATCCACCACCGCCTGTTCACCCAGCTTCAAAGCCTGGAGATGCATCTCGACGGCGATCGGCAGGAAATCGGCTGAAACCTGGTAAAAGACCGGACGGCAACGGCGGCGCCTCGCCTCAGCGACGAAGGCGGCGACAAGTGGCGCCCAGAGATGCTTTGGCCCGACGGGGTCGAACAGCGCGATCAGCGAGCGTCCCTGGCGGGCATACATCAGAAAAGCCTCGCCGCAATCGGAAACCAATACCTGCTTGTCGCCCAATCGAACCAGGCCCGCTGCTGCTTCCGGCTGACGCGGGAGAATGGCAATCGCACGGTCGATGTCCCCGGCGTTCCTCACTTTCGGTCCGCGGTCGGACCGTCGGATGAAGCCCCGCGAGGCGATGACGCCAAAGAGCAGCGACAGACCCAGCGTTCCCTCCGTTGCACCAATGCCATGGCGCGCCAACACCAGATGCCAGCCGAAATTGAGTAAACCCTCATCGAACACGAGCGATGAGATCAGCGCGAGGCCTGCACCCGCCACGAGCCAAAGACCCGCACGCGGTGCGCGCAACGCGAGGCGGCACAAGAGAGACAGGCCAATGGCGGTCAGCGGTTTGGTGCGCGAACGTGCCGCTGGAGCAGCCGCCAATTCAACGTCGGACATGGAAGAAGTCATTCAAGGGACCAGGACTGGATGGAGACGATCGCTTATTAGCTTTCACGCATGGATTGAAGCTTGTGCCACCAACGGGTAAACGAGTCGGTAAACCGACGGATAAATTGCGCAGAACATGAGAATTCGTGCCCGGTCAATGCGACGGAGCTGCGGGCAGGACGGCAATCCCCGCCTTTTGGTCGGGATCGATCGGAGACCAATCCCGTGCACAGACAGATGTCACCGTCGGCGCAACACGGTCGCGGCCAAGGAGAACGGGCTGGACACGGTCCTTGCCGCTGCATCGAAGACGAAGGCGCCGGCATCACCGAGCGTTGCGTTCGCAGCCGGTTTGCTCAAAGCGCTGGCCAGCTGCTTCACGTCGAAAAAGCGGTTGTGGTTGGTCGCGTCGACCGATTCCAGCGACGATATATCCACGACTGTCACGCCCGCTTTTTTCGCCGCCGCCGCGACATCGGGATCGCGGACATCGAGCGCGCCGACACGCTGGGTGCCAGCGCCGAGCAGGCTGGAGACCTGGAGTGCACGGTCGTCGGCGGCAACGAGGATGACGATCGGGATACGCATGCGGCCGATCACGTCGAGCTGTGCGGCAAAAACATCGGCATCGATATCCGGGGCGGCCATGATGACGCGCAGCCGGTCCAGCACGTCGGTTCGACCTTCGAGTTTCAACTGCCGCAGCGCTTCGACCGTCAACCAGCCCCCCATGGAATGGGCAAAGACATCCACTTCACCCTTGCGCGCGGTGACCAGGTCGGCCAGCAGATTGGCCAGGGCGTCACGCGAGTAGGTCGCCGATTCCTTGTCTGCGACATAGGCCGGCAAGGCGGCATAGGAGGGCCAGGAGAAGACGATCGGCAGGCCGTCGACATTGCTGTCCGTCTTCAGCTGGGCGAGACGATAGAGAGCCTCCTGGAAATTGTAGTTGTAGCCATGAACGAAGACGACGGGCGCTGCGGCCTTCGGCCCACGGACGGCGTTCAGCAGATCGGCGCGGTCGAGGACCGATTGCGAGACGACCGCAAAATCCGTGCGGGGGTCGACGGTCTTGCGTTTTGGCCATTCGATGTTGGCCGGTTTGTGGTTGGGCGGGATCGAAACGTCGAAGCGGGCGTAATTCGGCTGCCGTGTCTTCTCGACACCAAAGACGTTCTTGCCCGGCTCGGTGCGGTCACGGGTGGTGACGGTATAGAGCGTCTCAACCCTCTCGGGCTTGAAATCGGTCAGTGCCACGGAGGACAGTGTCTCAGGTCCGGGGCGGCCAGCGCATGCGCTCAGCAACTGTACGGAGACGAGGCACAGGACGGCGAGAGAAGACCGGCTTACGAAGTGTCGACCGGAAGGGGCGCTCGTCATCTGATCCATCCTTATCACGCTTGGCAGTCACGGCCCGTCCTCATGACGGCCTGGCGGCGAGCTATAATGCGGCAAGGGTGGTTCGCCAAGAGCGAGGAACCGGAGGCAAAGCCATGACCTGCGCGATCAACACGGGTGGATGGGATGCGCCACATATATTTATCTGGTTATGATTTTCCCCGAGATTGTTATTTGCGCGCGACAACCTGTTCTGCAACCATAACCATCAAGGGAGAGATTGCCGGCTGGAGGAGCCGACCGTCCTCACGGTCGACCGGCACATCCGGTATCGTGGAACGGATGCCGGCAGCGGCGTTTTCCCGTCGTTTTTTCAATATGTTTCTGGGAGGAGACCATGTTGCGCCATTTCCTGCTTGCCGGCCTGTCCGGAATTGCCCTTTCCGCTGCGGCCTTCAGCGCAAACGCCGCTGACGTGACGCTCAAGCTGCACCAGATGCTGCCGCCACAGGCGACGATCCCGGCCAAGGTGCTCACGCCTTGGGCCGAGAAGATCAAGGCGGATTCCGGCGGCCGGATCGAGGTCGAGCTCTATCCCGCCATGCAGCTCGGCGGCAAGCCGGCCGACCTCGTGGACCAGGTCAAGGACGGCGTCGTCGATCTCACCTGGACGCTGTTCGGTTATACACCGGGCCGCTTCCCGAAGTCGGAAGCGTTCGAGCTTCCGTTCATGGTGACGACAGCCGAAGCGACCTCCGTCGCCTTCCAGGACTATTACGAGAAGCACCTGAAGGACGAGCTCACCGACTATCACGTGCTCGCCGTGCATACGCATGGTCCGGGGCTTATTCACACCATCGCGTCAAAGCCGGTGCAGAAGCTCGAGGACATGAAAGGGCTGAAGCTGCGCGGTACGTCCAAGGTGATCAACCAGATGCTGGAAGCCATGGGCGCGTCTGCCGTCGGCATGCCGGTCACGGCCGTTCCGGAGAGCCTGTCGAAGAGCGTCATCGACGGCTCGGTCGTTCCGTGGGAAGTGACGCCGGCGATCAAGATCGCCGAGCTTGCGCCGAACCACACCGCATTTTCCGGCAGCACGGGTCTCTACACCGGCACCTTCGTCTTCGCGATGAACAAGGACAGCTACGACGCGCTGCCGGATGATTTGAAGAAAATCATCGACGACAATTCCGGCAAGGAACTCGCCCGCCTGTTCGGCAAGGCCATGGATGAAGGCGATGTTCGCGGCAAGGACATTGCGGACAAGGCCGGCAACACCACATTCACCCTGGACGAGAGCGAGACGGCACGCTGGAAGGCTGCCGGCGAGGCCGTCACCAAGGCCTGGATTGCCGAGATGGACGCCAAGGGTCTCGACGGCACCGGCCTCTACAACGATGCCACGGCGCTGATCGCCCAGTACAGCAAGTAACAGGGTTCTTCCTCTCCGGGCGTCTGTCGGAAACGCCCGGAGCTTTTTTTCCGCCTGCCCGAGGACGACCGATGGACCAGCCCGCCTCTCCCGCCTTTCTCCGTTTTGAAAAGGCGACCTATACCCTTGCCCAGGGATTGGTCGGCTTTGGCGGCTTCTGCCTCGTGGTTGCCTGCCTTCTCACGGCGGCATCGATTGTCGGTGGCCTGACGATCCGTCCGCTGCCGGGCGAGATCGAGGTGGTCGAAATCCTTTGCGGCCTCGCCGTCTTCGCCTTCCTGCCCTATTGCCAGCTGAAACGTGGGCATGTCGGCGTCGACCTGCTGATCTCCGCCTTCGGCCCGAAGGCCATGAACTGGACGCAGCTGATCGGCGACGTGATCATCGCCGTGCTGATCGGTCTCGTCACCTGGCGGCATGTCGTCGGGACGCTCGACAAACTCGACAATGGCGAAACGACTCCGCTGCTTCTCTTTCCCGTCTGGTGGGGCTTTGCCATCGGTGCGGTGCTGCTGATTGCCAATCTCTTCGTCTGTCTGTTCATCATTTATGCCGACATCCGTGACATTCGCGATCGTCGTGCCATTGTCGCATCGCTTGGAGCCCATTGATGAGCAGCGTCGAAATCGGGCTCTGGTCCTTCCCCGTCCTCATCCTTCTGATCTTCCTGCGTGTGCCGATCGGCGCCGCCATGCTCGGCACCGGCATCGTCGGCACCTATCTCGTGCTTGGGAAATGGACGCCGATCCTGGCGCAGATGAAGGTGCTCGCCTGGAACACCAATGCGAACTATTCGCTGTCGATCATCCCGCTTTTCCTGCTGATGGGGCAGTTTGCGGCGCGTGGCGGGATGAGCCAGGCATTGTTCAACGCGGCCGCCGCCTTTCTGGGGCATCGAAAGGGCGGCGTTGCGATGGCCGCCGTCGGCGCCTGTGCCGGCTTTGGCTCGATCTGCGGCTCGTCTTTGGCAACCGCTGCGACCATGGCGCAGGTGGCGCTGCCGGAGCTGAAGCGTAACGGCTATGCGGGCGGCCTCGCCACCGCGACGCTGGCGGCCGGCGGCACGCTCGGCATTCTCATTCCGCCCTCCGTCGTGCTCGTCATCTATGCGATCCTGGCCGAGCAAAATATCGCCAAGCTCTTCCTCGCCGCCTTCGTGCCGGGGATCATCGCGGCGATCTCCTATCTCGTGGTCATCGCCATCTATGTGCGACTGAAGCCGGAAAGTGCCGGCCATGCGGACCGCATCCCCTGGGCGGCGCGCATCCCTGCCCTCATCGCGGTCTGGCCGGTGGTGACGATCTTCTTTCTCGTCGTCGGCGGCATCTATCTCGGCTGGTTCACGCCGACCCAGGCTGCAGCCATCGGGGCGGCCGGTGCGGGTCTTGTTGCCTTCGCCAATGGCGGGCTCGACCGCCGCTCGCTGTTCGACTGCTTCAAGGAGACGGCCGTCTCAACGGGCATGATCTTCTTCATCATCCTCGGCGCCTCCGTGTTCAACTCCTTCCTCGCCTTCTCCCGCCTGCCGCAGGTGGGCGCGGAATGGGTGACGGCTCAAGGGTTCGCGCCGATGACGGTGCTGATCATCATCCTGCTTCTCTACATCATCTTCGGCTGCATCATGGATTCACTCTCCATGATCGTGCTGACCATTCCGATCTTCTTCCCGATCGTGACGGCGATGGATTTCGGCATGAGCCCGGAGCACTTTGCCATCTGGTTCGGCATCCTGGTGCTGATGGTGGCCGAGATCGGCATGATCACACCGCCGGTGGGGCTCAATCTCTTCATCATCTCGGCGATGTCGCGTGACGTGCCGATCCGCGAAACCTACAAGGGGATCGTGCCTTTCGTCACCGCCGACCTCTTCCGGATCGTGCTTCTGACCGCCTTTCCGATCATATCGATCTTCCTGGTGTGAAGATGCGGTCGACTTGATCACCAGCTCTCCGGGCTATCGGGCCGGCAGCGCAGACAGGCCCGGAAGCCGCCAGCATGGGCGGCTTCCGCCGTTTCGAGGCAGACAACACTTCGGGGTCGAGCCGGGCGCGAGGGACAGGACGGACGGCAGAAGATGCCGGTGGACAAAACGCCATAGACAAAGCCGCCATCCTGCGAGGCATCGCGGTCGACGATGGCCTGCCATTGCTGCGGCGTGGGTGGCGGATTGCTGGTGCGCATGGTGGCTTCTCTCCGGTGATGGCACAGAGGATGCCAAGTTCTTCAGACGTGGCCACCCGAAAGCTGCGGACGCCTCCCCCATCGTTTTCCAGTGTCGCTACAGGGCAAAGCCCTGTAGGTCTCGATGGATTGCCGATTCAGTGCCGAGGCCCATGGAAACTTCGCTCTACCCTCCCGTCAAAGCCTTTCTGGAAGGCGCCGGTTACACCGTGAAAGGCGAGATCGGCGGCTGCGATCTCGTGGGATTGAGCGACGGGGATCCGTCCGTCGTCGTCATCTGCGAGCTGAAGATGAGCTTCAATCTCGAACTGATCTTGCAGGCGGTGGATCGGGCGGCGGTTGCCGACGAGGTGTGGATCGCGGCGCGCATTTCGGCGAAGGGCAAGGGCCGCGAGAGCGACAAACGCTACCGCGATCTCTGCCGACGGCTTGGCTTCGGCATGCTGGGGGTCGCCGACAATGGTGCGGTCAGCGTGATTGTCGGCTCAGTCACGCCGATGCCCAGGACCAATCCGAAGCGGCGGTCGCGGCTGATGCGCGAACATCAGAAGCGCAAGGGCGATCCTGTCGTCGGCGGCAGCACGCGCCTGCCCCAGATGACGGCCTATCGGCAGCAGGCGCTCGGCTGCGCGTCCGCCCTCGCCTCGGGCCCGTTGACGGTCAAGGAGATCAGGGCACAGGTTCCCGACGCGGGAAAGATCCTGCTATCGAATGTCTATGGCTGGTTCGAGCGGCTCGACCGGGGCGTCTATCAGCTGACCCCGGCCGGACACGCGGCGCTTTCGCGCTGGACCCCGAGCGCCGATGGCCCGGCGTCTACGCCCTGCGGGTAAACAGGATCACCGCGAAGAGCAGGACGCCGGCAAAGGTGACCAGCGAAGATACGGCAACCACCGGCTCGAGCGACGGATTGCCCGTCAGCATCAGGAAGAGCGAGGGCGCCATGACCAGGATGCCGATGGTGTAGAGCATATATTGGACCTTGGCGACGCGGCTTGCGGCCTGGATCGGGTTGAGCGCGTAGTAGATGCCGAAGATTGCCATGGTCACCCAACCGAGCAGGTTGATATGCGCATGGGCACCGGTCGCCTCGAACTGGTGCGTGATCGACATGTAAAGGCCGACACAGATCCCTGCGATCAGAAACAGGATGGCCGTGCGGAAATACCAGACAGACAATTGCGGCATGTTGAACTCCCCTCCAGTGATGCTGCGAGCTTACCACCGGCGCGTTGGGGCGCAATGATCTGGCGATTGTCAATTTTCGGGACATGGAACGGACAATCGCAGATGCCGAGGAGTCGCGTGCAGAAGGTTGAGAGACGGTGTCTTTTTAGAGGGACCAGACGGGCCGGACCCACTCGGCAACCGCTCGCAAGAGGCACAAGCGCTCTCACAAAAGGGTGAAAGAAATAAAAAATAATCGTTATATGTCATAGTTAAATGACGGTGAAATGACGCTCTAACCCTTTGAAACTCAACGCTCAAAATTTCAAG
>UCMS01000031.1 GCA_900473805.1 Hyphomicrobiales bacterium | reverse complement strand
GATTATCCCACATATCGGCGATAACCACGGGTCCCTTAGCGATGGCGAGCGCTTGGTCGAGCGCAGCCTTTTCGTCGATCTGCGGCATCATGAAGGTGCCGCGCTTGGCGAAGAGGTCCAGTCCCAGCTCGCGGGCGAGCGCCTCACCTTTGACGCTGTTGCCATCGGTCACGGCGATGGTCTTTGTGCCCATTTCCGGCACGTCGCCCGCCATAAAGCCATGGATGACCGAGAGCGAAAGGATCTCGGAATCGCCGGCTTCCATGGCCATAAGTCTGTCAACAAAGCTGCGCATCGGCTCGCGCGATGTCGGGAAAACATCGATCATCCGGCAGTCGAAGACCGACATGACCGGCTTCACGCGGCCTTCCAGGGTGTCGACCGCGATGCGCCACAGATCTTCGGCACGATCGACGAAATCCGTGTGGGGGAATTCCTTGAAGACGACGAAGAAATCGGCCGCCGCCACGCGTTTGGCCGTGAGATGGCTGTGCGGATCGAGTTCGGCGCAAAGCAAGATATCAGGGCCGACAATCTCGCGGATGCGGGTCAGCAGGTCGCCTTCCGGGTCCATATATCCGTCCGCGACCATGGCGCCATGCAGGCCGAGAACCACTGCGTCGACCGGCATGGCCGCTTTCAACTGGTCGAGAATTTCGTCGCGCAGGCTCTCAAAGGTCTGCCGATTGACCAATCCCGCTGGGTCAGCCCAGGTCGCCGTACCCTCGATCAGCGTCCAGCCCTTTGCGGCGCAGACCTTTCGCCCGACGGTGATCGGCGCCGTGCAGAGCGTTGGGGTTGCCGGATGCTGCCCGGGCGGGGCGTAGAGCGATTCCTCAAAGGCGCGCCGGTCGATGCAGATCGGGGAGAATGTGTTCGTTTCCGTTGCAAGCGCGGCTGTGAAGATGCGCACGGGTCGACCTCCTGAAGGGATGAACGGGAAGGGCGCCGTTATGGCCTGCCCATCGGGTTGGGCAGATAGCCGGTGAAGCCGGATATCTTCCAGCGGCCCTCGTGCAGGCGGCAGTAATAAAGTGTCTGCCAGCGCATGACATCCAGACTGCCGTCGGCCTTCCTGATGCCGCCGTCGAATTTCTTGCGCACCAGCGCGGTTTCACCCGATAGCTCGATCTCTTCCAGGGTCGTGGTGGAGAAGATCGCCCTGCGCGGGTCTTCTCCGTAACTTTGTGAGGCAAAATCCTTCGCCTGCTTCAGCCATTCGTCGCGGTAGGCGGCGAGATTAGGAAAGGCAAGGCGCCAGTTGTCTGGGTTCGGATCGCGATTGCCGCTGATGCCGATGAAGCCCTCTTCAACGAAATCGCCGGCAACCATGCTCCAGTCAGCTGCCAGGAAAGCGTCGATGTCGCGGGGCACCAGCATTTCCCATATGGCGTGACGTGCGGTGTCGGATGCCGGAAATGGATTGAGGAAAGGATCGCGCATTTCATCCCCGTGTTGAAATTCTTTTCATGATCGCCGTTTTTGTCTGGTCAAAATCCGTTTTCTATGGTGGTTTGTCAACGATCGAAGAAAATAATTTGCATGAGAGGGGCGAATGACGATCAAGCGTTACGGAGCGGAAAAGGCAGGAGCAGGCGGGCAGCGGCTTCCGTTTGCACGCGCGGTCGAGGCTGACGGCTGGCTTTATGTCTCCGGTCAAGTTGCCATGGAAGACGGCGAGATCATTCCCGGCGGCATTATTGAACAGACCCACAAGACGATCGCCAACGTGCTGGCGATCCTCGAAGAGGCCGGCTATGGCGTCGAACACGTCGTGCGCTGTGGCGTCTGGCTTGATGATCCCCGGGACTTCTGGACCTTCAACAAGATTTACCAACAGTATTTCGGTGAGCACCCTCCGGCGCGCGCCTGTGTACAGGCGTCCATGATGGTCGATTGCAAGGTCGAAATCGACTGCGTAGCTTACAAACCCTCGAAATAGCTGAGGGATTGGGGCATTGGATATCTTCGCGCGCATACAGGAAGAAGCGGGGCAGTTTTCTGCCTCCGAGCAACGCATTGCGGATATCCTGCTCAACTCCTTCGATTTCGCCGTGAATGCCTCGATCATCGAACTTGCGGAGCGGGCGGAAGTTTCGCCGCCAACGGTGACGCGCTTTTGCCGGCGGCTGGGTTGCCAGAGCTTTGCGGATTTCAAGGTCAACCTGGCGCGCACGGCCTATGTCGGGGTGCGCTATCTCAATCCGGAAACGAAGAGCACCGATCCCGCCGATGTGGCGACCGACGTGATCACCAAGGCCCAGAATGCCATGTTCATGGTGCATCGGGCACTCGATCCCATTGTTCTGGACAGGGTTGCGGACCGGCTCGCCCGGGCCGAAATGGTCTATGCCTTCGGCTCCGGGGGCAATTCCTCGATGATTGCAAGCGAGATCCAGAATCGTCTCTTCCGTCTCGGGTCTCGCGTCACGGCCTCTGCCGACCACAATATGCAATTGATGCTGACGGCCGCCGCGCGGTCTAACGACGTTCTGATCGGCTCGTCGTTCTCTGGGCGTAATAGCGAGCTGGTCAAGTGCTTCAGGCTCGCACGCGAGAACGGGATCACCACCATTGCGCTCAGCCAGAGCCAGAGTCTGGTGGCGGAGGCCTCCGAACTTGTGATCGGCATCGACCTGCCGGAGGGCGACAACATTTTCCGGCCGACCTCCACCCGCTTTGCCTATCTCGCCGTCGTCGATGTGATCGCCAGCCTCGTCGCCTATCGCAATCGCAAGCAGTCGCAGGTGACGCTGCGCCATATCAAACAACAGCTGGTCGAACACCGCGATGGCGGGGACGACCGGCAACTTCTCGGAGACTAATCCCATGCTCGCATCCTTGTCGGAGATCCGCCGTGACGCATAAGGTTGCCGTGGTAACCGGTGCTGCCGGCGATATAGGACGGGCGATCGCCAAGCGTCTGGCCGACAGCCATGATGTGGTCGTGCTGCTTGATCTCGATGGTCAGGCACTGGACGCGGCAGTCGCGGAACTCGGAGGCGATCCTCGATTTGTGCCGCTCATCTGCGATGTGACGGATGAGGCCTCTCTTGCCGAGATTGCCGCGCGGGTGGCGGGCCATGGGGTGGTGCACACGCTCGTCAACAATGCCGGTGCTGCGCGCGCCGTCAGCCTTGGCGACACCGACGGCGAGATCTGGCGCAAGGATAATGCGCTCAATCTCGAGGCTCCTTTTCTCTGCTTCCGCGCGTTTGAGGCGGCGCTCAAGGCGTCGAAGGGCGCGCTCGTTAACATTTCCTCGGTCAACGGCATGGCCGTCTTCGGTCATCCGGCCTATAGCGCGGCGAAGGCCGGCCTTATTCATCTGACCAAGCTGATTGCCGTCGAATACGGCAAATATGGCATCCGCTCCAATGCGGTCGCCCCCGGCACAGTGCTTACCCAGGCCTGGGAGGCGCGCGCTGCCGCCAATCCGCAGGTCTTCGAAGAGGCCAAGCGCTGGTATGCGCTGCGCCGGATCGCGACGGCTGAGGACATCGCCAATGCCGTGTTCTTCTTGTCCAGCGATCAGGCGGCGGCCATCACAGGCGTTTGCCTGCCCGTCGATTGTGGGCTGACGGCCGGTCAGGCCGAGCTCGCCCGAACCTTCTCGCAATCCGACAATTATTGATACCGAAAAGCCAGGAGCATTCCCCATGGCAACAGCCGTTCAGTTCCGTCTCGAAAACACGTGGCATCCGGTGGAGGGCGACGACTGTGGCGCCTTCGTCTTCACGCTGGTCAATCTCTCCGACGTGGCCATTGCNNGATTTCAAGCTTGCCTACACGTCGCTGACCCGCGTCAAGGACACGCAGGAGCCGATCCTTGAGAATGCCGTGTTCCTGAAGCGCAACGCCAATTTCCACCAGTTCGCGCCGCCGGCGGGCTTTGTCCTCGAACCCGGCGCCTCCTGGACCTTCCGCGTCGGCGGTCTCTGGCGCGCAGCCAAGCACCGCACGGATGGTGCGAAGTCCGCCTATATCACGCTGTCGACTGGTCAACATGCGGCTGTGGCGGTTGCTGACCTGATGCTCGGGGGTGGTGACAGCGCGCCGCCGCCGCCGCTTCTGCCGGAGGGGCAGGTCACGCAGCCTTTCGCGATGCTGCCCTGGCCTGTCTCCGCCGAGCTTGTGGTGGGCGACGGCTTCCCGGTCGCGCTCTATCCGGCCAGCGGTTCTTCTCTCGTCGAGCTGCGGGAAGTCGAAAACGTGTTGCGGCTCTTCTGCCGCCTGTTTTCCGCCGGTCATGCGCCTCTGTCTCTTGCGCCGGTGCATCAGGGGCGGTCGATTTCGTTCCGCGCTGATGAGGCCCTGCGCGCTTCTGCCTACACGCTTACCTTTGCCGCTGACGGTATCGCACTCGCCTATGGCGATGTCGCCGGCCTGCAATATGCGCTCACCCTGCTTGCCCAGATGCTGCATGGCGCCCGCACTCAGCCGGGTACCTTCCGCTTTCCGGTCTCGGGCATAATCACCGACAAGCCGCGTTACGGCTGGCGCGGTTGTCATCTCGATGTCTCCCGTCAGTTCTATCCGGTCGCTGACGTCAAGCGGCTGATCGACATCATGGCATGGTTCCGGATGAACACCTTCCACTGGCATCTGTCCGACGACGAAGCCTGGCGGTTGGAAATCAAGGCCTTCCCGCAGCTCACCACCATTGGCGTGTTGCGCGGACCGGACGAACCGCTCCTGCCGCAGCTCGGCAATGGCGCCGAGCCGGTCGGCGGTTTCTATGCCCAGGACGAGGTTCGCGACATCGTTGCCCATGCGGCAGCGCTTCAGGTCGAAGTGGTGCCGGAGATCGATATTCCCGGCCACAGCACCGCAATGCTGGTGGCACTGCCGGAGCTCGTCGACGGGCAGGAGGCGCCTGACAGCTATCGCTCGGTGCAGGGCTATCCCAACAATGCGCTGAACCCGGCGATCGAATACACCTACGAGGTGCTGGGCAAGGTCTTCGACGAAATGGTCGAGCTCTTCCCGTCCAAGCTCATTCATATCGGCGGCGACGAAGTGGCGGCCAATACCTGGATGGCGTCACCGCTTGCACGGAAACTGATGGAGCAAGAAGGCATCGAGGGTACCTTCGGGCTGCAGAGCTATTTCATGAAGCGAATCCAGAAAATGCTCGCCGAGCGCGGCCGCAAGCTGGCCGGTTGGGACGAAGTCAGCCATGGTGGCGGCGTTGATCCGGATGGTACGCTGCTGATGGCCTGGCAGAAGCCGGAAGTCGGGCTGGAACTGGCGCGTCAGGGCTATGACGTCGTGATGACACCGGGACAGGCCTACTATCTCGACATGGTGCAGGACGAATCCTTCCAGGAGCCGGGTGGAAGCTGGGCCGGGACCGTGCCACCCAAGCATACCTATACCTATGAAGCGGTCGCAGAGTTCCCGTCGGAGCTTGCGCCGCGCATGCGCGGTGTCCAGGCCTGCATCTGGTCTGAGCACTTCCTGACACGCGACTATTTCAACCACCTCGTCTTCCCGCGTCTTCCGGCCATTGCCGAGGCCGCGTGGACGCCGAAGGACAACAAGGACTGGCTGCGCTTTGCCGCCATCGTCCGCCTGAGCCCCCGTTACTGAGGATATCCACGCATGACCTTCCGCATCGCCGTCGGCGGTATCCACACCGAATGCTCGACCTCGTCTCCCGTCCTAATGCAGCCGGAGGATTTTCGCGTGCTGCGCGGGCCGGACCTGCTGGCACATGAATACTTCGATTTCCTTCAGGCAGATGGCGTCGACCATCTGCCGCTGCTGCATGCGCGTGCAGTGCCGGGCGGCCCCGTGGCACGTGCGACTTACGAAGCATTCAAGGCGGAGTTTCTCGATCGGCTCAAGGCGGCATTGCCGATCGACGGGCTCTATCTTGCCATGCATGGCGCCATGAATGTCGAGGGCATGGACGATGCCGAGGGCGACTGGATCTCTGCGGCGCGCGCCGTTGTCGGTCCTGATGTGCCGGTTGCGGCGAGCTACGACCTGCATGGCAATGTCACCCAGAAGATTATCGACCAGCTGGATATCTTCGCCGGGTATCGCACCGCACCGCATATCGATGTGCGTGAAACGATGGTTCGGGCCTGGTCGATGCTGGTTCGAGCGCTAAAGACCGGCGAGAAGCCGGGCGTTGCCTGGGCACCGGTGCCGGTTCTCCTGCCCGGTGAGCGCACCTCGACCGAGGACGAGCCGGCAAAGAGCCTTTATCTGAAGCTGCCGGAGCACGACGCCGTGCCCGGGATCTGGGATGCCAACCTGATGGTCGGCTATGTCTGGGCTGACGAGCCGCGCGGCACGGCCTGTGCCGTCGTGACGGCCGTCGACAAGGCGGCGGCGGAAGAGGTCACGGCAGCAATCGCGCAATCCTATTGGGACGCGCGCGAGGATTTCCGCTTTGGCCCGGTCACAGGTCCGCTTGAGGACATGCTCGACATTGCCGAGCGCATGGAAACACGGACGATTATTCTGGCAGATTCCGGCGACAACCCGACCGGTGGTGGGGTGGGCGACCGGGCAGATGTGCTCAAGGCGCTTCTGACGCGGTCGATCGATGAGGTCCTGATTGCCGGCATCACGGATCGCCCCGCCGTCGAGCATTGCTTCGCAGCCGGTGCAGGCGCACGGGTATCGCTGAAGGTTGGCGGTTCGCTCGATCCGGCAAGCCCTTCGGTCGAAGTGGAGGCGGATGTCGTGTTTCTCGACGATCCCGGTCCAACTGCCGAGCAACAGGCGGTCGTCAGGATCGGCGGTATCACGCTGGTGCTCGCGTCGCGGCGCAGGCCCTATCACAACATCGCGGACTTCACCCGCCTTGGGCTCGATCCGACCACAGTGCGGCTGCTGGTCGTCAAGTCGGGCTACCTCTCGCCGGAGCTTGCGCCGATCGCCAATCCCAACCTGATGGCGCTGACGGATGGGGTGATCAACCAGGACATCGAAAACCTGCCGAGCCATCGACGTCATCAGCCGAGCTATCCCTTCGTCAAGGATTTCAGCTATATGCCGAAGGTGTTCTTTTCCACGCGATTCTCCTGAGACACTGATTGCCGTGCCGTCCATCCGGCGGCCCGAACCCCGAACCGATAGTTCTCTTCATGTTGTCCTCCTTTTCGGTGGTCTATCGCCACAAGCCGATCCGGGTCAGTGCGGCCGCGATCTTCTTCTTCGGCTTCTCTGGCGCTGCGACGTCGCCCTACATGTCGCTGATCGGCATCCGGGAACTCGGACTGTCCGACGCCGTCTATTCGGTGCTGATCTTCCTGGCGGCGGTGGTGAATGTTTCGGCCAGCGTGACGGCGGGCATTGTCGCGGATCGACTTGGTCATTTCCGCTCACCGATGATCCTTGCTTCGATCTTCGGCATTTGCGGCTTCGGGCTTGTCTACGTGGTGCCGACGCCGGTGATGTTTGGCGTCGCGACGCTCGTTCTCATTCCGGTCTTTGGCACGATCAACTCGCTGATCTTCGCCAATGTCCGTGCTGTCTCGACCGACATGCCGGTTCGCGAGTTGATGGCGGTAAATTCTGCCGTACGCGCGGTGCTTTCCGCCTCCTGGGTCCTGGTGCCCGGGATCGTCGGGGCGTTGCTCGTCGGTCAGCCGAGCATGCTGCCGGCCTTCCTGCTGGCAAGCCTTGCCTGTCTCGTCTGTCTCCTGCTGTTCGTGTTCGGCCTCGACCGTCGACCTCCGGCGAAGGAAGGTGAGCGACAACACTACGCCTTTTTCCGGTCCATCCGGCAGATTGGATCCGGGAGCGTGCTGCCTCGACTTTTGGCGGTCTCGCTGATCTCGGCGATGTTGCATGCCAATGGTACCGTCCTGCCGCTGATCGTTACCGGAAAAGCCGGCGGAACGCCGGCTGATGTCGGGGTTATCGTCGGTATCGTCGCCTTTCTGGAGATCATCTTCATCCTCTTCTGGGGATGGGTCGAAGCCAGAACTTCCATTCTCTTTGCAATGGTTACGGCGGCGCTGATCTATTGCAGCTACCTCGTCTTCCTCGGCCTCGCCGATCGGCCGATGGATGTCTATCTGCTGACGCTGGTGGCTGGCCTCGGGGCGGCAGGCATCATCTCGATCCCCATCACCTATCTTCAGAACCTGATCGCGGACCGGGCGGGCCTTGGCAGCTCGCTGATTGCCGTCAACATTTTCCTGAGCGGTGGCATGGCCTCTCTGATGTTTGCGCTCGGCACCAGCATCAGCGACTATGCGGGCACGGCGATCATCGCCTCGGTCGCCGGCGCTTCGGGCGTCGGCCTGCTCTGGCTGCTCGATCGGGTGCCGAAATCAAATGCACAAGGGTAAGGATCAGGTGGTCTCGACGTTCCGCAAAACAGCTTCAGAACCGCTGCTCGAGATCTGCGTCGACGACATCGACGGGCTCAATGCGGCGATTGCCGGCGGCGCTGACCGTATCGAACTCTGTTCTGCTCTTGGGTCGGGGGGGCTGACCCCCTCGTGCGGTTTCATGGCGATCGCTGCCAAAGCACCGATCCCGATCCATGCGCTGATCCGCCCCCGTGCCGGTGGTTTCACCTATTCCGAGGCGGAAATCGCGGTCATGGAGGCCGACATCATCGCCGCTCGCGATGCAGGCCTTGCCGGTGTGGTCATCGGTGCGACCACTGCAGATGCGACGCTTGATGTCGCCGTGATCCGTCGACTGATTTCAGCAGCAAAAGGTCTCGACCTTACCCTGCATCGGGCTTTCGATGTGGTCTCTGATATGGATGCCGCGCTCGAGATTGCTGTTGCGCTCGGCTTTTCCCGCATCCTGACGTCCGGCGGTCAGCGGCACGCTGCAGAGGGGATCGAAACGCTGGGGCGGCTTGCGGCCATAGGGGCCGAGCGTATCTCCATTATGCCCGGCGCCGGCGTGCGGCCAGAAAATGCCAGGGAATTTCTGGCAATCCCCGGCGTTATGGAATTGCATGCCTCGTGCAGCGAGGCGGTCCGGGGAGACGGCAGGCTGGTTGAGCTGGGATTTGAAGCAGACGCAAACCGGAGAACCGATGCCGAAACCGTGCGTCAGTTAAAAGCCTCAATAAGCCGGACACAGTCTTAGGCAATCAGGACGCCAGAGCCTGGGCGTCCTGCATAGCCAGACGTTTGAGGGTTTCATCGGCTGTCATCGGCTTGCCGAAGTAATAGCCCTGCACGGCACGGACGCCCAGATTTTCGAGGATTCGCAGTTCCTCCTCAGTCTCGACACCCTCCACGATCGCTTCCAAGTCCATCTCGGCGCAGAGCGCCAAAACCGACTTGACGATGTTGAAGCTCGTCTTGCGGGNNGTGGATGTTGCGCACGAAGCTACCGTCGATCTTGATCTTCGTCAGCGGGAGCTTGTGGACATGGTTCAAGCTCGAGTAACCGGTACCGAAATCGTCCAGTGAAATGCCGGCGCCCAATTCCCTCAGCATCTGGATCGATGCGCTGGCCTGCTCGAAGTCGTGCATCACGGCCGTTTCCGTGATCTCGAAATTGATGCGCCGCGGGTCGAAGCCGCTCTTCAAAACGATGGCGACAATTTTGAGCGTGTTTTCCGGCGCCGTCAGATCATGCGGCGAGAGGTTGAAGGACAGATAGACCCCCTCCGGCCAGCGCGCTGCGGTCTTCAACGCCCTTCCCAGCAGCATGCGGGTGATCAGGGTGATGCGACCGTTGTGCTCGGCCACCGGGATGAATTCGGCCGGAGAGACCTGACCGATCCGTGGGCTTTCCCAGCGCGCCAGTGCCTCGAAGCCGATGCAGATCCGACGGTCGACACAGGTGATCGGTTGAAAGACCAAGGAGAGTTCCTTGTCGAGGTCCGCGGCCACCAGAGCATCCTCGACCACCTTCTGACGGTTAAGTTCGTTCGCCTGAACAGCGTTGAAAATCACCGTGCCGGCACGGTGACGGCGTTTGGCGGTATAGAGGGCATAGTCGGCGAGTTCGTAAATTTCCTGTCCGGTTTGCCCGACATCGGGATAGATGGCGAAGCCGACGGAACCCGTCACCTGAACCATGCCACTGCCGATGTTGATGCGTTCTGCGATGATTTCGCAGACTTTGGCGCCGAGCGCAGCCGCGCTATCCTCGCCCACCTCGCCCTGCAGAAGCAGACCGAACTCGTCGCCACCGAGACGATAAACGGAAAGGCGCGGGTCGGCGATGGTGGAGAGGCGGTTGCCGATTTCGATCAGCACCTTGTCGCCGGCGGAATGGCCGTAGAGGTCGTTGACCGGTTTGAAGCCGTCGAGGTCAATCACCCCGACCGCCAACTTGCCACCGGAGTTGCTGGCCCGCGTAAAGGCCTCGTCCAACACGTGAAAGAAGCTCCGGCGGTTGGCGAGCAGGGTCAGACTATCCAGGTTGGCGAGGCGCAGGTTCTCATCCGAGAGCACCTGCATGGCCTTGTTCTGCTCCTGCAGAGCCTGCTGCTGCAGCATCAGCACGTTGCGCGATTCATGCAGCTGGCGAAAATCCCGGTAATGCGAGATCAGGATCATGATCATCGCCATCGTGACGAGAATGACGTTGACGCCGGTCGCAATGAAGGTCGGCTCGCCGGAAAGGCACATGACCACAAAGAACGGCAGGTTGACCGTCACGGTGACGATCAGGGCTGCCGAGCGTAGATGCATAAGGCAGAAGATGCAGCCGATGACGGTGATCGCCATGAAGAAAGCCACATGCGCCTTCTGGTACGGATCGCCGTAGGGGATGAGGGAGATCGACCAGGCCGTGCAGAAGACCGCGATCGGGAAGGATAATATGTTTGTCCCGCGCAGCTGTTTGTAGGCTTGCTCAGGCGTGCGTTGGCGTTTGCGGCCCTTCAGCCAGATGAGCGAGCGCAGGGCGAACAGCGAGGTCAGAACGATCGGCAGATACAAAACGAGAAAGTCTGGCGCTGCACCCTGATGGGTCCAGGCGAGGGAAATCATGTTGGTGGACAGAATGAAATACAGGAGCGGCACCTGCTTGGAGAATGCCTCGAACTGAGCTGCCGTCAGCGCCGGATTGTGGTTCGGGACCTTGAGAAGGTCGAACCACCGTGCCAGACGCGTCTGCGTTGTCCGCTGAATGTCCACGGCTACTCGCTTCCTTTTGCTGTATCCAGTTTGAAAGATCTATATGAGACTCCGTTAAAATTGCGGAAAGCCATGTCATAAAAACCGGGGACGGTATGGCCTCTCCTGACATCTTCGTTGCAGGGATACTGCGGTGCCGCTATCAGACGCTCGTTCAAGGGAGCCGCGCGTGACCAAACTTGCCTCGCATTTTCGCAAGATCACAGGGTTCAGTCTGCTTCTGGCTGCTGTGCCGGTCATGGCCCAGGAATGGCAGCCGACGGAGAAAGTCGAGCATTATAAGGTGAGCGGCGCCTCGCCGCTGGCGCTTTATCAGTCTATCGGCGAGCGTGGGCCAAAGCTTGGTGGTGGCCGCGTAATCGCTCACACAACGTTCAAGCTCACCTGGCAGCGGGACTACCAACAGCAGGGGCAGGCCTGCGTGCTCGCGTCTGCCAAGCCGAAGCTGATCATCACCTATACCCTGCCGAAGCCTGCGCAAAGGCTGTCGCCTGAGGTTGCGGCGAAGTGGGAGGCTTTTTACGACGGGATTGTCACTCACGAGAAACTGCATGGGCAGTTCATGAAGGACCTGACCCAACAGATCCAGGATGTGTCGATCGGTCTGAGAGACGAAAACGATCCGGGCTGCAAGAAGGTGCGCGCGGCTCTTCAGGCGCAGCTGAAGCCGATCTCGGATGCGCATGTGGCACGCCACAGCGAATACGACCAGATCGAGATGTCACCGGGCGGTGCGGTGCATCAGCTGATTCTCGCCTTCCTCAATCCCTGAACTCAAAAAAGGCGCCCGCATGGGGCGCCTTCCATCTGATATCAAACCCGTTCCAGGGCAATTGCAATACCCTGACCGACGCCGATGCACATGGTGGAGAGCGCATAGCGCCCGCCGGTTTCCTTGAGTTCCAAGGCTGCCGTTCCGGCGATGCGGGCGCCGGACATGCCGAGCGGATGGCCAAGCGCGATCGCGCCGCCATTGCGGTTGACGCGCGGGTCGTCGTCGGCAATGCCGAGATCGCGGAGGGTCGCGATGCCTTGGCTCGCAAAGGCTTCGTTCAACTCGATCACGTCGATCTGCTGCTGCGTGAGGCCGAGGCGGGCGAGCAGCTTCTTCGAGGCCGGGGCGGGGCCGAAGCCCATGATGCGTGGCGGAACACCGGCGGTTGCGCCACCGAGGATGCGGGCGATCGGGTTGAGGCCATATTTCCTCACGGCGGCTTCCGAGGCGATGATCAGGGCAGCAGCCCCGTCATTGACGCCGGAGGCATTGCCGGCGGTGACGCTGGCGCCTTCCATCTTATTGACCGGCTTCAGCTTGGCCAGCGCCTCGACCGAGGTCGCGCGCGGATGTTCGTCCCGGTCTACGATCACGGGATCGCCCTTGCGCTGTGGCACGGTGACGGCCGTGATTTCCTTCGCCAGCCGGCCATTGGCTTGCGCTTCCGCTGCCTTGGCCTGGCTGCGAACGGCGAAGGCATCCTGATCCTCGCGCGAGACCTTGAAGTCGATCGCCACGTTGTCGCCGGTCTCCGGCATGGAATCGACGCCGTACTGCTTTTTCATCAGCGGATTGACGAAGCGCCAGCCGATCGTGGTGTCGTAGATCTCGGCATTGCGGGAGAAAGCGGTGTCGGCCTTCGGCATGACGAAGGGCGCGCGGCTCATGCTTTCCACGCCGCCTGCGATCATCAGCTCGGCTTCGCCCGACTTGATGGCGCGGGCGGCTGTGATCACGGCATCCATGCCGGAGCCGCAGAGGCGGTTGATCGTGGTGCCGGTTACGGAGACGGGCAGGCCGGCGAGCAGGGCCGACATGCGGGCGACGTTGCGATTGTCTTCGCCGGCCTGGTTGGCGCAGCCGAAGATAACGTCCTCGACGGCTTCCCAGTCGATATCTGAATGGCGCTCCATCAGCGCCTTCAGCGGCACGGCGCCGAGATCATCGGCGCGGACGGAGGAAAGCGAGCCGCCGAAACGGCCGATGGGCGTGCGGATGTAATCGCAGATAAAGGCTTCGATCATTGGGATGCCCTCACAAAGCCGGAACAACGAGGTCGGCAACCGGACCGTCGCTATGAAGCTTGGCCCCGGTCATGGCCTGCAGCTCGTCCATGGTCATGGCGGCGAGCTTCTCGCGCACGACGAACCGGCCATCGACAATGTCGATCACGGCATGGCTCGTATAGACGCGTGTGATGCAGCCGACGCCGGTCAGCGGGAAGGTGCAGCGCTCCACGAGCTTCGGCTTGCCGTCCTTGGTAACGTGTTCGGTGATGACGACGACTTGCTTTGCACCATGCACGAGATCCATGGCGCCGCCGACGGCGGGTACACCCTTGGAGCCGACGCGCCAGTTGGCGAGGTCGCCGTTTTCGGCAACTTGATAGGCGCCGAGGATCGCGACATCGAGATGGCCGCCGCGGACCATGGCGAAGCTGTCGGCATGGTGGAAGAAGGCTGCACCGGGCTTCAGCGTGATCGCCTTCTTTCCGGCATTGATCAGATCCCAGTCTTCCGCGCCGGCAGCGGGTGCTTCACCGAAGTTCAGCACGCCGTTTTCGGTGTGGAAGATGGCCTCGCGTCCCTCAGGCTGGAACTTGGCCACCATTTCCGGAAAGCCGATGCCGAGGTTCACATAGGCGCCATCGGCGATGTCCTGGGCGGCGCGCCAGGCGATCTGGGCGTTGGAGAGCTTGATGTCCTCGCGGGTGTCGATTGCAGCTGCGTCGCTCATGCGTAAACCACTCCGGCGCGGATCAGCGCTTCTTCCTGTTGCGGGTTGGCGACTTCAACGACGCCATCGACGAAGATGCCGGGTGTGATCACCTGCTCGGGATCGATCTCGCCTGGCTTCACGATCTTCGAAACCTGGGCGATGGTCTTGGCGGCGGCCATGCACATCAGCGGATTGAAGTTGCGGCCGGCCATCCGGTAGGTGAGGTTGCCCATAGTGTCGCCGAGATGCGCCTTGACGATGGCAAAGTCGGCCTTCAGCCAGCGTTCCTGCACATATTTTCGGCCATCGAATTCGGCGATGACCTTGCCCTCGGCCAGTTCCGTGCCGAACCCGGTCGGCGTGTAGAAGGCGGGGATGCCGGCGCCGCCAGCGCGAATGCGCTCGGCCAGCGTCCCCTGCGGCACCAGTTCCAGCTCAATCTCGCCAGCCAGATAGCGATCGGTGAAGGCGCGGGGATCAGACGAGCGCGGGAAGGAGCAGATCATCTTCTTCACGAGACCGGCGTCGATCATCGCGGCAATGCCGATGCGGCCGTTGCCGGCATTGTTGTTGATCACCGTCAGGTTCTTCGGGCCCTTGTCGATCAGTGCGTGAATGAGTTCGATCGGTGCGCCGGAGCCACCGAAGCCGCCGATCATGACGGTTGCGCCATCGCCGATCCCGGCCACGGCATCCGCCAGGTTTGCAATTCTCTTGTCCATGGGAACTCCCGTCTCCTCTGGCTGCGGCTCTGCCGCGTCCTCACCAACAAATAGGTCCGCTCAGCCATCGACAGCAAGTAGTTTGTACGATAATTGATATTTGTTCGATAATCGCACAACATGAAGTGGAGAATGGCTGTGGGAGAGCGGGACCTGATGGGTGGTTTCGCCAAGGGGTTGAAGGTGCTCGAAGCTTTTGGTCCCGAGCGTCAGCGGCTGAGCATCACCGACGCCTCCGATATCAGCGGGCTGGACCGGGCGACTGCCCGGCGCTGCCTGCTGACGCTCTCAGAGCTCGGTTATGCCGACTACGACGGGAAGTTCTTCTCGCTAACGCCGAAGATCCTGCGGATCGGCCATGCCTGGCTGTCGGCCACGCCACTGCCGGTCCTACTGCAGCCGCATCTCGATCAACTATCCGAGCGTGTGGGGCACAGCGCCTCGGCGTCGATCCTCGATAACACCGAAATCGTCTACATCGCCCGCGCCGCGCAGAAGCGGGTGATGTCGATCAATCTGATGCCGGGGTCGCGGCTCCCGGCCTATAGCGCGTCGATGGGCCGGGTGCTGCTTGCAGCACTTTCGGACACCGAGGTGGATGCGATACTCGCCGCCTCGCAGTTGAAGGCGCATACGCCCAGGACGCTGACCGATCCTCGTTTGCTGAAAGAGGAAATCGCCAAGGTGCGGCGGCAGGGCTATGCCGTGATCGACCAGGAACTGGAGATCGGCCTCTGTTCAATTGCGGTTCCTGTCAGCAACGACCGCGGCCGCGTGGTGGCGGCAATCAATGTCGGCGCGCCGGCTGCCATCCTGCCTGCCGCCGATCTGCCTTCCCAGTGTTTGCCGGCGATGCTGGAGATGCAGGCGCGGCTCAAGCCGCTGCTGCCGTGAGCGTCAGGCCTTAGCCGCTTCTGCTGCTGCCTCGCGGATGGTGCGCATCAGAAGGGCGAGTGGCATGGAGGGAATGGCGTCCGCCCGGACTGTCAGCCCGACCGGTCCCTTGGTCTCGCTGGTGTCGATCGGAAGTGCCGCCAGCGTCCCATCCGCGATGTCGGTCGCGACGACCCCGGTGGAAATGATCCAGATTGCGTCGGTCTGGCGCACGAAGGCGCGGCCGAAACTGTCGGAGACCGTCTCGATCTGCGTTGGCAGGCCAGAAATGCCGTTGGCGATCAGGAAGCGTTCCACGAAAGGCCGGATGATCGATGCCCGTGTCGGCATCAGCACAGGATAGCGTTCGAGTTCTCCGAAGAGGTCGGAGCCGGCTGAGAGCAGCGGATGGCCGGCGCGCACGCAAAAGATCACCTGCTCGGAATAGAGATGCTCGAAGGAAAAGCCGGTCATCTGCTCGGGGGCCGCGAGACGGCCCACGACGAGATCGAGGTCGCCGACCCGCAGCTGTTCCAGCAGGACGGCGTTTTCGCCGGTAACGATCTTGATCCGGGCCGGCACGTCTTCCTTCAGGAACAAGGTCATGGCCTGCGGAATGATCCGGGTGGAGACCGTCGGCAGGGCGCCGATCCGGATGGGCGGGGCGTCGGCGTGCAGAGCGTGGGAAACGGAATCGAAACCCTGGCGGAGCGCGGTCAGAGCGGCGCCTGCATGTTTGAGAAAGGCTTCGCCGTAGCGGGTGATGCGGATGCCGCGACCGTCCTTCTCGAAGACGGCGACGCCCAAAACCTCCTCCAGTTCGCGGATCGTCTTGGTCACCGCAGGCTGGCTGACATGCAGGAGCTCCGCCGCTTTCATGACGCTTTTCTGGCGCGAAACTTCGACGAAGGTCTGCAGGTGGCGAAACTTCACCCGGTTGTCGATCATGAAAGCATAACCCTGCGGTTAGGTGTTTCGTGGAAAACATCATTTTACCTAACCAAATCGCGTGAGCAATATGGTGTCAACGGAGGAGGAGCCCGTGCAGTTCGTTCAGGTCAACGGCGTCAGCCTGCATCACCAGATCATTGGTGGGCCGGGCAACAAACCCGTCATCGTCTTCATCAATTCGCTGGGAACGGATTTTCGCATCTGGCGCGACGTGATCGTGCGGCTCGCCGGCAGCTATCCGCTGCTGACCTATGACAAGCGCGGCCACGGTCTGTCGGATGTCGGTGAGGCCCCGTACTCGATCGAAGACCATGTCGATGACCTGATCGGGCTGCTGGAGCATCTGAAGGTGAGCGATGCCGTCGTCTGCGGGCTTTCCGTGGGCGGGTTGATCGCCCAGGGGCTCTACGCTCGTCGGCCGGATCTGGTGAAGGCGCTGATCCTTTGCGATACGGCGCACAAGATCGGTACGGCAGACATGTGGGCCGCCCGCATCGCCGCCATCGAGGAGAGCGGTCTTGATGGGATCGTCGATGGTGTGATGGAGCGCTGGTTCACGCCGGCCTTCCGCGAAAGCGATTCCTCCTTTCCAGGCTATCGCAACATGATGCTGCGGCAACCAGTCGAGGGTTACACCGGCACCTGTGCTGCGATCCGCGATGCCGACTACACCGCTGCCGCTGGCGAAATTGCCGTTCCCACGCTCTGCGTCGTCGGCGATCAGGATGGGGCGACGCCACCTGAGCTTGTTCTTTCGCTGGCGAAGCTCATCCCGCGCGCCCGCTACGAGGTCATCAAGGATGCCGGCCATATTCCCTGCGTGGAGCAGCCGGAAATGCTTACCACAATCATCGAGGCCTTTCTCGCGCCCGTCATCTCAGGAGAGGCAGCCCATGGCTGATGCCCGCAGTCCATCCGATCGATACCGACAGGGTATGGCGACCCGCCGGCGTGTGCTCGGCGATGCGCATGTCGATCGTGCGTCCTCCTCTGCCACGCCGTTTGATCAGCCCTTCCAGGAGATGATCACAGAGGGGGCCTGGGGTACGGTCTGGTCGCGCCCCGGTATCAGCCCTCGCGAGCGCTCGATGATCACGATCGCGCTTCTCGCAGCACTCGGCCACGACGAGGAAGTCGCCATGCATGTGCGGGCGACGGCCAATACCGGCGCCAGCCGTGAGGATGTCACGGAAGCCTTGATGCATGTTGCTGTTTATGCCGGGGTTCCCGCCGCCAACAGGGCTTTCAAGATCGCCAAACACGTGTTTGATAAGATGGATGCCGGCGAGACCGGGGGAGGGAGCCATGACTGACCTGTCGAACAAGAAGCCGGAAACAGGCGCCTTCTTCCCGCGCGACCGCAACTGGCATCCGCCGGCCTATACGCCGACCTACAAGACATCGGTCCTGCGCTCGCCACAGAAGGCGCTGCTGTCGCTGGATGGTACCAAGTCCGAAATCACGGGCCCGGTCTTCGGACACTCCATGCTGGGCGAACTCGACAACGACCTGATCCACAATTTCGCCAAGCCCGGCGAAAGCGCGATCGGCGAGCGGATCATCGTGCATGGCCGCGTGCTCGACGAGCGCGGGCGGCCCGTACCGGGTGCGCTGGTCGAATTCTGGCAGGCCAATGCCGGTGGACGCTATCGCCACAAGAAGGAAAGCTATCTCGCACCGCTCGACCCGAATTTTGGTGGCTGCGGGCGTACGATTACCGACGAGAACGGCTATTATGCCTTCCGCACCATCAAGCCCGGTCCCTATCCCTGGCCGAACGGCGTCAACGACTGGCGGCCGGCGCATATCCATTTTTCGATCTTCGGTCACGGCTTTTCGCAGCGCCTGATCACCCAGATGTATTTCGAGGGCGATCCGATGATCTGGAAATGTCCGATCGTGCTGACGATCCCGGACCGTGCGGCCATCGAGCAGCTGGTAGCCGCGCTCGATTGGTCGGCCACCATCCCGATGGATGCGCGCGCCTACAAGTTCGACATTATCTTGCGCGGGCGCCGTTCGACATTGTTTGAAAATCGCATGGAGGGCAACTGATGGTCCAGGATCTCGGCTACCTCAAGGAAAGTGCCAGCCAAACGGCCGGCCCTTACGTCCATATCGGCCTCACGCCGAACTTTGCCGATATCGAGGGCGTCTATCCGGCCGATCTCGGCACTGCCATGGTCAACGACAAGACGCGCGGCGAGCGTATCACGGTGACCGGTCGCGTCATCGATGGCTCCGGTACGCCGCTCAAAGATGCGCTGATCGAGATCTGGCAGGCGGATGCCGAGGGGTTTTACAACAGTCCGTCGGAGACGCGCGGCAGTGCCGATCCGAACTTCACCGGCTGGGGCCGATGCCCGTGTGATCTCACGACTGGCGAATATCGGTTCGAGACGATCAAGCCGGGCCGGGTGCCGTTTCGCGATGGCCGGTTGATGGCGCCGCATATCTCCTTCTGGATCGTCGCGCGCGGCATCAATCTCGGCCTCAACACGCGTCTTTATTTCGGCGATGAAGAGGCGGCGAATGCCGAGGACCCGATCCTCGCGCGTATCGAGCACCGGGTGCGTGTGCCGACCCTGATTGCGCAGCGGGACGGTTCGACCTATCACTTCGACATCCACCTGCAGGGGGAGAAGGAGACGGTCTTCTTCGACATCTGAGAAGGGCCTCGATAACAGCATGACCGCATCCGTCTTCGACCATCCGATCCTCTCCGGCCTGCTCGGCGACGAGGAAATCGGCGCGCAGTTTGCGGCCGTTGCCGAACTCTCCGCCATGCTGCGTTTCGAGGTGGCACTGGCCGAAACAGAAGCGGCAGAGGGGCTGATCTCTGGTGCTGCACCTGCCACAATTGCCGCTTTGCAGGAGACGTTCACGGCGGATATCGATGCGCTCAGGCAGTCGATCGGGCGTGATGGCGTGGTCATTCCGGAGCTCGTGCGACAATGGCGGGCGGCACTGGGAGAGGCGGGCAAGGATCTCCACTTCGGTGCCACCAGCCAGGACGCCATCGATACGGGTCTGATGCTCCGGCTGACGACAGTGCTATCGATCCTCGATCAGCGCCTCGGCGCCGTCATCGCAGCACTTGACGATCTGAACGGGCGGTCTGGTGGCAAGTCGCTGATGGGCCGTACCCGCATGCAAGCGGCGATCCCGATCCATGTTGCCGATCGGTTGTCGAGCTGGAAAACGCCCCTTGTCGGCCATCAGTCGGCTGTTCAAAAGATGCTTCGATCCGGTCTGCCGCTGCAGTTCGGCGGTGCCGCCGGTACGCTGGAGAAGCTCGGCGACAAGGCTGTCGCGGTTCGCGCGCGGCTGTCGGACATCCTGAAGCTGTCGGACCGGCCGCAGTGGCACAGCCAGCGGGCGGTGATCGCCGAGATCGGCGGCTTGTTCTCCCAGGTCACCGGCAGTCTGGGCAAGATCGGTCAGGATCTCGCGCTGATGGCGGACAATGGTACGGCGATCATCGGTGGCGGCGGTGCATCTTCCGCCATGCCGCACAAGCGCAATCCGGTGAAGGCCGAGGTCCTCATCACGCTTGCGCGGTTCAACGCCGTGCAGATCTCCGGCCTGCATCAGGCGCTCGTGCATGAGCAGGAGCGATCGGGCGCTGCCTGGACACTCGAATGGATGATCCTGCCGCAGATGGCGATCGCCGCGGGGGCTTCGACAAGACTGGCCATCGATCTCCTCCAATCGGTCGAGGAAATGGGTGACCGCTGATCAGCGCTCGCCCGGATCCGACGCGTCTGTCGCGACATAGCGACGGGTCGCCTTGCGCAACACCCCGATTTGCTTGGCAAACCCCGAGCAGGCCCCGCACTTCATCAGATGCAGCCGGAGGCCGACGGTCTCACGGATGGAAAGGCCTCGGTCCAGCTCATCGGAAGCCAGTTTCGTTGCGTTTTCACACATCATGACAGGCTCTCCTTCGGCGCGAACCAGTGGCCTTCCAGGCAGTTGCGCAGCCGTAGCCGGGCACGATGCATGAGGACATGCAGATTGGTGGTGGTGATGCCGACCTCCGCACAGATCTCTGATGTCTCCATCTCGACGAATTCCCGCATCATGAAGACGCGGCCCTGATCGGGTGGCAGATGATCGAGGCAGGCTTCGAAGACGCGCCAGAAGTCCTTGCCCAAGAGCTCTACTTCAGGATTGCCCCAGTCGCTCGGCCGGTTTTCCGGCGCCCAGTGACCCTTGGCGTCGAAATAACGGGGTTCGTCCTCATCCGGGAAGTGGCCAAGCGGCATGGCAATCATCTGCGATTGTCGACGCTTGAAGCGGATCTGATCGGCGATCTTGTTGCGCAGGATGGCGAAGACCCAGGTGCGAAAGGCGGAGCGACCGGCAAAGGCCTTGGCGTTTCGCAGCGCACCCGCGAGCGCTTCCTGCACCGCATCTTCGGCCAGGCCCGGATCGGCCAGCTGAAGGCTTGCGAATTTCAGCATGCGCTCGCGCAGTTCCGCCATGTAGACCGCATCGGCGAGAAACGGTGCCGCAGCACTCGTTCCACCGCTCAATTCGTGCTCACCCACATTCCTCATCATGATCCCCCGGACATCGTCCGCGCCTGCCAAGATCCCGTGCGCCACATAGCACGCTCACCTTTGTCGCGCGTTGCGATCCCGATCTTACAGCATGGACCAAAAAAATCTCATGTCAGGATCATGACCACCGCATAGGCGGCAATCACCAACAGGGTGACGTTGCGCCGAAGCGCCAGATACCAGGCGGGTTGGTCACCTCTGCGGTGAATGTTGAGGTCGGCGGCCAACAGGCCTAGAAAGACCGCCACATGCAGCGCCATCGTGATGACAGGTGCGAGCGGGAAAACAAGAAGTCCGCCGATCGCCATCAGTGCAGCGACATTGCTTCCGATCAGCATGATCCTCGGATCCTGGGCGCGGATCTGTGCCTGGCTCCACAGTGTGCCCGCCATGAAGCAGGCGATCCCGGTGCCATAGGCGATAAAGGCCTGCGCAGCCAGAGCGGGTTGATAGCCGAGCACCTGGGCGAGGCCGAGCGCCCAGAAGGGCAGGGCGCCGGAATAGGTCAGGAGTTTGGTGAGCGTCGGATCGCGGTACATATCAAGCTCCTTGCAGGCGTTGGGTCAGCAGTTGCGACAGCGCCTGAGCGCTCTCTACCGCCGCCTCAACCCGATTGCCGAGACACCAGTCGCCGCAGGCGCCGAGGCCAAGGCTTGCGTCGAACAGATAGGGCTGGCCGACGGGTTTCTCGACATTGGCATAACGCCAGCGATGCAGATCGAGCCATGGAGCAGTCGAGAAATCTTTGCCGAGGAGACGGTCGAGGGATTGGAGCATTTCGGTTTTCACGGCATCACGGTCGCGCTCCAGATTGACTTCGGCCCAGTCGTTGCGGCTGTGGATGGTGAGCGCAGTTTTTGCAGGCCGCCCCGGCTTGCTCGCTTCCACGGCGATCCAGCTCAAGACTTCATCCTCGATGCGGGCAGCCTCGAAGCCGAGGTCGAGTGGTTCATTCAAGCCGATCATCAGGGTAAAGCAGCCACTCATTTCGGCAGCCTTGAGGGCGGCATGACCGCTAAAATTCTCTGGCATTAGCCGGGCGGTCTGCGGAGCGGGGGCGGTGGAAACAATGAGATCGAAGCGGCCAAGATCCTGCCCCTCGTTGTCGCTCAGCGTCCAGCCTGCGTCGGCAGAGACAATCTCCGCCACGGTGGCTTCCTTGCGGATATGGAGCCCTTCAGCCAATCCATGGGCAAACGCGCTCATGCCCGGAGTGCCGACGTAACGTGGCTCCGGCGGGCGCGTGTCGCTCACAAGGCCGTCTGCCTTCAGCGTATGAACCGATTTCGGCCAGATACCGGCATCACCGTCTGCCGCGGCGCTTTCCGCGGTCGCCTTGAATGCCGGCGAGCGCGCGGTGAAATACTGGGCGCCATGGTCGAAGGAGAAGCCCTCGCGGCGACGGTTTGCCATGCGGCCGCCCAGTCCCCGGCTCTTTTCAAACACGGTGACCTCGGCGAGGGCGGAGAGATTGCGGGCGAGCGTGATGCCAGCAATACCGGCCCCGATGATGGCGATGGATGTCTTCACGCGATGCCCTTCTCAAATGCTTGATGCGTCTGAGCTTTACGTTGCTCAGCCGCCGGCGGTTTTGCCGTCTTCGCTCGCTTCCAGCAATGGCCGGATCAGCGGATTGGGAAAGCGGCGCTTCACGGTCACGGCAAAGAAGGATTCGATCATGCCGGGCAGCGCATCGAACTCGACCAGAGTCCCTGCCTCGAGCTCGCCCTTGACGACGATCGGCGGCAGAACGGCCAGGCCCGCACCTTCGCGGGCGAGAAGACGCATCATCGCCATGTCGTCGACTTCAGCCGCGATCTGCGGGGTGATGCCGAGCCGCGCGACGAGGGCTTCGAATTGCGAGCGCACGCCGCTTTCCAGCGTCGGCAGGATGACGGGATGCTCGCCAAGCAGGTCAGCGAGCGTCGCGCCGGGCTTGCCATAGGATGGCTTGCCGATCAGGCTGACGCGCTGCTGATAGACATGCTGTGCAATGAAGGGCGTGACCGAATCCGCCATCGGCGCCTGGTTGAGCAGGACGATGTCGAGGTTCAGCGTTTCGAGCGCGCCGAGTAACTCGCTGGTGCTGCCGGAACGCAGGATCATGTCGACGTCGGAGCGTCCCAGGATCGGACGCAGGAACTCCATCTGGAAGTTGCGCGAGAGGGTGGCGAGCGCGCCAATGCGGATTGCGCGGCGGGTTCTGCCGGTTTCCTTCAGCGTCTCGACCAGTTCCTCTCCGGCCGAGAAGATGGTGTCGGCATGGTCGAGCGCGATGCGGCCGGCTTCCGTGAGATAGAGCTGGCGGCCCCGCCGCTCAAAGAGCGAATGACCCAACCGCTCTTCCAACTGCTTGATCTGGATCGAGAGAGCGGATTGCGAAAGATTCAGCCGCTCCGCCGTGCGCGTCAGGTTGCCGTCATGGGCGACGGCGCGAAAATACCGGAGGTGATGATAGTTCAACTCGGACATGGTTCTATTTTATAGAACAGATTTAGAGAAACAATGAATTTTTCTTGTGATCACGCCGCTGATAACAGGTCCGTGAGATAGTCGCTGCCTCCTCCCAAGCAGCGGCCGAGCCCGGAGACGTCACGTGATCCATATGCTGCCGCTTCTTGCACCGCTGCTGCTTGCCGGTGCCTCTTACTATGCCTTCAAGGCGCCGGGGATTCGCCCGCGCATGGCCATCCGCGTTGCCGAATGCGCGGCGCTCGCTTCGATTGTCGTCGCGATCCTGTCCGGTGTGGTCCTTTATCTCCAAGGTCCAGGCACCAGCCCGGCGATCGGTTACAGCTACTTCGCGCTGGCCTCGCGGCTCGACCTTGTCAGCCTGGTGATGCTGCTTCTCGTCTCCTTCATCGGCTGGGTGGTACTACGATATGCCGGAACCTTCCTTGACGGCGAGGAACGGCAAGGGCCCTTCACCGGCTGGATGACCGCGACGCTGGCGGCTGTTCTGCTGCTTGTTCAGTCTGGTACGCTGCTCCAGCTCGTTGTCGGCTGGGTCGCGACCAGCCTGCTTCTGCATCAGCTTCTACTCTTCTACCCCGAGCGGATCGCTGCCCAGCGCGCCGCGCGCAAGAAGTTCATCGTCTCGCGCACCGGTGATGCCGCGCTGATCGGCGCCGTCATCCTGCTCGCCATTTCCTTCGGCACCGGCGACATCGCCACCATCCTTGCCGCCGCGCGGGAAGGCGAGGGGCTGCCGCTGACCATCACGGCCGCCGCACTGCTTGCTGTCGCCGCACTTCTGAAGTCCGCGCAGTTCCCGACCCATGGCTGGCTGACGGAAGTGATGGAAACGCCGACCCCGGTCTCGGCTCTCCTGCATGCCGGTGTCGTCAATGCCGGCGGCTTCCTCCTGATCCGCTTTGCCGATGTCATGTTGCAGGCGCCGGTGGTGCTTGCGGTGCTGGTCATGGTTGGCGGCTTCACGGCGCTGTTCGGCAGTCTGGTGATGCTCACCCAGTCGGCGGTTAAGACCTCGCTCGCCTGGTCGACGGTCGCGCAGATGGGCTTCATGATCCTGCAGTGTGGCCTGGCACTCTTCCCGATCGCGCTGCTGCATATCGTCGCCCACTCGCTTTACAAGGCGCATGCCTTCCTCGGCTCCGGCTCGGCGATCGAGACGGTTGCCTCGATCCGGCGCCCCGGTCCGGTGGCGATCCCGAATGCCAAGGCGGTCGGACGCGCCTTCCTCCTGGCGCTGACCATCTACGCCGTCATCGGTGTGTTGTTCGGCTTTGCCGACAAGCCGCCGCAGGCGCTCGCACTCGGTGCGATCCTGATCTTCGGCGTCGCCTATCTGATCGCACAAGGGCTGGCCGATGCCGCGCCCCGGGCGCTCACCTGGCGGACGTCGCTCTACTCGATCTCGGCGGCCACGGCCTACTTCGCCCTACAGCGCATCTCCGACAAGCTGATGCTCGGGACGCTGCCGGCGACGCCACAGCCTGGGCCGCTCGAATGGACGTTGATGCTGCTTGCCGTCGTGACCTTCGGCGTGGTGGCGGTCGCCCAGTCGCTTTTCCCGCTCTGGGCCTATCATCCGGCGGCGGCGGGCCTGCGCGTCCATCTCGCCAATGGCCTCTATGTGAATGCCCTCTTCGATCGCCTGCTCGGTGGCTGGACGCTTCAGCGCTCCACCTCCGCAACGCCTGCTTCCGTGAAGGAGTGAACCGATGACCGAGATGACCACAATCGACACCCTGCATGGCGAAGCGCTTGCCCGGGCGGCAGATCAGGCCGTGCGGGCGATCCCGCCGGCCTGGCCGCTGACGGCCACCGTTGCCGTCAATCCCTTCCTCGGCCAGATCAGCGAGACGCTCGACCAGACGGCGGCTCGGCTGGCCCGGATCGGCGGCGTCCGGCTGGCTCTGCCGCGCAAGCACTATGCCGACCTGTTCGCCAAGGGCGAGATCACGGACGACGATCTGGTGGCCGCACTCCAGTCGAGCACGCTGTTCAACCAGATCGATCTGCCGGCGCTGAAGACTGCCCTTGCCGAAGAGCCGCAGGCGGTTGCCGCTCTCCCGACCATTGCGGAGCTTGCCGCACGGGCCACGGGCAAGGACTGGCCGGGTCTGGTCTCCGAGCGGATCGGCAGCTTCGCGGCCGGGTTCTTCGATCAGGGACAGGCACTCTGGGCCGCATCCCGGCGCAACGGGCTCTATGCCGCCTGGCGCGCCTTTGCCACCCATGACCTGACCCCGGAAATCATGGGCTTCAAGGGCTTCAGCATTCATGTCGACGAAACGCCGGAGACCCCGCATGGGGCGATCGAGCGGGCAGCCGTTTCGCTCGGCCTCGGCGCCGAACCCGGCACCTATTTCCATCAGCTTCTGCTGACCGTCGGCGGTTGGGCCCAGTATGCCCGCCACATCCAGTTCAAGGCGGAAGTCGAAGGCCGCACGGATACGACGGCGCTCGAGCTGCTCGCGATCCGGCTGGTGTTCGAAGAGGCCCTTTACGCCCAGCACAAGACGGCGATCGAAAGCGAGTGGCAGCAGGTCCGGCGGAGCCATGCCGAGCCGGTCAGCCCTGATTTCGATACCATCATCGACGGGCTGCTGCAGATGGCGGCGGAGCGGGCCACCCAAAGGAAGCTCGCTGCAAAGCTTGCGGCACCCTCGACGGTCAAGGTCGCCGAATTGCGGCCGGTGCTGCAGGCGGCCTTCTGCATTGACGTGCGTTCGGAAGTTTTTCGGCGCTCGCTCGAAAGCGTTGATCCTGCTGTCCGCACGCTCGGCTTCGCCGGCTTCTTCGGTCTCGGCGCCAGCCACAAGGGCTTTGCTTCTGACGTTGCCGAACATCGCCTGCCGGTTCTCTTGAAGCCGTCGGTCTTCAGCTGCAGCGCTGTCGATCATGATGAGGAAGCCGATCAGCAGGCGCGGTTCAGTGCGCGCGCCACACGCGCGTGGGGCCGTTTCAAGTTGGCCGCGGTCTCTTCCTTCGCCTTTGTCGAAGCGATGGGGCCTGTTTATGCCGGCAAGCTCATGCGTGATGGTCTGGGCTTCGGCAAGGGCAAGGGTCCGGACACCGCCAAGCCCCGCTTCGCGCCGCGCCTCGATCTCGATACTCGCGCCGTGGTTGCCGATACGGTGCTGAAGGCGATGTCGCTGACGGAAGGTTTCGGCCGCTTCGTTCTGATCGCCGGTCACGGGGCAAATGTGGTGAACAACCCCTATGCCAGCGCCCTTCACTGCGGGGCCTGCGGCGGGTATGCCGGCGACGTCAACGCGCGTCTGCTGGCCGATCTCTTGAACGATCGCGCCGTGCGGGAGAGACTGGCGGTGAACGGGATCACCATCCCGGCCGACACCGTCTTCCTCGGCGGCCTGCACGACACGACCACCGATACCGTAACGCTGTTCGAGGACGACCTCGCGAACGACATTCTGCCAGAAGACATCGTGCGCATCCGCCAGTGGCTTGCCCAGGCCGGCAGCCTTACGCGGGCAGAGCGGGCGCGGCGTCTGCCGCGGGCGACCGCTGACCGTGTCATCGAGCGCAGCAAGGACTGGTCGGAAGTTCGCCCAGAGCTCGGGCTTGCCGGTTGCCGCGCCTTTATCGCGGCACCGCGCTCGCGGACTGCGGGGCGGTCGCTGGAAGGTCAGGCCTTCCTGCACGACTATGTCTGGAAGAAGGACGAGGGCTTCAAGATCCTTGAACTCATCCTGACGGCTCCCGTCGTCGTCGCGAGCTGGATCAGCCTGCAGTATTTCGGCTCCTGCGTTGCGCCGTCGCTCTTCGGCGCCGGCAACAAGCTCCTCCACAATGTCGTGGGTGGCATCGGCGTCGTCGAGGGCAATGGCGGGAACATGCGGGCCGGTCTTCCGTGGCAGTCGGTGCATGATGGCCAGGCTTTCGTCCACGTGCCGCTGCGCCTGACCGTTGCCGTCGAGGCGCCTAAAGAGGCGGTATCAGACATCCTGAAGCGGCATGCCCAGGTGCGCGCCCTCTTCGACAATGGCTGGCTGCATCTCTTCACGCTCGACGAGCAGGGGCAGATGGCCTGGCGCTACGAGGGGCAGGGATGCTGGGTGGAATCGAAGGGTGGCGTAAACTTGGAGAGGGAGCCTCTGGTGGAAGCGTGCTGAGTGCATGAAACCCAAGAAGGTTGGGCGGCAATAACCGATTGCCGTTGTCGCCCACCACCACCTGCGTCTTGCGTGCAGGTTACGGTAAAGCATGCGACTTCGCATGTTTCTAATTAAGTCGTTGTTAGTCTTCCCCGTCCATTCTTGAAGGATTGATTAAGGCGTTGCATCGCATTCATTGCCATGTCTGCGTCGGAGGAGAATTCAACCGTGTTCATCGATCGCATCCTGTCCCGCTTCAATATCCAGACCAAGGTGCTGATTTTTATCCTGCCCTTCGTCATCAGCATTTCCGCCGTTGGTTTTACAGGTCTTTATGCCTCCGGACTGCTGCAGGGCCGAATCGAGATTTCGAACAGCGTATTGCAGTCTTTGAGCGGCTTCCGCGATGTCTCGGCCTCGATGACGGACTTCCTGGAAAACACCACTGCGCAAACCCGCGAAGACGTGACGACCCGGCTGAAGCAACAGCAGCAGGATCTGCAGACTACCCTGTCGCAGCTTTCCCCGGATGCCGATGGCCGTGCCGAACTGGAACAGGCTCGTGTGCTGGTCGATACGGTTGTGGGCCGGATCGATGAGCTGTGGCGTTTGCACGAGTCTGAATCGACCCTGATCGCCACGCTTCAGCAGGGGACCGCGCAGGTGGTCACGGCCCAGGAGAAGATCACGTCAGCCATGACGGACCTGGAAAAGGCTGTGCAGGCGGATGATGCATCTGCCAAGTCCATGCTGCGTGACGCCGAGGGGATCCGCAGTTCCGGTACCTTCCTCAGCGAAACCAATTCTGCCTTCACGAAGGCCAAGACACCGGACGAAAAATTCGCCGTCATTTCCAGCCGCCTTCCCGAACTCGTGTCGCGCCAGCAGATGTTGGCCAATGTTCTGCCTCAGGCAAACAAGTCGGCTGCGAAGACGCTGGAGAAGATTGCCGGTCAGCTGAAGGCGGTTCTCGACGCGAATGATCGCTCTGATGCCGTCATCACGGATCTGCAGGGCACGCTCCGCAATTTCACCCAGCTGAATTCCTACCTGGGTTTGGCTGCCCAGCAGAAGATGAAGGACGCCACCATCAAGTTCGGCGAACTGGATGCGCCGCTTGCCAAGGCGCAGGCCGTCATTGTCGACGGGCGCCAGCTCATGTCCGCCGGCTATGGTCTGCAGATCATGATGGCCCGCTTCCTGCTGGAGCCGACAGACGAAAATCGCGGTCGTCTCGATCAGCAGTTTGTGGCGCTCAAGACGTCGCTCGATACGCTTGAAACCAGCGCGGCGGATCAGCCGCTCCTCATGCAGGCTACGGCGGAACTCGCGCCCGCGATCGACAGTATGGCCGCCGCCAGTGCCGAACTCGTCAAGGTCAGCCAGGCACGCAAGGCGAGCTACGATCGGGCCGGCGTCGACCTCAACGTGATCTGGAAGCAATTGACGACCTTTGCCGAGATGCAGAAGGTTTCGGCCGGCGAGGAGCGTCGCGACGCCAACTCCATCTCCATCGGTGCCACCGGCATCGGCATCCTGATCTCGATCTTCGCCGGCATTGGCCTGGTGCTTACCTTCAAGGGCCCGATCGGCCAGATCACGGGTGCCATGCGTCGCCTGGCCGAAGGTGTGCTCGACACAAAGATCAACGGTGAGGCGCGCGTCGACGAGATCGGTGAGATGGCGCGTGCACTCGGCGTCTTCAAGCAGAACGCGCTGTCGAAGATCGAGATTGAAAGCCGCAGCGAGGCCGAGCGGGCCCAGGCGGAGGAAGAGCGTCGTCGCAACGATCTCGAGAAGCAGGAGATCGACCGCCAGATCGATTTCGCCGTCAACGCACTGGCCTCCGGCCTCGGCCGCCTCGCCAAGGGCGATATTTCCGAGACCATCGACACGCCGTTCCACGGTCGCCTGGAGCAACTGCGCAACGACTTCAACCAGTCGCTGGAGCATCTGCAGGATACGATGACGCAGATCCGCTCCAACACCTACATGATCCAGCGCAATGCCGCCGAGATGAGCAGTGCAGCCGATCAGCTGGCCAAGCGCACCGAACAGCAGGCGGCCTCTCTCGAGGAAACGGCGGCTGCCGTCGACGAGATCACCGTCACTGTCAAGTCGTCCGCGGAGCGTGCAGAAGAGGCTAACAATATCGTGGCCGACACAAAGGGCCGGGCGGACACCTCGTCCACGGTCGTGGCCAGCGCCATTGATGCCATGGGCCGGATCGAGGACGCCTCGGGCCAGATCGTGCAGATCATCGACGTGATTGACGAGATCGCCTTCCAGACCAACCTTCTCGCCCTGAACGCGGGCATCGAGGCCGCCCGTGCCGGCGAGGCTGGCAAGGGCTTTGCCGTCGTCGCACAGGAAGTGCGCGAGCTTGCCCAGCGTTCGGCGGGTGCTGCCCAGCAGATCAAGGACCTGATCCACAAGTCGAGCACGGAAGTCTCCTCGGGCGCCAAGCTCGTGCAGCAGACGGGTGCGGTGCTCGCCGAGATCTCGGCCAACATCATCACGGTCGCCGATCGCGTCTCGGTCATCGCCATGGCCAGCCGCGACCAGTCCAACGCACTGGCGGAGGTCAACTCTTCGGTCAACGAGATGGACCAGATGACCCAACGCAACGCCGCGATGGTGGAAGAGACCAATGCTGCGACCCGGCAGCTCGCGGATGAAGCGGATGCGCTGATGCAACTGATCAACCAGTTCAAGCTGGCGCCGGAAGGGCGCCGGCCGGCTCAGCATTCGCATAGCCGCGCGGCCTGATAGGAACGCCAGGGTTTAGAGCTACAAGCCGTCGGGGCGTCCCGGCGGCTTTTCCTTTTCCGGAGCTCTGTCCCACCGTCTTGGAAAGCGGCGGCCGGACCGCTATCCTTCCGCCGGAGGAGGACTGAGGATTTGACGAGCGGAACGCTACCACCCCAACGGCGACTGGCTGTCGCGCGGCGCATGATCGTCGCGCTGGTCCTCGTCCTTGTCGCGGCCAGCATCCTGCTGATGACCATCGGAAACCGCTTCCTGACGCAGAACGTCATGGCGGAGGCATCCCTGCAGGCGGACAGTGCTCTGCGTCTGGCGACCTCGGCGCTCGCCGGTCATCTCAGTCGCTACGAGACCCTGCCGGCCCTCATCGCCGACCATGAAGACATGAAGGAACTGGTGCTGGATCCCGGCAATCCAAACCTGCGCCAGGCGGCCAATCTCTATCTGAAGGAAATCAATACGCTGCTCGAATCCTCGGACATCTATGTGATGACCATGGACGGCAATACGATTGCGGCCAGCAATTTCGACGCCCCGGCAAGCTTTATCGGCGAGAACTTCAGTTATCGGCCCTATTTTTTCGAGGCGGCCGCCGGCAAGCAGGCACGCTTCTACGCGCTCGGCACGACGTCCCTGAAGCGCGGCTACTACTTTTCTTCGCCGATTGAAGTGGATGGTGTCGTCCGCGGTGTGATCGCCTTCAAGGTCGATGTCGAGGGGATCGAGACGTCTTGGCGGGGTGGTCAATACAAGATCCTCGTCCACGACCCTGAGGGCATCATCTTCATGGCCGCAGATCCGGAATGGCTGTATTCCTCGGTCCAGCCTCTCACTCCGGAGCGGCTGGAGCGGACTTCGGCTTCCCGTCGCTATGCCGATGCGGCGCTGCGCGAACTGCCGATCAAGCGCAGCACACTCGGCGAACATGTGCTGATGACTGTCAGTCAGGCTGGTGGCTCGCGGGAGTATCTGGTGCTCGAGCAATATATGCCGGGCGCCGATTGGACCGTGAAGGTGCTCTTCGATACGGGCACGATCCATGCCCAGGCGCGCACCATGCTGGTCGCCATCCTCCTGTCGCTCTGCCTCTTGGGGCTGGGGCTTGCCATCGTCATCCAGCGCCGTGCGCGACTGCAGGAGCGCATGCATATGCAGATCGAGGCTCAGGCCGAGCTCGAACGGCGGGTCGAGGCGCGCACGGCGGATCTGGCGCGGGTCAACAGCCAACTGCGGCAGACCCAGGCTGATCTCATCCAGGCTGGCAAACTCGCCGGCCTTGGCCAGATGTCGGCCGCCCTGTCGCACGAGTTCAATCAGCCGCTGGCTGCCGCCAAAACCTATGCCGACAGCGCGACCATGCTGATCGATCGCGACAGGATCCCGGAGGCGCGGGATAATCTCGGGCGCATCTCCAATCTGATCGACCGTATGGCCTCCATCTCACGGCACCTGCGCAATTTTGCGCGCAAGCCGAACGAGAAACTCGGGCCGATTTCGATCGAGGAGGTGGTGGAGGAAACGCTCGAAATTGTCTCCGCGCGGCTCGGAACGGCGGATGCAACTCTGTCGCTTTCCTTTGAACCCGGCCTGCCACCGGTGCAGGGCGGCTCTGTGCGCCTGCAGCAAGTTCTGGTCAACATCGTCACCAATGCCTGTGATGCGGTCGAAGGTCTCGATGACCGCAGGATCGAGCTTTCGGCGCGGCGGGAGCAGGCACGGGTGGTCATCGAAATCGGCGATCGGGGCCCGGGTGTGCCACCGGCGATCATGGAACGCATCTTCGATCCCTTCTTCACCACCAAGGGTGTCGGCAAGGGGCTTGGTCTCGGGCTTTCGATTTCCTACAACATCATCAAGGATTTCGGCGGCAGCCTGACAGTCGGGCAGCGTGAAGGCGGCGGAGCTCTGTTTCGCATCGAACTGCTCGAAGCAGAGGCATTGAACGAGGCAGCAGAATGAATTCGGGACTGGTCTTGCTCGTCGATGACGAGGAGGAACTGCGCTATTCCACCAGCCAGGCACTCGAGTTGCACGGCCTCGAGGTTAAGGCGTTTGCTTCGGCAGAAGAGGTGCTGGCCCGTGTCGGCTTCGGCTTCGATGGTGTCGTGGTCACCGACATCCGGATGCCCGGCATCGACGGGATGACGCTGTTGCATCGGATTCGTGAGCTCGATCACGAAATCCCGGTGATTCTCGTGACCGGCCACGGCGAGGTGCAACTCGCGGTGAAGGCGATGCGCGACGGTGCCTATGATTTCATTGAGAAGCCGTTTGCCAGTCAGGCGCTCGCGGGGGTGGTGCGCCATGCGCTCGACCGTCGTTCGCTGGTGCTTGAAAACCGGCGCCTGAGGGCCGTTGCCGGCAAACGCGACGATATTGAGACGCGCCTCCCGGGGCGGACACCCGTCATGGTCGACCTGCGCTACCGTGTCCGGGCGATCGGGGCGACGGAGGCCGATGCGCTGATCATTGGTGAGACTGGTGCCGGCAAGGAAGTCGTCGCGCGCGGTCTGCACGATGTCAGTGGTCGGGCGAAGGGACCGTTTCTTGCGATCAACTGTGCCTCGCTCCCGGAGACGCTGATCGAGAGCGAACTGTTCGGGCACGAGGCCGGTGCCTTTCCGGGCGCACTCCGTCCTCGCTACGGCAAATTCGAACACGGCCGCGGCGGGACCATCCTGCTCGACGAAATCGGCTCCATGCCGTTCGATCTGCAGGCGAAGTTTCTGCGGGTCCTGCAGGAGCGGACGATCACGCGTCTTGGATCGAACGAGATCGTACCGCTCGATGTGCGTTTCCTCGCGACAAGCAAGGTGGATCTGGAAGGCGAGGTGGCGGCTGGCCGCTTCCGGGCCGATCTCTTCTACCGGCTAAATGTCGTGACGCTGCGGGTGCCGTCGCTGGCCCAGCGGCGGGCCGATATACCGCTGCTCTTTCTGCATCTGGTGCGGGAAGCCTGCGCCCGCTATGGGCGGGATGACATGGAAGTCGAGCCAGAGATCCTCTCCGAGATCGCCGAGCGCGACTGGCCGGGCAATGTGCGTGAACTGCGCAATGCAGCCGACCGTCTGGTGCTCGGGCTTGAAACCGGGCTCGACAGTGCGGCGGCTCTCGAGAGCGCAAATACTCGGCTTGCCGACAAGGTCGCGGCTTATGAAAAACAGCTGATCGCCAATGCGATCACGGCTCACGGCGGTGCCTTGCGGCCCGTTTATGAGCAACTCGGCATCTCCCGCAAGACGCTGTACGAGAAAATGCAGAAGCACGGGCTGGACAAGAGTCTCGCCATCGATCCGCGCGACTGACTTGCCGGATCCGGCGTCTCCCGTCGTTCGATGGGTGGAAATCCACACATCGGAAAACCGACTTGGGCGGAAACCTACCCATGTTGCGGTGCGACAGTCGAGAAAAGCTCAGCACTCTGTGCCCGGGGCAATTGTGACCCGGCCTCACCTGAAGAAGATCGGGCCATCCAATGCCGGGCGGGAGGAGCCGAACCGGCAGGATCCATCGAACCGGGAGGCTTTCATGACTTTCTTCAAGTCGCTCTTCAGCGCGACCGCCATTGCCGCAACCTTTATCGCCGCAGCCGCATCGGCTCAGACCTATCCCGAGCGCTCGATCACCATGGTCGTGCCGTTCGCCGCGGGTGGTCCGACCGACACGGTCGCACGTCTCGTCGCTGAATCCATGTCTAAGGATCTCGGCCAGCAGGTTCTTGTCGAAAACGTCGGCGGCGCCGGCGGCACGCTGGGCGCCGGCCGCGTGGCGAGCTCCGAGCCGGATGGCTACACCGTCCTGCTGCATCACATCGGCATGGCGACCAGTGCCACCCTCTATCGCAAGCTCGCCTATGATCCGCTCAACGCCTTCGACTATGTCGGTCTCGTCACCGATGTGCCGATGACCATCGTTGCCCGTAAGGACTTCGAGCCGACCGATCTCAAGGGTCTCGTCGAGTATGTGAAGGCCAACAAGGACAAGGTCACCGTGGCCAATGCCGGCATTGGTGCGGCCTCCCATCTCTGCGGCATGCTGTTCATGAGCCAGATCGAGACCCCGCTCGTAACCGTTCCCTACAAGGGCACCGGTCCGGCCATGACCGATCTGCTCGGCGGCCAGGTCGACATCATGTGCGACCAGACCACCAATACGACCAAGCAGATCCAGGGCGGCACGATCAAGGCCTATGCGGTCACATCGGCCGAGCGCCTGCCGGTGCTGCCGGATGTGCCGACCGCTGCCGAAGGTGGTCTCAACGACTTCCAGGTTGGCATCTGGCATGGCGTCTACGTGCCGAAGGGCACGCCGGCCGAAGCGATCGACAAGCTCAATGCCTCGCTCAAGAAGGCACTCAAGGACGAGAATGTCGTTGCCCGCTTCGCCGAACTGGGCACGGCTCCGTCGCCCGACGCCGATGTCACCCCGGCAGCGCTGAAGGCTAAGCTCGAAGGCGAAATCGCCCGCTGGAAGCCGGTCATCGAAGCGGCCGGACAGTACGCCGACTGATCCATCCACATCTGCGCGGATCCGGTTTGACGACCGGGTCCGCGACTTGTCGTGCCGGTCGGTCCGCCCAGGCCCGTCCGCGCCTTTTGTCGGGGGACATCATGAAATCCTTACGCTTCGACACGGCTAACCTGATCTGCGGTCTGCTGTTCATCGGGCTCGGCCTCTTCTTCGTCATGCAATCTCTGTCTCTGGAACTCGGCACCGCCTTCCGCATGGGGCCGGGCTACTTTCCACTCGTGCTGGCAGGTGTACTGACCCTGCTCGGCGTCGTCATCCTCGTGCAGTCCGTGAAGGTCACCGGTGAGGTGATCGGTGCGATTGCCTGGCGCGGCATGCTCTTCATCCTGCCGGCACCGATCGTTTTCGGCCTGCTCGTGCGCGGCGCGGGCTTCGTCCCGGCGCTCTTCGTTGCCGCCTTCATCGCAAGCTTCGCCTCGGAGCGGCTGAGGGTCCCCGCGGCGCTCGCGCTGGCCGCCGGTATCACGCTCTTCTCGGTGCTTGTGTTCAGCTACGGCCTCGGCTTGCCGTTCGAACGCTTCGGCCCCTGGTTCCGGTTCTGAGGAGACGGTCATGGATTTTATAAGCAATCTCGCCCTCGGCTTCTCGACGGCCGGTTCCATCGAGAACCTGTTCTTCTGCCTGATCGGTGTCATTCTCGGCACGCTGATCGGCGTTCTCCCGGGTATCGGCGCGACGGCGACCATCGCCATGCTTCTGCCGATCACCTTCCAGCTGGAGCCCGTCTCGTCGCTGATCATGCTCGCCGGCATCTATTACGGCGCGCAGTATGGTGGCTCAACCACGGCGATCCTGATCAACATGCCGGGTGAATCCTCTTCGGCCGTCACCGCGATCGACGGCTACCAGATGGCCCGCAAGGGAAGGGCCGGGGCGGCGCTTGCCATCGCGGCCATTGGCTCCTTCTTCGCCGGCACCGTCTCGACCTTCTTGGTCGCGATCTTCGCGCCGCCGCTGACATCGATCGCACTGGAGTTCGGCGCGGCCGAATACTTCTCGCTGATGATCGTCGGTCTCGTCTCGTCGATCGCTCTTGCGCACGGCTCGATCATCAAGGCGCTCGCCATGGTCGCGCTTGGTCTGCTGCTCGGGCTCGTCGGTACCGATATCTATTCCGGCACGCCCCGCTTCACGATGGGCATCACCGAATATGCCGATGGCCTGAACTTCGTTGCCGTTGCCGTGGGTGTCTTCGGTGTCGCCGAAATCCTGCGCAACCTCGAAAGCGATCGCAATCGTTCGGTGCTGATGACCAAGGTCACCGGACTGATGCCGACGCGCGATGACTTCAAGCGCATGATCTGGCCCGTGCTGCGCGGTACGGGCATCGGCTCGGCGCTTGGCATCCTTCCGGGCGGCGGTGCGATCCTGGCCTCGTTTGCCTCCTACACCGTCGAAAAGCGTATGGCGAAGAACCCGCAGGAGTTCGGCCATGGGGCGATCGAAGGCGTTGCGGGCCCTGAATCCGCCAACAATGCCGGTGCTCAAACCTCGTTCATCCCGCTGCTCACCCTCGGCATTCCGGCCAACCCGGTCATGGCACTGATGGTCGGGGCGATGATCATCCAGGGCATTGTACCCGGTCCGAACGTTGCCAGCGAACAGCCGGCGCTGTTCTGGGGCATCATTGCCTCGATGTGGATCGGCAACCTGATGCTGCTGGTCTTGAACCTGCCGCTGATCGGGCTCTGGGTGAAGCTGCTGACGATCCCGTATTACGTACTCTTCCCGATCATCATGGCCTTCTGCTCGATCGGGGTCTACAGCGTCAACGGCAACATCTACGACCTCTATGCCGTCGCCTTCTTCGGTCTCATCGGCTATGTGCTCGTCAAGCTGCGCTGCGAGCCGGCGCCCCTGCTGCTCGGCTTCGTTCTCGGCCCGTTGCTGGAAGAGAACCTGCGCCGCGCCATGATCCTGTCGCGCGGCGATCCGTCGACCTTCGTGACGCGTCCGATCAGCCTGACGCTGCTCTTGATCGCGCTGGCGGTTCTGGTCATCGTCTTCCTCCCGAGCGTCAAGAAGAAGCGCGAAGAAGTCTTCCAGGAAGAAGACTGAGGTCTTCCTCTGGTATTTCCATGGCCGGCGGTGACGCCGGCCATTATTATGGTTGCGGGGAGCCGGTTTCGAAGAGCGAGGACCAGTTGGTGATGAACCGCTCACGGGTGGCCTGGTCCTGCGCCGCCAGCAAGGCCGGTCCGATGCGGATCGGCCGTCCGACGCCGGACTCGATCAGGGACATGGGACCATCGACATCCGGTGGCAAGGCCGCGCCCTCCGAAAAGAAGAAGGCTTTCTCCCGCGCGACCTTCTGGCCCCGCGCCGAGAGCAGATAATCGAGAAAACGCTGGGCAAGGCCGGGATTTGCCGCGAGCTTCGGGATCAGCGCGCCACGCGACAGAATGAGTGCGTAATCGCGCGGGATCACCACACGGAGATCCGGATTGCGGCGCGACGCGGCATAGGCGTAGGAGCCCAGCACGTTGTAGGCTATGCGAAGCCGGCCATTGGCGATTTCTCCCAGCACCTCGCTGTTGCAGCAGCGGGTAACGACCTCGGCACGGCTGAAGCTTTCCAGCAATCGGCCATAGGTCGTGGGCGCTTGAAGCGCATCGTGGAAGGCTAGCAGATAGCCGATACCCGAGGCGCGCACGTCATAGGTGCCGATCCTGTTGCGGTAGACATCGGGCTTGGCACGCAGGAGTTCGGCGATTTCCACATGTGAGCGCGGAACGTCTTCCGGAGGGACGCGTCGACCGTCGTAAACGATCACAGCCGGTTCGAATGTGAATCCGAAGACTTCGTCGCGCCAGTTGGCCCAGTCGGCGACCCGTTCGGTCTCGGGTGAGCGATGGTCCTGGGCACACCCGTCATTGGCCAGTTTGACGAGTTGGTCGACCGATGACGACAGGAGCAGGTCGCCGGAAGCGCTCCCGTTGAGACAGGCGGCTTCGGCCTCGCGGAAGAGGTCATTGGTCACGTAGTCGTTGAACTCGACGGTCACCTCCGGTGCCAGGTGCTGGAAATCGAGGATCAGCGGTTTCATTGCATCGACGTCCGTCGCGCCTTTGACGACGAGACGCGCCTGTTCCGTGGCGATGGACGGGAAGACTGTCTGCTCGCCCTCCAGGGCCAGCGCCTGCAGAGATGTCGCCAGAAGCCCGGCGCCGAGACACAAGGTTGACTTCACGATGCGACGCACCGTCATGGCCTTTCCTTTCGCATCAACGGCAGCTCGAGCACCACGGTAAAGCCTCGTTCCGGCGTTTTTTCGCGGAAGGAGAGGGCGCCCTTGAGCGCTCCGGCAACTTCCGACGCAATGGCGAAACCGAGGCCGGAACTGCCTTCACCGGATTTCGACGAGACGAAACGCTGGGTGACATGGGCCCAGTCGGACGGCGGGATCCCGGGACCGTCGTCCTCGACCTCCACCAGGCCGAAATCGCCGCGTCGGGTAACCCGAACCTCCAGCTTGGACAAAGTGCCGTGGCGCAGAGAGTTGTCGATGATGTTGACGATCGCTTCGCGAAGGCTCAGGCCGTCGCCGAGGATGGTCAGGGTCTCATCTGGCGCTTCGAAGGAGACAACCGTATCCGGATCGATGGTAATGGGTATTGCCGCGCGAAACGCCTTGCGGGCGACATCCGTCAGGTCGAGTGGCGAAAGCTGGGCGGAATCGAAGCGGTGGATGACCATCGCGTGGTTGAGCAGTTGCGTCGTGAAGCGCGCAAGCTCGTTGGTGCGATTGCGCACCCGGCTCAGGTGGCGGCGGTCGGTCTCGGACAGCGAGTCTTCATCGATCAGGCTCACCTGCGCCGAAAGCGCGGTCAGGGGCGTTCGGATCTGGTGGGCGCTGTCGGCAATGAAGCGCTGCAGCAGTTTCAGACGCTCATCAAGGCGGCGCATAAAGTGGTTGATCGAGTCTACGAAAGGCGCCAGTTCGCGGGGAACATCGACGGCCAGCGGGGTGAGATCCTGGGAATCGCGGCGGCGCAGGGTGACCCCCATGACATCGAGTGGCCGCAGCGAATAACGCACCGCGAGCACCGTGCCCGCCAGTGCCAGCAGGCTCATGATGATCACGAGGATCAGGGCGCGCGTCGTCAGCTCCGTCGTGAGGGCCTGGCGTGCTTCGGTCGTCTGGGCGATGAGGACATGAGCCCAGCCACCGACGCTTGGGTCCGAGATCGCCCGGCTGGTCTGCACGAGACGCACCGGCTGGTCGCGGTAGCGGGTGGTTTCAAACAGTGGCGTGCTCAGCGCATGGTCCCTGTCGGTGTTCGCAGCCAGATCATCGTAACCGGTGAGCGTGCTGCCGTCGGGGGCGATGACCCGGTAGAAAATGCGATCGCGCGAGGCCAGGCCCAGAAGTTCGAAAGCGCTGGGAGGCAGGTTCACGACAATATGCCCGTCCTCGACCACGAGGCTTTCGAGGATCTGGATCGCCGCTCCCTGCAGCAGCCGGTCATAGGCCTCGTCGGCCGCTGCGCGGGCGTAAAGCCAGGCCGCGGTCATCAGCACGGCCGCGCCTCCGGCCAGAACCAGCGCGACGCGCCAAACGAGGCGGGAGAAGAGGGAAGGTTTAGTCCTCTGCATCGGACACCAGTTGATAGCCCATGCCGCGCACCGTGACGATCCGGGCCTTGGCGCCCTCCAGCTTCTTGCGCAGCCGGCCGACATAGAGTTCGATGGCGTTCGGCCCCGCCGCTTCTTCGAAGCCGAACAGCTGGTCGAGAAGCTGCTCCTTGCTGAACACGCGACCGGGGCGGCTGGCTAGGATCTCGAGCAGGGTCATTTCGCGGCGTTTCAACTGAACCTCGCGCTTGCCGACCCGCACGGACCGCTGCGACCGGTCGAGGAGCACGTCGCCGCAGGCGATCACGTTGGTGGCTTCGCCGCCACTGCTTCGACGCATCAGGACGCGGGCGCGTGCTTCCAGTTCGCGGAAGTCGAAGGGTTTGACCAGGTAGTCGTCTGCGCCGAGGTCAAGCGCGCCAACCCGATCGTCGATTTCCGAGCGGGCCGTCAAAACGAGGACCGGGACCGGGTTCTTGTTCTGCCGAAGGCGCTTCAGGATCGAAAAGCCGTCGAGGCCCGGCAGCATCACATCCAGGATGACCAGATCATACTCGGTAAAATCGAGAATTTCCGAGGCGGTGCCACCGTCCGTCTGCCAGTCGACCGTGTGGCCGATGGTCTCAAAGCGGCGACTGATCGCCTCGCCCACGTCGAGCGTGTCTTCCACGAGCAGAATGCGCATTCCTATCGGTCGCATGTCTTCGAGCGGTGATCAAGCTGCGTCGTGCCCATCCCGCCGTTAACGGGTTTGACAGGATCGTGACAGGATTGGGGCCTATCAATGATCAGCCGGCATAGGGAGAGAGCTTAAGCCGGCATTCGGGGAGGATCCCGACGCCATCGCCACCAGGACCACGCGGACGCTCGTCTGGCGTGAACGCCTCTTGTTGTGGCCAGGGTCGGGATTGTCCGAGGAACGCTCAGACATTCGGGAGAGAATGATGATCCGCAACACGATGAAATTTCTGGCCGGCGCGGCCCTGATCGGCCTTGCTGCCTCGACCGCTGCCGTCGCCGAGCCGACGAAGCCGGAATGCCTTGCCGGTGCCAAGCCGGGCGGCGGTTTCGACCTGACCTGCCGACTGGCTGCCAATGCCCTGCTTGAGACCAAGCAGATCAGCCAGCCAATGGCCGTCACCTACATGGAGGGCGGCGTTGGCGCCGTGGCCTATAACCACGTCATCTCGAAGCGGGCCAGCGACCCGAACCTGATCACGGCTGCGTCGTCCGGCTCGGCCCTGCTGCTCGCCCAGGGCAAGTTCGGCCAGTACGATGAAAGCGCCGTCCGTTGGCTGGGCGCGCTCGGCGCCGACTTCGGCGTCATCGTCGTCAATGCCGACTCGCCCTACAAGACGATGGCTGACCTCGTCGCTGGCTATAAAGCCGACCCGACCACCTTTGCGATCGCCGGCGGCGGTGCCGTTGGTTCGCAGGACTGGATGAAGGGCTCGCTGATCGCCAAGGCTGCAGAACAAGATCCGAAGTCCATGCGCTACGTCGCGCTGGAAGGTGGTGGCGCCGTTCTGACCGCTCTCGAAGGCGGCCATGTGCAGGTCGGTTCCGGCGACGCTGCCGAAATGGGCAAGCATCACCTGGCCGGCAAGGTCCGCATTCTCGCTGTCATGTCGCCCGAGCGCCTGCCGGGTGAACTGAAGGACATCCCGACTGCCAAGGAGCAGGGTTACGACATCGAGTGGCCCGTCTGGCGCGGCTACTATGTCGGCAAGGATGTCTCCGACGCGGATTACGACTGGTGGGTCAAGGCCTTCGACGCCATGAGCAAGACGCCTGAATTCGCCAAGGAGCGCGACGCTCGCGGCCTGTTCGAATTCACCATGCTCGGCAAGGACTTCGATGATCGCGTCAAGAGCGACGTGGCGAAGTTCAAGGTCATGGCGAAGGAAGCCGGCTTCTGATCTGGCCGGGATGCCGCTCTCGGGCGGCATCCCCCTCCCCTGGGCCGATGGGTCGGGGATGCCGAACGCGTAACACCTGCCGCAGCAGAGGCTGCTGGCGTCATGACCCTGGACATCCGTCCCGTTGAACGTGGTGGCCGCTCCAGGTGCGGGAGAGAACCTATGTCTGATAACACGAGAACCACCCTGCTGATCGGGCGCATCAGCGCCCTTGTCCTTCTTCTGCTTGCCGTCGCCTATGGCATTGGCGGCAGCATGATCGAATATGCCTTCTCCTCAGATCCGCTCGGTCCACGCGTGATGCCGGTGATGCTTTCGGTTCTGCTTGGTCTGCTCGCGCTGCTCTATCTGAAGTTCCCGGGTTCGGCCGAAGGTTTCCCGACCGGATCATCGCTTCTTCGGGTTCTCGCCGTCCCCGCAACGCTGATCGTGTGCGTCGCGCTGTTCGAGCCGCTCGGCTTTACCATCTCGATCTTCCTTCTGACGGCAGTCACCGGCTGGATTTTTGGCGCATCACCCAAGCTGTCGATCATCGCGGCCGTGGTCCACGCCGCCCTCTGGTGGTTCATTTTCTCCTTCTTGCTCGAGGTCTACCTGCCGACCGGCGCCATCTTCGGCTGACCGTCGCGGACCTGAAAGGATACTTCCATGAGTTTCGAATATCTCTGGCACGGCTTCGGCGTTGCCCTGACCGGGCAGAATCTTCTGATCGGTTTCATCGGTTGCTTCATCGGCACACTCGTCGGCGCTCTTCCTGCCATCGGGCCGATCAACGGGATCGCCCTGTTGATGCCGATCGCCTATTCCATGGGCCTGCCGGCCGAAAGCACGATGATCCTGCTCGCGTCGGTCTATTGCGGCGCCGAATATGGTGGTCGCATCTCGTCCATCCTTCTCAACGTGCCCGGTGATGCCGGTGCCGTGATGACGGCGATGGACGGCTATCCCATGGCAAAACAAGGCCGTGCCGGCGAAGCGCTGGCGCTTTCTGGCATCGCCTCCTTCATCGGCGGCATCATCGGCGTCATCGGTCTCGCCTTCTTCGCGCCACTGCTCTCTGGCCTCGCCATCGGTTTTGGCCCCGCCGAATACTTCGTCCTGATGGTCTTCGCCTTCGCCACCCTTGGTTCGATGGTCGGCTCGCAGCCCACCAAGACGCTGATCGGCTGCGTGCTCGGTCTGATGCTCGCCACTGTGGGTCTCGATGCCACCTCCGGCGCCTATCGTTTCACCTTCAACGAGCCGGAACTCGGTGACGGCATCGAGTTCGTCACGCTGGTCATTGGTCTCTTCTCGATCTCCGAAGCGATGCTGATCCTTGAGCATCAGACCAATGGCGTCACCGTCATCCGGGAACTCGGTCGCATGACGGCGCGAATGTCCGATGTGATCAAGAGCATGGGAGCAACCCTGCGCGGTTCCTTCATCGGCTTCATCGTCGGCGTCCTGCCGGGCACCGGGGCTTCCGTTTCCAGCGCCGTGTCCTACACGACCGAAAAGCGGATTTCCGACACCGAGGGCACCTTCGGCCATGGCGATGTCCGTGGTCTGGCCGCACCTGAGGCGGCCAACAATGCCACCGCGGCCGGCGCCTTCGTGCCGATGCTGACACTCGGCGTGCCCGGTTCCGGGACCACGGCGGTCATGCTCGGCGCGCTGATGCTCTACAACATCCAGCCCGGGCCCATGCTGCTCGTCGAGCGGCCGGAAATTGTCGGCGGTCTCGTCGCCTCGTTGTTCGTCGGCAACTTCATCCTGCTCGCGCTCAACCTGCCGCTGGTCAACATCTTTGCCCGCGTGCTGACCATGCCGAACTGGATCCTCGTTCCCGGCATCCTCGTGCTCTCGGTCATCGGCGTCTATTCAACCCATGCCTCGATCTTCGCCATCTACCTGATGCTGGCGATCGGCATTGCCGGCTGGCTGTTGCGCAAGGCCGGCTTCGACATGGCGCCGATCATTCTCGGTTTCGTGCTGGGCAAGGTGATGGAGGTCAATCTGCGCAATGCACTGGCGATCAGCGGAGGAGATATCTCGATCCTGTTCCAGAGCAAGATCTCGCTGGTGCTGTGGGTCCTTGCTATCGCCGTCGCGGTCCTGCCGGTTCTGCTCGGCTGGCGGGCGAAGCGCCGGCGGCAGCTTGCGGCGGCCGAAGCGTCTGCCCAGTAACATTCAGGACCGGCGGTCTCTGCCGGCCTGTTCCCCATCCTCCCAAGGACGAGACGCCGTGTTCTGCCCTGCAGACGCGGCGTCTATCGTTTCGGGGTTCTCATTCTCCGGCCTGCATCTGGCCCATCATCGAAGAGGGAGGTGCCGACAGGGCTTCCATGAGCGATTTGACGATCGCTGCCCGCAGGGCATAGGTGTTGGCGGTGGTCTTCTTATGGTCCAGCCTCTGGGCCGCCACGACGAGGTTGGCACCTTGTTGCATGACGATCTGCTGCGCCCGCACCATTGCCCAGGTCTCGATTTCCGTATGGTCAGTCATGTCCGCATCCCCAGCTAAGTCATTTAGCCCGCGCCGAATCCCGAATCGGCCACGAAATCAAGCATATTTGAATAAAATGGAGTTATGAAGCGGCGCCCAAAAATGATCAGGCATAACGATTCGCAGGGGATTGCAATATTCGGAACCGCTTTCGTAGCGGCTTCAGCCTTCCTTAAGCAGCCCGTGTTTTTGTGACGTTTTATCGTGGCGGAGAATGCGTCGTGTCGTGTCAGGGTTGCCAAGGCGGAGCCAAATTTCCATTGCCGTTCTCCATGGCGTTCCAGCCTATCGTCGACATGCGGTCGAAACGGGTCTTCGCACATGAGGCCCTGGTGCGGGGCGGTGATGGCAGCGGCGCCTACGGCGTCTTGTCGATGGTGGATCCGGCCAACCGTTACGCGTTCGACCAGCAATGCCGGGTGCGGGCGATCGAGCTTGCGAGCGAACTGTTTCCGCGCTCCGAGATACCGCATCTTTCCATCAATTTCATGCCGAATGCCGTGTATGAGCCACGCGCCTGCATCCGCCAGACGTTGGAGACCGCCCGGCGCACCGCCTTTCCGCTCGATCGCATCATCTTCGAATTCACCGAAGTCGAAAAACTCGATACCGATCACATCCTCAATATCCTGCGCAGCTACCGGGAGATCGGGTTCAAGACGGCAATCGACGATTTCGGCGCAGGCTTTTCCGGCCTCAACTTGCTCGCCCGCTTCCAGACCGATCTTGTGAAGCTCGATATGGATCTGATCCGTGGCATTGATACCGACCCGGTGAAGCGGGTCGTGGTGCGTCACACGCTGGCCATGCTGGCTGATCTCGGCATCACCGTGGTCTGCGAGGGGATCGAAACGATCGGTGAGCTGCAGGTGCTGACCGATCTCGGGGTTCACCTGATCCAGGGCTACTATATCGCCCGCCCGACTTTCGAGGGCTTGAGCCCCGTGTCGATCGCCGCCTGAGCGATCACCCGATGGCAAAAGGGCCGCTCGACGAGCGGCCCTCCACAACGTCTCAAGTCCGGAACGTCCTCAGAAGTCCATGCCGCCGGCCGGCAGGGCAGGGGCGGCTTCCTTCTTCGGCTTCTCGGCGATCATCGCTTCCGTGGTGATCAAGAGGCCGGCAACCGAGGCCGCATCCTGAAGTGCCGTGCGCACGACCTTGGCCGGATCGATGACGCCCTGGGCGAAGAGGTCGCCATATTCGCCGGTCTGGGCGTTCCAGCCGTAAGCGAATTCAGACTTCTCGCGCAGTTTGCCGACGATGATCGAGCCTTCGGCACCGGCATTCTCGGCGATCTGGCGCACCGGGGCTTCGATCGCCCGACGGATGATGTCGATGCCGACGCGCTGGTCGTCATTCGGCGCCTTCAGATTGTCGAGTGCCTTGACCGAGCGCAGGAGCGCCACGCCGCCGCCGGGCAGGATGCCTTCCTCAACGGCTGCACGGGTCGCATGCAGGGCATCGTCGACGCGATCCTTCTTCTCCTTCACCTCGACTTCCGTCGAGCCGCCGACGCGGATGACGGCAACGCCACCGGCGAGCTTGGCCAGACGCTCCTGCAGCTTCTCGCGGTCGTAGTCGGAGGAGGTCTCCTCGATCTGCGCCTTGATCTGGGCCACGCGACCATCGATCTCGGTCTTGGAGCCGGCGCCGTTGATGATCGTGGTGTTCTCCTTCTCGATCGACACCTTCTTTGAACGGCCCAGCATATTGAGCGTGACGTTCTCGAGCTTGATGCCGAGGTCTTCCGAGATGACCGTACCACCCGTCAGGATGGCGATATCCTCGAGCATCGCCTTGCGACGATCGCCGAAGCCCGGAGCCTTGACGGCAGCAACCTTCAGACCACCGCGCAGCTTGTTGACGACGAGGGTTGCGAGCGCTTCGCCTTCGACGTCTTCTGCAATGATGACCAGCGGCTTGCCCGACTGGACGACGGCTTCGAGCACCGGGAGCAGCGCCTGCAGGTTCGACAGCTTCTTCTCGTGGATCAGGATGTAGGGATCGTCGAGTTCGACGCGCATCTTTTCCTGATTGGTCACGAAGTAGGGCGAGAGATAGCCGCGGTCGAACTGCATGCCTTCGACGACTTCGAGTTCGGTTTCGGCGGTTTTCGCTTCCTCGACGGTGATCACGCCGTCATTGCCGACCTTCTCCATCGCTTCGGCGAGGTAGCGACCGATCTCCGTGTCGCCATTGGCGGAGATGGTGCCGACCTGAGCGATCTCGGCATTGTTGGAGATCTTGCGGGCATTGGCCTTCAGTTCGGCCACGACAGCTTCGACGGCGAGGTCGACGCCGCGCTTGAGGTCCATCGGGTTGAGACCGGAGGCTACGGCTTTCGCGCCTTCCTTGACGATGGCCTGGGCGAGCACGGTCGCGGTGGTGGTGCCGTCACCGGCGAGATCATTGGTTTTGGAGGCGACTTCGCGCAGCATCTGCGCGCCCATGTTTTCGAACTTGTCTTCAAGCTCGATTTCCTTGGCGACCGATACACCGTCCTTTGTGATGCGGGGGGCGCCGAAGGACTTGTCGATGACGACGTTGCGGCCCTTGGGACCCAGCGTCACCTTCACGGCATTGGCGAGGATATCGACGCCACGCAGCATTTTTTCGCGGGCATCGGTGTGGAATTTCACTTCTTTTGCAGCCATGGTTCACTCCTCAAAGGCAAATGATGACTGATGGTTCTCAGGCGGCTTTCTTTTCGGCAGCCTGGGCTTCGATGATGCCCATGACGTCGGCTTCCTTCATGATCAACAGCTCTTCGCCGTCGATCTTGATCTCGGTGCCGGACCATTTGCCGAAGAGAACGCGGTCGCCGACCTTCACGTCGAGGGCGACCATCTGGCCCTGCTCGTTGCGGGCGCCCGGGCCAACGGCGACGACTTCGCCTTCCTGCGGCTTTTCCTTGGCAGTGTCGGGGATGATGATGCCGCCCTTGGTCTTTTCCTCGGACGAAACGCGGCGGACGACGATGCGGTCGTGCAGCGGACGGAACTTCATGTTTTCCTCCTGGACAAACAAAAATGGAACGTCCCCAAAGGCCGGACCGGATGCGGTCCGGACGGGTTGCCGGACCCTTCAACGGCATCCGGCGCGCGAAGATTTGGTTTTTCCGTTTTTTCGTTTCAAGAGGGCTTCACGAAAAAATCAGCACTCAGTGAGTTCTGCTGCTAACATTCTGAATTCAATGAGAAAAAGATGATTTTTGTTGCCTGTCGCGAATTTTTCGGCAAACTTTTCTCGTCCATAATCAAGAGGGAAACCGCATGAATCCTTCGCATGACTTCACCCTCCAGATGGAGGGGTACGGGCTCACCACCGCGCATATCCTCTACCGCATGCCGGACTTTCGCTCCGTGCTGCAGACCTTCCTCTGGCAGGATTACGATCTGGCCCCTGATTTCCCGCAGATGACGAAGTTCCTGGAGTTCTGGCGCACCAATCTCGATGGCGACCTTCATTCGGTGCGTTTCAGCCACAAGCGCCTGATCGGCCCCAACGAATGGCGCAAGGTGGACGGAGAATTCAGGCTCCACTGAGACGAGCTGCTGGGAACAACCCCGGGTGGGCGGCGTTACGCAGCGTCGCCTAAACTTCTCCCGAGGATGCCCGCATGCCCATTCCCGTCTCGACATACCGTCTGCAGTTTCGCAACGGGATGGATTTCGATCGCGCCATCAGCCTCGTCCCCTATCTGAAACGGCTCGGCATCAGCCACGTGTATGCATCTCCCATCTTCGCCGCAACTAAGGGGTCTACCCATGGTTACGACGTCACGGATGCCAATCTCGTCGACCCTGTGCTGGGTGGCCGGGAGGGGCTTGAGCGGCTGTCGCGCGCACTGAAAGCTGCGCGTCTCGGCCTTATCCTCGACATCGTTCCAAACCACATGGCGGCCAGCCTGGAAAACCCCTGGTGGCGCAGTGTCGTGACCTGGGGTCAAGTCAGCCCGTTTGCGCGCCATTTCGACATCGACTGGAGCCAGAAGCTGACGCTGCCCTTTCTCGGCTCCAGCTTTGAACAGGCGGTGATGGACGGTTCGCTATCGCTCGTGCTCGACCGGTCCGTCGGGGGGCTGGCACTCAAATATTTCGACAGCCTCTATCCGCTGAAGCCTGAAACCTATCCTGCCGTCTTGAGCGAAGCGATCGATCCGACGGCAACGCGGCTTGCCGATTTGGGGCGTACCGCCAACGCCAAAGAGGCCGCTGCCTTTCATCGCGCCGTACTCGACCTTTGCCAGGATGGGGACTGCGAAGCGCTTCTGCGGACGCTCGAAACACGTGCCCGCGATGCCGATTTCCTCGTTTTCCTGCACAGCCTTCAGCCCTGGCGCCTCATGCATTTCACGGAGGCTGCACAAGGGCTCAACTATCGACGTTTCTTCGAGATCGCGGGACTGGTCGGGTTGAGGGTGGAAGACGAAACGGTGTTCAACGATGTGCACCAGACGGTTCTCGATCTGGTGCGCAGGGATGTCTTGCAAGGGTTACGCATCGACCATGTCGATGGCCTCGCCGACCCTTCAGCCTATCTTTCCAAACTTCGCGCGGCCATTGGCGAGGATGTCTATCTGGTGGTCGAGAAGATTCTGGCGCCCGGTGAAACGCTTCCTTCAGACTGGCCAGTCGAGGGGACAACTGGCTACGAATTCATTGCGTCCCAGGTCCCGGTTCTGCTTGATGCAGACGGGTTTCGTGCCGTCCGCAAGGCCTATGAGCAGGTCAGCGGCGGCGCTTCCGATATCGCTCTGGAGATGCGGGCCGCCAAGAGGCAGATGATCCGTGTAAATTTCGCGGGCGAGGTGAACGCTCTCCTGCGGCAAGGCGGGCGGCTGACCGGGTTCGACAAGCGAGTCTTGCGTGGCGCGCTCGAAGAGCTGCTGCTCTGCTTTCCGCGCTACCGGACCTACGGCCGGGACGACGCCATTCCGGCTGGCGATCGCGCCTTGCTGGAGGAAGTTCTTCGCGACGCCTGCCGAAGCCTCTCCGATGACGAGGCTGCTGCCGCGCGCTGTCTTGCCGCTTTGCTGAAAGGCGAGGGAGGCGCCTCCGGGGATGACCAGGCCATTGCCGAACTGCGTCGGCGATTCCAGCAGCTGACGGGGCCGTTGATGGCGAAGTCCCTGGAAGACACGCTGTTCTTCCGTCACGGCGAATTCCTGGCGCTCAACGAGGTGGGGGGCGAACTGGAGCCGCCCGAGGCGGGGCTCGATCATTTCCACCAGGAAATGGCGCGGCGTGCCGAGGGGCAGCCACACGGGCTTTCCGCCTCCTCGACGCATGATACCAAGCGCGGTGAGGATGCGCGGGCGCGGCTCTTCGCCTTTGCTGAAGACGCGACCGCCATGGCGGCGCGGATCGCGCGTTGGCGGCAGATGGCACAACACGGGGTAAAGCCGTTGCAGGACGGTCCGGCGCCGGAGCCGGAGATCGAATGGATGATCTTCCAGGCGCTGATCGGGCACTGGCCTGTCGATCTGCGCGCGGAGCATCGCGAAGGCGTCGCCGAGTTTGCAGAACGCCTTGTCGCGTTCGTCCAAAAGTCCCTTCGTGAGGCAAAACTCCGCAGTGACTGGAATGCGGTGGATGAGGAGTACGAGACAGCCGCCGAAGATTATGTGCGTGGTCTGCTGCTTGACCACCCGGCATTCGTGACGGAGTTTGTCAGCGAGATCCAGCCACTCATTGTCGCGGGCCTCGTCAATGGCCTCACGCAGACGGCGATCAAGCTGACGGCGCCGGGAATCCCGGATATCTATCAGGGCAGCGAAGGGATTGATCTCAGCTTTGTGGATCCGGACAACCGTCGCTCGCCGCCCTTCTCGACGCTCGCCCAGTTCGACCCAGATGCCCCGATCGCTTTTCCGGACCCTCAGGCTCTGGCCTCAGGCTGGGTCAAGCAGGCTCTGGTCGGGCGCGGGCTTCGTCTGCGCAACCGGCTTCCCCACCTCTTCGCGCAAGGGAGCTACGTGCCGCTGGTTGCCGAAGGACCCAGAAGCCGCCACATCGTCGCCTTTGCTCGGATGCTTGGCGAGGAGGCGGTCGTCACTGTCGCCTGCCGCCTGCCCCTTTCGATGCTGACGGAGGCTCAGGCTCTTGGGCAAGCCGAGTTCTGGGGCGAGACATCGGTGGCGTTCCCTGACGGTTTGGTAGAGGTCTGCTGGCGTGATGCCCTCACGGACCGTGCCATTTGCGCGGGGGCCAAGCTGCTGATGAGCGAAGTGCTCAACGGGCAAACCGTGGCAATACTCTCAGCGGAGCGCACGTGACGGATTATCGTTGATCGCAATGAACGAGGGAACGGGTGCCGCCAATATCCTTGCTGTCGGCGGCAGCAGCCTGCACGCGGGCGCGGCACCAGCAAGGCACATGATGGGTGAAGATTTGCCTGTTGTCGGCGCGAGGGTGTGTCCAGAATGCGGCCACACCCTCAATTCGATGTCTAGTTGGTTCTCAAGCCACCGCGTTGCGGCGCTGCGGCAGGAAACTCACCAGCCTGCCGGGGTCGCTGGCCAGACGCATGCCCGCTTCTTCAGCAGCTGCAATGAAAGCTGCGCGAGCGAGTTCGGCGGCGCGGACACCGCGAAGGGCGTTCCGGCATAGACGCATCGCGCGTTCGTAAGCCGGTCCGCGCCGTGTTGGCCATTCTGCATCGAGAAAATCCAGGGCATCATAGGCGTTCTGGAAACGTCGTGTCAGGCCGCAAGGCAGTTCCAACTCCACGGGGCGGTTCCAGGTAAAATCGTATTCGGTCATGCCTTCCTCCGTATGGCACCCACAAACTCGCCAGGTTTGCGTAGAGTTCCGGAGGGGCAGTCAAATAAAATTGGTTACAGCGTTGATTTTTCAGTTGTCATTGCCGCCGTTTCCTGCTCACGCGCGGCCAGCCAATCGGCAGTCAAATCGGCGGCCATCCGCACCGCTTCCACGATATCTGCCTCGCCGAGGAGAGCGTGAATCACCCCGCCGCTGAAGCTGTCGCCGGCGCCGATTGTGTCGCGAACCTGCACCCGCTCTGCCGGAACCACCGTCACCTCCCGCGTGCCGTCGTAGATGGAAATGGCCTCCGGTCCGTCGGTCATCACGAGATAGCGAAGCCGAGGGCCGGCCAGATCAGCTGCGAGCGACCACAGATCGGCCATGCCTCTACCGGGCATATCCGCCTTGGAGCCGATCATGATATCGGCCGGTCGCTGATCAGCCCGACGCAGCGGTAGTTGCGACACCACCAACCGTGCCCGGTCAAGGGAGGCCCTGATCGTCTCGGGTAGGAGTGGCGCATTGACGTAGAAAATGGTGTCAGAGAGGGGCCTGGCCAGAGTAAATTCCCGCGACAGGCGTCGTTCGTTCGACAGGATGGTCCGCTCGCCCTTCGGGTCGAGCAAGATGTCGGCAAAATCGGTATCGCCGGTCACGCGGGTGATCAGCCCGGTGTCCAAACCCTGGGCGCCGAGGTCGGCCATCGCGCGATCGCCGTGGCCATCGGTCATCAGGTTCGACAGGATCGCCACCGGATGGCCGAGATCGTGCAATCGGCGTGCGGTGAAATATCCGCCGCCGCCCAGGCGCGTGTCACGGCTGCTCCAGAACAGGCGCCCTCCGGCCTGTAAAGGTTCGGTGAGCCGCCAAATGCGGTCGTGGTTGACGTGGCCGATGACAACGATGCGTTCCGCAGTCGCCGCTCTCATTCTTCGGCATCCTTGGGGACGGGGCGGCTGGACTCGCGCAGGATCAGTTCCACCGGCCAAAGTTCGGCGATGTCGGTGGCGGGGCGGCCGCTCAACATCTGCAGGAGGAGGTCGGCGATGCGGGTGCCGGCGGAGCGGATCGACGACCGCGTTGTGGAGAGCGACGGCGCCATGTTCTCAGCCGTCAGATAGGGAAAGACGTCGTCATGGGCGATGACGGAAATGTCGCGCCCAACGACCAGGTTCATCGAACGGGCGGCGCGATAGACCCCGAGGGCGGTCATCATCGAGCCGGCGACGAAGGCGGTCGGGCGCGGCCTCTGTTCGAGTGCGGAGCGGGCGAAGCGAAAGCCGATCTCGTCGGTAAAATTGCCGTGGGTCACCAGCTTGGGGTCGAATTCGACGCCGCGTTCGGCAAGTGCGGCCTTGAAGCCGGCGAGCCGATGCGTGGTGAAGGTGAGGCCCGCGCGCCCATTCAGCAATGCGATGCGCCGGTGGCCGAGGTCAAGCAAATGCTCCGTGCTGCGACGGATTGCGCCCTCGTTGTCGATGTCGAGCCAGGCATGTGGGACGTCGGTGGCCGAGCGGCCATGGACGACGAAGGGCAGTTTCAATTGGTTCAACAGAGCGATACGGGGATCATCTGGACGGGGCGAGTGGATGACGACGCCATCCACGCGTCGGCTTTCGACGAGCCTGCGATAAAGCTGTTGTTCGTCACGTGCGTCGTGCTCGGCCATCGGCGTGATGAGAATGTCGATGTCCTCGCCGCTCAGGCGCTCGGCCATGCCGCTCATGAATTCGGAGAACTGATAGTCGCCTGCTTTGGTCATCACGACGCCGATCGCGCCGGCACGTCCGGTCGCCAGCCGAACGGCATTGATGTTGGGGCGGTAGCCGAGACGGGCAGCCTCCTGCGCGACACGGGTGCGCGTCGCTTCGCTGACTTCCGGATACCCGCTCAAGGCGCGGCTGACGGTTGTCGGCGACAGACCGATGTGCTGGGCGAAATCCTTGAGTTTCATGCGTTCCGTTTCCTCCGTCGGGATATCCGGGAGGCTCCCCCAGATGCTTATCCCACGAGCACGCCGGATCTGGCAAGTTTCGCCCGTCGCGATTTAAAGCGATTACAATTTTGTATTTTCGTAGCCTCGTCATGGTGCGTTTGCGGGATTCGACGAGGTCATATGTTTGGGGATGGTTTGAAATTAAACATGAATATCAGTTATTTGATATGATGTCTTTGGGCGTGATGGAACATGGTTTGACTCGGTCGGTGTTTTTTGCCAGTGTTTTGGAACCAAAGCGTTTTCAATTTTATTGTGGAGAGCGGAAACGGCTTTGGTTTCTCGGGAGGAGATATCGATGAAAACACTGTTGAGCGCCGCATTGATCGCGGTCACTGCGTTGTGCGGAAGCGTTCAGGCTGCGGAGATTTCGGTCGCAGCGAATTCGACCGGCAAGAACCTCGACTTCTTGCGCAAGCTGTTTGTGGAGTTCGAGGAAAAGAGTGGTCACAAGATCTCGCTCGTGACTATGCCGCCATCCAGCTCGGAGCAGTTCGCCCAGTACCGACTTTGGCTTGCTGCCGGCAACAAGGACGTGGACGTCTACCAGACGGACGTCGTCTGGGCGCCGCAGCTCGCTGACCAGTTCGTTGACCTCAAGCCGGCGGCCGGCGAGGCGATCAATGAGTTCTTCCCGTCGATCATCGAGTCCCAGACCGTCGATGGCCGCCTCGTCGCGATGCCGCTCTATACGGACGCACCGGCGCTGTTCTACCGGAAGGATCTTTTGGAAAAATACGGCAAGGAGGTGCCCAAGACCTGGGCCGACATGGCTGCCGTCGCCAAGGAAATCCAGGACAAGGAGCGCGAAGCCGGCCAGAAGGATCTCTGGGGTTACGTCTTCCAGGCCAATGCCTATGAAGGGCTGACCTGCAATGCGCTCGAATGGATCAAGTCTTCGGGCGGCGGCCAGATCGTCGAGCCCGATGGCACAATCTCAGTCAATAACGAGAAAGCCGCTGCGGCTCTCGATCAGGCGAAGTCCTGGATCGGCACCATCTCGCCGCCGGGCGTGCTTGCCTATCAGGAAGAAGAATCGCGCGGCGTCTGGCAGACCGGCAATGCCGTCTTTATGCGCAACTGGCCTTATGCCTTCGCGCTCGGCAATGGCGACGACAGCGCGGTGAAGGGCAAGTTCGATGTCACGACGCTTCCCGTGGCTGCGGCCGGCGACAAGCCGTCCTCGACCCTTGGCGGCTGGAACCTTGCCGTGTCCAAGTATTCGGAGGAGCAGGAAGCCTCGATCGAACTCGTCAAGTTCCTCACCTCTGCCGAGGTGCAAAAGCGGCGGGCCATCGAACTGTCGAACCTTCCGACGCGTTCGGCCCTCTATGACGACGCCGACGTCGCGGCGGCCCAGCCCTTCATGCCGCAGTGGAAGCCGATCTTCCAGGATGCCGTGCCGCGTCCCTCGGCAACGACCAAGGTCAAGTACAACGAGGTCTCCTCGCGCTTCTGGGGTGCCGTGCACAACACGCTGTCGGGCTCCGGTACCGCCGCGGAAAATCTGGAACTGCTCGAGATCGAGCTGAACGAACTCATGGGCAACGGCTGGTGATTTTTGAGCCGGGCGGTCCTTCTGCCGCCCGGCTTCTCACCGCTTTTCGGGAGGACTGCCCATGACCGACATCCCCATCCAGAGAGGCGTCCGGCCGGTTGCGGCCAGAGCGACAGCGGGCTCCGATCTCAGCGCCCAGCGTACACGCTCCGCCTGGATCTTTCTGGCACCGACACTTCTCGTTCTCGCCATGGTGGCCGGCTGGCCGCTCGTGCGTACGATCTATTTCAGCTTCACCAACGCTACGCTCAACAACCTCGCCGGTGCCGAGTTCATCGGCTTCAACAACTATCTCACCTGGATCACGCTGCAGAGCGGACGCACCGTCTGGCGCGGGCTGCTGGTGGATCCGGCGTGGTGGGGTGCGGTATGGAATACGCTGCGCTTCACCCTTCTGTCGGTCTCGATCGAGACGGTGCTGGGCCTTGTGGTGGCGCTCGTGCTGAACGCAAGTTTCCCCGGTCGCGGCCTCGTGCGTGCCGCCATCCTGATCCCCTGGGCCATTCCGACGATCGTGTCTGCCAAGATGTGGGCGTGGATGCTCAACGACCAGTTCGGCATCTTGAACGATATCTTCCTCAATCTCGGCCTGATCAGCCAGAAGATCGCCTGGACGGCCAATCCGGAGACGGCGATGGTCGCGGTTCTGATCGTCGACGTCTGGAAGACGACGCCGTTTATGGCTCTGCTCATTCTCGCGGGCCTGCAGATGGTGCCGCAAGATATCTACGAGGCGGCGAAGATCGATGGGGTGCATCCGGTCAAGGTGTTCCTCCGGATCACGCTACCCCTCATTCGTCCGGCGCTGATGGTGGCCATCATCTTTCGTATGCTGGATGCGCTCAGGATCTTCGACCTCATCTATGTGCTGACGCCGAACAATTCGCAGACCAAGACCATGTCTGTCATGGCGCGTGAGAACCTGTTTGAGTTCGACAAGTTCGCCTATGGGGCCGCCGCTTCCACCATGCTCTTCCTGATCATCGCTTCCATTACGATCCTTTACATCGTCTTCGGCCGCGTCAATCTTTCGGGGGATCGCTGATGCCGACCGTCGTCAAACAATCCGCCTTCTATCTGCTCGTCGCTGTCATCGTCGTGATTGCGGTTTTCCCGTTCTACTACGCTGTCATAACCAGCCTCAAACCCGGCAGTGCTCTCTTCGACATCAGTTACTGGCCGAAGAGCGTGACCTTCGGGAACTATGAAAGCGTGCTGTCGCGCGGCAGCTTCGTGCGCAGTCTCGGCAATTCTCTCCTGGTGGCCACCGTGGTGGTCGTGCTGTCGCTGTTCCTGGCGGTGACCGCCTCTTATGCGCTCGCCCGTGTCCGGTTCCGGGGACGGGGGCTGCTGCTGCTCACCATCCTCGCGGTCTCGATGTTCCCGCAGATCGCCGTGCTCGCCGGCCTGTTCGAACTCATTCGCTGGATGGGAATCTTCAACACGCCGATCGCGCTGATCTTCTCCTACATGATCTTCACGCTGCCGTTCACCGTCTGGGTGCTCACCACCTTCATGCGGGATCTGCCGATCGAGATCGAAGAGGCGGCGATCGTCGATGGTGCCTCGTCCTGGGTCATCATCACGCAGGTGTTCATGCCGCTGATGTGGCCGGCGCTGGTGACCACCGGGCTGCTCGCCTTCATCACCGCCTGGAACGAGTTCCTCTTCGCGCTCACTTTTACCTCGTCGAACACACAGCGCACCGTGCCGGTCGCCATCGCGCTGCTCTCCGGCGACAGCCAGTTCGAAATCCCCTGGGGCAACATCATGGCTGCCTCGGTCATCGTCACCGTACCGCTGGTCATACTCGTTCTGATCTTCCAGCGGCGTATCATTTCCGGCCTCACCGCCGGCGGCGTCAAGGGATAGGAGGATCACCCCATGGCCCATATCCAGCTTAGCAATATCCGCAAATCCTTCGGGGCGCTTGAGGTCATCAAGGGCGTCGACATGGAGATCCGCTCGGGCGAGTTCATGGTCTTTGTCGGTCCGTCCGGATGCGGCAAGTCCACGCTGCTCCGGCTCATCGCCGGTCTTGAGGACATCTCGGCGGGCACGCTTGCCTTCGATGGCGAGGTAATGAACCAACTGGCGCCGGCCAAGCGCGGCATTGCGATGGTTTTTCAGTCCTATGCGCTCTATCCGCATATGACCGTGTTCGACAACATGGCCTTCGGCATGAAGCTCGCCGGTCAGGACAAGGCGGAGCGCGACCGGCGGGTGCGCGAGGCAGCCGACATGCTGCAGCTTACCCCGTATCTGGAGCGTCTTCCTCGGCAGCTTTCGGGTGGCCAGCGCCAGCGTGTGGCGATCGGTCGCGCCATCGTTCGCGATCCTCGCGTGTTTCTGTTCGATGAACCGCTCTCCAACCTCGATGCGGCCCTTCGGGTCGCCACCCGCCTCGAAATCGCCAAGCTTCATCGCAGCATGCACAATACGACGATGATCTACGTGACCCATGACCAAGTGGAGGCCATGACGCTTGCTGACCGGATCTGCGTGCTGCGGGATGGCGTGGTCGAGCAGGTGGGTACGCCGCTCGAACTCTATGAGAGCCCGAATTCGCTCTTCGTTGCCGGTTTCATCGGCTCGCCGAAGATGAATTTCCTCGATGGGCGCTTTTCGGACGAAATGGGCGCTCATACCATCGGCATCCGTGCCGAGCATCTTTCGATTGAACAAGAAGGCCGCTGGCGGGGTTCTGTCGTGCATTCCGAAATGCTCGGGTCGGACAGCTATGTCTATGTCGATATCGGCACGTCCGAGCCGATCGTCGTTCGGCAGGAAGGCACCGCGACATTGAAGCCCGGCGAGACCGTCGCGCTTTTGCCTGTTGAGCATGAACTGCACCGTTTCGACCGCGATGGCCGCGCCATCGGCCGCGGCCTGATGAAAGGCGCCGCCTGAGCGCATGATGAAATACGGTCCTCCATGGCGGAGGATCGATACTGAAGGAGAATTCAGATGACGATCAGAACAGTTGTCTGGGGTGAAAACGTACATGAACGAGAGAATGCCATCGTTCGCGGGATCTATCCCGACGGCATGCATTCGACCATTGCAGCAGCTCTCAACACAGACAGCGAGATCGAGGCGACCACCGCGACCCTGCAGGAGCCCGAGCACGGGCTTTCGGTCGAGAGACTGGCGGAGACGGATGTGCTGGTCTGGTGGGGCCACAAGGCGCATGGCGAGGTGTCCGACGAGATCGTCGAACGAGTTGCCAAGCGGGTTTGGGAAGGCATGGGCCTGCTGGTTCTGCATTCCGGCCATTTTTCCAAGCCGTTCAAGCGGTTGATGGGCACGCCCTGCGCCTTGAAATGGCGCGAGGCGGGTGAGCGCGAGCGGATCTGGACGGTCAATCCGGGGCATCCGATTGCGGCCGGCATTCCTGAAAATTTCGTGCTGGAAAACGAGGAAATGTACGGCGAGTTCTTCTCGGTGCCGGAGCCACTCGAAACCGTGTTCATCTCGTGGTTTGCCGGTGGCGAAATCTTCCGCTCGGGGCTCACCTGGAAGCGTGGTGCGGGCAATATCTTCTACTTCCGCCCCGGTCACGAGACTTATCCGACCTATCACGACGCGACCGTGCAGCAGGTTATCCGGAACGGGGTGAAGTGGGCCTATAACCCGATGCCGCGTTACGGCGCAGTCCATGATGCCCCGAATGTGCCGGTCGAGCACGCGCTTGAGCCGATCACCGAGCGCGGTCCGCGTCTCCACCAGGCCGGCGAGGAAGGCTACAAATGAGCAGTCCTATCCGGCTTCTGGTGCTCGGCACCGGCGGCATGGCGAATACCCATGCCATGAATTTTTCCACCATCACCGACGTCCAACTCGTGGCCGCCGTCGATGTCGATCTGGCGAAGGTTCGCGCCTTCGCCGCCCGGCACGACATTCCCAACACCTTCACCAGTCTGGAGGAGGCAATCGCCTGGGGCGAGTTCGATGCGGTCACCAATGTGACGCCCGATCGTATTCACTATGCCACGACGCTGCAATTGCTCGCCGCCGGCAAACATGTGATGTGCGAAAAGCCGCTGGCCGAAAGCTATGCCAAGGCTGACGAGATGGCGACGGCTGCGGAAGCCTCCGGCCTCGTCAACATGGTCAACCTCACCTATCGCAACGTGGCGCAGGTGCAGAAGGCGCGGCAGATGGTGCTGGCCGGAGAGATCGGAAAGGTCCGCCACATCGAAGCCTCCTATCTCCAGAGCTGGCTCGTTTCGAAAGCCTGGGGCGACTGGTCGACCGAGAGCCAGTGGCTCTGGCGGCTGTCGACCAAACACGGTTCGAACGGCGTGCTCGGCGATGTCGGCATCCATATTCTCGACTTCGTCGGTTATGGAGCGGTCACCGAGATCGATCATGTCTTTGCCCGGATGAAGGCTTTCGAAAAGGCGCCGGGCAACAAGATCGGCGAATACGATCTCGATGCGAACGACAGCTTCACCATGACGGCCGAGTTCACCAACGGGGCCATGGGGGTCATCCATGCCAGCCGCTGGGCGACGGGGCACCTCAATGAATTGAGGCTCCGGGTCCACGGCGACAAGGGCGCGCTTGAGGTCATCCACCGACTCGACGGCTCGCGACTGCGGGCCTGCCTGCAGGAGGATGTCGAGAAGGCAGTCTGGCGCGATATCGAGGTCGATCCGGTGCAGACGAACTATCAGAAGTTCATCGCCGCCATCCAGTCCGGCTATACCCAGGAGCCGAGCTTCCGGCATGCGGCGAACCTGCAGAAGATCCTCGATCTGGCCATGCTGACGGAAGTCGAGCGGCGCGAACTGGTGGTCTAAGTTCTTCTCAAGTGCCGAACAAACGAAAACGCCGCCCGAGGAGGTTCGGGCGGCGTTTCCATTCTGCGTGACCTTTCGGCCCCGCGGGAGCTCTTGGTCTCAGTAAGCGACCGTGACGGCAGATTTGTCCTTGGCCGACTTCACGGCCGCATCGGCGAGTGCCAGCGCGATCAGGCCATCTTCGGCAGAAGGTGCCATCGGCGTGCCATTGTCGAGCGCGTCGACAAAGGCGGAGATTTCAGCGGCGTAAGCTGCCGTGTAGCGGGTCATGAAGAAGTCGTGCAACGGCGGGCGGGTATAGCCGTCCTTGTTGGCGACTTCGATCGAGACCGGGCGCTGGTTTTCAGCCGAGACCGAACCCAGCGAACCATGCACTTCGATGCGCTGGTCGTAGCCGTAAGATGCGCGGCGGGAGTTGGAGATGATCGCCTGGCGGCCGCTCTTCGTCGTCAGGATCAGCGAGGCGCTGTCATAGTCGCCGAGTTCGCCGATCTTGGGATCGACGAGAACGGAGGCCGAGGCCTGGACCGTTTCGATCTCTTCGCCGAGCAGGAAGCGGGCCATGTCGAAGTCATGGATGGTCATGTCGCGGAAGATGCCGCCGGAGACCTTGATGTATTCGGCCGGCGGCGCTCCCGGGTCGCGGCTGGTGATCGTCACCATCTCGACCTTGCCGATCGTGCCCTTGTCGATTTCCTTGCGGACAGCCTGAAAATGCGGGTCAAAGCGGCGGTTGAAGCCGAGCATGACCTTGCCGCCGACGGCGCGCACGGTTTCAAGGCAGGCCTTGGCCCTCGCAACATCCAGATCGATCGGCTTTTCGCAGAAGATTGCCTTGCCGGCCTTGGCGAAACGCTCGATCAGGTCTGCATGGGTGTTGGTCGGGGTGCAGATGATGACAGCGTCGATGTCCTTGTCGGCTTCGATCTCCTCGATCGTCTTCACCGCGCAGCCGGTCTGGGCCGCGATTGCGTTCGCCGCTTCGTCAAAGGCGTCGGCAACGGCGACCAGCTTGGCGCGCTTGTCTTCGGCGATTGCCTTGGCATGCACCTTGCCGATACGGCCGGCGCCCAGAAGGGCCAGTCTCGTGACCATGATCATTCCTCCCTGTGCCCGGTCTCTTTCACAGACGAGGCGATTGTTGTGTTGTCAGGCGCTCGCGGCGAGCGCCCTGTCCCTGTTCCATTTCGCGCTGGCAAATGTGACGATTTGGAATATATGTTCTATTTTGCTAGATCGTGACACTGTTCATGTCAAGCGAAGTTCAGGCAAACGGGGGCAGGATGAACGAGAGTGTCGGGCCACAGACGATCAAGGCCTTCGAGGACCGGCTGCTGGAGGTGTCGAGCACGCTGCCGAAGCGCCTGAAGCAGTGCGCCGACTATGTGGCGGCCAACAAGGACCGCATCGCCGTGTCGACCGTGGCGGAAATGGCGGAAGGGGCGGGCGTGCAGCCTTCGGCCTTCATGCGCTTCTGTCAGATCATGGGTTTTACCGGCTTTTCCGAGATGCAGAAGCTGTTTCGCGAGAGCTTTGTCGGGGGCTGGCCGGATTATTCGACGCGGCTGCAGCACCTGCGTGAGATGCAGGAAGGCACGCCCTCGGCGCTTCTGGCGGAATTCGTCGAGGCCGGCCGCATGTCGCTCGAAAATCTCGTCAAAACCGTTGATCCGCAGGCGCTTGAGACGGCTGTCGAGTTGCTTTCTAAAGCCCGGATGATTCATATCATTGGCCTTCGCCGCTCCTTTCCGGTTGCGAGCTACATGGCCTATGCCTTCGAGAAGATGGGTGTGCCGGCGATGCTGCACAGCGTGGTCGGGCGGCTCGACAATCACCACGCGATCCGCGAGGGCGATGCGCTGCTCGCCGTGACCTTCTCGCCTTATTCCGCCGAGACGCTGGATCTGGTTGAAGATGTCGCGAGCAGGGGCATTCCGGTGGTTGCCGTGACCGATACGGTCGTCAGTCCACTCAGGCGGATGAACGCCACTTTGCTCTCAGTCTCGGAAGTGGATTTCGGTGCCTTCCGGTCGCTCTCCGCGACGCTTTGTCTCGCCATTACACTGTCTGTTGCCGTTGGAACAGCGCGGCAGAAAGATTGAACGTCCGTATTGAAATTCTGAAAAATAGAATTTATAGTCCATTTTGAAGAATGGCCGTTCCATTCCATGGAATGGCCGGTGGAGAGCGGGGCAGATAGATCCCGCAGCAGGGAGGACAATTTGGCTTCGCTCGATCTGATCACGATCGGCCGCTCGTCCGTGGACCTTTACGGGGCCCAGGTCGGTGGTCGGCTGGAGGATATGGCCTCCTTCAACAAATATATCGGCGGCTCGCCGACCAATATCGCAGCCGGCACTGCGCGGCTTGGTCTCAAGTCTGCGCTGATCACCCGCGTCGGCGATGAGCATATGGGGCGCTTCATCCGCGAACAGCTGGTGCGCGAGGGTGTCGATGTGCGCGGCGTGAAGACGGACAAGGAACGGCTGACGGCGCTCGTGCTTCTCGGTATCCGCGACGAACACCAGTTTCCGCTGATCTTCTACCGCGAGAACTGCGCCGACATGGCGCTGTCGGAAGACGATATCGATCCGGATTTTGTCGCCGAAGCGCGCTGCGTCTGCGTCACCGGCACGCATCTGTCCAATCCGCGCACGGAGCAGGCGGTGCTGAAGGCGCTGGCGATTTCGCGCGAATATGGTGGGCTCACTGCGCTCGATATCGACTATCGCCCGAACCTCTGGGGCCTGGCCGGCCATGGCGACGGCGAAAGCCGGTTCGTTGAATCCGAAAAGGTGACGCGCAAGCTGCAATCGACGCTGCATCTTTTTAACCTGATCGTCGGCACGGAAGAGGAATTCCATATTGCCGGTGGCTCCACCGATACAATCGAGGCGCTGCGCGCCGTGCGCCAGGTCTCGCCGGCGACGCTTGTTTGCAAGCGCGGGCCGATGGGCGCTGTCGTGTTCGAAGATGCCATTCCCGACAGTCTCGACGAGGGGCAGACCGGTGAGGGGTTCCCGATCGAGGTCTTCAATGTTCTCGGCGCTGGCGATGGCTTCATGTCGGGCCTGCTCAAGGGCTGGCTGACCGGCGAAGACTGGCCGACCTCGCTGAAGTTTGCCAATGCCTGCGGCGCCTTCGCCGTCTCCCGCCACGGCTGCACACCCGCCTATCCGAGCTGGGAAGAGCTGCAGTACTTCTTCCGCACTGGCATCCAGAACAAGGCGCTGCGCAAGGATGCGGCCCTGGAGCAGGTGCATTGGTCAACCAACCGCAAGGGTGACTGGTCGACCATGCGGGTCTTTGCCTTCGACCACCGCATGCAGCTCGAAGCCATGGCCAAAGAGGCTGGCGTTTCGGAGCATCGGATCGGCGCGTTCAAGAACCTCTGCCTGGATGCCGCCCTCAAGGTGTCCGATGGCAAAGCCGGTTACGGCCTGCTCTGCGACAGCCGGTTGGGTCGCGATGCGCTGTACCGCGCCGCCGGCACGGGGTTGTGGATCGGTCGTCCTGTGGAATGGCCGGGTTCGCGCCCGCTGACGCTGGAGCCGGAAATCGGTCCCGATTTTGGCGGTCTGGTCGAGTGGCCTGTCGATCATGTGGTGAAGGTTCTCACCTTCTATCATCCTGACGATACGGTGGAGATGAAGGCCGAGCAGGAGCAGACGGTGCTCAGGCTTTTCCATGCGGCGCGCCGCAATCGGCTGGAATTCCTGCTGGAGGTTATCCCCTCCAAGGTTGGAGCCTGCGACGACGAGACGACCTCCAAGATCATCGAGCGTTTCTACGAAATCGGCGTCTATCCCGACTGGTGGAAGCTGGAGCCGATGAAGACGACCGCGTCCTGGGCCAATGCCTGCAACGCGATCGAGCGCAATGACCGTTACACGCGCGGCATCGTCGTGCTCGGCCTCGATGCGCCGCAGGCGGAGCTTGAGGCAAGTTTCCAGCTTGCCGCCGGCTTTGATCTGGTCAAGGGTTTCGCCGTCGGCCGCACGATCTTCGGCGATGCTGCGCGCAAATGGCTTGCCGGTACGCTGAGCGATGCCGCTGCCGTGGAGGACATGGCGGCCCGTTACCAGAGCCTCTGCGCGATCTGGGATGCGGCGCGCCAAAAGGCGGTTTCCGCCAAGGGAGGAAAAGCATGAAGACGATCCGGCTGACCGCCGCCCAGGCGATGGTGCGCTACCTCGCCAACCAGCTTAACGAAGATGGCGTTCCCTATATCGCAGGCGTTTGGGCGATCTTCGGTCACGGCAATGTCGCCGGTATCGGCGAAGCGCTTTACGGCATCCGCGAGGAACTGCCGACCTATCGCGGGCAGAATGAGCAGTCGATGGCGCATGCGGCGATCGCCTATGCCAAGCAGCTCGGCCGTCGCCGCGCCATGGCAGTGACCTCGTCGATCGGCCCCGGTGCGCTCAACATGGTGACAGCGGCGGCACTCGCGCATGTCAACCGCCTGCCGGTGCTCTTCATCCCCGGTGATGTCTTTGCCAATCGCGGCCCGGATCCGGTTTTGCAACAGATCGAGGACTTCGGCGACGGCACGATGTCGGCGAATGACTGCTTCCGCCCTGTCTCGCGCTATTTCGACCGCATCATGCGCCCGGAACAACTCCTGACCGCTCTGCCGCGCGCCATGCGCACGCTGACCGATCCCGCCGATTGCGGCCCTGTCACGCTCGCCTTCTGCCAGGACGTCCAGGCCGAGGCCTACGATTATCCCGACAGCTTCTTTGCCAAAAAGACCTGGCGCTTCCGCCGTCCGGAGCCTGATGTCGTCGAGTTCGAAGCCGCGGTTGCGGCGCTGAAGGCGGCGAAGAACCCTGTGATCGTTGCTGGTGGCGGCGTGCATTTCTCCGGTGCCACGGACACGCTGAAGGCCTTCGTCGAGAAGTACCAGATCCCGGTTGTCGAGACGCAGGCTGGCAAGTCGGCGCTGGCCTGGGATCATGGGCTGAATTTCGGCCCTGTCGGTGTGACCGGTGCGGAAAGCGCCAATGTCGTCTCCGAAAAAGCCGACCTCGTCATCGGCGTCGGCACCCGCTTCCAGGATTTCACCACCGGCTCCTGGGCGCTGTTCAAGAACCCCAACCGGAAGATCCTGGCGCTGAACGTCCAGCCATACGACAGCGCCAAGCACGATGCGATCCCGCTGGTGGCGGACGCCAAGATCGGCCTCGAAAAGCTCTCGGCCGCGCTCGGCGACCATAAGTTTGCCGCACCCGATGCCGGTCTCAAGGCCTCCTGGTTTGCCAAGGCGGATGCCGTAACGGCTGCGCCCAAGGACAGCAATTCGCTGCCAACGGATATGCAGGTGATCGGCGCGGTGCAGCGTGCCTCGCGTGACAATACCGTCGTCATGTGCGCCGCCGGCACTATGCCGGGCGAGCTGCATCAGCTGTGGAAGGCGAAGCTGCCGCTCTCCTATCACATGGAATACGGCTTCTCCTGCATGGGCTACGAGATCGCCGGTGGTCTCGGCATCAAGATGGCGGAACCGGACCGCGACGTCATAGTAATGGTCGGCGACGGTTCCTACATGATGATGAATTCGGAACTGGCAACCGCTGTCGGCATGGGCGTCAAGATCACGCTGGTGATCACCGACAACCGCGGTTACGGCTGCATCAACCGGCTGCAGATGGGCACCGGCGGCGCGCAGTTCAACAATCTCTATGCCCATTCGAATGTCAGCCCTATCGCCATCGATTTTGCCGCTCATGCGGCATCAATGGGGGCGCGGTCGTACAAGGTGTCGTCGATTGCAGAGCTGGAAACAGCCCTCGATGCCGCCCGCGCGGCGACCGAGACGACGGTCATCGTCATCGATACCGATCCTTATCCGACCACCGGAGCCGGCGGTTCCTGGTGGGATGTCGCGGTGCCGGAAGTCTCCGCCCGCGCCGAAGTCAATCAAGCCCGCGCAGCCTATGAAGCGGCTCTGAAGGAAAGAACCTGATCATGATCCTTTTCGGAACCAACCCGATCGCCTGGTCGAACGATGACGACCGCCGCCTCGGCGCCCATATCAGCCTCGAACAGTGCCTGGACGAAACCGCCAAGATCGGTTTCGACGGCATCGAAAAGGGCCACAAGCTGCCGACCGATCCGGCCGGATTGAAGTCGGTGCTCGAGCCGCGCGGCTTGAAATTTGTCTCCGGCTGGCATTCGCTCAACCTGCTCACCAACACGATCGAGGAAGAAAAGGCTGCCATGCAGCCCTTCCTCGATGTGCTGAAGGCCATGGGCTGCAAGGTCATCATCGTCTGCGAAACCTCGAACGCCATCCATGGCGCCGATGATGTGGCGCTGGCCGATCGTCCGGTTCTGTCCGATGCCGAATGGGCGAAGTTCGGCGCCGGCGTCGAGGCGCTGGCCGAATTCTCCGCTTCGCAGGGCATCTCGCTGGTCTACCACCACCACATGGGCACGGTCGTCGAGACCGAGGCCGAGATCGACAAGCTGATGGAGCATACCGGCCCGCATGCCAAGCTGCTGCTCGACACCGGCCATTGCTATTTCGGCGGTGGCAATCCGGAAGCGGTTGCGAAAAAATACATGCACCGCGTCGGCCATATCCACGCGAAGAATGTTCGTCCCGTGATCGCCGATCAGGTGCGGAGCGAGAAGCTCTCCTTTCTCGAAGGCGTTCGTCGCGGCGTGTTCACCGTTCCCGGTGACAGCGAAGGCGGCGTGAATTTCCCGCCGGTGCTGAAGATCGCGGCCGAGCATGGCTATCAGGGCTGGATCGTCATCGAGGCCGAGCAGGACCCGGATGTGCGCAATCCCTTTGAGTATCAGAGCCTGGGTCTGAAATCGCTCAAGGGCTTCGCCAAGGAAGCGGGCCTGATCTGATGACACCACGAGGCGGAGCAGACCCTCCGCCTCGTGTTTTGACAGATCGCGGTTTTGGGCTCTATTGCAGGCGACGTTTAAAACTCTGACTGCCGGGAGCAGACCTTGAAGTTCCAGATCCTCGATCCGACCCATCCCTTTTTCAAGCCGCTGTGGATCCGCGTTCTCTGTACGGTGTTGCCACTGGCCTGGGCCGGGGTGGAGTATTCGAACGGTGCGACCGGCTGGGCGATGATCTTCGTCGTGACCGGTCTCTATGCCGGTTACGAACTGCTGTTCATGTACGATAACACGATGAAAAAGGCGGCGGCCAAGGCTGAAGCCGAACGGGCGCGGATCGCGGCAGAGGCCAAACGCTCCGACGACGATTGAGCAAGAAACGGGAGACGAGGAATGACCGATCTGTTGCGCAAGCCTGCCGGCAAATCCGGCAAGGTGCATGACATCACGCCGGCCAGCGCTGGCTGGGGTTATGTCGGCTTCGGGCTCTACCGCCTGAAGGCAGGTGAAAGCGCTGCCGAGCTGACTGGCGAGACGGAAGTCATCCTCGTGCTCGTCGAGGGCAAGGCGAAGATCAGCGGTTCCGGCAAGGAGTTCGGCGAACTCGGTCAGCGTATGTCGGTCTTCGAGAAGACGCCGCCGCATTGCGTCTATGTGCCGGCGGGTGCCGACTGGTCGGCGGTTGCCACGACCGATTGCGTGCTCGCTGTCTGCACCGCACCGGCCATGCCGGGCCGCGAGGCCCATCAGATCGGGCCTGATGGTATTTCGCTCGTAGAGCGTGGCAAGGGTGCCAATACCAGGCATATCTATCCGATCGCCATGGAAGACCGGGATGTCGCCGACAGCCTGCTGGTGACGGAAGTCTTCACACCCTCGGGCAACTGGTCGTCCTATCCGCCGCACCGGCATGACGAGGACAATTTCCCCGAGATGACCTATCTTGAGGAGACCTATTACCACCGGCTGAACCCGGCCCAAGGCTTCGGCTTCCAGCGCGTGTTTACCGAAGACGGCTCGTTGGACGAAACCATGGCGGTCTCCGATGGCGATGTGGTTCTGGTGCCGAAGGGCCATCACCCCTGCGGTGTGCCGCATGGCTACGAGATGTATTATCTCAACGTGATGGCCGGTCCCTTGCGCAAATGGCGCTTCCAGAACCATCCGGATCACGACTGGATCTATCAGCGCGACAGCAAGTAAGCCCGTGGAAGACGCTTTCGTCTTCACGAAAGCGTTTCCTGGAACAATTCCAAATCCGCTTGCTGATCCTCTCCGTAGTGGGTGCACAAACGCGCCAACGATGGAGACGCTCCGATGCCGAAGTTCAGCCTTGCCCTTGTCGGGCTCGCCCTGAGCCTGCTGCCGTCCGCCGGACAGGCAGCAGACAAATTCACCTTTGAAGACTATTTCACCGGCCGCACCGAAGCGGTCGGTTCGTTCAGTGCCATCAACGGTGTGAAGCGGACCTTCACCGTGGATCTGACCGGAAAGTGGGACGGCAAGACGCTGACGCTGCGCGAGGATTTCGTCTTCGACGACGGTACCAAGGACCGCAAGACATGGCGCTTCACCAAAACCAGCCCGACCACCTATAGCGGCACCCGCGAGGATGTGATTGGCGAGACGACGGTGCGGCTCAACGGTGCCGTCGCGCGCTTCAACTACCTCGTCTATCTCAGCCCCGAGACCCAGGGCAACAAGGTGCGCTTCTGGGACAAGATGGTGCTACGCCAGGACGGTACGGTGTTGAACACGGCGCTCGTCACCAAGTTCGGCATCCCGGTCGCCAAGACCACCGTCGAGTTCCGCAAGCCCGGCACTTCGCACAAGACGGCAAGCCGCTAGGCCTCAACCCGGTGACCGCTGAAGCCAGCGGTCTATGCCGTTGGCGGCGGCAATGCCGGTCGCAAAGCAGGCGGTGAGTAGGTAGCCGCCTGTCGGTGCTTCCCAGTCGAGCATTTCGCCGGCCACGAAGGTGCCGGGTTGAACCTTGAGCATGAAGTCGTCATCGATGGCGTCGAGTGACACGCCCCCCGCTGTGGAGATTGCTTCGGCGATCGGGCGGGGGCGCTTGACCGGGAGCGGCAAGGTTTTGATCCGTGATGCCAAATGATCGGGAGAGAGGCTGCTGACTTCAGGCACGACCTCACGCAACAGAGTCAGCTTGACCCCATCCAGTCCCGTTGCCTTCTTCAATCGTGTCGAAAAGCTCGCCTTGCGATCCTGTCGCGCGAGGTCTGTCGAAAGCCTTTCCACCGTTCGCCCCGGTGCGAGGTCGAGGATCAGCGTGGTATGGCCGTCCCGGTTAAGCGCGTCTCTCAGCGCTGCCGAATGGGCATAGATCAGGCTGCCCTCGATGCCGCCTTTGCTGATGACGAATTCGCCCTGGGTGGTGCCGGCTGCCGAGGTGGCCTTCACCGATTTGATCGGCTCGCCGGAGAAACGGGTGTCGAAGCTTGCGGAGAAATCGCAATCAAAGCCGCAATTGGCCGGGCGGAGCGGTGTGATGTCGATGCCTTCGGCTTCCAGTAGCGGCACCCAGGCGGCATCCGAGCCGAGCTTCGGCCAGCTGGCGCCACCGAGCGCGAGGAGTGTTGCGTCGGCGGTGACGTGTTTTGGACCGTCTGACGTGTCGAAGAGCAGGGCGTCAGCGTCAAATCCCGTCCAGCGGTGGCGGGTCAGGATGGTGACGCCCAGATTTTCCAGCCGCTTCAGCCAGGCGCGAAGCAGGGGCGAGGCCTTCATCGCCTTTGGGAAGACGCGGCCGGAGGAGCCGATAAAGGTTTCCGTGCCGAGCCCGGCTGCCCAGACCCGGATTGCCTCCGGGGTCATCAGGTCGAGCACCGGGCGCAGTCGGCTGTTCGCCGCGCCATAGCGGGTGACGAAACGCGCATAGTCCTCGGCATGGGTGATGTTGAGGCCGGACTTCCCGGCGAGCAGGAACTTGCGGCCGACTGTCGGCATGGCGTCGTAGACGGTCACGGCATGGCCTTTGCCGGCGAGATGTTCCGCCGCCATCAGGCCCGCCGGGCCACCGCCGATGATCGCCACGCTCTTAGGCATCCGTGATCAGTCCAGCTTGAAAGTCGAGAGGCGAGCGACCAGGCCTTCGATTGTTGCGCTGTCGGCATTGGCGAAGGCGAAGCGTAGGTAGTCCTGGCAGTCGTCGCCGAAATAGGCACCGGGAATGCAGAGCACGCCGGCCCTCTTTGCCAGTCTTTCCGCCACATGGGCGGAGTCCTGGCCTGCAAAGGGATGGCGGATGAAAGCGAAATAGGCGCCGAGCGAGTCCATCTTCCAGGCGGGGAGTTTGGTCATCACGCCTTTCAGGGTTTCGGCGCGGTGCAAGATCTCGATGCGGTTGTCCTCGCGCCAGGCCTTGAGCGCCGGAATGGCCTTGGCCACAGCCGCCTGCGGTGCGCGAGGGGCGCAGATCTGCAGGTTGTCCATGACCTTTGCGATTTCCGACACGGCACGCGCACCGGCGGTGATTGCGCCGAGGCGATGGCCGGGGATGCAGAAGGATTTCGAGAAGGAATACAGCAGGATGAGGTTTTCTTCCCAGCCTTCGACCGAGAGCAGATCGTGAGGCCGTCCCTCGCCGGGCAGAAAATCGCGATAGGTCTCGTCGAGGATGAGGAAGGCACCCGCCTTGCGGCAGGCCTCGAAGGCCTGGCGCAGCAGATTCGGCGGATAGATCGCCCCGGTCGGGTTGTTCGGCGAGACCAGCGCCACGGCCTTCACACCTTTCGCCAGGACCGCCTCGATGCCTTCGATGGTGGGCACGAAGCCGGTGGCGGGATCCAGCGGGATCAGCTCGCGGCGGATGCCCATCATCGCCAGCGTGGTTTCCTGATTGAAGTAGAAGGGATCGGTCAGCGCCACCGCGTCGCCGCTTGCCGCGATCGCCTGCACCGTTGCCATGAAGGCCTGGTTGCAGCCTGCCGTAATGTGAATGTTTTCCGCCGTAACAGGTGCGCTGTAAACGGAGGCGGCTTCTGCCGCATAGGCCTCGCGCAGCGGCGTCTCGCCCTCGATCGGACCATAGCCGGCATTCGCCCGGGCGGAAGCGGCTTCCGCCAGCCAGGCAAAGAGATCGGGATGCGGCGGATAGCCGGGCACCGCCTGGCTCAAGTCGATCATTGGGCCGGCAGCCCCATCATAGGCGCGCGCCCAGGCGAAAACGGAAGGCACGGGCGGCGCCGAGAGATCTGCGACGAGCGGGTTGAAGGGGGCGGCGGGCATGGCAGGTTCCTCGGCGGTTATTCGCTCTCTTCCAGTAGCGGAACGGCGGTACTGGTATTGCGTTTGCGGGTCGAGGGCAGGCCTCGTCCCGATGGGCGGCTTGCAGGGCGCGGCTGGGCCGCACGCTCGGTTTCGATCGTGTCGAAGGTCCAGTCGATGAAGACCTTGGCGATCGGCGCCGCGCGCACGTCGTTGCGGGCGGCGACATAGAAGGCGTCCGGTGCGGGCACTGCGAGGTCGAAGGGGATCACCAGTTCGCCGGCCGCAATCAGGCTGGAGGCGGTGATGCTGTCGCCGAGGGCCACGCCCTGGCCATGGCGGGCGGCCTCGGTCGAGAGCCTGGCATCGCCCATGAAGTGTTCGCGCGCCCTTGGCATGTCGAGCTGATCGGCAGCGGCGAGCCAGCTTCGCCATTCGCGGCCGTCATCCCCATGTAGCAGCACGTGATCGTGCAGATCGCGAACCGATCGCAGCGGCCGCGTGTTGAGCAGCGTCGGACTGACGACGGGGAAGAGCTCGAACGTGCTCCAGAGGCGCGTCCAGCAGTCCTTCCAGCCGCCCGGGCCATAGAGGATCGCGATGTCGATATCGGGCGAATAAATTAGGTTCGGATCGTTGCTGGAAGTCAGCGTCAGGCTGATCTCCGGATAGCGATCGGTGAAGGAACCGAGGCGAGGCACCAGCCAGAGCGAGAGCAGCGCCGGCACACAGGAAATGCGCAGGCTGCCGCTGGTCGTAGGGCGGTTCATCAGCGCGGTTGCCGCAGCAATGCCATCAAAGGCCTGGGTGACGGCCGGCAGGAGAAGCGCGCCTTGGGGTGTCAGTTTCAACCGCTTGCCACCGCGCTCGAAAAGCGCCGTCTTCAGCGTTTCCTCGAGGCTTCGGATCTGATGCGATATCGCGCCATGCGTGACGCTCAGCTCCCGCGCCGCAGCTGAAATCGAGCCACGGCGAGCGGCGGCCTCGAAGGCGCGAAGGGGGTTGAGCGGGGGCAGGCGGCTTGCCATTGATGGTTCAGGATCCGTGAATTTTTCTCACATCGAATGCTATAACATCGTGAATTGATTTTCCAAGTCCGTTGCGGGTTAATGCTCACAATAAAGGCAGGCACGGGTCGTGCCGCAAAAATGGACGATGGCTTGATCATCGTTCACAAACAGGGAACGAGACATGACCTTCGACGAAAAGCGTCTGGCGGCACTGCGCGAGAAATACGGGGCCGACAAGGCCGGCGAGATCTTCGATCCGAAGTTTGCCAAGGTGGGCGAGAAGATCTTCTCGAACGGTACGCGCGCTGCCCCTTATGCCGGCGTGCCGACCTTCGTCTCCGCGCCCTATCGCCAGGTCGATCAGCGCAATCCCGACGTCAGCGATCTCGATGTCGCGATCGTCGGCGTGCCGATGGACCTTGGCGTCACCAACCGGCCGGGCTCGCGCTTTGGGCCCCGAGCCCTGCGCGCCATCGACCGCATCGGTCCTTACAACCATGTTCTCGAATGCGCCCCGATCTTCGACCTCAAGGTGGCTGATATCGGCGATGTGCCGTTTTCCAGCCGCTATCGTCTCGAGATGAGCCATGACGATATCGAGGCCTATCACACCAAGCTCGTGGCTCAGGGCGTCCTGCCTCTGTCCGTCGGCGGCGACCATTCGATCACCCATCCGATCATGAAGGCGATTGCCAAGAAGCATGGCCCTGTCGGCATGATCCATATCGATGCTCATTGCGATACCGGCGGGGCTTTCGATCAGACGAAGTTCCACCATGGCGGGCCGTTCCGCAACGCCGTGCTTGACGGTGTGCTCGATCCTGTCCGGACGATCCAGATCGGCATCCGTGGCCCGGCCGAATATCTCTGGGAGTTCTCCTACGAGTCCGGCATGACCGTCATCCATGCCGAGGAGATCAATGGTCTCGGCATCCCCGCGATCATCGAAAAGGCAAAGGCCATCATCGGCGATGGCCCGACCTACCTCTCCTTCGACATCGACAGCCTCGATCCGAGTGTTGCGCCCGGTACCGGGACGCCCGAGGTCGGTGGCCTGACGTCTCGCGAGGCGCTGGAGCTGATCCGCGGCTTCAAGGGCGTCAACCTGGTTGGCGGTGACGTGGTCGAAGTTGCGCCGCAATATGACGCGAACCACAATACGGCGCATGTCGGCGCACAAATCCTCTTCGAAATCCTCAGCCTGATGGTCTACAGTCCGGCCATCAAACCGCGCTGAGAGCGCTAATCCCGGACAGCTTCCGCCGTCCGGTCACCGATACAGACGAACGGGCGAAAACGCCTCAACCACAACAAGGGAACAGGACCATGAAAGACATTCTCTCCACCTCCGTCAGCCGCCGCGGCGTGCTGGCCGGCTCGGCCGCCATTGCTGGCGCGCTTGCCATGCCGTCGATCCTGCGCGCCCAGGACAAGTCGATCAAGATCGGCGTCTATGGCGGCTACTTCAAGGATTCGTTCGACAAGAACATCTTCCCGGAATTCACCAAGGCAACCGGCATTGCGGTTGAGTCCATCGCCGAACCGACCGGTGAAGCCTGGCTGGTGCAGCTCGAGCAGGCTGCCAAGGCTGGTCAGGCCCCGGCAGATCTCTCGATGATGTCACAGGTGGCGATGCTGAAAGGTCAGGCGACCGAGCTCTGGGCGCCGATCGATATGGCGAAAATCAGCAATGCGTCCGGCCTGATCGACCGTTTCGTCAACAAGTATCCCGATGGTCGCGTGGCCGGCGTCGGTGCTGTGGCTTGGTACATCACGCTCGTCACCAACACCGATGTCTACAAGGAAGCGCCGACCTCGTGGAATGCGCTCTGGGATCCGGCCAACGCCGACAAGCTCGGCTTGTTGGCGCTCGTTTCCAACTCCTTCCTGCTGGAAGTCACCGCCAAGACCCATTTCGGCGGCACGAATGCGCTAGACACCGAGGAAGGCATCCTGAAGGCTTTCGAAAAGCTCGCGGAAGTGAAGCCGAATGTGCGCCTTTGGTATCGCGACGAGGCGCAGTTCGAACAGTCGCTGAAGTCGGGTGAAATCCCGATGGGCCAGTACTACCACGACGTCACGGGTCTCGCCGCCGCCGATGGCCAGCCGGTTCGTTCCACCTTCCCGCAGGAAGGCGGCATTCAGGATTCCGGTTGCTGGGCGCTGTCGCGTGCATCGACGAAGACCGAAGAAGCGCATATCTTCATCGACTACATGTGCCAGCCGTCGATCCAGGCGACCCTGTCGCGCAAGGTCGGCACGGCGCCGACGGTCAAGCGCGAACTGCTCGACCTGACGGCAGAAGAATTTGCCGCCGTCTCCTCCGACATCGAGCCGATCACGCCGCGCTACGACCTCTACCAGACGAAGTCGGACTGGCTGAACCAGAAGTGGACCGAGCTGATCGTTGGTTGATTTTGCTTGAGGCTAGTCCCTCATCCGGCCTGAGCTTGTCGAAGGGCCGGGCACCTTCTCCCCGCAAGCGGGGAGATAGAGTAGAGCGGATCTCTCGGCGCCAACTTCCCCTCTTCCCGCTTGCGGGGAGAGGGTCGGGTGAGTGGCAAAGCCGCAACCACAAACGCGTGTTGCGCCTCATGGGACCGCTCAGCGTTTGCAAGACAATTCGGGCGTGAGATGCTATTGCCGCGCCAACGGGCTCTGAGCCTGTACCATTTGATTTCGGAGACATGATGTCCGGCCTCGCCCTCAATTCCATCACCAAGCAGTTCGGTCCGTTCACGGCCGTCAACAATGTTGAGCTTTCCGTGCCGCACGGCACCTTCGTCTGCCTGCTCGGTCCCTCGGGTTGCGGCAAGACCACGCTGCTTCGGATGATCGCCGGTCTCGACAGTCCGACCGAAGGTGCGATCGTGCTCGATGGCAAGGACATCACGCAGGTGCCGACGCATAAGCGCGAGCTTGGCATGGTCTTTCAGTCGTTGGCGCTTTTCCCGCATCTGACCGTCGGTGAAAACATCGCCTATCCCTTGCGCATCCGTGGGATCGGGCGCGAGGAGCAGGTGAAGCGCGTCAATGAACTGCTCGCCATGATCCACCTCACCGGATATGCCGACCGTCCGGTGCACAAGCTTTCCGGCGGCCAGCGGCAGCGTGTGGCGATTGCCCGGGCGCTCGCCATTTCGCCGAAGCTTTTCCTGCTCGACGAGCCGCTGTCGGCGCTTGACGCCAAGCTGCGCGAGGCCATGCAGGTGGAACTGCGCAAGCTGCAGCAGCAGCTCGGCATCACCACCATTGTCGTTACCCATGACCAGCGCGAGGCGATGACCATGGCCGATACGGTCGTCGTAATGAGCGGCGGCAAGATCCGTCAGGCGGCGAGCCCGATCGAGATCTACCGAAGGCCCGCCGATCGCTTTGTGGCGGACTTTATCGGCTCGACCAACCTCCTGCCGCTGACCGCTCAGGGCGGGAAGGCGCTCGTACTTGGCCATAGCGTTGCAGGCATCTCGGCGCCGTCAGAGCAGGGGCAGGCCAGCCTCTCGGTTCGCCCGGAGGACGTCAAGCTTGCAGCACCGGGCGAAGGCCGTATCACCGGCAAGGTCACCTTCATTCGCGACCTCGGCGGCACGATCGAGACGTTCCTCGATGTCGCTGGCACCGAAGTCGTCGCCGTCTCGACCCCGCGAGAGCGGCCAGTCGTCACCGTTGGTCAGGATGTCGGCATCGTCATCGATCCCGAAACCGCCGTGGTGCTGTCGGCATGAGACGCGAACCGCCCAAGACTGCGCTCGACTATGCGCCGCTCGCCTTCCCGGCGGGCATGCTGATCCTGTTCTTCGTCGTTCCCTTCGCGACGATGATTGCCGTTTCCTTTTTCAAGCGCGATCCAACCGGTTTCTATTCGCCGGATTTCGTGTTCGACAACTACGCCCGCTTCCTGTCGTTCTTCTTTGGCGGCGTGCTCAGCTTTTCGCTTGGCCTGGCGATCGCGGTCGCCGTGGTATGCGTGACGCTGGCTCTGCCCTTCACCTATCTGCTCGCTCGCATGTCGCGCAAAGCGCAGGTGCTGTGGCTGGTGGCGCTTCTCTCCATCCTGTCGCTCTCGGAGGTCATCATCGGCTTTGCCTGGTCGACGCTGTTTTCGCGCACCGCCGGCATCACCAATCTGCTGGTCATGATCGGGCTGATGGAAAAGCCGGTGGCACTGATGCCGAATTTCGGCGCGGTGCTGACGGGCATGACCTATCAGGCGCTGCCCTATACGGTGCTGGTGCTTTATCCCGCTCTGGTCAGGCTCGATCCGACGCTGACGGAAGCCGCTCGCACGCTCGGGGCCTCGCCGCTCAAGGCCTTCTTCACGGTCGTCGTGCCGGCGTTGCGCAACACGCTGATTGCGACGCTGATCATGGTCTTCATCTTTGCGCTCGGCTCTTATCTTCTGCCGCAGATCCTTGGTCGTCCCTCGCACTGGACACTGTCCGTGCTGATCACCGACCAAGCGATCTACCAGTCCAACATGCCGTTCGCCGCAGCCATGGCCGTGTTCCTCGTGCTGGTCACGCTCGGCATGGTGGCCCTGACGCTGCTCATCGGTCGCAAGGGAGAGACGGCATGAACAAGGCCCTGACACGTCTCTACTTCACGCTGATCGGCATCTTCCTCGCCGCACCCATCGTCGTCGTCGCGGGCGTCTCTGTGAATGCCAAGCAGAGCCTGAACTTCCCGCCCCAGGGCTTTTCGCTGTCGTGGTACGGCGCGATCTTCACCGATCCCGGCTGGCGCGCAGCTCTGTTCGCCTCGGTCATCCTGGCGCTTTGTGCTGCGGCTCTTGCAGTCGCGATCGCCCTGCCGCTTGCCTGGTTCCTGTGGCGGCGTCTTGCGCCCTGGGCGCAGGTGTTCCAGCTGCTGGGCATCGCACCCTTCACGCTGCCGCCCGTCATTACGGCGCTCGGACTTCTTACCTTCTGGGCCGCGACCGGCTTCTACGGTCAGCCTTGGACGGCCGTCATCAGCCACGCGATCTTCTTCGTGACGCTGCCACTGGTGACGCTTTCGCTCGGCTTCTCGGCGATCGACCGTTCGCTGGTCGAGGCAGCCGCCACCATGGGTGCCGATGACCGGACGATCTTCCGCACGGTCGTGCTACCGCTGATCGCGCCCTATCTCGTCTCCGGTTATGCCTTCGCCTTCGTACTCTCGCTCAACGAATACATCGTCGCCTATATGACGGTCGGCTTCGTGATGGAGACGCTGCCGATCAAGATCTTCAACGCACTGCGCTACGGCTATACGCCGGTGATGGCTTCGGTAACGATCCTGTTCGTGGCGGTGGCCGCCACCGTCTTCAGTCTTGTTGCCCGCTTCGGCGATCTGCCGAAGTTGCTCGGGGCGAATGCCGACGACCGCAGCTGATCAATGGCGTCAGCGGTGATCCTCCAGGATCATCGCGGCCGCCTTTTCGGCAATCATCAGCGTTGGTGAATTGGTGTTGCCCGAGGTGATCGTGGGCATGACCGAGGCATCGGCAATGCGCAGGCCCCTCAAGGCGCGCAGCCGCAAACGTGGATCGACGACGCTGTCCGGATCCGCCCCCATGCGGCAGGTGCCGACGGGGTGGAAGATGGTTGTGCCGATATCGCCAGCCGCCTTTTCCAGCTCCGCATCGCTTTCGAGATCAGGTCCGGGCCGGTACTCCTCCGGCTGATAGCGGGCGAAGGCGGGCTGGGACGCGATGCGGCGGGTGAGGCGGATTGAGCGGACGGCAACGTCGCGGTCGCCAGGTGTCGAGAGGTAGTTCGGCGCGATCTTCGGCTGGGCGGCGAAGTCCGGCCCCGCAATATGCACCGAGCCCCGGCTTTCGGGTCTGAGATTGCAGACACTCGCCGTCATCGCCGGGAAGGGGTGAACGGGGTCGCCGAACTTGTCGAGCGAGACCGGCTGGACATGATATTCCAGGTCTGCCGTCTCCTTGTCCGGGCCGGAGCGGGTGAAGATGCCAAGCTGGCTCGGCGCCATCGACATCGGCCCCGAGCGGCGCCACGCATATTCCAGCCCGATCATCGCCTTGCCAAAGAGGCTCGACGCGCGCTCGTTGAGGGTCGGCACGCCCTTGACCTTGAAGACGAGGCGAAGTTGCAGATGGTCCTGCAGGTTTTCGCCGACGGCATTCACCTCGCGAACGGTCTCAATCCCTGCATTTTGCAGGACATCTCCACGACCAATACCGGAGAGTTCGAGGATCTGCGGCGAGCCGATGGCACCCGCTGACAGCACCACCTCGCGGCGGGCGGCAAAGCGTTTCAACGCGCCGTCGTGATGCACCTCGGCCCCGGTCACGCGGTCGCCCTCGATGGTCAGCCGTTTCACATGGGCGCGGGTGAGGATGGTCAGGTTCTTGCGGTGGCGGATGGGCTTCAAAAAGGCCTTCGCCGTGTTCCAGCGAATGCCGGAGCGCTGGTTGACCTCGAAGAAGCCGGAGCCTTCGTTGTCGCCGCGATTAAAATCATTGGTTTCCGGGATGCCCACCTGTTTGGCCGCCTCGCGAAAGGCTTCCAGCACCTCCCAGCGAAGCCTGGCCTTCTCCACGCGCCATTCGCCGCCGGCGCCATGTTTGTCGTCGGCGCCCCGGTGGAAGTCTTCCATCTTCTTGAAGAGCGGCAGAACCTCATCCCAGCCCCAGCCCTCACAACCCATCTGGCGCCACTGATCGTAGTCGCGGGCCTGGCCGCGCATATAGATCATGCCGTTGATCGAGGAGCAGCCGCCAAGCACCTTGCCGCGGGGATAGCCGATCGCGCGACCGTTCAGGCCCTTCTCGGCTTCGGTCTTGAAGCACCAGTCGGTGCGCGGATTGTTGATGCAGTAGAGATAGCCGACCGGGATATGGATCCAGTGATAATCGTCGCTGCCGCCGGCTTCGAGCAGCAACACACGGCGCGTGGGATCGGCAGAGAGCCGGTTCGCGAGCAGGCAGCCGGCAGTGCCGGCGCCGATGACGATATAATCGTAGGTTTCCATGCTCCTCCCCGAGCGGCCGCCTCTCAACTGTTTCGCAGGCGACCCTCCAGCAGGTCAAGCACGGAGCGCGCGGCTTCCATGACATTGGTGCCCGGACCGAAGACAGCGGAGACACCATGCTCCAGCAGGAAGTCGTAGTCCTGACGCGGAATGACCCCGCCGACGACGACGATCACGTCATTCGCGCCCTTGGCCTTCAGCGCCTCGACCAACTGCGGCGCAAGCGTCTTGTGGCCGGCAGCAAGCGAGGACATGCCGACCACCTGCACCTTGCTAGCCACGGCGAGATCTGCGGCTTCCTCCGGTGTCTGGAAGAGGGGGCCGGCCACGACATCGAAGCCGATATCGCCGAAGGCCGACGCGATCACCTTGGCGCCCCGGTCATGGCCATCCTGGCCGAGCTTGGCGATCAGGATGCGCGGCTTGGAGGCCGCTTTGCCGTAGTCCTTGAGGCGGGTCGACAGCGTCTCCATTTCCGGATCGCCTTCATAGGCCTTGCCATAGATGTCATGCACGACTTCTGGGACGGCGACGTGATCGCCGAAGACGGCGCGCATGGCATCCGAAATCTCACCGACGGTGGCGCGCGCACGGGCCGCCTCGACAGCGGCCTCGAGCAGGTTACCCTCGCCTGAGCGGGCGATTTCGGTGAGGCGCGCGAGGGTTTCGCTCACCCGCTTCGGGTCGCGCTGGCGGCGCGTCTGCTCGATGCGCTTGACCTGCGACAGGCGAACGGCGGTGTTGTCGATTTCGAGGATGTCGATCGGCGCCTCGTTTTCCAGGCGGAACTTGTTGACCCCGACGATCACCTCCTCGCCCCGGTCGACGGCGGCCTGGCGGCGGGTGGCGGCTTCCTCGATCAGGCGCTTCGGCAGGCCGTCATCGACAGCCTTGGTCATGCCACCCAGGCTTTCGACCTCCTCGATCAGCGCCCAGGCCTTCTCCGCCAGTTCGTTGGTCAGGCTCTCGACATAGTAGGAGCCGGCGAGCGGATCGACGACCTTGGTCACACCCGTCTCGTTCTGCAGGATCAGCTGGGTGTTGCGGGCGATGCGGGCGGAAAATTCCGTCGGCAGGGCAATCGCCTCGTCGAAGGAATTGGTGTGCAGCGACTGCGTACCGCCGAGCGCTGCCGACATGGCTTCAAAGGCGGTGCGGATGATGTTGTTGTAGGGGTCCTGTTCGGCCAGCGACACGCCGGAGGTCTGGCAATGGGTGCGCAGCATCAGAGAAGATGCCTTCTTCGGCTCGAATTCCTGCATGATGCGGGTCCAGAGCAGGCGTGCGGCGCGCAGCTTGGCCGCCTCCATGAAGAAGTTCATGCCGATGGCGAAGAAGAAGGAGAGGCGGCCGGCGAATTCATCGACATCCATGCCCTTGGCGATGGCCGCGCGAACATATTCGCGCCCGTCGGCCAGCGTGAAGGCAAGCTCCTGCACCAGCGTCGCGCCCGCCTCTTGCATGTGATAACCGGAGATCGAGATCGAGTTGAACTTCGGCATCTCCTTCGCCGTGTATTCGATGATGTCGGCGATGATCCGCATCGAGGGCTCGGGCGGGTAGATATAGGTGTTACGGACCATGAACTCCTTGAGGATGTCGTTCTGGATGGTCCCGGACAGTTTTTCGCGCGATACCCCTTGCTCCTCACCCGTAACGATGAAGTTCGCCAGGATCGGGATGACGGCGCCATTCATGGTCATCGATACCGAGATGTCCTGCAGCGGGATGCCGTCGAACAGGATCTTCATGTCCTCGACCGAGTCGATCGCCACACCCGCCTTGCCGACATCGCCCTCGACGCGTGGATGATCCGAGTCATAGCCGCGATGGGTGGCAAGGTCGAAGGCGACGGAGACGCCCTGCTGACCGGCTAGAAGTGCCTTGCGGTAGAAGGCATTGCTCTCCTCCGCCGTCGAGAAACCGGCATATTGCCGGATCGTCCACGGGCGCCCGGCATACATGGTGGCACGCGGGCCTCGCACGAAGGGGGCAAAGCCCGGCAGGCTGTCGAGATGGCCGATGCCAGCAATATCCTCTGCCGTATAAAGCGGCTTCACCGGAATGCCCTCGGGCGTGTTCCAGACGAGGCTGTCTGCCGGACGCTTCAGCTCCTTCTCGGCAAGCGCCTGCCAGTCGGCGATGGTTTTCTTGGTCATCGATGCGATCCTTATCTGAAGGCTGCGCGGTTCGGCGGTTCGCCGAGGGAAGTCAGTTTGACGGGGTTTTCGGTCAGGGCTATTCTTGCGAGCCTAACCGGAGCGCCTTGCCATGACCGTGAAAGCCTCTGTCTCGCTCTCGCCGCAGCAGGCAGAATTCGCCCGCAAGCTGGTCGAGGACGGCCATTTCCCGAGCCTTGCCGCCGTCGTCGAGCGAGGGCTGGATCTGGTGCGTGAAGAGACGGAGATGCGGGAAGAGGATGTGGCGGCGCTGCGGTCGCTCGTTGAGCGTCGTCGCCAGGGGCGTTTTCTCTCTGAGGCTGAAAGCCATGAGCGGATAGAGGCGATGATTGCTGCAAAGAAGGCCGAGTATGGTCTTTGAGGTCGAACTTTCGGAAGAAAGCGAGATCGATCTCAAGCAGATCTTCGATCATCTTGTTCAGTCCTACACCCAGTTGGGTGAGCCTCTCGAAGATGCCTTTGATCAAGCATCCGAACGCGTTCGCCGAATCCGCCGCGATATCTTTGCCCTTGGGAAAGCGCCCTATCAGGGGACATTGTCGAAGGAGATTGGCGACGGTCTGCGTCACGTCACCAAAAACCGCGCAGTCATCTATTTCGACGTTTACGAGGCGACACAGACCATTCAAGTCATTGCCGTCTTCTTTGGCGCGCAGGACCATCAGCGGCATATGCTGAAGCGGCTGTCCTAGGCGGCTTTGAATTGTCTGCTGGTGTTCCGCGCGGATACGCCCCTCTGTCCTGCCGGCGTTCGGCATTGCAATCGATTCACCGGATCGATTGCCCGGCTTCGCCGACCATGCCTCATTCCCCACACGGGGGGAGATCGGAGTGAGGCCGGCCTTCTGCCAAATTTCCAACGTCGAGTTTGTGAGTCGGGCGAAACGCCAGCGGCCAATCTCCCCCCTTGAGGGGGAGATGTCGGCGTAGCCGACAGAGGGGGGTATCCAGACCGCGATCGTTGACGGCGACTTCACCCCTCGAACTCCATGATCAGCTCATCGACCGCTAGGCTCTGGCCGGGCTTCACGACGATCTTCTTCACGGTGCCGCGGCGTTCGGCCTTCAGGATGTTTTCCATCTTCATCGCCTCGACGGTTGCGAGCGCCTGACCGGCTTCCACGGTCTCGCCTTCCTTGACCGCAACCCCGGTGATGACGCCCGGCATGGGGCAGAGCAGCATCTTGGAGGTGTCCGGCGGCAGCTTTTCGGGCATGAGTTTGGCAAGTGCTGCGACGCGCGGCGAGCGGACGCGGGCGGTCAAATCCATGCCGCGCCAGCGCAGCCGGATGGCGGAGCCCTTGAGGTCGACCTTCACCGCAAGCGTCTCACCGCCGATGTCCACGGTTGCCAGCGTCTGGCCGGGCAGCCAGTCGGTGGCGATCACCAGCTCTGTGCCGGAGGCGAGCGAGACACGGGTGTTGCCGGTGCCTTCGTTGATTTCAAGGGCATGGTCCGATCCGGCGAGGTTGACGACCCAGTCCCTGCCGAGCTTGCGGGTATGATTGCCGATCGTGCCCGAGATCTGGATCGCGCGCGCCTGCAGACGATGATGGATGACGGCGGCAATCGCCGCGAGCTTTTCAGCGGAGCCGGCATCCGGCGTGACGCCGGTGAAGCCATCCTTGAACTCCTCGGCGATATAGGCCGTGGTGATCTTGCCGGAGCGGAAGCGCTCCTGGTTCATTACGGCTGAGAGGAAGGGCAGGTTGTGACCGATGCCTTCGACTTCGAAACTGTCGAGCGCCTCCGACATTGCGTCAATCGCGGTCAGTCGATCGGGGGCCCAGGTGCAGAGCTTGGCGATCATCGGGTCGTAATACATCGAGATCTCGCCGCCCTCGAAGACGCCGGTATCGTTGCGAGTGACGGTGCCTTCGGCACTCGTGCCCTCTGCCGGCGGGCGGTAGCGGGTGAGGCGACCGATCGAGGGCAGGAAGTTGCGATAGGGGTCTTCGGCATAAAGCCGGCTCTCTATTGCCCAGCCGTTCAGCTTCACGTCATCCTGGCCGAATGAGAGTTTCTCGCCCGCCGCGACACGGATCATCTGTTCGACGAGATCAAGGCCGGTCACCAGCTCGGTGACGGGATGTTCGACCTGCAGGCGGGTGTTCATCTCGAGGAAGTAGAACTTGTTCTCTTTGCCATCGACGATGAATTCGACAGTGCCGGCGGAGTGATAGCCGACGGCTTTTGCCAGTGCCACGGCCTGTTCGCCCATGGCCTTGCGAGTGGCGGCATCGAGGAAGGGCGAGGGGGCCTCTTCGATGACCTTCTGGTTTCGCCGCTGGATCGAGCATTCGCGCTCGCCGAGGTAAAGCGTGTTGCCATGCTTGTCACCGAGCACCTGGATCTCGATATGGCGCGGTTCGGTGACGAATTTCTCGATGAAGATCCGGTCGTCGCCGAAGGAATTCTTCGCCTCGTTTTTCGACGACTGGAAGCCTTCGCGGGCTTCTTCCGCATTCCAGGCAATGCGCATGCCCTTGCCGCCGCCGCCGGCCGAGGCCTTGATCATCACGGGATAGCCGATCTGATCGGAGATTTTTACCGCCTCATCGGCATCCGCAATCAGGCCCATATGGCCGGGCACGGTCGAAACACCGGCTTCGGCGGCTAGCTTCTTCGAGGTGATCTTGTCACCCATGGCCTGGATCGCGCCCACAGGTGGGCCGATGAAGGTCACGCCTGCCTTTTCCAGCGCTTCGGCAAAGGCTGCGTTTTCCGAAAGAAAGCCGTAGCCGGGGTGCACCGCATCGGCTCCGGTCTGCCTGATGGCATCGAGGATCTTGTCGATGACGATATAGGACTGGTTCGACGGCGCCGGGCCGATAAACACGGCCTCATCGGCCATCTCGACATGCAGCGCATTGCGATCGGCATCGGAATAGACGGCGACCGTCTTGATGCCGAGCTTCTTTGCGGTCTTGATGACCCGGCAGGCAATTTCGCCCCTGTTAGCAATGAGGATTTTCTGGATCATTTGCCTAATAACCTTCGATGTTCTTCCGCTGTCTTCATGTCGCCAAGCGCCGCCGAGGACAGGACCATTCCCACATGTGCATCCCGATGATTAGGGTTGAGCTTGAGGGCTTTTTTGAACAATCCAATCGCCAGCCCGTTTTCCCCGCGCTGTTGTAGGATGCGGCCATGATCAGCCAAAAGCGCCGGATCGTTTTTCTTGAGGCTTTCCGCCTTTTTGAAATGCCGCTCAACCGTGGTTAGAGGCGCGCCTTGAATTGCCGTTGCAACGGCAAAACCCCAGTGAATGTCAGGATTGTCGGGTTCAAACAGCCAAGCCTGGTTGAACCGTTTAATCGCCATGTCAGGATCGCCTTGCGCCACAAACTGCCAACCTAACTGGATTGCGCGATAAGTAGCTTGGCCGAGGGAGCCGCCCCCGGCTTTGCGCGCGTCTGCCAGCAGTTGCTTGTCAGCTTCGAGCTGTTGCTCGTTCTTCGTGATGCCTTCCCACATGGGGATTTCCTGAGCGTTGACAAGAGAAGCATGGAGCGTGATGGCCATCACGGCCAGATATCGGCAGATGCCTGTGATCATTCTCTTTTCCTCTCGGCCACTCCAGCTTTGCTATGTCAACCCAATGTCCAGGCTTATCTTTTGTGAAACCTATTCCATGCCCTTCTTCTTCAAGCCCTTGGCCACGCTCTTCTCGTCCTTCACCTCGCCGAAGGCTTCCGGAAAGTTCTTCCGGGCCAGCGGCTCGTTGATCTTCAGCTTGGCGAAGTAGGATTGCGGATCGAAACCACGCTCTGCAGCGATCACTTCGCGACCGAACAACCGGCAGAGGCGTTCGCCGTCGAGATTGCCGCGCTCGAAGGGTTCGGTACCGAAGAACTGCCAGAGCGCCTGCATGAAGCCCAAATCGGCCAGCGCCACCGTCTGGTCCATGGTGCGGTGGCGCGGCCAGTTGGTCACCGGCGTCACCTTCGGATTGGCGCGGCGGATCGTGTATTGCCACTGCGTTCCGGGCAGACCGAGCGGAAAGCCCTGATGTTTCGGCATGAGCGGATCTTTTGCCATGGCCTCACACCTCGAACACGTCTTCGAAGGATTCGGGGAAATTCCTCCGTGCCACCTTCTCGTCGATGACGAGCATCGCCTCATAGGAGAGAGGGTCGAAATCCTTGGTGGCCGGGATCACTTCGCGGCCGAAAAGCAGGCTCAGGCGCGCCGCATCCAGATTGCCGCGTTCGAAAGGCTCGGCGCCGAAATGATGCCAGAGGGCATGCAGGAAGGCCGCGTCGATGCGGTGTTCCTTGGTGCCGGGGCGCGCTTTGCGGGGCAGGGCCTTGATGGGGGTGACGCCGCGCGGATTGGCGCGGCGGATGGTGAACTGCACGCCAGTGCCCGGCATGCCGCCGGGAAATCCGCGATGTTTCGTCATGTCGGGCAGACTGGCCATCGGTTTACTCCTTACGCCGCAGCGATCTTGTCCTGCGTCTTCGTATCGAAGTCGGAGGCATCGTGGCGTTCATGCAGCTGTTCGGAAAGCGGGCCGGAGGTCTTGTTGACCATGACACCGCGCTTCAGAGCCGGGCGTTCGGCGAGCTGCTTGGCCCAGCGCAGAACGTTCTTGTATTCGTGCGTCGACAGGAAGGTGCCGGCATCGGGATAGGATTCGTCCAGTGCCAAACGGCCGTACCAGGGCCAGATCGCCATGTCGGCGATGGTGTATTCGCTGCCGGAGACGAATTCGTTCTCGGCAAGCTGACGGTTCAGGACGTCCAGCTGGCGCTTGGCCTCCATGGCGTAACGGTCGATCGCGTATTGGATCTTCATCGGCGCATAGGAGAAGAAGTGCCCGAAGCCGCCGCCGACAAAGGGGGCCGAGCCCATCTGCCAGAACAGCCAGTTGAAGGTTTCGGCGCGGGCGCGGGTTTCAGACGGCAGGAAGGCGCCGAATTTTTCCGCGAGATAGGTCATGATCGAGGCACTCTCGAACAGACGGATCGGTTTGCCGCCGTCCTTCGGGGCGTGATCGGCGAGCGCCGGGATCTTGGAGTTCGGGTTGATGTCGACAAAGCCCGAGCCGAACTGGTCGCCCTTGCCGATATTGATCAGCCAGGCATCATATTCAGCGCCGGTATGACCGGCCGCCAGCAGCTCTTCGAGCAGGATCGTCACCTTCTGGCCGTTCGGGGTGGCCAGAGAATAAAGCTGCAGCGGGTGTTTGCCGACCTTCAGTTCGACCTCTGTCTGCGCGCCAGCCGTCGGGCGGTTGATGCTGGCGAACTGGCCGCCATTGCCTTGCTCCCAGGTCCAGACTTTTGGCGGGACATAGCCTGCTGGCAGGTTCTTCTCGGGCGGGAATTTCTCGTCGCTCATGGGGGAGGATCCTTTCTCGTTCAAGGGAATGCGGTACGCCACACATATAGGCATGTCGTATCGCAATACTTCGATCGAGCTCCTTTTTGTCCGTCAATTCAAAATAATTCAGCCGTCGTTTGGGCGCACCTCACAACGGGATCGTGTCGTGCTTCTTCCAATGCGTGCCGACCTGCTTGTTGCGGAGGCTGGCAAACGCCTTGGCAATGCGGCGGCGGGAGGAATGCGGCATGATCACCTCATCGATGAAGCCGCGTTCGGCGGCCTTGAAGGGGTTGGCGAAGTTGACTTCGTACTCCTTCGTCCGCGCCGCGATCTTCTCGGCGTCGCCGAGTTCCGAACGGTAGAGGATTTCGGCAGCGCCCTTGGCGCCCATGACGGCGATTTCGGCTGTCGGCCAGGCATAGTTGATATCGGCGCCGATATGTTTGGAAGCCATGACGTCGTAAGCGCCGCCATAGGCCTTGCGGGTGATGAGGGTCACCATCGGCACGGTCGCCTGGCTATAGGCGAAGAGGAGCTTTGCACCATGCTTGATGACGCCGCCATATTCCTGGGCGGTGCCGGGCAGGAAGCCGGGCACGTCGACCAGCGTCAGGATCGGGATTGAGAAGGCATCGCAGAAGCGGACGAAGCGGGCGGCCTTGCGCGATGAATCGATGTCGAGGCAGCCGGCCAGCACCATGGGCTGGTTGGCGACGACGCCGACGGTCTGGCCTTCCATGCGGATGAAACCGGTGATGATGTTCTTCGCGAATGCTTCCTGGATCTCGAAGAAATCGCCCTCGTCGGCCAGCGCGTAGATCAGCTCCTTCATGTCATAGGGCTTGTTGGAGCTGTCGGGGATCAGCGTGTCCAGCCGCATCTCGATGCGGGCCGGATCGTCATGGAAAGGCCGGACCGGGGGCTTTTCGCGGTTGTTGAGCGGCAGGAAGTCGAAGAGCAGGCGGACCTGTTCCAGGGCTTCGATGTCGTTCTCATAGGCGCCATCGGCGACGGAGGATTTCTTCGTGTGGGTCGAAGCGCCGCCGAGCTCTTCCGCCGTCACGATCTCATTGGTCACCGTCTTCACCACATCGGGGCCGGTGACGAACATGTAGGAGCTGTCGCGCACCATGAAGATGAAATCGGTCATGGCGGGCGAATAGACGGCCCCGCCGGCGCAGGGGCCCATGATCACGGAGATCTGCGGGATGACGCCAGAGGCATCGACATTGCGCTTGAAGACATCGGCATAACCGGCAAGCGAGGCCACACCTTCCTGGATGCGCGCACCGCCCGAGTCATTGAGGCCGATCACGGGTGCGCCGACCTTCATCGCCATGTCCATGATCTTGCAGATCTTCTGGGCATGGGTTTCCGACAGCGAGCCGCCGAGCACGGTGAAGTCCTGGGAGAAGACATAGACCTGGCGGCCGTTGATCGTGCCCCAGCCGGTGACGACTCCATCGCCCGGCACCTTCTGGTCTGCCATGCCGAAATCGACTGCCCGATGGGTGACATACATGTCGTATTCTTCAAACGAGCCTTCGTCGAGCAGGACCTCGATGCGCTCGCGGGCGGTCAGCTTGCCCTTGCCGTGCTGGGCGGCAATGCGCTTTTCGCCGCCGCCGAGGCGGGCCTCCGCGCGGCGCGCTTCGAGCTGGTCCAGGATCGTCAGCATATGTCCTCCCGAATGGTCTGTTTGGCTTTGATGCCTTGTGTGACACCTATTCCACTGTGCCGCAGAAGAAAACGGTTGAACAGGTGCATCTGTGGATTTATGAATTTGCAAAGTGAAAATTGCGAATTTGCGAAATGGCCATCGGGAAACTCTTCATCGGCCGCAAGGTCCGGGACATCCGCCAGGCAAACGGGGCCACCCAGGCGCAGTTTGCCGATATGGTCGGCATTTCCACCAGCTATCTCAACCAGATTGAAAACAACCAGCGCCCGGTCTCGGCCTCGGTGCTTTTGTCGCTGGCGGAAAAGTTCGGCATCGACATCACCGAGCTGTCGTCGGGGCAGAACGACCGGTTGATGTCGGCGCTGACGGAGGCGCTCTCCGATCCCTTGTTCGAGACCTATTCGCCGAGCCTGCAGGAGCTGAAGCTCGTCACCCAGAATGCCCCCGGCTTTGCCCATGCGCTGATTGCTGCCCACCAGGCTTACAGGCGCGGTAACGAGCAACTGGCAAGCCTCGACGACCGGCTGGGGGCCGCCCCCAGCCAGGAGGTGACGCCCTATGACGAGGTCCGCGACTTCTTCCACTTCGTCGACAATTACATCCACGATCTCGACCTCGCCGCCGAGCAGCTGGCGACGGAGCTGAAGCTCGGGGAGGGGGAGAATTATGCAGCCCTTTCAGGCCATCTCGAAGCGCGCCACGGCGTGCGCGTCGTGCGCGGCGAGGCGGGCGACGAGGCGATCCGCCGTTTCGATCCGGTCGGGCGGATCCTGACTGTCAGTCGTTATGCGTCTGCCCCCACCCGCGATTTCCAGATCGCCATCCAGATCGCCCAACTCGCCGCCGCCACCAAGATCGACCAAGTGCTGAAACAGGCAAATTTCCGCAGCGAAGAGGCGGTCGAGATCTGTCGCATGGGGCTCTACAACTATTTCGCCGGCGCGCTGATCCTGCCCTATCGCAGTTTCCTCACCGCCGCGCGGGATCTGCGCCACGACATCGAGCTGCTCGCCGCCCGTTTCGAGGCCTCGCTCGAACAGGTCTGCCACCGTCTCTCGACCCTGCAGCGGCCGGGGCTCAAGGGCGTGCCGATCTTCTTTGCCCGCATCGACCGGGCCGGCAATATCACCAAGCGGCACAGTGCGGCCCGCCTGCAATTCGCCCGCTTCGGGGCGGCCTGTCCGCTGTGGAATGCGCATCAGGCCTTCGAAACGCCGGGCCGGATCATCCGCCAGACGGCGGAAACGCCCGATGGCGTGCGCTATCTCTGCATCGCAACGCAGGTATCAAAAGGCTCCGCCGGCTTCCGCGCCGCCAATCCGCGCTACGCCTTGGCGCTCGGCTGCGAGATCTCCTATGCCGGCGCCTTCGTCTATGCCGACGACCTCGACCTCTCCAACCGCGGCGCGTTTGATCCGATCGGCATCTCCTGCCGCATCTGCGAGCGCATCAAATGCACCAGCCGCGCCGTGCCGCCGCTGAAAAGGAAGCTGGTGGTGGATCATCGGGTGCGGAACCCGATGCCGTATGAGATTGAGTGAGGGGAATTTTTCGTGTCGGAGCGAATTGTCCCGTTGGGAGCGAGCATATCGTCGCCGGGTTGCGGCTTGAAGTGGTCATTGCGGGCATAGGAGTTAATAAGGAAGTATTTTCGCTCCACGTCATTCGTTTTTTCTTTTGGTTTTTAAGTCCCGAAATCAACCGGCTCGCTAGATCTAGGAGATGCTTCCAAAGATCCTGATGGTTACCACTATTGAGCCTTCGGTTCAGCAGGCTTGGCATTGGTAGTACGCCGTTTCGGCGAGACAGTAGGTTTTTCAGCATTAAGATAATCTGGGGCAATGGCGTTGCGCTGGACAATCGCAAAAATTAGCTTCTCGATTATGCGGTGTTTTTCTTTCCCGTCAGGTATGGAATCTGCCAAGCGTATGCCGAGCATTGTGTCCTGCATGAGCGCCAGACGGGCAAAAAAGAAATTCAGCTGAATGAGGCTCCTGGTATACAGGAAGAAGAATGCTCCACCGATGAACTGCAACACGATGCCGGCCAGCACGCTAATGTATGCAGCAGTGTTGTCGCCCGCATTAGCATAGGCGAGCCAGACCCCGGCAATTATTGTTGCGAACCCAATGCTTATGGCGACTATGCTTGAGCGAAAACTGGTCGTCGCCTGGGCTTTGTTGATTATGTAGTAATCAATGAGCTGATTTAGGTTGCTCTGTATGACTTCGAGAATATCGAAGGTTTTGGCTTGCTGTTCTTGTCGCGGCCCAATGTCTTGAAAGTTATAATTGGCTTCTCGTGTTTCCCGGAGAAACCTTTCCAGCGTGGTTTCCCTGTGCCTCACCTCTCCGAGGGATCCGATAACCGCCAGTAACAGAAAACCGGCGACAACGGACGGGATGATCAGCAGCGGCAAAATCGTCTCGATATTCATCGAGCGACCGAAGAATATTATCGGCCCTGCCTTAACATAAACCCCTGCCACCAATGCAAATGTGAGCCACAGGCTTGAGAGAAGCCCGATGACCCACCGCGCTTTCGGTCTGTCACGGAAAAGGTCACCAAAGATTGAAACAATATCCATCGTAACGCCGCTCGTGTTCTCGGCCAGAACCTGAAGCGCAATATCGGTTGATCTTATGAACCTCCCAGCACTCACCTTACGTCACCTTAATTCGTATTGTTGTGGTCGTCGTATTTCGCATTCAATAAACAATAGTGCCGCTTCCTATACCCGTCTATCCGTCGCTCTAAATCTAATTGATTCCAAGTGTGTATTCGGAAATCAGGCGCAAAGGTATCCCACACATTCCGTTAACGAATAGCCACTTAAAGGGGAGGATTCAAGTGCGTGATATTTTGAGTTGAATGGTGTTTTTGCACTATTTTAGGCGCCCTTTTAAGCCATCAGATTGACACGAAATTTATGTCCGCAATTGAAGCAAAGCTGTAGAGCCCTCACGGCTCATTGCGGGACACGATCGCAGGTAGTTGACTTCATTAGGGGGGGCGGTCAGTTGAGCAGCCGCGAGGCCGGACCAACTTAACGCTTCTGTCCGCGAGCAAATGGAATCACCGTCGGTCGGTCGCGCACGCTAGGCGTCTCCGGCCCTACCCAAACAACCGCTCATCCCTCGCGGCAAAAAAACGCCTCGACACTCTCCGGCGCCACATCCTCCAGCGTCGCAGGCGCCCACTTCGGGTTCCTGTCCTTGTCGATGATCGCCGCGCGGACTGTCTTCACGTCTTTCCGCAAGGGTAAATGAAAATCATTAGTGTTGACTCATCAAATAGTCCATGCTAATGATTTCTCATGATCGAAACAACAGCCGTCAACGCCGTCATGCGCGCACTTGCCGATCCCACCCGGCGGGGCATCTATGAGCGTATTGCCGATACGAATGAAATCTCCGTCGTCGAGCTGACGCGGGGCAGCGGGGTCACGCAAGGCGCGATCTCCCAGCATCTCAAGACGTTGAAGCAGGCCGGGCTCGTCGTCGAGCGTCCGGAAGGGCGCAGCACCTTTTACCGTGTCCGCCCGGAAGGTCTCGAACCTCTGTTCGACTGGATGAGCCATTACGGCATCTTCTGGCGGGAACGCTTCGGCAATCTTCGCACCCTTCTCAAGGACATCGACCCATGACCGACGCCGCTCACGTTTCTTCCCGACAGCAGATCGTCGTCGACGAGGTTTTCCCGCATGCGCCGGAAGTGATCTGGCGTGCCCTGACCACGGGTGAGATCATGGCGCGCTGGTTGATGCAGCCTAGAGGTTTCGAGCCGGTGGTCGGCAATCGCTTTACCTATCAGACCAAGCCGGCCGGTGCCTGGGATGGCACCATCGATTGCGAAGTGCTGGAGGTGGTTGAAAACCGGCGTTTTTCCCATGCCTGGCGCGGCGGCGATGCCTCCAACACGGGCTATGGATCGAAGCTGGATACGATCGTGACCTGGACGTTGGAGCCGGTGGCAGAGGGCACGCGTGTCCGCCTCGTCCATTCCGGTTTCGAGCTTCCGAAGAACGAGGTCGCCTTCCGCAATATGGGAGACGGCTGGAAGGTGGTCGTGCCGCGCCTCGAAGCGACAATCCGACAACCCGATTAGGGCGCGCCGGTATTCAAACTGCATCATCAAACAAGGAGTACAGCGATGTCCAAGCCCTTTCGTGGCGGATGCGCCTGCGAAGCCGTGCGTTATGAGGTGATCGGGGAACCGGTCGCCATGGTCGATTGCCAGTGTCGGCAGTGTCAGCGCGAAAGCGGCACAGGGCATGCCTCGCATATGGTCTTTGCCGGTGCCGAGGTGGCGGTGACCGGCGAAGCGCGCACCTTCGACATGGTCGGCGATGGAGGCACTTTGAAGCGCAAGGCCTTCTGCCCCACTTGCGGCTCGCCCGTCTCTATGACCTTTCCGGATGTGCCGGCGATCTTCATTGTGAGGGCTGCAAGTCTCGATGAACCTGCGCGCTATGCGCCGCAATTCGTCACCTGGACAGTCGCGGCGCAATCGTGGGATTGCATTGATCCAACACTGACGAGCTTCGAGCGCATGCCGCCGAGTTCTTAAAAATCCGGGCGGCTGTCTGCTACCCAAACAACCGCTCATCCCTTGCCGCAAAAAACGCCTCGACGCTCTCCGGCGCCACATCCACCAGCGTCGCAGGCGCCCATTTCGGGTTGCGGTCCTTGTCGATGATCGCCGCCCGGATGCCTTCGTAGAAGTCGGGGACTTTCACCACCTGCAAGGTGCCGGCGAATTCGCGTTCGAGGCAGGTTTCGAGGTCTCTCGAGCGGCGGGCCTCGCGCAGCATCCTGAGCGTCACCTTGAGGCTGGTCGGCGATTTCGCGCTGAGGGCGATAAGCGTTCTGGCGGCGAGGTCGCCCTGTTCCTTGTCGAGGGCGGCGATGATCGCCTCCACCGTGTCGAAGGCGAAGCAGCGGTCGATCATGGCGCGGCCTTCGGAAAAGATGCCGGTCGGGCCGTCCACCGTATAGTCGCGGATGATCGAGGCCATGGTTGACCCGAGGGCGGGTGCGGGCAGGGCGGCGATCCGCTCAAGGAGTTCGGCCACCCGGTCCTGCGGCACATACCAGTCGGCGAAGCCTGCGGTGATGGCATCCGCGCCGTTCACCGCCTCGCCTGATAGCCCCATCCAGGTGCCGAGTTCGCCGGATGCGCGCGACAGCAGCCAGGTCGCACCGATATCGGGGAAGAAGCCGATGCCGGTTTCGGGCATGGCGAGTTTCGTCGTTTCGGTGACGATGCGGTGGCTGCCATGGCTGGAGACGCCAACGCCGCCGCCCATGGTGATGCCGTCCATCACGACGACATAGGGTTTCCTGAAGCGGGCGATGCGGGCGTTAAGGCGGTATTCGGCCATGAGGAATTCCGAGGCCTTGCCGTCGCCAGCCTTGCCGCTTTCGTAAAACATCCTGATGTCGCCGCCGGCGCAAAGTCCGCGTTCGCCCTCGCCGGTGACGAGCACGGCTGCCACTTGGCGGTCGGCCTCGAAGGCATCAAGCGCCTTGCCGAAGGCGAGGACCATGTCGTGGGAGAGACTGTTCAGCACACGCGGCCGGTTGAGGGCGATCAGCCCGAGCGCGCCTTGTCTTCCCGTCAGGATTTCCTCACCCTGATAGTCCGCCTCCAGATACCGCATGCCGTCCTCCCTTGTCTTTTGAGAGAGTTAGATATGCGTCGCGGTCAAAGGGCAAGGGCGTTGCTGGCGTATAGGGATACCCCCCTCTGTCACTGCGTGACATCTCCCCCACAAGGGGGGAGAGCGGAGCGCCGCGTTTGCCGATCCCTTTGCGGCGCCAACGGAATGTGAGCGGGCCGGCGGTTCAGCCAGTCTCCCCCCGTGTGGGGGAGATGGCCGGCAGGCCAGAGGGGGGTATCCCTCTGCGACAACCTTAGACTGCCCTAGCAGGATCAGCCAACGAGATTACGCGGGGTCCCGGCAAGAAACAGCTCGATGTTCTCGATCAGCTGGTCGGCCAGCGCCTGGATTGCCTCGCGGCTTGCCCAGGCGACATGCGGGGTGAGGATGACGTTTTCGCGGGCCGCAATCCGCATCATCGGGCTGTCGGCTGCGGGCGGTTCGCCATCGGTGACATCAAAGCCGGCGCCTGAAATCTGGCCGGCATCGAGCGCCTTTTCGAGTGCCAGTTCATCGACGAGACCGCCGCGGCCGGTGTTGATCAGCAGCGGTCGGCGCTCCATCATCCCGAATTCGCGCGCACCGATCACGCCGCGCGTTTCCGGCGTAAGCGGGCAGTGCAGAGTGATCACGTCAGAGCTCTTCAGGACTTCGTCGAAGGCCGTCTGGCCGGGTTTTAGCTCGGTCGCGCCGCGACGACCGGCGGCGAGCACCGTCATGCCGAAGGCCTCGGCGATCTTGCCCACGGACTGGCCGAGCGTGCCATGGCCGATGATCCCCAGCGTCGAGCCGCCGAGATCGGCAATGGGGTAATCGAAATAGCAGAACTGCGCCGCCTGCTGCCAGCGGCCCTCGATCACCGACTGGCGATAGGGCAGGATCGAGCGGCGCAGCGCCAGCATCAGCGCGAAGGTGTGTTCGGGCACCGTGTGTTTGGCGTAGTTCCTGATATTGCAGACGGCGATGCCGCGCGCCTTGGCTTCCACGAGATCGACGATATCGGTGCCGGTGGCGGAGACGGCGATCAGCTTGAGCTTCGCGGCGCCGGCCAGCGCCTCGGCGCGGACCGGGGCCTTGTTGGTGATCACCACATCGGCGTCGCGGATGCGCTCAGCCACTTCGTGCGGGGCGGACCTGGCATGGACCACCATCTCATGCGGCACGGCGGGCGCGCGGACCACGGTTTCCGGCGACAGCGTGTCCCGGTCGAGAAAGACGATGCGGATCATGGCGGACCTCCCTGCTTTGCCATCGACCTAGCCGAGAGGCTTTTGGCCAGCAAGGCAGGTCAATGGTAATCCGGTACGCCGGGCATGGTGATGAAGCCTGGAAGCGCCCGGAAACGGCGCAGCCAGCGGCGAAGGGCCGGGTATTCGTCATGGTCGATGCCGCAGTCACGCGACAGCGCGAAGCTCGGCAGCAGGGCAAGATCGGCCAGCGTCGGAGTGTTGCCGACGAACCACTCCAAGCCTTCGATCTGCCTTAGCGTCATATGGTCGTTCATGATGCGGAAGGCTTTGCGGGCGGCCTTCAAATCCGTCTCGCGGGCGCCTTCCGATGTAAAGAGTGCCGCCTCGCGGGCGTCGAATGCGGGCTTCAGTTCGCGGGTGGAAAAGCCCAGCCATTGCTGAACGCGTCCGAAGTCTGCGGCATCGGCGGGCAGCCAGGGACTGTCGGCCGCATGGGCGCGGACGAGATAAGCGAGGATCGCAGCTGTGCCGAAAAGCCTGACATCGCCGTCTTCGAGGATCGGCAGCGTGCCGGTCGGATTGAGCGCCAGCATATGCGGCTTTTCCTGTTCGCGGCCCGGTGCCTTGTCGACGGCGACGGTCTCGAAGGAGAGGCCGAGCATGGAGAGGAGGAGGCGGACGCGAAAGCCGTTTTCGTCGAGATGGTAGTCGTAAAGCCTGATCATCACGCGGCCTCCATCGAGCGGGATTCGAGGCGGTTGCGGAGGTCCGTGGCCCAAAGCGCGAGGGAGCGGCGGCTGGTGGTAGAGATGTCGCCGGTGACGGTCACGTGGAGTGCGGAGCGCTCGGCGTCGCGGGCCTGAGCGGCGATCAGCAAGGTCGTGTCGTTTCCTTGCAGGGTCACTGTTGCGGCCGAGGTCGCGCTCACGCTGTAGCCTTCCGGCAGCGCTGAAATCAACGCCGCAAGGGCCGCTTCCGCTGGCAGGTCCAGGAACAGGCTGCGAACTGGTTCGGCCGTCTCCGGAAGCGTCGAGAGGTCCGCTGCATCCGCCCCTTCCGGTGCCATCCAGACGATGCCGGCGCGTTCGGTTGCGGCGAAGGTGGGGACCTTGATGGTCTTCGGTACATCGAGATCCGGATGGGCCGGAATGTAGCGACACTGGCCGCCCGTGTCATAGCGCCAGCCATGATAGAGGCAGGCGATGTGGTCGCCGCGCACGAAGCCGAAGCTCATGCGCATGCCGCGATGCGGACAGCGGTCTTCCCAGACATGGATCGCGCCCTTGTCGTCACGCCAGACGACGCGCTCCTCGCCATTGACGAGTGTTCCGGCAGAGGTGCCGGCTTCAATGTCGGCCGAAAGGGCAACGGGGATCCAGGGAGAGGTTGATGTCATGATGCGGCCTTTGCGGGCAGGTCTTCGTCGGTTTGAAATCGTGATACGTCGAGCACGATGCTGTCATAGGGGCCGAGGCTCACCGCCATTTCGAAGGCGTCGATCAGCGCCTCCGGGCCCGACAAGGTCAGGCGACAGCGGTCCCTGTCACAGGAGGCAATCGTCAGCCCGAGCGACAGGCGCGCTGCACGATGTTCGGCAAACGCGATAAAGCCCTGCGGCTCCAGCCTTCCGGAAAAGGTGAAGCCGACGGTCATCTGGTCGGCCTTTGCCGTCATCGGATGGGGATCAGTGTTGCCTTGCAATTGTGCGCGCTCTAATTTTTGGGCAATCTACCGGCGGGCGCGATTGGGTTTCAAGCGGTTTCTCCCGTGCTCCAGAGGAAAGACAGACTATGCAGAACGGTATCGACAAGGCGTCGCTCGATCAGTGGTATGTGCTTGATACCGAGGCGGTGATCCCCGTGGGCCGATCGCAGAACCGCTTGCTCGGGACGGATCTCACCGTCGTCAAACAGGCGGATGGGGCGATCGAGGTCTTTGCCGAGGGGCGGGCCGAGCCGCTGCCGCTGCGTCATCGCTTCGGCTTTCTCTGGGCGACGCTGGGTGAGCCCCAGCGCGAGATTTTTCCGCTGCCGGAAGCAGACGAGCCTGACCGACGCTACGTGCCCTGCGGTGTCGTGACCGTAAAGGCATCCGGCCTTCGCATCGTCGAGAACTTTCTCGACATGGCGCATTTCCCCTTCGTGCATACCGATGTTTTAGGCGCCGAGCCGCATACGGAAGTGCAGAGCTACGATGTCGAAATCCGGCGCGAGGAAGACGAGGTCTGGGCGACGAACTGCACCTTCTTCCAGCCACAGGCCGCGCTGTCTGCGACTGATGGCATCACCACGCAATATATGTACCGGGTGATGACGCCGTTCACGACGATCCTCTACAAGACCTGTCCGAATGCCACCAATCGCTGGGATGTCATCGGGCTCTTCGTCCAGCCGCTCGATCCCGGCCGCTGCCGGGCGCATCCGATCATGTATCTGATCGACGATGTCTCGACGACGACGGAACTCATCCATTTCCAGCAGATGATCTTCCTGCAGGACCGGATCATTCTGGAAAACCAGCGGCCGGTGCTTCTGCCGCTTGAGCCGCGCAAGGAAATCCCGACCCGCGCGGATGCCTCGTCGATCGCCTATCGCCGCTGGCTGAAGGAAAAGGGCGTCACCTACGGCGCGACGACAGTGGCCGCCTGACTTCAGGCAAAAAAATACCCGGAAGCGGGGGGCTTCCGGGCTTCTGGCATCCTAAAACCTGACGGTCTTAGTTGCGGGTCATCCAGTCGTCGATCTCGCGATCGGCTTCTTCCTGGGTCTTGCCATAGGCTGCCTGGATCTTGCCCGACAGTTCCTTGCGCTTGCCGGCGATGACGTCGAGATCGTCACCCGTCAGCTTGCCCCACTGGGTCTGGGCCTTGCCCTTGAACTGTTCCCAATTGCCTTCGATCTGATTCCAATTCATCGGTGTTCTCCCGTGTCTGGTGAATGGTCGAGGCGTCGTGTCCTCGGCTCGGAAAACGTGGACCAGCATTTGAAGTTCCATCGTCTTCATCATCTTCTTGTTCCGGCGTGGTTGGACTCTCATGCGCTTCGGTCAAGAAATCGGCCGACGATGGAACACTCTCGATCGTCTGACGTTTTGACTGCGAACCCGATCATCAATCACCCAAGGGAGAGCAATCATGGCTCAGGTACCGAGCGCTTCGAACAACAAGATCAAGGGCGCAGCAGACAATGTCGCCGATCGCATCGATGCTGCCGCGTCCGCCAGCTCCAGCGCCAATTCGCCGGCGACCGGCAGTGATATTCAGGCCGAGCTTGAAACGCTCCGCAGCGACATCGCTGCCCTGACCCAGACCGTTGCCTCCTTCGGCAGCAGCAAGATCCGCCAGGCCGGCGAGACGTCCCAGCAGTATATGGACAGTGCCCGCGAAACCCTTGCCAATGCCGAGGAAGATCTTGAAGCCTATGTGCGCGCCAAGCCGTTGCAGTCGCTCGCGATGGCTGCTGGTGTGGGCTATGTTCTCGCTCTCCTCAGCCGGCGCTGATCATGCTGCCATTGTTTCAGCAAATCGGCATCCTCGCCTTTGGTAAGGTCAAGCCGACCGCTCGCCGCTTCACCCGCCTTCTGGTCGGTGGGGCGGTGGCTGCCGTTTTTGGTCTCACGGCCTATGTGGGCTTGCTCATTGCACTCGGGCTCTATCTCGCGGAGATGCTTGGCGGCCCGCTGGCTGCGCTGATTGTCGCAGCTGTCGCAGGTGTTTGTGCGCTCATCGTCGTGTCGGTGGTTCAATCGATGAACCGTCGCACCGAACTGAGGGCGGAAGCGCGCCAGAGAGCGGCCAAGGCGAGACTTCCCGATCCCGTGACATTGCAGTTGTTGGCGGGGGTTCCGGCGCTCTTGAAAGGGCGTTCGCTGATCGGAGTGGCGACTGTGGCGGCGCTTGTCTATGGCGTTACCCGTCTGCAGAACTCAGATCGTGATTATCGCGACTAAGTGGGCGACTGGAGAAGGATCACGTCGAGAGAGCTTGATCCTTCCATTCGCGGTCATTTCTTTGCGTTGGTTTCTGCTTCCTGCAGGCGTTCCAGCAAATCCAGAAGATGGGCGGGCGTGCCTTCGTTGATAATGCCGTCGTAGTAACCGCGGAGCTTCGAGGCGATAAGGGCATTGGCGTTCTGGCGTTGTGTGTCGGAGCGTGTCTTTGATTTTTCCGGTCTGTCCGGAGGGGTGCCAGCCATGTTGTTCACGTTCCATTGTTTTCCCGGCCATTATCCCGGGACGAGATTGTGCGGGTGAGGATTAGCCTGATAAGTTCGATCATGCAAAAAAGTTCCGAACGACGGAACTCTTTTTTGAGCCGCGCGTTTTAGGCCGAGTCCGCACCTTAATATTCTTCGATTGGAGAACTGCATGTCCCTTACTGCCCGCGTCGCCGTCCATCTTCCCTACCTTCGGCGATATGCACGCGCCGTCACCGGTTCGCAGACCTCGGGTGACGCCTATGTAGCCGCAGTCCTCGAGGCATTGATTGCCGATATTTCGATTTTTCCCGATACCGGCAACGACCGGGTCGCGCTCTACCGGCTGTTCGTCACCATTTATGACTCGACCAAGGTGGAGCTGCCACAGATCGTTTCGCCCTTCGCCTGGGAAAAGCGTGCGGCAGCCAATCTGGCAGCAGTTCCCACCCGAGCCCGCCATGCCTTCCTGCTGATCACGGTCGAAGGTTTTTCCACATCGGAAGCAGCCAGCGTGCTGGGCGTTTCGGAGGCCGAGTTCAACGGGTTGTTCAACGAGGCATCGATGGAAATTTCCCGCCAGGTGGCAACCGATATCATGATCATCGAAGACGAGCCGCTGATTGCGCTGGACATCGAGCAGATGGTCGAGGACCTCGGCCACCGGGTGACCGGCATCGCCCGCACCCATGCGGAAGCCGTCGACCTCTACAAGCGCACCAATCCCAAGATGGTGCTGGCTGACATCCAGCTTGCCGACGGCAGCTCGGGCATCGATGCCGTCAATGACATTCTCAAGGTCGATACCGTTCCGGTCATCTTCATCACGGCCTTTCCTGAGCGACTGTTGACCGGCGAGCGCCCGGAACCGGCCTTCCTGGTCACCAAGCCGTTCAATCCGGACATGGTCAAGGCGCTGATCAGCCAGGCCCTATTTTTCAACGAACGGGTATCCGAACAGGCATAAAACGCGCGATTATTATGGAATTCGGCGAAACCGCAGGCTCTTAAGCTGCGGCGGGTCGGGGTGCCGACAAACGGCGGAGCATCACACTTGGTACATCGGTTGACATGGTTTGAACCTCAGCGCGGCGAGGATCAGCTGCGTGAGTTCTTCATTACCGCACTGATCGACATGGGTGCCAGTCTGATTCTGCAGGACAGGGATGGGACATATGTCTGCATCACCACCTTGCCATCCCGATGGAAGCTTACGCCCGGTGTTGTCCCGACCGACGAGTCTATCTTCGGAAAAGAGGTTGGCGAACGTCTGGTCGAGATGAAAGCGGGTCTCCTCAAGGCCGGGGACCGCGCGGAGCTGGAAATCGAAGCCGGCGACGACACCTTCTTCGAGTTCCGGTGCCGCATGGTGGAGATGGACGATCACGATCTTCATCTGATCACGGTGCTGATCGACAGAACGGAAGATCGGCGCCGCGAGCGGCTGCTCAGGGCTCTTCTGCGCGAGGTGAGCCATCGTTCGAAAAATCTCTTGGCGATCATCCAGAGCATCGCCTCCCAGACGGCGCGTTATGCCGGGACGCTCGACATGTTCCTCGGGAAGTTCCGTGGCCGGCTGCATGCCCTGTCCCAGTCGCAGGACCTGATCACGGACTCCAGCTGGCGTGGCGCCTATTTCCGCGATCTGTTGAAGCAGCAGGTTGAGCGCTACATCCAGGAGAATGCGGATCTGGTTCACGTCTCTGGCGACGATGTGCTTCTGACGCCGAATGCTTCGCTGCATATTGGCCTTGCCCTTCATGAGCTGGCGGTCAATGCCGTCAGTCATGGGGATTTCCTGCAACGCCGCAAACCCATCTCGGTGAGCTGCCGAAGGCAGGAATTGCCCGACGGTCCGGTCGTCACGATCCTCTGGGAAGAGCCCTTCTCCGGACCCGATGACAGCAAGGATGCAAAGGCGAGCCGGTTCGGCAGCACGGTGCTGGAGCGGGTCGTCCCCGCTTCGGTCAACGGCCAGGCCAAGCACGACCTGAAAAATGGGCTGGTGCGGTACGAACTGACATTCCCGCTCGAAACGTTCGACTGACCCAAATCCGCCCTGCGGCTCCTTTCTCCTCCGGCTGTGAGACACGTCATGCGCCTGTTTACCTGCAGCAATTGTAGCAACGTCGTGCATTTCGAAAACACGGGCTGTGTCACCTGCGGTGCGCGGCTCGCTTTTCGTCCCTCGGTGCTGGAGATGATTGCGCTCGATGCCGAAGGTACGCCGATCCTCTCCCCTGGCCAGTCCGCGATCGGCGCGGTGGCGTCGTGTTCAAATGCGGACCTCGGCGGCTGCAACTGGCTTGTCGACGACGGCGATCCGTCCGGCTTTTGTGTCGCCTGTCGCCACAACGTCACCATTCCGGACCTCACCGTGGCCGAAAATCTGGCGAACTGGCAGAAAATCGAACTTGCCAAACGCGGCCTGTTCTATTCGCTGCTGCGCTTCCGGTTGCCGCTGCAGACACGAAGCGAGGACCCGGAAAAAGGACTGGGCTTCGCATTCCTCGCAGATGATCCGGAAGCGGAAGGTGAGGAGGGGCATGTGCTCACCGGGCACGCCGAGGGCCTCATCACGCTCAACATCGCGGAGGCCTCCGATCCAGAGCGGGAAGCGCGGCGGGTGGCCCTTGGCGAGCCGTTCCGCACCCTGCTCGGTCATTTCCGCCATGAGGTCGCCCATTACTACTGGAACGTTCTGGTGCGCGATCGTGACGCCTTCAATGCGTTCCGCGCCGTTTTTGGTGATGAGCGTCAGGATTATGGCGAGGCTTTGGAGCGCCACTATGCCGAGGGGCCTCCTGCCGGCTGGGAGCTGAACCATATTTCCGCCTATGCTGCGAGCCACCCCTGGGAGGATTTCGCCGAAACCTTTGCGCATTATTTCCATATCGTCGATGCGCTCGATACGGCGGACGCTTTCGGCCTGCGCACCAATCCCGACGTGGAAACGGATGCCGTCGGCATCGAGCTGCGGCGGACATTTGACAGCTACGCCACCGGCACCGTCACCTCTCTCATCCGGGCCTGGGTTCCGCTGACCTTGGCGATCAACAGTATCAACCGCAGCATGGGGCAGCCCGATCTTTATCCATTCGTGCTCTCGCAACCTGTGTTCGAGAAACTCGACTATATAAACGAGCTGATCCGGTCGTCTTCGACCAGTCAAGCCGTCTAAATCCAGCATTTCCGGAACATCTGGCTGTTTCTCCGCGTTAACGATTGAGTAACGTGGAGACCGGTCATGAACACTATGGCAGCCCTAATGGTCATCGTAGCTTGCCACCCGCAGGATGCGACTTGTCTTGAGGAGCCGGTTGCAGTGATTTCCTATCAGAGCGACGACGCATGTTTCGCCTCGCTCAGCAAGGAGCTGGCGCGGGCAAAGACCATGGCACAACTCGTCTATGGGGACTGTGTGCCGGTCGACGCGGATCTCGTTGCCGGCAAAACCATCCGTCAGGAAATCGATCCGGTGAAACTTGCCGCTCTCAAGGCGGCACCTGCAGTGCCCGGCGCTGTCGAAGCGCAGGCCCTCACGCCGCCTCTTCCCAACCGCGTGCCCATCCCCATTGAACGGTTTCAGGATATCCGATGACCTCGCCTGACCCTGAATCCGGTGCCAAGACCGAGGAAAGCGTAGTCCAATCCATCGACGCCCAGACAAGGCGTCTGGCGCAGAATGCGGGGTTGGACACGGACCTGGAATCCCAAGTGCCTCCGGTTTACGGTCGCTTCACGCAGCAGATCATCGTTGTGCTGCTAGTTGCTGCCATCGTCGCGCTGCTCTTCATCCTATTTTAATCGCGTCGCCCGCTGAACTTGTCTGCTTTTCGTCATCAGTCGAAAAAAAAGGGAGGCCGCGCCTTGGCGACGGCCTCCCTTTTTGGGGCGGTTTGGACGTCAGGCCTGACGGAACAGGCGCATGGCGAGGGAAACCAGGAAGAGAATGATGAAGATGGCGAAAAGGATCTTGGCGATACCGGCAGATGCACCGGCAATGCCGCCGAAGCCGAGAACACCAGCGATCAAGGCGACGACGAGAAAAACGAGAGCGTAATAGAGCATTTGGGGTCCTCCTGTTGCGACGTCGGAAAAACGTGCCCCGCCGTTCTTTGTTCCCTCTTGCTCACACAGGCTCACAATCCATATGCTTGCGATGAAAATTTCGTTTTGCCGGGAACTTTGTGGTGGATCGGGCGTTAGTTGCCGACAATCGCTCAAACCCGTTGGACCACATGACAGAAAACTCTAAGAAAGTGACAGTGCCGGAAGGTCTGCCCGGAATGGCGGCATTCCATCCCGGCGTGTCGGCTCAGTTGCGCGAATTTTACCAGTCGGTCCAGGAAGAAGGCATTCCGCAGCGTTTCCTGGAGCTCCTGGAACGGCTCGATATGGCCGAGCGCCGTGCGGAAGAAAGCATTCAGAACAGGGAAGCTGCTCGATGACTGTTGACGCAAAGTCGGGCGACCATTCGTTCAAGCGCGATCTTCTGGCTGCATTGCCCAATCTGCGCGCTTTTGCCGTCTCTCTGACCGGGCGTCATCATGTGGCGGACGATCTCGTGCAGGACACGATCATGAAGGCGTGGGCGAAGCAGGATCACTTCGAGCCCGGTACCAACATGAAGGCCTGGCTGTTCACCATCCTGCGCAACGAGTTCTATTCGCAGATGCGTAAACGCGGTCGCGAAGTTTCCGATACGGATGGCATTTTCACCTCCCAGCTATCGACTCATCCGCAGCAATACGGATCGCTTGACCTGCAGGATTTCAAGCGGGCGCTCGACCAGTTGCCGAGCGACCAGCGTGAAGCCATCATCCTGGTTGGCGCATCGGGTTTCGCCTACGAGGAGGCCGCCGAGATCTGCGGCTGTGCCGTTGGCACGATCAAGAGCCGCATCAATCGTGCGCGCAACAAGCTGCAGGAGATCCTCGGCGTTAGCGGAGAAGGCGATTACGGGCCGGACGCCAACAGTTCAGCGGTCATCAAGAAGGCTTTTGCTGTCTGATTTCCGGCGACTGGCTGCTTCCATGACGGCGGCAGCCAGTGGCTCCGGCAGAGGTGGCTTTGTCACCACGGCATGGAGGGAGACAATGCTCTGGTTTTGCTCGTGGTCACCATATGACGAGAGAAAAACCGGCTCGGCACCCGCAGCCAAGATCGCATTCACTCTCGATACGTTTAGCGCTTCGTTTCCGGCGACATCGAGGACAACCACGTCGAATTCGCCTGTGGCGAGTTGCTCTTCCATGCGGGCAAGCGGCGCGATGGCGGCCGTACAGGCTATGGTTTCCGATAGCATCCGTTCCACCTCCATCGCGATCAGGTACTGGTTATCCGCAATCAGCACGCGGAGGGGAGATGGGGGCATGTTCACTCCTTCATTCGGGACCGCTTTATGGTCTTCGAGGGGTGGAACGTCATTTAAAAAAGACATATCGGCCTTGAAGTTCCATAAGGGAACAGTGTGGCCACACTGCGAGGTCGTGTATGGTTTCTGAACCGCGTCAAAACCCCGTTCGCGTCAGCTGTTTTGAATGCCCTTTGCGCCGGATGAAGCAGTTTCGCCCCTTCAGCGAAGAGGAACTCGAATTCGTCTCGCAGTTCAAACGGGGCGAGTTGCAGGCCGATCCCGGGACGACGGTCTTGGTGGAAGGCGCGCGAAGCGCGCACCTCTATACAGTGCTGTCGGGCTGGGGGTTCCGCTACAAGATCCTTGAAGACGGACGCCGGCAGATCCTCAACTATGTCGTTCCGGGAGATATGGTGGGCCTTCAGGGTGCCGTGATGGCCGAAATGCAGCACTCCGTGGAGGCAATGACGGCCATGACACTCTGCGTCTTCGAACGTAGCCGGCTGTTCTCCCTTTTCGAACGTCATGCCGGTCTCGGTTTCGACCTCACCTGGCTCGCCGCGCGCGAGGAGGTCATTCTCGATGAGCACCTGCTCAGCATCGGCCGGCGTTCGGCGCTGGAGCGGGCATCTTATCTGCTCGCCTTCTTGTACGATCGTGGGGTATTGGCCGGGCTGCTGGACGAAAACCGGCGCCACATCCCCGTCACGCAAATGCATTTCGCCGATACCCTCGGTCTTTCCATCGTGCATACCAACAAAACGCTGAAGAAGCTCTCCGACCGCGAGTTGATCCGGTGGCGCGACAGGGGCTGCGAAATTCTGGACCCTGAGGGGCTGCGGGCCATCGCCGGTTGGGTGCCGGGCGATTTGCGGATACGCCCCTTCATTTGAGATGATCTTGCCACAAAACAGAAAGGGCTCGCCAACAGTGCGAGCCCTTTTGCATTGAAGGCCGTAGCACCGTCTATGCTGATCAGGCCACGACGATCACGCCGGTGAAGAGGGCGATGATCAGGATGACGAGCACCACGAAGATGAGGATCTTGGCGATTCCGGCCGATGCACCAGCCACGCCGCGAAAACCCAGCAGGCTGGCGACGGCGGCAATGAGGAGAAAGATCAGGATCCAGTGAAGCATGGGTTTGTTCCTTTCGTTGTTCCATCGGGGAAACAGGGACAAGCAACAATTGTTCCATGCACATACCGGGCAGTGGTTTGCTGACGCAGTGCAGCAAAAATCGTTTTAAGTTTTTCTGCTCCCACGGAAAGGGACACTTGGGGCTGGATGCGGGCTGGACAGCCGCCGCCTCTTCTGCTCGTCTCCGCAGCGGAGAATCCTGTGATCTACCTCACGGGATGACGTGTGTTGGAGCGAGGGTCACGGAGATGGGATTGAAGATCGGATCGCCAAGGGAGATTTATGCCGGCGAGGCTCGCGTCGCGATGACGCCGGATAGCGCCACCCAGTTGCGGAAACTCGGCTATGAATGCGTGATTGAAAGCGGCGCCGGCAAGGCCGCCGGGCTTTCTGACGACGCCTATCGCGCCGCGGGTGTGACCGTGGTCGAAACGGCTGCCGCGCTCTATGAAACGGCCGATATCATCGCCAAGGTGCGTCCGCCCGAGACATCCGAAGTCGATCGCCTCGGCCCCGGCAAGACGCTGATCTCCTTCTTCTATCCGGCCCAGAATGCCGCTCTGCTCGAGCAGGCGAAGGACAAGGGTGCGACCGTCGTTGCCATGGACATGGTGCCGCGCATTTCGCGCGCCCAGAAAATGGATGCGCTGTCCTCCATGGCCAACATCGCCGGTTATCGTGCGGTCATCGAGGCCGGCAACAATTTCGGCCGCTTCTTCACCGGTCAGGTGACGGCTGCCGGCAAGGTTCCGCCGGCCAAGGTGCTGGTCATCGGTGCGGGTGTCGCCGGTCTTGCCGCCATCGGTACGGCCACCTCGCTCGGCGCCATCACCTATGCCTTCGACGTACGCCCTGAAGTGGCTGAACAGATCGAGAGCATGGGCGCGCAGTTCGTGTTTCTGGAGTTTGAACCGACGCAGGACGGTGCCGCGACCGGCGGTTATGCCGCTCCGTCGTCGCCCGAGTTCCGCGAGAAGCAGCTCGCCAAGTTTCGCGAGCTTGCACCCGAGATCGACATCGTCATCACCACGGCGCTGATCCCTGGACGTGATGCGCCGAAGCTCTGGCTTGCCGATATGGTTGCCGCGATGAAGCCCGGTTCCGTCGTGGTCGACCTTGCCGCCGAGCGGGGTGGGAACTGCGATCTGACCGTCGCTGACCAGAAGATCGTCTCCGACAATGGCGTCACCATCGTCGGCTACACGGACTTCCCGAGCCGCATGGCCGCACAGTCCTCGACGCTTTACGCCACCAACATCCGCCACATGATGACGGATCTGACGCCGGCGAAGGACGGCGTCGTGGTGCACAATATGGAAGACGATGTCATCCGTGGCGCGACCGTCACCAAGGATGGCGAGATCACCTATCCGCCACCGCCGCCGAAGATCCAGGCCATTGCCGCTGCCAGGCCGAAGGAGAAGGTGAAGGAACTGACGGCGGAAGAAAAGCGGGCGCAGGAAATCGCCGCCTTCAAGACGCAGACCCGCAACCAGGTCGCCATGCTCGCCGGTGGCGGTGCACTCATCCTGCTCGCCGGCCTTTATGCGCCTGCCAGCTTCATGAGCCATTTCATCGTCTTCGTGCTCGCCTGTTTCGTCGGTTTCCAGGTCATCTGGAATGTCAGCCATTCGCTGCACACGCCGCTGATGGCGATCACCAATGCCATCTCCTCGATCATCATCCTGGGTGCCCTGATGCAAATTGGATCGGGCAACTTCCTGGTGATCATCCTTGCTGCGCTGTCGGTCCTGATGGCCGGCATCAACATCTTCGGTGGCTTCATGGTCACCCGGCGCATGCTCGCCATGTTCCAGAAGTCTTGAGTTAGGGGAGGGGACACACACATGGAATACGGATTCACCACAGCGGCCTATGTCGTCGCAGCTGTTCTCTTCATCCTGTCGCTCGGCGGCCTCTCGGGTCAGGAAAGCGCCAAGCGCGCCGTATGGTATGGCATCGTCGGCATGGGCCTTGCGGTCCTCGCGACGCTGTATGGCCCCGGTGCCGGCAACTGGTTCGTCTCGGTCGTGATGATCGCCATTGGTGGCGGGATCGGCTGGGTCGTCGCTCAGCGCGTACAGATGACGGAAATGCCGCAGCTGGTTGCTGCCATGCACTCGCTGGTCGGCCTCGCCGCGGTCTTCATCGGTTTCAATGCCGAAATCGAGATGTGGCGGATTGCCAGCACGATCGCGGATGCGGGCATCGCCTTCTGTGATCCGGCCGTCAATGCGGTCGCGTGCGCCATCCAGGCCGGCCACACCGACCTCTTCAAGGATTTCACCGGTTTTGCGCTGAAGATCGCGGAGAAGACCGGGCCCGAGATCGCCGTCCTGAAGATCGAGGTCTTCCTCGGCGTCTTCATTGGGGCGGTTACCTTTACCGGCTCGGTCGTTGCCTATGGCAAACTCGCCGGCAAGGTCGACGGCAAGGCCAAGAAGCTGCCCGGCGGTCATCTCTTGAATGCTGGTGCAGCCCTCGGCTCGCTCCTGTTGCTGGTGCTCTACTTCAACGGCGCGGGCAGCTGGACGCTGATCCTGATGACGCTTCTGGCGCTCTTCATCGGTTACCACTTGATCATGGGCATCGGCGGCGCCGACATGCCGGTCGTCGTTTCGATGCTCAACAGCTATTCGGGTTGGGCGGCTGCGGCCATCGGCTTCTCGCTGTCGAACGATCTCCTGATCGTCGTCGGCGCGCTGGTCGGCTCCTCGGGTGCGATCCTCTCCTACATCATGTGCAAGGCGATGAACCGCAGCTTTGTCTCGGTCATCCTCGGCGGCTTCGGCGGCTCGACCGGACCGCAGATGGAAGTGACCGGCGAGCAGATCGCCATCGATGGCGACGGCGTTGCCAATGCGCTCAATGATGCCGACAGCGTCATCATCGTGCCGGGCTATGGCATGGCGGTTGCGCAGGCGCAGCAGTCTGTGTCGGAACTGACCCGCAAGCTGCGGGCTGCCGGCAAGACCGTGCGCTTTGCCATTCACCCGGTCGCCGGTCGTCTGCCGGGCCACATGAACGTGCTGCTAGCCGAAGCGAAAGTGCCCTATGACATCGTTCTGGAAATGGACGAGATCAACGAGGACTTTCCCGAGACGGACGTCGTTATCGTCATCGGCTCGAACGACATCGTCAACCCGGCTGCCCAGGAAGACCCGAACTCGCCGATCGCCGGCATGCCGGTTCTCGAAGTCTGGAAGGCCAAGCAGGTCTTCGTCTCCAAGCGCGGCCAGGGCACCGGCTATTCCGGCATCGAGAACCCGCTGTTCTACAAGGAGAATACGCGGATGTTCTACGGTGACGCGAAGAAGTCGATCGACAGTATTTTGCCGCTGATTAAGTAAGGCGGGTACGATTTGAGAAGCAGGAAAGCCGGGTGGTGACGCCCGGCTTTTTTGTTGGCTGCCGAAGCGCCCTCGTGAAAATTTGGCTTTAATAGCCGGCCTCTTTCTGATGCCTGAATGCCAGAATGCGCACGGCATCCTCCGGCTTTTCGTAGTGGTAGAGAGCGACATAGCCAGTCGCGCCGAACCCAATCGTCAATTCTCGCAAGCCTGGAAAGCGTGGCAGGGGCCGTCCCCGTTCCGGGCTGCTGGCAAGGAGTTCAAACTGCCGTTTGATTTCTTTCGCTGCCTTTCCGACGGCCTCCGGTGACCTCGCCTCAAGAAAGCGACGGCATCTTTCCAAGCCAATCGCCGCTCCTTCCGTGACGATTACTCGTGGCACTCGGGCACCGGTTTTTCGTCGGCTGTGCCCCAGGTTTCGAGCCAGTCGCTCACCTCGTCCAGCGTCAGGTGGCGACCCGTTGCCTTGTAAGCCGTCCAGGATGCAAGTGCCTCGCGCGTGAAGGTCTCACGCGCCTCTTCCCGCTCCACATATTGCTCAATCGCTTCCAGCATCAATCCATGGGCCGAGCGTTTGCGCTCATTGGCCAGTTGCTGCACCCGCTCTTTTAATGCGTCATCGATTTTCAGCGAGGTCGCCATGGTCGCTCCACACTACCGAGTGATACCTCATAACAAGATAGTGGGAGGGCCAGGACAAGTCCATACGAATGGAGTGACGCTGTCATCGGGCACACATGGCTTTGAAACGCAAAACCCCGCCATGTGGCGGGGTTTTCGTATCGGTCGCGGATCAAACATCCGCCTTGAAGGTCTGCTTCTGTGTGCCGAGACCCTCGATGCCGAGCTCGACAACGTCGCCGGCCTTCAGGAACTGCGGGGGCTTCATGCCGAGGCCGACGCCCGGAGGCGTGCCGGTGGAGATGATGTCGCCGGGATGCAGGCTCATGAACTGGCTAAGATAGGAAACAACGTGGGCAACGCCGTAGACCATGGTCTTCGACGAGCCGTCCTGCATCATCTTGCCGTTGACCGAGAGCCACATCTTTAGGTCATGCGGATTGGCAATCTCGTCCTTGGTGACAAGCCAGGGGCCGATCGGGCCGAAGGTGTCGCAGGACTTACCCTTGGTCCACTGGCCGGCGCGTTCGGTCTGGAAGGCGCGTTCCGAGACATCGTGAGAGACGCAGTAGCCGGCAACATAATCCATGGCGTCTGCTTCGGAGACATATTTCGCGGTCTTGCCGATGACGACGCCGAGTTCGACTTCCCAGTCGGTCTTCTCCGAACCGCGCGGGATGAGGACGTCGTCATTCGGGCCGCAGATGGCCGAGGTCGCCTTCATGAAGATGACGGGCTCCGGCGGCACCGTCGCGCCGGTCTCGGCGGCGTGGTCGGAATAGTTGAGGCCGATGCAGATGAACTTGCCGGTGCCGGCAACGCAGGCGCCGATACGATCCATCGCGATTTCCGGCAGCGAGGCCGTATCGATGGCTGCGATCTTGGCGAGCCCTTCCGGCGAGATGGCAGCGCCGCCGATATCGGCGACGTGGCCCGAGAGGTCACGAACCTTGCCATCCTTGTCGAGGATCGCAGGCTTTTCCTGACCCAGCGGGCCGACACGCATCAGTTTCATGGTGTTCTTCCTTCTTCAGAATTAGATCGTCCAGCCGCCGTCGATGGCAAAGGCCTGGCCTGAGGTATAGGTGGCGCCGGCGATGTAGACGGCGAGGTCGGCGATTTCTTCCGGCGTGCCGAGCCGGCCCATCGGTTGGCGCGCGATGAAGGCGGCGCGGGCCGCATCGTAATCGCCCTGGGCACGCATACGATCCTGCAACGACGGGCTTTCGACGGTGCCCGGGCAGATCGCGTTGCAGCGGATGCCCTGCGTCACGTAATCGGCAGCCACTGACTTGGTCAAGCCGACAACCGCCGCCTTGGTCACCGTGTAGGCACACCGGTTCGGCACGCCCTTCACCGAGCTTGCCACAGACGCCATGTTGATAATTGATCCTTCGCCGCGCTCCAGCATGGCCGGCAGAACCGCACGGATCGTGCGGATCATGGCGCGAACGTTGAGGTCGAAGGCAAAGTCGAGATCCTTGTCGGCCATGTCCAGAACGGTGCCGCCATGCACGACACCGGCGCAATTGAACAGCACGTCGAAGGGACCGGTCTCGGCGACAACGAGTTGCACTGCCTCGTCGTTCAGGACGTCGAGCTTGCGGGTCGTAATCCCGGCCTCGCCATCCAGCGTTGCCAGGGCGTCCGTGTTGATGTCGGTAGCCACGACCGTCGCACCGGCGCGCGCGAAAGCGAGTGCGCTGGCGCGACCGATCCCCTGGCCGGCAGCCGTTACCAGGACATGCTTGTTCTTCAAAGGCAGGTTCATCCTCTTGGCTCCTCCAGCCGATCTCTCGTCACTCGACCCTTGCATATTCCGGCAGAGGATGCGAGCTTCATTCATATGCAAAACATTTATTCATGATCGTCAAGGTCACATCGGTGGGTTCAAGGAGTGAAATGCGTGACTGATCTTGACCAGGACCGCTACCGGGCGCCGGCGCTCGACAAGGGACTCGATATTCTGGAGCTTCTGGCAGGCGTCGACGGGGGCTTGAGCCAGGCTGAGATCGCCAAGAAGCTCGATCGCAGCCCCAATGAATTCTATCGGATGCTCGATCGGCTCGTGAAACGCGGCTATGTCGCACGGCTCGATGGCGACCGTTATGTCCTGACGCTGAAGCTGTTCGGTCTTGCCCAACTGCATGCACCGACGCGGCGGCTTGCGTCGCTGGCCATGCCACTGATGCGGCAACTGGCCGATGTCACGCAGCAGGAAAACCACATCGTTGTCTATGACCGGGGCCACCCGGTCGTGATCGCCCAGATTGAGGCCCCCAACTACTGGGGAATTTCCATCCGTGTCGGTTCTCGAATGGGTTTGTTCGACACCGGTTCGGGTCACGTGCTGCTGGCCTTTCGCAGTCCCGAAGTGCGGGCGATGATGGTGGCGGAGCATGTGGCAAGCGGCGGACCGGAGGGCCGGATGACCGAAGCGTTTGCCGCGCGACTGGAACAGATCCGTGCCCGCGGCTACGAGATGATGCCGAGCGCACAGACGGCCGGAGTCATGAACCTTTCAGCCCCGATCGTCGGCGCCGACGGCGAGGCAATCGGGGCGCTCACCGTACCTTACATCACGATCATCAATGCCCCCGAAGCGCCCGATATTACCCGCACGGTCGAGGCATTGACGGACACCGCCCGTCGGATCTCGGCCCTGGTGGGAGCCGGCCTCGGAGCGGAGCTCTCTGATACAGATTGACTTTCATCGGCCTTGGGAGGGGCCTGACATGATCATCGATACGCATCTTCACCTGATCTACCGTAACCGCTTGACCTATCCCTGGCTCCGGGACGAACCGCAACTCGATGCCGATTTTACCTGGGAGACCTATTCACGAGAGGCAAGGCGGCTGGGGATTTCCTCGGTGCTGCACATGGAGGTGGATGTTGCACCCGGCGATATCGCCGCCGAGACCGATATGGTCCAGGCATTGTCGCACTCAGCCGGAAGCCTCCTGCGTGGCGTGATTGCCTCGTGCCGCCCGGAAGAGGCCGGGTTTGCCGCCTATCTGGAGACGCAGCTCGGCAATCCCTTCGTCAAGGGGTTTCGCCGCGTGCTGCATGTCGTTCCGGACGATGTGTCCGAGGGGGCCTTGTTCCGGGAAAACGTGAAGCGTCTCTCCGGGACGGGGCTGACCTTCGATCTCTGCATGTTCCCGCATCAGGTCGACAAAGCAAAGGCGCTGATCGATCTCGCGCCCGACGTTACGTTTATCCTGGATCACTGCGGTGTGCCCGATATCAAGGGGCATGGTTACGAGAGTTGGAAGGCCGGTATCACGGAGATCGCGCAAAGAGATAACGTCCGCGTCAAGATCTCCGGTATCCCCGCCTATGGCGATCGCGAAACCTGGACGCTGGAAGACCTGAAACCCTATTTCGATCACACGATCGGGGCTTTCGGCTTCGATCGGGCCATCTGGGGGTCCGATTGGCCGGTCTGCACTCTCGGTGGAGGCCTGTCGACCTGGGTCGCGACCACACAGGCGCTGCTGCATGGATGCACGGTGGAAGAGAAGGAAAAGCTCTTCGCGGCGAATGCCAAGCAGCTGTGGCGATTGGGTTAGAGGTGCTTGTCGCGCTCGGCCAGCAGTCGACGCAGATAGCCGCGCATGGCAACAATCAGCGCCTCGATATCGGCATTTGATGCGGTCAGGTCTTGCAGAGCATAGCTTTGCAGAATGATGCCGTCGATGCCGATCAGCATCTGGCGACCGACGGCTCTGCCGATGCGCCGGAGTTCGTCATCGCTGTCGTCCTCGAAGACCAGATGACCGTAAAAGTCGATATACGCGTTGTACTGACGCGCCGCGAGCCATTCGGAGCCCTTGGTGCGAAGTGCGTAAAGGGTAAGCTCGGTCTGCGCGATCTGCTTGTTGCGGGTGCGCTGAATGTAGCGCCAGCTTGTGCGGATCAGGGCTTCCACCCGGTCCTCCGGCGCCGGCGGCAGGGCGACTTCCTGGCGATAGGCCGTGTCCATTTCCGCCAGCAAGTCTTCGAGGACCGCAATCAGCAGGCTTTCCTTGCTGTCGAAGTAATAGTGCAGGGTCGCGAGCTTCACGCCCGCCGAGGCCGCGATCCGCCGCGTCGTCAGCGCCTCCATGCCGCCTTCCTCGAGCGCTTCGCGCGCGCCGCGGATAATTCGCAGACGGGTTTCAACACCTTTGCGTGTTGCACCGGCCGGGCGTCCGCGGGAAGCGTCGGCCGATGATCTGTCAGTCGCAGCGTCTGCCGCCTTGTTCATCGGCCCCCTCCGGCATCGAAGGTGACGCGACCGTCGCAGATGGTCATCACGGGCGACAGCGAGGCGATGTCGGCCGGCGGGGTGGTCTCGATGTTGCCGGAGAGCACCACGACATCGGCGAGATAGCCGGGTTTCAGGACGCCCTTTCGATCTTCCATGTATTCGACCCAGGCGCCGGTGCGGGTATAGGCGGCGAGGGTTTCGGCAAGGCTCAGGCGCTGGTCCGGCATATCGTCCGCCCAAGGCTGACGGGTCATTGCATCACCGATGCAGCTCAGGGGCGGCAGTGGCGAGACCGGCCAGTCGGTGGCGAAAACAATGGTGGCGCCGGCGTCTACCAATGTCTTCCAGGCAAAGGCATAGGGCCAACGCTCGCGACCGATATAGGTGAGGTAAGGCTCGAGCGGCAGCCCGGCCGAGCCCGGAGGATGCGTCGGCTGCATCGAGGCGATCGTGCCTGTCTCCGCAAAGCGGGGAATATCGTCCGGGTGCACGACCTCGATATGCTCGATGCGGTTGCGCATATCGCTTTTGCCATTCGTGGCAATGGAGGCTTCGTAGCCGTCAAGCACCATCCGCACCGCACCATCACCGATGGCATGGACCGCGACTGGCATGCCCAGGCGGTTGGCTTCGGTCGCGACCGCATTGAAGGCCTCGGCGGAAAACAGCGGTTCGCCCTTCCAGCCGGGCTTGTGGGCATAATCGTCGACGAAGACGGCGGTTTCGCCTTCGGTTACGCCGTCCATGAACAGCTTGACGAAGTTGCAGCGCAGCTTGTCCGTATCGAAGCGCTTCTTCCAGGCCGCGGCCTTCTCTTCCAGATCGGAGAGTGGCATGAAGTTCTTCATGTGGTAGGGCATGCGAACTCGAACGGGCAGGCCGTCGGTCTTTTCTATCTCGTCCAGCATCTCCAGCTGATAGAGGTTGCCGTCCATGTTCTGGAACGAGGTGATGCCGAGAGACGCGCAATAGGCGAGCCCCTTCTTCAATACGGCGATATCTCCAGCGCGTTCCTCCGGCGTTACGTGGGTGGGGTCACCACCGGTGCCGACACCCAGGCTTTCCCGGGCTCCGGTCACGCCCATGGAGGCAACCGGTCTGATGGCGTTGGTTTCGCGCAGTTTGCCATTGGCCAGGCCATCGTCCCCCATGACGATTTCGTTGCCGACACCCACGTCGCCGCCCTTGATGATACCGGCCTTTTCCAGAGCGATTGTGTTGGCCCAGGCCGTGTGGTGGTCCGGCGCGTACATCAGGAAGGGGCGGTCGGCAATGATGCGGTCAAGGTGGTGGCGCGTCACCCGCTCGGTCTCGGAGAGAATGGTGTAATCTGCCGTTTGGGCAACCAGCAGCGGAAGGTCTGGATGGGCTGCCGCATAGTCGCGCACCGCTTTGTTTAGTGCATCGAAGCCCTTCACGCCGAAAAGCGAGAGTTCTCCCAGCGAAACCGAACCACCGAAGATATGCATATGGGCTTCGTTGAAGCCGGGCAGCACCGTTGCCCCTTTCGCGTCTATGATGCGGGTCTGCGCATCCGCGAGCGCAAGGATCTCGGCATTCGAACCGACTGCGGTCACTTTGTTGCCAGTCAGCGCGACCGCTTCTGCCCTGGGGCGCTCGTCATCCATGGTCAGGACGATTGCATTGTGGATGATGATATCAGCGCTCATGATTGTTCTTTCTCAGGCCTGGAATGTGATGCGACCGTCGCAGATCGTGACGGCGGGACGGACGGTGTCCATGATCTGGTCTGCGGAAACGGTTTCGATGTCCTTCGTCAAGATCACGACGTCCGCTAGATATCCCGGCTTCAGCATGCCCTTGCGGTCCTCCATGAATTCCACCCAGGCGCCGATCGCGGTATAGGCCTCAAGCGCTTCCTCAAGCGAGAAGCGTTGGTCCTTCAGGCCCTCCTTCCAGGGCTTGCGGGTCAGAGCGTCCTGGATGCACTGGAAGGGCGAAACGGGGGAGACCGGCCAGTCCGAGGCGAAGACGACCGGCGCGCCAGCTTCCTTCATCGTGCGCCAGGCATAGGCATAGTCCCAGCGGTCTTCGCCGATTTTGGCCGTGGTAGGCTCGGCCGGGAAGCAGGTGCCGCCGGGATAGTGCACCGGCTGCATGGAGGCGACGATGCCGAGTTCGGCGAAACGGGGGATATCGTCGGGATGGATGATCTCGATATGCTCGATGCGGTGGCGGTTGTCGTTCTTGCCGTTCGACTTCACTGCAGCCTCGTATCCGTCGAGCGTCTGGCGGATCGCGGCGCTGCCGATCGCGTGGACAGCGATCTGCAAGCCAAGCGCGTCGGCCTTCGTGGCGATCGCGTTGAAGGCCTCTGGCGTGAACAGCGGCTCATAGGTGTATCCGGGACGATCGCCATATCCGTCCAGCATGTAGGCGGTCTGGCTGTCGAGAACGCCATCCATGAAGACTTTGACAAAATCGCCGCGCAGCATGTCGGTGGCGAATTCTTTTTTCCATTCGGCTGCCTTGTCCAGGTCTGACAGGGCCATGAAGTTCTTCATGTGATAGGGAATGCGAATGCGGCAGGAGAGCTCGCCGGACAGTTCGAGATCCCGCATCAGGCGAAGCTGATAATGGTTGCCGTCGAAATTCTGGATCGAGGTGACGCCCCAGGAGGCGCAGTAATCGAGGCCGGCCTTGAGAATTGCGCGGTCGAGGGCGAACTGCTCGGGGGTGACATTCTCCGGATCCATGCCGGTGACCATGCCCAGTTCTTCACGACCGCCGGTCGAAGCGAGTGCTGCGACCGGACCGAAGGCGTTGCCTTCGCGCAGTTCGCCGCTGGCCAGCCCGTCCGGTCCCATCACGACCTCGTTGCCGATGCCGACATCCTTGCCTTGCAGCAGACCTGCCATTTCCAGCGCCATGGTGTTGGCCCAAGCGGTGTGGTGATCGGGTGCGAACATCATGAAGGGACGATTGGGCAGAATGGCATCGAGATGCTGGCGGGTGCAGGGCTCCGTCAGCGAGATGATCGAATAGTCGGCGGAAAAGCCCATCAGCAGCGGCTCGTCCGGGTTCTTTGCGGCATAGTCGAGGATCGCGGATTTCAGCGCCTCGAAACCGTGAACGCCGTGGAGGTTCAGCTGGCGCAGCGACACCGAGCCCGGGAAGATGTGCATATGGGCTTCGTTGAAGCCGGGCATCACGGTTGCCCCGCTTGCGTCGATCACGCGGGTGGACGCAATCGCCAAAGCCTCGATTTCGGCGCGCGTGCCAACGGCGAGGATGCGATTTCCGGAGAGCGCCACGGCCTCGGCGCGCGGGGCCGCTTTGTCCATGGTCAGCACACGGCCGTTGGTGATGATGATGTCTGCAGTCGCTGCCATTTCGGTGTCCTTTGATTTCATGCGGTCCAGGCGCAAAGCGCGCGGAAAAAGGCGAAGTTGTCGTGTTTCAATTCGTCGTCCAGCGGGTTCGGTTGGGACGAGAGCTTGACGATAACCGTCTCCGAGGAGGGGTCGACATAGAGCCATTGGCCGTGGATGCCGATCGCGCAGAAGGCCCCATCGGGCTCGCCCGACTGGTACCATTGGCTGCGATAGCGTCCGTTGGGGAAGAAGTTGGATTTTCCGTCGACCCAGGCTTGGTGATCGCCTCTGGTCAGCATGTCGGAGAGCCAGGCGTCCGGGATGATGCGCCGGCCGTCGACCATGCCACCGTTGCGCAGCATCTCGCCGACGCGGGCGAGGTCGCGGGCGGTGACGGAGATGCCACCTGCGGCGCGTGCCGTGCCTTCGGCGTCGACGGTGACGCTTGCATGGTGGCGGGCGCCGAGCGGTTTCCACAGGCGTTTGGACAGCGCATCGGCATAGCGATCGCCGGTCGCGCGCTCGATCAGCACCCCGAGCAGGTCAGAATTGGGGGAGGCGTAGAAATGCGCCCCGCCATGCGGGTGGGCGTCTTTCTGAAGCGTCAGCAGGAACGCGAGCAAGGTTTCGTTCGGGCTGGATGGGACGGCCGGGTTCCACAGCGTGGCGCGCCGATAGCGCGCATAGGCGCCATCGGTGTTCAGATAGGCCTCATCAAAGGCGAGGCTGACGCGCATGTCGAGCACGTCGCGGATGGTGCAGTCGCCATAGGCAGAGGCTCTGGCTTCCGGCAACAGGCTGGTCACCGGGGCATCGGGGTCGATCAAGCCTTCTGCTTCCAGCGTTGCAAGGACGAGGGCGGTCAGCGATTTGCTGACCGAGAATACGATGTGGCGCTGATCGATGCCCGCATGGGGCGCATAGTGTTCGGCGACGATTTTGCCCGCCTTCATCAGCACGAAGGCATCGGTGTGGGCATAATCGAGATAGGAGCCGACATCCGGTTGCCCGGCCAGCCCTTGAGGCAGCGCCTGATGCAGCAGGTCGGATGCGACAGGCGCGCCTTCCGCTATCTCTGCGGTCGCGGCAATCGCGGCGCTCGGCACCAACTCCTCGGCATGGCCGAAGCTGAAACGGCTAAAAGGCGCCGTTCGCCAGTTGGCGAGCGTGAGCGTATTCCTTTCGAAGCCATAGGTCTCGGCAAAGCGCGTCGCCATCCGTAAATGCTCCTCCTGCGGGAGGGCCGTTGGCCCTCCCGTTTTTGTCGTTCTTGTGGTTTTCGGATCGACGTTACTTCTGAATTTCGGTCCAGATCTTCGCGTAGAGCTGTGCGACCTCCGGTTCGCAGGTCAGCAGGAATTCGCCGGCCTTTTCCAATTCGGGCGGAGCGACAAGCTCGGGTGCGTCCTTCATCGCCGGGTCCATGAACGCTTCAGAACCCTTGATGCCGTTGGCATATTTGGCGAAGTTTGACAGCAGCGCGGCATTTTCCGGTGCCATGATGAAGTTCAGGAACGCCTTGGCGTTGTCCGGGTTCTTGGCGTCCTTGAGGATCGCGGCACTGTCCATGAAGACGGGGTAGCCTTCCTTAGGATAGCCGAACTTCACTTCCGGGTTCTGCAGGCGCGAGCGCATGATCGCGCCGTTCCAGTAGTAGACGCCGGCATAGTCACCCGTGGGCAGCTTGTCCGTGACGCTGTAATCCATGGCAAGCCACTTGGATTTCGCTTCGACCAGCTTGTCACGCACATTGCGCAGCAGTTCCTTGTCGGTGGTGCACCACGAGCCGCCAAAGTACTTGATCGTGGCGAAGAGCACGTCGTTCATTTCCGGCGTGACGTTGATCTTGCCGACCAGTTCTTCCGGCGGATCCAGGAAGATAGCGGAGGTGTTGAGGTCACCCTTGTAGAACTTGGTGTTAACGCCGATGCCGGTCACGCCCCACTGCCACGGAACGGAATAGTGACGGCCCGGATCCCAGGCGACATCCGTCCAGCGCGGATCGACATTCTTGAAGTTTTCCATCTGGTCCGGACGGGACTCAAGCAGCAGGCCTTCGTTGATCCAGATGGGCATGTAGTTGGCGGAGGGAACGACGATGTCGAAGCCGTGGCCGCCGGCGCGGACCTTGGCGAGCGCCGTGTCATTCGAATCGTAGTCAGTCACGGTGACCTTGACGTCGAATTCCTTCTCGAACTTCTTGATCAGTTCAGGGCTGGTATAGTCCCCCCAGTTGTAGATGTTGAGCTCGCCTGCGGCCGATGCTGCGCCCGCAAGGCTCAGCAGGGTGAGTGTGGCCATAGCCGTCGTCGTCATCCATTTCATTGTCATTCTCCGTTCCTCTCTGTTTTTAAGTCGTTGTCAGGCTTGCGGCTTGCGCCGGTTGATGAAGAAGAAGGCCACGATCAACACCGTCGACAGTGCCAGGAAGATGCTGGCGATGGCGTTGATCTCAGGCGTCGTTTCGCGTCTGATCTGGCCGAGCATGTAGGTGGGAAGCGTGTCCTGCCCGCCGGATTTGACGAATTCGGTGATGACGACGTCATCGAGCGAGATCACGAAGGCGAGCATGAAGCCGGCAATGACTGCAGGACGCAGCAGTGGCAGGGTGACGAAGCGGAACGCCCGCCAGGGGGTGGCGTAAAGATCGGCTGCAGCCCGTTCCAGGGTCAGATCCATGCTTTCAAGACGAGCGCGGATGGGAAGATAGGCAAAGGGGATGCAAAACGCCGTGTGGGCCATGATCAGGTATCCGAGGCCAGAGTAGCCGGTCCACACCTTGATGCGCGAGAAAACGATCAGAAGCGCCACGGCTGTGACGATCTCCGGCACCATCAGGGGCTGGTTGATCGCCGCATATTTCAGCGTGAGGCCGCGATAGCCCTCGGTTCGCGTGGTCGCCAGTGCCGCCATCGTCGCAACGATCGTTGCGAGGCCGGCCGCCCAGAGCGCGATGATCAGCGAGCGGAGTGCCGCGTCCTGTACTGCACTGTTGTGCCAGGCGGCGGCAAACCAGCGCATGGAGAAGCCGCCCCAGACCGAGAGGCTGTCGCTGGCATTGAATGAATAGGCCACCAGCGCGCCGATCGGCAGATAGAGCGCAAAGAAGGTGAAGAGCGCAATCAGGCCGAAGCCCGGTTGGCTGCGGATGTCGAAACGACGCTCAGACATGGCCAGCTCCCGACTTCGAAGCATTGCGGACATAGAAGATGAGGGCCAGCATCACCAGAGCCATCAGCGTGATGGACATGGCCGCCCCGAGCGGCCAATTGCGGCCGGAGCCGAACTGCATCTCGATCAGGTTGCCGAGCATCATGTTCTTGCCGCCACCCAGCACGCGCGGAATGACATAGGCGCCGAGCGAGGGGATGAAGACGAGGATCGAACCGGCAATCAGGCCCGGTTTCACCAGCGGAATGACGATCCGCCAGAGCACCTGCAGCCGGTTGGCATAGAGATCATAGCCTGCCTCGACGAGGCGGAAATCGAGCTTCTCGATCGAGGCATACAGCGGCAGCACCATCAGCGGCAGGTAGACATAGGTCATGCCCAGGAGGTTCGCCACGTCGGTATAGATGATCTGCAGCGGGCTATCGATGATGCCGAGCCAGATGAGCACGTTGTTGACGATGCCTTCGTTCCGGATGACCTGCTGCATCGCGAAGGTGCGGATCAGGAGATTGGTCCAGAAGGGGATGGTGATCAGGAAGACCCAGATTTCACGGCTCTTCGCAGGGCGCGTGGCGATGAAATAGGCGGTGGGGAAGCCGAGGATCAGGGTAAGGATGGTGGTGTAGAAGGAGAGTTTGAGAGATCGCCAGATGATCGAAAGATGGGCACTGGCGAGGCCGAAGGTGTCGTCGAAGATGTCGCGCTCGAAGAAGACGGAGAACCACCCCTCCATCGAGAATTCCCAAGGCTTGACGTCGCCATAGTCGCCCTTGGCCAGGAAGGAATAGACCAGCATCACGAAGAGCGGGCCGATGGCTGCGACGAAGATGATGAGAAGCGCCGGGAGGCTCAGAAGCCAACGGTTTCGGATGTCGCGCGATTTGGCAATTTCGGGGGCCGTCTGGATCGCGCTCATGGTCAATCCTTCAGGATCTGGGCGACATCGTCGCTCACGAGAATGCCGACGGATTGCCCTTCAACGTAACCACAGCTGCCGCTACGGCTGTTCTGCTGGCGTACCGTAAACAGCGAGCCGCCGTCGAGGCGGACGTTGATGTTGGTGTCGGTGCCGAGGTAGACGATGCTCTCGATCGTGCCTTGCAGGGTGGCCTCCGGCGATGGAGCGACAATCTCGGCGTGTTCTGGGCGGATGACGATTGTGACCTGACCCGAAGGCGTCGTCCGCTCCGGAAAGGTTGCCGGAATTTCGCGGCCCGAGCGCAATCTGACACTGGCTCTGTCGCCATTGACCGATGCGACCTCGACCTGAAGGAAGTTCGTCTCGCCAATGAAATCGGCGACGAAACGTTCCGCCGGACGGTCGTAAATGTCCCAGGGCGAGCCGACCTGGCGCAGGCTGCCCGTCGACATGACCGCAATGCGGTCTGACATTGTGAGCGCTTCTTCCTGATCGTGGGTCACGAAGATGAAGGTGATGCCGGTTTCGGCCTGCACACGCTTCAACTCGATCTGCATTTCCTTGCGGAGCTTATAGTCCAAGGCCGACAGGGGTTCATCGAGCAACAGCACCTTCGGCTTCGGTGCCAAAGCGCGGGCGAGCGCCACGCGCTGCTGCTGGCCGCCGGAGATCTGGCTGACCTGGCGATCGCGCATCTTGGTCATGTGTACCAGTTCGAGCATTTCGTCGACGCGAGACTTGATCTCTGCTGCCGGCTTGCCCAGCATTTTCAGGCCAAATCCAATGTTGTCGGCGACCGTCATATGCGGAAAGAGCGCGTAGGACTGGAAAACGGTGTTGACCGGCCTTTTGAAAGGCGGAAGCGGGGCAATGTCTTCGCCGTGCAGGAGGATTTCACCCGTCGTCGGGAAATCGAAGCCGGCGATCAGTCGCAAAAGCGTGGTCTTGCCGCAGCCGGATGGTCCCAGCAGGGTGAAGAACTCGTTTTCCCGAATGGTGAGAAAGATCCCGTCCAGCGCGGTGACCTTGTCGTGTCCTGATCCGTAAATGCGGCTGACGCCGCGGATCTCAATGGCTGCCTTATCAGATGCAGAATTCAAGCGGTGCCCCCTGGCGTTCGGGTTATGCGCAATGGACTTGGTTGCGAAGCGATGGTGGCAGTCGTCTTTGCCAATCGCGCCGCTTGGGTCTGGTCACGCAAGTCGTGTGCCAGCTCGAATGCATGTGGAGCCTCCCTCCCGTTTAAGACCGCAGAGGCCGGCAAAACACCGGATTCTGTCGATATCCCGTCGCTTCGACCGGTGTTCCCTTGTCTTCGGCGTCGTGGTCCGGTCGAGGCCACGCACCTGATTTTGGGGCATGTTGCCTCTAAATTGGTCGTATGACCATTTTTATTTTCGTGGTCCGCGAAAATTTGTGCCGACGCATGGCTGGCCTGCGGCAGGCGCTTGGCCGTGCGCTTGACATGGCTTTGTGGGGCACTCCATCCTCGGGCGATGCCATCAGGCGCTTGCGCCGATCCTACCTGCCTCGGAGTTTCCCGTGACCGATTCCACCCGTCTTGGCGCTGCGGCGCTGTCCACTGCGCTTCGATCCGGATCAGTTTCGGCAGAACGGGTCATGCAGGACTATCTGGCGCGGATCGCGACGCTCAATCCGGCGATCAACGCGCTGGTCAGCCTTCGTCCGAACGAGGATCTTCTGGCGGAAGCACGACTGCGAGATCGGGAGCGCGCCGAGGGTGCGGTGACGGGGCCGTTGCACGGCATCCCAATGGCGATCAAGGATCTCAGCGAGGCCAGGGGAATCCGCTGCACCTACGGGTCGCCGCTCTTCCGCGACTTCGTTCCGGATTTCGACGATATTCAGGTCGAACGCATTCGCGCGGCCGGCGCGATCATCATCGGCAAGACGAACACCCCCGAATGGGGTTTCGGATCGCACAGCTATAATCCGGTCTTCGGCGTGACCCGCAATCCATATGACAAGACCAAGTCTGCTGGCGGATCGAGCGGCGGGGCAGGGGCAGCGCTCGCGGCCCGGCTTGTGCCGGTTGCCGATGGCAGCGACATGATGGGGTCGTTGCGAAACCCCGCCGCCTTCAACAACGTGATCGGTTTTCGTCCGAGCTTCGGGCGCATCCCAGCACTTCCCGGTCGCGATGCCTATCTCAATCAGCTGGCGACGCTCGGTCCGATGGGACGCAGCGTCGAGGATGTTGTCTTGCTGCTCAATATCCAGTCAGGCTTCGACGCACGCGATCCAGCTTCTTTCGACAGCGAGCCGATTGTGCTCGATCGCGGCCTTGCGGCCAGGGGTGGGCGGATCGGCTGGCTCGGGGATTTCTCAGGTCACCTGCCGTTCGAACCGGGTGTGTTGGCCCTGACCGAAAGTGCTCTCGGGACCTTTGAGGCGTTGGGCTTTTCCGTCGAGCTCGCGACCCCAGCGTTCGACATGGAGCGGCTCTGGTGGGCCTGGACGACGCTTCGCAGCGTCTTCACGGCCGGCAGCATGCGCGACAGTTACGAAGATCCGGCCCGCCGGGGATCGCTGAAGCCGGAAATTCTCTACGAGGTGCGTAGCGGTCTTCGAGCTTCATCCGCCGATGTCTATGAAGCGTCCGCCATCCGCACCGCCTGGTACCAGGCGATGC
>UCMS01000050.1 GCA_900473805.1 Hyphomicrobiales bacterium | reverse complement strand
GAGACCTTCACCTTCAACCCTGACAATTCCGACGAAGGCACCAACAAAACGCTGGCCTGGCGCAATGCCTGGGATCCGAAGGAACTGTCGGCCAAGACGGCGGCTGCCCTGCTCGAAAAGGACACTGCCAAGCGTGCGGCAATCTATGAAGACCTGCAGAAGCAGGTGCTCGCTTCGGGCCCGTTCGTGGTGATCTTCCAGCAGACGGAAATCGCCGGCTATTCGAGCAAGGTGCAGAACTACAAGCTCGGCCCGAGCTTCGACACCAACTATGTCAACACGGTCACGAAGGAATAGTCGTCCTTGACCTCCGTGGACAGCCAGGTCGACCGGAGGCGCGCTTCGCAGCGCGTCTCCTCGATCGCCATCAACGTCGGCAAATTCCTGCTGACGGTGGTGACCACCTATCTCGGCCTCTTGGCCGTGACCTTCTTCATCGGTCGTGTCGTGCCCATTGATCCGGCGCTTGCCATCGTCGGAGATCGTGCGCCCGCGCATGTCGTCGAGCGCGTACGCGAGGAACTGGGCCTTAATCTGCCACTCTGGCAGCAATTCATCATCTATGTCCGGCAGGCCTTGTCGGGCGATTTCGGGGTGTCGGTTCTCACCACCAATCCCGTGATGAAGGACATCGCTCGCGTCTTCCCGGCAACCATTGAACTTGCCACGGTCGGCACCATTATCGGGGCCGTGCTTGGCGTGCCACTCGGGGTGCTGGCTGCGGTCAAGCGGGGTTCGCTTGCCGACCAGATCGTGCGCGTCGTCGGCCTCATCGGCTATTCCGTGCCGATCTTCTGGCTCGGGCTCCTGGCGCTGCTGCTCTTCTATGCCAAGCTGAATTGGGTCGCCTATCCCGGTCGCGTCGACATCGTCTACGAATACAGTTTCACGCCCGTCACCGGTTTCTTCTTGATCGATGCAGCCATGCAGCGGCAATGGGATGTGCTGTGGGATCTGTTCCGCCACATCATTCTGCCCGGTGGTCTGCTGGGCTACTTCTCCATGGCCTATATTAGCCGCATGACGCGTTCCTTCATGCTCAACGAGCTGGCGCAGGAGTACATCGTTGCCGCTCGTGCCAAGGGCCTGAGCGAAACGCGGATCATCTGGTTCCATGCGCTGCGCAATGCCGCCGTTCCCCTGGTGACCGTCATCGCGCTCTCCTATGCCGGCCTGCTCGAAGGCTCGGTGCTGACGGAGACGATCTTTTCCTGGCCGGGGCTCGGCCTCTACATCACCAATTCGCTGCAGAATGCCGACTTGAACGCCGTGCTCGGCGGGACGATCGTGATCGGATCCGTCTTCATCGGCATCAATCTTCTGTCGGATATTCTTTATCGTACGCTGGATCCGAGGACGCGCAGCCGATGACCACACCCGTCTCCGCTTCCGAACAAAGCTGGAAAGGCTGGCTCACCTCCGACCGGCCGCAATCCCGCCTGCAGGCCCGCTGTGGCCGGGCCTATATCATCTGGCAGCGATTTGCCGAAAACCGGCTGGCCCTGGCGGGGCTTGCCATCCTGCTCGCCCTGCTGGTTGTCGCTGCCTTTGCCGACGTGCTGGCGCCGCATTCGCCCATCCAGGGGGACTTGCGCAATGCCCGCCTTCTGCCGCCTGGCAGCGCCGGTTATCTGCTTGGCACCGACGATCAGGGGCGCGATATCCTCTCTCGTCTGATACACGGATCACGGCTCACCCTCTTCGTCGTGGCGCTGGTCGCGATCATCGCCGCCCCCGTCGGGCTGATCGTCGGAACGGTCGCCGGCTATGCCGGTGGTTGGGCCGACGGGCTGCTGATGCGCATCACCGACATCTTCCTCGCTTTCCCGAAGCTCGTCCTGGCACTTGCGCTCGTAGCGGCCTTGGGCCCCGGCATCGAGAACGCGGTTCTTGCCATCGCCATCACCTCCTGGCCGCCCTATGCGCGTATCGCGCGGGCCGAGACGCTGACCTTCCGCAACTCGGATTTCATCGCGGCGGTACAGCTCATGGGCGCTTCGCCGTTCCGGATCGTGCTGTCGCATATCGTGCCGCTGTGTCTGTCCTCGGTTATCGTGCGCGTGACGCTCGACATGGCCGGCATCATTCTGACGGCTGCAGGGCTCGGATTCCTTGGCCTCGGCGCACAGCCCCCGCTGCCGGAATGGGGCGCGATGATTGCCTCCGGTCGCCGCTTCATTCTCGACCAGTGGTGGGTCGCGGCCATGCCGGGCTTTGCCATCCTCATCGTCTCGCTCGGCTTCAACCTGCTGGGTGACGGTCTGCGTGATGCGCTCGATCCGAAGGAGGCCGGTCAATGAGTGCGCTTCTGACCGTCGAAAACCTCCGTGTCAGCTTCCCGACCCGCACCGGCCTCGTCGAGGCGGTGCGCGGCGTTTCCTTCACGCTCGGCCGCGAACGGCTGNNCGGCCGAGCGATCATGGGCCTGACGCCGGCCCAGGCGCGGATCTCCGCCGACCGGCTGCAGTTCGGCGATACCGATCTTCTGTCCGCCAGCCCCGCCCGTCGCCGGTCACTGCGCGGCAAACAGCTGGCGATGATCCTGCAGGACCCGAAATACTCGCTGAATCCCGTCATGACCGTCGGGCGCCAGATCATGGAAACGCTTCGCACCCATGAAAAGGTGTCGTCCAGCGAGGCGCGCAAACGGGCGCTCGCCATGCTTGAAGCGGTGCAGATCCGCAATCCGGAACGGGTGTTCGATCTCTATCCGCATGAAGTCTCCGGCGGCATGGGCCAGCGCGTAATGATCGCGATGATGCTGATCTGTGGGCCGGAACTGCTGATCGCCGATGAGCCGACGTCTGCGCTCGACGTCACGGTGCAGCTCGAAGTGCTCGCCATCCTCGACGCGCTGGTGCGCGATCGCGGCATGGGCTTGATCTTCATCAGCCACGACCTGCGGCTCGTCTCCTCCTTCTGCGACCGCGTGCTGGTCATGTATGCCGGCCGCGTGGTCGAGGAGATCGAGGCAACACGGCTGCACGAGGCGCAACACCCCTATACGAGAGGGCTTCTCGAATGCCTGCCGCAGATCGCCGCCGACCGTCATCCTTTGCCGGTCCTTTCGCGCCAGGCGGAGTGGAAGTTATGAGGCCGGTTCTCGCCATCAGAGACATGGTCGTCAGCTTCGACGGCTACCGTGCGCTCGATAGCGTCAGCGTCGACGTGGAAGACGGCGCCTCCTTCGGCATTGTCGGCGAATCCGGNNTCCGGCTCCGGCAAGTCGACACTGCTACGCGCGGTCGCCGGGCTGAACTCCTTCAGCAATGGCATCCTGTCGGTCAATGGCAGGCTCTATGAGGGCCGCAAGCGCGACAAGGATTTTTACCGTCAGGTGCAGATGGTCTTCCAGGACCCCTATGG
>UCMS01000035.1 GCA_900473805.1 Hyphomicrobiales bacterium | reverse complement strand
ACCGCCCGACCCCACATCGTGGCCACCCCCGCTGACGCCCCTATCGCGTAACGGAACGCCTCCGGCTGAAACAGTACAAGAGCATCGATCCCCGCCGCCTGCATCAATATCTGCGCACGTGTTCTGTCGATGTCGCTCATTTCGTCACTCCGTTTGTCTTGTCGTCACCGGTGTATCGAGCCATGCCAAAAAGCACCAGCCAGCGCTCGACCATGCACGCGTTTCCCCGACATCTGGAATTGGCGTTGTCGCCGACAACCATGGAACCAAGCGTTGAACTTGCTGAGATCGACACACTAGAATAAGTCTCTGAATGGCCGCATAGAGCATTTGCGGCCGTATAGAGCGCTTGGGCGCCAGGGTGATCGGGGTTCGGGAAAAGAGATGGAGCGCCAGTCATCCGGATCAGCGCAGAAGTTTGCGGCCAGAGCCAGCATAGTTGCGTGGATCGGCTTCGTCGCACTCGCGATGACCTGGGGCATACAATCCTATCGCAACACGGTTCGCTCCGCGGAAGACAGGGTCGTCACGTCCACACACATCGTGGCAACACACGCGACATGGGTAAATGAACTCGGTGTGCAGGCCACACGACGCATTGCCGATGCCGTCCGGGCACCGCATGATCCCGGCTACGGGGGAACTGTCCGTGACATTACCGATGCCGTGGAAGGTCTGCCCGGAACGGTCAAGGCCTATGTCGTGGATGAACACGGGCGGACGCTTTATTCCACGGACCCGGACGTCAAGCCGATCGACATTACCGATCGGGACTATTTCGTCGCGCTTAAGGACGGGCAGACGGAATATGTATCGTCCCTGCTCATCAGCCGCCTGAACAACGATCGGATCTTCGTCTTCAGCCGACGGCTGGAGCGAGACGGCGCATTCGCCGGCGCGGTCACCGTTTCGCTTTCGGGCGACATCATGAAGCCGATTTGGGAATCGGTCGATCTCGGCGGCAGTTTCTCAGTCAGCTTCATCCGCAACGACGGCAAGCTCGTCGCCCGTTATCCGACGCCGGACCGTGAACTCGACATGGCCGACCATCCTCTGTTCACCCGCTATCTGAAAGAGGCAGACAAGGGAACCTATCTGTCCGAAGCATCGCCGATGGACGGCGTTCGGCGATTGGTCGGCTACCGCAAGGTCTTGGGCACTCCCTTTATTGCGGTTGCGGCAGCAGACTACGGGCTTCTAATGCAACCTTTTTGGCGCGACATGGCTGTCCTCGCCACGGTCACTGTGCTCGCCTGTCTCGGCTCCCTTGCCGCCGCCTGGCGCACCCGCCAATTGCTGCGGATCCAGGATCACCAGTCGGCAGCGCTCCAGGTTGCCCTGGAGAACAACGAGTTCCTGCTCCGCGAAGTTCACCACCGGGTGAAAAACAACCTGCAATCGGTGATGTCGCTCATTCGTCTTCACATGAAGGGTAACGAAACGTCGGAGGCGCTCAGCAACCGGATCAAGGCCATGGTTGCCGTGCACGAGCAGATTTACCAGCGCGATTCCTTCAGCCAGCTGGATGCCGCCGAACTTGTGCAGACAGTCGCGGAAAACGTCGTGGCTGCCTATGGGGCCGATGTTCAGGTGGAGTTCGACCTCGCGACCATGGCCGTGTCCAATGACCGTGCGACGTCTCTCGCCCTGCTCGTCAACGAACTCGTGACCAACAGCATGAAATACGCTTTCGTTGATGGTCACGAGTGCAAGCTTGTACTCAAGCTACAGGGGCCGGAAGAAGATGGCTTCTGCACGATTGAAGTTATCGATAACGGCAGCGGCTTCGATCCTGCCGCCCAGGCCAGAGGAACAGGTACACGTTTGATCGAGGGCTCGATTCGGCAGCTGGACGGAACGTTTACCATCGATGGCAGCGCCGGCACGCATTTCAAGGCGCGTGTAAAGCTGATTTGAAGCCCCACGACAAATTGAACCGCATTTGCAAGGCCAGAATCCCATAAAAGCCACCTCTGGCACTGGAAACGATGCCATCTGCGGGGTAAAATGATTATTCATTAGAACAATCTGTTTATCAGCTTTATCGGTCCGGCGTCACTGAATGTCACCTTGGAAGAAGTACACGATTCTCTCGGAGGACAATGCCGAGGCCCAGGCGATTACTGAATCAGTTTTTCGCCCCGTCGAAGTAGAGCGGCTCCAGGAACGTGGGCCTTTCGACGTGAAGGCGGACTTCACTTCGATTCAGAAGATGACGTTGTTCCAGGTCAGTTCCGGATCAGGATACCGCGCACGTTATGGCTGCCCTTTGCACCATCAGATCGAAATACATTTCATAGAGACCGGGACATTCATGTTCAGGACACCGGATGAGGAGATGGAAGCCTTTCCGGGAAGCGTCGTGCTGTTGAAGGACACGCGTAAGGTGGAAATCGTGGCGAGCCCTGGATCCAGCAAACGCGTGATTGTTGTGCCTTTCGACCAGGTGGCCCCCCATCTCCATCGAGCTTATGGAAGCGCGGGGCGCGGATTGATCGCCTTTGAGGCCCACATGGGCACGGGTACGCCCGGCACGGACATCGTCCACCAGATCGCCAGCCACATTCTCAATGAAGCTCCACCGTCGGATCAGGCTTCACCGGGTTCCGTCCCGGTGCTTCTCCACGATGCCCTGATCATGACATTTGTCAGTCTCTGGCCCAAGACCGATGGGCAGATGGATGAAACATCGACCCTTCCGCGCCATCTGGAACGGGCAATCGACTGGTTGGACCGTCACGCGGACCAGGATGTATCAGTTGAGCAGCTCGCGCGCCGATCGGGAGCCAGTATCCGGACATTGCAGAACTCTTTCCGGCATCATCTCTCCACCACCCCCAACGCCTACATTTTGCAAACCCGACTAAGTCGCGTCCACGATGAACTGTTGAACGGTTCCGGTGAGGAAACGATCGAGAACATCGCCTCGCGGTGGGGTTTCGGCCACATGGGCTACTTTGCAGCGCGCTACCGCGCATTGTACGGCGAATCGCCGTCGGATACCCGAAAGCAGCGCGGCCGCGCCCGTTGAGGCACCCACTGCATCACAGACGCGCAGCAGCATCAAGAAAACGCATAATATTGCGCGTCCTCCTTAATTGTATACACGCTTAAGTCTGCGTTAACGCGCTGACGGCAATCTTGTCTCATACACGGGCCTCCTCAGGGATGGCCAAAATCACCGCATGAAGCGGACCCCCAAAATCCCCAATATAAAACTGTCCCGCCACGCAGGATACCTGCTCGGCCGAGGAATACTCATGCGTATATTTGCGATAGACGATAGCCCATCTATTTTATCCTTCATTCAGCGCGCCATACTCGCGATCGAAGGCTGCGAAATACTGCCTTTCCTCGACCCGAAGGATGCGCTGACCATTTTGCAGACACAGCAAGCCGACCTCGTTTTGGTCGACTACAACATGCCGGGCATGAACGGCATCGAATTGATCTCGCGGTTTCGGCAACTACCACGGGCAAAAGATGTCCCTGTGATTATGCTGACATCGGAGACCGATCCCACCATCAAGATCGCGGCCATTGAGGCGGGCGCAACCGAATTTCTGACCAAGCCGATCGACCAGGCGGAGTTTGGCATCCGCATTCGCAACCTGCTGACGCTCAGGGTGGCGCAGCAGAAACTGACAGATCACGCCGATGCCCTCGAGCGGGACGTCGCCGCCGCCCGAGCGCGGATCGCCGCGCAGGAGAAGGAGATCATCTGGCGTCTCTCCAAAGCCATGGCCTGTCGCGATGGGGAGACGGCTCTCCATCTCGAGCGCGTCGCCGTCATCGCTCGCATGATTGCAGAAGAACTCGGCATCGCCCCCGAGACCTGCGAGAAGATTTATCTGGCAAGTCCGTTGCATGACGTGGGCAAGATTGGCGTTTCCGATGCCATTCTCCTCAAGGCGGGGCCCCTGAATGCCGATGAAATGCAGCAGATGCGCGCCCACGCCACCTTCGGTGCGGAGATCCTTGAAGGCAGTGAATCTGACATCATCAGGACGGCTGCCACCATCGCCGGAAGCCACCACGAAAAATGGGACGGAACCGGCTATCCCAAGCAGCTCTCCGGCGAAGACATTCCGATAGAAGGCCGCATCGTCGCAATCGCCGACGTATTCGACGCCTTGTGCTCGGAACGTCCCTACAAGAAGGCGTGGCCGGTCGACGAAGCACATCGCGAAATCCTGAGAGGCAGCGGCATCCATTTCGATCCTGCCTGCGCCGCCGCCTTTGATCGCAAATGGCACCTCATCCGTCCGCTCTACGCAAAGACCGGCCCCCAGTCGGAATTGTCCGGCAGCGTGAAGTCTGGGCCCGAGGCGAGTGATCAAACCAAAACGACAGTGGAAACAGCAGCATGACCAAGGATTTGAAGACGTTGCGCCTCGAGGGCGCACTCACCATCAAGACTGTTGCGGAGACCCGCGACCGCCTGCTCGTGGCCTTCGAAGACGCGAAAGCAAATAAACACCCGTTGGAAATCGACATCGCGTCAGATTGCGACTGTGACCTGACACTTCCGCAACTCCTGCTCTCGGCTCAGAAGACGGCAGCAAAGGAAGGCATCGACCTTCGCATCCGCGCCGATCGCGGAGGCAGGTTTTCAACCACGCTCGAACGGGCCGGATTGGCCGCCACAGCAGAGGGCGGTTCCCTTATGACCATGAATGGAGACCAGAGATGAGTGCAAACATTCTCACCGTGGACGATTCTGCAAGCATCCGAATGACGACGCGAATCGCACTCACCAATGCCGGCTACAACGTGACCGAGGCCGTCGACGGCGCGGACGGACTGCAGAAGATGAAGTCCGGCAGCTTCGATCTGATCGTGACCGATCTCAACATGCCCAACATGGACGGTCTCACCATGATCCGCAACCTGCGCCAGCTGCCGGCCTATATGGGGACACCGGTGATCTTCCTGACCACGGAGTCCGACGGCGATATCAAGCAGCAGGCGAAGGCCGCCGGCGCAACCGGTTGGCTGACCAAGCCCTTCGATGCCGACAACCTCACCAAGATCGCGCGCAAGGTCCTTGGCCGATGAACAATCTCGACCCCATAGCGGTCTTCCGAACGGAAGCGGCAGAACAGCTCGAGGTGATCGAAGCTGGCCTGCTGGACCTGACCCGCAACCTTGACGACAAGGCGCAGATCGATGCTGTGTTCCGCGGCCTGCATACGCTCAAGGGATCGGGCTCCATGTTCGGTTTCGACCAGCTCGCGGCCTTCACCCACCATTGCGAAACGGCCTTCGACCGTGTGCGTAAAGGCGAAGCGCCGGCGACCAGTGAGCTGATCGCCGCTGTCCTCGACGCACAGGGTCACATGCAGGCTCTGCTCGACCAGCCCAATGGCGACCACGACGCCATGAGCACCCGCTTGCTCGATCAGTTGCATAAGGCCGTCGGCCGTGAAGCCTCGGCTGGCCAGCAATCGACCGCTAAGCCCGTTGCGGCGAAGAGTGAGCCGGCGCGGCGAACCTGGCAGCTCGAATTCCGCTTGCCGGCCGATTCCATGATCAACGGCACCAACCCGCTCGGCCTCATCGATGAACTGAGAGATCTGGGCGAGTGCACACTGCACGTGAGCACCGATACCTTGCCGTCGCTGGACCTGATCGACCCGACCCAGCTCTATCTGGGCTGGAGCGCAACAATTGTCACCGATAAGCCCCGCTCGGACATCGAGGATGTCTTCATCTTCGTGATGGACGAGATGGTCATGGACCTGAAGGACGTGACGCCGGCAATCGAGGTCACCGCGTCGGCAACGGCAGCCCCCCAATCGACCGACGCAACGCCACAGGAGACGACGGCTACCCGCGAGGACCAGCGCACCCCCGCCGGTGACGCCAAATCCCAGCGACAATCGGACAACGTCCGCGTACCGGCCCTGCGCCTCGACGAGATGATGGATCGTGTCGGCGAGCTGGTGATAGCGCAATCAAGACTGAGCCAGATGGCAGGTTCGGCTGTCGATCTCGGTCTGCGCTCCGTGTCCGAAGAAATCGAGCGTCTGGCCGGCGAGCTGCGTGACACCATGATGGTTCTGCGCATGATGCCGGTCGCGAGCCTGTTCAGCCGGTTCCGCCGCCTTGTTCACGACCTTGCTCGCGAGACCGGCAAGGAAATCGAACTGGTAACGACGGGCGAAGGCACGGAAGTCGACAAGACCGTGATCGACCGTTTGGCCGATCCTCTGGTCCACCTCGTGCGCAACTCGATCGACCATGGCCTGGAACTGCCGCAGGACCGCATCGCCGCCGGCAAGCCGGCGGTGGGTCAGGTGACGCTCTCCGCCCACCAGACCGGCAGCGAAGTTGTGATCACCATCAAGGACGACGGCCGCGGCATCGACCGGGCGCGCGTCCGCGCCAAGGCTGAGGCGAATGGCCTGATCCAGCCGGGACAAGCACTGTCGGATCAGGAACTGCTGCAGCAGATCTTCCAGCCAGGCTTCTCGACCGCAGAGAAGGTGACCAACCTTTCCGGCCGCGGCGTGGGCATGGACGTGGTCAAGAAGACCATTGAAGCGCTCCGCGGCTCAATCGACGTCAAGAGCGATGAAGGCTCGGGCTCGGAGATCGCCCTGCGCATTCCTCTCACGCTGGCGATCATCGACGGCCTCCTCGTCCGGGTGGGGAACGGCAACTATGTCATTCCGCTGTCTGCGGTCGAGGAATGCCTTGAGCTCTCCGCCGAAGAGGATCTTCGCTCCCGTGGACGCAGCTTCATCTCGCTGCGCGACGATCTGGTGCCGTTCCTGCGCCTGCGCGAACTCTTCCGCACCGGCACCCAGCCGGATCGCTACCAGAAGGTGGTGGTTATCTCGACAGGCCGCGAACGCGTCGGTCTCGTCGTTGACCAGATCATCGGCGACCACCAGACGGTCATCAAATCCATGTCGAAACTGCACGACCAGGTGTCCTCCTTCTCGGGCGCGACGATCCTCGGCGACGGCAATGTCGCCCTGATCCTGGATGTCGCGCACTTGATCGCGGCCGGGCAGCAACAGGAGGCGCAAATGCGGGCAGCAGGATGAGCGAACAAAACGCAAGATCAGACCATCGCGCGGTCTTCAATGGCGCGGACGATCTCTCGGTACTCACCTTCACGCTGAATGGCGAGACCTTCGCCATCGAGGCGACGATCGTGCAGGAAATCCTCGACCTTCTTCCCGAAACCAGCGTGCCGGGCAGCCTGCCCTTCGTCGGCAGCGTGATCAACTTCCGCGGCAAGGTCATCCCGCTGGCCGACATTCGCGTCGCCTTTGGCATGGAGGCTGGTGACGTGACAATCGACAGCCGGATCGTCGTTACGGAACTCGATCTCGACGGGGAACTCTCCCTGATCGGCATCCGCACCGACAAGGTGCACGAAGTCACCCGCCTTCCGGCATCGGCCAGCGAGCCGCCGCCGATCGTAGGGATGCGTTGGCGTCCCGATTACATCCACGCCCTCGTCAAGAGGGAAGGCGAATTCATCATTCTTCCCAACCTGCAGGCGATTTTTGCCTCGCAGCGCGGATCCACCATTTCAGCGACAGCTTGATAGAAAGCGAGGGGGCCCATGCGCTTCACCATCAAACTTAAACTACTTCTGGCATTCGGCTTCATCATCACCATGCTTGTCGGCACCGCAATCTACAGCGTGTCGAGCATCGCCGATGTCAACAATCACTGGACCGAAACCCTGAACGGCCCTGCCGCTCGTCTGAGCGCGGCACAGGACCTCAACATCGCCCAGCTGCAACAGGTCCGTCAGCAGAAGAACATGCTGGTTTCGACCTCCACGACCGAGATGGAAAAATACATCGAAAACAGCGACAAGGCGCGCGCGGAATACGATGAAACCTTCAACATCATCCTCGGCAAGGCCACGGAACAGGGCATGATCCTGTGGAACAAGCTGAAGGTCATGACCGCCGATTTCCGCAAGCAGGACGACCAGATCCGCAGCTTCATCCTTGCCGGCAATGTGGATGCTGCAATGCGGATCTCGACCACCACCGCACGCGAAACGACCTCGCAGATCGACGCGCTTCTCGCCGACGTTTTCCAGCTGGAACGCGAACGTCTGGCGGCTGCAAGCAAGAACGCGACGGACGAGTACACGAACATCCGATCGATCGTCATCGGCCTGGCAGCAATCGCTTCGATCGCAGCGCTCGGCGCCGCCCTTTGGATCATCGTTTCCATCAGCAAGGGTATCGGCACGGCGGTAACCACCGTCCAGCGCGTGTCGGAAGGTGACCTGACCAAGTTCGCAGAGATCCGCACCAGCGACGAAATCGGCATGCTGTTGGGTCATGTCAACGCCATGGTCGAGCGCCTGCGTGCCGTCGTCGGCGATGCCCTGACCGCATCCGAGAATGTCTCGGCCGGCAGCCAGCAGCTGTCGTCTGGTTCGGAACAGCTCTCCCAGGGCGCAACCGAACAGGCCTCCTCTGCCGAAGAGGCCTCCGCCTCGATGGAAGAGATGGCCGCCAACATCAAGCAGAACGCCGACAACGCCGCCCAGACCGAGAAGATCGCCCGCCAGTCGGCCACCGACGCCGAGGAAAGCGGCAAGGCCGTCGACAAGGCTGTGACTGCCATGCGCACGATCGCCGAGAAGATCTCGATCGTCCAGGAAATCGCCCGCCAGACCGACCTGCTCGCTCTGAACGCGGCGGTTGAAGCAGCCCGTGCCGGCGAACACGGTCGTGGCTTTGCCGTCGTCGCCTCGGAAGTGCGCAAGCTCGCCGAACGCAGCCAGGCGGCAGCGGCCGAAATCTCTGGCCTCTCCAGCGAAACTGTCTCGGTCGCCACCCAGGCCGGCGAGATGCTGACCCGTCTGGTGCCGGACATCCGCAAGACCGCCGAACTTGTCTCGGAAATCTCGGCTGCCTGCCGCGAGCAGGACATCGGCTCGAGCCAGATCAACGAGGCGATCCAGCAGCTCGACAAGGTGACCCAGCAGAATGCCGGCGCATCCGAAGAAATGTCGGCAACCTCGGAAGAACTCGCTGCCCAGGCAGAAGAACTCCAGGCTTCGATTGCCTTCTTCAAGGTCGATGGCGCGAGCAAGCCGGCAGGTGGAAATGGCTCGCAGCAGGTCAAGCAGCTGAAGGCCGTGGCCGCCAAGATGGCGAGCCACGCCCCGGCCAAGCGCCCGGCGGCCCGCCCAAGCGCCGGACCATCGAAGAGCCAGGGCTTTGCGCTCGACATGAGCATGGGCGGCCCTGACAGCGACGACCAGGAATTCCGGGTTGCATGATCATTCTGCGCCCGGTCTGCCGGGCGCAGTCCCTGACCAAATTGGCCGGCAAGTCCGGCTGGGGAGTGAATGTCCTCACTTCTGTCGAATGAAATCTGGCGAGTGATCTGCATTGCGCACCCGTTCGGTGCGGTCAGGCCTTGCATCCACAAACCACTCTTTTCGTCTACCGGCGGCCAGACGCCTTCGAAATTGTTCAAAGCCGACGCCAGGACATGGGAACCACATCTATGCGTTTCACGATCAAATTTAAGCTTGCGGCAGCTTTCGCCCTGATGCTCCTGCTGCTCATTGGCACGATGGGCTACGGCATTTACAGCCTTGGCATCCTCAATCAGTCGATTTCCGACACCATTGCCGGCCCCGCAGCCCGTCTTGAGAAGGCCCAGGAACTCGGCAACATCCAGCTGCGACTGACACGGGCACAGACCAACATCGCCCTCTCGGAAACTCAGGCTGATGTCGCGAAGTACATTGAAGCCAGTGATCGCAACTTGAAAAAGTTTGAGGAAACGGTCGCTTGGCTCATTCAGGCTGCCTCGACCGAGGCCGGCAAGAAGGCTTGGCAAGATGTGCAGACGGACTTTCAGCAGATCCAGACGCTTGATCGTCGCCTGAGGGAGCTCGCGACGGCCGGAGACAGGGCAGGAGCAACACGTCTGATCATGGTCGAAGCCCGGGCAATGACAGACAAGATCGAAGAGACCATCAACGCACGGATGGAAGCCAACCGTGACCAGATGAAGCAAGCGGACACGGACACCGACGCGCTTTACACCTCGACACGCAACATTCTCTTGGGCGTTGCAGCCCTCGCCGTCTTCGCCGCGATTGCTACGGCAACCTGGATCGCCATGAGCATCAGCAACGGTCTCAACAAGATCAAACTCGTGGCCGAAGCCGTCTCGATCGGTGACCTGGACCAGAATGTTGAAATCAAGACCAACGACGAGATCCGCGATCTGGTCGAGACGATCAACAAGATGACCGCCAACCTGCGCCAGATCGCGGGTATCGCCAGCCAGATCGCCAATGGCGATCTCACCGTCGCGCCGAAGCCGCTCTCCGACAAGGATACGCTCGGCCTCTCGCTGGAAAGCATGGTTGAGCGCCTGCGTGGTGTGGTGGCCGATGCGCTTGCCGCCTCCGAAAACGTCTCCTCGGGCAGCCAGCAGCTGTCGTCCGGTTCGGAACAGCTGTCGCAGGGTGCGACCGAACAGGCATCGTCTGCCGAAGAAGCCTCGGCTTCGATGGAAGAGATGGCCGCCAACATCAAGCAGAACGCCGACAACGCCGCCCAGACCGAAAAGATCGCCCGCCAGTCGGCTACCGACGCCGAGGAAAGCGGCAAGGCCGTCGACAAGGCCGTCACCGCCATGCGCACGATCGCCGAGAAGATCTCGATCGTCCAGGAAATCGCCCGTCAGACCGACCTTCTGGCGCTGAACGCAGCGGTCGAAGCAGCACGCGCCGGCGAACATGGTCGTGGCTTTGCCGTCGTCGCCTCGGAAGTGCGCAAGCTCGCCGAGCGCAGCCAGGCCGCAGCGGCTGAAATCTCCGGCCTCTCCAGCGAGACCGTCTCGGTCGCCACCCAGGCCGGCGAGATGCTGACACGTCTGGTGCCGGACATCCGCAAGACCGCCGAACTGGTGTCTGAAATCTCGGCCGCCTGCCGCGAACAGGACATCGGCTCGAGCCAGATCAACGAGGCGATCCAGCAGCTCGACAAGGTGACGCAGCAGAATGCCGGCGCCTCGGAAGAGATGTCGGCGACGTCGGAAGAACTCGCCGCCCAGGCAGAAGAACTCCAGGCTTCGATTGCCTTCTTCAAGGTCGATATGGCCGGCAAACCGACAAACGGAAACAGTTTGCAACAGGCCAAGCAACTGAAGGCCGTCGCCGCCAAGATGGCGAGCCCGGCGCCGGCAAAGCGTCCTGCTACCCGGACGAACGCCGGGGCGGCGAAGAGCCATGGCTTCGCGCTCGATATGAGCCTGGGCGGACCCGATAGCGACGACGCCGATTTCCGACAGACTGCCTAGATCCCGAAATCCGGTGGAGCCGCGATCAGCGTCTCCACCCCCAAGCTAATTTGCCGAAGGAACATTTATGCGTTTTACAATTAAGTCAAAATTGGTTTGCTCCTACGGGCTGCTGGTTGTGCTGATGGGCGCATGCGCCGGCTTTGGCATCAGCGGCGTCAACAGTGTTGCCTCGATGCAGGATGCTCTCGTGACCGGCCCGGTGCATCAGTCGACCGTGTCAGCACAGCTCGCTGCCGCGTTTGATGGTCTTGGCCTCGCCGAGGGCGACCTTCTGTTATCCACGTCCAAAGAAGGCATGGATGATGCTCTCGAACTGATGGCATCCGAGCGAAAGGAATTTGAACTCGCATTGGCAGAAGGCCGCAAATCCGCGCCTGAAGAGTATCAGCAGAAGTGGCAGGATATCAGCGATTTCTGGGATGGCTATGTCGAGATTAATGATCGGCTACAAAACCTGGTAGTCGCAGGCCGCGTGGCGGAAGCAATCCAACTGAACCAGACCGCAGGCGACAAGGCTTCGGATAAGCTCGATGAAATGACGGAAGCGCTCGCCTCCCTGACGCGCGATGCGATCGAAACGGGCGATCAACAGGCTGATGCAGCATTCCAGTCGACGCTCACAACGCTCATCGCCGTCTCGGTGATCGGAATTCTGGTGGCTCTGGCAGCTGCGTTCTGGATCGCCATGACGATCAGCCGTGGCCTGCGAACCATCACCAAAGTTGCAGAGGCAGTCGCCATCGGCGATCTCGACCAGAAGGCGGAGCTCCGGAGCGACGACGAGATCAAGGACCTCGTCCATACCATCGAACTGATGACCGACAACCTGCGTCAGACGGCCAGCATTGCCAGCCAGATCTCGGCCGGCGACCTCACGCAGACACCCGTTCCCCTGTCCGACAAGGACACGCTCGGTCTCTCGATGCTCAGCATGGTGAACAACCTGCGCGGGACCGCACAGATCGCCGATCAGATCGCCAATGGTGATCTCACCGTCACCCCGAAACCCGCATCCGACAAGGATACGCTGGGCATTGCGCTCCGCAACATGGTGGAACGTCTGCGCGGCGTCGTCAGTGACGCGCTCGCCGCCTCCGAAAACGTCTCGGCCGGCAGCCAGCAGCTGTCCTCGGGTTCGGAACAGCTCTCCCAGGGCGCAACCGAACAGGCCTCCTCTGCCGAAGAAGCCTCGGCTTCGATGGAAGAGATGGCCGCCAACATCAAGCAGAACGCCGATAATGCCGCCCAGACCGAAAAGATCGCCCGCCAGTCGGCCACCGATGCCGAAGAGAGCGGCAAGGCCGTCGACAAGGCCGTCACCGCCATGCGCACGATTGCCGAGAAGATCTCGATCGTCCAGGAAATCGCCCGCCAGACCGACCTTCTGGCGCTGAACGCGGCTGTGGAAGCAGCCCGTGCCGGCGAACATGGCCGTGGCTTTGCCGTCGTCGCTTCCGAAGTCCGCAAGCTCGCCGAACGCAGCCAGGCGGCAGCGGCTGAAATCTCCGGACTCTCCAGCGAGACTGTCTCGGTCGCCACCCAAGCCGGCGAGATGCTGACCCGTCTGGTGCCGGACATCCGCAAGACCGCCGAACTGGTCTCGGAAATCTCGGCCGCCTGCCGCGAGCAGGATATCGGCTCGAGCCAGATCAACGAGGCAATCCAGCAGCTCGACAAGGTGACCCAGCAGAATGCCGGCGCTTCGGAAGAGATGTCGGCCACCTCGGAAGAACTCGCTGCCCAGGCAGAAGAACTCCAGGCGTCGATTGCCTTCTTCAAGGTCGATGGCGCGGGCAAACAAAGCGCCCAGCAGGCGAGGCAGTTGCAGTCGGTGGCCAAGAAGATGGCAACCGAAGCGCCAGCGAAGCGCTCGGCAGCCACAACCCGGCCGCAGCCCAGAACGCATGGCTTCGCGCTCGATCTGAGCCTGGGTGGACCGGACGGCGACGATGACGACTTTCGCCAGACGGCTTGATCGAATGTAGCAGAAACCGTTGCCGGCCCCGCACGGGGCCGGTGATGCCAGCCCGGATCCCCTACCTGTTTCCTTTGGAAGGGGTCCGACGCGGTGCCGAACACAAGGAGAGTGCCCCATGGCCAATGCAGCAACTGAATCACAATACGTGACCTTCAGCCTAGACAACGAATGCTTTGCAGTTCCAGTCGAGGTCGTCCGGGAAATTCTCGACCACGAGGACCCTTTCCGGATACCCCACGGTCCTGCCTATCTCCTCGGCCTGCGCGATGTTCGCGGTCAAGGTGTGCCGGTGATAGACTTGCGCCTTCGTCTGGGCATGTCGAAGACCGAGAAGACACCGCATACCCGTATCCTGGTAATCGATGTGCCGATCGAGGGTCGATCTCTGTCCCTCGGGCTCCTGGCGGACCGCGTCTTTGAGGTCACCTCTTTCCGCAATGACGCGATCGAGGCCGCCCCGGATATCGGTATCCGCTGGCCCTCCGATTACATCGCGGGTGTCGTCCGCCGCACCGGCGGTTTCGTCGTCATCGTCAATCTGACCAGACTTTTCTCGGCCACCGACGCCCGCTCCCTCGGCTCTGTCGCGGCTACGACCCTGGAACACGCATGAGAGCCTTTGCATCGAAGACGTCTGCGGCTTTGGCCGAGGAAAGCCGGCCTTCGGCATCGACCTTGGGCGACGGCCTGAGCCCGCGCAATTTTGAGCTCTTGGCGCGCTATATCTACGACTACAGCGGCATCAAGATGCCCATCACAAAGAAGACCATGCTGGAAGGACGCTTGCGTCGTCGCCTGCGCTTCGTCGGCGTCGACGGGTTGAACCAGTATTGCGACTTTCTGTTCAATGGCGGTGGCATCGAGAGCGAGGCGATCCACCTCATCGATGTGGTCACCACCAACAAGACCGACTTCTTCCGCGAGCCGGCTCACTTCGATCACATGACCAACAAGGCTTTGCCTGACCTTGTGGCCCAGGGTCACAGACGCCTTCGGGTCTGGAGTTCGGCCTGCTCGATTGGCGCCGAACCCTATACCCTGGCCATGGTGATGGAAGACTACGTCCAGGCGAAAGGTGGCCCGGACTACTCCATTCTTGCGACGGACCTGTCCACCGATGTGCTGCGCGTTGCCAAGCGCGGCATCTTCTCGGCAGCGATGATCGAGCCGGTCGACCAGGAGCGACGCAAGCGTTACGTCATGGAGCCGCGCGATCCCGCCCGGGGCGAAGTCCGCATTCATCCCAAGCTGCGCGCCAAAGTCGGCTTTGCCCGTCTGAACCTGATGGACACGTCCTACGGGGTCGGTGACGCCATGCAGGTCATCTTCTGCCGCAACGTGCTGATCTATTTCGACAAGAAGACGCAGGAGAAGGTCCTGACACGTCTTTGCGACAAGCTCGTTCCCGGCGGCTATCTCTATGTCGGACACTCCGAGACCATCACCGGTTTCGCGCTGCCCGTGCGGCAGGTGGCAAATACCGTCTTTCAGAGGGTTTGACAGCTATGGCCAAGAAAATCCGCGTACTGGTCGTCGACGACTCTGCCAGCGTCCGCCAGGCTTTGACCCAGGTTCTGGAGGCCGATGGCGACATCGAAGTGATGGGCGTTGCGTCCGATCCATTCGTTGCCGCGCGCCGCATCCAGGAGGAAGTTCCTGATGTGGTGACGCTGGATGTCGAAATGCCGAAGATGGACGGGATCACCTTCCTGCGGAAACTGATGGCCCAGCATCCGATCCCCGTCGTCATGTGTTCGTCCCTGACCGAGGCGGGATCGCAGACGCTGATGCAGGCGCTGGAGGCCGGCGCGGTGGATGTGATCCTGAAGCCGAAGATCGGCGCAGCCGACCATCTGGCGGAAGCGGGCGCGACCATCCGTCAGACGGTCAAGGCCGCGGCACTCGCCCGCGTCAAGTCCGATCGCCGCCGCGCGCCCTTCCCCGGCGCAACGGAGGCCAAATTGACCGCAGATGCCGTGCTCCCGCCTCCAACCGGGCGCGCCATGGCCAAGACAACCGAAATGGTCGTTTGCGTCGGAGCCTCGACCGGAGGAACGGAGGCTTTGCGCGAACTGCTTGTTGCTCTGCCCGCCAATGCACCCGGTCTCGTGATCGTCCAGCACATGCCGGAGAAATTCACCTCTGCCTTTGCCGCGCGGCTGAACACCCTCTGCCAGGTCGAAGTGAAGGAAGCGGCTCACGGCGATCCGGTTCTGCGCGGCCATGTGCTGATCGCCCCCGGCGGCCAGCACATGCTGCTCGAGCGCCAGGGAGCCCGCTATATGGTCGCCGTCAAGGATGGCCCCCTCGTCTCTCGCCATCGTCCATCCGTCGATGTCCTGTTTCGCTCTGCCGCCCGTGCGGCGGGATCCAATTCCATGGGCGTGATCATGACGGGCATGGGAGACGACGGCGCGCGCGGCATGGACGAGATGCACAAGGCCGGCGCCTACACAGTGGCGCAGGACGAGGCGACATCGGTCGTCTTCGGCATGCCGAAGGAAGCGATCGCCAGGGGCGGCGTCGATAGGGTGGTGCCGCTGGAACAGATTGCCCGTGAAATTCTCGCCGCAGACCGCAGGCACCTCGGATGACACTGATCCAGGCGATGGAGCCGCAAATGAAACGAACGAAAACGAGAAAAGAGGGCTTCATATGAACACCCAGAGATCGCACCGGGCCGAAGGTTTCTTGTCGCCGAAGGGCAGCACGGAATCGACGGTTACGATCGGAAACAGATTGAACGAAGCACTCGCCCAGATCGAGCAGCGTTTCCTCGATGGCGGTACCGTTCTGGTCGCAGTTCTCGATGTTTTCAGCGGACTTTTGACGTCGCTTGGTGGCGTTTCGGAAGCCTTGCGCGAAGACGAAGCCGCAGAGGCGACAACCGAACTGCAGCAGACGGCGGGACTGATCGCAGCCCTGCCCGCACGACAGCAGGACCTGCGCCAGCGGTTCGACATGATCGGAGAGTATGGTGAGGCTCTCGCGAATGAAGTTCTATCCATGGAGGACACGCTTCGCTACCTGCGCACCTTCGCCGTTACAGCAAAGATCACGGGTGCAGGCATTGCCGATTTCGCCGGTTTTGCCGAGGAGATTGTCGAGCGCATCCAGTTTGCCACCCAGGAAGTGAAATCCTTCGGCGAGCGCATAGACGCGCTCCAGCATCTGATCAGTCATGCCCGAACGGGAAGCGACAACCTTGGGCAGCATGATGGCTCCATCCCGACCATCGTGGAAGACCTCAGTCGAAACGCCAATGCGATCCAGAACCAGCGCGGCACCCTCGCCGATCTGGCGACCCAGGTGACGGGCCTCGCGATGAAGGTCCAGGGCAGGTTGGCCAGCACCTTGTCATCGCTGCAGATTGGCGATGTGACGCGCCAACGCCTGGAACATTGCCAGGCAGCCTTCGACATCGCGGCAACGCACCTGTCCCGTCCGGAAGGTCAGGCACTCACCGCTGAGGACCGCGAACGTGTCACACGCATCATCATCCGCCTGGTCCGAGATCAACTGATCGCCATGTCGGAGGATTTCAGTGCGGAATGCGCCACGATTGTCCGCAACATCGGGGCCTTTTCTCAGGACGTGACGGCGCTGATGGATTTGCAGCATTCAATGCTGCCGGTCGGCGATAATGCCTCCGCGCGCTCTGCCATGGGTCTGGTCCGCGAGAGCCTCGAAGCCGCACGTGCTGTCGTCTGCGGTATCCAGCAATCCGTTGGCGAGGCCCAGCGATTGAGCACTGCCGTCAGCGGCATGGTCAAGGATCTCGTGGAAAGCGTGGAGACCATCCAGATCGTCCGGACGGATATCCAGTATATGGCCCTGAATACCAACCTGCGCTGCAGCAAGCTCGGGGAGGAAAGCCGCGCCATCAATGTCGTGACCAACGAGCTGCGCACATTTTCCGGCCGTCTGGACGACGTCACGGATCGCGCACTTGCCCATTTGCAGCAGCTCGATGAGCAGGCGACCGGGCTCGGCCGGGACGAAACGGGCGGTGAGCAAGATGGCGAACCGGATCTGGTCGCCCGCATCGAAGTGGCCCTGGCGCATGTCACGGTCGCAGGCAAGACCCTCGACGAAAAGCTGGAAGATCTGCAACAGCATGGCCAGGAGATTTCGATCCGGGTGGCCAAGGCGACGGCCGGGCTCGATTTTCACCAGGATCTCACCGCGATCCTGGCCGACTGCCGCAGCCTCGCGGCCGATGCCATCGACATCGACCCCACCTGCGACGGACTGGAAGGCTTCATGTCCGGTATCTCCGGCGAGATCTATGCGACCTACACGATGAAGTCCGAACGTGACGTCCATTCGCTCATCTTCAGCACCGTGGCAGATGACGTCGAGACCACCGCGGCCTTGCAGGCGCAGCCCATGACGGATGACGAACTGTTTGACGATGCTTTGTTCTGAGGCGCCTCGCGCAGTGCGAGGCGACGAGGGTTATGCGACCAATCGAACGGGCTGTGACGCAGGAACCTCGACACAGCCGATCGTGAAGTAACGCGTCAGCCGCTCCAGCACTTCCCGGCCGAGCATCTGCGCGTTTTCCTGGGCCCGGTCGAGATTGCTCACATGGCGGGGATCCATGGTGTAAAGGGTCTCGCCACAGGAGAACACATCCCGGAAGGCTGCCCGCTCGACGATCGGCGTCGCGAGCAGATGCACCCGCTTCTCCGCCATCAGAGCCTTCACCCCCTGCAGCGCGCGCGTGGTGATGATCGGATTGATGCGCGTCAGCACGACGGAGTGCGGAATGCGCACACCGGTTCTGTCCTCGAGGTAATAGAGGAGATCGATGACATTCGCTGCCCCTTGCGCATCCATGGCCGAACCCTGGGCGGGGATCAGCACATAATCCGAGTAACCCAGCGCCTGCGCGATGAGCGGGCTGCGATGTCCCGGCAGATCGACCACGACCAGATCAACGGCGTGCTGATAGCGTTTGATTTCTCGTTCCAGGTTCGCGGCGGAGACATAGGGGACCACCTGCAATCGCTCAGGACAATTCTGCCCCAACTGTTGATGCCATCGCGAAATCCAGTGCTGCGGATCGGCGTCGAGCACGGCGATCCGCAGCCCCATCCGCGCCAGTTCGGTCGCGATCAGAAGCACTGCGGTCGTCTTACCGGCACCGCCCTTCGTGTTGGCAAACGTTACAACAGGCATATCGAGTGTCCATTCCACGCTGACATGGCCTAAGCCCTGCAGCAATCTATCCGAGTGGAATAGAGCATGACGTCATTATGCTTAACCCCCGGTAAACCGGAGCAAGAAGAAGCATCTTGTGGTCGCTTTATACGACGCTATGCCGCGTCAGCCGGCTTTCGAAACAACCTCCGTTCCGCCGCCTGCAGTCATTCGGTCGACCGGTTGCAGCGCCATCGCGAACCGTCGAGCGAGCCATGCACAGACCATCAGCTGGATCTGGTGAAAAAGCATCAGCGGCAGCACGATCGCGCCGACCGATTGTCCGGCAAATATCACGCCGGCCATCGGCACGCCGCTCGCCAGGCTCTTCTTCGAACCACAGAAGACGGCTGCGATCCGATCTTCCCGGCTGAAGCCGAAAAGCTTCGAGCCATAGAAGGTGACGGCCAGCACCACGGCGAGCAAGACAATGTCGAGACCGATCACCAGAGACAAGTCGGCCGCCGAAAACTCCGACCAGATTCCTTCGATAACGGCATTGGAAAAAGCGAGGTAGACGACCATCAGGATCGAGCCACGGTCGACAGGGGCGAGCAGCGACTTGCGAGCCCGGATCCAGTTGCCGATAAAGGGTTGCAGGACCTGACCCAGCACGAAGGGCAGGAAAAGCTGCAGCAGGATCTTCCAGATCATATCGAGCGACACGCCGACATGACCGCCCGCTGAAAACAAAACAGCGACGAGCGCCGGCGTCAGGAACATGCCGAGGATGTTGGATGCAGACGCCGCACAGATCGCAGCAGGCACATTGCCTCCGGCAATCGACGTGAAGGCGATCGATGACTGCACCGTTGATGGCAGGACGCAGAGATAGAGCAAGCCGAGATAGAGCGCCGGTGGAATCAACCACGGCGTCAGGAGCCCGAGCAAGAGACCCAACAGCGGAAAGACGACAAAGGTAACGGCCAAGATGAAACTCTGCAGCCGCCAATGCAGGAAACCGGAAACCACCACGTCGGTCGACAGACGCGCCCCATGCAGGAAGAAGAGCAGGGCAACGGCGAGATTGGTCGCAAGCCCGAACCATTCCGCCGGCTCGCCTGATATCGGCAGGATCGAAGCGAGCGCGACCATGGCAACGAGCAGCATCGTGAAAGTATCGGGAATGAAGCGTTTCATCTGAGCGTTCCGCAGCAGTCTGGACAGGGTTAAATGGTTGGTTATTGTAATCGCGAATGCAAGAGATAACAGTTATCGGAAAATGTGATATGCTTGATCTTGTGCATCTGCGCAGTTTTGTCTCCGTTGCCCAGGCCGGCAGCTTCACCATTGCCGGCCAGAAACTGGGTCTCGGGCAATCCACGGTCAGTCAGCACGTGCAACGACTGGAAACGGTCTTGCGTCACCGCCTTCTGGCCCGGGATACGCACAGCGTCCGGCTAACGCCCGAGGGAGAGGCATTGCTTCCGCACGCCCGGCAATTGCTGTCTCTTGAACGTCAGGCGGCATCGCTGTTCGAAACGACCCAGCCGCGTGGAAAATTGCGGCTAGGGATCTCCGAAGATCTGGTCTCGGGGCAATTGCCCATCCTGCTCCGCGATTTCATCGCGGATTACCCCGCAGTGGAGCTCCATCTGACCGTTGCACTCTCCAAAGATCTGGCGGACATGCAGGACAAGGGAGACCTGGATCTCGTCTTCGCCAAACGTCGGTTGGGGGATCGGCGTGGCGAAGTAATATTGCGTGAGCCATTGGTCTGGCTGGCGGCGGATCCCGACGCGGTGCTCGCCAAACCCGTTCTGCCCTTGATCGTGTTTCCGCCGCCCAGCCTCACGCGCACTTTGCTCATGGAGGCTCTGGAACGCGCCGGCCATTCCTGGCGTATCGTCTGCTCCTGCCAGAGCCTCAGCGGACTGACTGCGGCTGCGCGAGCCGGCATGGGAGTTCTGGTCCAGCCGAGAAGCCTCGCTCCTGCTGGCCTGCGCGAATTGCCGCCCTCCGCCCTTCCGCCGATCGAGGATGTCGAATTCATACTGGTCGCCCGCCGTGGCGCCGATCGGAATTCCGTCGCAGCCTTCACGCGCCTCATTCGTGACCGGATGCGAAACGGCCTCGATCCATCGAACTGACCGCACCGCGACCGGTGCCGAAGGGGAACCATCAATCTCGCCGCCTCACGGTTTTCAGAAGCCTTGAATCGCCCTACGACGAGCCGGAAGATCATCTGCCTCAAACTGGTGGCGTCGCCATTCAACCCGAAAAGACGAGACACGAGTTCTCGCGCCAATTTTTCAGACAGATGCTTGTCACCGTCTCAGTTGCTTCCCGGCACGGCTAGACCAGAGATGCAGAGATCCGTGTGAATGATGCGCCCCAGCGCCTTTTGGGGCCGAGGACATGAGACAGCCTATACGAACCTGTGCTCCTTGCCGCTCATCGGCGAGGCATGGACAACTTCCCCTGAGGCAATCTCGAAATCACCGGGCACGCGAGCAACGATTTGCTTCAGCGCGGGATGGTCGAGGTAGACAACGGTATCCGCGCCCAATCGTTCGATGTGGCGGACCTGGCCCTGCCATTTGCCCTCGCTCTTCGACAGAACGAGATGTTCAGGGCGTATGCCATAGGTGGCACACCCTTCGGCAGCGGCAACCTCGCCATCGTAAAGGTTCATTTTCGGCGATCCAATGAAGCCTGCAACGAAGGGGCTGACCGGATTGTTGTAAAGCTCCATCGGCGAACCGACTTGCTCGATGCGCCCTGCGTTCAGCACCACGATCTTGTCCGCCATGGTCATCGCCTCGACCTGGTCGTGGGTGACGTAAATCATGGTGGCGCCGAGCTTGGCATGCAGATCGGTCAGTTCCATACGCATCTGTGAGCGCAGAGCTGCATCGAGGTTCGAAAGCGGCTCGTCGAACAGGAAGACCTTGGGATTGCGGATAATCGCACGCCCGATCGCGACGCGCTGGCGCTGCCCGCCGGACAGAGCCTTCGGCTTGCGGTCGAGGAGATGGGTAAGTTGAAGGCTGTCCGCCGTCTTCTCGACTTTTTCGGCGATCTCGCTCTTCGGACGGCCAGCAAGTGATAGCCCGAAGCCGATGTTCTCGCGCACCGTCAGATGCGGGTAGAGCGCATAGGACTGGAAGACCATGGCGATCCCGCGCTTCGACGGCTCGGCATGAGTGACGTCCTCGCCGTCGATAATGATCTGGCCCGACGTTGAGGTTTCGAGCCCTGAGATCATCCGGAGCAGCGTGGACTTGCCGCAGCCGGACGGACCGACAAAGACACAGAACTCGCCCTTCTCGACCGTCAGATCGATGCCCTTGATGACCTCGAGGCTACCGAAGCTCTTGCGGATGTCCTTGAGAACGACACTGGTCATGCAACTATCCTTTGACGGCACCGGCGGTCATGCCGGCCACGATCTGTCGGTTGAAGAAGATGTAGACGATGAGCGGCGGGATGGTGACGAGCAGGATATTCATGAAGAGCAGATTGAACTGCGTCTGAAACTGTCCCTGAAAGTTATAGAGGGTAAGCTGCACCGTCACGTTTTCTCGACCGGGCAGATAGTAGAGCGGATTGGTGAAGTCGTTGAAGATGCTGATTGACTGCACGACGATGACGGTCACGGTCACCGGCTTCAGGAGCGGCAGGATCACCCGGAAGAAGATCTGCAAAGGCGTTGCGCCGTCGATGAGTGCCGCCTCGTCGAGGTCACGGGGGATTGTCGCGATGAAGCTGCGAAACAGGAGCACCGAGAAGGCGAGGCCATAGGCGACCTGGATGAAGATCATGCCGGTGATCGTCTTGAAGAGACCGATCGACTGCAGCACCCAGATTGTCGGCACCACTGCCGGTGGGATCATCAGACCGGCCAGCACGAAAGCATAGACAACCTTGTTCCAGCGCGAAGGGCGGCGCTGCAGGACATAGCCGACCATGGCGCCGAAGAGCACAAGCAGGGTCACCGCAAAGACCGTGATGACAGTCGAGTTGAAATAGGCGAGCAGCAGGAGATAGTTGCGCGTTTGCAGAACCTGCAGGAAGTTTTCCCAGAGCTGCCACTCTGTGGGCAAGGAAAAGATCAGCCGAGAGGCGTCCTGCCTTGTCTTCGCGGCGGTCAGGAGAATGAAGACGAAGGGCAGGATGAAGATCACCGACGCAAGCGCCAGCGAGACGATCCCGGTATAGAGCTGGCGACGGGTCACAGGTCCACCTCACGACGATTGAACCATGCAGTCAGCGGCAGGATGATCAACCCGATCAACAGGAAGAGGATGACATTGCCGGCGGTCGATAGGCCATAAAAACCGGCCTGATACTGCTTGTAGATGACGCTTGCCAACACATCGGAGGAGAAGCCCGGGCCGCCGCGGGTCATGGCCCAGATCAGGTCGAAGCTTCGCAAGCCGCCGATCAGGGAAAGCGTCACCACGGTAACAGTTGCCGGGCGCACCAGAGGCACCGTGACGCGAAAGAACATCTGACGACGGGTAGCACCGTCGATGCGTGCGGCCTCGTAGTAATCCTGGCTAATGGTGGCTAGGCCCGCGATATAAATCAGGGTCGCGAGGCCGACCCCCTTCCAGAGATCGACAAGGATGACCGAATAAAGCGCTAGCGAAGGATCGGTCAGCCAGCCGGGACCTAGAAGCCCCACGGCACTCAGCGCCACATTGATCATCCCGTTCGTCGGATGCATCAGAACCGCAAATGTGATCCCGATGCCGATGGTCGACACGAGGACGGGAAAGAAGACGACGGTTCTCAGAAATCCCTGGGCCCAGATTCCCGAGGTCAAAAGCACGGCGAGCAGCAGGCCAAGAACGGACTTGGTCGCCGACGTCGCGATCGCATAGATCAGCGTGTTGACGGTACCCTGGATCAGAAAAGGCTCGCGCAGAAACTGGCGGTAATTGTCGAGGCCGATGAACTCAGCCGAGAACAGGTCCCACCGCGTCAGACTGAACCAGAAGGACGCGAACGTCGGCACCAGAAACAGCACCGTGAAGACGATCGCTGCCGGCAGCACAAACCAGTAGGGATAAGGCGATTTCTGCGTAACCATATCTTTTCTCCGATACAGACCCCGCCCGGACCTGGGAGACCGGACGGGGTTCGACTGGCGAGAGGTTACCAGTTGGGCAGGCCGAGTTGCTTGGCCTGCTTTTCGACATCCTGGTCATAAAGCGCGGCCGCCTCCGACGCAGGACGAATGCCGGATCCGACTTCCACGGTAATCTGTTCCAGAGCCGGGCCCTTGACCGGCGAGAGGAATTCGAGCGCAGGCGAAGTGCCGCCTTCGGCTTCGAAATAGGGCAGCATATCCTTGACCGCCTGTGGAACATCTGCCGGAAGCTGGCAGTCCTTGATCAGATACGGACCCGAGGGAACAGCTTTCGCCATCAGTTCGCAGGCTTCCTTGGAGGCAACCCAATCGAGGAATTTCTTGGCTTCTTCACCATTCTCGGCGCTGGAGGGACTGTAAAGCGCAGACGGCATCCAGACGGTCAGGCCGTTCTTCGCGGGATCATCGCCCGGCTGGGCGAAGAATCCCAGATCAGCCAGACTATCCGGATAGTTTTGTGCGACATTGCCGATCCCGAAGGTCAGCATGGGATAATGGGCCGCCTCCCCTGTCGCCACCATACGCATGCCGTCATCGAACTTGGCAGCACCGAAATCGGCGTTGAACAATCCGGCTTTGCCGGTTTGCTCGAGGCGCTCGAAACCCTTGGCCGCCGCGGGTGTCGTTGCGAATTTTGCCTTGTTCTCGGTGAAGTCCTTGGCAAAACTCGGGGCTGCCGCGTTGACGTTGTAGTAGTCGGCCAGCACGAAGAGCTGCGACGTCCAGGTGTCACCATAGGTCTGAGCGATACCGACCTTGCCGGCCGCCTTGACCTTTTCGCTGTTGGCGATGAAGTCGGCCCAGGTCTTTGGCACCTGCAATCCAAGTTCAGCGTAGATCTTCCTGTTGTAGAAGATCCCGCCGCCCATGGCCGGACCGAAAGGTACGCCACGCACGCTGCCATCGGCGGCACTCACCACGGGTTTGAAGCTGTCGGAGATATTGCCAGCGTTGGGCATATCGGAGAGATCTGCCAGCGTCTGCTCCGGCTTCAGCGCCTGGAAGAGCGAACCGGAATTGTACTGGAAGATGTCGGCCATCTCTCCGGTGGCGAGACGGGTCTTGACGATGTTGTCGCCTTCCGCCCCACCCGCACGGTTTTCAATGTCAAAGCTGATGTCGGGACGCTTCTCGCTGTAGGCCTTGGTCAGCACATCAAGGAAGGTGATCGTTTCCTGGTTTGCATCCGCGAGGATCGTCAGCGTCACGTCAGCATGCGCAGCGCTTGCAAGAAGGCTGGCGAGTGACGCTGCAAGTATGGCTTTTGCTTTCATTCTCATGGTCGTTTCCTCCTCTATTGACCACTTAAACTCATGCCGTGTCCGGCCCCTGCCGGGGCAGCGGATCAGATCCGGAAGGTGATGGTGTTCTTGCCGGGCATCAGCCTGCTCTCGGCGCCAACAAGGACAGGGGCGCCGTTGACGGTGAGATCTTTGCGCCCGTTGGCGGCGGTCATCGAAGCCGTAACGCCCTCTGGCAGAACGACGTTGTACGTCACCAGATCGCCCTCCAGTGTCCATTCGGCTTCAAGACGTCCCTGGCTCACATCGTGCCAGGCCTTGACAGGCGAGAGCTGAGGCAGGATCGCCGGATCGAGCTTGAGATGCGTGAAACCTGCACCCTCAGGCGTCAGCTTGAGGCCCGCCACATCCTCGAACAGCCACTGGCAGACGGCGCCATAGGCATAATGGTTGTAGCTGTTCATGTCCGGATCATAGATCGAGCCATCCTCGGCAATCGCGTCCCAGCGCTCCCAGATTGAAGTCGCGCCCCGCTCGACCTGATAGAGCCAGCCCGGCACCTTTCGGTTCAGGAATACCTTTTCAGCAAGATCGAGCATGCCGAGGCGCGTGAGCGCCGGGAGCAGTGCGGGCGTACCGATAAAGCCTGTGCCGATCACGCCATCGGTCTCCTCGACCACGCGGCGGAAATAGACCTTACCTGCGTCCTTGTAGTCATCCGGGACCAGATCGTAGAGGAAGGCCAGCGCCCAGGATGTCTGGTCGTTGTGTGCGATCCGGCCGGAGGGCGCAAAGAACTCCGTGCGGAAGGCGACGCGGATCTGCTGCACACGCTCGTCGAGCCGGCGTGCTTCGTCATCGCGGCCGAGAATGCGGGCGATACGCGCGGTCAACTGTGTCGAGATGAAATGGTAGAGTGTGGCCGCACAATCGTCGGCGACGGTCGGCCTTGGCTTCCTGTTGTCACCGACCGGCTGCAGCCAGTCGCCGAAGGTAAAACCGTGATCCCCCCATACCGCTGGCGGACGGATGATCGGACCATCCGAAATTCCCCAGAGATAGTCGAGCCACTTGATCATGGCTGGGAAGCACTCCGCCAGCACCTCCCGATTGCCGTAATGCAGGTAGAGCTGCCATGGGATGATGACGATCGCATCGCCCCAACCGGTCGAGCCGGCCCAGTCGCCGCGCTCGTCGATTGGATGGAGCCGCGTCGGATCCGGCGAGAAGTGCGGCACCGCGCCATTGTCCCGCTGGTCATGCATCACGTCACGCAGATATTTCATCAGGAAGCGTTCGCTGTCCGCAAGCCAGCAGGCGGTGCCAGCAAAGACCTGCGCATCGCCCGTCCAGCCGAGGCGTTCATCGCGCTGCGGGCAGTCGGTCGGGATTTCGATAAAGTTCGAACGCTGTGACCAGATGGTGTTTTCAACGAGCCGGTTGACCGCGGCAACGCCTGTCGTAATGCCGCCGGTAGCGACCGGTACAGAACTGATCGGCACCATCTCGATGGAAAGGAGGTTTACCTCCCCTTCGAGCGTCACCCGCGCATACCGGAACCCCATAAAGGTAAAGAGCGGAGCATAGGTTTCCTCGCCTTCGCCAGACAGGATGTACTGCAGCTCGGCCCGAGCGCTGCGATAATTCCGGTTGTCGAAGACCTTGTCCGGTCCGAGGATTTCGGAGTGCTCGACACGAACTGATGCACCCGCCTTGCCACTGACGCGGAACCGGATATAGGCGCCGGCATTCTGACCGAAATCATAGAGGTTCCGGCCTTCGGCATCCTGCCACTGATCGATCGGCGCGAGCGGTGCGAGCTCCTTCACGGCATCTGCCTCGTGCGGCACGAGCAGACGCTGGTCAAAATCGAGCAGGTCTGTGCCAGCCTCGGCACGAGGTACAATGCGCGCATCGTAGTCCTCACCGAAATAGATGCCGTTGCGCGTCACCGGCGAGAGACCGCTCTTCCAGCTTTCGTCCGTGACCAGCAGCACTGCACCGTCGGCCTCGATCTCGGCAATGGCTGCAACACGATCGCCCCAACAATTGAAGATGGGGTTCGAGGCCCAAAGCAATTGGCTGCGATACCAGCCATCGCCCAGCCAGATCTCGATCTTGTTCTCACCGACCTGAAGCAGGTCGGCTACCTCGTAGGTCTGATAGGCGATGCGATCGTCATAACAGGTCCAGCCCGGCGTCAGCAGGTCCTCGCCCACACGCTTGCCGTTGATGAAGGCACGGTAGAGACCGAGCGCCGAGATCCTTAAGGTGACCTCGCCTGGCATGCGATCAAGCTGCCAGGTCTTTGCCAGGAAACTCCCGCCGGCGCCCTGCCCGGCATCCTTTGCGGGAGCGATCAGCTTTGCCGCAGAGAACACTCGGCCAGCGACGCTCCGATTGGCTGGCGAAAGCGAAGATCTATCCATCGGTGCGCCTCTCCCTCCGACAACTGACGTCCGATTTCGTCGCTGCCGCATTTTTTGTGTATCGTTCTATGTATATCTTTCTACAACTTTGTTTGCCGCGCAAGCGCTTTTTGCCTATAGTAGATGCGAGGATGATGTGCAGACGGGATTACCCATGGAAAAACAGAAGCTTGGCCCTCCGACGGATCGCGTGACGATCCGCCACGTCGCCGAGCATGCGGGCGTCTCGGTGGCTGCCGTGTCGAAGGTCATGCGCAATGCCTATGGGGTCTCGGAGGCGCTACGGACCAAGGTCGAGCATTCGATCGAGGTTCTGAGATATCGCCCATCCACCGCAGCGCGAGCCATGCGTGGCCGCACCTTTACGGTTGGCATCCTCGTTCGAGAGCTGACCAACCCGTTTATTCCGGCTCTGCTCGAGGGGATCGATGCGGGCCTGGCTGAGGCGAACTACAAGGCGATGGTCGGCGTCGGCCGCGCTGCCTCTCAGCTTGAAACGTCGATGATCGAGTCGATGATCGACACCAAGATGGATGGCTTGGTGCTGGTTGCACCGCAGATCTCCGGGGCCGCGATTGTGGACTATGCCAAACAGATCCCAATTGTCGTTCTTGCACATCACGATCCACAGGCTCGGCTTTACGACACCGTCAACTCCGACGATTTTCGTGGTGCCGAAATGGCGATTGAGGCGCTAGCAGCCAGCGGTCATGAGGATATTGCTATGCTGAGCTACGATCGAAGCCAAGACCCTACATCCGTTGTATCGGTCGCTCGCGAAGCCGGGTACCAATACGCCATGAAGCGACTGGGCCTTGAGCGCCGAACACGCATTTTTAGGTTGTCTCATCGTCCGGGAAGCCGCGAGCAGGAGCTGCAGGAGCTGATCGCCCAGAAAGATCGACCACGCGCGATATTCGTTTGGTCGGATCTGGACGCCTTACCCCTCATGGCGGCTTGCCATAAGGCAGGCGTCGACGTTCCGGGCGAACTTGCCATTATCGGCTACGATGATTGCGAGACTGGACACCTACCCTTTGTCGGCCTGTCCAGTTTGAACCAGAACCCACAAGCACAGGGGCTACACGCCAGCCAGCTTTTGCTTAGCCGGATAGAGGGACGAGAAGAAGCACAACACATCCTCGTTCCTCCAATGGTCGTGCTCCGCAGCAGCGGGTGATTTGCTGGTATGAGGCGAAACGTCAGCGTGAATGCGTTTCGAATGCCATAAACGCACCTGTTTTGGCCGAGCAGCAAAACAGGACGTCGGGCGCTAGTCCTCCTCTCAACTGCCCAAAACGATCTGATGACGCGCATGGCTTCGGGAGAGATCGACACGGATTACAAACAGTAAAAGCTCCTCGCGGCTTACGCTGAGGAGCTTTCAAAGAAGCAACTTGAATGGCAGCATATTCAAGTCTCAGTGGTTGCGGGGGCAGGATTT
>UCMS01000038.1 GCA_900473805.1 Hyphomicrobiales bacterium | reverse complement strand
CGCCGATATGTGGGATAATCCCGGCGGCGGCACGGCCGGAGACGCGACCGTGATCCTCGAGGAAATGCTGGCGCGCGGTGTGACCAATGCCGCCGTTGGTATGATCTGGGACCCCATTGCTGTGCAAATCTGCATGGCGGCAGGTGAAGGCGCCGAGATCCCGCTGCGCTTTGGCGCGAAATCGGCCCCCGGCACCGGGCATCCGGTCGATGGCCTGGTCAAGGTGGTGAAGGTCGTGCCGAACGCCGAGATGCGCTTCGGCGACAGCATCGCCCCGTTTGGCGATGCCGCCCACATTCGTCTCGCCGGTATCGACATCGTGTTGTCGAGCGTACGTGTCCAGAGCTATGACCCGTCACTCTTTACCGCACTCGGCATCGATCCGACGCAAAAGCACCTCCTGGTGATCAAATCCACCAATCATTTCTACGCCGCTTTCTCCAAGATCGCATCCGAGATACTCTATTGTGCGGCGGGGACGCCCTATCCCAACAATCCGGCCAAGACCGCCTATCGCCATGTACGCCGGGACATCTGGCCGATCATGGCAAACCCGCATGATGCACCCCAAGGCAGCGAGGCCGCATAGTGGAACGCCCCTACCCGAAAATTGGCCAGTCGATTTCAAGTCTGTCGACACCGCTTCCTTTGATTGATGAAGATCGATTGGGCGCGAATATTGCGCGCGTGCAGTCCTATATGGACGGGCACGGTATTGCCTTCCGCCCGCACATCAAGACCCACAAGATCCCCTCCATCGCGGCAGCACAGGTGCAGGCCGGCGCCAAAGGCATCAACTGCCAGAAGATTACCGAAGCCGAAGTCTTCGCCGATGCCGGTTTTGAGGACCTGCTGATCACCTTCAACATTCTCGGCAGCGAAAAACACCAGAGATTGATCGCGCTGAATGCCCGCATCTCCGGCCTGAAGGTCGTCGCAGACAGCGAGGTAACCGTGCGCGGTCTTTCATGCGCCTTTTCCCAGACGCGCCCGCTCACTGTTCTCGTCGAATGCGACACAGGCGGCGNNTGGCCGAGATGATCGCCGCCGCCCCCGGCCTCACCTTCGGCGGCATCCTCACTTATCCCAAGGCGGACAGCGAAGAAACCGTCGAAGCCTTCTTCGCCGCCGTCACCGCCGGCCTGTCCGCGCGCGGCATCGCCTGCCCCATCGTCTCCAATGGCGGCACTCCCAGCCTGTTTTCCGCGCACAAGGTGACCTCGGCCACCGAGCATCGCGCCGGCACCTATGTCTACAACGATCGTGCCATGGCCCGCTCCGGCCACTGCACGCTGGACGACTGCGCCATGCACATCCTCGCCACGGTCGTCTCCCGTCCGACGGAAGATCGCGCCGTCCTCGATGCCGGCTCCAAGGCCCTGACCTCCGACCTCCTCGGCTTCACCGATTACGGGGTCATCGTGGAGTATCCAGAAGCCTTGATCACGGGGCTCTCGGAAGAACATGGCACGGTCGACCTCTCGAAAGTGGCTGGCCGCCGACCCGAGATTGGCGAAAAGGTGAGGATCATCCCGAACCACACCTGCGTCGTGTCCAACCTCTTCGACATCATGACATTCCACCGTGACGGCGTCGTCACCCGTGTGGAGCAGGTCGCCGCACGCGGCTTGGTCTGGTAGCGGCTTGCAGACCGGACGTTCTTCCCGATAGTTTGAGGGCGGGAGAACGATGATGGCAATCGAGATGAGGTCCGGAAAGGCTAAGCGTCTAAGGGGCGGCTGCATGTGCGGTGCCGTGGCCTACACAGTGTCCGAGAAGTTTCTCTACGCAATCAACTGCCATTGCTCGAAATGCCGCCGCACGACGGGCTCCGCCTTCAAGCCGATTGCCGGCGTGGCGGTCGAGGATTTCGATATCACAGAGGGACGGGACAGTCTCTTTCGCCACGGCGATCCCAGTGGTATCCATGACATGCATTGCCGGACCTGCGGTTCGCTGGTCTATTCCTGGATTGCAGAAAACGGCACGGTGAAAGTGCATGTCCCAATGGGAACCTTGTCCGATGCACCGCCGATGAGGCCCTCCATGCACATCTTCGTAGGCTCCAAGGCGCCCTGGTACGACATCCTGGACGACCTGCCGCAATACGACGGCTTCCCGGATTAACGCTACAAAGGTCGAAGAGAAAAAAGGTCCGCCCGAGGGCGGACCAGGTTTGGCCTTGGCCGGGAGGAGATTATTCGGCGGCGGTCACCGATGCAGGAAGTCCAAGCGTGCGCCAGTCGATGCGGCGCTCCAGTGCCTGCCCGTCGGCGTCGAAGAGATGGCAGTCGGCCGCCATGATACCGGTCGTCATCGGCTGCTCGGCGCGAACCGGGGCCGATCCCGGAAGCAGCGCGCAATAGGGTTCGCCACTGGACAAAGAGGCATAAGCGATGGTGTTGATCCCCAGCCGCTCGATGACGGCGGGTGTGACTGTGATGTTGAGGTCCCCGTCACTCAGCCGTGTATGCTCAGGCCGGATGCCGAGCGAGAGGTTTTTGCCAACGAGATCGGGACGGCCATCGACCGGGATCAGCACAGTCTGGCCATCGCAGGAAATCGTCACGCCGGCTGCGTCTACGCCGACGCAGGTGACCGGCACGAAATTCATCTTCGGATTGCCGATGAAGCCCGCAACAAACGTGTTCTGCGGCTTGTGATAGAGCTCAAGCGGCGCACCCACCTGAGCGATGTGGCCGGCGTTCAACACCACGATCCGGTCTGCCATGGTCATGGCTTCGATCTGGTCGTGGGTGACATAG